>NZ_JAMSHA010000004.1:0-585314 GCF_025706525.1 Pseudomonas mercuritolerans
TGCAGGTCGAACCAGTTGCCAAAGTCCGGTTCGTCATCGCCGGTTTCCCGGCGTACTGCGCGATTGCTTTCACTGTCGATGTGCATACGCCTGGTGCGACAACCCTCGTCGCGCTGATGGCACAACTTGATCAGGTTTCCTCCCTTGTCGTAAGTGTAAGTCTGGGTGTAGTTGCGGCGGTTTTTCGGATCGGTCGGTTGCGGCAGGCCGGGGATGTCCGGGGGTAGGGCGTCGTCGTAACCGGTTGCGCGAATCAACCGGTACAAGGAGTCGTAGATGAATTCGCGATGGCCATCGACCCGCTGGTTGGCAAACCAGGTGGGTTCGAAGGCGTGGTCTTCAATGCGAATGATGTTGCCGACGCGGTCGTAGAAATATTCGAGATCCTGCAGCCTGTCTTCACCGGGTTTGTGACTTGTTTGCGTGTGCAAACGCCCGTCGGCCGGGTCGTATGTCCATTGGCTGAGCACGCCGTTGCCGGCCAGTTGCGCGATGATCTGATTGTTGGCGTTGTACTGTGCATCGAGCATCACTCGCTTGACGGAGTGCCCCTTGATCTCAAGATCCACTTGCCTGAGCTGCCCGGCAAGACCATGGCGTGATGCTCGGCGATGACCGCCGGCGTCGGTTTGCTCCAGGACAGCACCGACGGGGCTGATCATCTGGCGCGTGGTGAACGGCTCGCCATCGCGAAAGGTGCGGGTTTCTGCAATCGCCTGGCCGGTGAGGGCATAACCGGTGATTTTCAGCGATCCTGAAAAATCCGTCTGTTCGATCAACTGGCCGCGCAGGTTGCAGTCTCCATCGGCGGAACTTTCACCATAGCTGAAACTGTCGATCTGATCCCCGCTGGCTTCCTTTAGCGTTTTTACGCGTAGCAGCATGTCAAAGGTCGATTGCCAATGATGATCACGTTTGTCCCAGCGATGCAGTGGTTCGCCGGCCAGTCCCGGCAGCACCAGGCGCAAGCCCGAATCGGCGCTATCGGTGTACAGCACAGTGCCGTCGAGCGCATAGACGTTGGTGGCGTTCGCCACCGGCAGGCGCGGGTCGTACTGTGCCGCCAGGCGCCCGGCTACATCGTGGTGCTGGCAAGATACCAGAGCGCTTGGCGGATCAGCGGCTACCGAGTGCAGGTAAGCGATCTGTCGGATTGGCAGACCACGTGCGTCGATGACCGTCAACGCAGGAGTGCGCGAATGGACGGTATCGTACTTCATTGGGGTGGGTAGACATGTCTGGTGAAACGCTCGACAAAAGCCTGAAATTTCGCCCTGAACCCGGTCCTCGGTTTCGCTTCTTTGCGCAGGAAAACATTGTCTGTAAGTAAATCTTCCTTGTACCACTTCATCATGGTCTGGGTGGTTTCGATAAATCCAAGGATCTCAGTGGTCTGCTCTCGCAAGGTATCTAGCCGAATGATTTTGGCATCCTTCAAGCGGCTCTTGTCAGATAGCACGTCAGCCGAATTGATCGTGTTTTGTCCTGTTCGTCTGAAGGCCTTCTCAATATGGGTCATTCGCGAAGTAAGGGCTTGATGCCAGTCGGCGAGCATTGTTTCGATTTTTCCAATCTTGACCGGATCCAGACCATTTTGTATGTCCACCACTTCCTGCACTCGCGAACCCAGGTTAAGTGCCGCACCCGTGCCTGGAACATATGATCCGACGCCACGGCTCATCAGGATGGTGGACGCATCAGCTGGCGTAAAACTCGATGAACTCGCCGTGCCAGCGATCTTTTGATCAATGGCTTCGACGCTCATGACCGAAGTTTGTGGAATCAATGGGCTTGTCATATTTGCAAAGGACGTGAATTGAGCGACGATCGACTCGGCAATGTCGCCGTTGATGTGCGTGGCAACCATATCGACCAGGTATTTGACGGCCTCTGGCATACCGGCGGTAAGTTCTGAACCAACGAATGTGCCGCCGAAGTAACCTGCAAAGAAGCCGGCAGTGCCTATAAGTGCTTCTGCAAATCCGCTCTTGAGCAGATCCCCCCCGTATTTTCTTTGTGAAATTTTCAGCATCTTGTCCTGCGTCATAGCAGCGTGGTTGCCGAGTACCGTTGCAAACCTTGAGAAATTGACGATATCGAATCTGTCTTGGCTGTTGCCATGCACATCCACAAAAGTCAGCGGGTTGTTCCCGACGAACCCATACAGGTTCAACCCATCCACATCCCCCGCCGGATCGGCACTGATCCAGCGCTGCAACAACGGCGCGTAATAACGGGCGCCGTAGTAATACAACCCGCTGACGTCCATTTCCTTGCCGGAATACCGGATGAAGCGGTATTCGATTTCCGATTCCGGCGCCATCCACGCGGTTTCGCCGAAGGGGTAGTAGCCTTCTTCGCTGGTAACTGTCGCCTCTTCGTTCAGTTCCATCACGCAAGAGCCGAGATGGTCGTCGAGGGTGTAACGCACCTGGTTGTTTTCGGCAGGTGGATTGGTCACCCAGTGCAGGCAGCGTGCATTGCCGAGGCTGATGACGTGCAGTTCTTCGCCGTTGTCCTTGCTGCGGATTTCCAGACCGGGCAGGTAGCGGACCTGATGAAAATGGTTGGCACCCGGAGCAAAGGTTTCGTGGCGCTTGAACACTCGCACGCCCTGGCTGTAGCGGTAGTATTCGGCGTCGTTGGCGCTGTCCGGCCGCATCACCAGATCGATGTGCTCCAGCTCGTCACGCTTGTTCCAGTGCAAGGTCGGGCCGTGCCGCAGCCTGCGCTGATTGCCGTGCAGGTCGAACCAGTTGCTGAAGTCCGGTTCATCATCGCCCGTTTCCCGGCGCACACCGCGATTGCTTTGATCGTCGATGTACATGCGCCGGGTGCGACTGGCGCCGTCGCGCTGATGACGCAGTTCGATCAGGTTGCCGCCATCGTCGTAGCTGTACGTCTGGGTATAGTTGAGGCGGTTTTTTTCGGTGGGCGGTTGCGGCAGACCGGGGATGTCCGGGGGCAGGGCGTCGTCGTGACCCGTGGCGTGGATCAACCGGTACAGCGAGTCGTAGCTGAATTCGCGATGGCCATCGACCCGCTGGTTGGCGGACCAGGTCGGCTCGAAAGCGTGATCTTCGATACGAATGACGTTGCCGACGCGGTCGTAGAAATATTCGAGATCCTGCAGCCTGTCTTCACCGGGTTTGTGACTTGTTTGCGTGTGCAAACGCCCGTCGGCCGGGTCGTATGTCCATTGGCTGAGCACGCCGTTGCCGGCCAGTTGCGCGATGGTCTGATTGTTGGCGTTGTACTGTGCATCGAGCATCACTCGCTTGACGGAGTGCCCCTTGATCTCAAGATCCACTTGCCTGAGCTGCCCGGCAAGACCATGGCGTGATGCTCGGCGATGACCGCCGGCGTCGGTTTGCTCCAGGACAGCACCGACGGGGCTGATCATCTGGCGCGTGGTGAATGGCTCGTCATCATGGAAGGTTCGGGTTTCCACGAGCGTCTGGCCGGAGAGGGAGTAGCCGGTGATCTCCAGTAAACCTGAAGCATCTGTCTGCTTGTTCAACTGCCCCCGCAGGTTATGGCTTGCATCGGCATCACTCTTGCCATAGGTGAAACTCTCGCCCAGGTCCTCGCCGTGTTCCCTGAGAGTTTTCACGCGAAGCAGCGGGTCAAATGTCGATTCCCAGTGATGGCCAAGCTCATCCCAGCGCTGTAAAGGCTCGCCGGCCATGCCTGGCAGGACCAGGCGCCAGCCCGAATCGACACTATCGGTGAACAGCGTTGTGCCATTGAGCATGTAAGTGGTGGTGGCGTTCGCCATTGGCAAGCGCGGATCCTGCTGCGCCACGTGGCGCGCTGCCAGATCGTGTTGCCGGGTCGTCACCAGAGCGCTGGGTGTGGCACCGACTGCTGAGCGCAAGTAAGCGACCTGTCGGATCGGCAGGCCGCGGCCGTCGATGACCGCCAGTGACGGCGTGCGCCAATGCAGGGAGGAGGTCATGAGCCTGACTCACGAGCGGACTCTTGCTCTTCGGCGGTGTCGTTGAAATCTTCGCTGGTGTGATACCAGGGATGGTAAGTCTGGCGGGAAAAGTCGCCTTTGGCGTTGACCAGCTTGATCGGACGCCCCTGCGCGTCATAGAACAATTGGTCGAACAGCCCGAGTCTGTGCAGCGATTGATCATTGACGTAGCAGTGCCTGTTGGCAAAGAACGGCCGGTACTGGCGTATGGGCAAACCCTTGTTGTTGTATTCGACCCGTTCGCTGACGCGCCAGCGTGGATCGGCAGGCAACTCAGCGTTTTCGGCAAGCAACTCGCCAGTGTTCGGGTCCACGTCATGCGCCGGCCCCGGGTCGACCAATTGCAGGGTTTGCAATGCACGACCAAAACCGTCGACACAGGCTTTGACGATCTGGATCTGCGCATCGATCGCATCGTCGGGATAGCGGTCGGCGCTGAGTATCACGGTGTGTACAGGTTCTCGACACGCTGAGCTGATGGCCTCGAGCATCCGCTGATCATCGAGCGTCAATGTCCGGGCAAGGGTCAGCCGGCGACGTGTGCTGGCGCGAATGTGTCCGCCGGGCAGCAGGTCGCCTTGTTTGATCCCTTGGCGCCCAAGCGCCGAAGCAGGAATGGCTGCCATCCAGCTGAACAGGTTTTTGTGCAGGGTACTCGCTGCGCCCTGGACGGCCTGCGCCGGATTGGCGATGGCCCATTCCGGATGAGTGTCGGGCAACGGCCGATAGTCGCTCAGGGCATGGAAGCCGGCGGGTTTGCCATTTTCCGTACCCTGGAAACTTGTGACCAATGGCTGACCGGAAGGCTCGTAGATAACTTCTTCGAGATTGTCGTTGGCGTCGATGACTCGCAGGGGTTTCAGCGCGTGGTAATCGAATTCCGCGACGCGCACGGCACAACCGTCCGGCAACTCCATCCGCTTGATCGTCAGGTAATGACTGTCGTAAACCGCCGTGGTTATGCCATGGCTTGGCGTTTCGTTGAATGCGAGCACGTTGTAGAACGCTGGCAGGTTGCCGTAGCGAGAAAAATTGAAGCGCGACGACCAGAGATTCTGTTCGTCACTCGGCGCCGCTTCGAACAACGGCGGCATGGGCGCATAGCCAATATCCAGCAGGGCTTCACGGATGACCAGGCCTGGCACAACGCTGTAAGCGTCCAGCGCGGTCTTGTCCAGTAGCGCCAGCTCCAGAGAATGCGCCAGGGCTTCGAACCCGGCGACACCGTCATCCAGTTCGATACCGTCCACGCTCACATAGCGCTGGATCGATTGGGAAGTCAGCACCCGTTCGCTATGCCATTGCGTGGAATCCTGGTGCTCTCGCAGAAACTCGAACGATACCTGTCCCGGGTTGAGCCCGACCGGCAGATCGCCCTTGGCCAACTTCAAGGCATTGCCCTGATCCTGATAGGGCAGGCCCAATCGCCACTGTTGCGAGTCGACCAGATTGATCCGGCGTGCACGGGTTTCACTGATGTAAAAGTATTGCTGCGCTTCGTCGTGAGCGTCGGACCACCATTGATTCAGATGGTCTTCGGTGAAGGGGGGCGGGCTCTGGGCGGTCAACCTGCGCGCATAGCTCACCGTAAGTGCGTGGGTCGCGGCGCCGTAAGCGTCCCAGCGCAGGATGACATCGTGGCGGCACAGCGGGTCATTGATAAAGCCGTCGTACTGATAACTGATTGCTTCGGCCTGAAGGGGTAGCAGCACGGCTGCGGCATATTGCCCCTGCGGTCGTACCTCGCGAACCAGATAGCGCTTCTCTTCTACCGAGTACAGCGCGGCTGCACCGGGCGCCTGCGCATCGGCGCGGTAGGGGAAAATTTCTGTTCGAGCGACCGAGCCAACCAGTGCCTGCGCAATCCGATAGCGACTGTCGGACCCCTCCGGAGTGACGGGCTCATCGATTTCACCTTTGGGGTGGTAACGACTGAACAGGGTTTCGCCCAACGGGCAGGCGTCCGCGTCCGCGCTGAAATAATCGTCGCGGGAGCGATTGATTTCCTGACCGTTGTGAAACCAGGTGCATGTTTGCACTGGCTCGCTGAAGCCGGGCTCTGAAGGATCGGCTCCAACCTCGCAGTCAAGTTGCTGCAAGTAGCCGAACCCACGAAATTCCCTATCCTTGCCGTCGTAGAACCCTTCGCGCCAAGTGAACGACTGGGTCAACCGGTTGCCGGTGATCTCGTCGTGTTGCTCCTGCTTCTTCACCACGGCCAGCGGAAATGGCAGATGACATACCGGTGCACGCTCAAGTGCCAGCAGCCGCTCCTTTTCATCCAGCCATTCCTGAGCCGAGCTGCGATAAGTCACGCTGCTGGAACAGCCCATGTTGTTGTTACTGTTGACCAGCAGGTAGGGCTTGGCTGCAACAAAATCGTAGCGCCAATGCCGCGGCTGGATATGCGGCACCGTCAGAATCAGGCTGGCGCAACCGAGGCCTTGCAGGTCGGCGAAACTGACCTGGCACAAACGGTCATAGCGCACGTCTTCAGGCCACGGCACGCTGACGGGAATCTGCTCCAGGCCATTGCCGCCCCGGTTCAGGTAGATGTCGAACCCATCGGATTTGAGATAGATCAGCGCGGGCGCGCCGGAGCCATCGAGATCGGCCAGACGTACTCGCGAGGCGTCGAATTCTTCATGGGTGAAGGGCAGGGCGCTGATCTTGCGACCTTGACCGAATTTGCCATGACCAAGATTCGGCCAGCAGCGGACCTCGTCATGGCGGATGCGGCACAGCTCGGGCATGTCGCTGCCAAGCAGATTGCCCAGAAGCACCAGTTCGCTTCGCGAGTTGCTGAACACCGGCAGACGATCGTCTGCGTATTCATGGGGGATTTCCTGTGCGGCGGCGAAGCCTTTTTCGCGCAGGCTGGCATAAAGACGTACGCGGTCGGGGCTGATGCTGGCCGCTGACATCAGCCCGTCCCCGCTGAAATCCCCCATGGTCAAAGTCAGATCCTGGTGTTCCCGGGGAAACGTGTCGAACGCGCTGAACAGTTCGAATTGCCGCTGCGCATTCAACGCATGAAAACCGCAGTAACCCAACCGGGCAATGATCAGATCCAGGCGGCCGTCACCGGTCAGGTCAAGCAGTTGCGCCACGGCGCGGTTGCGATCTGCCACCGGGATCCTGTCCAGCAAAACCCATGGGTCGTAACCGATCAGTTCGGTACCAGGTGCCGCGCGTCGCGGTTCTCGGTAATACCAGGCGTTGTCGTAGCGGCAGAGAAAGCCCGGCACGCCCTCGCCATACAGATCGACGCATTGATAGAACCCGCCGTCTTCGATGCCCGGTTGAGTCTCGTTTTCCAACAGCCGGGCAGGGGTTTTATTGATCTCGAAAGGCGAGTAGTCGAATTCCACCGGTGGAGTGTGTTCGACATTGCCTTGGCCATCGAACGCCTGATAGTGCGCTGCAGTGATCTGGCTGTAAGCCCACTGCGCAATGTTCTGGAACGGTCGATATTCCAGCAGCAGGCGACGTGCAAGTTTTACCTCTGTCGCCAGGCCCCCGGGGAAGTGATGAAACATCAACACTTGCTGGCAGAGCCTGCGGGTGCTCAGCTCAAAACCCTGCCCATAGCTGGAAAACGGATCCGGTCGCAGCCGCCAGCGGTTCACTTCCTCGTAGCTCGGAATCTCCGTCAGCGAATTGCTGCGTTCGCCGTAATCGAACACCAGTTGAAAATGCCATGGCAGATCCGTCGGTCGGTCAGTGTCCCAGCTGTAAAGGTGATCGCTCGCCGTGGCATTGCCGTAACACACCCGTCGCAGATAACGCTGGGCGCGATAGTCGTGAATCGGGTCTTGTTCGTCAGGCTGATCGTCGGGTTTGTATTCGTAGCAGATGTGTTCGCCATGGGCGTTCATGCTTTCACACAGCAGCCAATTGCTGATGCGCGATTCGTCGTCGGGGTCGGCACGGCGTGAGGCGGTGGTTTTGCCGTAGACGTGCAATGTGCCGTCGGCGCCGTGTACCAGCCAGAAGGGCGCTCCACCGTCAGCCGGTTGCCAGCGTTCGCGTAGCGAGAAATCACCCTCGATACGCGCCCGGTAAGACACGACATCATGGGCAGCAATGACGACATCCCGGTAGGTTTGCTCCCTGCGCGATTTCAGCTTCCCGTCATCATCCAGCTCGGGCATCCACACTTCACCGTCGTGACCGATGATTTCGTCGTGCTCGCTGTAGCGCGGTACGCCCTTGTTGGTGCGTCTGCTGATTTGACTCAGACCGAGATTCCAGCCCAGGCCAAACGCGCTGTTACCGCTCTGGCTGCTGCACGAAAGCGTCATTTGCGGATCAAAACCGCGCCCAACGCTCGCAGGGATCGGCAGTTCGAACCCCGCTGTGCCCGTGGGCCCTACAGCGCTCCAGCTCTTGCCGATCGTGGCTATCGATGAACTCTTGGCGATGGCCGGTGCGGTGATGCTCAAATCTTGGTCGGGCATGGTCGAATCCATAGCGCGCAGCGTGGGCGTGTTGGATCGACGCTAACAAGAAAAGGCCAAAGATGAACCTGTCAGATCTGACAGGTGCACAAGATCATTTTGTATGCACCGGCAGCTTTTTTATCGCGATCGGTTTGCACATGTGAAAACGGCCGGTCCATCGCTGCGGATGGCCGGCCGTTTCATGCAAGCGAAGGGCTTACTGCACTTCCACCGCCAGGCTTTCGCTGATCTTCTGCTGCCAGATCGCCGGGCCAGTGATGTGTACCGACTCACCTTTGCTGTCCACCGCAACGGTGACCGGCATGTCCTTGACCTCGAACTCGTAGATCGCTTCCATGCCCAGCTCGGCAAATGCCAGCACCTTGGACTTCTTGATCGCTTGCGCCACCAGGTAAGCAGCGCCGCCGACGGCCATCAGGTACACGGCTTTGTTGTCCTTGATCGCTTCGATCGCGGTAGGGCCGCGCTCGGACTTGCCGATCATGCCCAGCAGGCCTGTCTGCTCGAGGATCTGGCGGGTGAACTTGTCCATCCGCGTTGCGGTGGTCGGGCCGGCCGGGCCAACCACTTCGTCACCGACCGGATCAACCGGGCCGACGTAGTAGATGAAGCGACCCTTGAGGTCGACCGGCAGGGTTTCACCCTTGTTGAGCATCTCGACCATGCGCTTGTGCGCGGCGTCGCGACCGGTGAGCATCTTGCCGTTGAGCAGCACGGTTTCGCCCGGTTTCCAGCTCTGCACGTCTTCCGGGGTCAGGGTGTCGAGGTTGACGCGACGCGCCGACGGGCCGGCTTCCCAGACGATTTCCGGATAGGCGTCCAGCGGTGGCGCTTCCAGCGAGGCCGGGCCGGAACCGTCGAGCACGAAGTGTGCGTGACGGGTGGCAGCGCAGTTGGGGATCATGCACACCGGCAGGGAAGCGGCGTGAGTCGGATAATCCATGATCTTCACGTCGAGCACGGTGGTCAGGCCACCAAGGCCCTGGGCACCGATGCCCAACTGGTTGACCTTCTCGAACAGCTCCAGACGCATTTCTTCGATGCGGTTCTGCGGGCCACGGGCCTTGAGCTCGTGAATGTCGATGGATTCCATCAACACTTCCTTGGCCATCACCGCGGCTTTCTCGGCGGTGCCGCCGATGCCGATACCCAGCATGCCCGGTGGGCACCAGCCGGCGCCCATGGTCGGCACGGTCTTCAATACCCAGTCGACGATCGAGTCGGACGGGTTGAGCATGGCCATTTTCGACTTGTTCTCGGAACCGCCGCCCTTGGCCGCCACGTCCACTTCCACGGTGTTGCCCGGGACGATGGAGTAGTGGATAACGGCCGGGGTGTTGTCCTTGGTGTTCTTGCGAGCACCCGCCGGGTCGGCGAGGATCGAGGCACGCAGGACGTTTTCCGGCAGGTTGTAGGCGCGACGCACGCCTTCGTTGATCATGTCGTCCAGGCCCATGGTGGCGCCGTCCCAACGCACGTCCATGCCGACACGGACAAACACGGTGACGATACCGGTGTCCTGGCAGATCGGGCGGTGGCCGGTGGCGCACATGCGCGAGTTGATCAGGATCTGCGCCATCGAATCACGGGCCGCTGGCGATTCTTCGCGCAGGTAGGCTTCGTGCATCGCCTGGATGAAATCCACGGGGTGGTAATAGGAAATGAACTGCAGGGCGTCGGCAACGCTCTGAATCAGGTCATCTTGCTTGATCACGGTCATGAGTCGCGCTCCTCTAAAACACGATGGGGCAGCTACAAGCTTCTAGCTTCGAGCGGCAAGTTAAGCATTACGCGGACAGCTTGAGCTTGCCGCTTGAGGCTTGCGGCTGTCCCTTTGTGGCGCGACGCTAAAAAGGCGCGGCAGTATACCGCGGCTCGGTGGTGGGCACACATTGGCTTTTGGTCGGATGCCCCGTGGCGAGGGGATTTATCCCCGCTCGGCTGCGCAGCAGCCGTAAAACCTCTGCGCTTGGCGTGAATGAAAGATTGCAAGGGGCCACTTCGCAGCCCATCGAAGATAAATCCACTCACCACAGGGACCTGGTGCGGGCATCAATGCAGCTCAATCAGGTCATGCATTTGACGTCAATTTTCGAGCCCGAAAATCGGTGGTCATTTAGCGACCGGCCCTCTAAAGTGGCATCCGGTCTGTAGAGTAGGACACTCGGTCAGCCTCCTATCGCACGGTGAGTCAACGATTGACCCATAACGCCATTCAACGCCTTCTGCTCAAACGCTTCGCCCTCGCTGCGGCCACCTACGGATTGGCTTTGCTGCTGCTGTGGCTGGCGTTTTTCACCGGGCATTATCAGCAATCGCTCAGTGGAGTGGCCGTCGGCAGCGCGCTGGTGGTCATCAGTCAGGCGAGCCTTTTCGCCATGTTCTGGAGCGGGCGCAACCAGCGCTTCGCCGACCCCAGCCTGACCGAAGCGCAAGTGCTGATGGGCCTCGGCTGGCAGACTTGGCTGATCGCCCATGTCGACGAGGCACGCGGTGCGTTTCTGGTGTTCTATGTGCTGATCCTGCTGTTCGGCCTGTTCCATCTCACCCGACGGGTGTTCATCCGCTGCGCGCTGCTGGTGTTCTTCAGTTTCTCCGCGATTACCCTGTGGGACGCTTACCACTTCCGCTTGGCCGAGCCTGCGCTCGCGGCGTTGCAAGTGTGCATTCTGGCAATGGTTTTGGCGTGGCTGGTGCTTTACGCACGTTTTGTCCAGGTCTCGCGGCAACGTCAGCGTCAGCGCCGGTTCGCCTTGCAGGCGCATCAGGACACCCTGCGCGGGATGATGCGCCAGCTTGAAGACCTGGTTGCCACCGACGAACTGACCGGGCTGTTCAATCGCCGGCATTTCCTGCGCATCGCCTCCCGCGAGCTCAACGCGTTGGACGGCGACGTAATGCACGGGCTGGCGCTGATCGATCTGGACCACTTCAAACGCATCAACGACCTGCACGGCCACGCCGCCGGCGATCAGGTATTGCAGGCGTTTGCCGGTGTGGCGCAAGCCTGCCTGCGCGACGGCGATGTGCTGGCGCGCTATGGTGGCGAGGAATTCGTGGTGCTGGTGCCCGACTGTGATGCCGAACGCCTGACCGCGTGTTGCGAGCGTTTGCGCATCGCCTTCAGCGAGGTGGAGTTGATGGGCCTGCAAGTGCGCAACCTGAGCCTGTCGGCGGGCATGACCCTGCTGGCCGTAGGCGATGATCTGGACGAAGCGTTGCAGCGCGCCGATCAGGCGCTGTATCGGGCCAAGCGCGACGGGCGCAATCGTTGTGCCGCCGCGTGGGAGAACATCGATGCCTGAATTGCGTGTCGGTGAGCGGCAGTGGACGGTTGAGCCGGGCAGCAATCTGCTTGATGCCCTCAATCAGAACGGCGTTGCCGTGCCCTACAGCTGTCGCGCCGGCAGTTGCCACGCCTGTCTGGTGCAATGCGTGCAAGGCCTGCCCACTGACAATCGTCCGGACGCCTTGAGTGCCGAACAGCGCCAGCAGGGTTGGCGGCTGGCCTGCCAATGCCAGGTGAGCGAAGACTTGCAAGTGCACACCTTCGACCCGATTACTGACGGCCTCCCGGCCGTGGTCGAGGCGCTGGACTGGCTCAGCGACAGCGTTCTGCGCCTGCGCCTGACCCCGCAGCGGCCACTGCGCTACAGCGCCGGCCAGCATCTGGTGCTGTGGATCGGCCACATTGCTCGTCCGTATTCACTGGCGAGCCTGCCGCAAGAAGACCGCTTCCTCGAGTTTCACCTCGATTGCCGTCAGCCCGGCGAATTCATCGATGCCGCACGCCGGCTGCAGATCGGCGACGCGATCCGCCTTGGCGAACTGCGCGGCGGCGCCTTGCATTACGATGCGGACTGGCACGCCCGGCCACTGTGGCTGCTGGCCGCCGGTACCGGTTTAGGCCCGTTGTTCGGTGTGCTGCGCGAAGCCTTGCGGCAGGATCACCAAGGCGCCATCCGTGTCATTCACCTGGCCCATGACGAGCGCGAGCACTATCTGGCCAAACCCCTTGCCGCGCTGGCCGCGCAGCGTGAAAACCTCAGCGTCGAGCTGTGGACAGCGACCGACTCAGCCGCCGCTTTGGCGCAACTGCGCCTTGTTTCTCGGCAAACCCTGGCCTTAGTCTGCGGCTCGACAGCCAGTGTCGACGCGTTCGCCAAGCGTCTGTATCTGGCCGGATTGCCGCGCAATCAACTGCTGGCCGACGTGTTTGTCAGCCGTAGTTGAGCGCTGATTTTCAGACGCGAGACACGCCATGACCGAAGCCATCCTGCTGGAACGCGAACGCGGTTTGCTGACCCTGCGCCTCAACCGCCCGGACAAGAAAAACGCCCTGACCCGCGCCATGTACGGCCGCCTCGCCGAAGCATTGAAACAGGCTGACAGCGACCCGGAAATCAATGCCGTGCTGATCACTGGCAGTGCCGAGTGTTTCACCGCTGGGAATGACATCGCCGACTTCATCGAACAACCGCCGAGCGACCTCGACAGCCCGGTGTTCCACTTCATGCTCAACCTGCTCGAATGCCGCAAACCAGTGATCGCCGCCGTCGCCGGTGCAGCGGTGGGCATCGGAACGACAATGCTGCTGCATTGCGATCTGGTCTATGCAAGCCGCGACGCCTGGCTGCGCATGCCGTTCGTCAACCTCGGCTTGTGCCCCGAGTTCGGTTCCAGCCTGATCCTGCCGCGCTTGCTGGGGCAGGCGAAAGCGGCTGAGTTACTGTTGCTGGGTGAAGGCTTCAGTGGTGAGCAGGCAGCGCAGTGGGGGATTGCCACCCAAGCGCTGGACAGCGGTGAAGCGGCCTTGAGCAAGGCTCGGGAAGTGGCCCTGCGTTTCGATGAACTGCCGGCCGAGGCGGTGCGCATCAGCAAGCAATTGATGCGAGCGCCGGATCGGGAGTTGCTGCGAAAAGTGATCGAGGAGGAGGGCGCGTTGTTCACCCAGCGCTTGCGTTCGCCGGAGGCGGTGGCGGCGTTGAGCGGTTTTTTTCGCTGAATCTTGAGACGCTTTCGCGAGCAGGCTCGCTCCCACATTTGAAATGCAATCTCCTGTGGGAGCGAGCCTGCTCGCGAAAGGGCCTTACCAGACAAAGTATCTGTTGAATCTCAAGCAAAAAAGCCCCGCCATTCACATGGCGGGGCTTTTGCGTTTCAGCTGCCGGTCACTCAGACCTGCGGATCACCGACATGCAGGATCTTCATGCCGTTGGTACCGCCGGTGGTGTGGTAGCTGTCGCCCTTGGTCAGGATGACCCAGTCGCCTTTTTCCACGACGCCGCGCTTGGTCAGCTCGTCGATGGCTTTCTGGCTGACTTCGTGCGGTTCCAGCGAGGCCGGGTCGAACGGGATGGTGTAGACGCCACGGAACATCGCGGCGCGGGCCTGGGCTTCGCGGTGCGGGGTGAACGCGTAGATCGGCACCGAGGAGCGGATACGCGACATGATCAGCGGGGTGAAGCCGCTTTCAGTCAAGGCGATGATCGCTTTGACGCCCGGGAAGTGGTTGGCGGTGTACATGGTCGCCAGCGCGATGCTTTCGTCGCAACGGCTGAATTCTTTGCCGATGCGGTGGCTGGACGTCTTGCCGGTCGGGTGTTTCTCGGCGCCGACGCAGATGCGCGCCATCGCCTGCACGGCTTCCAGCGGGTAGAGACCAGCGGCGGATTCTGCCGAGAGCATCACGGCGTCGGTGTAGTCGAGCACGGCGTTGGCCACGTCGGACACTTCGGCGCGGGTTGGCATCGGGTTCTGGATCATCGACTCCATCATCTGCGTCGCCACGATCACAGCCTTGTTGTGGCGACGTGCGTGCAGAATGATTTTCTTCTGAATGCCTACCAGCTCGGCATCGCCGATTTCCACACCGAGGTCGCCACGGGCAACCATCACTGCGTCGGAAGCCTTGATCAGGCCATCGAGGGTTTCGTCGTCGGCCACGGCTTCGGCGCGTTCGATCTTCGCCACCAGCCAGGCAGTGCCGCCGGCTTCGTCACGCAGTTGACGGGCGTATTCCATGTCGGCGGCGTCACGCGGGAAGGACACCGCGAGGTAGTCGACTTCCATTTCGGCGGCGAGCTTGATGTCGGCCTTGTCTTTTTCAGTCAGCGCCGGGGCAGTCAGACCACCACCGCGACGGTTGATGCCTTTGTGGTCGGACAGCGGGCCGCCGATGGTCACCACGCAATGCAGCTCGGTGGCAGTGGCGGTTTCAACACGCATCACCACGCGGCCGTCGTCGAGCAGCAGCTCGTCGCCCACGCCGCAGTCCTTGACCAGATCCGGGTAGTCGATGCCGACCACTTGCTGGTTGCCTTCGGTCAACGGATGGCTGGTGGAGAAGGTGAACTTGTCACCGATCTTCAGCTCGATCTTCTTGTTGGCGAATTTGGCGATACGAATTTTCGGGCCTTGCAGGTCGCCGAGCAGGGCGACGAAGCGGCCGTGCTTGGCAGCGAGGTCACGCACCAGTTTCGCGCGAGCCTTGTGCTCGTCGGGGGTGCCGTGGGAGAAGTTCAGACGGGCAACGTCCAGACCAGCCAGAATCAGCTGTTCGAGAACTTCCGGCGAGTTACTGGCCGGGCCAAGGGTAGCGACGATTTTGGTACGACGGACGGACATGCAAAGACTCCTGAGTTCAAGCGCAGGCAGAGGCTACTATGCTCGAAGGGTGTAGTCATTGTTCGAATGCACTACTTATCGTTTTCTTTATTGAACGTGGCAACTTCGGGACAAACGCGCCTGAAGATTTTCGACCAGGGGTCGATACAGAGCACAAGACAGGAGAACCCCCATGCGATTGTTGCCCATTGCCGCCCTTGCCCTCAGCGTCCTCGCCGCGACGGGCTGCACCCGTTGGTCGATGAACCATCATTTGAACAACGCCTACAGCGCCTATGAACGTGGCAATTGCGAGCAGGTCATGCTCGAACTGTCCAAGGTCGAACGCGCCAGCCGCGCCCGCCCGTACGTATGGCCGGAAGTGTCGATGATGCGCGGCCAGTGCCTGGAACGGCAGAAGCTCTACATCGACGCGGTGCAGACCTACCAGTTCATCATCGCTTCGTACCCCAACAGCGAATACGCCTACCGCGCCCGCGCCCGTCTGGAAACCCTGCAGAGCCTGGGCCATTACCCGACACGCAGTGCCGCTGCGGTGGTGCGGCCGACACGCTTCTGACGGTACTGTCGTACAAAATCTGGCTGTCTGTACAAGCTCCGCTATAGTCAAGGAAACCGCTTGCGAGGCTTGTCTCGATGGCGGCGCAACACCTGCGACTGGCAGTGGTAAAAGTGACGGCGATTGTCGCGACCGTCACACCGGAAGCGGGGAGAGCGGGCCTGCCTACAGGCTCGTTCCGAAGCACAGGTGCGGCTCCCTGGCGGAGCCCTGCATGGCGTACAGCACATCATGTTTACCGACCGCCGGATCGAACGGCACCAGTTGCCGTATTACCTCAGAGTGTTCAATAGCATCACCGACAAACCCGTCGGCTTTCTCGGCAACGTGTCTGCGGACGGGCTGATGCTGATCAGCCAGTTGCCGATGATGATCGGGGCAGATTTTCAGTTACGCCTCAAAGTCCCCGCCCGCGATGGCAGCCAGCAAGTCATCGATTTCAGCGCCTGCTGCGTGTGGTGCCATGAAGACGCCACGCCGTTGCACTACGACGCTGGTTTCATCCTGCGGCGTGCGCCGGCGGAGTTCGGCGAGCTGGTGCTGGCGTTAAAGCAATACTTCAGTTTTCAGCCATTGCCGGCTTCTGCCTGAACAGCAAAAGATCGCAGCCTTCGGCAGCTCCTACATTTGGAATGCGTTCCCCCTGTAGGAGCTGCCGAAGGCTGCGATCTTTTGATCTTGACGTCATGCCACCGCGATTGCCCGCTCCTGATCCAGCGCCTTCTCCGCCAGCAATAACCCCATCTCGCAGGTAACGGCGCAGTCCGCTGTAGCGGTGCATCTTCGGCTGAAGGGCGTCAGCAGGTTGCAGTGCGGAAAAAGTTACCGTTAGTCGGGACTGTCAGAGTTGACAGGTGTGCCTTTCCATAAGGATCGATTCAACTAAGTGAGGAATAACACAATCCACTTCCCCGAGGTTGACGATGATGGATGACCATTCGAATGATGAACATAACCTGCCGGGTGAAGAATCGATCAAAGCTCAGGGGCAATCCGATAGAGCTGATAAAGAAGAAAACCCTGGCGCCCTGCTAACGCTCCGAGAGTTCAGCTACCCCCGAAGTGGAGCGGTCGGGGATTTGAAGAAACGTTTCATCACCACACTGTCTGGTCCTGCAGAAAAGCTCAAAGTTCATTATAAGGATGGCAGCAGTAACAATTATATAGAAGAGGAATGGGCGGTTGGCTCGGGTGTTATAACTCTTCCTCCTGATGTACGCCGCAGAGCTGGCAGCACCGCTATTCATTACGCTATATACAGGAATGGGGGTTGGAGTGACTGGTACGACTCCGGCTGGTTTTATATGTTCGATGCACCATTTATCGCCTTTCCTGTTAATAACAGTGTAATCAAGGCAGGCGATGTGACCGTCAGCGGTACCATCAGTGCAGGGGCATCAACTCTCCGGGTTTTTGATGCACCGGAAACGCCACTGAGTTCACCCGTCCAGAACGTACAAGGCGGTCGGTTCAACATACCCTTGGGTCAACTTTCACAAGGCAACTACCGGATTTTTGTCAGAGAGCGGGTAGTTCCCTGTCTACCTGGGGATCTTGACTCGGATATTGTTGCTTTCTCCGTGATTGATCGCGTCCAGATAACTTCAATACGCGAGGGCTCGACAAGCGTCGAAGGTGCAACCATTCACGGTAGTGGAGCACTGCCGGACGCTACAGTCGAAGTCTACGGATTGGACTTGGGCGACGTGGTGCTTCATGCCACGGTTAACCCCGATGGTACCTGGAGTACAAGCGCACATCGCTTTGAACCCAAAAAGACCATGTTTATTGCTATTCAGGTTTTACGCGGTGTCAGCTCAAAAGTAAGTTTCATCTACGAGTTTACATTTTCGGGTCCCCCGATCATTACCGGACCTGCGCCATTGCAAGAGCAAGCTTTTTCACTGGACGGCGAAAGAGGTCGGGCTGGTGCCGTGTTGAAGGTATATGAGGATTTGGCAGCGGGCCCCGTCTACGGAACCGCGACTGTGCCGCCAGGTCACCAGCCGTGGACGGTGGCGGTCAAGGACATTCGCCCAGGCCCCATCAGCCTGGTTGTCGAAGACTCTATTCTCGGTCGCGGTGCATGGCGAGCCTTCAGGATTCGCCCTCCCAAACCTGAGTTACCAGTGATCGGTTTTCCAGACAATTCAACGGTGACGTTCTCAGGCAAGGGCCACTACGATCCCGACTTCCCTACGCGAATCCAGTTCACAGTGAAAACAGGCGAGGGGAATGCGCCAGCTGTTGCCGTGGTGCAAAACGACGGTACGTGGGCTACCACCGCAACGGGCTGGGAATTGGGCCGCCGTACACTCGTGGCGATTCAACAGATTGCCGACAATACCGGAGGCTGGATCGACTCGTTGCCTTTTGAATTCGACGTCGAAAAGAAGCTGTCCCCCGTCAGCAATGTAACTCACACCGACGACTACCAACCTACCTTCAGCGGTGCAGGCATCACCGACGCTACCGTCAAAATATGGCTGACTCAAAGTGAGCTCGCTGCGCCTGATGCACCGGTCAGTAATCGGCGATGGTCGACGCAAGCATCGACCCTTTGGGGTCCGACGAACAATCAGAAAGTATTCATCCAGCAAATACTCAACGGCTTTGAAAGCTGGCTGGATTATCACGTCAGCATTGCGCCTCGCGAACCCGGTCTCGATGCCCCTCCCGAGGACGGACTAACGCCGATCTTCAGCGGCACGTGCTGGCCAGACGCACTGGTGAATATTACGTTCAGCGATAGCGGTTGCTCATTTGCAGCGCAGGTGATCGGGGATAAATGGACCTTTCAGCGCCCGACTCCGTTTACGGATGGAGTGCTCTACACCATCGAAGCGACGCAGACCGTCGTCGGACTTGCATCGAAGCCTGGCTCCCTGGAATTCAAGGTTTACCTGGAGCGGCTCCAGCCCGCGATCAGAACGCCGCTGCCCAAACAGGAAACCGACAGCGATCTGACGGTGACCGGTGACTTCGGCATGGCAGGCGCTTCGATGCAGCTGTGGGATCTACAGGAAGGAAAGCGCTTGGGCGATCCAGTGGTTCTCGGGCAGGACGGTCCCTGGTCGGTACCTCTCACCGGACTCGCCATCAAGACGTGGTTCATCACCGCGCAGCAGACCCTCAACGGTCGGGCGTCGAAGGACAGTGAGGTGCGCGAGTTCGACGTCGTGGTGATGCCACCCGAGTTTATGCACCCGCAACCTGGAGGCGATCTGGCGCGCAGGGCAACTCTCTCGGGTACGGGGCGGCGAGAGGGGTTGGTTACGGTTTGGCGCCGCGGGCTCGATGAGCCATTGTTGCGCGATGTCCAGATCGGTGTGGACGGTGTGTGGGATGCCGGCGTTTCGTTGGAGGTCGGAGACGAAATCCTTTGGGCAACTCAGACGTTCGAGAGCAGAACCTCAAAACCAAGCCTCGATCTGCCGTGTCGGGTCGTACCCGTCGCGGTGACCCCTGAATCGCCCACTCCCGAAGAATTCCTTGGCGCTACGGTGACGGTGTCCGGGTTCGGCGTTTCTGGCGACCGGATCACGCTCAAGCGCGGGGAATCCGTATTGGGCACGGCCTCGGTGCTAGACGACGCAAGCTGGTCAATCCCCGCAACGCTGGAGCCACCCGATGGGGCTGTCACATTGAGCGTTGTGGCCTCCAACGGTGGATACCACTCGGCCCCCAGCGAGTGGGAATGTCAGCTAAGGCTCTTTCTTCCGCAATTCATATATCCAGGGCCAGGCCATTGGGTTTCTCCCGTGGCGGCCTTCACAGGTTCGGGCATACCGGGCATCGGCACGCTCATGAGCTGGTACAGCCCGGATGTCGTACTTGCCGGCCCCATTACCGTCACTGACGCAGGCTGGACGGCCACTCCGACGATGCCGTTGCACAGTGGCGCCCAGTGGTGCCGTTTCCGGCAAATATCCAGCACAGGGACGCCAATATCAGACGATGCAGAAAGTGGACGTTTTGATGTGCGTGTCGAGTCGCCAGACAACTCTTGAACGCAGTTCCGATGAACGGTCGTAAAAACTGTCATTTATGACAGTGGACTCTATCTGTTTCGAAGCGCTGAATGGTCTGTATCAACCGATGCCGGCAAGGTTCCCCGCCAGCGCACATCAACTGTTCAGGGACTGACAGCATGGCCAGTAAGAGTACGGCAAAAAAACCCAGCCTGGAGTTGTTCGAGCAGGTCTTTGGCGAGCAGCAGAGCCTGGAAAAATTTGCCGGTCTGAGATCCTGGCTGGAGCGTGGCGAGTCGATTTTTCCCTTGGTGGAGAAGGGCGCCGAGGGCCTGGCGAAAGACTTCGACATCAATGTCGAGGAGGCCAGGAGGTTTCAGCGTCGGTTGAATGGGCTGGCGGTTTACCTGCGACGGCAGTTCATCGAGCAGTCATTGACCGGCGAGCCGAAACCGCCACCGTACGCGGCGGGTGGGTTCAACACCGGGCCCAGTTACGAACTCCTGTTCCGCCCGGCATTTGACCAGTTCGCACCGGTTGGCGCGCTTGAAGATGCCACGGGAGTTGTCGCTTATCTGGTACAGATGTGGAAGTGGGCCGGGGACAATATCGAAAAACACGGTGATGCCGATGAGGTAACCGGGAAGATTCCTATCCGCAGGCGTCGGGCCGATATCAGGGAACTGTTCATCGACCACAACGCGATGCACCAGACCGTTTCTGCAGTAAATATCACTCTCAAGGTATTGGAAAGGTTTAGCGGCAGAACCGAGCCGGAGCTGGAAGATGCCATGATCCTGCGGCGTTATCCGAATGGTTTGCCCTACTACAAGCATTGGGCAACCATCAATGCGGTGGTTGCTCATCACAGTCTGTCAGTGGGGCATTTTGCCCGCTGGACAGATATCGAATACCCCAACTTTCTGCTTCCCGAGGCTTGGGATGACGATGCCGGTCGTGCGCTGGCCCATGCCTCGCGGCTGGGACCGTTCCAGCGAGAGTTGTTGACCGAGCAGCTCATTCCCGACGACGCCGACACGGACACCAAAGAGGCATTCTACTTAAAGAATTACGGTACAACCGGGGTGGACTGGCAGAACCTCAATCAAGTGGAGTTTTTCGCTCAGCGCACCAAGCTGGATGCCGAAGGCCTGGAAGCTTTTCTGTCAATTCGCCGTTACGCACCAACACGGTCGGCCAACGTGCTTGTTTATGCGCCTTTCGCTGCGCAGGAAAGCGAGCGTTGCGGTTCAGTCTTTATCAATGGCGGCGAATCACCCGCCGTCAGTGTCAATTACGAGAATCTGCTGCACCGATTGAGCCAATCCCCCATGAACCCGGGACGATACGATCGGATGAACCGCAAGCGGCGCCTGGATCTATGGCTGAAGCTGCCTCCCGAGGAGGTCGATTCGCTGCTGGTTGCTGCGGTCAACGCCGAGTGGGCTGGCATCCCCGATGGCTCTGAAAAACCTGTGAAACCGGCCATCGGGGTTACCGACCATACCGTGCATGCGTTGGGGTTGTTCCAGACCTTGCGTGAAGGCTTCAGCTGCAAGGCTGCGGATTTCGTGGTGTTTATCGACGCGTTCTCAATCTATGGCCGCGGGCAGGTAGCGTCACAATTTGATCAGATCTTCAATAATGTCCAGGGAGACTACCGCGATCCATTGCTCCTTGATAACGCTGTGTTTCCTTTGCTACCGGCGCAGGGTGTGCCCGAATTCACCGTCAGCCGAATCTGCAGCGCACTGGAAATCGACCTGCAGACCTACCAGTATCTGGCGCTGGCGATCGCCCGTGCCCATGGCCGAACCGACACGCTCGAGCGCAGCCCGCAGGTTCTGTCGGCGTTTTACCGCCTGGTGAAATTGCCCCGCTTGTTGGGCATGACACCTGTAGAGGGGCTGTTGATGCTCATGGTGCTTGGCGGGGAGGCGTGGGCTGACGGTCTGGCGGGCGTTCCGGTGATCAAGGGAAAACCCACGGCCGGCGACACTGTCCCCGACGTGTTGAACCTCATTTCGGCACTGGCTGCATGCCGCTACTGGTGTCGTACGCGCAATTTGCCCGTGCTGTGGATGCTGCAACAGGTGGCCGATCTTCAGGTATCCAATGTTGCGACCGAGCCAGAACTGCGCTTGTTCGAGCAGGTCCGCAATTTGTTGGGCGAGGCATTATTGACTCATATCGGATTCGTGACCGCCGGTGTGCCGCCGCTGGTGGGCCGTGACTGGAAAGATCTGCTGTCTTCGCTGACTGACCCGCTGGGTCTGGTGAAATCTCGCGAGGGCACAGAAGACCAATACGTAGTCTTCGCCAGAGAGGAACTCGACAAGGCGGTCAGGGAGGGGCTGGATGAAGATGACAGCAGTGTGCGTGCTCCCATTGTCGAAATCATGCTCACGGTTCTGCTGCAGGCGCGTGCCGCTCAGCTTTCAGTCGCTCGGGAATGTCTGGCTGTTTATACCGGGATGGATGCAGAACGGGCGCTGAAGACTTTGAACTGGGCGAATTCGAGCGTCTACGAGCTGTTGGTCAGAATCGTCGAGCAGATGGGTGAAGACTGGGCGCTGTCACGCACCCTGCGCGAGGAACCTCTTGATCCCCTGTTCGTTCTGCTGGCTGACATACGTCGGCTCAGTGCCGTCGTGGCCGAACTGGACATCAGCCTCGAAACCCTTGATGCGCTGCTCGATCACGGGCTCAACGATTGGTGGGAGCAGGACGGCTCTCAAGACTTCACCGTCGCTACCCTGTACTACCTGACGGTTCTGACTCATGCCTTCGAGATCAGCAAGCAGCCTCATACCGAGTTGCTTGAGTACTTGAGGCAGATCCACGAATTGGGAGATCCAGAGAAGTTGTCCGCCGACGCGCTGCGCCTCGCACAGCAGGCGTCGGAGGTCTGGCTGGCCCGGTTTTTCGACTGGAGCGAGCAGGACGTGCACGAATGCATCGGGCGAATCGACCCGCAATACAGGCTCTTGAAAAATCTCAGGCAACTGGATCTGTTGGTCCGGATACGCGAACTGGCCACCCACACCAACATGGATGCGCTGACCATTTTTCTGCTGGGAACGCTGCCTGAAACCGTCGACAAGCCGGTTTACAAAGACGCTGCCGAGCATGCCTCGTTGAGTCTTGGGGAAACGGCGCCAGCGGTTCGCCCATCCGCCGAGCTGCGGGCGCCACTCATTAACATGAAGATCGTGCCGAACAGCTCTGAGGTGATTGCCGGAAGTCCGGAAAAAATCATCTTCACCATCACGCTGACGGACCAGGACGGCCACGCGCTCAGCGGTGTGTCCATTCGCGGACAGGCCAGTCTTGGCACGCTGATCATCGGCCAAACCCAGCCAGGAACGGGTGTCGCCACGGCAACCTACACGCCAGGAAAGGTCATGGGGGCTGAGCGTCCGCTGTTCTGGGTGCCCTTGATCGCGCCGCAGGAGGGGCCGCTCATCCAGTTGACCGACGACGGCAGGAACCTGGATTTCCCCGCGCCTTTCATGTCCAGAGTGCCTACCAGCGTCGTGCCAGTGGGAAAAGCGGTCGAGTTATCGGCCGTTCTCATGGATCGCTTCGGCAATCTGGGCAAAAACCGCTGGGTGCGTTGGTCCGCCACCGCTATTGGTGACGAGCCTTTACTGGCGGTTGAGGCGGTGATTCGGCCCCAGCAGGGCCAGACCACTCAGCAAGGCGTTGCCCGAGCGGTTATCTCAAGTCCGACGGGAGGCACATTCATTTGCACCGTGCTCTCGGAAACCAGCGAGAAGGCTGTGGATTTTGCATTGATTGAGTTCGCGCCTCTCCCCCTTCCAGATGAAGCATGACGTTTGCGCCGCCCCGCCAGAAGGTGAAGATCATGAGCCAAAGCATCATCAACGATTTGCTGGAACAACGTCGCACTGCACTGACGGAGTATTGCCTGGGCCACTTTGGCGAGAGCGGTGGCCGGTTCAGCATCATGAAGAACGCAGACCATCTGAATGAATTGCTGCGTCTGGACTCGCTCGACACGCAAAAAGTGCCCAGTGCACTGGGTGCCGAGGCGATCAGCTGCGCGCAGAAGTTCATCAATGCTGCCTACCGCAAGCTTGAGCCGGGGTATTCGAAGACAGAGTTCCCTGAAGAGGATCTGAAACGCTGGGAGCTGTACAGAAACTATTCGGACTGGTCGGCGTTGATGTCGCTCCTCGTTTACCCGGAAAACTACATGACGCCGTTCGCGCGGCCGCGCACGACTCGTTTGTTCCAGGCGCTGATGACCGATCTGAACCAGACGCGGTTAAGCACCGATTCGGTATTGATCGCTTTGCGCAACTATCTGAAGTCCTTTGAAGAAACCTGCAACCTGGAAGTCGTCAGTGCTTTTATGCATGGCACCTCGGCCGTGGATGGGCGCTATTTCATTGTCGGCCGCGAGCGCGTGGCGCCTTACCGATACTTTTGGCGCGAAGCGCAGATTGAACTGACGCCGACCTGTACCTGCGTCAATCCGGCAGCGTGGAACGAGTGGGAATTGATCGATGTCGGGGCGACCGGAACCGTGCTGGATGTGCGCCCGGTATTCTGGAACGGCAGGCCGTGTCTGGTCTGGGCCGAGCTTGCAGACAAACTCGGCGAGAAAGGCAAGGACGGCTATGTTCCCTACAAGGTGAGCATCAACATAGCGTTCAGATCGCAGAACGGTGACTGGTCGCCGGCAACAAATCTGCAAAGCATTCCGGATCTCGCGGCCCATCCTGCAGTCGGTAGCCGCTTGATTGCCACTGTCCGTGTTAGCGAAAGTCATCCCAATGGCGTTCTTGGCATCCTGTTTTTCAATGGTGAAGTAGCGCATACGCCTGTGGTGCGCGATGCACTGTTTCGCTCTCGGCCGGAATATGAAGGCAGTTGGCTGGAAATGCTGGCGCAACGTTTCGACAGTTTTCTCACTGTCCAGCATTCGCTGACCGAGCAGATGCGGCCAAAAATAGTTACGACGATCGCGACGCCCGGGACACTGACTGCCTTCTACGAACTGGATGCTTTTCTGCTTGCTCACTCCACGGGAGACATCCTGGTTGTCAGGGGGATTTGCAGGTCAAATGCCCCAGAGGTGGTGGCAAGCACGAGTGTTTGCGCTGGTTTCGATTTGATGCTGACCAGCGAACCCTCGGACGGGGATCCGAAGCAAACCAGTGGGGAGCGTTCAATAGCTGGCGGATGGGCCACCGACTGGCTTGCCTACAAGCGTGGTTCAGGCGGCTTCACCAGTCCCCTCACCTTCACTTTCGGCGCTACTGATGCCTCTGCACCCTATGGCCGTAAAGAATTCGTGCTGACAATGACCGGCATCGCGGGTTTCGACCCCGCAGTACTGGAAAAGAATCAGCATGACGCGGCGCAGTTTCTGGCCTTCAACAATCCGCAAACATTGGCACGGGTACGCCTCAATTCGCTGTTCGGTCCGCAGTTGGTCGGGCTCGCCAATATTTCCATTGATGCGGTGCTCGCCTGGCCGACGCAGTTTCTGGTTGAACCGCCCTCGGAAGCCGGGCCGGTCGATGAGCCCAACGGAGCCTTCAATGGTGCCAATGGCCTTTATTTCTGGGAGTTGTTCTTCCATCTGATTCATCTGGTGGCTATCCGCTTTCGCGACGAAAATCGTTATCGCGAGGCTGAAGCCTGGTGGCGCAGGGTGTTCGATCCGCAAGCGACCGCGCAGGTTTCAGATCCCCCGCAGCCAGGCGACAAGCCGGATTACTGGCGCTGCCGGCCGTTGGTGAGTCCCGGCAATGCCGGCCCCGAGTGTCTGGTAGAGGATGATCCGTACGCCATCAGTTACGCGGCGCCGCAGCACTTTCAGATCCTCACCTTCATGGAGTTCGTCAAGAATCTGGTCGAGGAGGGGGACTGGTATTACCGTCAGCAGACGCGGGACAGTCTGGTGCTGGCCAAGGAGTGTTATCAGCAGGCGCAGGACCTGATGGGCGACCCGCCTTCGGCGCGCTCGGTGACCGATTGGCAGACACAGACTCTCGGAGCGCTGATTGACCAGAGCGAGCGCCCGACGCTGGAAGCGTTCGAGAGAACGCATGTGTATTCCCTTGCCGACGTACCGCCCTCGGCTGATTTCGCACCCGCGATGGGGCTGCTGGCGACACCACCCTTCAAATTGCCGACCAATGATCGTTTGCTGGCGCTGATCCAATTGCCTCGGCAGCGCCTTCACAACTTGCGTCACTGGTTGACCATTGATGGCAAACCGCTCGAATTGCCGCTGTATGAACCACCGGGTGATCCTGCGCAACTGTTACGTGACCTGGCAGCAGGAAACAACGCCGGGCCACGGCGAATGGGCGGGCGCCCAGTCATAAACGGTTATGGCTGGCGAGTGACCAGCGAATTTGCCCTGCGGTCTGCACAGGAGCTGCAAAACCTCGGCAGTGAACTGCTGCGCTTCATGGAACAGCGCGACACAGCGCAACAGGTGAGTTGCAACAAAGGCATCTGCTGGAACAAGCCGAATGGACGAAAGCCATTCAGGAAAAATCCCTCGCTCAGATGAACGTGACGCTGACGGCTTTGCGCCAAAGTCACGCCGCCGTCAAGCAACGCGCCGATGAGTACGCCGCGTGGTTTGACGAAAACGTCACGGCAGAGGAATACAAGGTCATGGATGACCTGCACGCTGCCAAGGAACTGAATCAGGGCTCGGTGGCTGTTCAGGCTGCAGCGGGAGCGATTTCGGTCATTCCCAAAGTCTTTGGCATGGCCAACGGCAATGCCTTTCCTGAAGGTGTTCTACATGCCATCGCCCATGGCTTGCAGATTGCTTCCATGGGCAAACAGGCCGACGCGGAAAAAAGAGCGGTGACCGAGGGCTATCGTCTGCGACGCCGCGAATGGGGTTTGCAACGTAACCTGGCGCTCGCCGAACTGCTGGCGCTGGACGAGCAGATCAATGCGCAGGTAATTGCCGTAGAGGCTGCCCAGGCCAGTTTGCAATTGGTCTTGCAAACCAATCGTCAGTCTTTGGCGGTGTACGACTTTCTGCACAAACGCACTGCCCACAGCCAGCTTTATGATTGGTTGCTGGGACAACTCAAGGCGTTGTACTACCAGGCTTATGATGCAACTTACAGTCTGTGCATCAGTGCCCAGGCATCGCGCATTGCACAAACCGGTGATTACGACTCACAGACGGTTTTGCCCCAGGCATGGTCCGAGAAGCATCACGGTTTGTTGGCTGGTCAGCAGTTGGTTGGCTTTGTGATGCGTGAGCAGCGCGATCACTTGCAAAGCTTCGAGCGACGTATCGAGCGGGTCAAGACCGTTTCCTTGCGTCAGCTCTTCGCTGATACCGTCGAGCCTCAGCCTGATGCCCCCGACTGGGCGACGGCGCTTGAAAACCTGCAGGCTGACGGACGGCTCGCCTTTTGCGTGAGTGAGCTGAACTTCAATCGCGACCATCCCGGTGAATACTGCCGGTTGATCCGCTCGGTTGAATTTGACTGCCCAGCGTTGCTCGGACCCTACGAAAACATCAGGGCAACATTGACCCAGACTGGCAGTCGTACCGTCGTCCGGCCAGTGCCACAGGCGGTGGAATATCTGCATGACCCCGACAGCAAGCCAGCGCCTGCCGATGTGGTGTTCAACACCCGCTCGGGCCAGCAAATCGGCATTTCCCAAGGCGTTGCTGATGATGGGCGCGTCATGGAGGATGAGGATCCGGGGTTGCTTCGCGCTTTTGAATGTTCGGGGGCGGTTTCCTGTTGGGAAATCCATTTTCCGTGGTGGGGCGAGCCGGCTCAGTCTGCCGTGCTTGCATCCATTACCGACCTCATCATCACTATCCGCTATACGGCCAAGGCCGGTGAGCCGACCTTCATACTGGCAGTGGAAAACCTGGTGACAGAAGCCGCAGCGAAGGCTTTGAAACGCAACGCCGAACGGAGCCGCCATCATGCTTGATCCCGATATTCAGGCCGAGCGCAATCTGATCCTCAATGGCGACTTCTCCCAGAGCCTCGCGCAGTGGAAAAGGGGGCCGGTCAACCCGGCTTATGTCGTGACCAGGTCCGATCAATTGGAAAGTGGCGAGCGCATGAATATCCTCTCTGCCATGGACGGTTCTTCGGCTTATCAGGAGATCAGCCTATTCAAAAGTTCCAGTAACGACGTCAGGTATGTCATCAGCTTTCTTTGTGAAATGAACCACGATGAGGAGGGCCTGCTGGAGCTCAGTGTGGCCGGGCTGCCTGATACGCAGAAAATTCCCTTGCTCGTGGGCGCTCGCCGCGATCGAACGGTCGATCTTCTGCGCCAGCGCGATGGCCTGCCTCGAATGTTCCGACCGCGCTCGTACATAGTGGATGTGACATTGCCGCTTGTGGATACCGACATTCTCAAAGTCCACGCCATCAGTCCGGTCAACAAGGAGGGCGACTACTTCTCTTCGTTGCGGATCACCCGGATCAATCTTCAGTTGCACTTGCCGGCGGCGCGGGTGTTGACGCTGCAACTGGACGGGCAGCAATTGCCAGTGGGCCTTGCCGTGCCTCTTTGTCTGGGCGCGCTTGGTTCGGCAGCGCACCGCTTCAAATGCATCCATGCGCAGGATGATACCTGGCAGGGTACACGGGCGTCGTTGAACATCAAAAGCAACCCACAGGGCGCAATTGTCGCCGATCCGGATTGGGGCAGGGATAAACCGCTGGATGATTCCTGGAGTCTGGTTTGCCCGGAACTTGACGGCGAACCTCCCTATCTTTTCAACCTGCAGTTATTGAACGAGTTCAACGCCCCGGAACTGGATATCCCGGTATCACTCGGCGACCACCGCCTGAAGTTCATTCAACTGAAAGAGGCAGCGCATTACGTGGTGATGGAGCACGGCCAATCCATCAGGGTTGGCGTCTGCGTCGGTTCGTATTACACCGACAAGGTGCTGGAGGGAATAACAGTCACCTGGACGGTAGACGGCACTGACGCAGGAACCACGACGCCGACCGATCGTGAGGGCTGGGCCTGGTTTGAACAACAACCGAGCGCGGCCGGCGATGTGCAGATTCAAGCTTCGGTCGAAAGCCTTTACTACGCCAGCGGCGTGGTGAGTCAGGCCTTTGAAGTCAAGGTGCTGGCGACCGACCCTTTGCAAGAGGTCCGCACGATCATGGCCGCTGGAGACGAGCGGCCGTGGGAGCAGAAAGACTATCCCAATCGCGGAACGACCTATCGTTTGCAAGTCCGGTTTCCCCAGGTGCTGTGGGACACAGACGTGACATTGCACTGGAGTGGTGACTCTGCCGAGAAGCTGGGAGTCACTGTCACGCCGCCGCTTGAAACAGCCGCGCGTATAGGTCCGGATGGACTGCTTGAGTATCGATTTGCTAACGAGGACAGGCAGGATGGCCAGTTTTCTCTGCGGTTGACCTCTGCGCATCTGTTGGAAAGTTCGCCGGCCAAACCCATGTCGCTGGCGCGCAATGTGGTCATGCCCGGTGAGGTGCGAGGGCCGGACAGGATTTGCGTGGTGGATGAAAACCACAGCGCACGAATGTGGGTGCAGGTGCTGCACAAGACAGCATCAGGAACCGGTGGCCCGGTAGAGGGAGCGCTGGTTTTCTGGAACGAGCCGGACGGGAGCGTGACCAGGACCCTGACAGGCGCGGGAGGCTGGTCCAGTCATGGGCATCAACCCGCAGCTGCGGGGGACCATCGCGTGACTGCCACCATCAAGGCTCACGAAGAAGCCGAGCCGAGCGAGATGGAGTTCGTCGTCAAGGCGATTGCGACCAGTGTCTGGAATGAGCATGTGACGATCACTCTGGATGGTCAGGCAATCGATCATCAGACCATCGGATTGGTTTGCCGGCATGGCCAGACACACGTGCTGAAGGTCAGCCCTGCTGCCGACAGCCCGTGGATCGGCAGCAAACGCATCAGTCTGGATTGGCGAGAGGGCGATCCACTGATCGGTCTGAACCCGGCTGATCTCGGCGTTTCTTTCCCGCTGGGGGCTGATGGATTGACATGGAACCTGTCTTCCAACGCCGACGAAAGTCTGAGCAGACCCTTCGAGTTGCGTTTGCGGGCTGATGCTGTTGCAGATGATCGCGAGTTGTGCGGGCGATTCGTCAATCCGGACCTGGCTCGGGAAGTTGGCGTCAGGCTGGATCGAGTAACGGCAGCACTCGATGGGCAGAAGCTATATCCCTGCCTCGGTGCGGATCATCAGTTTACCGTCTGCCTCAATGAGCTAAGCCCGCTGGTGGGCCTGTCAGCAGCGCTGGAGTGGTCGGGAACGCCTGCCGACGAACTGAATGCGATCGTGAGTCCGCCCTTGAAGCAATCGCAACCGCTGGGTGCAGAGGGCGCTTTCTGGCAACTCGGTTTCGGCAGCAGCACAAGGGCGGGCAACTTTGCGCTCGCTGTAAACCTGCCTCAATTGGTATTCGTCGCACCCGTCACACCAATGGAATTGGGACATAACGCCTTGAGTTTCAATTTCATACTCGAGTCACCGGTGGATCCGGTAGTCGATCTCGATCAGGCCTGGACATGGGCTAATGTGGTGTCGCGTTTTACCGCATCGGCAGTTGCCGATGTGCCGGTCACCTGGCGTTCCGGCGGCGACCCTGTAGCGGTCAATACTGACAGCGATGGTAACTCCGGCTTCGCCGTGCTTCCCGTGAGCACCGACATGCAGACAGTGCAGGCGACATTGTTCAGTCTCTACGACAATACCTCAGAGCACAGAAGCGCTACCTTCAAACCGTTGGCAGAAGATCTCTGGCCGCGAGTCAAGGTCAGTTTCGATGGTCAGACCAGTCAGGACTGGGGCGGGACCACCGGTTTCCCGCGTCGCAAAGGCAGGCACAGTATCGTGGCGTTTTTCCCGGAAGAATTTAACGGGCAGACCGTACGTATGGGGCATACCGGCACTGCGCCCACGGTATTGGGCAATCACTATGAGCCAGAGTTGGGCATGGCGCAGGTTGTCACGAATGGAATGGCAAGGTTCGCGTTGCGCGCGGGAGATTTCACGGACGGCAGTTTTGCGTTGCGGCTCTGCGCCGAACGGCTGGCCCGGCTGTCGCCGGCCAACGCGATGTCGCAGGGTTCAGGCTCGCAGGTGATGAGGATCAGCTCGGCGGCCAGCCATGCCGGTTCGCAGCTTCTTTGGGGAGATGTCTTTGAAGAGGCGATCCAGGTCGTTTCGTCCATCAGTGCAAAACCGATGGCAGGAGTGCTGGTGACATTTACGCACCCTGACCTTGGCGTTCTGAACGCCGAGACCGACTTTTACGGGAGGGCGAAAGTATGCTTTGTTCCCACAACGCCAGGTTCCAGTCAGGTCATCGCAACCGTTGGCGATGCGGACAATTGGGCTTCGATAGCGATGGATCTGGTTCTCGCCCAACCGAGACAGATCGCAGAGCTTTATGAGCCGTCCGACGCCCGGCAGCCTCCCGACGAAGCCGCAGTGCATGCGAAAGCCAGAGTGACTTCTGCATTGACCGGACAGCCCTTGGCCGGCGTGCCTGTGACCTGGGAGTTCAACGGGCAGATAGAGCGCTCTGTGACCGATGACGAGGGTATCGCTGACTGGACGTTCATGGGTTTGGGTGATGGCGTTCTGTCAGCGACCGTTGAAGGAGGGCTGGCCGGTTGGGATATGGCTGTATTGACCTATACCGGGCAAGCGCCGGTGATTGAATCGCTCAGTTGCGACAGGACAATTGTTTATCGTGCAGATGAGGTGAACGCCTGGGCCGTAGTGAAAGCCAACCCGCAAGGCACACCCGTAACAAACCTGCCAGTCGATTGGCAATTCGCTGGCAAATCGCTGCCGTCGTCGGTTTCCGACGAGCTAGGAATTGCGCCGGTAAAATTCCAGCCTACTGAGGTCGGCCAGTTTGATCTGGTGGCTTCGCTGAATTCGGGCGCGGTTGCGCTGGCAAGGATCAACGTGGTTGCCCGACCCAGCGTCATCTTGCGTTCCATTTATGCAGTGCCCCTCATCGGCCAAATGGGCAAGCCTGTGACGATCGCGGTGCAAGTGGTAAAAAATCTGGCTGAGCCAGTGGTCGATATGAGCGTGCTCTGGACCGTTGATGATGTTCCGTTGAGAGGGACTGTCAGCGATGACAAGGGATGGTCGAAGGTGGTTTTTGCACCGGTTGAAACTGGCTCGGTCATTGTCAGGGCAAGCGTGAATAACCCTGTAGGTACAGCCGAAAGTTCATTGACTCTGGTCGTAGTCTGAGCCAGCGGTCGCGCTAGAGCGTGGCGGATTTTTTCCAGTCAAGGTAGCGGGTCACCAGCGCGGCCCCGAATTGCGCGGACCGAACATCCATCACTGCTACTCCATGAGCATTCAACCGCTCATGGAGTTCGGCCCGTTCATTCAAATAATCTACCGTGCCGCAGTAGGCCAATGCTTCGGGCAGCGTTTGCACCGCGGTCTGGCGCAGTGTATCCAGCGCTTCTTCCCGCAGGCTCGCCACCAATACCCGATGGTGCACGCTCAGGCGCTTGACCGCGCCCAGCAGTTGATCATCTTCATCGCGCAAATTGGTCACCAGCACCACCAGCGCCCGGCGCTGTTGGCGAGCCAATAACTGGCTGGCGGCAGCTTGATAATCGGCAGGACGTTGCGTGCTCTCCAGGTCATGAACAGCGTTGAGCAAGACGTTCAGTTGGCCGCCTCCTTTGACCGGCTCCACGTGTCGCGGCTGATCACCGGCAAAGGTATTCAGCCCCACCGCATCGCCCTGACGCAGCGCTATATAACCGAGCAGCAGACAAGCATTGAGCGCATGGTCGAAGTGCGATAGCTCACCGTCCCGACTGCGCATCTGCCGGCCGCAATCAAGCAGGAAGATGATCCGTTGATCGCGCTCGTCTTCGTACTCGCGGGCAATCGGCGTGCGCTGGCGGGCGGTGGCTTTCCAGTCGATCTGGCGCAGGCTGTCGCCCTCGCGAAATTCGCGCAGCTGATGAAATTCCTGACCCTGACCGCGACGTTGGCGCTGGCGTATGCCGAGCTGACTGAGCCAGTTGTCGACGGCGCGCAGCTCACCGCCGTAGAGTCGGGCGAAGTCGGGGTAGACGCGGGTCTGATCGACGACTCCGAGCAGGCGTTTGCCTGACCAGAAACCTAGAGGACTCGGCAGGTTGACTTCGCACTGATCGAAGCTGAAATGCCCGCGTCTGGTGGGGCGCAGGCGGTAGCTGATGTGGCTGACATGCCCAGGTTGAAGCTCAACGGTCAGCGGCAGATGTTCAAACGCGAGGCCGTCGGGGACGTGGTCGAAGAGATTGACCTTCAGTGGCTCGGCAAACTCATGGGCAACTTGCAGATTTATCTCTCCCCAGCGCCCGAGTGCCAGGCTGCCAGGCATCTGCCGCTTGATGCGTGGCGAGGGCAGGCGTCTGAGGCGCACAGCGTCGATAACCGCCAAGGCCAACAGCGCCAGCAGCAACCCCCGGTTGACCGAAATCAGGCTGGACGGGATGTCGGTCTGCAACGCCTGCAGGGCGCCGAGCACGATGCTGATGACCACCAGCAGGGCCAGCCAGATCAGCAGCAGACGCGAAGGTTTCACAGGCGCGGCGCCGGCACTTTATCGAGCAACTGCGCAAGCACGTGATCGACTTGCAGGCCTTCGATATCCAGTTCCGGCGCGATGCGCACGCGATGGCGCAGCACCGCCAGCGCGCAGCCCTTGATGTCATCCGGAATCACGAACTCACCGCCGCGCAACAAGGCGCGGGCACGGGCGCAACGCACCAGCGCGATCGAGGCGCGCGGCCCGGCGCCTAGGGTCAGCCCCGGCCAGGTGCGCGTGCTGCGCGCCAGGCGCACGGCGTAATCGAGCACCTGATCGTCCAGCGGCAAGTCACTGGCGATACGTTGCAACGCTTGCACATCCTTGGCCTGCAACACCGTGCGCAGCGGTTGCACGTCGAGCATGTCGGCGCGGGTCGAACGACAGACCTGGCGGACCATGTTCAACTCCTGATCGGCGTCGGGATAATCCATGCGCACCTTGAGCATGAAGCGGTCGAGCTCGGCTTCCGGCAGCGGATAGGTGCCTTCCTGTTCGATCGGATTCTGCGTCGCCAGCACCATGAACGGTTGCGCGATCGGCAGCGCGCGCCCTTCGAGCGTCACCTGGCGCTCCTGCATGGCTTCGAGCAACGCCGCCTGGGTTTTTGCCGGCGCGCGGTTGATCTCGTCGGCCAGCAGCAGGTTGGTGAACAGCGGGCCTTTGCGCAGCTTGAACTGCTCGGTCTGCAGGTCATACACGGCGTGACCGGTGACGTCGCTGGGCATCAGGTCCGGGGTGAACTGGATGCGCGCAAACTCGCCGCCGAAACAACGCGCCAAAGCGCGCACCAGCAAGGTCTTGCCCAGCCCGGGCACACCTTCGAGCAGCACGTGGCCGCCGGCGATCAGCGCGGTCAGGACATCGTCGACCACCGCTTCCTGGCCGATCAGCGCCTTGTTCAGTTCATTGCGCACTGCCTGCGCCAACTGGCTGGCGCGCTGGCGTTGCTGGGCAGCGTGAGTCACGCTGCCGGGCTCGATCTGTTCAGTCATAACGCGTTCCTCAAGGTTTGCAGATGAGCGACCTGACGGCTGAATTCGGCGCTGGACAAACGCTGGTTCGGACGTGGGCTCAGGGCCTGGCTGATGGCGCGGGTGGGTTGCCGGGTCAGGCGCGATAACGCCAGCCATCGCTCGGCCACATTCAATTGATCGAAACCGGGATGGCGGCGGCGGGCGCGGCGAAGGATGTCTTGTTGCAAGGCTTGCAGCAGCGCCTGCTGGCCGTTGTGACGCAGGAGGAAATCGGCGCTGGCACGCAGATGCTCAAGCAGTTGGCGGCGACCTGCTGTTGCCGGCATTTGCACCGGACCGTGGCGCACGCCGGCCTGCCACAGCCACAGGCCGATCAAGGCGAGCAGGGCGACTATGGCCTGCGCAAAATAGCGCCAGAGCAAGGTCCACAAGCCATCGTGCGCGGTGTTGTAAATCAGCGTGACGTCGGTGTCGGCGCTCAGGTACCACAGTAGCCAGGCGTTGTCGTATTTGCCGATGGCCGGGGTTTTCCACAGCTCCGCATCAGTGACTACGGTGACCGTGCCGAGGCCGTACACCCGTTGCATCATGTGCGTGGCTTTGGCGCTGTTGGCCCAGGCTTGCGCGACATTGTTCGGGTCGTCGAGGTGGAAGTCGGTGTCGAAACCGGCGTAGGCCGGCGCCTCTTCGTCCTCCAGATACAGCTTGGTCAGTTTCGGGAAGCGGTCCTTTTCCACGTCCACTGATGGATCTTTCAAGTCTTTGCTCAGCGATTGATGCAGTTGCACCTTATCGAGAAGCAGATCATTACTTCGCCCGGTTTGCGCATCCCACAGCGACTCGGCGACAAACACCAGGCGTCCGCCGGCGCGAGTCCAGTTCAACACCTGATCGACTTCACGCGGCGTCATCCGCGCGCGCTCGCCGAACAACAGCAGCGTATGACCGTGCGGCTCGGTGTGTGGCAGCACCGCCAGCGTCTCGGCGTGGTTGACCACAAGACCGCGTTCGCGCAGGAACATCTCTGCCGCCAGATAAGGATTGGCTTGCGCGGCAGGCGAGGGGCCGTGATCGACGGTTTCCTGATAGGGCCGGGCCTTGAGGTAGAGGAACAGGCTCAAGCCGCCCAGCAGCAGAAGCGCCAGCGTAGCCAACGACCAGCCGATGCGCCGGTTCAATGCGCGGATCCTTTGCCGAACAATTCACGCCAGCCGTTGCACAACTGCGCTTGCAAATGAGCCGGTGGAATCCGGTGTCCGTAGGCCATGTTCTGCCAGTGAACCGTAAGGGTGCGGCTGTAGACGAGCAGGTCCGGGCGTTGCAATTGCTCGATGCGTTCGAGGATCTGGTTTTCGGTGTCGGCGGTTTTCAGCGTCAGGTCGAAATCGTGCAGCAAATGGCTGAGCAGGCCTCGATAGAGCAGGCCCAGCGCGGCGCGAGGTTCGTTCAGCCACAAGCGTTCGGCGCTGCTGGCAATGTCATCCGGCAGGGTTTCACGGTTGAGATCCAGGCCGAAGACTTGCGGCGACGCCGGCGGTTTGCTGCGCGCTGGCAGGCTCGGTCGGCGGCTGACGAAGGCCCGGAGAAACTCGCGATATCGCCAGACCAGCCAGCCCAGCGCCGCGATCAACGCGCCCCACAACAGCACCTCAATCACGTTCGCCAAGGCATCAAGGTGTCGACCATCGAGCCAACCGAGAAGGGTTTTCAGCCACTGCGGTGCCTCACCCGCTTGCGCGTCTTTGGCCGGACTTGCCGGGTCGTCGCCAAAGCGATAGCGGGTGACGCTTTCCTTGTTCTTGAACGGCGGTTGTTCGAGCAGCGACTGGATGCTGTCGCGCGACGCCTGACTGGTCAGCGGCTGATTCAACAACCGAGGAGCATCCGGCGCATCGCTGGCCCACACCGGTTGCAGATTCGGCAGCAGCAGACACGCCGCCAGCAACATGCCGAGCACGCCTTTGTTCAAGCGCTGGCGCAAACGGCGAAAGACCAACTCGATGTCCCAGGCTTCCAGTTGTGTGCGGCGGTTCAGGTAGAGGCTGAAGCCGCAGGCAACATAAACCGGCTCCCAGACCACCAGGATCAGCGCATAAAAAGCGTTGGTCAGGTGCTCCAGCCAACGCCAGTCCTGATCGGCGGCGAGCAGCAGCGATTGCCAGTCCCAGTCGGTTTCGATCTGCTGCGGCAAGAGCATGTAGAACAGCAGCATCAAGCCGATCCACAGTGCGGTCTCCAGATGCACGCCGATAATTGTCAGCCATTGCGCGGCGCCGCCGTTGCGTTGCAGCAGCACCTGCAGACGTTGTTGTCGGGCCTCGCCGTCGAGGCCTTCGAGTTGCGTCACCGGCAGTACAAAGCTGCGACTCAGACTCAGTCGCCGCCAGGTCAGACTGGCCAACAGTTGCGGCCTGAGCAGGCGCGGCCATTCACGCAGGGCTTGTTTGAGCGTCGGGGTTTCGCCGAACAGCGCTTTGGAGAGAATGTACAACGGCAGGCGTTCGAAGGCCGGTTTCAGCCACCAGAAAATGAACACCGCCAGCGATGGCGAATCCCACAGCAACAGGCTGAGCAGGGAGAACAGCGGCAGGGTGACGATCGCCCAACTGCTCATCAACAATCGCCGATGCTGCTGGCTCATCAATACGCCCAGGTCCATGGCTTCCCAGGTCGTGCGCGGGCGGATCACTACGCTGGCGTCACTCAGGCGCATGGCGGGTCCTTCCGGCAAACAGCAGATACACCGCGACGGCCAGCCACAGCGCGGTGCCGACGGCGTATTTGGTCAGCGGCGTGACACTGGTTTTCGACGACCAGTAAGCCTCGATAAAAGCAGCGATCAGCAGGAACAGCATGACCCCGCACACCAGCAACACGCTCTTGCGCGCAGCCAGCCGGAGTGCCTCGCCGCGTGTCAGGCAGCCCGGTGCGATCAGCGCCCAGCCCAATTTGAGGCCCGCCGCTCCGGCGAGGGCAATCGCCGTTAGTTCGAATGCGCCGTGACCGATGACGAACGACCAGAAGGTCTGGCCAAAACCGATTTCGCTGAGATGCCCCGCCACCGCGCCGATGATCATGCCGTTGTAAAGCAGGAAAAATGCACTGCCCACACCCATCAGCAAACCGCTGGCGAACGTCTGGAAGGCGATGCCTGTGTTGTGCATCACGTAATAGCCGAACATCACCCAGTCTTCGCTCGCCGCCCGCTCGGCCGAGCGTCCGAGGTGGCCGGCAACGGGGTCGTACATCCCTTGCATTTCGCGCACCTGTTCGGCAGGGATCAGGTTGTAGATCAGTTCCGGGAACAGATAAACCACAACGGCGAAACCGATCAGGCTGGCGAAGAACAGAAGGCTGGCGACAGCTACGAAGCGCCACTCTTCACGCACCAGACGCGGGAAGTCGGCGAGGATGAACGCAAGGATTTGCGCGCCGAGGCGGCTGCGATGCCGGTACAGCTGTTGGTGGCCGCGCAGCACTTGCTGCTGCAGTGAATCAATCAGAAAACTGCTGTAGCCGCGCTCCTGGGCCAGGGCCAGATGTTGGCAGAGGCGACGATAAGCCTTGGGGAAAGCCGCCACTTGCGCGGTGTCCTTGCCCTGTTCAAGGCGTTCGAGCGCCAAGGCGAAGTGCTCCCATTCCGCCTTGTGACGACTTTCGAACAGGCTCTGCTTCATGGGGTCGGCCCCAACAAACCGCGCGCGATGCCGTTGAGTTCGGACACCGCTTTGGGTGCCGAAATATGCAGCGGCTGGGCCAGCAACGCCGCCAACTCATTGACCCGTGCGGGAGACAGCTCGGCCTGACGTTCGGCGAAGCCGAGCACGGCGCGTTGTTCGCTCAGGGTGAGTGGGACAGGGCAGCGACGAGGTTCTGCATCAGGCAATTGCGGTCGGCTCAGCAGGCGTTCGCTGTGGACGACCAGGGTGCCAGCGGCAATATCGCCGAGGCGTTTGAAAGTCGGGTGTTGCAGGCAACTGAGCGCACCGAGGAAATAGCCGAAGGGTAGTAGATCGACAAAGCGCAGCAGGTTGCGCAATAGCGAGGCCGACCAGCCGATCGGCGTGCCGTCATCGTGCACGACGCGCAAACCCAGCCATTGCTTACCCGGCGAGCGGCCCTGACGCAGCACCTCGAACAACACCATGTACCACCAGCTGATGGCAAACAGCAGCAAGGAACCGAGGCCCATGCCGAGCTTGCCGAGAAACGCCAGTGCGATAAACAGCACGCCGAGGATCAAGCCGCGAATGCCCAGATCGATGGCAAACGCCACGGCGCGCACCATCAATCCGGCAGGGCGCAACGGCAGGTCGATGCCTTCCGGTGTTTCGACCTGATGGCGCGTATCCAGCGGTGCTTTCCTTCGCGGTGCTGTGGGCTCGAGCATGGGCTACCTGATGTTCGCCTGTTCGGGGTGCAAGTGCGCCTGATGCTAGCAGCCTCTCGGGTGTGGGAGCGAGCCTGCTCGCGAATGTGGTGGGTCAGTCAGCGCATTTGCAACTGATAGAAAGCTTTCGCGAGCAGGCTCGCTCCCACAGGGAAAATGCGATTCACCTGTAGGAATCTGGAGAAATTGCTGTTCGAGGGCGACCATGCTGGCCGTGGCAACCCTGAAACGCCTAGACTTCGCCGATCTTCTGTTCAGGATTCGCCCGTGACTTCAATCTTCTGGTACGACTACGAAACCACTGGCATCAATCCGCGCAACGACCGACCGCTGCAAGTGGCCGGGATTCGCACCGACCATGCGCTCAACGAGATCGACGAGCCGGTCAACCTCTATTGCCAGCCCAGCGAAGACATCCTGCCGCACCCGGCGGCATGCGCGATCACTGGCATCACCCCCGGTCAGCTCGCTGAAAAAGGTCTGAGCGAAGCCGATTTCATGACTCGCGTGCATGCGCAACTGGCCGCACCGGGCACCTGTGGCGCCGGTTACAACACCTTGCGTTTCGACGACGAGATGACCCGCTACAGCCTGTATCGCAATTTCTTCGACCCCTATGCCCGTGAATGGCAGGGTGGCAACAGTCGCTGGGATCTGATTGATGTGGTGCGCGCCGCTTACGCATTGCGCCCGGACGGTCTGGTCTGGCCGACCGATGATGAAGGCCGCGTGACCCTCAAGCTCGAACGCCTCACGGCGGCCAACAATATCGATCACGGGCACGCTCACGAAGCCCTGTCGGATGTGCGCGCCACCATCGCGCTGGCGCGGTTGATTCGCGAGAAACAACCCAAGCTCTACGAGTGGCTGTTCCAGTTGCGCAGCAAACAGAAGGTGATGGACCAGGTCCGCCTGTTGCAGCCACTGGTGCATGTGTCCGGGCGTTTCTCGGCGGCACGCAGTTATGTCGGCGTGGTGCTGCCACTGGCCTGGCACCCGAAGAATCGCAACGCCTTGATCGTCTGTGACTTGCATCTCGATCCGCAGGGGCTGCTGGACCTCGATGCGCAAACTCTGCGCCAGCGCTTGTATACCCGCCGTGATGACTTGGCCGAAGGTGAACTGCCGGTGCCGCTCAAGCTGATTCATATCAATCGATGCCCGGTTGTAGCGCCGCTGGCGGTATTGCGCGCACAAGACCAGCAGCGCCTTGGGCTGGACATGGCGCTATATCAGGAGCGGGCAGTGCGACTAACTGACGCACAACAAGTCTGGAAAGATAAAATCGCAACGATTTATGCCAGCGAAGATTTCACTCCCAGCGAAGATCCCGAGCAGCAGTTGTACGATGGATTTATCGGTGATCGTGATCGGCGTCTATGCGAACAAGTTCGAACGGCCGATCCTGCGCAGTTGGCGCAAGAACAGTGGCCTTTCGATGATGAACGTTTGCCCGAACTACTTTTTCGATATCGAGCGCGCAACTTTCCAGACACCCTGGATGTGGCCGAGCAGGAACGCTGGAAATTATTTTGTCGCCAGCGTCTGACGCAACCCGAGGCAGGTGCGCCGAATACCGTGCAGTCATTTATCGAAGCCGCTGAGCAATGGTCGCTTAATGCGACGCCAATGCAGAGAGAGGTCCTCAATGACTGGCAGAACTATGTCCAGGCATTACGCAAACGTTTGAATCTTTGAAATCGAACATACCCGGAATTAATTTACGGGCATAAAAAAACGCCAGCGCAAGCTGGCGTTCTTTTGTTCGCGGATCGCTCGGCGAAATGTTGCGGCTTAGCCCAGCAGGGTAGCCCAGCCTTCAACCACGTCGCCGCCCCACTTGGCTTTCCACTCTTTCAGAGTCTTGTGGTTGCCACCTTTGGTTTCGATGACTTCACCGTTGTGCGGGTTTTTGTATTGCTTAACTTTGCGCGCGCGCTTGGTGCCGGTAGTTTTTACTGCGCCGCCACGTGGAGCCTTGGATTTGGCTTCAGGATCCAGCAGCGCGATGATGTCACGCAGCGACTTGGAGTATTCACCCATCAGCGTGCGCAGTTTGCCTTCGAATTCCAGTTCGGCTTGCAGTTTGTCGTCTTCGGACAGGTTCTTCAGACGGGCTTGCAGCTCTTTGATAGCTTCTTCGGTGGCGCGATATTCGTTGATCAAGGACATGAGTACTACCTTTTGTAGAATGCTGAATGACAGGGGACAGTGCCGCAATAATAGTCAGGCTGTTTCATCAAGTAAACATTTAGATCGGCTTTTTATTTAAATGAGTTACAGGAGTTAGCCGTCAATTGAATGTTCAGTTAAATAATGTGATGCAGTCAGCACAGATATTTACAGTTGTCTGACAAAAGCCTCGCTAAAGCGTCACGGTCTTGACGAAGGCCCGCGTCAGAAAGCCGTTTCGCCGAGCTTCGTTGCGCCCGGCGCGCATGCGTACTGCAGTTTTCCTGCGCAGTCGCTAGAATGGCGGCCTTTGTGAAGTTCTGGAGTTTCCCCCTCATGCGCACTTTTCGGCTGGTGATATCTTGCCCGGACCGCGTTGGCATCGTTGCCAAAGTCAGTAATTTTCTGGCCTCTCATAACGGCTGGATCACCGAAGCGAGCCACCACTCTGACAATCAAGTGGGCTGGTTCTTCATGCGTCACGAAATCCGTGCCGATTCCCTGCCGTTCGGTATCGAAGAGTTGCGCGAGAAGTTCGCGCCGATCGCCGAAGAGTTCTCGATGGACTGGCGCATCACCGACACCGAGCAGAAAAAGCGCGTGGTGCTGATGGCCAGCCGCGAATCCCACTGCCTGGCCGACTTGCTGCACCGCTGGCACAGCGACGAACTGGATTGCGAAATCTCCTGCGTGATCTCCAACCACGACGACCTGCGCAGCATGGTCGAGTGGCACGGCATCCCTTACTACCACGTGCCGGTCAATCCGCAGGACAAGCAGCCTGCATTTGACGAAGTGTCGCGGCTGGTCAAGCAGCATGACGCCGAAGTGGTGGTGCTGGCGCGCTACATGCAGATCCTGCCGCCGGACATGTGCCGCGAATACGCGCACAAGGTCATCAACATTCACCACAGCTTCCTGCCTTCGTTCGTCGGCGCCAAGCCGTATCACCAGGCGTCCCTGCGCGGCGTCAAGCTGATCGGCGCAACCTGCCATTACGTGACCGAAGAGCTGGACGCCGGCCCGATCATCGAGCAGGACGTGGTGCGTGTCAGCCACAGTGACAGCATCGAAGACATGGTGCGTTTCGGCCGTGACGTCGAGAAGATGGTGCTGGCCCGCGGCCTGCGTTATCACCTCGAAGACCGCGTGCTGGTGCACGGCAACAAGACGGTTGTGTTCTGATCGAGCACGCCACGCTTGAAAAACCAAGGGCCTGGGCGTTGAATCGTCCAGGCCCTTGTCATTTGAGCCCGAGGAAAAGCCATGAGCGATCTACTGGACAAAGCCACTTCAAAAGCGCCCGCCACCCTTGGTGAAGGTTGCCTGAGTCGTTACGACCCGGAGGACATGAGCCCGGACGACGGCACCGAATTCCCCGGTGCCGCCGAGCTTTGGGAGCAACTCCAGCAAGAGCAGGACGAACCTAAGAAGCCTGCCTGACGTTCATCAGCTTCTTCAGCAACGGCTTGCCCAGCATCAACACGAACACCGGCCCGCCAACCAGCAGATAGAAGTAATACGTCACCACCCGCCAGATCAGGATCGCCGCCGCTGCGGTGGATTTGCCCACCATCGGCGCGAGCAACGCGGCCGAGGTCAATTCCGCCGCTCCCGCGCCGCCGGGTAACAAACTGAACTGGCCGGCGCCCAGCGAGAGCATCTGCACCAGAAAACTCCATGCCCACTGCAAGTCGGCACCGAGCCCACGCAAGGCCAGATACAAGACGCTGTAGCGCAGCAGCCAGTGCACGCAGGTCAGGGCAAACACCTGAACCAGCGTCTGCCAAGGCAACTTCAAGGTATCGGTAAACGCCGCGAGAAAGTGCAGCAACTTGCGCGCCCAGCGTCGGCGAGTGCGCGCCGTGACATTCATTCCCGCCAACAGCCGCCCGCTCAGGCGGATCAATGCGCGGTGATAACGCGCAATCAATACGCAACTGAACAAACCGCCGAACAGCGAAACGGCGCTGACCGTCAGAAGCCATTCAAGACGATCGCTCAGGTGCTGGAACAGCGCGTAAATCAGGATCCCGCTCAGGGCGCAGAGAAAGAACAGCAGATCGCTGAGCTGATCCATGGCAAACACTGCGCTGCCCCGCGCCGGACGCACGCCGCAGCGCGCGAGCAACGCCATGATGGTTAGCGGTCCGCCGCTTCCGCCAGGCGTGGCGCAGTAAGCGAACTCGGCCGCCATCACTACGCCGAGGCTTTTCAACGGCGCGACCTTTTCACGCTGATCGCCAAGCAACAAACGCAGGCGCAACGTATTGATGCCCCAGCACAGCAGGATCATGCCGAACATGATCAACAGCCAGTGCAGCGGAAAACTGCGCAGGCGCGCCCAGGTTTCACCACCGCCGAGCAGTACCGGAATCAGCACCGCCGCGAGCAGGCCGATCAGCAATAACAGGCTGCGCTTCATGCTGCGCGTTCCAGTTGTCCGCGCTGTCGGGCCAGCCAGTCGATTTTGGTCAGCGGCACGCGTCCCTCCGCCAGCAGGCGTTGCAGCGTGTGCAACCAGTAATCGCGAGAAAAACGGTGACGCATGTCCACCGGATGCAGGCCCAGGCGAATCACCGATGCCTCGCGCCAGCGCTGTTCACGCTGGTCGCTGACGATTTTCGACAAGCCGCGCCGCCAGGCACTGCGCGCACTCCACACCAGCCCGGGTGCAGCGATGGCGCTGAAGTCGGGCAAGCGATAAAGGTGCTGCGGATCGCTGGTGTAGCTGAGCGGCAATTCGCACAAGGCCTGGCGGGTGCCGTCGCTCATCAGCCAGGCCGGGGCGACGAAGCCGTGCACCGGCCAGTCGTAGCGCTGAAACATTTCCAGACCCGCGTGCAGGCGGGCGAGGGCTGCTTCGCGGGACAAGCGATAAAACTCGCCTTCATGGGTGTAGACCCGGCGCATGAACCAGTCGCGCGGGTTGTTCGGCAGGGGTTCCTGATCGTCGTGGTAGTAACCGTGCAGCGCCAGTTCATCGCCTCGGGCGACCCTGGCATCGAGCACCCGGCGAAACTCAGGGGTGGCATCAAGGACATCGTGGCGATGGAAGTCCGGCACCACCAGCCACGTCATCGGCACATCACCCAAGGCATCGACAGCCTCGACGAAGGGCTGGTAATCCGCCCAGGTCGAGGGCGCCACATCATGCAACACCAGGCAAACAGCTTTCATTTCTTCAACCATTGGCCACCCGTGGCAGCGTATGGCCGAGCACGGCGTGGTAGTGGCTTAGCAGACTGTCGACCACGGTGTCCCAGGCGTAATGCCGTTCGACGTGCTGGCGCGCCTGACGGCCGAGCCGATCACAGCCGCGACTGAACAGCTCACGCACGGCGTTGGCCATGGCCTGCGGATTATTCGGTGCACAGAGCAGGCCGCAGGAATCGTTGACGATCTCTTCAAACGCCCCGGCCGCAACCGCCACCACGGGAATGCCGCAGGCCATCGCCTCAAGGATGACCAGTCCGAAGGTTTCCTGGTCGCCGGCATGCAGCAGCGCATCGGCGCTGGCCATCAGCCGCGCGACTTTCGGCGCCGGGCAGAATTCGTCGATGACGCTGACGTTGTCCGGCACCGCAGCGGGCATCGACGAGCCGACCAGCAGCAAGTGATAGCGCGGGCCGAGACGTTGCATGCACTTGAGCAGCACCGGCAGGTTTTTCTCCTTGGAACCGCGCCCGGCAAAGATCAGCAGGCGGGTATCTTCGGCAATTCCCAGTTCGGCACGCAGGCCCGGGTCGCGGGTGTCGGGATGGAAGGTGTGCAGATCGACGCCCAGCGGCTGCACATGGACGTTGCGCACGCCAAGCCCAATGAGCTTGTCGGCCATAACCTGGCTCGGCGCGAGCACACGATCGAAATTGCCGTACAGACGAGTCACGTAAGCCTCGACATTCGGCGTGACCCAATGGCCCATGCGATTGCCCGCCAGCAGTGGCAGATCCGAGTGATAAAAGCCGATCACCGGCACATCCAGCTGCCGCCGCGCATCCAGGGCCGCCCATGCGGTGAGATAGGGATCGCCGACTTCGATCAGATCCGGCTGCAAATCCTGCAGGACGTTTCGCCAAGGCGCCAGGCGCAGGGGGAAGCGATAACCTTTGCCGAAGGGCAGGGCGGGCGCTGGTACCGTGTAGATACCGTCATGTTCACCCAGTCGTGCGCCGGGGATCAGCAGGCTGTGACGAATGGCGTTGCGGTCGCCGAGGCGACGGTGTTTGGCATCCAGATAAGTCCGTACGCCTCCGCTGGCCGGGGCGTAGAACATGGTGATGTCGGCGATATGCACGGTGAGCAACCCTCCGCTGTGTTGTTCTCCCTTGGTTGACCGTTATCCAGAATAGATGTTCGGTCGGGATTGCGCGGTGGGGTGTCAGTCGGGTTTCGTTGAAAGGTAGATATTCGCGAGCAGGCTCGCTCCCACAATGGAATGCATTTTCCCTGTGGGAGCGAGCCTGCTCGCGAAGTGGCCAGTCGCCGCAGCTTAAATCCTGAAGCTGCCCACCAGTTGCTTGAGACGCGAAGCCTGCTGCTCCAGATCCGAACACGCGCGCAATGTCGCTTGCAGGTTCTCGACACCCTCCTGGTTCAGCGTATTGATCTCGGTAATGTCGACGTTGATCGACTCGACCACCGCAGTCTGTTCCTCGGTCGCGGTCGCCACCGACTGGTTCATTCCGTCGATCTCGCCGATGCGCTGGGTCACGCTGTTCAGGCGTTCGCCGGCGAGGTTGGCGATCTCGACGCTGTCCTGGCTGTGGCGCTGGCTGTCGCTCATGGTGCTCACCGATTCTCGGGCGCCGACTTGCAGCTCCTCGATCATGGTCTGCACCTGCTGTGCCGATTCCTGCGTGCGGTGCGCCAGATTGCGCACTTCATCGGCCACCACGGCAAAACCGCGACCGGCCTCACCGGCACGCGCCGCTTCGATCGCCGCGTTCAGCGCCAACAGGTTGGTCTGCTGGGAAATGCTGGTGATCACTTCGAGAATCTGGCCGATGTTGACGGTCTTGCTGTTCAGCGACTCGATGTTGGTGCTCGACGCGCTGAGCATGCTCGACAGTTGGTTCATCGCCTTGATGCTGCGCTCGACCACTTGCTGGCCATCCTCGGCCAGACCCCGGGCGTCGCTGGCCTGATTCGATGCTTGGGCAGCGTTGCGGGCGATTTCCTGGGCGGCGGCGCCGAGCTGATTGATCGCGGCGGCAACACTGCTGGTGCGCGAGGCTTGCTGATCGGAGTTGTACATCGACGAGTTCGACGCCGCGACCACGCGCAGGGCGACTTCGTTGACCTGGCCGGTGGCCGAGGACACTTCGCGGATCGAGCCGTGAATACGCTCGACGAAGCGGTTGAATGCGGTGCCAAGGATGCCGAATTCGTCGTTATTGACGATTTTCAGGCGTTTGGTCAGGTCGCCCTCACCGTCCGCGATATCTTCCATTGCGCGGGTCATCACGTGCAGTGGCTGGATCAGCAGGCGGATCAGCATGCCGAGCAGGGCAATGATGATCGCCACGGCAATAATGGTCGCGATCACCGCCGAGGTGCGGAATTCGCTGAGCATCGAGTAGGCCTGATCCTTGTCGATGGACAGGCCGATGTACCAGTTCACCGACGGCAGGCCCTTGATCGGGGCGAAGGTGACGATGCGGGTTTTGCCATCAACCGTCACTTCGCTGAAATCGCTGCTGATGCGCGGGGTGTCCTGCGGGTAGGCTTCCTTGAGCGACTTCATCACCAAGGCCTTGTCCGGATGGACGAGGATCTTGCCGTCGGCGCTGATCAGGAAAACATAGCCCATGCCGTCGAAATCCCGCGCGGCGAGGGTATCAACCAGCGATTGCAGGCTGAGGTCGCCACCGACCACGCCGACGCTCTGGCCGGCCTTTTTCGACGCGGTAGCGATGGAGATGATCAGCTGGCCGGTGGCCGCATCGATATAGGGTTCGGTCAGGGTCGAGGTGCTGCTGCTCTCGGCACCTTTATACCAAGGGCGGACGCGCGGATCGAAACCGTCCGGCATTTTCACATCCGGGCGGATGGTGAAATGCCCGGTGGCATCGCCCAGATAGGTGGCCATGAACGTCGAAGTAAGGCTTTTCTGTTCGAGCAGGCTGGCGACCGTGGCAGGTTCCGGGTTGATGGCGATGTTCTGCGCGGCGTTCTCGATCAGCAGGATGCGCCCGCTGAGCCAGGTCTGGATGTTGCCGGCGGTGACCTCGCCCATTTCGTTGAGGTAGTTGTTCAGGTCATCGCGGATCGCATTGCGTTGCAGCCAGTCGTTGTACAACGTGAACGAGGCGAAAGCGGCAATGACGATGAGCGCGGCGGCAAGCAAAATCTTATGGCTGAAGCGCAGGTTTTTGTTCATGGCTTGGGGTTCCGCTAAGGTCTTAATGTCCTGGGCGTGCTTTGATAGAGGCGCGCACTATGGGCAAGGTTGAAAAACTGAAATTTCCGGCTCTCCTTAGGGAAATGTCCGACCCGAATTTCTGACGGGTCTGTCCAATTTATGTATCGGCCATGTGTCATCAAAGATTAACCATTGGGTGAGAAAATGCCTGACTCCTTGCAACTCGTTATCGGCGCTGATCCGGCCGCGCAACCCATTGCTCAGGCCATGCGCCTGGCCAACCGCCACGGCCTGATCGCTGGCGCTACCGGCACCGGTAAAACCGTGACCTTGCAGCGCCTGGCCGAAGCATTCAGCGATGCCGGTGTGGCGGTGTTCGCCGCTGACATCAAGGGCGACCTGTGCGGCCTAGGTGCTGCCGGCAACCCGCAGGGCAAAGTGGCCGAGCGCATCGCCGGCATGCCCTGGCTCGGTCACACGCCGCAGGCTTATCCCGTGACTCTGTGGGACATCCACGGTGAGTCCGGACATCCGCTGCGCACCACCCTGAGCGAAATGGGCCCGCTGCTGATCGGCAGCCTGCTCGAGCTGACCGACAGTCAGCAGTCGGCGTTGTACGCGGCTTTCAAGGTGGCGGATCGCGAAGGCTTGCTGTTGCTGGATCTCAAGGATCTGAAAGCGCTGCTCAATCACCTCAAGGACAATCCGCAGCTGCTGGGCGAAGACGCGGCGCTGATGACCACCGGTTCCAGCCAGGCGCTGCTGCGCCGCTTGGCGACACTGGAACAGCAGGGCGCCGAAGCCCTGTTCGGCGAGCCGGCGCTGCAACTCGAAGACATTCTGCAACCCACCGCCGATGGGCGTGGACGCATCCATCTGCTCGACGCCAGTCGGCTGGTGCACGAGGCGCCAAAGGTTTACGCAACGTTCCTGCTGTGGCTGCTGGCCGAGTTGTTCGAGCAACTGCCCGAGCGCGGCGATGCTGACAAGCCGCTGCTGGCGCTGTTCTTCGATGAAGCGCACTTGCTCTTCGGCGACACGCCCAAGGCGTTGCAGGAACGCCTGGAGCAAGTGGTGCGTTTGATTCGTTCCAAGGGTGTTGGCGTGTATTTCGTCACCCAGTCGCCGGCGGATCTGCCGGATGACGTGCTGGCGCAGTTGGGCTTGCGCATTCAACACGGCCTGCGTGCGTTCACCGCCAAAGAGCAGAAATCCCTGCGGGCAGTGGCGGATGGCTTTCGGCCGAATCCGGCGTTCGACAGTCTGTCGGTGCTGACTGAGTTAGGTATTGGTGAGGCGCTGGTCGGCACGCTGACCGAGAAGGGCACGCCGGAAATGGTTCAGCGCGTGCTGGTGGCACCGCCGCAGTCGCGGATCGGCCCGCTGACTGCAACCGAGCGCACCGTGCTGATCGCCGGCTCGCCATTCAAGGGCCGCTATGACAAGCCGATCGATCGTGAGTCGGCCTATGAGATCTTGATGGGACGCAAAGGGCTGGCGCCCGAGGCCGAAACACAGGCAGGCAAAGCCGCAGCCGAAGAGCCGAGCCTGGCTGATCGTGCGGGAGAATTCCTCGGCACGGCGGCAGGGCAGGCGTTGAAATCGGCGATGCGTCAGGCGGCCAATAATCTCGGCAAGCAGTTGGTGCGCGGGTTGATGGGGTCTTTATTGGGCGGCAGCAAGCGCCGCTAAAAGCAAAGATCGCAGCCTTCGGCAGCTCCTACAGTTGAAATGCATTCATTCTGTAGGAGCTGCCGAAGGCTGCGATCTTTTGCTTTTACTTCAGGCTTTACCTTTGGCATGCGCCGCCAGCCGCTCCAGCGCCGCGCGCAATCCCGGATCGCTGATCCCGTCGGCCGTCGACTGAATCGTCTCCGCCGCACTGCTCGACAGATCCATCGTGTGCCCAACCGCCCGGTGCTGAATGATCGGCGGGCGCACGCTGAATTTGATCCGCGACAGGTTGGCGAACTCTTCGAACAATTGCAGCTGCCGTTGCAGGCGTTTCTGCTGATAGCGCAGGCGCGTCGCCCAATGGCCGTCAGTGACCACCAGCGACAGCTCGCCTTCGCGCCATTTGGCCACCCGGCAATGCTCGCGGGCGGCCGGTTGCAGCTGGCTTTCGAGCAGGCGCTGCAAATGCTCCAGGCGCTGGGCATGGCCGAGGATGGCTTTGAGCGGTTTGGCTTCACGTAACAGAACGGCGGGTGCTCTGGCCGTGAGAGGGCGAAACGCCATGATTGAACACCTGAGATAACAGAGGCGCCATGTTAGCAGAAAGCTGCGGAACCTCTGGGCCATTGCTTTTGTCCCTGATTTGCTCATTAAATCAACGCCTGACTTCTTTCCCCCGACGGGTTGAAGTTGAGCAAAACGTCCCTATTTTAAGTGAGCCCCGTCAAAGCGCAGTGCCAGCATCGTGGAACATCGCCACTTTCCTCACCACCGTTTCCGGGTAGAATGCTCGTTCGCATGCGGCCATGAGGGCTGCACGGGCGACTCACGGGGCCGCCCTCCATCCCTTTAGTGTGGAAGATCCTGCCGATATGTTTGCGCCTTTGTTAAAGAAACTTTTTGGAAGCAAGAACGAGCGTGAAGTCAAACGCATGCTCAAGACGGTGCAGCTCGTCAATGCCTTCGAAGAGCAAATGGTGGCCCTTTCGGACGATCAATTGCGCGCCAAGACCGCCGAGTTCAAGGCCCGTATTGCCAAAGGGGAAACCCTCGACAAGCTGTTGCCGGAAGCCTTCGCCGTAGCCCGCGAGGCCGGCAAGCGTGTGATGGGCATGCGCCACTTCGACGTACAACTCGTCGGCGGCATGACCCTGCACGAAGGCAAGATTGCCGAAATGCGCACCGGTGAGGGCAAGACCCTCGTGGCCACCCTGGGTGTTTACCTCAACGCACTGTCCGGCAAGGGCGTGCACGTTGTGACCGTGAACGACTACCTGGCCCGCCGTGACGCCAACTGGATGCGCCCGCTGTATGAATTCCTCGGCCTGACCGTCGGCGTCGTGACGCCGTTCCAGCCGCCGGAAGAGAAGCGCGCCGCCTACGCCGCCGACATCACCTACGGCACCAACAACGAATTCGGTTTCGACTACCTGCGCGACAACATGGCGTTCAGCATGGATGAAAAATTCCAGCGCGAACTCAACTTTGCCGTGATCGACGAAGTCGACTCCATCCTCATCGACGAAGCGCGTACCCCGCTGATCATTTCCGGTCAGGCCGAGGACAGCTCCAAGCTGTACACCGAGATCAACAAGCTGATCCCGCAGCTGGAACTGCACGTCGAGGAAGTCGAAGGCCAGGTCACCAAGGCCGGTCACTACACCGTTGACGAAAAGACCCGTCAGGTCGAACTCAACGAAGCCGGTCACCAGTTCATCGAAGAAATGCTCACCCGCGTAGGCCTGCTGGCCGAAGGCGAGAGCCTGTACTCGGCGCACAACCTCGGTCTGCTGACCCATGTCTACGCCGGTCTGCGTGCGCACAAGCTGTTCAACCGCAACATCGAATACATCGTCCAGGACGGTCAGGTCGTACTGGTCGACGAACACACCGGTCGTACCATGCCGGGTCGTCGTCTGTCCGAAGGCCTGCACCAGGCCATCGAAGCCAAGGAAGGTCTGAACATCCAGGCCGAGAGCCAGACCCTGGCCTCGACCACCTTCCAGAACTACTTCCGTCTGTACACCAAGCTGTCCGGCATGACCGGTACCGCCGACACCGAAGCGTTCGAATTCCACCAGATCTACGGTCTGGAAGTCATGGTCATTCCGCCGAACAAGCCGTTGGCGCGTAAAGACTACAACGACCTGGTGTTCCTCACCGCCGAAGAGAAATACGCGGCGATCGTGGCCGACATCAAGGAAAGCATGGCGGCCGGTCGTCCGGTGCTGGTGGGTACCGCGACCATCGAGACCTCCGAGCACATGTCCGCATTGCTCGTCAAAGAAGGCATCGAACACAAGGTTCTCAACGCCAAGTTCCACGAAAAAGAAGCCGAAATCATCGCTCAGGCCGGTCGTCCGGGTGCGCTGACCATCGCCACCAACATGGCCGGTCGTGGTACCGACATCCTCTTGGGCGGCAACTGGGAAGTGGAAGTCGCTTCGCTGGAAAACCCTACCCCTGAGCAGATCGCCCAGATCAAGGCCGACTGGCAGAAGCGTCACCAGCAGGTGCTGGAGTCCGGCGGCTTGCAGGTCATCGCTTCCGAGCGTCACGAATCGCGCCGTATCGACAACCAGCTGCGTGGCCGTGCCGGCCGTCAGGGCGATGCCGGTTCGAGCCGCTTCTACCTGTCGCTGGAAGACAGCCTGATGCGCATCTTCGCCTCTGACCGGGTGAAGAACTTCATGAAAGCTCTGGGCATGCAGCCGGGCGAAGCGATCGAACACCGCATGGTGACCAACGCGATCGAGAAGGCGCAGCGCAAGGTTGAAGGCCGCAACTTCGACATCCGCAAGCAACTGCTCGAGTTCGACGACGTCAACAACGAACAGCGTAAAGTGATCTATCACATGCGTAACACGTTGCTGGCCGCCGACAACATCGGTGAGACCATCGCCGATTTCCGTCAGGACGTGCTCAACGCTACCGTCAGCGCGCACATTCCGCCGCAATCGCTGCCAGAACAGTGGGACGTTGCCGGTCTGGAAGCGTCGATCGAAAGCGATTTCGGCGTGAAACTGCCGATCCAGCAATGGCTCGACGAAGACGATCACCTGTACGAAGAAACCCTGCGCGAGAAGCTCATGACCGAGCTGATGGCGGCGTACAACGAGAAAGAAGATCAGGCCGGTGCCGAGGCGCTGCGCTCGTTCGAGAAGCAGATCGTCCTGCGCGTACTCGACGACCTGTGGAAAGACCACCTGTCGACCATGGATCACCTGCGTCACGGCATTCACCTGCGTGGCTATGCGCAGAAGAACCCGAAGCAGGAATACAAGCGCGAGTCGTTCACGCTGTTCTCCGAGCTGCTCGATTCGATCAAGCGCGACTCGATCCGCGTGCTCTCGCACGTTCAGGTGCGCCGCGAAGATCCGGAAGCCGAAGAGCAACGCCTGCGTCAGGAAGCCGAAGCACTGGCTGCGCGCATGCAGTTCGAACACGCCGAAGCGCCTGGGCTGGATCAGCCGGAAGCGTTGGGTGAAGAGGTCGATGTGGCTCTCGCCACTGCCGCTGCCCCGGTGCGCAACGAGCAGAAGCTGGGCCGCAACGAACTGTGCTACTGCGGTTCGGGCAAGAAATACAAGCATTGCCACGGGCAGATCCAGTAAAACCCGTTTCAATCGCTGAACACCCCGCGCCGCGACCGGCTCCTGCCGTCGCGGCGTTTTGCCATTTATCCCACCGTCCTTTTCCGTGACGGTGCTGACATCATTGAGTAAGGAGCGCATTCATGGCTGTTGGTCTTGGTCCTTTGCCAACGTTGCACCCGGTTGCCGGTTTTGAACTCGGTATCGCCTCGGCCGGCATCAAGCGTCCGGGGCGCAAGGATGTGGTAGTGATGCGCTGTGCTGAAGGTTCGACCGTGGCTGGCGTGTTCACCCTGAACGCGTTCTGCGCCGCGCCGGTGATCCTGGCGAAAAAGCGCGTACAGAACGCCGTGCGTTACTTGCTGACCAACACCGGCAATGCCAACGCCGGCACCGGCGAACCGGGCCTGGCTGCCGCCGAGCGCACCACCGCTAAATTGGCTGAGCTGACCGGCGTCGATGCCAGCCAGATTCTGCCGTACTCCACTGGCGTGATCGGCGAGCCGCTGCCGGTCGAGAAGATCGAAGGCGCGCTGCAAGCTGCGCTGGATGATCTGTCGGAGAATAACTGGGAAGCCGCCGCCACTGGCATCATGACCACCGACACACTGCCGAAGGGCGCCAGCCGCCAGTTCGAGCATGACGGCGTGACCATCACCGTCACCGGCATCAGCAAAGGCGCCGGCATGATTCGCCCGAACATGGCGACCATGCTCGGTTACATCGCCACTGACGCCAAAGTCTCCCGCGACGTGCTGCACAACCTGATGCTCGACGGTGCGAACAAGTCGTTCAACCGCATCACCATAGACGGCGACACCTCGACCAACGATTGCTGCATGCTGATCGCCACTGGCAAGGCCGCGCTGCCTGAGATCACCCGCGCTGAAGGCGAGCTGTTCGCCAAGCTGAAGCAAGCGGTGTTCGAAGTGTGCATGGACGTCGCCCAGGCCATCGTGCGTGACGGCGAAGGCGCGACCAAGTTCGTTACCGTTGAAGTGAATGGCGGCGGCAACCACCAGGAATGCCTGGACGTCGGTTACACCGTGGCCCATTCGCCGCTGATCAAGACCGCGCTGTTTGCCTCCGACCCGAACTGGGGCCGCATCCTTGCCGCCGTCGGCCGTGCGGGTGTGCCGGACCTGGACGTGAGCAAGATTGATGTATTCCTCGGCGACGTGTGCATCGCCAGCCGTGGCGCCCGCGCCGCGACCTACACTGAAGCCCAGGGCTCGGCGGTGATGCAGCAGGAAGAAATCACCATTCGCATCGAACTGGGGCGCGGCGATTGCAGCGAAACCATCTGGACCACCGACCTGTCGCATGAGTACGTGAAGATCAACGCTGAATACCGTACTTGACCTGATCCGGGACCGAGCCGCTCCATTCGCGAGCAGGCTCGCTCCCACAGGGTATTCTCGCTGCAGCTCGGTTCTCTGTGGGAGCGAGCCTGCTCGCGAAAGCGGCGATCCGGACACAACCCATTCAGAAGCATTCCTCTGACGAAAAGGCGCCACACCATGTCCCTGCACCTGATCATCGGCGACAAACTGCTTTCCTCCTGGTCCCTGCGTGCGGCGCTGGCGCTTGAACTGACCGGCGCACCCTACAGCGAAGAGCTGATCAAGCTCGGCAAGCCCGACACCCGCGAGCGCCTGCTCAAGCATTCGCCGACCGGCAAGGTGCCGCTGCTGCAAACCACCCGTGGCACGATTGCCGATTCGCTGGCCATCGCTGAATACCTCGCTGAGCAGTTTCCGTCCGAGCAACTCTGGCCGAGCGATACCTTCGCCCGCGCCCAGGCCCGCTCGGCCTGCGCACAGATGCACAGCGGCTTCTTCGCCATGCGCAATCACATGCCGTTCAACCTGAGCCAGGACGCACCGCTGAACCCGGTGCCGCCAGAAGTGAAGGTCGATATCGAACGCATGCTCGCGCTGTGGGCCGAATGCCGCGCGGCAGCGACGGAAGAGGGGCCTTACCTGTTCGGTCGTGTCAGCCTCGCCGACGCTTTTTTCGCGCCGATCGCCGTGCGCCTGCGCACCTATCAGGTGAAGTTGCCGGCAGTCGACGAAGCTTATGTTGAAACCGTCTACCAATGGCCCGCCTTCAAAGCGTGGCAAAAGGCTGGACTGGAGGAATTGAACCCGTGAAACGCGTCCACGTCGCCGCTGCCGTCATTCGTGACGGCGCCGGCAAAATCCTTATCGCCCGCCGTGCCGACACCCAGCATCAGGGCGGCTTGTGGGAATTTCCCGGTGGCAAGGTCGAGGCTGACGAGTCGGTCGAATCGGCACTGGCTCGTGAGCTGCACGAAGAGCTGGGCATCGTCGTTGATGCTGCGCGTCCGCTGATCAAGGTTCGCCACGATTACCCGGACAAACAGGTGTTGCTGGATGTCTGGGAAGTCTCGGCATTCAGCGGCGAACCCCACGGCGCGGAAGGTCAGCCACTGGCTTGGGTCACTGCCAGGGAATTGATCAACTACGAGTTCCCGGCGGCCAATCAGCCGATCGTCGCGGCGGCGCGCTTGCCTGCCGAATACCTGATCACTCCGGAAGATCTGGAAGGCCCGGCCTTGTTGCGCGGCATCCAGAAGGCGATCGCCGGCGGAATCAAATTGATCCAGCTGCGCGCACCCAACGGCTACGACCCGAAATACCGTGATCTGGCGGTCGATGCGGTGGGCCTGTGTGCGGGCAAGGCACAGTTGATGATCAAAGGGCCGTTCGAATGGCTCGGCGATTTCCCATCTGCCGGTTGGCACATCACCGCTGCGCAACTGCGTAAATACGCAGCGGCAGGGCGTCCGTTGCCGGCGGAGCGCTGGCTCGCGGCGTCGTGCCATAACGCTGAAGAGCTGGCGCTGGCCGAGCAGATGGGCGTCGACTTTGTCACCCTGTCGCCGGTGCAGCCGACGCTGACGCACCCGGATGCACAGCCGTTGGGGTGGGAGCAGGCGCAGGCGTTGATCGACGATTTCAGTAAACCGGTGTTTCTGCTCGGTGGAGTAGGGCCGGCGGAACGCGAGAAGGCTTGGGGTGTTGGGGCTCAGGGTGTGGCGGGGATTCGGGCGTTTTGGCCAGAAGCTTGATTCTCGATTGAGGCTAGCGGCCTCTTCGCGAGCAGGCTCGCTCCCACAGTGGATTGCATTTCTTCAGTCAGAACGCAGTCAAATGTGGGGGCGAGCCTGCTCGCGAAGCGTCCTGACAGGCGCTACTTTCCTTCAGGTTTCGCAGCCGGCTGCCAGAGAATCTCCGCGACTCCCTGCCGCCGCGCAATCAACCGCGCCACAACAAACAGCAGATCCGACAACCGATTGATATACGCCAGGCCAACCCCGGCCAATGGCTCAATCGAGTTCAAATGCTGACAGCGGCGCTCGGCACTGCGCGCCAGACTGCGGCAGACATGTGCCTGCGCAATCAACATCGAACCACCTGGCAAGATGAAGTTCTCCAGCGGCCCCAGCTCTTCATTCCACACATCAATCGCCGCTTCCAGACGCTCGATTTCAGCCTCGTTCAGTGCCTGATATTCAGGCATCGCCAACTCGCCGCCCAGGTCGAACAAGCGATGCTGACACGGCGCCAACACCTCAATGATTTCATTCAGCCCCGGATGCAACTCTCGCTCGGCGATCAAACCGGCCAGCAGTACGCCGACCTGACTGTTCAGCGTATCGACCTCGCCGATCGCCTCGATGCGCGGGTGATCCTTGGGAACGCGGCGGCCGTCACCGAGGCCGGTTTCGCCTTTGTCGCCGGTGCGGGTGTAGATCTTCGACAAGCGAAAGCCCATGGGTTACCTCGGTAGTGAATTGGTTTCGGTGGTCAACGGCGCAGGTTGCGCCAGCGGCAGACGCAGGGTGAAGCAAGTGCCCTGGCCGGGCGCCGACTGCACTTCCATCTGGCCTTTATGGTTGTTGGTGATGATGAAATAGGACACCGACAGGCCAAGCCCGGTGCCTTGGCCGATTTCCTTGGTGGTGAAGAACGGCTCGAAGGTACGCTTGCGCACGTTCTCGCTCATGCCGATGCCGTTGTCCTCGACCTGAATCTCGGCCCACGGCGGATTGAGCCGGGTGCGCAGAATGATCCGGCCCGGCTCGCTGTCGTCTTCGCGCTGATGAATGGCCTGCGCGGCGTTTTTCAGCAGATTGAGCAACACCTGTTCCAGCTCGTTGGCGGTGCCCGGCACCGGACCGAGGGCAGGGTCGAACTGACGAATGATCGCCTGGCCCTTGAAGTCGAAGCCGATGGCCAGGTCGAAGTCGTTGCCGGCGATTTCCACGGCTTGATCAATCAATGCCGGCAGATCGCACGGCGCCATTTGCCGGGTGCTGCGGCGGCTGAAGCTGAGCATGTGCGTGACGATTTTCGCCGCGCGGGCGCCGGCCTGCTGAATGCCGTCGAGCAGTTGCGGGACTTCGCGGCCTTGCAGGTAGCGGTTCACAGTGTCCAGTTCGATGCCCAGTTGTTCGGCAGTTTCGATGTTCTTCGGCAGATCCGCCGACAGACGCCGACGAATGTTCTGCACGTTGTGCAGTATCGCGCCAAGCGGGTTGTTGATTTCATGGGCCATGCCGGCCGCAAGGCCACCGACCGAGAGCATCTTCTCCGACTGCACCATCATTTCTTCCAGCGACAGACGCTGGGTGATGTCATCGATACGGATCACCACGCCACGCCCGGCACCGCCCATCAGCGGATAAAACGTCAGCGCGTAATGCTTGGGTTCATCGTCCTTGAACCAGGTCACCCGATCGACTTTAGCCACGGTGTGCTGTTCGACGGTGGCCTTGAGTTGCGGCAAAAACGGCTTGAGCGGTTCGAAGGCGAGGAAGATCGGCTGATTCAGCGCCTCGTCCAGGCGCGTGCCGGAGAGCGCGCTGGCCTCTTGGTTCCACTGGGTGACGTAAAGCTGCTCGTCGAGAGCGATGAGCGCCGACGGCATCGAGTCGATGATGCTGTTGAGATAATTCTGGAAGCCGGTGAGTTTCTTCTCGATCTTGCTGCGCACCTGGACTTCCAGCTCCAGTTTGCGGTTGGTGTGGCGGGTTTCCTCGGCCAGCCCCTGCGCCTGATCGTAGGCGGCCTGCGAGTCGTCGCGGGCGCGTTTGAGCTGCTGCTCGCGGGCTTCGATGCGCGAAAGCATGGTGTTGAACGCCTCGGCCAGACTGCCGATTTCGTCATGGTTGCCGCGTGCAGCGCGCAGGGCGTAGTTTTCTTCGCGGGTGACCTGCCGGGACAATTCCTCCAGCTGATGAATCGGCCGGGTGATCAGGCGCTTGATCTGCCGGGCAATCACCAGCCACAGCAGTACGCTGAAGATCAGGATGCCGAGGCTGGCGGTCAGGGTGCCGGTGTAGAACGCCATCGGCAGTTCGCTGCTGGCCACCAGCAGCAAATGCCCAGGTGCGGCGCCGGGGCGGGGCAGGGTGATCAGTTGATTGCTGCGAAACTCGGTGAGTTGCCACGCTTCGACGTGGCGGTAACGCTCGGGGAGACTGAGTTTTTCGCCGCGCTGCACTTGCGCCAGGCGTTCGCCCTTGCCGTCGTACAGGGCGGCGGCGCGCAGCGGTGAATAACTGTCGAGTTCCTTGAGCAGGCGCTCGGCGCTGCGCGGCGACTCCAGCGCATCGCTGACCAGACTCGGGTTGGCGATCAGCCGGCCGATGGTCTGCAAGGCCTGTGGCGCCATGCTTTCCTGAGAAATGTAATAGGCGGCGCTGATAAAGGTCAGGTTGGCGACCAGCAGAACCGTGGTCAACAACACCAGCAGGGCGGCCAGCAGTTTCTGGCCGACCGGCAGGTTTTCAAGGCGCTGGCGCAATGGCATCAGGTTTATCGCAGCAGGGGAACAAGTCGTCAGCCTAGCGGCTGCTCAGTCGCTGGGCAATCCACGCTTGTGCAGATGAGCGATCAGACGTTGCTGCAACTGGTGCAGATGCGGCAGGTTCAACTGATGCCGCTCGGCAACTTTGCAGGCGTAGCCCAACAGATAGCTGATCTCGGTGCGGCGCTGGTTGGCGACGTCCTGAAACATCGAAGAGTAATTGGCGGCGGTGGCGTGGATCACTCGTTCGACTTCCGCTTGCAGATTGTCCGCCGCAGCCGGTTGGCCGCAGCGTTCGAGCAGTTCAGCCAGTTCGGCGCAGAGTGTGGCGACTTCGCAGTGATGCTCGCTCAGCCCGCCGTTACGGCAATTGTGGAGCACGGTCAACGGGTTGATCGCGCAGTTCAGCGCCAGTTTGCGCCACAACCGAGTGAGGATGTCAGCGCTCCATTCATGGGGAATGTTCGCCGCTTGCAGATCGTCCAGCCAGACCGGCGCCAGCGGATTCGCGCCATCGCCCAGCCAGTTGAAGCCGTGACCGGCAAACACCACGCGCCAATCGCCATCGCGGAACGCGCCCTCGGTGCTGGAGGCGCTGATGCAGCGCGCCTGTGGCACCCGCGCGGCGACGGCGTCCTGACTGCCGAGGCCGTTCTGCAGCAGGATCAGTTCGGCGTCCGGCGCGAGGCGGGAAGCGAGGCGGGCGACGGCCTCTTCGGCGTCATAGGCCTTGCACGCGACCAGCAATCGGCGAATCGGCTCGGGACTGTCCGGGGTTTCGCCGGGAACTGCATAGGTATGAGCTTGTCCGTTTTCTACCAGGGTCAAGCCGCCCACTGCCGCATAGCTTTGCAAACGCGCCGCATCGCGCAGGATCAGCCGCACCGGCAAGCCGGCGCGGGCCAGACGTGTCGCCCAGAGTGTGCCGAGGCTGCCGGCGCCAAGTACGTGCCAGGTGGTCGACATCAGTTTTTTGCTCGATTGCTTGCAGGCATGTGCGGCTCGCCGTATCGGTAGGAAAGACCCGTTATAATGAGCCCGATTTTAACCGCAAGCCAAGCGCGCTCCATCCACATCGAGCGCGCCTTTTTATTGGAGAGATTACATGCCGTCGTTCGACGTGGTATCCGAACTGGACAAACACGAACTCACCAACGCGGTCGAGAACGCCGTGAAGGAACTCGATCGTCGTTATGACCTGAAAGGCAAAGGCAGCTTCGAGTTCAAGGAAAAGGACCTGACCGTCAGCCTCACCGCCGAAGCCGCTTTCCAGCTCGAAGCGATGATCGAAATCCTCAAGCTGGCGCTGACCAAGCGCAAGATCGACGTGCAGTGCCTTGAGGTCAAGGACGCTTACGCTTCGGGCAAACTGATGAAGCAGGACGCCATTCTCAAGGAAGGCATCGACAAAGAACTGGCGAAGAAGATCGTTGGCCACATCAAGGAAGCCAAGCTCAAGGTCCAGGCTGCCATTCAGGGCGAGCAGGTGCGTGTCACCGGCAAGAAGCGCGACGACCTGCAGGAAGCCATCGCGGCCCTGCGTGCCAAGGAATTCGGCATGCCGCTGCAGTTCAACAACTTCCGCGACTAAGCTTGGTCTGAAGGCTATGTGGGAGCGAGCCTGCTCGCGAATGCGGTGTTTCATTCAGCGATGAGTTGACTGACAAACCGCTTTCGCGAGCAAGCTCGCTCCCACATTTTTTGTGTACACCCCGGGAAGCCGGAAATCAGGAGATAGAACATGGATTTGAATGCTGAAGTGGACCACCTGGTCAAGGCGTCCCAGGCGTGGATCCCGATGATCATGGAATACGGCAGCCGTGTACTGCTGGCAGTGATTACCCTGGCGATCGGCTGGTGGCTGATCAACAAGGTCACGCAAAAACTCGGCGGTCTGCTCGCTCTGCGCAATGCCGACCTCGCGCTGCAAGGCTTTATCAGCAGCCTGGCCAACATCATTCTCAAGGTGCTGCTGATTGTCAGCGTCGCGTCGATGATCGGCGTCGAAACCACCTCGTTCGTTGCGGCTATCGGTGCTGCGGGTCTGGCGATTGGCTTGGCCTTGCAGGGCAGCCTGGCGAACTTCGCGGGCGGCGTGCTGATTCTGCTGTTCCGCCCGTTCCGCATCGGTGACTGGATCGAAGCCCAAGGTGTAGCGGGTACCGTCGACAGCATTCAGATTTTCCACACCGTGCTGCGTACCGGCGACAACAAGACCATCATCGTGCCCAACGGCAACCTGTCGAACGGCATCATCACCAACACCAATCGTCAGCCAACCCGTAAAGTCGTTTTTGATGTCGGCGTTGATTACGAAGCGGATCTGCAGAAGGCCCGTCAGGTACTGCTGGATCTGGCCAAGGATCCCCGCGTCATGCAGGACCCGGAGCCACAGGCAGTGATTTCGACATTGGGCGACAGTTCGATCACTGTTTCCCTGCGCGTATGGGTTAAAACTGCGGATTATTGGGATGTGATGTTCATGTTCAATGAACAGGCGCGTGATCGTTTGAAGGCTGCCGGGATTGATATTCCATTTCCGCAGCGGGTTATACGCGTAGTGCAGGAATCGGCGACGCAATGATAGGTTGCTAACTAAGTGCCTGAATTGTTGGCAAGGCATTAGTTGAATGAAGCACCAATAAAAAGGGCCCATCCGAAGATGGGCCCTTTTTTGTTATCGCAAACTAACTGTTGGCGATTACAAGATCGACAGTGGGTAGTCGACGATCAGGCGGAACTCGTTGATATCGCCTTCAGCCTGATCGGTGTTGCCACGGTGCCATGCTTGACGAATACGGAAGGACAGGTCTTTGGCCGGGCCGGCCTGAACTACGTATTTGGCTTCAAGGTTGGTTTCGTGGTGCTTGCCATCATCACCGTAACCGTACGAACGGTATGGGCTGTCAGCATCCATTTTGGAGCCGTCAATGTCCCAGCCTCTCACATAACGGGTCATGAAGCTCAGACCTGGAACGCCGTACTCGGCCATTTTCAGGTCATAACGAATCTGTGCAGATTTTTCGTTCGGACCGTTGAAGTCGGAGTACTGGATGGAGTTGGCCAGGAAAATCGAGTCGCCACCGCGGTTGTTGTCACCTACGCCGACGTAGTCGAACGGCGTATCACCGTTGACCTTCTGGAAGGCGAGAGTCACGGTGTGGGCTTTCAGGAACGAAAGTGCGGTTGCCAGGGAGAACGTGGTGTTGCTGATATCACCAGCTTTCGAACTGCCCGAATCGGTAGTGCGGTAGATGTTGAAATCGGTGTTCAGCGACGTGTCACCACTGATTGGCAGCGTGTAGTTCACGTTGCTGTAGTACTGGTTCCAGATGTCCTTGAACTTCGAACCGTAGAGCGAGACGCTCAGGTTGTCGGTAATACCGTATTTACCACCGGCGAAGTCCATGGTTTTGCCGGTGACAGGGTCATCAGTGGTGCTGGAGTACTGCGAGTGCAGCTCGCCGTCGCTGTTCATCTCGTCCTGGCTGGAGGCCGAGTAGAAGTGGCCGGCTTCCAGATCCAGATTCTCGATTTCGCTGCTTTGCAGTTGGAAACCGGTAGCAGTCTGAGGAATCAGGCGCGAGCCGCCGACCGCGAAGACTGGAGCAGTGCTTGGCTGGAACTCACCGAATTTCAGCTCGGTCTTGGAGATGCGAGCCTTGATCGCTGCGCCTGCCTTACCCAGAGAATCGTTGTTGTGACCTTGCGAATCCAGGCTGGTGTTGCCCGAACCGGTGGTGCCGTCGCCGCCGTCGAGCTTGATGCCCAGGTAGCCGAATGCATCAACGCCAACACCAACGGTGCCTTGGGTGTAACCGGAGCTGAAGTTACCCAGGAAACCCTGGGTCCAGTCTTTCTGGTCATTGGAGGTGGTGTTTTTCTTGTCGCGGTTGAAGTAATAGTTGCGCAGCAACACATCAAACTTCGCGTCTTCAACGAAACCTTTGGCTTCAGCCTGGTCACTTACAAACGGGGCGGCCGTAGCCATTTGAGTACTGGCTGCTGCAGCAACTGCCAGTGCGATCATGCTCCACTTCATCACGCGCATCGTGATTTGCTCCTTTGGTTTTAGAAGAGTACTGCCGTCCCACCTGTTTTATTATCTGGGCGGCTCTTTCTTTTTGTGTCGGCGCAAACTTATATCACGCCGACAATGTTGGCGATACTTGCGAAACCAACCTTTCAGCTTCTTTACGGCGTTGTCGCAAAAGGAGCGCTGGATGTCGCAAATTCACAGTACCGATGCAGCCGGACTGACAACTTTATCGCTGTTTCCGGGCCTTTTTGCATCGCTAAAAAAGAGTCCCTGGCAAAACACTTGAATCTCCATCGGGCAACCCTGCCACTGTTTTTATTGGCTTCAGGCGACCACTTCCCGTGGTGCGCTTATAGTCCATAACGTTACGAATGCAACAAGCGTGCACAAACCGCAAAATCGCTGCGGTTATTTTTCTGCAATGCGCCCGCATATGTGAAAACCTTGTGAAAACGGGGCCTCGGGGCTGTTTTGTTGCGGGCTTGACGACGATCTCCCAATGGTGTTGCAACGCACCAAAGGCGCGCAGGACAACCAAAAACGTTACCGGTTCACCCCGCATTGAGTATTTGGCGGATGCCCGACCCACTGAGCGTAGACGTGTTGTGCAGTTTTGGTGCAAAAAAATCACAATAGGGTCCGAGTAAAACTGGCGCCGCCCGATTCGAGGGTCGACAGATCAAGGATTTTCATGCGGCTCTTCACGTCAAGGCTCATGTCCGGGGCTGTATTGGTGCGTCGGCGAGATAAATGTCTCATGTCGGCGCGCTTGCTGAATTACCGCCGAGGGGACGCGTGAAGCCCGCTGCATTCGCAGGTATGCTGCCGTTCTGTCGCTTGGCGCGCTGCTTCTAGGGGCGGCCGCTAAGCTGAGTTATAGGATCAGCGGGAGTACTCACAGTGTTTGCTTTGGATTCACGACTTCAACAGGACACCCTGGTCATCGGCGACTTTCCGTTGTGCCGGCTGTTGCTGTCCAACGACAGCAATTACCCGTGGTTCATCCTGGTGCCTCGTCGCGAGGATATAAGCGAGTTGTTTCAGTTGGATGTCGCCGACCAGCAGCAGCTCTGGCGGGAAACCACCACACTGGCCGAATTGCTCAAGGATTCGTTCGATGCCGACAAGCTGAACGTGGCAACCCTGGGTAACGTTGTCAGTCAGTTGCACATGCATGTGATCGTACGTAAACGTGACGATGCTGCGTGGCCAGCGCCGGTCTGGGGCAAACACCCGGCCAGGCCGTACAGCGCGGAACAGGTAGCAGCCATTCGCGAGCGCTTGCGTCTGGTGCTGACCGAAGAATTCACCTTTGTGGAGGGCTGAGTCATGAGCCTTGAAGAGCGCGTAACCGATCTGGAAAGCCGTCTGGCCTTTCAGGATGACACTATTCAGGCATTGAACGATGTGCTGGTGGCCCAGCAGAGAGTCATCGAGCGCCTGCAATTGCAGATGGAGGCGCTGATCAAGCGTCACGAAGAAATGGTCGGGCAGTTCGGTGCCTTTGAAGAAGACGCGCCGCCACCGCATTATTGAACCATTCGCCAGGCATAAAAAAACCGCGGACAGCCAGGCTGTTCGCGGTTTTTTTGCTTTGGATCAGCGACGCGGCAGAGCGGCGATCACGTCCTCGGCTTGCAGGCCTTTGTCGCGGTTCATCACCGAGAACTCGACGCGCTGGCCTTCGACCAGAACACGGTGGCCTTCGCCACGAATGGCGCGAAAGTGCACGAAAATATCATCACCGGAGTCCCGGGAGATAAAGCCGAAACCCTTGGAAGTGTTGAACCACTTCACGGTGCCGGTATCGCGATTGCTCATGTCATAGCTGGTTGGCGCGGCGGCTGGTGACGATTTGTAGAAGCTGACGGCCAGGTGCAGCACCACGGCAACCAGGGCGATCACCAGGCTGAACAACACCGCCGGCTGGCCAGCGATGACCGGCATCGGCGCGATCAGGGTCAAGGTTTGCAGGACGACAGTCAGCACGAGCAGGGCGCTGACCAGATTTTGCAGATGCTGGCGCGGGCCTTTGTTCCAGTAGGGGATCACTGGGGCGATGACCAGGTTCAGCAGGCCGAAAAAGGCCAGGTAAAGTGCATCGGGCTGTTGCAGATAAGGAACGGCTTCGGCTTTCAGGCTGGGTATGAACGACAGCAGCAAGGCTGCTGCGCCCATTAGCAGGTGGACGATTTTCAACATTTTGATTGGCTCACGTTATGACGGCTCACAAGGAAGAGCTGAAGGCGCACGGTTCGCTTCAGGACGAAATAAGAGGCGGTGGACACGTACACGGATCAGCCTATGCGCAACACCCCCGGAAAATGGGGCATGGCGACACACTGCCTATTTAACAGCAAAGCCTGCGGCTACTCAAATCAGCCCGGCCAGCGGCAGAGAAACGGTCGATTTGTCGCAGCCTGATCACGGATTGATAGCTGCGAGCTGGCGCTTGCCTTGCTAAAGTGGGGCTGAACCTGCTGGATGAATCCAATCACTGTTAGGGGGTAAGCATGGCAATTGATATCGGTATCAGCGAAGAAGACCGCAAATCCATCGTCGAAGGGTTGTCGCGACTGCTGTCCGACACCTATGTGCTGTATCTGAAAACCCATAACTTTCACTGGAACGTCACCGGCCCGATGTTCCGCACGCTGCACCTGATGTTCGAAGAGCAATACAACGAGCTGGCGCTGGCCGTCGATTCGATCGCCGAGCGGATTCGTGCGCTGGGCTTCCCGGCACCGGGGGCCTACGCGACCTACGCGCGTCTTTCTTCTATCAAGGAAGAAGTCGGTGTGCCGAGCGCCGAAGACATGATCAGGCAATTGGTCGAAGGCCAGGAAGCGGTGACCCGTACCGCGCGCGGCATCTTCCCGTTGCTGGACAAGGTCAGCGACGAGCCGACCGCTGACTTGCTGACCCAGCGCATGCAAGTGCACGAAAAAACCGCGTGGATGCTGCGCGCGCTGCTCGAGGAATGATCCGGCCGCTGCGGACGGCTTGAGGTCGTCCGCGTGCTGTCCAGACTCTTACCGTTGGCGTTGGCTTATCCTACGAGGCTGGTCAACAAATCGTATGGCGCTGACTTTGTCACTGGGTTTTTATGAAGGCGCAAGGATGTTGCCTTATAAATCAGCAGTCATGGCAAAGGAGTGTCAACGCTATGGTAGAAGAAGACAGGCGAAGCGACAGGATGTCGGCTTCGCGGCACGTAATAAAAGTCGACCCGTTTGTCAGCGAGTTCGACATGAATCTGATCCGGCCGTTGTCGCGATCGATTCGCCTCAACGGATTTGCGACCTGTCTGCGCCTGGAGCAGGTCTACTGGAATATCCTCGGCGGCATGGCCGAGGACAACCACTGTTCGATCAGCACACTGTTATCCCATGTCGACCGCGAGGTGCATCTGCGTCACGGCGGGGTGAAGAATTTCAGTGCGTTGGTGCGGGTGGTTTGCGTCATGAACGGGATCAAAGACCTCGCACCCACCGTTTCGCGCTGAAACGGCGGTTGCAACGAGGTTGCGGGCTGTGCAGTGTTACGGCTGCACAGCCCGCATTTAATCGATATAATCCCGCGCTTTCGCCGCAAAGCCCTGCGCGCGGCAGCAATCTGATCGCCGAGACACCCCCATGCCAATGTACGATTACCAATGTGCTTCCTGTGGTCATCAGTTGGAAGCCATTCAGAAGATCAGCGACGCACCGTTGGTCGACTGCCCTGCCTGCCAGGCGCCCGAACTGAAGAAGCAGCTGTCCATGCCGGGTTTTCGCCTCAGCGGCAACGGTTGGTACGAGACCGATTTCAAGACCGGAGCCAAGAAGAATCTGGCCGGTGGCGACAAAGCTGACTAGGGTTCCAACCCTGAACGAACGACACGCGTGAGTTGCCGCCTTGCTTGAAAGCGACGGTTACTCCACCGAATTTCGAATTACGAGAAGCGAACCACACCATGATGCGCAGCCACTATTGCGGCCAACTGAACGAAAGCCTGGAAGGCCAGGAAATTACCCTTTGCGGATGGGTGCACCGTCGCCGCGACCACGGCGGGGTGATTTTCCTCGATATCCGTGATCGTGATGGTCTGGCCCAGGTGGTGTTCGACCCGGATCGCGCCGAGAGCTTCGCCGCCGCCGATCGCGTGCGCAGCGAATACGTCGTGAAGATCACCGGCAAGGTACGTCTGCGTCCGGCCGGTGCGACCAACGCCAACATGGCTTCGGGCATGATCGAAGTGCTCGGTTACGAACTGGAAGTGCTGAACGAGTCGGAAACCCCGCCGTTCCCGCTCAACGAGTTCTCCGACGTCGGCGAAGAAACCCGCCTGCGCTATCGCTTCCTCGACCTGCGTCGTCCGGAAATGGCCGAGAAGCTGCGTCTGCGTTCGCGCATGACCACCAGCATCCGTCGCTTCCTCGACGAAAATGGCTTCCTTGACGTCGAAACGCCGATCCTGACCCGGGCCACCCCGGAAGGCGCGCGTGACTATCTGGTGCCGAGTCGTACCCACGCCGGTTCGTTCTTCGCCCTGCCGCAATCACCGCAGCTGTTCAAGCAACTGCTGATGGTGGCCGGCTTCGACCGTTACTACCAGATCGCCAAGTGCTTCCGCGACGAAGACCTGCGTGCCGACCGTCAGCCGGAATTCACCCAGATCGACATCGAGACCAGCTTCCTCGATGAAAAAGAGATCATGGGCTTGACCGAGCAGATGATCCGCAATCTGTTCAAGGAAGTGCTGAATCTGGAATTCGGCGAATTCCCGCACATGACCTTCGAAGAAGCCATGCGCCGCTACGGTTCGGACAAGCCGGACCTGCGTATTCCGCTGGAACTGGTCGACGTTGCCGACCAGCTCAAGGAAGTCGATTTCAAGGTGTTCAGCGGCCCGGCCAACGATCCGAAGTGCCGCATTGCTGCACTGCGTGTTCCAGGCGGGGCGAGCATGCCGCGCAAGCAGATCGACGACTACACCAAGTTCGTCGGCATCTACGGTGCCAAGGGCCTGGCGTACATCAAGGTCAACGAGCGCGCTGCCGGTGTTGAAGGTCTGCAATCGCCGATTGTGAAAAACATCCCGGAAGACAAACTCAACGTGATCCTGGATCGCGTTGGCGCAGTCGATGGCGACATCGTGTTCTTCGGTGCCGACAAGGCCAAGATCGTCAGCGAAGCCCTGGGCGCGCTGCGGATCAAGCTCGGTCACGACCTGAAGCTGCTGACCTGCGAGTGGGCGCCAATGTGGGTCGTCGACTTCCCGATGTTCGAAGAGAACGACGACGGCAGCTTCTCGGCGCTGCACCACCCGTTCACCGCACCGAAGTGCACCCCGCAGGAACTCGAAGCCAACCCGGCCGGCGCACTGTCCCGTGCGTACGACATGGTGTTGAACGGCACCGAGCTGGGCGGCGGCTCGATCCGTATCCACCGCAAGGAAATGCAGCAAGCGGTATTCCGTCTGCTGGGCATCAACGAAGCGGAACAGGAAGAGAAGTTCGGCTTCCTGCTCGACGCGCTGAAGTACGGTGCACCGCCGCACGGTGGTCTGGCCTTCGGTCTGGACCGTCTGGTGATGCTGATGACCGGCGCCCAGTCGATCCGTGAAGTGATCGCCTTCCCGAAAACCCAGAGTGCTGCCGACGTGATGACGCAGGCTCCGGGCGTAGTGGATGCCAAGGCACTGCGCGAGCTGCACATTCGCCTGCGCGAAACGCCAAAGGCTGAGTAAGACGGGCCTGAAGGCGCATCTTCGGATGCGCCTTTTTTCTTTCTCAGGTCGAATTTTTCAATTGCCGGCCGCTGCCTTGGCAGGGCGGGCAAGGTTTCAAAGAGCATTCGGAGCAAGTTATGGCAGGTCATTCCAAGTGGGCAAACATCAAGCACCGCAAAGAACGTCAGGATGCCAAGAGGGGCAAGATCTTCACCAAGTGGATCCGTGAACTGACCGTTGCGGCCCGTCAGGGTGGCGGCGATCCGGGTTCCAACCCGCGTTTGCGTCTGGCTCTGGACAAGGCGTTGAGCGCCAACATGAGCCGCGACATCATCGACCGTGCCGTCGCGCGCGGTGCCGGTGCCACTGAAGCGGACAACGTTGAAGAACTGACCTATGAAGGCTACGGCCCGGGCGGCGTGGCGGTGATGGTCGAGTGCATGACCGACAACCGCAACCGTACCGCCGCAGCCGTGCGCCACGCGTTCAGCAAGTGCGGCGGCAACCTCGGCACCGACGGTTCGGTGGCGTATCTGTTCGAGCGCAAGGGCCAGATCAGCTTCGCCCCGGGCGTCGATGAAGACGCACTGACCGAAGCGGCGCTTGAAGCCGACGCTGATGACGTGGTCACCCACGAAGATGGTTCGATCGACGTGTTCACCTCGTTCACCAGCTTCTATGCGGTGCGTAACGCGCTGGAAGCGGCCGGGTTCAAGGGTGACGACGCGGAAATCGTCATGCAGCCGACCACCAGTGCCGAGCTGGATCTGGAAGGTGCGGAGAAGGTGCTCAAGCTGATCGATATGCTTGAGGATCTGGATGACGTGCAGAACGTCTACTCCAACGCGGATATCCCGGAAGACGTCGCCGCTCAGCTTGGCTGATAAGCGACTAGTCTTCCCTGTGGGAGCGAGCCTGCTCGCGAAAGCGGTGTGTCATTCAGCACCTGTATGTGCTGACATACCGCCTTCGCGAGCAGGCTCGCTCCCACATTTGCTATTGGCTGTCAGGTAAATCGTTTTTATGAATCTGCAGGCGTTATGACTCTAATTCTTGGTATCGACCCCGGTTCGCGCATTACCGGTTACGGGATCGTTCGCGATACCGGGCGGGGCGGCTGCATTTATGTGGCTTCGGGCTGCATTCGCACCGGCTCCGGCGAGCTTCATGAACGTCTGCAAATCGTCTATCGCGGCGTGCGCGAAATCATCAAGACCTACGGCCCGGTGACCATGGGCATCGAAAAGGTGTTCATGGCGAAAAACGCCGACTCGGCGCTGAAGCTCGGACAGGCGCGGGGCGCTGCGATTGTCGCCGGCGCCGAAGAGTGTCTGGAAATCGCCGAGTACACCGCCACGCAAGTCAAACAGGCCGTGGTCGGCACCGGTGCGGCCAATAAGGAGCAGGTGCAGATGATGGTCATGCACATGCTCAAGTTGACCAGCAAGCCGCAGATCGACGCCTCCGACGCCCTCGCGATCGCCATTTGCCATGCGCACACGCGCTCAAGCCTGCTGCCGCACGGGCTGGGAACCGCACGCAGTCGTGGCGGGCGCCTGCGTCTCTGATAGCATCAGCATCAATTTTCCTGAAAGTGGCTTTGCGGTGCCTGTGTTGCCGGCGTGCAAGCCACCTTCAATCGTCGCCAGCCCACGGCTGGCCAGCGCTCAAGGATTCAAAACGTGATTGGACGCTTGCGCGGCACCCTGGCTGAGAAACAGCCGCCGCACCTGATTCTCGATGTGAACGGCCTCGGCTATGAGGTGGAAGTGCCGATGACCACCCTGTATCGGCTGCCGTCGGTCGGTGAACCGCTGACCCTGCACACCCATTTGGTCGTACGCGAAGATGCGCAATTGCTCTATGGTTTTGCCGGCAAGCGTGAGCGAGACTTCTTTCGCGAGCTGATCCGGCTCAACGGGGTCGGGCCGAAACTGGCGCTGGCGTTGATGTCGAGCCTGGAAGTCGATGAGCTGGTGCGCTGCGTGCAGTCTCAGGACACTTCGGCGTTGACCAAGGTGCCGGGGGTTGGCAAGAAGACCGCCGAGCGTCTGCTGGTGGAATTGAAGGATCGCTTCAAGGCCTGGGAAACCTCGCCGGCGATGTTCGCGCTGGTGCCCAATCAGCCGGACGGCCCGGCGCCGGTCAACAGCGCCGAGACCGATGCGGTCAGCGCGTTGATCTCCCTGGGCTACAAGCCGCAGGAAGCGAGCAAGGCGATTTCCGCGATCAAAGACAAGAACCTGAGCAGCGAAGACCTGATCCGCCGCGCTCTGAAGGGAATGATTTAAGTGATTGAAGCTGATCGTCTGATCGCCGCCGCGCACAGCCCGCGCGAGCGCGAAGAAGTCCAGGACCGGGCCATCCGCCCGGTCAGCCTGGCCGACTACATTGGCCAGCCGACCGTGCGCGAGCAGATGGAGCTGTTCATCCAGGCCGCCCGTGGCCGCAGCGAATCCCTCGATCACACCCTGATCTTCGGCCCGCCGGGGCTGGGCAAGACTACGCTGGCGAACATCATTGCCCAGGAAATGGGCGTGTCGATCAAGAGCACCTCCGGGCCAGTGCTGGAGCGCCCGGGTGATCTGGCCGCGTTGCTGACCAATCTCGAGCCGCACGATGTGTTGTTCATCGACGAAATCCATCGTCTGTCGCCGATCGTTGAAGAAGTGCTGTATCCGGCAATGGAAGATTTCCAGCTCGATATCATGATCGGCGAAGGGCCGGCGGCGCGCTCGATCAAGCTGGATCTGCCACCGTTCACTCTGGTCGGCGCCACCACCCGCGCGGGCATGCTGACCAATCCGTTGCGAGACCGCTTCGGTATCGTCCAGCGCCTGGAGTTCTACAGCACGGCGGATCTGGCTACGATCGTCAGTCGTTCGGCAGCCATTCTCGGTCTGCCGCTGGATCCGGAAGGTTCGTTCGAGATCGCCCGTCGCGCCCGTGGCACGCCGCGAATTGCCAACCGTCTGCTGCGTCGGGTGCGCGATTTCGCTGAAGTACGCGCCAAGGGTCACATTACCAAAGCGGTGGCGGATCTGGCGCTGAACCTGCTGGATGTCGACGAGCACGGTTTCGATCATCAGGATCGACGCCTGCTGCTGACCATGATCGAGAAGTTCGACGGCGGCCCGGTCGGTATCGACAGTCTGGCGGCGGCGATCAGTGAAGAGCGCCACACCATTGAAGACGTGCTCGAACCGTATCTGATCCAGCAGGGCTATATCATGCGCACGCCACGGGGCAGGGTGGTGACGCGGCATGCCTACCTGCACTTTGGTTTGAATGTTCCGTCACGCATGGGCGAGATGCCCGTGGCAGACGAGTTTCTCGACGCCGTCGACGATTGATACACATTTGCTGGTGATTTATTCAGGGTTTGTACTGTCAGACGACGGTACTTTTGCGTTAAAGCGTTGAAACCACGAAAAACAGTTGTCTGGCCGGATTGGCAACCTGAGGAGTAAGCACTAGAGTATGCGCGCGCAAAACGGGCTTGAGCCGTTCGCACATCGTTGTCGCGTTTATTACGAGGACACCGATGCGGGCGGCATCGTGTATTACGTTAATTACCTCAAGTTTATGGAACGGGCTCGAACCGAGCGGCTACGGGAACTGGGCTTTGCCCAATCGCAGCTTGCCGGAGAGGACCTGTTGTTCGTCGTGCATTCCAGCGAAGCGCGCTACCACGCGCCGGCGCGACTGGATGACGAGCTGCTGGTAAGCGCTGATGTAATCGAATTGAACCGTGCCAGCCTGCGCTTCAAACAGCAGGTCAGGCGGGCCACGGATAATGTGCTGCTCTGCGAAGGGCAGTTTTTGGTGGCCTGCGTGCGCACCGACAGTTTGAAACCCCGGGCCCTTCCCGAAGACCTGCGTGCGGCCTTCGCCGACGCGGTCGGCCCGGGTACACACTCAAAGCAGGAGATAAAGCGTGGAAGCTAACGTCGTCGACCATTCCTCCATGTGGAGCCTGGTCAGCAATGCCAGCATCGTGGTGCAGTTGGTAATGTTGACCCTGGTGGCCGCATCGGTGACCTCATGGATCATGATCTTTCAGCGCAGCAATTTGCTGCGTGCCGGTCGACGCGCCCTGGAGAGCTTCGAAGAGCGCTTCTGGTCGGGTATCGACCTGTCCAAACTGTACCGTCAGGCCGGCAGCAACCCTGATCCGGATTCGGGCGTGGAGCAGATCTTCCGTGCCGGCTTCAAGGAGTTCTCCCGTCTGCGTCAGCAGCCAGGGGTCGATCCAGAAGCGGTGATGGAAGGTGTCGCCCGTGCCATGCGCGTGGCCATCTCGCGCGAAGAAGAGAAACTCGAGCAGAGCCTGCCGTTCCTCGCCACCGTCGGTTCGGTCAGCCCGTACATCGGTCTGTTCGGTACCGTGTGGGGGATCATGAACTCCTTCCGCGGTCTGGCCAGCGCTCAGCAAGCGACCCTCGCCACCGTTGCTCCGGGTATCGCCGAAGCCCTGATCGCCACCGCGATCGGCCTGTTCGCTGCGATCCCGGCGGTCATCGCTTACAACCGTTTTGCTGCGCGCAGCGAAACCTTGCTGGGCCGCTACTACACCTTCGCCGATGAATTCCAGGCGATCCTGCACCGCAAAGTGCACACCAGCGAAGAATAAGCAGGTATTTCCCGATGGCTTTAATCGCTCGAGCTCGCAAAAAGCGCAAGCCGGTCGCCGAGATGAACGTGGTGCCATACATCGACGTGATGTTGGTGCTGCTGGTCATCTTCATGGTGACCGCGCCGATGCTCAATCAGGGCGTGAAAGTTGATCTGCCCAAGGTTTCCAGCGAAGCCTTGCCGCAGGACAACAACACCCAGGTCCTGACCATTTCGATCAAGGCTGACAAGACCTACTACTGGAACCTTGGCAGCGAAGTCGACACCGAGAAGCAACAGGACAGGGCCATGACCCTGCCGCAAATGACCGACGCGGTGACCAAGATCATCCGCGCCGGCACCGAGGGCGGCAAACGCACCCAGGTGTTCATTCGTGGCGACAAGACTGTCGACTACGGCGCCGTCATGGGTGCCATGGGCGGGTTGCAGAAAGCCGGGGTCGGTAACGTTGGTCTGATTACCGAGGCCCCCTGATGCAGCAACAGCGAGAGCCGTCCGCCTCGGAAAGCTACTTCTGGCCTAGTATTCTGGCAATTGTCCTGCACGTGCTGGTGTTCGGCATGCTGTTCGTCAGTTTTGCCTTCACGCCCGAGCTGCCGCCGGCCAAGCCGATTGTCCAGGCGACTCTGTACCAGCTGAAATCGAAAAGTCAGGCGACCACCCAGACCAATCAGAAGATTGCGGGTGAGGCGAAGAAATCCGCCGCGCGCCAGACCGAAGTCGAGCAGATGGAGCAGAAAAAGATCGAACAGGAAGCGGTGAAGGCGGCGGAACAAAAGAAAGAGGAAGCGGCTCAAAAGGCCGAGGAAGCCAAGAAGGCCGACGAGGCGAAAAAAGCGGACGAAGCGAAAAAGGCTGATGAAGCCAAGAAAGCCGACGACGCGAAGAAAGCCGAAGCGAAAAAGGCCGAAGAGAAACAATTGGCTGATATAGCCAAGAAGAAGGCCGAAGACGAAGCGAAGAAGGCTGCTGAGGAAGAGGCGAAGAAAGCCGCTGCCGAAGAAGCCAAGAAAAAGATCGTCGAAGACGCGAAAAAGAAAGCCGCCGAAGACGCCAAGAAGAAAGCTGAAGCTGAAGAGGCGAAAAAGAAAGTCGCCGAAGACGCGAAGAAGAAAGCTGCTGCCGACGCTGCGAAGAAGAAAGCGCAGGAAGCGGCACGCAAATCCGCCGAAGACAAAAAGGCTCAGGCCCTGGCAGATCTGCTTTCCGACACGCCGCAGCGCCAGCAGGCCCTGGCCGATGAGCAGGGTGACGAAGTCGCCGGCAGTTTCGATGATCTGATTCGCGCTCGCGCAGCAGAAGGCTGGGCTCGTCCTCCTTCGGCGCGCAAAGGCATGACGGTCGTGCTGCAAATTGGCATGTTGCCGGACGGTACCGTGACTTCGGTCACCGTATCCAAGTCCAGTGGTGACGGTCCGTTCGATGCTTCGGCAGTCGCGGCAGTGAAGAATATTGGACGTTTGACAGAAATGCAGGGAATGAAGCCGAGCGATTTCGCTCCGTATCGTTCATTCAAGATGACATTCACACCTGAGGATCTAGCCTTGTGAGAAACCTTCTTCGAGGAATGCTGGTCGTGATCTGCTGCATGGCAGGGATCGCGGCGGCAGATGAAAAGAACATTCTGGTCACCAGCGGCAGCGATCGGGCTACTCCGATCGCCGTCGTACCGTTCGGCATGCAGGGCGGCGCCGTGCTGCCAGACGACATGGCTGAAATCATTGGCAACGACTTGCGCAACTCGGGCTACTACTCGCCGATTCCGAAAGCCAACATGATCAGCCAGCCAAGCCAGCCGAGCGAAATCATCTTCCGTGACTGGAAGGCGGTAGGTGCTCAATACATGATGGTCGGCAGCATCGTCCCGGCGGGCGGTCGCCTGCAGGTGCAGTGGGCACTGTTCAACGTCGCTACCGAACAGAAAGTGGCTGACGGCAGTGTTTCCGGCACGACCGACCAGATCCGTGATATGGCGCACTTCATTTCCGATCAGTCGTTCCAGAAACTGACCGGTATCGACGGCGCGTTCTCGACACGTCTGCTGTACGTGACGGCCGAGCGTTTCTCCGAGAAGAACACGCGCTACACCCTGCAGCGTTCCGACTATGACGGCGCCCGCGCAGTGACTCTGCTGCAATCGCGCGAGCCGATTCTGTCGCCACGTTTTGCACCGGACGGCAAGCGTATCGCCTACGTATCGTTCGAGCAGAAGCGTCCGCGCATCTTCATGCAGAACATCGACACCGGTCGCCGTGAGCAGATCACCAACTTCGAAGGCCTCAACGGCGCGCCAGCCTGGTCGCCGGATGGCAATCGCCTGGCGTTCGTGCTGTCCAAAGACGGTAACCCGGACATCTACGTGATGAACCTCGGTTCGCGTCAGATCACCCGTGTGACGTCCGGCCCAGGCATTAACACCGAGCCGTTCTGGGGCAAGGATGGTTCGACCATCTACTTCACTTCGGACCGTGGCGGCAAGCCGCAGATCTACAAAACCAGCGCCAGTGGCGGTGGTGCCGAGCGTGTGACGTTCGTTGGCAACTACAACGCCAACCCGAAACTGTCGGCTGATGAAAAGACTTTGGTGATGATTCATCGTCAGGATGGCTTCACCAATTTCAAGGTGGCAGCTCAGGATCTGCAGCGGGGTAGTGTAAAGATCCTCACTGATAGCACTCTGGACGAGTCACCTACTGTTGCGCCCAACGGCACCATGGTAATCTACGCCACCCGCCAACAGGGCCGGGGAGTCTTGATGCTCGTGTCCATTAATGGGCGCGTGAGGCTCCCGCTTCCTACCGCTCAAGGCGAAGTCAGAGAACCGTCCTGGTCCCCTTACCTGAAGTGAGCGGGCGCTACACGTTTTACTTAACACACTGGGGTTCATTAGGAGTTTCACGATGGAAATGCTGAAGTTTGGTAAATTTGCTGCGCTGGCTCTGGCCATGGCTGTAGCTGTAGGTTGCTCGTCCAAAGGCGGCGACAACGCCGGTGAAGGCGCTGTTGATCCAAACGCTGGTTACGGCGCAAACACTGGTGCCGTTGACGGTTCCCTGAGCGAAGAAGCTGCTCTGCGCGCAATCACCACCTTCTACTTCGAATACGACAGCTCGGACCTGAAGCCAGAAGCCATGCGCGCTCTGGACGTTCACGCCAAAGACCTGAAAGCAAACGGCGCTCGCGTTGTTCTGGAAGGCAACACCGACGAACGTGGTACTCGTGAGTACAACATGGCACTGGGCGAGCGTCGTGCGAAAGCCGTTCAGCGCTACCTGGTACTGCAAGGTGTTTCCCCAGCTCAGCTGGAACTGGTTTCCTACGGCGAAGAGCGTCCAGTTGCTACCGGCAACGACGAGCAGTCCTGGGCCCAGAACCGTCGCGTCGAACTGCGTAAGTAATTCGATATGCGAACGTGCCGTCGTGCTGTAACTGTTCTGGCTCTCAGCCTCGCGCCGCTTGCGGCGTGGGCTGCGGTTCCTGTGGTCGATGACAACTCCGGTTATAACAATAGCGGGAGCAGTTATCCGCCTGCGGGTTACGGTACGAACGGCGCCTATGCCGGGGGAGCGGCTTCGGCCCCTGCCTCGGCACAAGGCATGCTGTTCAACCAATTGCAACAGATGCAGGATCAGATCTCGCGCCAACAGGGCGTGATCGAAGAACTGCAGAATCAGGTTGCGCGCATGAAGCAGGAATCCCTGGAGCGATACCAGGATCTTGATCGGCGCATAGGATCCGGCGTTGCACCAGCCGCGACTCCCGAGAATTCTTCTGCCGGTGGCGATGCAAGTGCTGCTGCCGGTGCTGCCGCAGGCGCGGGTGCTGCTGCGGCAGCCCAGGCCCCTGCCGCGGGTAGCGAACCGGCTGATCCGGCGAAAGAAAAGCTGTATTACGATGCCGCTTTCGACCTGATCAAAGCCAAGGATTTCGACAAGGCCAGCCAGGCCTTTGCCGCTTTCCTGCGCAAATACCCCAACAGCCAGTACGCGGGCAACGCCCAGTACTGGTTGGGCGAAGTGAACCTGGCCAAGGGGGATCTGCAAGGTGCAGGTCAGGCCTTTGCCAAGGTTTCGCAGCTGTATCCCAAGCACAACAAAGTGCCGGACTCGCTGTACAAGCTGGCTGACGTAGAGCGCCGCCTCGGTCACACCGACAAGGTCAAAGGCATTCTGCAGCAGGTGGTGTCCCAATATCCGGGCACTTCCGCCGCGCAGCTGGCCCAGCGTGATTTGCAGCGCATGTAAGCCTGTTTATCCGTGTTTTGAAGAAACCCGCGCTTGTCGCGGGTTTTTTCGTTAGAATTCACGCCCTTTTTCTGAAACACGCTTCTTGTGGTCTACGCGTTGGCGGGATTGCCTGAAGTGCCTGACGGAGGCGGACAGCCTGTTTAGCTGTTACGCCCGTGGCGACTATGCAAGACACATTGAGAATCACCGAAGTTTTCTACTCGTTGCAGGGGGAAACTCGGACTGCCGGGCTGCCCACGGTTTTCGTGCGCCTGACCGGTTGCCCGTTGCGTTGCCAGTACTGCGACAGCGCTTATGCGTTCAGCAACGGCACCGTCCGCACCCTCGACGACATTCTTGAGCAAGTGGCCGGATATCGTCCGCGCTACGTCTGTGTCACCGGCGGTGAGCCGTTGGCCCAGCCGAACGCCATTCCTTTGCTTGAACGCTTGTGTGATGCCGGTTACGAGGTGTCGCTGGAAACCAGCGGCGCCCTTGACGTATCCGCTGTCGATCCGCGTGTCAGTCGCGTAGTCGATCTGAAAACGCCAGGATCGAAAGAAGCCCATCGCAATCGTTACGAGAACATCGAGCTGCTGACCCGCAACGATCAGGTGAAGTTTGTCATCTGTTCGCGGGAAGACTATGACTGGGCGGTATCGAAACTGATCCAGTACGGGCTTGATCGACGTGCGGGTGAAGTGCTGTTCTCCCCAAGTCATCATGACCTCAATGCCAGGGATCTGGCGGATTGGGTGGTGGCAGACAACCTGCCAGTGCGGCTGCAACTGCAGTTGCATAAATATCTATGGAATGATGAGCCGGGGCGCTGAGATGATTGAACAACTGAACACTACCGAAAAACGTGCCGTTATCCTGCTTTCGGGCGGCCTCGACTCGGCCACCGTCGTCGCGATGGCGCGCGCCGAAGGCTACGCCTGCTACACCATGAGCTTCGATTACGGCCAGCGCTCACATGCTGAATTGCACGCCGCCGCCCGCGTTGCTCGCGATCTGGGTGTGGTCGAGCACAAGGTCATTGGCCTGAACCTCAATGGCATGGGCGGCTCGGCGCTGACCGACACCAGCATCGACATTCCGGAAGAGCTGGGCGAAGGCATTCCGGTGACTTACGTGCCGGCGCGCAACACGGTGTTCCTGTCGTTGGCACTGGGTTGGGCCGAAGTGCTCGGCGCCCGCGATATCTTTATCGGTGTCAACGCAGTGGATTATTCCGGCTACCCGGATTGCCGTCCCGAGTTCATCGAGTCGTTCGAGCGCATGGCCAATCTGGCGACCAAGGCTGGGGTGGAGGGCAACGGTTTCCGCATCCAGGCTCCGCTGCAGAACCTGAGCAAGGCGCAGATCGTCCAGGCGGGCGTGAAGCTCGGCGTTGATTACGGGCTGACGGTTTCCTGCTATCAGGCCGACGATGACGGCCGCGCCTGCGGCAAATGCGACAGCTGCCGCCTGCGTGCAGAAGGCTTCGCGGCAGCTGGTGTGGACGATCCAACCCCTTATTTTTGATTTTTTCAAAAAAGGTGTTGAATAGTCCTTAAAAATCAGTATTATACGCGCCACCACACAGCGGGTCGTTAGCTCAGTTGGTAGAGCAGTTGGCTTTTAACCAATTGGTCGTAGGTTCGAATCCCACACGACCCACCATATTTGGCGGTTTAGAAAATCCGGAAGGCCCACGAAAGTGAGGATTTCCGGGTTTTTTTTTGCCTGCAATTCGGGCGTTCGATGTTTCAGTGCGACCCGACCTGACACAGGTCAGAATCATCTTTTGTATCAACGGGATATTCTGTAGCCTTGCGCAGCTTCAACGCTGTCCCGTGCCTGATGATACTCACTCTCCCGGCGGTACCCTCTAGCGGTCCGGAGCCGGGTGTATACTCGACTTTCGCGCGAATGCGCCTGCAGGTCTTGCGAACATGACGCAGATTTCCGAACGCCTTCTGGTTCAAGCCCACCTCGACGCCAAACAGCCGAAACCGCTGACGGCAGAAGAGGAGGCTTATTACCGTTCCGCCATCGCCGCCGAGCTCAAGGCTCAGGACGCGGTGCTGGTTGCCCACTTTTATTGCGATCCGGTGATTCAGGCCCTGGCCGAAGAAACCGGCGGCTGTGTTTCCGACTCCCTGGAAATGGCCCGCTTCGGCAACGCGCACCCGGCCAAGACCGTGGTGGTCGCCGGCGTCAAGTTCATGGGCGAGACGGCGAAGATTCTCAACCCGGAAAAACGCGTGCTGATGCCGACCCTGGAGGCGACCTGCTCGCTGGACCTGGGTTGCCCGGTCGACGAATTCTCGGCGTTCTGTGATCAGCATCCAGAGCGCACCGTGGTGGTTTACGCCAACACCTCCGCCGCCGTGAAGGCGCGGGCTGACTGGGTGGTGACTTCGAGCTGCGCACTGGAGATCGTCGAAAGCCTGATGGACAACGGCGAGACGATTATCTGGGGCCCGGACAAGCACCTGGGCACTTACATTCAGCGCAAGACCGGCGCCGACATGCTGCTTTGGGACGGTGCCTGCATCGTTCACGAAGAGTTCAAGTCCAAGCAGCTCGAAGACATGAAAGCGCTGTATCCGGACGCGGCGATTCTGGTGCATCCGGAATCGCCAACTTCGGTGATCGAACTGGCGGATGCCGTCGGTTCCACCAGTCAGTTGATTGCTGCCGCGCAAAGCCTGCCGAACAAGACCCTGATCGTCGCCACCGACCGTGGCATCTTCTACAAGATGCAGCAGCTGTGCCCGGACAAGGTCTTCATCGAAGCGCCTACCGCCGGTAATGGCGCGGCGTGCCGCAGTTGCGCGCATTGCCCATGGATGGCCATGAACACCCTTGAGCGCACGCTCAAGAGCTTGAAGGAAGGCACCAACGAGATCTTTGTCGATCCGGCGCTGATTCCCCAGGCGATCCGCCCGTTGAAGCGCATGCTGGACTTCACCCAGGCAGCGCGGATGAAATTGGCCGGTAACGCCTGACTACCCCTTGTAGGAGTGAGCCCTGTGGCGAGGGGATTTATCCCCGTTGGGTGGCGAAGCCGCCCTAAATCAAACACCGCGGCATATCAGGGATACCGCGTGGGCTCCTTTACGGCTGCTACGCAGCCGGACGGGGATAAATCCCCTCCCCACAGGGGGGACTCCTGAGTATGGAAATTATTTGTTCTTCTTTGGAATTCGCACCACGCGCGTATCCGAATAGATGTCATGCCAGGTGCGCTTGTGCTTGTCGAACAGCGACCAGAAGAACCCCAGCCCGATACACAACCACGACGCGATCGACACCATAAAGCGCAGCAGCGCCTGCCACAGGCTGATGGCCGTGCCGTTGGCGTTCTGCACGCGGATGCCCCACACCTGCATGCCGAGTGTCTGCCCGCCATGGGTCCAGAACTTGGCGAAGAAGCCGAACAACACCAACAGCAGCACCGTGGAGTAGAACGGATCGCCATCGAGCTGGCCGGCATCAGTCATCGCCCGCAGCCGTTCTTCGCCGATGATCGCAGCCTGGATCAGCTTGTAGATGAAGCCGGTGACGATCAGCAGGGCGGTGCACAGCAGGAAGTCGTAGAACATTGCCGCCAGACGACGACCGAGAGCAACGGGAGGAAAGTCCCCTTGCGGCGTGAGCAGGTGTTTCGACATGGCAGCCTCGGGACGCGAATGGAAGAGCCATTTTACGGATTGGCGCGCACAAAAAAGCCCCTGATATCAATATCAGGGGCTTTTTCGTATCAGAAGATCAGGCTTCTGCTTGTACTTCGTCAGCCTGCATGCCTTTCTGGCCTTGCACAGCAACGAAAGTCACTTTCTGGCCTTCTTTCAGGCTTTTGAAGCCGTTGCCCTGAATGGCGCGGAAATGTACGAACAGATCCGGACCGCTTTCTGGAGTGATAAAACCAAAACCTTTCTCGTCGTTAAACCACTTGACGGTACCGCTCTGACGTGTGGACATTTCTTATTTCCTTTGACGCATAAATTGATGACAGCCCCTTTCACATGAAAGAGTACTGGAGCTGGTTGCAAGGAGTAAGAAGACGTCGAGCGGGATGTAGCTAACTTGTAGGCTACTGCCCAGGTCACGATTCCAAGCTGACCCATGCAAACACAGTGGACAAACTCTACGCCAACTACGGGAGAAAAAACAAGCCCTGCGAAGGCCCCGGTTTTACTGCTCTTCGTGGCAGTTCGTCAGCACACTAGTTCAGTCTTAGACGATTGTCTGGTTCTATTTTCAGCAAACGTTATAAGCAACGTTCATATTCGAAACGGATGTTAAAAAACGCACTGTTTTATGGCGATTGCGTTACACATTAGTGCACGTATAACGCAATCGCGTTACTTATAGAAACAGTCGATCAACCGCGATAGTAGCGTTGTGCAACAAATGGCATTTTGCTTACAAGCATTTGCACCTTTTTCCCACGGACGATGGCCCACACAGGTGTATCGAGCGCGACGTAAGCGCTGTCAAGGTAACCCATCGCCAATGGCCCGCCCAAGGTCGGACCGAAGCCGCCGCTGCAGACGCTGCCGATGATCTCGCCGGCCTCGTTGACGATTTCTGCGCCTTCACGCACCGGGGTGCGCTCCTGTGGCAGCAGGCCGACGCGTTTGCGTGCGACGCCATTTTGTTGCTGCGCGAAAATTTGCTCGGCGCCCGGGAAACCCCCGGCCCGCGCGCCGTCAGCGCGGCGTGGCTTGGAGATCGCCCACAGGAGGCTGGCTTCGATCGGCGTGGTTTCGGTGTTCATGTCATGGCCGTACAGGCACAGGCCGGCTTCCAGACGCAGCGAGTCACGGGCGCCGAGGCCGATGGCCTGGACCTCTGGTTCGGCAAGCAGGGCGCGGGCGAGTTTTTCCGCTTCGGCGGCCGGTACGGAGATCTCGAACCCGTCTTCACCGGTGTAGCCCGAACGGCTGACAAAGCAGTCCACGCCGAGCAATGACACACGCTTGAACTGCATGAAAGTCATCTTCGCCACGTCCGGCGCAAGACGCGCCAGCACGGTGACGGCTGCCGGACCTTGCAGGGCGAGCAGGGCGCGCTCTTCGAACAGCGCCGTAATGGTGCACTGATCGCCGATGTGTTTTTGCAGATGCGCGAGATCCTGATCCTTGCACGCGGCGTTGACCACCAGGAACAGCTCGTCATTGCCCAGATTGGCGACCATCAGGTCATCGAGAATGCCGCCGCTTTCGTTGGTGAACATCGCATAACGCTGCATGCCCACCGGCAGGTCGATGATGTCCACCGGCACCAGGGTTTCCAGGGCTTTGGCCGCATTGGCGCCGGTCAGACGAATCTGGCCCATGTGCGATACGTCGAACAACCCGGCTTGCTCACGGGTGTGCTGGTGTTCTTTCATCACGCCGAGCGGGTATTGCACGGGCATGTCGTAGCCGGCGAACGGCACCATGCGCGCGCCGAGTTCGAGGTGCAGTGCGTGTAGCGGGGTTTTCGACAAGGTTTCGGTGGACATGCGTGGCTCCTTTGAATTTGGGTTGCGGGTGAGAGGCAAGATCAAGAGCCCCTCACCCCAGCCCTCTCCCGGAGGGAGAGGGAGCTAGTTACGTTTGGCTGAGTTCGTAATCAGCATTCGATAATGTTGACCGCCAGGCCGCCGCGGGCGGTTTCCTTGTATTTGCTTTTCATGTCGGCGCCGGTCTGGCGCATGGTGCGGATGACTTTGTCGAGGGAGACGAAATGCTGACCGTCGCCACGCATGGCCATGCGCACCGCGTTGATCGCTTTCACCGAACCCATCGCGTTGCGCTCGATGCAGGGCACCTGCACCAGACCGCCGATCGGGTCGCAGGTCAGACCGAGGTTGTGTTCCATGCCGATTTCCGCGGCGTTCTCGACTTGTTGCACGCTGCCGCCGAGCACTTCGCACAGAGCGCCGGCCGCCATTGAGCAGGCCACACCGACTTCACCCTGACAACCGACTTCGGCACCGGAGATCGAAGCGTTTTCCTTGTAAAGAATGCCGATCGCGGCAGCGGTCAGCAAAAAACGCACGACGCCGTCGTCATTCGCCCCGGGAATAAAGCGCATGTAGTAATGCAGCACCGCCGGAATGATGCCCGCCGCGCCGTTGGTGGGAGCGGTGACCACGCGCCCGCCGTTGGCGTTTTCTTCGTTGACCGCCAACGCATAAAGATTGACCCAGTCGAGCACCGACAGCGGATCGCGCAGCGCCGATTCCGGGTTTTTGCACAATTGCCGATGCAGCGCCGCCGCCCGGCGCTTGACCTTCAAACCGCCCGGCAAAATCCCCTCGTTTCGGCAGCCGGCAGCAACGCAGTCCTGCATCACCTGCCATATTTTCAGCAGGCCGGCACGGGTTTCGGCTTCCGGGCGCCAGGCGCTCTCGTTGGTCAGCATCACCTGGCTGATCGACAGCCCGTAGGTAGCGCAATGACCGAGCAAGTCCTTGGCACTTTTGAACGGGAAGGTCAGCGGCGTGGCGTCTTCGACGATGCGATCGGCACCCGCGGCATCTTCATCGACAACAAAACCACCGCCGACCGAGTAGTACTCGCGACTGCGGATCTGAATTCCCGCGGCATCGAAGGCGCGAAAGATCATGCCGTTGGGGTGATAGGCCAACGGTTTGCGGATCATCGCCAGGTGTTCTTTCTCGTTGAACGCGATGCTGTGTTCACCGAGCAGATTCAGTCGGCCATTGCCGCGAATCTCTTGCAGCCTCGCCGCGACCGTCTCGGTGTCGACTGTGTCCGGATGCTCGCCTTCGAGGCCGAGCAGCACGGCTTTGTCGCTACCGTGACCTTTACCCGTGGCGCCAAGCGAACCGTACAGCTCGACGCGCACGCTGGCGGTGCTGGTTAAAAGGTTTTCACGGCGCAAGCCCTCGGCGAAGCGCGCAGCCGCGCGCATCGGGCCGACGGTGTGGGAACTGGAGGGACCGATGCCAATCTTGAACAGGTCGAACACGCTTAACGACATGAGTGGTTCTCCGGTTTCTTGTTATGGGGATTGGCGCAGTTTTTGAAATCGGTGTAGATCCCTCGTGGGAGCGAGCCTGCTCGCGAAAGCGTCGGACCAGCCACCATTTACGTTGACTGAAATGGCGCCTTCGCGAGCAGGCTCGCTCCCACAGGGGGATCTAGGATGTTGCTGAAATCGGGGCCGATATTCAGCCCCTTCATTCCTTTAAGCGTAGCTTTCGATCGACGGGCAGGCGCACACCAGGTTGCGATCGCCGAAGACGTTGTCGACGCGGCCGACCGGCGGCCAGTATTTGCCTTCGATCAGCGACGCGACTGGGTAAACGGCTTGCTCGCGGCTGTACGGGTGGGTCCATTCGCCAACCAGTTCCGCTGCGGTGTGCGGGGCGTTTTTCAGTGGGTTGTCTTCCTTGTCCAGCGTGCCGTTTTCCACTGCGCGGATTTCTTCGCGGATGCGGATCATCGCGTCGCAGAAGCGGTCCAGTTCTTCCTTGGATTCGCTTTCGGTCGGCTCGATCATCAATGTGCCGGCGACCGGGAACGACATGGTCGGCGCGTGGAAGCCGAAGTCGATCAGGCGTTTGGCGACGTCATCGACGCTGATGCCGCTGCTGTCTTTCAATGGACGCAGATCAAGAATGCACTCGTGCGCCACCAGGCCGTTGCTGCCGGTGTACAGCACTGGGTAATGCTCTTCGAGGCGACGGGAAATGTAGTTGGCATTGAGGATCGCCAGTTGCGAAGCGCGCTTCAGACCGGCGCCACCCATCATGCGGATGTACATCCAGGTGATCGGCAGAATGCTTGCGCTGCCGAACGGCGCCGCGCAGACCGCGCCTTCCTTGCGTTCCATCTGGCCGTGGCCGGGCAGGAACGGGGTCAGGTGCGATTTGACGCCGATCGGGCCGACGCCCGGGCCGCCACCGCCGTGCGGGATGCAGAAGGTTTTGTGCAGGTTCAGGTGCGAAACGTCGCCGCCGAACTTGCCCGGTGCGCAGAGGCCGACCATGGCGTTCATGTTGGCGCCGTCGATATACACCTGGCCGCCGTTGTCGTGAATGATCGCGCAGATCTCGCGGATGCCTTCTTCGAACACACCATGGGTCGACGGGTAGGTGATCATCAGCGCGGCGAGGTGTTCGCGGTGCTCGATGGCCTTGGCGCGCAGGTCTTCAATGTCGACGTTGCCACGGGCATCGCATGCGGTGACGACTACGCGCATACCGGCCATTTGTGCGGTGGCCGGGTTGGTGCCGTGGGCCGACGATGGGATCAGGCAGATGTCGCGGCGCTCATCGCCTCGGCTCTGGTGGTAGGCGCGGATCGCCAGGAGACCTGCGTATTCACCTTGCGAACCGGCGTTCGGTTGCAGCGAGATCGAGTCGTAACCGGTGGCGGCGCAGAGCATCGCTTCCAGCTCATCGGTCAGTTGCTGATAACCGGCGCTTTGTGCGGCCGGGGCGAACGGGTGCAGTGCACCGAATTCGGCCCAGGTCACCGGGATCATTTCGCTGGCGGCGTTGAGTTTCATGGTGCACGAGCCCAGCGGGATCATCGTGCGATCCAGCGCCAGGTCCTTGTCCGCCAGTTTGCGCAGGTAGCGCATCAGCTCGGTTTCCGAGTGATAACGGTTGAACACCGGGTGGCTGAGGATCGGCGACTGGCGCACCAGCTCAGCAGGAATGGTGCTCTGCACCGAGGCGGCCAGCGCAGCGAAGTCCGGCAGGGTCTTGCCGTCGGCGAACAAGCCCCACAGGGTTTCGATATCAGCCTGCGTGGTGGTTTCGTCGACCGACAGGCCCAGACGTGCAGCGTCGATCACACGCAGGTTGATCTGCTGAGCGTGCGCCTTGTCGTGCAGCGCGGCGGTTTGTTCGCCGGTGGCGACGGTCAGGGTGTCGAAGAAGTTTGCCTGCTCGACTTGGGCGCCCAGCGCGGTCAGGCCCTTGGCCAGAATCGCGGTCAGGTGATGCACGCGGTTGGCGATCTGGGTCAGGCCTTTCGGGCCGTGGTAGACGGCGTACATGCTGGCGATATTGGCCAGCAGCACCTGGGCGGTGCAGATGTTCGAGGTGGCCTTTTCGCGGCGGATATGTTGCTCGCGGGTCTGCATCGCCAGACGCAGCGCCGGTTTGCCGAAACGGTCAACCGAGACACCCACCAGACGGCCCGGCATGTCGCGCTTGAACGCATCTTTGGTGGAGAAGTAAGCGGCGTGCGGGCCACCGAAGCCCAGCGGCACGCCGAAGCGTTGCGCCGAACCGATGGCGACGTCGGCGCCGAATTCGCCCGGTGCGGTGAGCAGCGTCAGAGCCAGAAGATCAGCGGCCACGGCCACCAGAGCGTTGGCGGCGTGGAAGCGCTCGGTCAGCTCGCGGTAGTCGAACACATCACCGTTGCTCGCCGGGTATTGCAGCAGTGCGCCGAAGAACGGCGTCACGTCAGTCAGTTCGCGCTCATCGCCGACCACAACGTCAATGCCCAGCGGCTCGGCACGGGTGCGCAGCACGTCGAGGGTTTGCGGGTGGCTGTGGATCGAGGCGAAGAACTGGTGGCTGCCCTTGTTCTTGCTCAGGCGTTTGCAGAAGGTCATGGCTTCGGCAGCGGCGGTGGCTTCGTCGAGCAGGGAGGCGTTGGCGATCGGCAGGCCGGTGAGGTCGCTGATCATGGTCTGGAAGTTCAGCAGCGCTTCGAGACGGCCCTGGGAAATTTCTGGCTGGTACGGGGTGTAAGCGGTGTACCAGGCCGGGTTTTCCAGCAGGTTGCGCAGGATCGGCGACGGCGTGTGGCAGTTGTAGTAGCCCTGGCCGATGTAGGTTTTGAACAGTTGGTTTTTGCCAGCGATGGATTTGATCATCGCCAGGGCGTCGGCCTCGCTGAGGCCGTCGTCCATGCCCAGCACGCTGGTGCCCTTGATGCTTTCCGGAATCACGCTGGCGCTCAGGGCTTCGAGGGAATCGAAGCCGAGGCTGTTGAGCATGGCTTGCTCGTCACCGGCGCGCGGGCCGATGTGACGGGCGATGAATTCGTTGGCGGTGCCGAGATTGATGGCGGTCATGGTGTAACTCCTCAGGCTTCGGCTTGGGCTTTGATCAGACGGTCGTAAGCGTCCTGATCAAGCAGTTTGCCGACAGCGGCGGCGTCGCTTGGCTGAAAGCGGAAGAACCAGCCTTCGCCCAGGGGATCTTCGTTGACCAGCTCAGGAGCGTCTTGCAGCGCCGGGTTGACTTCCAGCACGTCGCCATCGAGCGGCATGTACACGCCGCTGGCGGCTTTCACCGATTCCACGGTGGCGGCTTCAGCGCCTTTTTCGTAAGCCTGCAGCTCAGGCAGTTGCACGAACACCACGTCGCCCAAGGCGTTCTGCGCGAATGCGGTGATGCCGACAGTGACACTGCCGTCGGCTTCGGTGCGCAGCCATTCGTGATCTTCAGTAAAACGCAACTCGCTCATGGAAACTCCTCAGGGGCCAGACTCGTCTGGTGGACGCGGTGGAAAGCTTGGGGCGTGGAGCCCTTTATAGATGAAGAGTCAGGTAGCAAGAATGCGGCCAAGGTTGATTTATCTATATAAATCAATGGCTTGTATTTTTCAGGTGGGTGTCGGCAGTTTGCACCTGTAGCGAAATCGCTACAGCTTAGGGCGAGGAAAAAAGCTTAATCGGATCAAAGCGTTGCGCAGCGCTGGTCACAGGCGGGTGTAGCGATATCGTTCCGCTGTAGCGCTTTCGGTACAGGTGGAGGTCGTTTTTGAACGGATTTCGAAATACACCATAAAACCCTGTGGGAGCGAGCCTGCTCGCGAATACGGTGTGTCAGGCGCCAGCCATTTTGCTGATAGACCGCTTTCGCGAGCAGGCTCGCTCCCACATGGGGAATTTCCTGCAAAAGGGATACGCGGTGAGTCAGGGCTTGTTGGGAATGCCGTATTTGCGCAGGCGATGGGCAATGGCGGTATGCGAGGTCTGCAAGCGGCTCGCCAGTTGCCGGGTCGAGGGATAGCTGACGTAGAGCTTCTCGAGCAGCTCTCTTTCGAACGATTCGACCGCTTGCTCAAGGCTGTCGACATCGGTATCGGCCTGGCGCGCCACTGAAGTGCCGGCGATGTCGAGGTCGCCGATATCGACCAGACTGCTCTCGCAAATCGCCGCCGCACGGAAAATCACGTTCTGCAACTGCCGCACGTTGCCCGGCCAGCGATTGCCGAGCAGGGCGGGGTAAGTCCCCGGCGCCAGGCGGCAAACCGGGCGCTGGATTTGCGCGCAGGCCTGCTGCATGAAGTAGCGCGCCAGCAGCAAAATATCCTGACCGCGTTCACGCAGCGGCGGCACTTCGACGTTGAGCACGTTGAGGCGATAGAACAGGTCTTCGCGGAACAGCCCTTCGCTGACCATTTTTTCCAGGTCGCGGTGGGTCGCGCTGAGGATGCGCACGTTGACCTTTACTTCCCGATCACCACCGACGCGGCGGAAGCTGCCGTCGTTGAGAAAACGCAGGAGTTTGGCCTGCAAGTACGGCGACATCTCGCCGATTTCATCGAGAAACACCGTGCCCTGGTTGGCCAGTTCCATCAGCCCCGGTTTACCGCCACGCGCCGCGCCAGTGAAGGCGCCGGGGGCGTAGCCGAACAGTTCGCTTTCGGCGAGGTTTTCCGGCAGCGCTGCGCAGTTCAACGCCAGGAAAGGAGCACTGTGCCGCGCACTGATCGCGTGACAGGCGCGGGCCACCAATTCTTTGCCGGTGCCGGTTTCGCCCTGAATCAACAGCGGAGCATCAAGCGCGGCGACCCGTTGCGCACGGGCCTTGAGCGTGCGGATCGCCGGAGACTCGCCGAGCAGGGCGTCGAAGCCTTCGGCGTGATCGTGATGCAGTGCCGAGAGTTGTTCGCCGATGCGGTTCGGTTGATACAGGGTCAGCAGGGCGCCGGCGTCGGTGATCGGCGTGGCGTCGAGCAGCAGGGTTTGGCCGTTGACGGTGATCTCGCGCAGCGGCAGGCGAAAGCCGTTTTCCAGCAGGGTGTCGAGCAGACCGGGATCGTTGAACAGCGCCGAGACGCTTTCGCCGGCCGGTTCGCGACCGTACAGGGCAATCAGCGCCGGGTTGGCCAGCAGCACCTTGCCGGCGCTGTCGAGGGCCAGCACCGGGTCGGTCATTGCCGCGAGCAGGGCATCGAGCTGCAAGTGCCGGCGCTGGCCGGGGAGGATATCGACCACGGTCACCGCTTCCACGCCGAGCACGCGAAACAGCGCATCTTTCAGTTCTTCGAGCACTTGCGGGCTGAGGGTCGGCGCGTCGATGTAGACGTTCGGCGGGATCATCTCCACCGCATCCAGATTGAGATTGCGCCCACCGAGGATGGCCAGGACTTCCTGGGTGATGCCGACGCGGTCGATGAAACTGACGTGAATACGCATGGGGCGGTTCAGTGATCTGCAGAGCGGAGGGGGGCAAGTATGCCTTGGGGCGGGCTAATGGTGAAATCTGCGAGGACTTTCGTCACAACACAGATCCCGTGGGAGCGAGCCTGCTCGCGAAAGCGGTGTGTCAGACAAGACGATAATGCCTGATAGAAGGCTTTCGCGAGCAGGCTCGCTCCCACAAGGGGAATGTGGTGGATTCGGATTATTCGAAATGCTCGAGGTTCACCGGATCCCCCGACTGCATATTCAACTTCTGCCGAATGTCTTCAAACATCAGATCGTAATGCTTGTGCACCGAGCCGATCTGGCTGTGGGTCTTGGGAATTCCGTACTTCTCGGCGATCCGCGTGACATCGCGGGCGAAGTTGTAGGCTTCTTCCTTGGGCAGGAAAAACGTCTCCTTCATGTCCTTGCCCTGCATGCTGCCGTGCAGGGTGAACTGAATACCTTTGCCTTTCTGCGGATCGGTGAACACTTCATAGTCCAGATGCACGTTGTAATTGACGTCATCGTCGGTCAACGCGTGCCGCTCGATGTGCAGGTGACCGGGTTCGAACTGGGCCATTGAGCTACTCCTTTCAAGGCATGGAGGCGGGGCAGGCCTTGAGCCTGCCCCGGCGTTTATTGTTATCGGTAGCTGATCCCCGGCTTCGCCGTGCTGACCCGCGTACCGGCGGTGCCCTGGACGATGGCTTCGATATCGGCCAGCGAACCGATCACCGCGACCTTGCCAGTATGGCGCGCGAATTCGCAGGCTGCCTGCACCTTCGGTCCCATGGAGCCGGCGGCGAAGCCGAGGCGTTCGAGTTCGTCCGGGTGCGCTTCGGCGATGGCTTTCTGGGTTGGTTTGCCGTAATCGATGAACGCTGCGTTGACGTCAGTGGCGATCACCAGCAGGTCGGCTTCCAGTTGCTCGGCAAGCAACGACGAACACAGATCCTTGTCGATCACCGCCTCAATGCCCTTGAGGTTGCGCTGCTCGTCATACATGGTCGGAATCCCGCCGCCACCGGCGCAGATGACGATGCTGCCCTTGTCCAGCAGCCACTTGATCGGGCGGATTTCGAAGATGCGCTTCGGCCGTGGACTGGCCACCACGCGGCGGAATTTGTCGCCATCCGGGGCAATCGCCCAGCCTTTTTCGGCGGCGAGTTTTTCCGCTTCGGCTTTCTCGTACACCGGGCCGATCGGTTTGGTCGGATTCTTGAAGGCCGGGTCGTTGGCGTCGACTTCGACCTGGGTGAGCAGGGTGGCGAACGGCACTTCGAAATCGAGCAGGTTGCCCAGTTCCTGTTCGATGATGTAGCCGATCATGCCTTCGGTTTCAGCGCCGAGCACGTCCAGCGGGTACGGAGTGACAGAGGTGTAGGCCGCCGCTTGCAGCGACAACAGGCCGACTTGCGGGCCATTGCCATGAGCGATGACCAGTTGGTTGCCGGGATGGATCTTGGCGATTTGCTCGGTGGCGATGCGGATGTTGGCGCGCTGATTGTCAGCGGTCATCGGCTCACCACGGCGGAGCAGGGCGTTACCGCCCAGGGCTACGACGATACGCATGGTGCAATCCTTCTAAGCAGAGGAATGACAAACGATTCGATCCCCCTGTCGGAACCGGAATCCCTGTGGGAGCGAGCCTGCTCGCGAATGCGGTATGTCATTCAACAGTGATGTTGTCTGATCTGACGCTTTCGCGAGCAGGCTCGCTCCCACATTGGGTTTCCGGTTCCTTCAGTGGGAGCGCTGTGGCGTCAGAGATCAGCCAGGGTCGAGACCAGAATCGCCTTGATCGTGTGCATACGGTTTTCCGCTTGCTCGAAGGCGATGCAGGCTGGCGACTCGAACACGTCGTCGGTCACTTCGATGCCGTTTTTCAGGTGCGGATATTGTTCGGCGATCTGTTTGCCGACCTTGGTGTCGCTGTTGTGGAAGGCCGGCAGGCAGTGCATGAACTTGGTACGCGGGTTGCCGGTGGCTTTCATCAGGTCGGCGTTGACCTGATACGGCAGCAGTTGCTGGATACGCTCGGCCCAGGCTTCCACCGGTTCGCCCATCGATACCCAGACATCGGTGTGAATGAAGTCGACGCCTTTGACCGCTTCTTTCGGATCTTCGGTGAGGGTGATGCGTGCGCCGCTTTCCTCACCGTATTTTTTGCAGCGCGCCACCAGATCGTCCAGCGGCCACAGTGCTTTTGGCGCGCAGATGCGCACGTCCATGCCGAGCTTGGCGCCGATCAGCAGCAGCGAGTTGCCCATGTTGTTGCGCGCGTCGCCCAGGTAGGCGTAGCTGATTTCATGGATCGGCTTGTCAGCGTGTTCACGCATGGTCAGCACGTCGGCGATCATCTGGGTCGGGTGATATTCATCGGTCAGGCCGTTGAACACCGGCACGCCGGCGAACTTGGCCAGCTCCTCGACGATTTCCTGTTTGAAGCCACGGTACTCGATGGCGTCGTACATGCGCCCGAGCACGCGGGCGGTGTCTTTCATGCTCTCTTTATGGCCGATCTGCGACGAGTTCGGGTCGATGTAAGTGACGTTGGCGCCTTGGTCATAGGCCGCCACTTCGAAGGCGCAACGGGTGCGGGTCGAGGTTTTTTCAAAGATCAGGGCGATGTTGTTGCCCTTCAGATGCTGTTGCTCGGTGCCGGTGTATTTCGCGCGTTTCAGATCGCGGGACAGGTCGAGCAGGTAACGCAGCTCACGTGGGGTGTGGTGTTCCAGGCTGAGCAGGTTACGGTTGTGAATGTTAAAAGCCATGATGGATCTCCTTGGGTTTCGGTTATCCCCTTGGCCGCGCTCGATAAGTCGCGGCGAAGGCTCAAAGATTAGTAATCGATAGGGTCGCGGATGATCGGGCAGGTCATGCAGTGGCCGCCGCCACGGCCGCGGCCGAGTTCGCCGGCGCTGATGGTGATGACCTCCACGCCAGCCTTGCGCAGCAGGGTGTTGGTGTAGGTGTTGCGGTCGTAGCCGATGACCACGCCCGGTTCCATGGCCACCACGTTGTTGCCGTCGTCCCATTGCTCGCGTTCGGCGGCGAAGCTGTTGCCGCCGGTTTCCACCACGCGCAGTTTCGGCAGATTGAGCGCCGCAGCGACGGTGTCGAGGAAGCTGCCTTCTTCGCGGCGGATGTCGATGCCGCCCTGTTTGCTTTCGTCTGGGCGCAGGGTGAAGGCGACGATCTGGTTGACCACTTCCGGGAAAATCGTCACCAGGTCGCGGTCGCAGAAGCTGAACACGGTGTCCAGGTGCATTGCCGCGCGGGACTTCGGCAGGCCGGCGACGATGACTTTTTCCACCGCCTTGTTGTTGAACAGGTTCAGCGCCAGTTGGCCGATGGCCTGACGCGATGAACGCTCGCCCATGCCGATCAGCACCACACCGTTGCCAATCGGCATGACGTCGCCGCCCTCAAGGGTAGAGTTGCCGTGATCCTTGTCCGGGTCGCCGTACCAGATCTCGAATTCGGCATTGGTGAATTGCGGATGGAATTTATAGATGGCGGTGGTCAGCAGGGTTTCCTGACGGCGCGCCGGCCAGTACATCGGGTTCAGCGTCACGCCACCGTAGATCCAGCAGGTGGTGTCGCGGGTGAACTGGGTGTTGGGCAGCGGCGGCAGGATGAAGCTGGAGTGGCCGAGGAAATCGCGGAACATCTGGATGGTCTTGCCGCCGAAGCTGTCCGGCAGATCATCGGCCGAGACGCCGCCAATCAGGAATTCGGCGATGTGCCGTGGCTCGAGGCTTTTCAGCCAGGATTTCACTTCGCTGATCAGGCCCAGGCCCACCGAGTCGGCGGTCACCTTGCGCTCAAGAATCCAGTCCAGCGCTTCGGGAATGGCGACGATGTCGGTCAGCAGGTTGTGCATTTCCACCACGTCGATGCCGCGCTCGCGCATCTTGGTGACGAAGTCGAAATGATCGCGCTTGGCCTGCGCCACCCACAGCACGTCATCGAACAGCAGTTCATCGCAGTTGTTCGGGGTCAGCCGCTGATGGGCCAGACCTGGGGAGCAAACCATGACTTTACGCAGTTTCCCGGCTTCGGAGTGGACGCCGTACTTCACTTTTTCCGTGGTCATTTCTGTGTTCCTCCAGATGACAATTCAATCAGGGGTTACAGCGTCAGGAAGCCATCGTAGAGACCGTAGGCCGCCACCACGGCGCCCACGACCACTGCGGCGAAAATCAGCTTCTCGACGTTGGTGAAAACCGGTTGTTTGAGTTCCAGCCTGGCCTTGGCGAACAGGATCGCGCCGGGCGCATAGAGCAGGGCCGACAGCAGCAGGTACTTGACCCCGCCGGCGTACAACAACCACACCGCATAGATCAGGGCGATACCGCCGATGATCAGATCCTTGCGCCGCTCGGCGGCAAAGCCTTCGTAGCTCTCGCCGCGCACCGCCAGCAGCAGGGCATAGGCCGCCGACCACAGGTACGGCACCAGAATCATCGAGGTGGCGAGGTAGATCAGTGACAGGTAAGTGCTGGCCGAGAACAGGGTGATGATCAGGAACACCTGCACCATCGCGTTGGTCAGCCACAGGGCGTTGACCGGCACATGGTTGGCGTTTTCCTTGCGCAGGAACTCCGGCATGGTGTGGTCTTTGGCGGCGGCGAACATGATCTCCGCACATAGCAGCACCCACGACAGCAGCGCACCGAGCAGCGAGATGATCAGGCCGACGCTGATCAGCACCGCACCCCAGTGACCGACCACATGCTCAAGCACGGCGGCCATCGACGGGTTCTGCAGTTTCGCCAGTTCCGGCTGGGTCATGATGCCCAGCGACAGCACGTTCACCAGCACCAGAAACAGCAGCACGGTGATGAAGCCGATCACGGTGGCCTTGCCGACGTCCGAGCGCTTCTCGGCGCGGGCAGAGAAGATGCTCGCGCCTTCGATGCCGATGAACACCCAGACGGTGACCAGCATCATGTTGCGCACCTGGTTCATCACACTGCCCAGATCAGGGTTTTTCACGCCCCAGATGTCGGCGGTGAAGATGTCCAGTCTGAACGCGAAGACTGCGATCAACACGAACAGCAGCAGCGGCACGACCTTGGCGACGGTGGTCACCAGGTTGATGAACGCAGCTTCCTTGATCCCGCGCAACACCAGGAAATGCACGCCCCACAGCAGCAAGGACGCGCCGATCACCGCCGCCGGGGTATTGCCTTCGCCGAAGATCGGAAAGAAATAGCCGAGGGTGCTGAACAGCAGAACGAAGTAGCCGACGTTGCCCAGCCAGGCGCTGATCCAGTAGCCCCAGGCCGATGAGAAACCCATGTAGTCGCCGAATCCGGCCTTGGCGTAGGCGTAGACACCGCCGTCCAGGTCAGGCTTGCGATTGGCGAGGGTCTGAAAGACAAATGCGAGGGTGAGCATGCCGACTGCGGTGATGGCCCAGCCGATCAGCACTGCACCGACGTCGGCGCTGGCGGCCATGTTTTGTGGCAACGAAAATATCCCGCCGCCAATCATTGAACCGACTACCAGTGCAACCAGTGCACCGAGTCTTAGTTTTCCGGGCGCTTCAGACATTTGCATGACTCCATTGCAGGAAAGGAGAGCTCACAGCCTAGTACTGTTGTCTGTTCGAACAGCTGACATGGATCAGTGCATGGTCACATTCCATTGTTAATGAATGACTTATCCACTCGTTGCGGGGCATGACGCTGTAGCCTCAAAGGCCCGTTCCAGAGACGTTTCGCTGACGCATTTGGGAATAGCTATTAATGCTTTCGAACTATGACGCTAGTTGCTTTTCAGCGATTGGCAAATGTCGGTCATCTGTTTTCAGCACAGAATCGAATAATCAAGATCGGTGCACAAAACTGACTTAATGTGCTACGCCTTATCGTGGTCGGCTATATATAACCCTGCGAGATTCGGCATTACCTGATAAACGTCATCTACCCTTAGGCTTTTAGTCGGGTGTTGTTACAAATAAACAACAACGACTCTTTCAAGGAGATCTGCATGTCGCAACCGACGCAAAAGCTGCGCCTTGGTGCTTTGATCGCGCTGGTGGTGGGGTCGATGATCGGCGGGGGGATTTTCTCGTTGCCGCAGAACATGGCGGCGCGCGCCGATGCAGGGGCGATCCTGATCGGCTGGGGCATCACTGCGATCGGCATGCTGACCCTGGCGTTCGTCTTTCAGACCCTGGCCAATCGCAAGCCGGAGCTGGACTCGGGCGTCTACGCCTACGCCAAGGCCGGGTTTGGCGACTACATGGGGTTTTCGTCGGCCTGGGGTTACTGGATAAGTGCATGGCTGGGCAACGTCGGTTATTTCGTTTTGCTGTTCAGCACCCTCGGCTATTTCTTTCCAGTGTTCGGCCAGGGTAATACGCCGATCGCCATCGGCTGCGCCTCGGTGCTGTTGTGGGCGGTGCACTTTCTGGTGATGCGCGGGATCAAGGAGGCGGCGCTGATCAACCAGCTGACCACCGTGGCCAAGGTCGTGCCGTTGATCATGTTCATCGTCATCGCTGCCGTCGCGTTCAAGGCTGACATCTTCACCCGCGACATCTGGGGCCGCAGCAACCCCAACTTCGGCGGGGTGATGGATCAGGTGCGCAACATGATGCTGGTCACCGTGTTCGTCTTCATCGGCATCGAAGGCGCCAGCGTCTACTCGGCCCGCGCGGAGAAACGCAGCGACGTCGGCCGCGCCACGGTGATCGGGTTTCTCGGCGTGCTGGCGCTGCTGGTGCTGGTCAACGTGCTGTCGCTGGGGATCATGAGCCAGCCGGAACTGGCCAACCTGCAGAACCCTTCACTGGCGGCGGTGCTCGAGCACATCGTCGGGCCGTGGGGCGCGTTGCTGATCAGCGTCGGGCTGGCGATTTCCCTGTTGGGCGCGTTGCTGTCATGGGCCTTGCTCTGCGCGGAGATCCTCTTCGCCACGGCCAAGGACAAGACCATGCCGGCGTTCCTGAAAAAGGAAAACAAGAACCACGTGCCGGTCAACGCGCTGTGGCTGACCAATGTGATGATCCAGATTTTCCTGTTGATCACACTGTTCTCGGCGGGCACTTACACCAGTCTGATTTACCTGGCTTCGTCGATGATTCTGGTGCCGTACCTGTGGTCGGCGGCTTACGCGGTACTGCTCAGCGGGCGCGGCGAAACCTACGAGCACGCGTCGGCCGAGCGCACCAAGGATCTGCTGATTGGCGGCATCGCCCTGGTTTACGCGGTGTGGCTGTTGTATGCCGGCGGGGTGAAATATCTGCTGCTGTCGGCGCTGCTGTATGCGCCGGGGGTGATTCTGTTTGCCAAGGCCAAGCGTGAACAGGGCCAGCCGGTTTTCACTACGGTGGAGAAAGGGATTTTTGCCTGCGTGGTGATCGGGGCGGGGCTGGCGGCGTATGGGTTGTATAGCGGGGTGTTGAGTTTGTAGGCGGGTTTGCTTTGGCCGGGCAGGCCCCTTCGCGAGCAGGCTCGCTCCCACAGGACTACGCGAATCCATGTGGGAGCGAGCCTGCTCGCGAAGGCGGCCTCAAAATCACCACTGCGCCTGATGTGACCCTAATTCGACGGCCGGCCAATCCCACCGCACCACCGTCCCGCTGACCTGCACCGGTACGCGCAACCTCCGCGCCGGCCCCCACGCGGTGTGTTCAATCGCTGGATCCTGATCCTGCGCTTCTTCGGCCCGCAGCGGGTCATGCGTCCCCGGCCCATGCTCGAGCAAGAGTTTCGCCGTACGCGCCAGCGACAACCGCGCCGAGCCCCCGCGACCGTTGGCCAGTCGTTCAGTCAGCAATCTGATCGCACTCGCCGCCAGCAGATACCCGGTCGCATGATCCAGCGCCTGCACCGGCAGCGGCATCGGTTTATCGCTGTGCTTCCAGTGCTGTCCGGCCTCGGCGATGCCGCTGCTCATCTGCACCAGGCTGTCGAAGCCCCGGCGGTTCTGCCAGGGGCCGCTCCAGCCGTAGGCGTTGAGGCAGACGTCGATCAGCCCCGGTGCCAGTTGCCTTCGGCGTTCAATACCAAACCCCAGATGTTCCAGCGCATCGGCGCGGTAGCCGTGCAGCAAAATGTCGGCGTCTTGCAATAAACCTTCGAACACTGCGCGATCCGCTGGCACTTGCAGATCCAGTCGCGCACAGCGTTTGCCCACGGTCATTTCCGGAACCACGCCGGGTTCGTTCCAGCTCGGTGAATCGATGCGCAGCACGTTGGCGCCGAGCCCGGCGAGAAAGCGGCTGGCGGTGGGGCCGGCGAGGACGCGGGTCAGGTCGAGTACCTTGATCCCGGCCAGCGGTCGTGCGATCGAGCCTTGCCAGGCGGTGCGTTTCTCGTCCGTCTGCTCGATGAACTGCACCAGCGCTTCGGCATTCACCGCCAGCCCTTGCGGATGCTGCTGCCACTGCGCCCAACTGCGCATCTCGGCGGCGCAGCCCTTGGCGTCGACCACCGCCTGCTCAAGCTCCGCGCTCGCCCACTGTGCGACTTTCGCCGCCAATGCGGCACGATCGGCGCAGGCGCCGAGCACGCGTTCTGCGGCGGCGCGGTGGTGCGGGGCGTTGGTGTGCAGACGGATCCAGCCGTCCCGGGTCGCATAGTCGCCGGCGATTGCGTCCCATAACGGCGGCACCTGCCAGCCGATCGGGCGCAGCGAGGTGGAGAACCACAACGAGGCCAGACGGCGGTCGACTGCAACCGCAGGCAAGTGCCCGGCTTGCTGGTGAAGCAATTCGCTGAGCGCTTGCCCGGCAGCGGCGATGCTGGCGCAGGCCAGTTCAGTGACGGCGAACGCCGAGGGCAACGCGCCGTCACCGTTGAAGGGTATTGGCGTGTGAGGCAGGCCGAGTGCGGTTTGGATGGACGTGAGCAGATCAGTCATCGAAGGCCCTCCGGAGCGAGAGGGTGATGATAGTGCAAAACATAACCGGGCCAGATGAAACCGCTGGGTGAACACCATCCCTGTGGGAGCGAGCTTGCTCGCGAAGGGGCCAGCACATTCAACATCATCACTGACTGGGCGACCGCTTTCGCGAGCAAGCTCGCTCCCACTTTGTTTCGAGGCGTGGCCGTTACACGCGAAACTGATCCATCAATTTCATCTGCTGGCTTGCCAGGCTGTTGAGCTGGCTGCTGATCGCTGCCGATTCCGTGGCCTGTTCGGTCAGGGTTTCGGTCACGGTGCGGATCGCCGAGACGTTGCGGTTGACCTCTTCGGCCACCGCGCTCTGCTCTTCGGCGGCGCTGGCGATCTGCAGGTTCATGTCGCTGATCACCGTCACCGCGTCGCTGATCTTGCCCAGTGCATCGACCGCCTGACGAATCTGCCCGGCGTTGTTGTGCGCCTGGGTCTGGCTCGAGTGCATGGTCGCGACCACGCCACGGGTGCCGGTCTGGATGCGCTCGATGACGATGCGGATTTCTTCCACCGAATCCTGCGTGCGCTTGGCCAGGTTGCGCACCTCGTCGGCGACCACGGCAAAACCGCGACCGCTTTCGCCGGCGCGGGCGGCTTCGATGGCGGCGTTGAGGGCCAGCAGGTTGGTTTGTTCGGCGATGCTGCGGATTACTTCCAGCACCGAGCCGATCTGCTCGCTGTTCACTGCCAGCGCTTCGACTTCGGTCACTGCTTTGCTGACTTCATCGGCCAGCTGATTGATGTCGCGGGTGCTGCGCTCGATGATCGCCATGCCGTCTTTCGCCGACTGATCGGCACCCTTGGCGGCGTTTGCCGCATTCGAGGCACTGTTGGCAACGTCGTGGGCGGTGGCGCTCATTTCGTTGGACGCGGTGGCGACCTGATCGATTTCGCGGAACTGCACCTGCATGCCTTCGCTGGTCTGGCGGGCAATTTCTGATGACTGATCAGCCGTGCCACGTGCTTCGGTGATGCTCTGTTTGATCTGCGCGATGGTCGGCTGAAGCTTGTCGAGGAAGCGGTTGAACCAGTTCACCAGTTCGCCGAGCTCGTCTTTCTTGCTGTAGTTCAGGCGCTGGGTCAGATCGCCTTCGCCGCTGGCAATGTTCTTCAGCATGTCGGCGACGCTGTTGATCGGACGGGTGACGCCGGAGGCGGTGAGCCAGATCAGCAGCAGGCCGACCAGACCGGCCACGCCCGCCACCAGCAGCGCAGTGATCACGCCGGTTTTTTGCGCATCATCCAGTACCGTTTGCAGCTTCACCGAGTCGGCCAGCAGCACCTGCTCGGGCAGGTCGATGACCACGCCCCAGGCGCGCGAATTGCCGATCGGGTCGACCGGGTAAACCGCGCGAATCAGCTCGCCCTGTTGGAGAATTTTCGCTGTGCCGCTGCCGACCAGTTGCAATACATCATTGCCATCGGCGCCGAGGGTGTCGCCGATTTTTTTGCCGACCCGCGTCGCGTCGGCACTGTCGGCCGCCAGCACGCCGCTGCCGGAGACGATCAGCATATGCCCGGCGTTGTTGAACAGGCTGCGCTGCGAGTCGACGGCGGCGGCTTGCAGGGCGTCGAGCGCGATGTCGACACCGACCACGCCGATCGCTTTGCCATCCACCAGCAGCGGCACGGAAATGGTCGTCATGAGCATTTCCTTGCCACCGACGGTGTCGGCATACGGGTCGAGCAGGCAGGTGCGTTTGTTGTCGCGAGGGCAGGTGTACCAACTGTTGTACGGCGTGCCGCTGACGCTGAGGGTGGTTTTGGTCAAGTCGTCCTCGACCATGATTGTATTCAGCGCGGCGCCGGCGGCACGGCTCCAGTACGAGGCGAATCGCCCGGCTTCGTTGGACTGCCGCGCGGCATCGTTGGCGAATTCGCTGTCCTTGCCGTCGAGGCCGTTGGGTTCGAAGGCCAGCCAGATGCCAAGGACTTTATCGTTGCGCTCGAAAGCGGTTTTCAGATTCTGGTTCAACTCTTCCCGAACGGCACCGGCTTCGAGTGAACGCTTGGCGGCCATCGTCCGCAGATCCTTGATCTGGTCGGCGAGGGCGGTGACCACCAGCAGGCTTTCGCCAAAGGTTTTCTGCACCCGCACCGCTTGTTCGGCGGCCTTGGCCTGTAGCAGGTTCTGCACGCTGGCGGTGAGCAACTGGTTGCTGGATTGACTGACCAGCGCGTCGTTCTGATTGGTCTGGTAGATGTTCATGCTGACGATCAGCACCACCACTCCGAGCAGGCACAGGCCGGAGAGCAGGACGATTTTCAGGCGAATGGACAGAGAGTCGAACATGGGGCGATCTCGCGAATGGAATAAACAGGTGGCTGGGCCGGGAGCCCGGTTTGCCAAATCCATTCAGCGCCATTCAATGCTCATCGGCGTTAAGCGAAACGGCATGAGGCGCTTGCCGACGGACGGTCGCTGCTAAACGTTTGCGCAGGGGAAAGTGCTGAAAAGGCTTTAATTACAGGGATGTTTCACTACCGCGATGGGCGTCTCCGGGCGCGACCAGATCCACAGGTTGCCCATGGCCATGCCGGCAATCGCCAGATAGATCGGCCAGCCGTGATCGAGCATCACCAGCATCAAAGTGGCGCACAGCAGCATGCTGACGGTGGCACTGAGCTTGGCCTTGCGCGCGATGATCCTGCCGTTGCGCCAGTTACTGAGGATCGGCCCGAACAAGCGGTGATTTTCCAGCCAGGCATTCAAGCGCGGCGAACTGCGGGTCGCCGCCCACGCGGCAAGGAGGATGAACTCGGTGGTCGGCAGGCCGGGCACGACGATGGCGATCAGGCCAATGCCGAGGCTGACATAGGCCAGCAGGCCGAACAGCAGACGGGCGAGTTTTGAGGCGGCGGGTGTGGGCATGGGCTCAGCGGCGGCTTCTGAAGCGGAACGGGGATCTTACAGATTTGTGGTGAGCCCTGTGGGAGCGAGCCTGCTCGCGAAAGCGGTTGATCAGGCACATTGATGTTGAATGTGCTGCCGTCTTCGCGAGCAGGCTCGCTCCCACAAGGGATAAGAGTTGCTTCAGGCCACTTCGGCTTCTATGGCATAAGCCCGTTCCAGCAGCACGGTGAAGCGGTTGAACGCATCCAGTGCACCTTGCTCAACTTCCGCCTCTTCCTCAGCGGTAAACGGCAACGCATCGAGGGTGCGCACAAAGCTTTTCCAGCCCTCGGCGCGGCCACCTTGCGGTTCAGCCAGATGCCGGGCACCGAAGGTTTCGCTCAGCTCCAGTGCCACGGCACGCTTGATCAGGAACGCCGCGCCGAGCTTGGAACCCTCGGAAACAAAGATCCAGCCCAGCGCCCGCGCCTTGCTCGGGTTTTTCAGCGCGCCGGCAACCGGGGGCGGGACATCGGTGTCGAGGTCGGCGAGGTCAGCACTGGCGGCTTCGGCGCGGCAACGGGCCGGCAGATCCGGGACGATTTCGGTCAGTTCGGCATCGTTGTACAGCTCGACCAGTTCCGCCTGGAACAGGTATTGCGCGACGACGAAACGGGCGAAGCTGGCGCGGGTTTCGAACGGCGCGTGGGCTTTGACCAGCGCATCGAGTTTGCTGTGCGGCTCGTGGGTGATCTGGTTCAGGCGTTGCGAACGCAGGGTTTTTTCCGAGGCAGTCATGGGGTGTCCTTGATAAATGAGGCGCTTGATAACAAGACGTACGGGCGGACGCCGGACAGTAAAAAAACCCCACTGCGCGGCGCGAACACGCGCAGTGAGGCCGGGCGGATCAGATGTCCCAGATCAGGTTGATCGCGAAGTTGCGTCCCGGTTGGGTCAGGCGATCGAGGTTGGCCGGTTGCGTCACCGAGGCTTCGCCAACGCTGTCGTAACCGCGCACGTCATCCCACAGCCAATACTTCTTGTCGGTCAGGTTGTAGACGCCGCCGCTGACGGTGACGTCGTCGGTCACCTTGTAATAGCCGGCCAGATCGAGAATGCCGAAGCCCGGGGTCTTGAACTGGCTGCTGACGCCGTCCGGCGACTTGAAGTTGCTGTCGTCGACGCGATCCTTTTTCTTCACCACGGTCCAGCTCAGCAGACCGCCATAGTTGTCTTGGTCGTAACCGAGGCCGAACACGCCGGTGAGCGGGTTGACGCTGTTGATCGGCTCGCCGTTGTCGCTGTTGCGCCCGTAGGCGTAGGCGATCGAACCTTGGGTATACAGGCCTTGCGGCGCGCCGAACGCGTCCAGATTCAAGCGACCTTTGACTTCCGCGCCCTTGATCGTGGCGCGCTTGATGTTGTTGCTCTGGAAGGTCAACCGATCATCGCCCGGCTTGACCGCGTCCTCGTTGATGAAATCGCGGTACTTGTTATAGAACACCGCGACGTCGAACGAGCCCTGCTCGAAATTCCCGCGCAGGCCGGTTTCGAAACCTTTGCTTTTTTCCGGCTCAAGGTCGGAGTTGGGCGCCACGGTGTAGCCGGTGGTGTTGTTCTCGAAACGCCCGTACAGCGATTTTGCCGTGGGCGTGCGGAAGCCTTCGGCGTACTGGCCGTACCAGGTGTAGTTGTCCGTCAGTGCATAGGTCAGGCCGAATTTTGGCGAGACTTTGTGCCAGGTCTTGTTCTTGTCGCTGACCGTGCCCAGGCCGTCGGCGTTCACGGTGTTGAGGAATTCCTCGGTGATGTGCGGCTTGAGCTGGGTGTAGTCGTAGCGCAGGCCCGGCAGGAAGGTCCAGTCGTTCCAGCTGATCTGATCCTGGGCGAACAGGCTGTAGGTGTTGATGGTCGGATCGGGGAAATCAGAGGCCTTGGCCAGTACATCCGCCGCACTGGTCGCGCCAATCGCCGTGCAGCCACGGCCGACCGCCAGGCATGTGCCGTCGCCGCTGCGTGAACCGGTGACTTTCTGCTGTTTGATCGTGGTGCCGTAAGTCAGCAGGTGATCGGTGTCACCGATGGCAAAGGCCTTGTCCAGTTGCGCGTCGAACACCCACTGTTTTTCTTCGTAGATCGTGTCGCGGGTACGCAGCACTTTACGAGTGATGGGGTAGTAGAACTCTTCGGTGCTCTGGTCGGTCTTGGCGATCTGGTGGTTGAGGCTCCACTTAACGTTATCGACCAGCAGGCTGTCGAGGGCGAACGAGTGTTCGATGCCGAAACGCTCGCGAGTGATGGTGTCGTTGCCGGTGCGCCACTGGTACATACCGCCGGGCAGGACGCTGCTCGGGATGGTCGGCGCACCATTGGCGTACGGGCCGCCGTAGGCGCTTTTCTGATCGGTGTCGCGATCATCCTTGTACTTTTCGTAGGTCAGGCCCAGACGCGAATCGTCGTTGTAATTCCAGCCGAGCTTGGCCAATACGTTGCTCGCACGCACGTCTTCCGGGTTGGCGGCGGTGCGCGCAAGGCCGGTGCCGTTGTTGCCGCCGAAGGACTCGGTTTCGTGTCCGTCGCGCTGGCTGTAATGCAGCAGACCGTCGAACTCACCGCTGCGCCCGGCGACAGTGGCAGACTTCAGCCAGCTGTCGTCGGCGGAGCTGTAACCGCTTTTCAGGCGCGCGCCGACGTCCTTGCCCGGTTTGATGATGTCGTCGGCGTCCAGCGTGTAATAGCTGACCGCGCCACCAATGGCGTTACTGCCGTACAGCACCGAGGCCGGGCCACGGAGGATTTCCACGCGTTTGACGATTTCCGGGTCGACGTAGTTGCGCTGGCTCTTGGCATAGGGGCCGTTGAAGAAACCGTTGGGGATCTCCACGCCATCGACCTGGGTCAGGATGCGGTCGCCGTCGATACCGCGAATGTTGTAGCCACTGATGCCGCCGCGCTGACCGGCACCGCCAACGGAAACGCCCGGCTCGTAGCGCACCAGATCCTTGATCGTGTTGACGTTGTTGCGGTCAAGCGCTTGGCGATCCTGCACGCTGACCGTCGAGGGCACGCTGTTGACCGATTGTTCCTGGCGAGTGGCGCTGATGGTCACCTGATCGAGATTGAGCGTGCCGCTGCTGTTGCGTTTTTCCAGCACGACATTGTTGTTGCTCAGTTTGCGGAAGCTCAGGTTGGTCCCCACCAACAGGCGCTCGAGGGCTTTCTCCGGCGGCAGTGAACCACGCACGCCCGGCGACGAGACGTTCTGCCCCAACTCGGCCGGCAAGCCGACCTGCCAACCGGTCACGGCGGTAAAGGCATTCAGTGCCGAAACCAGCGGTTGCTGGCCGATGGCGAAGGCGTAATCGCCCATGTTGCGTGTCGGTTGCTCGGCGGCGGCGAGCAGCGGCGCGGTGCCGGCCATGAGAATGGCCGCAGTCAGCAGCGACAGTACGCGGGAAGGGGAAGCAGTCTGGCGGGTTAGGCGTGAGGACATCGATAGCGCTCCGTGTCGCACGAATCTTTATAGGTGCTGATGGCATGGGTTAGATGCGAATCAATTGCATTGGCTATAACGAGACGTACTACCGCGAGCTATCGAGTAAAAATAATTCTCATTCAGTTCAGAATCACCAGTGCAGGAAATTCCTGCAGGCGCGCCGAGGTGATGTGGGCGAGGGAGCGGACCACGTCGAGCGGCTGGTCGAGACGGTAATTGCCGGTGACGGCGACGTCGGCCAGTTGCTCGTTGTTGTTGATGATCCAGCCCGGGTAGTAGCGGCGCAGCTCGGCCAGCACCTGATTCAGCGGGCAGTTCTCGAACACCAGTCGGCCTTCAACCCACGCGAGGTCGGCATTGGCGTCGAGCTTGGCCGGGCGATCAAATCCATTGGGGCCGATGCGAATGCTTTCCCCGGCACGCAGGCGCACCCGGGCATCATTGTGGGTGGCGCGCAGATCGACATCGCCACGCTGCACGTTGACCTGCGCGACCCCGTCGAGATAACGCACGGCAAATGCGGTGTCGTGCACGCTGGCCGTTACCGGCCCTGCGTCGATCTCCAGCGGCTGACTGCGCCCGCTGGCGATCTCGAAAAACGCCTCGCCCTGAAACAGCCGGGCCACGCGCTGTTGATCGTTGATGGTGCTGGAAAACGCCGAGTTGGTATTGAGCAGGACCTTCGAGCCGTCCTCCAGTTGCAGCCGCTGGCGCTCGCCGACCACGGTGAGGTGATCCGCTTGAATGCGCATCGGCAGGTTGCTGAAACTGAACAGCCCGAGGATCAGCACCGCAGCGGTAGTCAGCGGTTTCCAGTGCGGGCGCAAGCGTTTGAGAAAAGTGATTTTTACCGGTTTTGCCGCCAGGGCTTCGGCGCACAGCGCGACTTGCGGGCCATCCCAGATGGCCTGGGCCTTGGCGAACGCCTCGGCGTTCAAAGGATCAGCCGCCAGCCAGGCATGAAATTGCCGGGTCTGTTCCTCATCCGGGCTGCCGAGCACGATGAGCCAGTCCAGCGCCTGGTCCATTGCAGCTGCAGCGTCCCGCGCCGAATCGGGCGAAGGCGGGCGGTGGGTGTCCGTCACGGTGGTTCCTCAGGGCTTCTGGCGAAGCAGTTTCTAGCTTCAAGCTGCAAGCTGCAAGCCGGATGCAATACTGCTTTTTGTTTTTACTTGTAGCGTGCAGCTCAAAACTTGCCGCTGCCGTTATGTCGTTCGGCAACGCCGATGCAGATCGACATGATCAGTTTCAGTTCCTTCTGCACGGTGCTCAGCGAAACATCAAGTTCATCAGCGATTTCCTGATAGCTGTGCCCATGCAGGCGGCTGAGGATGAAAATCTGCTGCTGGCGTGGGCTGAGTTGGCTGAGGCTCACGTTCAAACGCTCCAGCAATTGTTCGGCATGGGCGGCGTCTTCAGCGCTGCTGGCCGGCGCGGCGATGCTCTGCACCACGTCCTGTGGTACATCGTCGACCATGGTCCGCGCATGAATCTTGCGCGCACGCAAATGATCCAGCGCCAGATTGCGCGCGGTCTGGAACACAAAGGGTTCAAGGTGATCGATGGCCCGCTCGCTCAACGCCCGGGTCACGCGCAGGTAGGTCTCCTGCAACAGGTCTTCAGCGGTGCTGTGATTGTTGACCATCCGTTCCAGCGTGCGCAGCAGGGAAGTACGCTGGGCGAGGAAGACGTGGTTGAAGCGCGATTGACTCACGGGAGGACCTGATCCATTTTGAGCGAATGATAATGCTTATCATCCAGCTGAATGGTCAAGTGCTGATTTCGAATTGAAATCGGATCTCGTGTGGGAGCGAGCCTGCTCGCGAAGGCATCGTGTCAGTCAGCTCCATATTGACTGACAGATATAGCTTTCGCGAGCAGGCTCGCTCCCACAGGGATTGGGGACCGGCCGGGATTATTCCGCGTTACACAACGCCAGGCAGTTATCCAGCATGCGGTTGGAGAAGCCCCATTCGTTGTCGTACCAGGCCAGCACCTTGAGCAACTTGCCGCTGACTTTGGTGTGGTTGGCGTCGAAGATCGACGACAGCGGGTTGTGGTTGAAGTCGCTGGAAACCAGCGGCAAGGTGTTGTAACCGAGAATTTTCGAATGCTGGCTGGCCGCTTTCAGCAGGGCGTTGACTTCGTCGGCGCTGGCTTCTTTCTTCAGTTGCACGGTGAGGTCGACCAGCGACACGTTGATCACCGGCACACGCACGGCCATGCCGGTCAGTTTGCCCGCCAGTTCCGGCAGCACCAGGCCTACCGCTTCGGCTGCGCCGGTCTTGCTCGGGATCATGTTCTGCGTGGCCGAGCGGGCACGGTACGGGTCGCTGTGATAAACGTCGGTGAGGTTCTGGTCATTGGTGTAGGCGTGGATGGTGGTCATCAAACCGCTTTCGATGCCCAGCTCGCGATGCAGCACCTGCGCCACTGGGGCGAGGCAGTTGGTGGTGCACGAAGCGTTGGAAATGATCTGGTGCGACTGACGCAGAATGTCGTGGTTGACGCCGTAGACGACGGTGGCGTCGGCGCCTTTGGCCGGGGCAGAAATGATCACCTTGCGGGCGCCGGCGCTGATGTGCGCGGCGGCTTTGGCACGGTCGGTGAACAGACCGGTGCATTCGAACACTACGTCGATTTTTTCTGCGGCCCACGGCAGGTCGGCCGGGTTGCGAATGGCGCTGACCGCAATGCGGTCGCCATTGACCGTCAGGCTTTCGTTATCGTGCGCCACTTCGGCGTCGAAGGTGCCGTGGACGGTGTCGTATTTGAGCAGATGGGCATTGATCGAGCTGTCACCCAGATCGTTGATCGCGACGATCTGCAGGTCTTGACGATAGCCTTGGGTATACAGTGCGCGCAGGACATTACGGCCGATGCGGCCGAAACCATTGATTGCAATTCGAAGAGTCATGGAACAGCGCCGCCGTCGTTTTGTTGTTGGAATTACAAGATTATTCGCATAAAAATAGAAAACAAGCCTTTTTAGTGGCAATATTTTGTTTTATCTACAACGAGTGACCTGAATCAACTGGTCCGAATGGTCAAAAAAACCGTCTGTCATTCCAACAACAACGGCGTTTGACCAGCATAGACAATCAGGTCGCCACATCCGTTAGCCTGGAGTTCTACACATGCATCCCCGCGTTCTTGAGGTCACCGAACGGCTTATCGCCCGCAGCCGCGCCACGCGTCAGGCTTACCTTGCATTGATTCGCGGCGCCGCCACCGATGGCCCGATGCGCGGCAAGCTGCAATGCGCCAACTTCGCCCACGGCGTGGCCGGTTGCGGCACTGAAGACAAGCACAGCCTGCGGATGATGAACTCGGCGAACATCGCCATTGTGTCTTCGTATAACGACATGCTTTCGGCGCACCAGCCGTACGAAGTCTTTCCACAACAGATCAAGAACGCCCTGCGCGAGATCGGCTCGGTCGGCCAGTTCGCCGGCGGCACTCCGGCGATGTGCGATGGCGTGACCCAGGGCGAGCCGGGCATGGAACTGAGCCTGCCGAGCCGCGAAGTGATCGCCATGTCCACCGCCGTGGCGTTGTCGCACAACATGTTTGACGGCGCGCTGATGCTCGGCATCTGCGACAAGATCGTTCCGGGCCTGATGATGGGTTCGCTGCGCTTCGGCCATTTGCCGACGATCTTCGTCCCGGGGGGGCCGATGGTTTCGGGGATTTCCAACAAGGAAAAAGCCGACGTCCGCCAGAAATACGCCGAAGGCAAAGCGACGCGCGAAGAGCTGCTGGAGTCGGAGATGAAGTCCTACCACAGCCCGGGCACCTGCACGTTCTACGGCACCGCCAACACCAACCAGTTGCTGATGGAAGTCATGGGCCTGCACTTGCCGGGCGCGTCTTTCGTCAACCCGAACACGCCGTTGCGCGACGCCCTGACCCGCGAAGCCGCACATCAAGTGACGCGCCTGACCAAGCAGAATGGCAACTTCATGCCGATCGGCGAAATCGTCGACGAGAAGGCACTGGTCAACTCCATCGTCGCGCTGCACGCTACTGGCGGCTCGACCAACCACACCCTGCACATGCCGGCCATTGCCATGGCGGCGGGCATTCAACTGACCTGGCAGGACATGGCCGACCTCTCCGAAGTCGTGCCGACCCTGAGCCACGTCTACCCGAACGGCAAAGCCGACATCAACCACTTCCAGGCAGCGGGCGGCATGTCGTTCCTGATCCGCGAACTGCTCGGCGCCGGCCTGCTGCATGAAGACGTCAACACCGTGCTCGGCCATGGCCTGAGCCGGTACACCAAAGAGCCGTTCCTCGATAACGGCGAGCTGGTCTGGCGCGAAGGCCCGACCGACAGCCTCGACGAAAACATTCTGCGTCCGGTGTCCCGTGCGTTCTCGCAAGAGGGCGGCTTGCGGGTGATGGAAGGCAATCTCGGTCGCGGCGTGATGAAGGTTTCCGCCGTTGCGCTCGAGAACCAGATCGTCGAAGCACCGGCGATGGTGTTCCAGGATCAACAAGACCTGGCGGACGCATTCAAGGCCGGTCTGCTGGAGAAGGATTTTGTCGCCGTGATGCGCTTCCAGGGCCCGCGCTCCAACGGCATGCCGGAGCTGCACAAGATGACGCCGTTCCTCGGCGTATTGCAGGATCGCGGCTTCAAAGTGGCGCTGGTCACCGACGGGCGTATGTCCGGCGCGTCGGGGAAAATCCCCGCAGCGATTCACGTCAGCCCGGAAGCTTATGTCGGTGGCGCTTTGGCGCGCGTGCAAGAGGGCGATATCATCCGCGTCGATGGCGTCAAAGGCACCTTGGAACTGAAGGTCGACGCCGCCGAATTTGCAGCGCGCGAACCCGCCAAAGGCCTGTTGGGCAACAACATTGGCAGCGGCCGCGAGCTGTTTGGCTTCATGCGCATGGCCTTCAGCTCGGCGGAGCAGGGCGCCAGCGCCTTCACTTCTGCCCTGGAGACGCTTAATTGAAACTGGCTTTGGTCGGTGACATCGGAGGCACCAACGCGCGGTTCGCGTTGTGGCAAAACCAGCAACTGCAATCGGTTCAGGTGCTGGCCACGGCCGACTTTGCCAGCCCGGAAGAGGCAATCGCTCTGTACCTGAGCGGGCTCGGTCTGGCGCCGGGCTCGATCGGCTCGGTGTGCCTGTCGGTGGCAGGTCCGGTCAGCGGCGATGAGTTCAAGTTCACCAACAATCACTGGCGCCTCAGTCGCAGCGCGTTCTGCAAAACCTTGCAGGTCGAACAATTGTTGCTGACCAACGACTTCTCGGCGATGGCGCTGGGCATGACCCGCTTGCAGCCGGGCGAATTCCGCGTGGTCTGCGAAGGCACGCCGGAGCCGTTGCGCCCGGCGGTGGTGATCGGCCCGGGCACTGGCCTGGGTGTCGGCACCTTGCTCGATCTCGGCGAAGGACGCTTTGCCGCGTTGCCGGGCGAGGGCGGCCACGTCGACCTGCCGCTGAGCAGCCCGCGGGAAACGCAATTGTGGCAACACATCTACAACGAGATCGGCCATGTCAGCGCGGAAACCGCGTTGAGCGGCGGCGGCCTGCCGCGGCTGTACCGGGCGATCTGCGCGGTTGATGGCCATGAGCCGAAGCTGGAGACGCCGGAAGCGATCACCGCCGCGGGCCTGGCCGGTGATCCGATTGCTTTGGAAGTGCTCGAGCAGTTCTGCTGCTGGCTCGGCCGCGTTGCCGGCAACAACGTGCTCACCACCGGCGCGCGCGGCGGCGTGTTTATCGTTGGCGGGGTGATTCCACGCTTCGCCGATTTCTTCCTCGCCAGCGGCTTCGCCCGCTGCTTCGCCGACAAAGGCTGCATGAGCGATTACTTCAAAGGCATCCCGGTCTGGCTGGTGACCGCGCCGTATTCCGGCCTGGTCGGCGCCGGCGTGGCGCTGGATCAAGCAATTCGACCCTGAACTGCAGTCACCTCTTGGTGAGAGGATTTATCTGTGGCGATGGGATTTATCTGTGGCGAGGGGATTTATCTGTGGCGAGGGGATTTATCCCCGCTGGGCTGCGAAGCAGCCCCAAAAAGCCCAGGGCTGCTGCGCAACCCAGCAGGCATAATCCCCTCACCACAGGTTTGTTTTCCACAGTGGTTTTGTGGTGTTTGTAAAATCAGCGCTTAAGGCATAATCCGCCCCAACTCCAACAACAAGGATGCCTTCGAAGTGAGCTCAGTCAACAAGTCGATATTGTTGGTCGATGACGACCAGGAAATACGCGAGTTGCTGGAAACCTACCTGACCCGCGCCGGGTTCCAGGTGAGGGCCACCGCCGATGGTGCCGGTTTTCGTCAGGCGCTCAACGAGGCGCCCAGCGATCTGGTGATCCTCGATGTGATGCTGCCCGACGAAGACGGTTTCAGCCTGTGCCGCTGGGTGCGCCAGCATCCGCGTCAGGCGCAGGTGCCGATCATCATGCTGACCGCCAGTTCCGACGAAGCCGACCGGGTGATCGGTCTGGAACTCGGCGCCGACGACTACCTCGGCAAACCGTTCAGCCCGCGCGAACTGCAAGCGCGGATCAAGGCCCTGCTGCGTCGCGCGCAATTCGCCCACGAACGCAGCGGCAGCGAAGTGCTGGTCTTCGACGACTGGCGCCTGGACACGGTCAGTCATCGGCTGTTCCACACCGACGGCGAGGAAGTGATTCTTTCCGGCGCCGATTTCGCCCTGCTGAAACTGTTCCTCGATCATCCGCAGCAAATCCTCGACCGCGATACCATCGGCAACGCCACCCGTGGCCGCGATCTGATGCCGCTCGATCGCATCGTCGACATGGCCGTCAGCCGTTTGCGCCAACGCCTGCGCGACACTGAAAAACCGCCACGCTTGATTCGCACCGTGCGTGGCAGCGGTTATCAGCTGGCAGCCAATGTGGTTGCCGGCAATGCTCACTGAGTCGCTACGCAAATTTGCCAACCGCATACCGGTGCCGCGCTCGCTGCTCGGGCGGATGCTGCTGCTGACTCTGCTGGCGGTGCTGTTCGCGCAGACGCTGTCGAGCGTGATCTGGGTGTCGCAATTGCGCGCCACTCAACTCGAAGGCCTGGTCACCAGCGCCCGCAGCCTGGCGCATTCGATGACTGCCAGCGTCAGCTATTTCCGTTCCCTGCCGGTAGCCTACCGACCGCTGGTGCTCGATCAATTGCGCAGCATGGGCGGCACCCGGTTTGTCGTGACCCTCAACGATAAGCCGCTGGGCATGGACGTGCTGCCGGTGACGCCGCGCAAGGCTGCGGTGATGCAAGCGGTGGACGAAGTGCTGCGCCAGTCTCTGGGCCATGACACGGATATTTCGGTGACCTTCGTCAGCCCCGAAGACCTGCGGATTTTCAACGCCGGGCTGAAACTTGATGAATTGCCGCGCTCCTGGGCGCATTACGCGCTGACCCTGGAGCCGGTGAATCCGCCGGTACTGGTCACGCAGATTCAAATGGCCCCGGGCGAATGGCTGTACATCGCCTCGTTGCTGCCCGAGCCGTACACCAGCCTCGAAGAGCAAGGCCTGCCGGCGCAGCAGGTGTGGTTCATTGTCCTCACCAGCGGCTTTCTGTTGTTGTTCATCGGCCTGCTGGTGCACTGGCAGAGCCGGCCGCTCAAGCGCCTGGCGCGGGCGGCGCGGGATCTGTCGCTGGGCGCCGACGTCGAGCCGGTGGCGGAGGGCGGCGGCAGTGAAGTGGTGGAGGTGGGCCGAGCGTTCAATACCATGCGCGAACGCATCAGCCGCTACCTGACCGAACGCAGCCAGTTGTTCAGCGCGATTTCCCACGACTTGCGCACGCCGATCACCCGTTTGCGTTTGCGCGTCGAACTGCTCGAAGACGAACAGCTGCAAGCCAAATTCGGCCGCGATCTGGATGAGCTGGAGCTGCTGGTCAAAGGCGCGTTGCAATGCGTGAAAGACACCGACATCCACGAGAACATCGAGCCGGTGGATCTCAATCATGTGCTCGATTGCCTGGTCGAGCCGTATCTGGCGCCGAACGGCAATGGCCGCGTCACCCAGCATGGGCGCGCGCTGTCGGCGTATCCGGGCAAGCCGCTGGCGCTCAAGCGCTGCATCGGCAACCTGATCGACAACGCCTTGAAGTACGGGCAGAACGCGCATCTGCACATCGATGACGATGACAGCGCGTTTGTCCTGCATGTTGATGACGAAGGGCCGGGTGTGCCGCAGCAGCGGCTGGAGCAAGTGTTCGAGCCGCACTTCCGTCTGGCGGGGCAGCAGCAGGGTTATGGACTCGGTCTGGGCATTGCGCGCAACATTGCCCACAGCCATGGCGGCGAGGTGACGTTGCAGAACCTGCGTGAGGGCGGGTTGCGGGTGACGTTGCAGTTGCCTCGGTCTGTGGATTAGCCCCGAAAAGCCCCTCACCCTAGCCCTCCCGAAACGTCGGACCGCCCAGAGGGAGAGGGGACCGATTGGGGGATGCTGCTGAGGTGCGCTGACCTGTAAATGCGGTGGTGAATCCATAATCGCCAGTATTTTTCAGGTCGACGGAGGACGCAAGACACCTCGGTCGGCCCCCTCTCCCTCCGGGAGAGGGTTGGGGTGAGGGTGCTTTTGCTCTTCTCTTTTGTCACGAGCTAGTGACAAATACCGTCCCCTTCGTTACAAGCCCGCCCCGGCCCGTTGTTTAGACTGCCCGCAGTCCTAACAACAAAAAAGGGTCACGCCATGGACACCTTTCATCCTGACTTCAGCAGTTGGCTGAACGCCCCTGCCCACCAGCAATGGCTCGCCGCTGAAGGCCTGCGTCTGCTGGATTTCGCCAAGGCTGCGAAGCTGCCCGAAGGCTTCGGCAACCTCGACGAGCGCGGCCGTTTGCAGGCGCACGCGCAAGCCGAGACCATGAACACCGCGCGCATGACCCACAGCTTCGCCATGGCCCACATTCAGGGCCTGCCGGGGTTTGCCGAACTGGTCGACCACGGTATCGCCGCGTTGCGCGGGCCACTGCGTGATGCGCTGCACGGCGGCTGGTTTGCGGTGGCCGAACACCGCGACGACAACACCGGCAAGAACGCCTACCTGCACGCCTTTGTCGCGCTCGCCGCCAGCTCCGCCGTGGTCGCACAACGGCCCGGCGCCCAGGCCTTGCTCGATGACGCCATCGACATCATCGACACTTATTTCTGGAGCGAAGAAGAGGGCGCCATGCGCGAATTCTTCAACCGCGACTGGAGCGAAGAAGAAGCCTATCGCGGCGCCAACAGCAACATGCACGCGACCGAAGCATTCCTCGCGCTGGCCGATGTCACTGAAGATCCGCGCTGGCTGGTGCGCGCCCAGCGCATCGTCGAACGAGTGATCCATGGTCACGCTGCAGCCAACGACTACATGGTCATCGAACACTTCGATCGCGATTGGCAACCGCTGCGCGAATACAACCACGACAATCCGGCTGACGGTTTCCGTCCTTTCGGCACCACGCCGGGTCACGGTTTCGAGTGGGCGCGCTTGCTCCTGCACCTTGAAGCCGCGCGGGTGCAGGCCGGCATGCTTACGCCGGGCTGGCTGGCCCTGGATGCGCAAAAACTCTTCGAAAACAACTGCCGGCACGGCTGGGATGTCGATGGCGCGCCGGGCATTGTCTACACCCTCGACTGGCACAACAAAGCCGTGGTCCGCCATCGCCTGCACTGGACGCATGCCGAAGCCAGCGCCGCCGCCAGTGCCTTGCTCAAACGCACCGGCGACGCGCGATACGAAAGCTGGTACCGACTGTTCTGGGAATTCTGCGAGACCAATTTCATCGACCGTTGCAACGGCAGCTGGCACCACGAACTCAATCCGCAGAATGTCCCGAGTGCCGATATCTGGCCGGGCAAGCCCGATCTGTATCACGCCTGGCAGGCTGTGCTGATTCCGCGATTGCCGCTGGCGCCGAGCATGGCCACGGCTTTGGCGCAGTTGTCCCGGCCTGTTCCTGTGTAACCATGTCGTGACATTTACGCGTCCCTTCGTTACCTGCGAAGCGAAACGCTCTGTTTAAACTCCGTGCAGCGCAAGCACCAGACTTGCAATGCATAACAACAAGAAAGGTACATTTCGAATGAATGCGATTTCTCGCCTCGCTACTGTCATTTCTGTCGCCTCCCTGTTCCCGCTCGCAATCCTGCCGCTCAGTGTCTCCGCTGCCGATTCCAAAGGTTCGGTGGAAGTTGTGCACTGGTGGACTTCCGGTGGCGAAAAAGCCGCTGTCGATGTGCTCAAGGCCCAAGTCGAAAAAGACGGTTTCACCTGGAAGGACGGCGCTGTCGCCGGTGGTGGCGGTGCGACTGCCATGACCGTGCTGAAAAGCCGTGCCGTTGCCGGCAACCCGCCAGGCGTTGCCCAGATCAAAGGCCCGGACATCCAGGAATGGGCGTCGACCGGTCTGCTCGACACCGACGTTTTGAAAGACGTCGCCAAGTCGGAAAAGTGGGACAGCCTGCTCGACAAGAAAGTCTCCGATACCGTGAAGTACGACGGTGATTACGTGGCCGTGCCGGTGAACATTCACCGCGTGAACTGGCTGTGGATCAACCCGGAAGTCTTCAAGAAAGCCGGCATCACCAAGAATCCAACCACCCTCGAAGAGTTCTACGCAGCCGGCGACAAGCTGAAAGCGGCGGGCTTCATTCCGCTCGCCCACGGCGGTCAGCCTTGGCAGGACAGCACTGTGTTCGAAGCCGTGGTGCTCTCGGTCATGGGCGTGGATGGCTACAAGAAAGCCCTGGTCGATCTCGACAACAAAGCGCTGACCGGCCCGGAAATGGTCAAGGCGCTCACTGAGCTGAAGAAAGTCGCGACCTACATGGACGCTGACGGCAAAGGCCAGGACTGGAACCTCGAAGCGGCCAAGGTGATCAACGGCAAGGCCGGCATGCAGATCATGGGTGACTGGGCCAAGTCCGAATGGACCGCCGCCAAGAAAGTCGCCGGCAAGGACTACGAGTGCGTAGCGTTCCCGGGCACCGACAAGGCGTTCACCTACAACATCGACTCGCTGGCCGTGTTCAAGCAGAAGGACGCAGGCACTGCGGCCGGTCAGCAGGACATCGCCAAAGTCGTGCTGGGTGAGAACTTCCAGAAAGTCTTCAGCATCAACAAAGGCTCGATCCCGGTGCGCAACGACATGTTGAACAACATGGACAAGCTCGGCTTCGATTCCTGCGCGCAGACCGCTGCCAAGGACTTCCTCGCGGACGCCAAGTCCGGCGGCCTGCAACCGAGCATGGCGCACAACATGGCGACCACGCTGGCCGTGCAGGGCGCGTTCTTTGACGTAGTCACCAACTACATCAACGACCCGAAAGCCGACCCGGCCGATGCGGCGAAGAAACTCGGCGCGGCGGTTCAGTCAGCTAAATAGGCGCCTTGACGGCGAGCTGCAAGCTTCAAGCTTCAAGCTGCAAGTTATAGGCTTGCGCGCTGCTGGTCTTGTAGCTTGCAGCTTGCAGCTGTTCTTCTCTTTCTTTTCTGGATTTGCTCATGAGTTCTGTTGCTGTGTTCAGCAAGGCCTCGCCGTTCGATGCATTGCAGCGCTGGCTACCGAAACTGGTGCTGGCGCCGAGCATGTTCATCGTGCTGGTGGGCTTCTATGGCTACATCCTGTGGACGTTCATTCTGTCGTTCACCACCTCGACCTTCCTGCCCAACTACAAGTGGGCCGGTCTGGCGCAATACGCGCGGTTGTTCGACAACGATCGCTGGTGGGTGGCGAGCAAGAACCTCGCCGTGTTCGGCGGCATGTTCATCGGCATTACCCTGGTGATCGGCGTGTTGCTGGCGGTGTTCCTCGACCAGCGCATCCGTCGCGAAGGCTTTATCCGCACCATTTACCTGTACCCGATGGCGCTCTCGATGATCGTCACTGGTACCGCGTGGAAATGGCTGCTCAATCCGGGCATGGGCCTGGACAAATTGTTGCGTGACTGGGGCTGGGAAGGCTTCCGTCTGGACTGGCTGATCGACCCTGATCGCGTGGTCTACTGCCTGGTGATCGCCGCTGTGTGGCAAGCCTCGGGCTTCATCATGGCGATGTTCCTCGCCGGCCTGCGTGGCGTCGACCAATCGATCATCCGTGCGGCGCAGATCGACGGTGCGAGCATGCCGCGCATCTACTGGAAAGTCGTGCTGCCAAGCCTGCGTCCGGTGTTCTTCAGTGCGGTGATGATCCTCGCGCACATCGCGATCAAGAGCTTCGACCTCGTTGCGGCAATGACCGCCGGCGGTCCGGGTTATTCCTCCGACCTGCCAGCGATGTTCATGTATTCCTTCACCTTCAGTCGCGGCCAGATGGGCATGGGCTCGGCCAGTGCGATTCTGATGCTCGGTGCGATTCTCGCGATCATCATGCCTTACCTGTACTCCGAGCTGAGGACCAAGCGTAATGACTAGTCTCGCTGCCAAACCTGCGATCAGCTTGAGCCGCATCGCAATCTACGCGGTGCTGATTCTCGCGGTGTTCCTCTATCTGGTGCCGCTGGTGGTGATGTTGCTGACCAGCTTCAAGACCCCGGAAGACATCAGCACCGGCAACCTGCTGAGCTGGCCGACCGTGGTCAGCGGCATCGGCTGGGTCAAGGCCTGGGCCACGGTCGACGGCTACTTCTGGAACTCGATCAAGATCACCGTTCCGGCGGTAATCATCTCCACCGCCATCGGTGCGTTGAACGGTTACGTGCTGTCGATGTGGCGCTTCCGTGGTTCGCAGTTGTTCTTCGGTCTGCTGCTGTTCGGCTGCTTCCTGCCGTTCCAGACCGTGCTGCTGCCGGCCTCGTTCACCCTCGGCAAGATGGGCCTGGCGAGCACCACCACCGGCCTGGTCTTCGTCCACGTGGTCTACGGTCTGGCGTTCACCACGCTTTTTTTCCGCAACTACTACGTGAGCATCCCCGATGCGCTGGTCAAGGCTGCGCGGCTGGATGGCGCGGGGTTCTTCACGATTTTCCGCCGCATCATCCTGCCGATGTCGACGCCGATCATCATGGTCTGCCTGATCTGGCAGTTCACCCAGATCTGGAACGACTTCCTCTTCGGTGTGGTGTTCTCCAGCGGTGATTCGCAACCGATCACCGTGGCGCTGAACAACCTGGTCAACACCAGCACCGGCGCCAAGGAATACAACGTGGATATGGCAGCGGCGATGATCGCCGGCCTGCCGACCCTGCTGGTCTATGTGGTCGCAGGCAAGTATTTCGTGCGCGGGCTGACGGCCGGCGCGGTCAAGGGGTAATCATGGCTACGCTTGAACTTCGCAACGTAAACAAGACCTACGGGGCCGGCCTGCCGGACACCCTGAAGAACATCGAACTGTCGATCAAGGACGGTGAATTCCTGATCCTCGTCGGCCCGTCGGGCTGCGGTAAATCGACCTTGATGAACTGCATCGCCGGCCTGGAAACCATCACCGGCGGCGCGATCATGATCGGTGATCAGGACGTCAGCGGCATGAGCCCCAAGGATCGCGACATCGCCATGGTGTTCCAGTCCTACGCCCTGTACCCGACCATGAGCGTGCGCGAGAACATCGAGTTCGGCCTGAAGATTCGCAAGATGCCCCAAGCAGCGATCGACGAAGAAGTCGCCCGTGTGGCCAAGCTGTTGCAGATCGAACACCTGCTCAATCGCAAGCCGGGCCAGCTCTCCGGTGGTCAGCAACAGCGCGTGGCGATGGGCCGTGCTCTGGCGCGGCGGCCGAAGATCTACCTGTTCGACGAACCGCTGTCGAACCTCGACGCCAAGCTGCGCGTCGAGATGCGCACCGAAATGAAACTGATGCACCAGCGCCTGAAAACCACCACGGTCTACGTGACCCACGACCAGATCGAAGCAATGACTCTGGGCGACAAGGTCGCGGTGATGAAGGACGGCATCATTCAGCAATTCGGTACGCCGAAAGACATCTACAACAACCCGGCCAACCTGTTTGTGGCGAGCTTCATCGGCTCGCCGCCGATGAACTTCATCCCCCTGCGTTTGCAGCGCAAGGACGGCCGACTGCTGGCGCTGCTCGACAGCGGCCAGGCGCGCTGCGAATTGCCGATGAGCATGCAGGACGCCGGGCTTGAAGATCGCGAAGTGATCCTCGGCCTGCGTCCGGAGCAGATCGTGCTGGCGAACGGCGAGGGCAATGGTCTGCCGAGCATCCGCGCCGAAGTGCAGGTCACCGAACCGACCGGTCCGGACACCCTGGTGTTCGTCAACTTGAACGACACCAAGGTCTGCTGCCGACTGGCGCCGGACGTGGCACCGCAGGTAGGCGAAAGCCTGACGCTGCAGTTCGATCCATCGAAAGTGTTGTTGTTCGATGCCAATACCGGCGAGCGCCTGGGCGTTGCGGGCCAGGTGCAGACAGAGACCCGGTCGGCGAATGTGGCGCAATTCAAAGGCCGCTGAAGTACAAAATGTGGGAGCGAGCCTGCTCGCGAAAGCGGTCTGACATCCAGCATTGATGTCGCCTGTTCCACCGCATTCGCGAGCAGGCTCGCTCCCACAGGGGGCAAGCAGTGCCCGGCCTGTCGAGCACTGCACTTTATGTAAACCGCGTTAGATAAAAACAGTTAATAACAATAAAGACGAGGATGTAGGGATGAAAAAGAAACACGTCAATGCCCGGTTGATCTGCCAGGTTTCTGCGGCAGCTGCACTGGTGCTGGCCGGTAATGCGATGGCGGCGGATGCCTTCAGCTCGGACTCCAAATGGATGACCGGCGACTGGGGCGGCGAGCGCACCAAGCTGATCGAGCAGGGTATCGACATCAAGGCCGACTACGTTGGCGAGATGGGCGCCAACCTGAACGGCGGCTACAACGACGACAAGACTGCGCGTTACGCTGACCAGTTCGGTCTGGGCGTGGCCCTTGACCTGCAGAAGCTGTGGGGCTGGGACAACACCCAAGCGAAGATCCAGCTGACCAATCGTAACGGCTACAACATCTCCAACGACCGCGTTGGCGATCCGCGTGCCGGCACCCTCAGCTCCTCGCAGGAAGTCTACGGCCGTGGCCACATGGTGCGTCTGACCCAACTGTGGATTCAGCACCAGTTCTTCGACAACAAGCTCGACGTCAAGGCCGGTTACTTCGGCGAAGGCGAAGATTTCAACACCTTCCCGTGCGACTTCCAGAACCTGGCGTTCTGCGGTTCGCAAGTGGGTAACTGGGCGACCAACATCTGGTACAACTGGCCAGTCAGCCAGGCTGCGATCCGTGTGAAGTACAACATCAACGACGAGCTCTACGCGCAAATCGGTGCGTACAACCAGAACCCGTCGCAGCTGGAACACGGCAACGGCTTCAAGCTCAGCGGCAGTGGCACCAAGGGTACCGTGCTGCCGGTTGAGTTGGTCTGGTCGCCGAAGGTCAACAGCCTGCCGGGCGAATACCGCGTCGGTTACTACAAGAGCACGGCCGATGCCGACGACGTTCGCGAAGACGTCAACGGTCTCGATGCGGCAACGACCGGTGATGACTACAAGTCGCACAACAGCAAAAGCGGTTACTGGTTCGTTGCGCAACAGCAACTCACCAGCCACAACGGTGATGCGACTCGCGGTCTGAACATCGCTGCCAACGCGACTTTCCACGACAAGGACACCAACTTCATCGACAACTACCAGTCGGTGATGTTTGTCTACAAAGGCCCGTTCGATGCGCGTCCGAAGGATGACATCGGTATCGGCGCGGCGCGTATCCACGTCAACAAGGACGTCAAGCGCAACGCTGAACTGCTGAACGCTGCGAACGGTGTGTCCGACTACGACAACGCCGCGTTCTCGCCGATTCGTGAAACCGAATACAACTACGAACTCAACTACGGCATCCATGTCACCAACTGGCTGACCGTGCGTCCCAACCTGCAATACATCACCCATCCGGGCGGTGTGGATGAAGTCGATAACGCTTTGGTCGCTGGCCTGAAAATTCAGTCAACGTTCTGACGCGTCTGCGATAAGCTCCTCTCTATGTGCGCATTTTGCGGACAGCCAAGGCTGTCCGCTTTTTTTTGGAGGGTTCGCGCCGCCCATGAAAGTTGAATTCGGAACCGTAGCCAATGCATGAGCATCCGCTGCAACGCTTCTTCAAATCCCTGCGCGAGCGACCGGTGTTCGCCTGGGAGCGCTATCAGATGCGCGACGTGCTGGTGATCGATCATCCGCTGTGTCAGGCGGTGTTCAGTCGTCAGGGCGCGCAGTTGCTGCATTTTCAACCGCGCGGGCAGAAGCCGTGGTTGTGGTGCGCGGCGAAGTGGCCGCATGTCGGCGCGATTCGCGGTGGCGTGCCGGTGTGCTGGCCGTGGTATGGCCGTCATCCGAGCGAAAACGCGTGGCCGTCGCATGGTTGGGCGCGATTGCTCGACTGGAAACTGCTCGACAGCAGCAGCGCCGAAGACGGCGTGCGCCTGCACTGGCAATTGCAACTGTGCGATTGGCAGGTCGACCTGCACGCGCATCTGGGCGAACGCATGGAATTACGCCTGAGCACCGAGCATCAGGACGACATGCCGTGCCAGTTGAGCCAGGCTTTGCACGCTTACTGGCGTATTGGCGATGTCGGTGAGATAGCGCTGTCTGGGCTCGAAGGCGCACAGGGTTATGACCAGTTGAACCGTCAGATTTGTCAGCAGGAAGGTGAGTTGCGCGTTGATGGCGGCTGTCAGCGGGTGTTCCAGCATGACGGCGAATTGCAGCTGAAAGATCACGCCTGGCAGCGCGAGTTGTGCATCGATACCGGTGACAGCGGCGACACCGTCGTCTGGCATCCCGGCGCGCGGCCGTTGCTGGGGGTGAGTTGGGACGAGGTATCGGAATTCGTTTGCGTAGAAGCAGCGGCGGGCGGCACGGACAGCCTGCACTTGGCGCCGGGGGAGAAGGCGCATTTGAGTTTGCAGGCGTGGGCGGCGGCTTAGTGCGTCAAGTACACCGATACCCTAGCCCTCTCCCAGAGGGAGAGGGGACCGAATGGGGGATGCTCAAGAATGACGCCGACATGAAAGTGCAGTTCTGAATCCATAATCGATTGGATATTTCAGGTCGATGTACCGCGCAAGACACCTCGGTCGGCTCCCTCTCCCTCCGGGAGAGGGCTGGGGTGAGGGGCTTTTGATCTTTAGTTGAACTCGTCACCCACTGGATACCGGCTGGCATTCAAACTCTCTTTGATCTTGCGCAGATGCGGCTGGAAGTCCACGCCACGGCGCAAGGTCATCCCCGTCGCCAGCACATCCAGCACCGTCAACTGAATGATCCGCGACGTCATCGGCATATAAATGTCGGTGTCTTCCGGCAGCGGAATGTTCAGGCTCAGGGTACTGGCCTTGGCCAGCGGCGAATTCTCCGCCGTCAGGCCCAAAACCGAAGCGCCGTTCTCCCGGGCGATCCGCGCCACTTCCACCAGCTCGCGGGTACGTCCGGTGTAGGAAATGATCACAAACAGCTCGCCGGTATGCGCCACCGAAGCAATCATCCGCTGCATCAACACATCGGCATGCGCAGTGACCGCGAGGTTGAAGCGGAAGAACTTGTGCTGCGCATCCAGCGCCACCGGGGCTGAAGCGCCGAGGCCGAAGAAGTGGATCTGCCGGGCCTGGATCAACAGGTCGACGGCGCGGCTGATCAGGTTCGGGTCCAGCGCCTGGCAAGCGCTGTCCAGCGAGGCGATGGCGCTGCCGAAAATCTTCTGCGTGTACGCCTCGGGATTGTCGTCCGCCTCGACCGCGCGGCTGACATACGCCGCGCCACTGGCCAGGCTCTGGGCCAATTGCAGCTTGAGTTCGGGATAACCGCTGACACCGAACGAGCGGCAGAAACGGTTGACCGTCGGTTCGCTCACCGAGGCGGCCTGGGCGAGGGCGGCGATGCTGAAGCGGGTGGCCTGCTGCGGGTTGAGCAGGATCACCTCGGCGACCTTACGTTCGGCCTTGTTCAGCTCTTCAAGGCGACTCTGGATCTGTTCCAGTAAATTTCGCACGCGGTCCATATGGAATTCCTGATTCACCGACGCAGAGTTGCGTCGGGCTATGCAAATTGGGCCTTTGATATGGCCCGTGACGGTGGCCTATCCTACTGATGCGTCCGGGCGACCACCACTCGGATTGAGTATTCTGCGAAAATGTTGTGGTTATTACTACATTTTCCCTTGAGTGATGCCTTGAAAAAAGGTATTTGTAGCTTAACTTGATAAAAGAACAAACATCATGCCTTCCATTACGGTTGAACCGTGCACCTTTGCCTTGTTCGGCGCGCTTGGCGATCTGGCCCTGCGCAAGCTGTTTCCTGCCCTGTATCACCTTGACGGTGCCGACCTGCTGCACGAGGACACGCGCATCATCGCGCTGGCCCGTGAGCCCGGCAGCGAGCAGCAGCACATGGCGTTCATCGCCGCCGAATTGCGCCGTTACGTCGGCAAAGAGCTGAACGAAACCGTAGCCGAGCGCTTTCTCGCGCGCCTGACCTATCTGCACGTCGACTTCCTCAAGGCTGAGGATTATGTGGCGCTGGCGGAACTGGCCGGCAGCAGCCAGCGCATGATTGCCTACTTCGCCACCCCGGCGGCGGTGTACGGCGCAATCTGCGAGAACCTCGAGAAAGTCGGTCTGGCCGAAAACACTCGGGTGGTGCTGGAAAAGCCGATCGGCTCAGACCTGGAGTCGTCGCGCAAGGTCAACGACGCAGTAGCGCAGTTCTTCCCGGAAGACCGCACCTACCGTATCGACCACTATCTGGGCAAAGAGACCGTTCAGAACCTGATCGCCCTGCGTTTCGCCAACAGCCTGTTCGAAACCCAGTGGAACCAGAATTACATCTCCCACGTGGAAATCACCGTGGCCGAGAAGGTCGGCATCGAGGGCCGTTGGGGCTATTTCGACAAGGCCGGCCAACTGCGCGACATGATCCAGAATCACCTGTTGCAGCTGCTCTGCCTGATTGCCATGGACCCGCCGGCCGACCTGTCCGCCGACAGCATCCGTGACGAGAAAGTGAAGGTGCTCAAGGCGCTCGCGCCGATCAGCCCGGAAGGCCTGACCACTCAGGTCGTGCGCGGCCAGTACATCGCCGGCCACAGCGAGGGGAAATCCGTTCCGGGTTACCTCGAAGAACCGAATTCCAACACCCAGAGCGACACCGAAACCTTCGTCGCCCTGCGTGCCGATATCCGCAACTGGCGCTGGGCCGGCGTGCCGTTCTACCTGCGTACCGGCAAGCGCATGCCGCAGAAGCTGTCGCAGATCGTCATCCACTTCAAGGAACCGTCGCACTACATCTTCGCCCCGGAGCAGCGTCTGCAGATCAGCAACAAACTGATCATCCGCCTGCAACCGGACGAAGGCATTTCCTTGCGCGTGATGACCAAGGAGCAAGGCCTGGACAAGGGCATGCAACTGCGCAGCGGGCCGCTGCAACTGAATTTCTCCGACACCTGGCGTAGCGCGCGGATCCCCGATGCCTACGAGCGGTTGTTGCTGGAAGTGATGAACGGCAATCAGAACCTGTTTGTCCGTAAAGATGAAATCGAAGCCGCGTGGAAGTGGTGTGACCAGTTGATCGCCGGGTGGAAGAAATCCGGTGACGCGCCCAAGCCGTATGCGGCCGGGTCGTGGGGGCCGATGAGCTCCATTGCTTTGATCACGCGGGACGGGAGGTCGTGGTATGGCGATATCTGATGTGCAACTGCCGACGGGCGTGACTGCCAGCGAATTCAACAGCCCGGTGCTGCTCGCCGAAGGCCTGGCGCTGAACGTTGCCAAGCAACTGAGCGAGGCCATTGCCGCGCGCGGCAACGCGGTGCTGGTGGTGTCCGGCGGGCGCAGCCCGGTCGCGTTCTTCCAGCACCTGGCCAAGCAGGAGCTGGACTGGTCGAAGGTCGTTGTGACCCTGGCCGACGAACGCTGGGTGCCGGTGGAACATGCCGACAGCAATGCCGGCCTGCTCAAGCAGTATCTGCTCAAAGGCCCGGCAGCCAAGGCGCAGTTCCTCAGCCTCTACAGCGCGGCGGCCAACGTCGAGCAGGCTGCGGAACAGGCCGATCGTCTGCTCGCAGAGCTGCCGCCAATCGATGTGCTGGTGCTGGGCATGGGCGATGACGGTCACACCGCGTCGCTGTTCCCCGACAGCCCGAACCTCGCGGCAGCCCTGCAAGCCGATGGCTCGCGCCGTTGCTGGCCGATGCTGGCGCCCAGCGTGCCACGTCAGCGCCTGACCATGAGCCGTGCGCTGCTGGCCTCGGCCAAGCACAAGATTCTGTCGATTTCCGGTCAATCGAAACTGACCACCCTGAATGCCGCGCTGGCATCCGATGACGTTGCGGCCATGCCGGTGCGCGCGTTTCTGCAACCTACGTTAGAGATTTACTGGTGCCCATGAGCCAAGGAACAGCCGCTATGACAACCCCATCCCCGACCGTTTCCATGGCGGACAAAGTTGCCCTGATCGACAGTCTCTGCGCCAAGGCGCGGATCCTGCCAGTGATCACCATCGCCCGCGAACAGGACGTGCTGCCACTGGCCGACGCCCTCGCCGCCGGTGGCCTGACTGCGCTGGAAGTGACCCTGCGTTCGCAGTTCGGCCTCAAGGCCATTCAGATCCTGCGCGAACAGCGCCCGGAACTGATGACCGGTGCCGGCACCGTGCTCGACCGCAACATGCTCGCAGCGGCGGAAGCGGCCGGCTCGCAATTCATCGTCACCCCGGGCATCACCCGCGACCTGCTCGAAGCCAGCGTCGACAGCCCGATTCCGCTGTTGCCGGGCATCAGCAATGCCTCGGGGATCATGGAAGGCTACGGTCTGGGCTATCGCCGCTTCAAGCTGTTCCCGGCGGAAGTCAGCGGTGGCGTGGCGGCAATCAAGGCGCTCGGCGGCCCGTTCGGCGAAGTGAAATTCTGCCCGACTGGCGGCGTCGGCCCGGCCAATATCAAGAGCTACATGGCGCTGAAAAACGTCATGTGCGTGGGCGGTAGCTGGATGCTTGATCCGGAATGGATCAAGAACGGCGACTGGGCCCGCATTCAGGAATGCACCGCCGAGGCCCTGGCGCTGCTGGACTGATTGTCACCCGACACCTCGTTGTGTGCTTTACGGCTTTATGGTGCGCTTGGTCGGCGCACCTTTTTTTTGCGCTGAAAAAAGTGCCGGTACATGTCGCGATACATAGTTACTGCACGCTGTCTTTTTCACGGAGTTAACCTGCGTTCATCTTATGGAAGAGAGAACGCCTCATGGACGACTTTCAGTCTCTGACCCTTGCGCCACAATCCCCTTATCAACCGAAGCAACTTCCCCTCGGCCGCCCCGATCGGCCCGCAGCCGAATCCCATGTGCGCAATATCAGCCAGGGCGTCGAAGGCCTGCCGCTGATCCTGCGTCTTTCGCTGGTCGATGCGATGACCAGCGAGCCGGTTATCGGTGCGCTGGTGCTCATTCGGCAGACGATTGATACCGACACCAGCCTGTGCGGCATTCAATCGACCGACAGCCATGGCATCGTCCGTTTCACCAGTGTCTATCCGGATCGAGCGGTGCACGGCGCTGCTTGCCTGAAGCTGAGCGTATTCATTCCCGGCGACGAAGCAGGAGCGCAAGCTCACCACGAGGCCTGGGCCGGCACCTTGCATTTGCTCGGCCACTGCGGCTGTGAAGCTGCCGCTGAGGACGCCATGCAGTTGGTATTGCAGCCGATCGCCGGCGCCGATCTTGAAGACGGTGCCTTCGCTTGCCAGACCCTCGGCATCGACACGTTCGCCGTGTCGTCGCAGTTGGGTCTTGAAGGCTACGAAAAAAACTCCGGAGCGCCGTTCTAGCGCAGCTGGTTCAATGCGTGGACCAACTGCTCCATCTCGCCAGCCGTGGTGGTCAGCCCCGGTGTGATGCGAATGCATGGCCCGCACGCGGCGCCGGTGCGCACCACGGTGAACAGGTTGAATTCGCTGAGCAGACGCTCGGCCATGGCCTGCTGATCGGCATGCCGGGTGAAGCGCATAGCGGTGATCCCGCAATACAGTTGCGGATCGTCCGGCGTCAGTACCTCGATGCCTGGCAGATGCCGCACGGCGTTGACCCACAGGTTGCGCAGGTAATTCAGGCGTGGGCTTTTGGCTGCGGCGCCACCGAGGGCGTCGTGCTCTTCGAACACCAGCGGCAAGGTCATCAGCGCCGGGATGTTCGGCGTGCTGTACGAGGTGCGCGCGCGAATATCGGTGACCGGGTAATGCATCTCGCCCATGTCCGGATCAATGTCGGCCAGACGCTGCGGAGCGATGTAGATGAAGCCAAGGGTCAACGGTGCGCCGATCCATTTGTGCAGGTTGTAACCGGCGAAGGCGATGCCCAAGGCTTGCAGGTCAAATTCAATCTGGCCGAGAGCGTGGGCACCGTCGAGGATGATGTCGACGCCGTGCTCTTTGGCCAGCGCGGCGATGGCTTGCACCGGCATGACCAGGCCGGTGCGATGGGTGACATGGGTCAGGGCCATCAGTTTGAGTTTCGGGTGGCGGATGAAAGCCTCGCGGTAGCTTTCCAGCAGGCTGTCGAAACTGGCCGGGTGGCGGTGGGATATTTCGATAACCTCAACGCCACGGTGTTGCGCCAGCCAGCGCATGGCGCCTTTGACCGTGTCGTACTCAAGATCACAGATCAGCACCTGATCGCCCGGTTGCAGGCGATTGTAATTGCGGATCAGCGATTGCAGGCCTTCGGTGGCATTGCGCGTCAGCGCCACGCTTTGCGCGCGTACGCCAATCAGTTCTGCCAGTTGCGCGCGGATTTCGAGGTTGCCGTGCTGCTCGAAGCGTTGCCGCGCATAAACCGAGTTGCTGGTGTTGATCAGCTCGATGTTGCGCTGGTACTCCTCGATCACCGTGCGCGACATGCGCCCGAAGTAACCGTTTTCCAGATTGACCGGGCCGGGCTGCACATCGTATCTGTCGGCGAATGTCTGCCAGAAGGCTTCGTCACGGGCGCGGCGGGTGTTGTCAGGCATGTTCGACAAGGCTCAAGAGAGGAGGGCGCATCAGTGGCGCGGGGCGGGTTTGCCATGTTTGGCGCGTAGCGGCTCGAGCAGGTCGGACAAGCCGTTGTGGTCGATCTCCTGCATCAACGCCAACAGGCCACCGAGTTCACCGTGGGGAAAGCCTTCGCGGGCGAACCAGTTCAGATAGGGGCCAGGCAAGTCGGCAATGATCCGCCCTTTGTATTTGCCGAAGGGCATCTCGCGGGTGATCAGTAGTTCGAGTTTTTCCGGATTCATCAGCACGCTTCATCGATTCACATGACCGCCTGGAAAATACAGGCATTCTGCATGCAGGCCAAATGACAGATCATGCAAAAAACCAGCATACAGATGGTTCAATCTTTATTAAGTCACTGAAAACAAAGATATTTTTATCCGAAGCGAAGCTGGCACGCACGCTGCAATATCCCTTGCATCTTCAACCCATCGCAAGGAATTGAAAAATGACCGACATGAATAAAGAAGCCATTTCTGTACTCAACGACCTGATTGAAACCTGCAAGGACGGTCAGGAAGGGTTCAAGACTTGCGCCGAAGACATTAAGCACCCAGAACTGAAAACCCTGTTCGTGCAGCGCTCCGCCGATTGCGCCACCGCAGCAGCCGAGCTGCAGGCTCAGGTACGTTCGCTGGGCGGTGATCCGGAAACTTCGACCAGTGTTGCCGGTGATCTGCACCGTCGCTGGGTCGACGTCAAATCCATGTTCACCGGTAAAGATGAAGAGGCTGTGCTGAACGAAGCCGAGCGCGGTGAAGACCATGCGCTGAAGGCTTATCGTGAAGCGATCGAGAAGATCAACAAGCACAATCTGGTTGGCATCAAGGATCTGGTTGAGCGTCAGTACCACGGCGTACAACGCAACCACGACCAGGTGAAAGCCCTGCGTAACCAGGCTCGTGCGAATTCGTAAGAGTTAGTCGGCTGATAAAAAACGCCAGCTTGTCTGGCGTTTTTTTGTGCCCGCAGGAAAAGCCCCTCACCCTAGCCCTCTCCCGGAGGGAGAGGGGACTGACCGAGGTGAATGCCGGAGTTACGCCGACTTGAGCGATCTGAGTTGAACTCTGGTTCTGGAAGGTCTTGAAGATCGCCCGCGCCGAGCGCAGGATTTGAATCCGATGCAGATCAGCTCCCTTTCCTCCTCGCCCCCTTGGGGGAGAGGGCTGGGGTGAGGGGGTAGCAATCTACCTGACACTTCCCAATCATCAGCCAATACTGATCGCCGGCAAAGTCGGCAACGTTACCGTCTGCTGTTTACGCGGCGCGAGAATCTCCGCCTCGCCATCCACCACCAACTCATCACGCTGATTGAACACGCGAGTGGCAATGCGCACGCGGAATTTCGGCAGTTTCTCCAGAATTTCCAGGCGCACCGTCAGCGTGTCGCCGATCTTCACCGGCTTCTGAAAGCTCATCTGCTGGCCGATATAAATGGTGCCCGGCCCAGGCAATTCACAGGCCACCGCTGCGCTGATCAGCGCACCGCTGAACATGCCGTGGGCGATGCGCTCCTTGAACATGCTGGCGGCGGCAAACTCGGCGTCCAGGTGCACCGGGTTGTGGTCGCCCGACATCGCGGCGAACAGCTGAATGTCGCGCTCTTCGACAGTCTTGCTGTAGCTGGCGGTCTGGCCGACTTCAAGGGCTTCGTAAGGGATGTTGGTAACCTGGGTCATCGGTTTCGATTCCTGTGACGGATTTCAGTGAATCCACAAAAAATTATTCGCTACGCTGCGGGCGCCGGTGGCTCAGGGCCTGGTCGATCCAGGCGAGCACATCGGTAGTCACTTCGTCGCGATTGCTTTCATTGAACAATTCGTGCCGGGCCTGCGGGTAGATCTTCAGTTGCAGATGCTGGCTGCCGGCCCTGCGCAAGGCATTGGCCAGATCTGTCAGACGCTTGCCCTCGCTCACCGGATCACATTCGCCGCCAATCACCAGCAGTGGCAGGCCCGGATCGATCTGCGCGAGATTGGACGCTTTGCTGATTTGCTGCAAGCCGCCGAGCAGGTCGATCCAGAACTGATTGGTACAGCGAAAGCCACACAACGGGTCGGCGGCGTACTTGTCGACCTCCGCCGGGTCGCGGCTCAGCCAGTCGAAACGGGTGCGCACCGGTTTGAATCTATTGTTGAACGAGCCGAACGACAGCCACTCGATCAACGCACTGCGGCCCTTGCCGCCCTGACGCAGTTTTTCCAGCCGGGCAATCTGCCGCGCAGCGCGATACAGCGCCACTGGCTGGAAATTCGAGCCGCTGAGAATCGCCCCGTGCAGACTGGCGCTGTGATGCAGCAGATAGGCCTGGGCGATGTAGCTGCCCATGCTGTGGCCGAGCAGGATGATCGGCACGCCGGGGTGTTGCTGGCCGATGTGCTGGTTGAGGCTGGCCAGATCGCCGACGACCTTGCACCAGCCATCGTCATCGGCGAAGTGGCCGAGGGTGCCGTTGTCGGCTGTGCGGCCATGGCCGCGCAGATCCGGGGCGTAGACGCCATAGTCTTTGTCGCAAAACGTGTCGGCGAGGCGGGCGTAGCGAGCACTGTGTTCGGCCATGCCATGGGCCAGCAGAACCACCGCTTTCAATGGCGTGGCCGGCAGCCAGCGGTTGACGTACAGGCGGCTGCGGTCATTCGCGTCCAGCCAGAAGGTGTCGTGTGTCATGGCGATTCCTTTGCTCAGCATCGCCACAGTGTATAGCGCGTCTGATCAGCTCACGCCATGGCAGGAAGATTCACGGGATCAATGAGGGCTTGCGTCATATTTGCCTCAATGGCCATAGCTGCTAGTGTCCGTGAAGCTCCGCTTTGTGCTTTTCGCCTTCAATGGACGAAGCAGAAACGACAGAAAGCGGCTCCCGGATCGGCTCAGGTAAAGAGGACAAGAACAATGCAACCTGATTTCTGGAATGACAAGCGCCCGGCCGGCGTACCGCTGGACATCGACATGGGTGAATTCAAGTCGGTCATCGAAGTGTTTGAGCGTTCCTGCAAGAAATTCGCCGACCGCCCGGCGTTCAGCAGCATGGGCATCACCCTGACCTACGCCGAACTCGAACGCCAGAGCGCGGCGTTCGCCGGTTATCTGCAGGCCCATACCGATCTGGTGCCGGGGGATCGCATTGCGGTGCAGATGCCCAACGTTCTGCATTATCCGATTGCCGTGTTCGGCGCGCTGCGCGCCGGGCTGATCGTGGTCAACACCAACCCGCTGTACACACCGCGGGAAATGCGCCACCAGTTCAAGGATTCCGGCGCACGCGCGCTGGTCTACCTGAATCTGTTCGGGCAGAAAGTCCAGGAAGTGTTGCCCGACACCGACATCCAATATTTGATCGAAGCGAAGATGGGCGACCTGATGCCCACCGCCAAAGGCTGGCTGGTCAACACCGTGGTCAGCAAAGTGAAGAAACTGGTTCCCGAGTATTCGCTGCCGCAAGCCACCTCGTTCAAAAGCGCGCTGCGCATGGGCCGCGGTCAGGGTATCAAGCCGCTGAACGTCGGCCTCGACGACATCGCCGTGCTGCAATACACCGGCGGCACCACCGGCCTGGCCAAGGGCGCGATGCTCACCCACGGCAATCTGGTGGCGAACATGCAGCAGGTGCGCGCGTGTCTGGCTCAGCTCGGCCCGGACGGTCAACCTCTGTTGCGCGAAGGCCAGGAGGTGATGATCGCGCCGCTGCCGCTGTACCACATCTATGCCTTCACCGCGAATTGCATGTGCATGATGGTCTCGGGCAACCACAACGTGCTGATCTCCAATCCGCGCGACATTGCCGGCTTCATCAAGGAACTGAAAAACTGGCGCTTCTCGGCGCTGCTGGGTCTGAACACCTTGTTCGTTGCGCTGATGGACCACCCGGATTTCAAGACCCTGGATTTCTCCAGCCTGAAGCTGACCAACTCCGGCGGCACCGCGCTGGTCAAGGCCACCGCCGAGCGCTGGGAGCAGATGACCGGTTGCCGTATCACCGAAGGCTACGGCCTGACCGAAACTTCGCCAGTGGCCTGCACCAACCCTTACGGCGATCAGTCGCGGCTGGGCACTGTCGGCTTGCCGGTGCCGGGCACGCTGGTGAAAATCATCAACGATGACGGCGTCGAACAGCCGCTGGGCGAGCGCGGCGAGCTGTGCATCAAAGGCCCGCAGATCATGAAGGGTTACTGGAACAAACCCGAAGCCACCGCCGAAGTGCTGGATGCCGAGGGCTGGTTCAAGTCTGGCGATATCGCCGTGATCGACCCGGACGGTTTCGTGCGCATCGTCGATCGCAAGAAGGACATGATCATCGTCTCCGGCTTCAACGTGTACCCCAACGAAATCGAAGACGTGGTCATGGCCCACCCGAAAGTCGCCAACTGCGCGGTCATCGGCGTGCCGGACGAGCGTTCGGGAGAGGCGGTGAAGCTGTTTGTGGTAGCGCGGGAGAGCGGGGTCAGCCTGGAAGAGCTGAAGGCCTACTGCAAAGAAAACTTCACGGCCTACAAGGTGCCGAAACACATCGTGTTGCGTGAGTCGTTGCCGATGACGCCTGTAGGGAAAATTCTGCGGCGCGAGTTGCGGGATATCGCCTAGGCCTGAACCGCAGCGCGCGTGACATTCGCGAGCAGGCTCGCTCCCACAGGTATCGATGTTTTCTGTGAGAGCGAGCCTGCTCGCGAATCTTTTGTGCCCGCTGAATTCGGGGGTTTTGGGGAGTTATAGGATTTTTGCTCTAAAATGACCGCTGGCAAGTCTTGAGTCAAAAATATGACTGTAGGGGCCTCTTTTGGCTCTGGTCGACCCTTGGCAAAGCTGCTACTCTCGGCGCGCTTTGTGACTTCTCGGCCTGTAAAACGCCGGATTCACCAATACAAAACACACACCAATAATAATCGCATCAAATGCGGTGAAGAATTCGCGTTGCTGAGGAGTGGGCTTCCATGATCGAAGACTTTTGGAAGGATAAGTACCCGGCTGGAATCGCAGCCGAGATCAATCCAGACGAGTATCCGAACATTCAGGCAGTGTTGAAGCAATCCTGCCAACGCTTCGCCAACAAACCGGCTTTCAGCAACCTGGGCAAGACAATCACCTACGGTGAGCTGTACGAGCTGTCCGGTGCCTTTGCCGCGTATCTGCAACAGCATACCGACTTGCAGCCCGGTGATCGAATCGCCGTGCAACTGCCCAACGTCCTCCAGTACCCGGTCGCGGTCTTCGGTGCCATTCGCGCCGGGCTGATCGTGGTCAACACCAACCCGCTGTACACCGCGCGGGAAATGGAACACCAATTCAACGACTCCGGCGCCAAAGCCCTGGTGTGCCTGGCGAACATGGCGCACCTGGCCGAAGCCGTGGTGCCGAAGACCGGCGTCAAGCACGTCATCGTCACCGAAGTCGCCGACTTGCTGCCGCCGATCAAGCGTCTGCTGATCAACAGCGTCATCAAGTACGTGAAGAAAATGGTCCCGGCCTATCACTTGCCCAAAGCCATCAAATTCAACGACGTCCTGAGCAAGGGCCACGGCCAGCCAGTGGCCGAAGCCAATCCGGACAGCGGCGATGTCGCGGTGCTGCAATACACCGGCGGTACCACCGGCGTGGCCAAGGGCGCGATGCTGACGCACCGCAACCTGGTCGCCAACATGCTGCAATGCAAGGCGCTGATGGGCTCCAACCTCAACGAAGGCTGCGAGATCCTGATCACGCCGCTGCCGCTGTATCACATCTATGCGTTCACCTTTCATTGCATGGCGATGATGCTGATCGGCAACCACAACATCCTGATCAGCAACCCGCGTGACCTGCCGGCGATGGTCAAGGAACTGTCGAAGTGGAAGTTCAGCGGTTTCGTCGGCCTCAACACGTTGTTCGTGGCGCTGTGCAACAACGAAGGTTTCCGCAAGCTGGATTTCTCCGCGCTGAAAGTCACCCTGTCCGGCGGCATGGCCCTGCAACTGGCGGCGGCCGAGCGCTGGAAAGCCGTGACCGGTTGCGCCATCTGCGAAGGCTACGGCATGACCGAAACCAGCCCGGTGGCCACGGTCAACCCGATCCAGCACATCCAGATCGGCACCATCGGCATTCCGGTGCCGTCGACCCTGTGCAAAGTCATCGACGATGCCGGTGTCGAGCAGCCGCTGGGCGAAATCGGCGAGCTGTGCGTCAAGGGCCCGCAAGTGATGAAGGGTTACTGGCAGCGTCAGGAAGCCACCGATGAAATGCTCGACAGCGACGGCTGGCTGAAAACCGGTGACATCGCGCTGATCCAGCCGGACGGCTACATGCGCATTGTCGATCGCAAGAAGGACATGATTCTGGTGTCTGGCTTCAACGTCTATCCGAACGAACTGGAAGACGTGCTGGCGACTTTGCCGGGCGTATTGCAGTGCGCGGCGATCGGCGTGCCGGACGAGAAGTCGGGTGAGGCGATCAAGATTTTCATCGTCGCCAAACCGGGAGTGACCCTGACCAAAGAACAGGTCATGGACCACATGCGCGCCAACGTTACCGGCTACAAAGTGCCGCGTTCGGTGGAGTTCCGCGATGCGCTGCCGACCACCAACGTCGGCAAGATCCTGCGCCGCGAATTGCGAGATGAAGAACTGAAGAAGATCAAGGCCAAGTCTGCCGCGTAAATAAAAAGCCCCGCAGATGCGGGGCTTTTTGTTGGTGCGGAGTAGGGCTTGAGTCATGCTTCGAGACTGCCCCTCACCCCAGCCCTCTCCCAGAGGGAGAGGGAGCCGATCAGGGATAATTCGGATCTTGAGTTCGGCTGGATATTTCAGGTCGGCATATTCCGCGAGAGCAACTCGGTCAGTCCCCTCTCCCTCTGGGAGAGGGCCAGGGTGAGGGGAACGGGCCGCGCCGCCGATACTACTGGCGAAACGGCGCAAAATTCACATTGGTCCCCGCCGGACGCATGTCCTGCAGATACGAATCCTTGTCCGCGCTCAATTCCAGGCTCAGCGCCGCCTTGCGTTTGCCTTCGTTGCGAATCACCAGGCCTTCGAGCTTTTCGCGCAGGAACACCGTCGGCACTTTCAGGTGCAGCAACTCATCGGTGGCCGGGGTGTGCAGCAGCAAGTGAATCCACTCGTACTGACCGATGGCCAAGCGCGACACCGGCAGGTCGAACCACCAGATGTTGCGGTTACGGTTCAGTTCGGCGAAGTGGCAGTTGTTGGTGCCGAGCACGGCGCCGCCCAGTTCCTGGTTGCGACGGGCGATGGCCTGGGTTTTATTGAGCTTCATGACATTCCTGCGAATCGGTGTGCCGGGCTCAGCGCCCGTAGGCTGAGCATTCTCGGGGCAACGCCGGCAAACATAAAGCGCAACCTGCATGCCACGACGAAATGCTGGCAAAATAAATGAAACTCGGCGCAAAGCGCACCGGTCAATCGTTACGTAATGACTTTTCTTCCCTTTATGCTTCACGGAGAAACACCATGAGTAGCACAGGCGATAAAGTAAAAGGCATGGCCAACGAAGCCGTCGGCAACGTCAAGCAAGGCGTCGGCAAAGCTACTGACAACGACAAGCTGCGCGCGGAAGGCAAAGTTCAAGAGAAAAAAGGCGAAGCCCAGCAAGCGGTCGGCAACGCCAAGGACGCTGTGAAAAAAGGCGTCGACAAGGCGTAAGCGAGCCTTGAACGAATCACACGAGCGGCCATCCAAGGATGGCCGTTTTTGTATCAGAACCCTGCGGTCATCCGCCAAAGGCTCGTCAACTAGGCTACCTTGAGGTAAAAAACGGCCCCTGAGTCGCCACGACTTCAACCTTTTGCGGCGCAAGGAGACGCGAATGATATTCCCGGACATGAAAGGTCTGCCCCTGCACCGGGTGATGGTGCGCACGGTCACTGAATTCGTCGATGACGAAATGTCGACCTACGCCTCGGCGCTGGCCTACCAGATGCTGTTCTCGCTCTTCCCGTTCATTCTTTTCCTGATCGCCCTGATCGGTTTCCTGCACCTGCCGGACTTTTTCTCCTGGCTGCGCCTGCAATCTGAACTGGTGCTGCCGCCGCAGGCGCTGGAGCAGGTCAATCCGGTGATCGATCAGTTGCAGCAATCCAAGGGTGGCCTGCTGTCCATCGGTATCGTGATTGCCCTGTACACCGCGTCCGCCGGCGTGCGCCTGATGATGAGCGCGATGAACGCCGCTTACGACGTGGTCGAAGGCCGACCGGTGTGGAAGCGTTTCCCCTTGTCGATCGTCTACACCGTCGGCATTGCCGGCATGCTGCTGATTGCCGCGGCGCTGATGGTGCTCGGGCCGCAGGTGATGGGCTGGATCGCCGCACAAGTGGGGCTGGAAGACTTCATCGTCACGGTGTGGACTATCGCGCGCTGGCCGGTGATCGTGATTCTGATGATGGTCGCGGTAGCGCTGATCTATTACGTGATGCCTGACGTCAAACAGGACTTCCGTTTTATCACCCCAGGTTCGGTGCTGGCCGTGGTGGTGTGGATTCTCGCTTCACTGGGCTTTGCCTTCTACGTAAAAACCTTCGCCAACTACAACGCGATGTATGGCAGCATCGGGGCGATCATCGTGCTGTTGCTGTATTTCTACATTTCCGCCGCGGTGCTGTTGCTCGGCGCAGAAATGAATGCGGTGATCGAGCACATGTCCGCCGAAGGCAAGGACAAGGGCGAAAAAGCCCCTGGCGAGCCCGACGAATCCACCAAACAACACGTCTCCGGCCTGGGCCGCGATCACTCGCTCAAGCCGGACACTGATGAAGCCCGACCATGATTCGTGAAATTCTGAAAATGGGTGATGAGCGCCTGTTGCGCATCGCCGCGCCGGTACCGCCTGAGATGTTCAACAGCGCCGAGCTGTGGCAACTGATCGACGACATGTTCCAGACCATGGAAAGCGTCGGCGGCGTTGGCCTCGCGGCGCCGCAGATCGGCGTCGACCTGCAACTGGTGATCTTCGGCTTCGAACACAGCGAGCGTTACCCGGATGCTGAAGCAGTGCCGCAGACGATCCTGATCAATCCGCTGATCACGCCGTTGAATCCGTTGATGGAAGAGGGCTTCGAAGGCTGTCTGTCGGTGCCGGGCCTGCGCGGTGCGGTGGAGCGCTATCAGCAGATTCGCTACGAAGGCTTTGATCCCAAGGGCGAGCCGATCGTGCGCGTGGCCTCGGGGTTTCATGCGCGAGTGGTGCAGCATGAATGCGATCACCTGATCGGCCGGCTTTACCCGTCACGGATTACCGATTTCAGCAAGTTCGGCTTTACCGAAGTGCTGTTCCCGGACCTTGATCCCAACGCTGACGAATGATTGTCAGAACACCATAATACCTGTGGGAGCGAGCCTGCTCGCGAACGCGGAGTATCAGAACCCAATTCGGCGCTGACACACCGCATTCGCGAGCAGGCTCGCTCCCACAGGGTTTCAGCGTAAATCTGCGGGATTAAGCCCCATCGCAATCATCGGCTTGCTCCGCGCGTACCGACTCAACCGCTCGGCCATCGCCTGCGGCAGCAGCGGATCGAAACTGAACCCACGCCGCTCATAAAACCCGCGCAGATCCGGATGGCAGAACAGCCACACCGGCTCGTCCACCTTAGCAACCGCCGCCGCGATCAGTTGCGCAGCAATTCCCTGCTCGCGACACCCCGGATCAACAAACAACCCCGTCAGCCAATGCCCGCCCGCTACCGGACGCAAACACAGCGCCGCAACGATTTCACCGCGCCTTGCCACCCACAACTGCGCCTCGCGCACGGCTTTCATCGACGACTGGTGGCTGCGGTAGAACTTGTTCATCAGTGGCCACAACGATTCGTCGAGCTGGCTGTAGTGGATATCGGACATGGTTCGGGCTGTCGCTGCGAAAAGCGCCGATTATAAAAGAACGCGCGCTTCGGGATAGGTGTATACCTGAACTCACATCCCCTGTGAGTGGAGTATCGATCATGTCCAAAGGTATGGATTCAAAGAAAGCCGCGAAGAAGAAGCCGGCCAAGACTGCGATTGAAAAACGCGCCGAGAAGAAAGCCAAGAAGGTCGACATCTTCGGCCATTGAGCAAACCCTACGGGAGCCCGGTTCGCGGGCTTCCGCTTCGCTGGCGAAAACGTCCGTTCTCACCACGCCGTTCCCCGCGCTGAACCGTTTCTTGTGCAAAAAATGCCAGATACTGGCCGACTAGTGGCCTTGCGCCCGGCGTCGGGCTGGCTATGCTTGCAGGTAACTAACCATGTCGACCGTCATGCCAACCGGCCGACGGCACCGGTTGGTCCGTGATTCATGCTGCCAGAGTGCGCAACCCAAGGCACCGACACTGAACCAACAAGGAGCGTCATCTAAATGGAAGTTCTTCTACGCGTTAGGGCTGGCCCGCTTGCGGGCTATCAAGAAAAGGATGTCTTGATCAGAGCGTCGCTGCACGAACCCTCCGATTGATCATCATTTATCACCTGACAACTTCCTCCCGTGGAGGAAGGCGTGTGCCTGTTCTGTGGAACGTAGTGATGGATCTTGCAAGACCTGAACTTTCATCAAATCAAAAGAACGCGCGGAAGGTGATACAACCATGTTCAACCTACATCACAAGGCTGACCTGCGGGAAATCGAGCGTTTCAGTTGTGCGCTGACTGAGGCCAACGCGAAAATCGAAGCGATCAGCCGCTCGATGGCGATGATCGAGTTCACTCCGGACGGCATCGTTCTCGACGCCAACGAGAACTTCTGCAAGACCATGGGCTACAGCGCCGATGAAGTGCGCGGCAAACACCATCGGATCTTCTGCGAAGAAAGCTTTTATCGCAGCGAGGACTACGCGAAGTTGTGGCGCGACCTGGCCCGTGGTGAACCGCTCAGCGGCACTTTTCTGCGCCTGAACAAGAGCGGCCGCGAGATCTGGCTCGAAGCCAGTTACATGCCGGTGTTCGGGCCAGACAAACAGGTCAGAAGTGTCATCAAGGTTGCGGCGGACATCACCGCACGCATCAACAAAGAACATGAAGAAGAAGCCATGCTGGCGGCGATCGGCCGTTCCATGGCGGTGATCGAGTTCACCCCCGAAGGCCATGTCATCCGTGCCAACGACAACTTTCTGCAGACCATGCAGTACGCGCACCCTGAAATTGTCGGCCAGCACCACAGCCTGTTCTGTCACCGCGCCGAAGCGGAATCTGCGCAGTACAAGGCATTCTGGGCTTCGCTCAATCGCGGCGAATATCACTCGCACCGCTTCGAGCGCAAGAACAAGTCCGGGCAGATGGTTTACCTGGAAGCCTCGTACAACCCGCTGTTCGATGCCAAGGGCCGCTTGTACAAAGTGGTCAAGTTCGCCAGCGACATCACCCGGCAAATGACCACCCTGCAAAACGCTGCGGAATCGGCCCACAGCACCTCGGTACAAAACGACGCCTGCGCGCAAAAAGGCTCACAGGTGGTGCAGCAGACCGTGCAGATCATTCAGGACATTTCCCGCGACCTGAACGAAGCCGCGGTGAGCATCGATGCGGTAAGCAAACAGTCGGACATCATCGGCACCATCGTCCAGACCATTCGCGGCATTGCCGACCAGACCAACCTCCTGGCGCTCAACGCAGCGATCGAAGCGGCGCGGGCCGGTGAACATGGACGCGGTTTCGCGGTGGTTGCCGATGAGGTGCGCAGCCTCGCCGCGCGAACCAGTCAGGCGACGCTGGAAATTGTCGATGTGGTACGCAAGAACCACGACTTGTCGCTGAGTGCGGTGTCGAGCATGCAATCGAGCCTGAGCCGCACCGGGCTGGGCGTGGAACTGGCGAACGAGGCGGGCGAGGTGATTCTGGAAATTCAGCAAGGGTCGCGGCATGTGGTGGATGCGATCAGCCAGTTCAATGAGACCCTTCAATTGAATTGAGCTGTTTCAACATCACCAATACCCAATGTGGGAGCGAGCCTGCTCGCGAAAGCGTTTTGTCAGCTAGAACATGCTTGTCTGACACGACGCCTTCGCGAGCAGGCTCGCTCCCACAGTTGGGTCCTGTTTTGGCCTTCAGCGATGCGCAATATTCTCCAACGCCAGATTGCGCGTGCGCGGGCCGAATCAGCCAATGGTCAACATCGCGATCAATATGTTACTGGCGCGTCACGCGCTTGTTGCTGAGTCGGGCAGTGCCGACGTTGGCAAACCGAAAATCCGGTCAAACAACCAGTTGAACGCAAACGTGTAGCATGGGATGAAAATGATTAGAGCCAGATCCAGCAGGAACGCCTGCACCAGACTGATGTTCATCCACCACGCAATCAACGGAATCAGGAACACGATCAGCGTCAGTTGAAAGCCGACGGCGTGGGCGATACGTCGTTTGACCGTACGGGTGCGCGAGACCTGGCGACTTTCCCAGCGCTCGAACAACGAGGTGTAAATGAAATTCCAGGTCACGGCGATGCTGGTGATGATCACTGCCAGTGGTCCTGTGCTGCCCGGCGAAGTGCCCGACAACAGGGCCAGACCGAGGGCCGAGAAGGTCATGCCGATCACTTCATAGAGCGACACATAGACCAGTTTGCGTTTCACGCCTTGCATGCAGATTTGCCTCTTTCTTGGCTAATGTTGGCCAGCAGGGCTGGCGAAGGCGGCGAAAGATAGCTTCAATAGACCTGACAGAAAAAGTCGGTAGCTTTCAGTTTTATTGATAGGTGGGCGGGTTGAATTTCAACAGCGACAGCATCGAATTGTTTCTCGCGGTCATCGAGCGCGGCTCGTTTTCCGCCGCTGCCCGGCAATTGGGCAAGGTGCCGTCGGCGGTGAGCATGGGCATTGCCAATCTTGAGGCCGAACTCGGTTACCCGTTGTTCGACCGCAGTCATCGCGAGCCGCTACCCACGGCGATGGCGCAGTCACTGGTGCCGCACGCGCGACTGATCGCCGAGCAGCTCAAGCAGCTGCAAGTGCACGCGGTGGAGCTGTCGTTGGGACTGGAAAGCAGATTGTCGGTCGGCGTGGTCGCGGACATCGATCGACGGCGCTTGCTGGCAGCGATCAAGGTGATTGCCGAGCGGCATCCGTTGCTCGACATCGAAGTGCTGACTGCGCCGCAGGATGATGTGCTGGCGATGTTGCACACTGGCAGGGTCAGCGTGTGTCTGGCGTTCGCCGGTTTGAGCGTGAATGCGCTGGAGCGGTTTCAGTTTGTCGGCAGCGAACGCATGATCGCCACGCTGGCGGCGGACAGCCCGTTGTTGCAGGGGCGGGATGTGTTTCTTGAGGATCTGGTGCAGGTGCGGCAGATCATCGTCGCCAGCCGTGACTTGCCGATCAGCGAAACGCGACCGTTGGTGGCTGAATCCTACTGGCGTACGGACAATCTCGAGACGGCAATGGAGATGGTCGAAGCGGGGTTGGGCTGGGGTAATTTTCCGCTGTCGGTGGTACAGCCGTGGCTGGAGGCCGGACGCTTGAAACGGCTGAATTTTCGCAACATCGAAAATGGCCTGGTGCTGCCGGTGCACGCGGTGTGGCTCAAGAGCCAGCCCTTGCAGAAGGGCGCGCAGGCCCTGGTTGACCTGCTCAGCCATTGAATTTGATAGAGATCCCCTGTGGGAGCGAGCCTGCTCGCGAAGGCGTCGTGTCAGCTGCATCAATGCTGACTGACCCACCGCTTTCGCGAGCAGGCTCGCTCCCACAAGGGTTGTGTTTCAACTCAGCATTTGTGAAGGGTCAGGTACTCTCGCGCACCTTCAGCTCAAACCCCATGTCCTCCACCGGTCGCGCTACCTTGTTGCCCGCCATCAACGTCAGCATCTGCTCCGCCGCGCGCCGGCCTATTGCCTCACGGGGGGTATTGATGCTGCTCAGGCGCGGCACCATGTGTTCGGACATCGGCAAATCGTTGAAACCGAGAATCGCCACTTGCTCGGGAATCTTGATGCCGTTACGCAAGGCTTCCAGCAGCGCGCCTTGGGCCAGGTCATCGTTGCCGAAGAAAATCGCATCAACATCCGGATGCGCCGCCAGCAATTGCAGGAACAACTCGCCACCCAAGCCCACTGACGAAGCACGTGGCGTCAGCACTTCCAGATCCGGGTCGTAGCGGCCCGCCTTCTGCAACGCCTTGCGGAAGCCTTCACCGCGCAACAACGTGCGCTGATCCAGCTGCGCACCAATGTAGGCCAAGCGCTTGCGTCCGCGAGACAGAAGGTGTTCGGCGGCAGTTTCCCCGGCGCTCAACTGCGAGAAACCCACGCAATTGACTCCGGCGGCGCTGTCCAGCTCCATCATGTACACGCAGGGAATGTTGCTGGCCTCGATCATCCGCCGCGAACTTTCCGTGCGATCAAACCCGGTCAGCAAAAAGCCGCGCGGCTGATAGGCCATGTAGTTGCGCAGCAGGTTTTCTTCTTCATCGCGCGAATAGTGAAAGTTGCCGATCAGCACTTCGAAGCCCTTGGGCGTCAGCACCCGATGAATGGCTTCCAGCGTGTCGATGAACAGCAGGTTGGACAGCGATGGCACCAGTACGACAACCGAATGGCTCTGCGCCGAGGCCAAAGCACGGGCGGCGGGGTTGACCACATAGTTGAGTTCGAGCGCGGCTTTCTGCACTTTTTCCACCAGTTCGGTGGCTACCGTGCTCACCCCGCGCAACGCGCGCGAGGCAGTGATCGGGCTGACGCCGGCCAGGCGGGCTACTTCGTTGAGGGTCGGACGGCCGGTGGTGCGGGTATTTTTATCGTTCTTGGGGGAGGTCATCGGGCGGCTTGCCAAACAAAAATCAAGGCACTAAGGTAGCGCTGTCCTGATGCAGCTGCAAATGCGTGAGCGCGGTCCTGCCTGATCTGTGCTCTTTGGCGTCGGGAACAAACCTGCTGCAACCCAAAAAAACGACAAGAAGGCGTCGGCAACTTCTGCCTGTGCACTAGAGTCATAGCTAGCAAAGGTAGCGCTGTCTGCGCGCTGAGGTGTTATATGAGTCATCCCATCACCGCCCTGGTCATCATGGGCGTTGCCGGTTGCGGCAAGACGTGCGTCAGCCAGGCCCTGTGCCAATTGAGCGGCGCCACTGCCATTGAAGGCGATACTTTTCATCCGGCCGCGAACATCGAAAAGATGAGCGCGGGGATCCCCCTGAACGACGAAGACCGCGCTGGCTGGCTCGACAGCCTGTGCGATGAACTGCGTCGCGTCGATGCCCAAGGCCAGCGCCCGGTGTTGACCTGCTCGGCCCTTAAACACAGCTATCGCGAACGTCTGCGCAGTGCCTTGCCGGGCCTGGGTTTCGTGTTTCTTGAATTGACCCCGGAAGTCGCCGCCGAGCGCGTATCGCACCGCCCGGGCCACTTCATGCCGGCGACGTTGATCGAAAGCCAGTTCGCCACCCTCGAATCGCCAAAGGGCGAGCCGCTGACTCTGCCGCTCAATGCCTCGATTCACAGCGTCGAAGAGCTGGCCCTGCAGGCTCACGTCTGGTGGCAGGCCAACGGTTTGAAACAGGCGGTATGAGTATGTTGAAAAAGACAGCGCTGTCCTCCCGACTTCTGTTCAACCCGCTTTAATAACAACAACAATCCAGGAGACACCCCCCATGTTTGGCATGTCCCACGAGACGTTCCTGCTGCTCGATGCGGTGGTCACGGTAATCGGCCTGATTATCCTGATCACCAAATTCAAGATTCACCCGTTCATAGCCCTGACCATCGCCGCCGCTTTCCTCGGCCTGACTTCCGGCATGCCGATCAACACCATCATCAAGGCGTTCCAGGACGGCTTTGGTGGCGTGCTCGGTTTTGTCGGCATCATCCTTGCCCTGGGCACCATGCTCGGCAAAATGATGGCCGAATCCGGCGGCGCCGATCAGATCGCCCAGACCCTGATCCGCGCCTTCGGCAAGGACAAAGTCCAGTGGGCAATGATGTTCGCCGCGTTCCTGGTGGGCATCCCGCTGTTCTTCGAAATCGGCTTCGTGCTGCTGATTCCGCTGGTGTTCATCGTTGCCCGTCGTACCGGTGTGTCGATCATCAAGATCGGTATTCCGCTGCTCGCCGGCCTCTCTGCGGTGCACGGTCTGGTGCCGCCGCACCCGGGTCCGCTGCTGGCCATCGGCGTGTTTGGCGCTGACATCGGCAAGACCATCCTCTACGGTCTGATCGTCGCGCTGCCGACTGCAATCATTGCTGGTCCGATCTTCGGTACCTTCATCGCCAAGCACATTCCCGGTCACCCGAATCAGGAACTGGTCGATCAACTGGCCCGCGAAAACGATTCGGCCAACCTGCCGAGCTTCAGCATTACTCTGGTCACCGTGCTGTTGCCGGTGTTCCTGATGCTGCTGAAAACCTTCGCTGACGTGGCGCTGCCGGACGGCAACTTCTTCCGCATCTGGATGGACATGATCGGTCACCCTATCTCGGCATTGCTGCTGGCGCTGTTGCTGTCGCTGTACACCTTCGGCTACAAGCAGGGCATCGGTTCCAACCAGATGCTCAAGTGGCTCGACGCGAGTCTGGCGCCAACCGCTGCGATCATCCTGATCATTGGTGCGGGCGGTGGCTTCAAGCAGATGCTGGTGACCAGCGGCGTGGGTGACGTGATCGGCCACATGGCGGTCAGCGCGCAGATCTCGCCGATCCTGCTGGCGTGGCTGGTGGCGGCGGTAATTCGTATCGCGACCGGTTCGGCCACTGTGGCGACCATCACTGGCGCTGGCATTGTGGTGCCGGTTGTCGGCATGATTCCGGGCGTCAACCGTGAGCTGCTGGTGCTGGCCACTGGCGCGGGTTCGTTGATCCTGTCCCACGTCAACGACGCCGGTTTCTGGCTGGTCAAGCAGTACTTCAACATGACCGTGGCCGAAACCTTCAAGACCTGGACCGCGATGGAAACCATTCTGTCGGTGGTGGGCCTGGGCTTCATCCTGCTGTTGTCGCTGTTCGTATAAGCGACGCTTTGCAGGCACAAAAAAACCGCAGCGATGCGGTTTTTTTGTGTCCTGATTTCACGGTTCACTGAAAGCCATTGTGGGAGCGAGCCTGCTCGCGAAGGCGTCGTGTCAGCTGCATCTATGCTGACTGACCCACCGCTTTCGCGAGCAGGCTCGCTCCCACAGGGGACAGGTGTCAGGCAGGGGATTTCGGATTGAAGCCATCCGCCCGAAACATCCCGCGAATCCCGCGCACGGCCTGGCGAATCCGATCCTGGTTTTCGATCAGCGCGAAGCGCACGTGGTCATCGCCGTACTCGCCAAAGCCCACCCCCGGCGAGACGCAGACCTTGGCCTCGGCCAGCAGTTTCTTGGCGAACTCCAGCGAACCCAGATGTGCATACGCCTCGGGAATCTTCGCCCAGACGTACATCGACGCTTTCGGATTCTCGACCATCCAGCCCAGTTCATGCAGGCCCTTGACCAGCACGTTGCGACGCTGGCGATACTGCTCGGCGATGTCGCGCACGCACTGTTGATCGCCTTCCAGCGCGGCAATCGCCGCCACTTGCAGCGGGGTGAAGGTGCCGTAGTCGTGGTAGCTCTTGATCCGCGCCAGGGCGCTGACCAGTTCCGGGTTGCCGACCATGAAACCGATGCGCCAGCCGGCCATGTTGTAGCTCTTGGACAGGGTGAAAAACTCCACCGCAATGTCCTTGGCCCCCGGCACCTGCATGATCGACGGCGCTTTCCAGCCGTCGTAAACGATGTCGGCGTAAGCCAGGTCGTGGATGACCAACACGTCGTATTGCTTGGCCAGGGCGATCACTCGCTCGAAGAAATCCAGCTCCACGCACTGCGCGGTCGGGTTCGACGGGAAGCCAAGAATCATCATTTTCGGCTTGGGGATCGAACCACGGATGGCGCGCTCCAGCTCATCGAAGAAATCCACCCCCGGCACCAACGGCACCGAACGCACTTGAGCGCCAGCGATCACCGCACCGTAGATGTGAATCGGATAGCTCGGGTTCGGCACCAGCACGGTGTCGCCCTGATCCAGGGTCGCCAGCATCAGATGCGCCAAGCCTTCCTTGGAACCGATGGTGACGATGGCTTCGCTTTCCGGGTCGATATCGATTTCGTAGCGCTGCTTGTACCAGTTGGAAATCGCCCGGCGCAGGCGCGGAATGCCTTTGGACGTCGAGTAACCGTGGGTGTCCTCACGTTGGGCGACCTGCACCAGTTTTTCGACAATGTGCGGCGGCGTGGCGCCGTCGGGATTGCCCATGCTCAGGTCGATGATGTCTTCACCACGGCGGCGAGCGGCCATTTTCAGCTCGGCGGTGATGTTGAAAACGTAAGGGGGGAGTCGATCTATGCGCGCAAAGCGGCGCGGCGAACCTTGTTCGGCCATTGTTGCCTCGGATAACGTAAGCGCCCGGAACCGTCCGAGCGACGCTGGTCACTGCGGTGACCTGTGGCGGAAGATAAGGGCAGTGATGGCATACTGTCCAGCGCGGTTGTAAACATTTTTTTCAAGGGAAATCGGTCAATGGAATTCACCAGCGGCTTCTTGCTGAGCCTTTCGCTGTGCCTGGATATCGGCGTAGCCAACATCGCGATGATCACCCTGGCCATGCAGCGCGGCTACTATCAGGGCTTCGCCCTGGGCCTGGGAACTTGTGTCGGCGACCTGATCTACGCGGTGCTGGCGCTGGCCGGCATGACCGTTTTGCTCCAGTACGAAACCGTGCGCTGGGTCCTGTGGATTGGCGGTTCGGCGCTGCTGATCTACTTCGCGGCGAAGATGATTTACTCGGCGATTCACCACGAAGCGCTGCTGGCGGAAACGGCGGAAGTGGGGCAGAACTCCCATCGCAAGGAGTTTTTCCGGGGGATCTTTCTAGCCATGTCATCGCCGAGTGCGATTCTCTGGTTTGCTGCCGTCGGCGGTACGTTGATCGCCCGGTCCGGTGGCGGTGGTCCGTTGAGTTCGGCGCTGTTTCTCGGTGGTTTTCTCTGCGCCGGGCTGCTGTGGTCGGCCGGTCTGTGCTTCGCTGCGAGCCACGGCGGCAAACTGCTGGGCGACAAGCTTCTGCGCTACTCCTATCTGGCATCGGCGGCGATCTTCTGTTATTTCGCGGTGTACGTGATCGTTTCCGGCTACAACGAGTTTGTCGGTTCAGGTGCCGTCGAGCAGTTGCACTCGCTGTGAACGTGCGAAACGGGTCGGGCTTTCTATACTCCCAGCCGAATCCACTTTTGCGTTCTGAGGAGTCGCGTCATGGATGAACAACAACGCGTCGAGATAACCGAGCCTCGCTTCGAACACGGGCAATTTCTGCTGATTGCCGGTTTCGGCGGGCGATTCACTCAGGAGACCACCGAAGACATTCCCGCGTTGTGGGAAAAACTGATCCCGCACTTGGGAAAAATCCCCGCGCAAGTCAACGAAGTGACCTACGGCGTTTGCTGCAATGCGGACGGCGAGAGCGGTTTCGAATACATCGCCGGGGTGCAGATCGACAAGCTCGACGACCTGCCGGAAAAGTACCGCTGGGTTGAAATCCAGCCGCAGAAATATGCGGTGTTTGAGCACAAGGGATCACTGGCGCAACTCCCTGACACCTTCCAGTACATCTGGAACACTTGGCTGCCGCAGTCCGGCCACGAAGCGGCGGACGCGCCGGAGTTCGAGCGCTACAGCGAGGATTACAACCCGAAATTCAATACCGGCACCCTGGAAATCTGGCTGCCGATCAAGGCCTGAGCGGCGTAACAATCGAGGCGGAGCATGTCCGCCCCGGTGGTTCTGCATTATGCTGGCAGGCCTTGTTTCCACAGATTTCAGAGCTGCCATGAACACCGTGATCCGCAACGTCAGCGCCGCCGACCTCGAGCGCTGCTACGCCATCGAAACCGTCGCCTACGAAGGCGACGAAGCCGCCACCCGCGAGAAGATCGCCACGCGCATCGCCACCTGGCCGGACGGCTTCATCGTCGCCGAGGTGGACAGCGTGGTCGCCGGTTTCATCAATTCCGGCGCGGCGTTCGACGTGCAGATGTCCGACGAGGCCTTCAAGGAACTGATCGGCCACGACCCGAAAGGCCCGAACGTGGTGATCATGTCGGTGGTGGTGCACCCGGATTACCAAGGGCTGGGCCTGGCCAAGCGCCTGCTCGCCGAATTCGTCGAGCGCATGCGCGCCTTGGACAAAGCGACAATTCATCTGATGTGCAAAGAGCAGCACATTGCGCTGTATGCCGGGTTCGGATTTGCCTACATCAAGCCGTCCGAGTCCGACCACGGCGGCATGGCGTGGCACGAGATGATCCTCACTCTCTAAGCCTCAATCAAAACTGTGGGAGCGAGCCTGCTCGCGAAGAGGCCGTGTCAGCCAACCAATTTGTTGACAGATATGACGCTTTCGCGAGCAGGCTCGCTCCCACAGGGGGTTGTGGCGTTTTGAGTTCCGCGTTTAGTAGAGGGTATCGCGCACCCGTTTCGGCGCTTCCCGGTCGTAGGTTTCGGCGTCGAACTGGCCGTCATTCAGCCGCTTGTGGAACGCGCCAGCAGATGGCAGGGCCGAGCGCGGCAGGTGCGTTTCGGGATTCCACGCATCCGAGCGCACAAACGCTTTCGAACAATGGAAGAACGCCGCTTCCACCGTCACCAGCAGCACCGTTTTCGCCGGTTTGCCATTTACTGCAAAACTCTCCAGCAACGCTGGATCAGCGCTGATTGTGGCGGTGCCATTGACCCGCAAAGTCTCGCCGATCCCGGGAATGATGAACAGCAGCGACACTCGCGGATCGTGCAGCACATTGCGCAAGGTATCGATGCGGTTGTTGCCCGGGCGATCCGGCAGGGCCAACGTGTTTTGATCAATGATCCGAACAAATCCCGGCGCATCACCGCGCGGCGAGTTATCGAGGCCATCGGTCCCCACCGAGCTGACAATCACGAGCGGTGACAGGCGCACCATCGCCTGATAATCCTCGTTGAGAAAGCCGATCTGCTTGCGCACCGCACGTTCGTGGGGCAATCCGTAAATAGCTTCCAGTGCTTCGATTGAATCGATCATCGTGCATCCCTCTACGATCTAGAAAAACAGCCCCATACGCCGCTCGTAACCGATTCGGCCCTTGTAGGCTTCGCCGCTGTCGACGTAGCCGTGTTTGGCGTACAGCGCGATGGCCGCTTCGTTGTCGGCGTCTACCGACAGCTCCAGCCCTTTGATTTCCGGCCAGGCTCCAAGCGCGACGGTGGGCAGTGCTTGCAGACAGGCCTTGCCGTAACCCTTGCCCTGCGCGCGCCGATCGACCTGCAGCGCATGCAACGTGGCGCTGTGTTCGTCGGCCCAGTCGGGCAATACCGGCGGGCGCTTGAGCAGCAGAAACGCCACCGGTACGTCGTCCGCCAGCAGGGCAAAACCTTTCACGCCGGGGCCGGGTTTCGACAGCAGGGTGTGCAGGGCACCGTGGATGTCGCCGGAGAACTTGATCTGCTCGGGATGGATTTCAATCGACTCGACTTGCTCACGCTGCAAAGGGCTGAGGCTGTCGTAAGGCACGAGTTGGGCTGACACGGGAATTTCCTTTTTCCTACAAGGATTGAAGCTCGGATTCTAGCGACATTGTTGTCGGCGAAATTTTTTTGTTTGCCCTGTCGATCTGCGCAAAGGGCAAACGACTAAGGGTGTCTTCACAACAAAAACCACGGAGAACACCATGAGCGCACAAAGCGAAATCCAGACTCTGATCAACACCTACCGCGAAGCGGTAATGGCCAAGGACGTCGAGAAAGTCATGGCCCTGTACGCCGACGACATCGTCTCGTTCGATGCGATCAAGGCGCTGCAATTCAAAGGCAAAGCGGCGTACCGCGCGCACTGGGTCGAGTGCATGGAAATGTGCCCCGGCCCGCACATCTTCGAGTTCCACGAAATCGCCATCGAAAGCGCCGACAACATCGCTTTCGCCCACTGGGTGGCCAACTGCGGCGGCACCAACGACAAGGGCGAAACCCAGAGTTGCTGGATGCGTGTCACCGCCTGTTATCGGCAGACTGGCGGGGCGTGGAAGATTGCCCATGAGCACTGGTCGGCACCGTTCGATCCGATGAGCGGCGCGACGCTGTTCGATGTAACCCCCTGATCTTCAGCCATAGTTGATCCGTTCGATTCAGGAGATCGCCATGAAATACTTATGCCTGGTCTACAGCGATGAACGCCTGCTGCACACCTCGCCCGACAGCCCGGAAGACGCCGAATGCTGGGCCTACGCCGAGTCGGTACAGGGCAGCGGGCGGATGATCGCCGCCGAAGCGCTGGAATCGGTGGAGACCGCCACAACGGTACGCATGCGCAACGGCAAGTTGTCGATCACCGACGGGCCTTTTGCTGAAACCAAGGAGCAACTGGCCGGTTTCTACCTGATCGACGCCAAGGATCTCAACGAAGCGATTCAGGTGGCCGGCAACATTCCGGCAGCGCGGGTCGGCAGCGTTGAAGTGCGTCCGGTGCGGCAGTTGAATGTCTGACGTCAGGGCGCGGGTCGAGCAGGTCTACCGCGAGGAGTCGCGGCGGATCCTGGCCACGCTGATCCGCCTGCTCGGTGATTTCGACCTCGCCGAAGAAGCCTTGCACGAGGCGTTCTTCGTCGCGGTCGAGCGCTGGCAACGAGACGGCGTGCCGGACAACCCGCGCACCTGGCTGGTCTCCACCGGACGTTTCAAAGCCATCGATGTGCTGCGCCGGCGCGCGCGGTTCAAGGCGTCGCAACCGTTGCTGCTGGCGCAACTCGATGAGCTGGAACAGGCTGACTGGAGTGGCGAAGACGTGGAAGACGATCGCTTGCGGCTGATCTTCACCTGCTGCCACCCGGCACTGGCGGCAGATGCGCAAGTGCCGCTGACCTTGCGTGAAGTCTGCGACCTCACCACCGAGGAAATCGCCCGTGCTTTTCTCTCGGCGCCGGCGGCGATTGCCCAGCGCATCGTGCGCGCCAAGGCCAAGATCCGCGACGCGAAAATCCCCTATCAAGTACCCACGCTGAACGAATTGCCCGAGCGCCTCGACAGCGTGTTGCGGGTGATTTATCTGGTGTTCAACGAAGGCTATTCGGCCTCGGTCGGTGCCGAGCTGACCCGCGAGGATCTGACGCGCGAAGCGATTCGGCTGGGGCGCTTGTTGATGGAGTTGCTGCCGGAGCCGGAAGTCATGGGGCTGCTGGCGCTGATGCTGCTGCACGAATCACGTCGACCGGCGCGCACCTCGCCGAGCGGTGAACTGGTGTTGCTCGACGATCAGGATCGCTCGTTGTGGGACGCCGGGTTGATGGCCGAAGGCTGCGCGCTGGTCGAGCGCGCCCTGAGTACGCGACGTTTCGGGCCATATTGCCTGCAAGCGGCGATTGCGGCGGTGCATGCGGAAGCGCCGTCGGCGGCGCAAACGGACTGGGAGCAGATTGTCGGTCTGTATGACGTGCTGCTGCGAGCGGTGCCGTCGCCGGTGATCGAGCTGAACCGCGCGGTCGCGGTAGCCAAACGGGATGGAGCGTTGGCCGGGTTGTTGTTGGTAGAAGGGATTTTGGCGCGTGGGGAGTTGCAGGATTACCACTTGGCGCATTCGGCGCGGGCGGAGTTTTGTCGGCAGTTGGGCCGGGTGGAGCAGGCGCGGGCAGCGTATCAGCGGGCGCTGGAGCTGACGCGGCAGGAGCCGGAGCGGCGGTTTATTCGAGCACGTATCATGGCGCTGGAAATGCTCTGACCTTGGTGCTCTGGCGATTGTGGGCAGCCTGTGGATTGCCCTCACCCTAACCCTCTCCCAAAGGGAGAGGGGACTGATTGGGGGATATTGGAGGGATTCACCGACTTGAACGAATTGTCTTGAATCCATAATCGATAAGGTTTTCAGGTCGATGCATAACGCCAGACACTTCGGTCGGCCCCCTCTCCCAAAGGGAGAGGGGACTGATTGGGGGATATTGGAGGGATTCACCGACTTGAACGAATTATCTTGAATCCATAATCGATAAGGTTTTTCAGGTCGATGAATAACGCCAGACACTTCGGTCGGCCCCCTCTCCCAAAGGGAGAGGGGGCTGATCGGGGGATATTGGAGGGATTCACCGACTTGAACGAATTGTCTTGAATCCATAATCGATAAGGTTTTTCAGGTCGATGAATAACGCCAGACACTTCGGTCGGCCCCCTCTCCCAAAGGGAGAGGGGACTGATCGGGGGATATTGGAGGGATTCACCGACTTGAACGAATTGTCTTGAATCCATAATCGATAAGGTTTTTCAGGTCGATGCATAACGCCAGACACCTCGGTCGGCCCCCTCTCCCAAAGGGAGAGGGGACTGATTGGGGGATATTGGAGGGATTCACCGACTTGAACGAATTGTCTTGAATCCATAATCGATAAGGTTTTTCAGGTCGATGAATAACGCCAGACACCTCGGTCGGCCCCCTCTCCCTCCGGGAGAGGGCTGGGGTGAGGGGCTTTTGATCTCAAGCGCTTATTCAAGCATCTTGCTGAGCAACCAGCTCCCTGCCGGCCCCGGCGGATACAAGCGCGACCACAAGGCGTCGACAAACACCGGTTTCGGCCAGCCGCGCACGTCGAGCTCTATCAGCAAATCATTGGCATAACGCTGCACCAGCCACCTCGGCAACGGTGCCCAGCCAAAGCCTTTTTCCGCCATTTCCAGCAGCATCAGGTAACTCGGCGCCGACCACACCCGGCCTTTGCCGCGACTGTCGTAGGGATTGACGATGGTCGCCAGCCGCAGCTCGCGATGTTGCTCGAGGATCTGCTGATCGACATGCTGAAGCTTGGCCAACGCATGCTCACGGCTGACGAACAGGGCAATCTCGGTGCGCTCGGCCACGGTCGAAGTCACCAGATCCGGCGGGTAGTTGTCCTGCATTTCCGCGAAGGCCAGATGCGCCCGGCCGCGCTGGACCAGTTCGATCAGGTCTTCGCATTCGGCAATCAGGCATTCCAGCTCAAGCTCCGGATAACGCTGCTCGAAATCTACCAGCGCCGCCTCGAAACGATACGACTGATAGGTATCGGAAATCGCCACGGTCAGCTTCGGTTCCACGCCCTGGGCCAATTGCCGTGCGCTCATCTCCAGGCGACTGGTGGCGGCCAGAATCGCCTCGGCTTTCTGCAGCATGACGTGGCCGGCGGGGGTGAGCGTGGGCTTGCGGCTGCTGCGGTCGAACAGCTGCAGATCCAGATCGATCTCCAGGCTTGCCACTGCCGCGCTAATGGTCGACTGACTGCGCCCCAGTTTGCGCGCCGCTGCGGAAAATGAGCCTTGCGTCGCTGCCTGGACAAACGCCAGCAGCACTTCCTGCGAAGCCATGAACTATCGCCTTGATCGATGGTTATTGGTTTTGAAGTATCGGTATTCAATTGGATCATGGCAACCATCGTCAAACAAGGAGTCAGGCCATGACTGCCCACAAGTCCATCACCGAACGCGTTTTCCAGGCTGTTGGTTTCGAGTTTCTTGCCATCCTGATCTGCACACCGTTGCTCGCCTGGATCATGCAAAAGCCGCTGCTCGATATGGGCGTGGTGACCGTGTTGATTGCGCTGTTGGCGCTGGCGTGGAACGTGGTTTTCAACCGTTTTTTCGACCGTGCATTGGCGCGGATGAATCTGCCGCACAACGCCTGGGTCCGTGTAGTGCATGCGTTGCTGTTCGAAGGTGGACTGATCGTGATGGGTGTGCCGCTGATTGCCTGGTGGCTGTCGGTCAGCCTGTGGCAGGCGTTGTTGCTCGACATCGGCGTACTGCTGTTTTTCCTGCCGTACACCTACGTGTATCACTGGGGCTATGACGTACTGCGCGAGCGCTTCATGACCCGCCGCACGTATGAAAGCTGAGCTAAACCTGTGGCGAGGGGATTTATCCCCGTTGGGCTGCGCAGCGGCCCCAAAATCGGTCTGCTACGCAGCCCAGCGGGGAAAAATTCCCTCGCCACAAAGGTGAGTCATCGTGCACAAAGTCAGAGAAACATGCCGCCAGACGCCTCGACCCGCTGACCGTTGATCCACTGTCCACCCTCCGACAGCAGCAGCGCCAGTGCTCCGCCAATATCATCCGGCAGCCCGACACGACCCAGCGCGGTGTTGCTGGCGACCATCGCGTTGACAGCGCTGTTGTCGCGCACCGTGCCACCGCCAAAATCGGTTTCAATCGCACCCGGCGCCAGAACGTTCACGCCAATCTGCCGCGCGCCAAGCTCTTTCGCCTGATACCGCGTCAGCACTTCCATCGCACCTTTCATTGCCGCATAAGCGCCGTAACCCGGCAGGCTGAAGCGGGTCAGGCCGCTCGAGATATTGACGATGCGCCCACCGTCATTGATCAGTGGCAGCAGTTGCTGGGTCAGAAAGAACGGCCCTTTCAACTGCACGTTCATCAGCAGATCGAATTGCTCCGGGGTGGTTTCGCTGAACAGCGCATGCACGCCGACCCCGGCGTTGTTGATCAGGAAATCAAAGCGCTGACGCTCAAAGGTTTGCCCCAATACCTGCTCAACCTGCGCGGCAAACGCGGCGAAATTCTCGCTGCGGCCGACGTCCAGTTGCAGCATCGCCGCTTTCGCGCCAAGTGTTTCTAACTCAGTGATCAGCGCCTGGGCCTCGTCGGCGCGGCTGTTGTAGGTGCCGATGATGTCGATGCCCTGCGCGGCAAGGTGCACGGCGGCGCTGCGGCCGAGGCCACGACTGGCGCCAGTGATCAGTGCGATTTTGCGGTTCATGCTGACTTCCTCGATTGCGTTGAGTGGTGATGGATAAAGTTTATTTATCCGCCCTGAGGTGATAAACACGGCAAAAGCGGAATCACTGATCGGCTCAGCCGAACAATCACCGGGGCTTGTCATGAACAAACTGGAACTGCTGCGTACCTTCGTCCGGGTCAGCGAACTGTCGAGTTTCACTCTCGCCGGGGAAAGCCTCGGCCTGCCGCGCTCCACGGTGTCCGAACAGGTGCAGGCGCTCGAAGCCTTGCTCGGCACGCGGCTGTTGCAGCGCACCACGCGCAAGGTGCAGGCCACTCAGGATGGACTGGTGCTGTATGAGCGCAGCAAGGACTTGCTCTCGCACATGGATGAAATCGAAGGGCTGTTCCGTCAGGACGAGGCTTCGCTGACCGGGCGCATCCGCGTCGATATGCCGAACATCCTCGCGCGACGCTTGATCATGCCGCGCCTGCCGGAATTCATGGATCGCCACCCGAATCTGCAGATGGAAATCAGCAGCACCGACCGCCGTGTCGATCTGCTGGGCGAAGGTTTCGACTGCGTGTTGCGCATCGGCGCGCAGCCGGATCAGTCGGTGGTTGCCCGGCACCTCGGCGACTTCCCGATGGTCAACTGCGCCAGTCCTGCTTATCTGCAACGCTACGGCGTGCCGCAGACCATCGAGGATCTGGCGCAGCATCGACTGGTGCATTACGTCGGCGTACTGGGCTCGCGTTCGGAGGGGTTCGTCTATGAGGAGAACGGCGAGGTGCGGCGTGTGGCGATGGCCGGCAGTGTCACGGTCAACAGCACCGATGCCTATGAAGCGGCGTGCCTGGGCGGCTTCGGCCTGACGCAGGTACCGCGCACCGGCATGCAACCGCATCTGGAAAATGGCGAACTACTGACGGTACTGCCGCAATACACCGCACCGCCAATGGCGATTTCCTTGTTGTATGCACGGCAACGGCATTTGCCGCTGCGGGTGCGGGTGTTTATGGATTGGCTCGGCGATGTGGTTCGTTCGACGCTCTGACAGATCACCTTCGACCGAGCTGTGGGAGCGAGCCTGCTCGCGAAGAGGGCGTGTCAGTTCATGCAGAGTTGTCTGACCCAGCGCTTTCGCGAGCAGGCTCGCTCCCACAGAGATTTGCACAGGGTCAGAAGATTTGGGTGAACAGCCAGTAAAGGCTGCCCGACAGCAGGATGGCCGCTGGCAGGGTCAACACCCAGGCCATGAGCAGATTGCGGATTGTGCGCATCTGCAATCCGGCGCCATTGGCAACCATGGTCCCGGCCACGCCCGATGACAGCACATGGGTGGTCGACACCGGCAAACCGAACATGTCCGCCGCGCCGATGGTCAGCATCGCCACGGTTTCCGCCGAGGCGCCCTGGGCGTAGGTCAAGTGAGTCTTGCCGATCTTCTCGCCGACGGTCACGACGATGCGCTTCCAGCCGACCATGGTGCCGAGCCCCAGCGCGATGGCCACGGCGATTTTCACCCATAGCGGAATGAACCGCGTGGCGTTGTCGATCTGCTGTTTGAACAGCTGCAGTTTGCTGCTGGTGTCGGCATCGAAATTGCCGACCTTGTTCTTCTCCATCAGGCGGATGCTTTCGCTGGCCAGATACATGTCGTTGCGCACGTTGCCCATGGCTTCGGCCGGGACTTTTGCCAGCGAGCCGTAGCCTCTGACTTCCTCGCCGATGTGCCCGGTCAGGGCGGCGAGGGCGGGGATCAGTTGCGGCGTCGGTTCCTTGCTGCGCATGTAGTCCGAAAGAATCGGACGCGGATCGGCCGGTGCCGGCAGTGGCGCGTTTTTCACCAGCGCTTGCTGGGTGACTTGGGCCACGGCGGCGAATTGCAGCGATTGTTCTTCCGGCATGGTGCGGTTCAGTGCATAAGCCATCGGCAGTGTGCCGACCAGAATCAGCATGATCAGGCCCATGCCTTTCTGGCCGTCGTTGGAGCCGTGAGCGAATGACACACCGGTGCAGGTGGCAATCAGCAAACCGCGAATCCACCACGGCGGCGGGGCGTTGCCTTCGGGCGCCTTGTACAGCGCACGGTTTTTGACGAACGCGCGCAACGCCAGCAGCAACAGCGCCGCACAGCCGAAGCCCACCAGCGGCGACAGCAGCAAGGCATAACCGATCTTGGTTGCCTGCGCCCAGTCGACACCGCTGGTGCCATCGCGGCCGTGCATCAGGGCATTGGCCACGCCGACGCCGATGATCGAGCCGATCAGAGTGTGCGAAGAAGAGGCTGGCAAACCCAGCCACCAGGTGCCGAGGTTCCATAGAATCGCCGCGATCAACAGGGCGAAGATCATCGCAAACCCGGCGGACGAGCCGACCTGCAGAATCAGCTCCACCGGTAACAGCGCGATGATGCCGAACGCCACCGCACCGCTGGACAGCAGCACACCGAGGAAATTGAAGAAGCCCGACCAGACCACCGCGACATTCGGCGGCAGCGAGTGGGTGTAGATCACCGTCGCCACGGCGTTGGCGGTGTCGTGGAAACCGTTGACGAACTCGAAACCCAACGCAATCAACAGTGCCACGCCGAGCAGCAGAAACGGCGTCCAGGTGGTGACCACCGTGCCGAGCTCGTGCATGTCGTGCATCAGGCTGTAGGCGGTGAACAACATGCCCATGGCCAGCACGGCGAAAAAGATCACGTAGGTAAACGGACCGGGTTTCTTGTCGAGCGCCGGTCTGCCGCCGGCGGCGGACGCGGGGCTGGCGGTCAGTGAGGGCGTAGCCATGGCGGACAATCCTGAGCGAGGGAAGGAGTGTCGCCCATGATCGTTGCAGAATGTTACAGAGAGACTGCTTCAGGTCAGTGTTTGGGCGTTCAAGCCCGCCGCTGATCCGAAGGCTGAAAAAGAAACCTGTGGGAGCGAGCCTGCTCGCGAAAGCGCCATGTCATTCAACATTGATTTATCTGACACACCGACTTCGCGAGCAGGCTCGCTCCCACAGGGAGGGCTGTGTTGTGTGTGGGATTTGCGCTCAGTAATCGCAACGCTTGCGAAACGCCCAACGTCCGGCAATCACGGTGAACGTCGCCACCAGCGCGACCAGTACCCAAAATCCATGCGGATCCTGCGACAGCGGTACACCGCCGACATTCATGCCGAAAAAACCGGCAATGATGTTGATCGGCAAGGCCAGCACCGTCACCACGGTCAGGGTGAACAGCGTGCGGTTGCTCTGTTCGTTGAGGTTGGCGGCGATCTCTTCCTGCAACAGTTTGATGCGCTCGCCGAGGGCGGTGAGGTCGTTGATGATCAGCGCAAACTCCTCGGTGGATTTGCGCAGCTCCTTGACGTCCTCCTTCTGCAACCACGGCGGCGGACGATTGAGCAAGCGCAGCAACGAGCCCGGTTCCAGCGCCAGCAGCCGTTGCAGACGCACCAGCACGCGGCGATTGGCACCGAGTTCGGCGCGGTTGGTCGACAGGCGCGAGGAGAGCAATTCGTCCTCGACCTGATCAACACTCAGGCTGGTCTTGCGCACGATCTGCGTCAGCACTTCGCCCTGATCGCGCAGCAGATGTACGAGCAATTCCGAGGGCGAGCGAAAGCACTCGCCGGCCTTCACCGACGAGCGCAACTTGTCCACGGAGTGCAGCGGTTGCAGGCGCGCGCTGACGATGAGTTTGCTGCGCACGCAGACCCACAGCGTCGACACGTCGGAGGAGACCATGCTGCTGAGGTTGAACACCACATCGTTGACCACCGCCAGCAGCGCCGAATCGACATGCTCGATGCGCGTCGAACGCGAACCTTCATGCAGCGCTTCGAAAAACTCATCGGGCAATTGCAGATGACTTTTCATCCAGCGCTCGCACGCGGCGTGGGCCAGGTTCAAGTGCAGCCAGAGGAATTCGCCGCTGTCGCTGTCGTCCTGCAAACAGCGCAAAGCCGTCGCCGAATCGATCTCCCGACCGCGCTCACCGGGCAGAAAACGAAAGCCGTAGAGCAAGCCGAACAGGTTCGGGTCGCGATGGCTGATATCGAGGCTGTGGTTCATGGCGGCTCGCTGCGAGGAGGGTCTTTGGTGCGGGATTTTCAGGTTCACCTGAGCGGCATCATCGCAAGCTCACATGACCGTTTTGTGACAGCAAAATGACGTCAAATCAATGCGTTACCGGCTGTCGGAAGTTTCTCAAGGAAGGCTCTGGCGCGCCGATCTCAGGTGAGTCAGGTTGCGCGCCATTGGCGTTTTGCCACGGTGCGACGACAGGGAAGTCTGGCCAATTTTCACGTCCGTTCGGGCGTGCCTCATCCCTGCTTCGAGTACCTTGCAATGCTGCAAAAATCCCTGAGAACGCAAATTCTCGCCCTGTTGAGCGGCAGTCTGCTGGCGATATTGTTGATCGCGCTGGCCTGCTTTCATTTCCTCTCCAACGGCGTGCAAAGCTATAGCCAGTTGATCGCCGGCCCGCTGCACACTTCGCAATTGATCGATGAAGCCAACCTGCAATTCAAAGTGCAGGTGCAGGAATGGAAAAACGTTCTGCTGCGCGGCAAGCAACCGGCGGATCTGGCGAAATACTGGAGCCAGTTCGAAGAGCGTCAGCGCGATGTGCAGAATATTCTCGGCGAACTGGCCAGCCAGAAAGGCATCGAGGCCAATCTCAAATCCCGCATCGAACGCTTGCGCGAGGAGCATCGCCAGTTGGGCGCGGCCTACCAGAAGGGCCGTGATGCCTACGTGGCTACCGGTGGTGATGCGAGCGCCGGCGACGCCGCTGTCAAAGGCCTCGACCGCGCCACCAGCGAGCAGATGAGCGCGTTGGTTGCCGAGCTGCGCGAGCAGGGCACCGCGCAATCGGCATTGATCAGTGCCAGCGCTGATCGCACCGTGTGGCTGGGCCTGTTGGTGATGCTCGCGTCAGGCTTGCTGATCGGTCTGCTGAGCCTGTGGCTGGTCAGCCGCAACCTGATCGAGCCGATCCGCAACCTCATCGATTACGTCACCCGCTTGAGCCGTGGGCAGTTGGCTGAACGTGTTGTCAGCGAGCGTCGCGATGAACTGGGCAACCTCGCCGCCGCAGCGAACACTCTGCGCGATTTTCTGGCGGACACCTTCACTCGCTTGCAACGCAGCGCCGGTGATCTGGACAGCGCCAGCGGCGAGTTGAACGCCATCGCCACGACCATGGCCGGCGGCACCAGCGAGCAATTCAATCGCACTGACCAAGTGGCCACGGCGATGAATGAAATGTCCGCCACGGCCCAGGAAGTCGCCCGTCATGCCGCCGATGCCGCGCGTGCTGCCGACGATGCCGATCAGTCGGCGCAGCAGGGTGAAAAGGTCATGCAGACCACCATTCACTCGATCACGCAGATGCGCGGCGAAATCGCCAACACCGCCACGGTAATCCGTCGCCTGGAAACCGACAGCGGTCGTATCGGCAAGGTGCTGGAAGTGATTCGTGGCATCGCCGAACAGACCAACCTGCTGGCGCTCAACGCAGCCATCGAAGCGGCGCGGGCGGGTGAGGCCGGGCGTGGTTTTGCCGTGGTCGCCGATGAGGTGCGCAACCTCGCTCAGCGCACGGCGGAGTCGATCATCGAGATCAACCAGATCATTCAGAACGTGCAGACCGGCGCTGTCGATGCCGCGCAAGCTATCGAGAGCGGCCAGGCACGCAGTGATGAAAGCGTCGAACAGGTGACCCAGGCCGGCGCGATGCTGGAGCGCATCACCTTGGCGGTGGAGGCTATTCGCGACATGAACCGGCAGATCGCCACGGCGGCAGAAGAGCAGACTTCAGTGGCCGAGGATATCTCGCGCAACCTGACTGAAATCACCGCGATCGCCAGCACCAACCTCGACAACGTTCAGCGCACCGAGAGTGCCAGTCAGAATCTGCATGGGTTGTCGGGGCAGTTGAATGAGGTGACGGCGCGGTTGAGTGCTTGATTTTGGGTGATGGTTTGTCAGCCCCTAACCCTCTCCCGGAGGGAGAGGGGACTGACCGCAGGGAATGTGTGAATTGCACCGAACTTGCAATACCGAGTCGAACTCGGGTTTGAGCGGCCCGCAAATCGGCTCCCTCTCCTGGGGGAGAGGGCTGGGGTGAGGGGGATCGATTTCCCAGACCACACAAAGTTTGCGCCCCAATCCGCAGCCACAAAAAAACCGCACGATCTTTCAATCGTGCGGCTCTTCAACAGCGGTCTATCAAGTGTCTTGCTTGTCGCTCAGCACTTTACCGGTGGTGGCATCAAAGTCCACGTCGAACTCTTTACCATCAGCAGTCTTCAGTTCAACTTCATACTCATAACCGTTGAAGTGGTTATCCAGGTCGGTGTCGGTAATCGTTGCGCCCGGGTGCAGTTTCAGTGCTTCGGCGTTCATCGATTCCAGCGACTTGATCTTGCCGTCCTTGACCAGTTGCGGGATCTGGTCGATGCGAACATCGGCCTGAGCCAGGCCAGCGGTGAGGGTCAGGGCAGCGGCGGTAAACAGGGCAGTCAAAGTTTTCATCGGTTCATTCCTTGGCAGTGCGTTGAAGTGGTTGATCTGTGTAAGTGGGTTCAGATTAACCAGCGCAACTTAACTCACCCTTAAATCTCTGCCTCGCGATAAAACTGCTCTTCGTGGGAGCGAGCCTGCTCGCGAAGCAGACGACTCGATAACAACTTAGAAACCGTTCTTCTTCAAAACTTCATCAACACTGCCAGCCGCCGGACGCTTGTAAAACTTCAACAGTTCACTGGCGCGGTTGGTGAAGATGCCATCAACCCCCGCTGCCATGACTTTCTCGTAGTCCACCGCCTCGTCGACCGTATAAACATGCACCAGCATGCCTTGGTCGTGGGTGTACTGATTCATCCACGGTTGCACCAGATCGGAATAGCTCTGATCACCACCCTGAGTCAGCTGCGCCGAAGGGCCGGTGCCGATCGCGCCCTGGGCCTTGGCGTAGTCGACCCATTGCTTGAATTCAGCTTCGGATTTTGGCTCCTGCTTGCCGTAGAACACGTTTTTGTCTTTCTCGCCGGACGCGGCAAACGTCACGGCGGATTTCGGCTCGATGCTGCCTTCGCCGACCCACAACAGCAGGATCTTCGGCACTTGCGGCATCTCCTTTTCCAACAACTGCAGGCTGTTTTTATCGAAGGTCTGCAGGATCACCTTGCCTTTGCCCTGACCGACGCCCAGCGCACTTTTAGCCAGTTTCGAACCGGCCGGACTGAGCCAGCCGCGATCCTGCAGTTTTTCCTTGAGGTCATGTTCGATGCCGGGAAACAGCTGCGGCTCTTTGGTTTCGATGTACAGGCCCGGCTTGTGCTGCGGGTTGGCGCGGGCGATGTCGATGATTTCATCGAGGGTAAGAATCTTAAGCCCGGCGTAGGAGGGGCGTGCGCGGTCAGGATATTTGCTGTTGAACCAGCTGCCGGCATCCAGGGTTTTCAGCTCGGCCATGGTGAACTCGGTGGCCGGGCTGTCCTTGCGCTCGGGGAATTTGCTGGCGACGTCGGTGGTGCGTTGCAGGTTGTCGTCGTGCAGGGCGAAGAGCACGCCGTCCTTGCTGCGCTGCAAATCCATTTCCAGGTAATCGGCGCCGAGGTCACGGGCCAGCTTGTAGGCCGCAGCGGTGGATTCCGGGGCATCGAACGACGCGCCACGGTGGGCGATCACCGCTGGATGCGGAATGCCATGGGCGGCAGCGATTGCCTTGGGCTCCGGGTGGCTGGCGGCGTGCGCCTGACCGAGGCCGAACAACAGACTCAGCACCAGGGCGCTTCGGGTAAAAGTGGCAGGCATGGTCGAGTTCCTTTCGCAGGTTTTTTTCGAGACGTACCTTTTAACAATTGACGCGCCGCAGGGCTATCGCCAGACCGACATAAACCGAGCAAAACGGAAATTTCCTGCACTTTTGTGGCGCTGTTTGCAGTACGCTTGCCCACGGCAGACGCCCCGGCAGAGGGCGCGCCGCTGCGTTGCCCTGCGTGTAAACCATCGATCATCTTTCGTGAGGTTTACCATGCGCATCACCTCCCAACTCATCTGCCAGGCTGCCGACGATCTCAAAGGCTTCGTCGGCCTCAACCGCAAGACCGGCCAGTACATCGTGCGTTTCAGCGAAGATTCGTTCGGCATGGACGTGGCCGACGACGGCATCATTGCGGCCAGCGAATTCGTCTGGGCACCGCTGTCGGACACCGCCATGACGCTCAAGCGCGAGTTGATTCAGCTGCTGCTCGATCAACATATCGACGAGCGCATCAACATCACTGAGCCGTTGCGGGTTTACATGAGCAAGGTTGAAGTGCCGGAGATTGTTGCGGTGCGGAGTCTGGTGCGCGGTTGAGGTTTTGCTGTGTGGTTGCGGGCCTCTTCGCGAGCAGGCTCGCTCCCACAGGGATTTTGTGAACGCCACAGATCCAATGTGGGAGCGAGCCTGCTCGCGAAGGCGGCCTTAGTTCTGGCACACGTGAGCGTGTAACTCGCTGGTCAGGCCTTCGATGCGCTCGGTGAGGGTTTTCGTCATTTCGGTAAGGCGCGTGTTTTGTTCCAGCAATGCCAGCAATTGCGCGGAATTCTTCGCCGCCTCAGCCTGACGTTCGGTATTGGCCAGTGCCAGCGCTTCGCGGTGCTGCGCATCGGCGTCGGCCTGCGCTTTATCGCGCGCGGCCTGACGGGTTTGTGCAAGCAGGATCAATGGCGCGGCGTAGGCCGCCTGCAGACTGAAGGCCAGGTTCAGCAGGATGAACGGGTAGACGTCGAATTGAGTCACGCCCCATACGTTGAGGCCGATCCATACCGCAACGATCAAGGTTTGCGCTCCAAGGAACAGCGGCGTGCCGAAGAACCGCGCAAAGGCTTCGGCGCGCAGGGCGAAGGCATCGTTGCCGAAGGTCGTATTCAGGTGGGCGTGGGGGCGGTGAAAGCGCAGGTGATCAATCGGGGCGTTGGATACTTCGGGTTTTTCGCTATTCATGGGGCACTCGGCGGGGCTTGGGACGTGTCGTCACTATAGCTCTGCGTTGTGGTGGCCGATCTTCGCGGGCTTGCCGCGAAGATCGCGACTCGTTCTATCGACCCTGCACAAACCTCAATTCGGCGCCCGCTCATTGGCAAACATGCTCACTGCATCCACCGCCTCACTGGCGCCATCGCGAATCTGCAGAATCACCGTGCCGGCCTGATTGGCCAGTTCCACGCCTTCTGCGGCGCGGTCGCGGGTGCCTTGCATGCTCTTGATCGCCTGCCGTGTTTCGCTCTGGATCAGGCTGATCATGGTGGAGATCTCGGCGGTGGAACCGCTGGTGCGCGCCGCCAGTTGCCGTACTTCATCGGCCACCACGGCAAAGCCGCGACCCTGTTCACCGGCGCGCGCGGCTTCGATGGCGGCGTTGAGGGCGAGCAGGTTGGTCTGATCGGCGATCGCGCGGATGGTGTTGACGATGGCGGTGATCTGCTCGGAGCGGTCGCCCAGTTGCGCGATCAGCGTTGAGGACTGGCTGATGTCCTCGGCGATTTCGCGCATTTCGCTGGCAGCCTGTTGAATAACCTGCGTACCTTGCTCGGCGACTTTTCGCGTCGCTACCGAGATGTGATAAGCGGTGCTGGCACTGCGCGCGTCCTGCTCGTGTTGCTCGACACGGGCGGTAACGTCAGACGCGAACTTCACGACTTTGTACAAACGCCCCGAAGCGTCGTAGACCGGGTTGTAGTTGGCCTCCAGCCAGACGATCTGACCGCGTTTATCCACGCGCTCGAACTGCCCGTGGAAGAACTCGCCCTGATTCAGACGGCGCCAGAAATCCTGATAGGCGCTGCTGTTGACCAGCGCCGGGGTGCAGAACAAACGGTGATGCTGGCCCTTGAGCTCGGCGAGGTTGTAACCCATGCGCGTAAGAAAATTCTGGTTGGCGGTAAGAATGTTGCCGTCGAGATCGAACTCGATCACCGCCATCGCCCGATCAATCGCCTGCAGCTTGGCGTTGGCCTCGTTCTCCTGCTGCACCTTGGCGGTGACATCCATGGCGTACTTGACCACTTTGATCACCCGTCCCGACGCATCCTTGATCGGGTTGTAACTGGCCTCGAGCCAGACCGGCTGGCCTTTGCTGTCGACCCGTTCAAAAGTGCCGGACTGGAACTGGCCATTCTTCAGGCGCGACCACAATTCAGTGTATTGGGCACTGCGACCGAATTCCGGCGTGCAGAAATGCCGGTGCGGCTGGCCGATCGCCTGGGCAGCCGTGTAACCCATGGTCTTGAGGAAATTGTCATTGGCACGTAACACCACGCCATCAAGATCGAACTCGATCAACGCCATCGAACGGTTGATCGCTTCGAGCATCGCAGCTTGGTCAAAAACGGTGTGTTGCAGTTCAGCGAGGGCGGCTTTCTGGCGATTGAAAAACATGCTTGCGATACTCGGGAAGTGGGGAAAATCAAAAGGATTCAGTCCCTATTCCTGCGCCGGCAGACCGAAATGCACAGGCGGCATTCGGCGGTGACTGCTCAATGCCAGCGTTCCGTTACTGGCAGTTGGCTACTTATACAAAACTTCATAAAGTTGTACAAGAAAGGAATTTTTCACGAGTTTGTATAACTTTTTGCGAGATTAGTTGTACGCGACTCGACGCGTCAGTGATTCACCGTTGATACAGTGCCAGGAACATCTCCAGCGCCGACTCGGCAACTGCATTCTGCGCGTCTGGATCAAGGGCCGCGCGACCCAGCGAGATCTGCGGCCAGAACGCGAATGCCTTGAGCAAACCTTGTACTTGATGCGCGGCAAATTCTGGATCCACCGGTTTGAGCCGTCCGTCGGCTTGCGCTGCGCGTATCCAGACGGTCAGGCCTTCCTCGCGTTCGCCCATGCGCTCGATCATGTTCTGCGCACGCTCAGGGGAATGAATGGTTGCGGCAATTGCCACTCGGGCGAGGGTGAGAAAATTCTCGTCAGCCATCATCTGCACTTTTTCTCGCAGCATCAGGCGCAGCTGCTCATGCAGCGGTTGCTCGCGGTCGTAGCTCACCGATGGCTCGGCAATGATCCGCGCCCACAACTGATTAAGGATTTCGGCGAACAGCTCTTCCTTGCTCGGGAAGTGGTTGTACACCGTCCGCTTCGACACCCCGGCCGTGGCGGCGATCTTGTCCATGCTGGTGATTTCGAACCCGTGGGCACGGAATTCGGCGATCGCCGCCTGGATGATGGCTTCGCGTTTGCGATCGGTGAGGCGTTGTGGAGCGGTCATGAGCGGACTTCGGCAGAGAAGGGGCGGAAATTACACTCGGCAGTTTACTTGGCGCCGGCTTTGATGCAACCTAGAAACTACACCGCTCAGTGTAATGTTGCGTTAATCCTCGCACCTTACAAACCAGAGCGTTTGGCCTTTGCGTGCAGCTTGGCCATTTTCATTTCCCGTGGAATACCGTGCAGCACACGGTTTTTCGGAGTCGTTCAGCCATGGCCAATCCAGTCTCTCTCCCGGACAACACACCCACGCCTGAAGCCTCGCGCCAGGATCAAGGGCTGTTTCGCAATCATGCGCCGGTTCAGCGCGAAGGCCTGCGCAAAATGCTGCGGATCATGTGGAACATGATTTTCCACAAACCGCGCGACACCCGTCCGAGCGCCGCCATTCCTGTGCAACCGCTGACCCGTGAAGATCTGCTCGCAGCGCCCAATCACAGCGTTTACCGCTTGGGGCACTCGACGCTGCTGCTGAAGATGCGCGACAAATTCTGGATCACCGATCCGGTCTTCGCCGAGCGCGCCTCGCCGGTGCAATGGGCGGGTCCGAAACGCTTCCACCAACCGCCGATCAGCATTGACGAGCTGCCGTCGATCGAAGCGGTGATCCTCTCGCACAATCATTACGACCATCTCGACTACGAAGCGGTGCTCAAACTCGCCGCCAAAACCACTTACTTCCTGACTCCGCTGGGCGTGGGCGACACCCTGATCAAATGGGGCATCGACGCCAGCAAGGTGCGCCAGTACGACTGGTGGCAGGGCACCGAAATCGCCGGTATCCGCTTCATCGCCACCCCATCGCAGCACTTCTCCGGCCGTGGCCTGTTCGACGGCAACAGCACGCTGTGGGCGTCATGGGTGATGATCGATGCCGACACACGAATCTTCTTCAGCGGCGACAGCGGTTACTTCGACGGCTTCAAACGCATCGGCGAACAATACGGCCCGTTCGACCTGACCCTGATGGAAACCGGCGCCTACAACGTCGAATGGCCCCACGTGCACATGCAACCGGAAGAAACCCTGCAAGCCCACATCGACCTCAAGGGCCGCTGGCTCTTCCCGATCCACAACGGCACCTTCGACCTGGCCATGCACGCCTGGCATGAACCGTTCGACCGCATCCTTGCGCTTGCATGGGAACGCAGTATTGCGATTACCACACCGCGGATGGGGGAGGCGTTCAACCTTGCGCATCCACAACGGGGGAGTGCGTGGTGGATGGCGGTTGAAGAGGAGGGGGAGGCGCTTGCTCAGAATGCCTGACGCGTTCGCCTCAAGCGAATACCACCTCAATACGGCCCTCTTTCCGTGATCGGGGGGCCGATTTGACTACAATTTGCACATCTCGCCCGAGACGTGAAAGGCATTCCATCATTTTGGCCTCACTGATTCCGCGAAATTTGCCACGCAACATTTCGGAAAGCTTGGGTTGTGATAGTCCCAAGATTTCTGACGCCTGAATCTGAGTGAGATGACGCGCCTTAATGATTGCGCCAATTTTCGCTGCGAGCTGCGACTTCACCTGCATTTCACTTGCATTGGGTAAGTCCAGATCGTGATAGACGTTTCCGCTACCTACTTCAATCTCCATGGTTTTCTGATCCTTTCGCATGTTCCTGGGCGGCTCGAAGTCTGTTTCTGATCAGATCAATGTCCGACTGGGCGGTTTTAATCCCGCTTTTCGACTTTTTCTGAAAGCAGTGCAAAACGTAAATTGCACTGCCAAAACGAACCGTATAAATGGCGCGGTAGGTGTCGGTGTCGAAGTCTTCTATCAACTCCAGGACACCTGCGCCTCCGAACCCTTTCAATGGTTTTGCATCTGAATACTTCAGGCCACATTGAGCCAGATCCAGTGCGTGACCAAAAACGTCTTGTACCCCTGTGGGCATCTGCTTGAGATCTTTTTTACTACTGCAGACCCACATAAGCGGCTTCCTTGCACTCATGCGAAATATACCTATTTTGGAATAATTATCAAATTGCCATTTCAGTCAGCCATCGCAAAATCCCCACGCCCCACCGATTCCCCCGCCATACCCTGCGCCCTGACACTGCGCCCCGGTGCAAACCCCGGGAAGAACACCAACCCCTGCGCTTCAAACCGATAAGCCAGTGCCAGTCTTGCGGCGTCCGCCACGTCCTGCTGCGCTTCGAACCGCTGGATATCTGCCACCGCCACCTCGGCTTCGCGCGACAGTTGCTCAACGCTCCAGCCCAGGATGGCGCGGGCCTGGACGCAGTGGGTCGGGGTGAACTGGAAAAGGGCAATGCGTTCGAGGACGTGGTTCATCGCAAGAGAGGCCATGGTGTGCTCCGGGCTCAAAAGTGCTGATTGAAAATGTACTGTGTTTTTGTACAGTTGTTTTCGGCCGGGATCAAACGCATTTTTCGAATTTGCCTAGTTCGTCGGCTCCAACCAGACGGACGGTGCCTGTCCCAGCACACGCCGAAACATCGTCGAAAACGCCGCCGGGCTCTCGTAGCCAAAGTCCAGGGCAATCCGCGTCACCGCTTCCCCTGCTGCCAACCGTGCCAACGCCTGCACGACGCACGCCTGCTGGCGCCACTGACGAAAGCTGAGCCCGGTCTGCTGCCGAAACAATCTGTTAAAGGTACGCAAGCTTATGTGTAACTGATCGGCCCAATCCTGCGGGGATTGATGGGTGTTGGGCATGTTCAGAAAGGTCTGACACAGACTGAGGAGCTTTCCTTCGGCGGGCATGGGAATGTGTAGGGCAAGGGGCGCGCTGCGTGCCAGTTCATGCAACAGCAAGTTGATCAGCATACCGTCGCGTCCGGCCTGGTCGTACATCAGTGGCACGTCCACCGCTTCCATCAGTAGATGCCGCAGCAGCGGCGACACGTTGAGCACTTGGCAGTCCGGCCCCAATTCCACGTTGCCCGGCTCGATGTAGAGGCTGCGCGTGCTCACTCCGAGCATTAATACCTCGTGGGCCACGCCCGGCGGAATCCACACCGCGCGCTGCGGCGGGACCACCCAATTACCGTTCCGGGTGCTGACTTGCATCACGCCGGTGGCGCCGTAGAGCAATTGCCCACGGCGATGCGTATGAAACGGGAGTAGGTGGCCGTGGGAATAATCGGTACCGATGGCCACGACCGGGCGAGGCGTGTCATCGAGCTGATTGATCGAAATATTGCGCATCAGGCGTGTTCCAGCGATTGGCGTAAACGCGAACATTATTGGCCCAACTACTGAAGCCGGCCAGTGCATCACGCTCTAATGTCCTGGGCTCCCCCGATCCTGGACGCCCACCATGTTCTACCTCCTGCTTACATTGTTCGGCTGCCTCACCGGCATCAGCGCCGTGCTCTTCGGTTTCGGCGGCGGCTTCGTCATCGTGCCGCTGCTCTATCGCATGCTCACCGCCAGCCACGCAGCCGACGACCCCATCGCCCAGTCGGCCATGCACATCGCCGTGGCCACCTCGACCTGTGTGATGATCGTCAACGCCCTGATCGCCACGCGCAAACACCAGCGCGCGGGCAATCTGCTCCGGGACTACCTCTGGCCATTGGGCGGGTTTATCGGCGTGGGTGCGGTCGTCGGCGCCATCGCTGCGATGTGGGTCAGCGGCGAAGTGATCCGCTACGCCTTCATCGCCTACCTGGGCGTGACCATCGTCGATTGCCTGCTGCGCCGAGGGTTTCTCACACAGTCCCAAACGACAATCCCACGGCGACTGACCATGACGGAAACATCGGCCGGCGGCGTAGGCATCGGCGCCATCGCGACCTTCCTAGGTGTAGGAGGAAGCGTCATGACCGTGCCGCTGTTGCGCCGTTGCGGGTTGAGCATGTCGCAAGCCACATCGATGGCCAATCCGCTCAGCGTGCCGGTAGCGTTGGCCGGCACGCTGACGTACATGGCGCTGGCCGGTTTCACCGGTGCTGATCTGGGTGTTTGGTATGTCGGGTATGTCGATGTGCTGGCATTTGCGCTGCTGACGGTTGGTTCGTTGCTGGGGATCAGATTGGCTGCGCGGTGGATTGGGCGGATACCGGATAGAATGCATGCCCAAATCTATGTTGGCTTACTTATGCTAGTGATGCTGGGTATGTGGACGAGATGAGCTAATGCGGTTAACCGGGTTAATCTTGCTGAGGTCAAACAGAACATACGGGGGAACGTCATGTCGATCAGTGAAAGTGACTGGAAGAAATTCAAGCAACTGCGCAAAGTCGCGCTCGACCGTTTTTGCCAAGGCGTGCTCGCCGATACCAAGACAATCACTCAACACGGTGCGCTGTCCGCCCATGCCCGTTACGGCATGATCTATGGCTTGATCAACGATCGAAACCACGACATGGCTCGCATGTTCGATGGACTGTCTCGTTCCTCCGCAATGTGGAAGCTGACCCTCATGATTTCGCATGATTTATTGACCGATGCGGAGTTGTCGATTCTGAGCGATGAAGTACAGACGCGTATCTCTGATATCGAACGTCAGCGATATGAAATTGAGTGGGTCGAAGAGATCGTTCGAGATGACTGACCCAATGTCACCCGCGCTTCCAAGAGAACCTGAATGTTGATCTTTAATTGCACCGAAGCCGCCAGCAAGTTCTTCAGCCGTGTCCATAAAGGCAAAACGATCACGCCGGTGGACACCAAACCGCCGTCATCAGTTATTGAGGATGATGAGCTGAACGGCGCGGACGAACAGTGGCTGGTTCATGCGATCACTGTGCAGCGCAAACATGTGTTGTTGGTCCTGCACATCAAAACCCGCTATTGCGTGATCCTGGCTGATGCCAAAAAGGCCGACGCCGAAGGGTTTGTAGCGTGGTTTAACGAGCGTTGGCGCGAAGGTCTGATCCGCGATGCAATCAATCATGACCTCATGCAATGGGTTGATGCGGGGACAATGACCGATCGTCTCGAGCTGAGTCGCGAGTATCGTTTTTATCGCCGTGGCCATCGCAGCGCACAAAAGCACATCGAACAAATCGCCTGGTTTTTCGAGGATTGCACGGCAGAGTGGGGCTGTTTGCCCCAAGGCGAACGTGCAGCTATCGGTTTCGATGCGCGGATGAATTCGCAAATTCGAAACACCAAGGACCGAAAAGATTACTTTCGCCCTGATGAAGAAATGCTCGCTCATTGGCTGCGCCAGTATTGCGGAGTGGAAGATCTGGGCGTTCAGGCTGCACTTGAGCGACGCAGGGAGGCGGAGCGGGAGATTCGAGCGTTTGAAGAAGGGGCACGCATCAACTGAGCGTCACTCCAACCCCGGCGCTTCACGAATAATGAAGTGATCCAGGTTCTCGATATTGGCATTGAAGACCTCGAAAGGTTTTTCGGGGTTCTTCTTGCCGGGCACCTGCTTCAACTCCGGCGTCACCCCATAGAAGAAACAGAACAATGCCTTGTCGCTATCCGCCGCGTGCTTGATCTCCTCCAAAAACGCCTTGCGCTTGCGGTAGTTGTCGATCAGCTTCTTGTTCAGATAAACGCTGACCGGATACGGCTTCTTCTTACTATCCTCGGGCTTCTTGAACCAGACCTTGTCTACGAAATCGATGCGAAAACTGGCGCCGCTATGGAAGTCCTCGATCTTCTTGATCCGCCCCCAATAAATCAGCCCCTTGTTGTCCGTCAGATATTCAATCTTCTTGAAGAACGAACTGTACGGCGCCGTATGCTCGCCAATCTTCAACGGCATCCGCTTGAGCAAATCCTTGTCGGCGAAGTTGGAAACAAAACACTCCACCGGATGCGCAAACACACTGGTCTTGTCCGGCGCCGACTCACGACCCACCGACTCTTTATCACTGTCTGCCGCCACCCGCACCGGATCCTCCCGCAACACATCCGCCGCCCCCGCTGGCGCGACAGGCTTGCGCACATACTCACGCCGGGTCAGCAACAACTCCGATGGGAAATGCTCCTCACGCCCGTCATCCACCTCGCCATCCGCCGTCTCAACACCCGACGCCGACGCCTTCAAACTCGCATACGGACAACCCGTCACATGCTGCGTCGTGGGCAGATTCTTGAAGTGCGGCGTGCGCACGTAATTCACATTCTTGGCATTGAACGTACCCAACTCATTGGAAGGCTCAAACGCTGAACGACAAGCATCGTTGGGGCACTGGAAGTGTTCCTTCGCCGAGTCAAACGCCACCGTCTCATCGAAATTGAGATCGCGAACGTCATAGATCGACAACTTGTCGTCGAGGCTGAGGCAGTAGGCGAGATCGAATTTCATGGTGGGGCTCGGATCCTTGAGGAGATGATGGTGAATTAAGACGAGTAAACGAGTAGGGGAGCAAGCCGATATTAAAAGTAGGCCCAGAAATAGTGGCTCTTTGCTCTGTCATGTATTGAAACCCTTTTGGAGTTTGGCGACTATAGGAAATTTCCTACAGCCATTGACTACAAAGGGCGGCACTCGTGGTGATCAAAGCGGTCTCGAAGGAACGAATAGGCAGCGCGATGCTGGAGTTTGATCACAAATTTCGGAGTAGGCCTGAGTGGCAAGGTTGGGAAAAAAACCAATCGCATCGTTATGCCATTAACGCGAGCGGGAACCTGTATCCAGCGAAGAAAATTGTCTCTTTGGCGACTGGCATTGCGGTAGGCGAGTTTTCGGGTGGGCATCCGACCAACAGTTACCTTAAGAAGCGAGGCTTCACTATTGTGGAGTTACCTCGTGAAGAAGGTGAGCTTGTGTTGCAGTTCACGCCAGGGGCTGTTTATGACCGAAGAACTGAAATCAATGGGCCGTTCGGTGGTAGTCGACAAAGCGGCATAGCAGCGTCAGCTTTCTATCCTGTGATTTTTTTGTTCACTGGCGATAGCGGTGAGCAATATGGTTATGCCGACCGTTGTGAAGATGGCGTCTATTTTTACACCGGTGAAGGTCGACGAGGGGCGATGACTTTGACTCGAGGCAACCGCGCTATTGCTGAGCATGCTGTGGATGGCCGAGCACTGCATTTGTTTAAGTCACTCGGCAAAGGTAAAGGCTGCGCTTATGTGGGGGAGTTTTCTTGTGCTGATATGTTCATGCGGACTCAACCGGATGTAACTGGCCAGGCTCGTGCGGCTATTGTGTTTCGACTAGTCCCTGTTGGTATTTCTGGCGGAACGATTGAGGTTGGTGAAGAGGACGAAGATAAGGCTGACCTTCCCGAATCTCTAGCTGCTGCGCGGCTGTTGGCGCTGGATGCTTGTAAGCTTGCTAGTGATGGAGTCGGGCAATCCGCCCCGCGTAAGATTTATCAGCGTAGCCGGAAGGTCTCGTACTACGTATTGATGCGTGCTCAGGGAATATGCGAAAGCTGTGAGATGCCTGCTCCATTCTTGAAGAAAGATGGCACACCCTATTTAGAACCTCATCATGTGAATAGGCTCTCCGATGGTGGTTTAGACCACCCACGGTATGTGGCAGCTGTATGTCCAAGTTGTCACCGGGAAATTCATTCTGGGGTGCATGGCGCATTGGTGAATCAGAGATTGAAGCTTCGGTTGGAAGCAATTGAAGGTTGAATATTCCAATCACGGTTGTTCTTTTTCCTACCCATACGATCGCCGAGGGTGCGAACCCTCGGTCGATATTGAATGGCTGTCATGAACTGCTTATGAAGAGTCGTGGGGCTCGAAAGTGCTCCTATAAACACGTCACCTAGCCCATTGAGCGCTTCGAAGATTGGAACGCCTGAGCAACTCGTCGCCACCAAGGTCGAATCGGAGTTGCTCTCCGCTGCGTCTGATCATTTAACAGGTGCGGCATATCCCGTAGCCGAATCCAGCCCTCATCCTGCCAATGCAGCAAACTCAACGACATCTCCGGCCAATCCAACAAGCTCAACATTGGCCGATTTGAATCTCCCGAATCCGCAGCGTCACGCAAGGTCGGCACGACCTCGTTGGTGAGCCATTCACGCAATAACCGATTTCCCGGAACGTAGTGATAGACCAACAGCGCATAAACCCCAGACTCACTGAGCATCAGATGCTGTTCAGGTTCTCGAAAGTACTCAATCCACATAACGCGGCGCTGGTCGCTATCTAGCTTGTTGACCACCCGATCATTCAGATGGAAACCCATCAAACGGCCGACATCGCGGGCGGAGAACCAAGGCTGGTTCTCTAATAGAAGGGCATGTAGAGAAAGATTGTGGCGAGAGAAGACGGTTACCGAGCATGGATCAGACATATCTATGACCTCTACGTTTTGGATTTTAGGAGAGCCTGGCCCCAACGTAGAGTGGACTTAAAAAATCCCAACGTGCAGGCAATCACTACCGACGACGTACGCGTCTGTAAGTTGACCATGCTTTCTACGTTGGGCGTTTCTTAGGCACCTGAAATTGAGCTTAGAGGTGCTTGTGGTAGGTATCAATGCGGAAGCGGCTGTAACTGCTGTAGGAGATTTGGCGCTGAGATGTAGGGATGGAAAGGGATTACCCATCACCTATAAAAAAGCCCCGATCAGATCGGGGCTTTTTGCTTTTTCGACTTGTCGACTCAGACCGCAATCGTCAAATCGTGGCGAGTGAGACTATTAGTTAGTCCCAGCTCAACGCCCCACCAGTCTGATACTCAATAACCCGAGTCTCAAAGAAATTCTTCTCTTTCTTCAAGTCCATAATCTCGCTCATCCAAGGGAACGGGTTAGTCGTCCCTGGATATTCCTCTTTCAAACCAATCTGCGACAAACGACGGTTAGCGATGAATTTCAGATAATCCTCCATCATCGCCGCGTTCATACCCAACACCCCGCGAGGCATGGTGTCACGCGCATATTCAATCTCCAGCTGCGTACCCTGCAGAATCATCTGGGTCGCTTCTTCCTTCATTTCCGCATCCCACAGGTGTGGGTTTTCGATTTTGATCTGGTTGATCACGTCGATGCCGAAGTTCAGGTGCATGGATTCGTCGCGCAGGATGTATTGGAACTGCTCGGCGACGCCGGTCATTTTGTTGCGGCGGCCCATGGAGAGGATTTGGGTGAAGCCGCAGTAGAAGAAGATGCCTTCCAGAACGCAGTAGTAAGCGATCAGGTTGCGCAGCAACTCTTTGTCAGTTTCCGGGGTGCCGGTTTCGAACTTTGGATCGGAGATCGAGCGGGTGTACTTCAGGCCCCAGGCTGCTTTCTTCGCGACCGATGGGATCTCGTGGTACATGTTGAAGATTTCGCCTTCATCCATGGCCAGCGATTCGATGCAGTACTGGTAGGCGTGGGTGTGGATCGCTTCTTCGAACGCCTGGCGCAGGATGTACTGGCGGCATTCCGGGTTGGTGATCAGGCGGTACACGGCCAGGACCAGGTTGTTGGCAACCAGGGAGTCGGCGGTGGAGAAGAAGCCGAGGTTGCGCATGACGATGCGGCGCTCGTCGTCGGTCAGGCCTTCCGGGTTTTTCCAGAGGGCGATGTCGGCGGTCATGTTGACTTCTTGCGGCATCCAGTGGTTTGCGCAACCGTCCAGATACTTCTGCCAGGCCCAGTCGTACTTGAATGGCACGAGTTGGTTGAGGTCGGCGCGGCAGTTGATCATGCGCTTTTCGTCAACGGCGACACGGGCGGAGGCGCCTTCGAGTTCGGCGAGGCCTTCGGCGACGTCGAGGGAGTTCAGTGCAGCCTTGGCGCGGGCCACGGCGGCCGAGTCGTCGGCGGTGACGGCGCGGGCTTCCAGCGCTGCGGCGCCGCCGGCGTTGTCGAGGCGGTCCATGTTGGCTTCGCTTGCGTGGCCGGCGTTGGCGCCTTTCACGGTTGCGACTTCACTGTCTTCTTTATCGAATTCGTCCCAGCTCAGCATGACGTGTCGTCTCCTGCGTGAGGGCTTGTGCCCGTGTGAAACCTGAAGGGTTGGTTTTTCACACGGCCAAACAAGCCGCGTTGGATGTCGTTTTTTGCAGCGCTGCACGCAGGCAAATAAACAGAAATTTTGACGGGTTCCGAGAGCCTCTGATGGGCGCAATCAGCGTCGGGCACTGTTGCGGGGCTTCAGAATGGCTTTTGCTCCCTGTAAGGGAATATTGCTGACCCGTATAGGGCGGCATTATAGGGAAATTTTTACCGGCGTGGTGCGGCGAATCGGCTCATGGCGAGGCCGAGGAGGGGGGGGATTTCGGTCCGACCGAGGGATTACAGGGCTTTGCGCGGAATCGACCCGAGCAGATTTTTTTTCGTTAATTTTTTGGCAGGTGGTTTTTTGTTTAAAAAATAGCCAGAAAATTGGGTTTTTCACTATATCTAGTGTTTTGCAAGCGTTTTTCACGGCTCCAGACACAACTGAGCCCGACCGAAGCCGGGCTGGAATCGACCCTCAATGTAGCGCTGAGCGATCCGATTCGGTGCAGTCTGATTCAGTTCGTGCAGCCGTTGCCCATGATGCTGTAGCGCAGGATGTGGCGTTGGCCTTTGGAGTCGTCGTATTCCATTTTTGCCGGTACTACTTCGCAGACATTTGGAATTTCGCTCATCGATACAACTTTGGCGATGTCCAGGTGTGTGGAGTAAGTGTATTCCTCGATGACCGGTTGTTGCTGTGCGACATCAGTCGGGACCTCGTCTGCCATGGCGGTTGCGCACAGACTGCTGAGGGCCAGAACCAATAAAGCTTTCATTTCTAATTCACCTTTTTGAGGTCGAGTGGGGTCACGCAACCTTTTTAGGGTTGCGTGTGGAGCTTGAGTAGTTGATGCGTTACTTGGAGAGCTGGATTAACGGCCTTCGTGGGGGCTGTAACGTTGTTAATCGCGGTTGCCTTGTTGGCGAGGTGAATTTTAGGGCGGTGGGGCCGGGGTAAACAGAGCGGGTTTTGATAAACACTTTTGGCATATTTGGTAACAATCCCTCGCGCGGCCCCTGTAGGAGCTGTCGAGTGCAACGAGGCTGCGATCTTTTGATCTTGCTTTGAAGATCAAAAGATCGCAGCCTGCGGCAGCTCCTACAACCATCGTCGAATGGTTCTATGGGGCCCACCCGGCTACAACGGGGTCATACAAAAACAACTATTACACCGAGGTAGGAAAGATGAGTGCGGCTTCTCTGTATCCCGTTCGTCCCGAGGTTCTGGCAAACACGCTGACTGACGAGGCGACCTACAAAGCCATGTACCAGCAGTCGGTCGTCAACCCTGACGGCTTCTGGCGCGAGCAAGCCAAGCGTCTGGACTGGATCAAGCCCTTCACCACGGTGAAACAGACCTCGTTCGACGATCACCATGTCGACATCAAGTGGTTTGCCGACGGCACCCTGAACGTGTCCTATAACTGCCTTGACCGCCATCTGGCCGAGCGCGGCGACCAAGTCGCGATCATCTGGGAAGGCGACGATCCTTCCGAAAGCCGCAACATCACCTACCGCGAACTGCACGAGCAAGTGTGCAAACTGGCCAACGCCCTGCGTGGTCAGGACGTGCACCGTGGCGATGTGGTGACCATTTACATGCCGATGATTCCCGAAGCCGTGGTCGCCATGCTGGCCTGCACCCGGATCGGCGCGATTCACTCGGTGGTGTTCGGCGGTTTCTCGCCGGAAGCCCTGGCCGGTCGCATCATCGACTGCCGTTCGAAAGTGGTGATCACCGCTGACGAAGGCATCCGTGCCGGCAAGAAGATTTCCCTCAAGGCCAACGTCGATGACGCCCTGACCAACCAGGAAACCAGCAGCATCCAGAAGGTCATCGTGTGCAAGCGCACCGGTGGCGACATCAAGTGGAACCAGCATCGCGACATCTGGTACGAAGACCTGATGAAAGTCGCGGGCACTGTGTGCGCGCCGAAAGAGATGGGCGCCGAAGAAGCGTTGTTCATCCTTTATACCTCCGGCTCCACCGGCAAGCCGAAGGGCGTGCAGCACACCACCGGCGGTTATCTGCTGTATGCGGCGATGACCCACGAGCGCGTGTTCGACTACCGCCCGGGCGAAATCTACTGGTGCACCGCCGACGTCGGCTGGGTCACCGGCCACAGTTACATCGTCTACGGCCCGCTGGCCAACGGCGCGACCACCGTGCTGTTCGAAGGCGTGCCGAACTACCCGGACATCACCCGGGTGGCGAAGATCATCGACAAGCACAAGGTCAACATCCTCTACACCGCGCCGACCGCGATCCGCGCGATGATGGCCTCGGGTCAGGCTGCCGTGGAAGGCGCTGATGGCAGCAGCCTGCGTCTGCTCGGTTCGGTCGGTGAGCCGATCAACCCGGAAGCCTGGGACTGGTACTACAAGAATGTCGGCAAGTCGCGTTGCCCGATCGTCGATACCTGGTGGCAGACCGAGACTGGCGGCAACATGATGAGCCCGCTGCCGGGCGCCCACGCGCTGAAGCCGGGTTCGGCGGCGCGTCCGTTCTTCGGCGTGGTGCCGGCGCTGGTCGACAACCTCGGCAACATCATCGAGGGCGAGGCCGAGGGCAATCTGGTGATTCTCGATTCGTGGCCAGGCCAGGCGCGTACGCTCTATGGCGATCACGATCGTTTCGTCGATACCTACTTCAAGACCTTCCGTGGCATGTACTTCACCGGTGACGGCGCGCGTCGCGATGCCGACGGTTACTACTGGATCACCGGGCGCGTGGACGACGTGCTCAACGTGTCCGGCCACCGCATGGGCACCGCCGAAATCGAGAGCGCGATGGTCGCGCATCCGAAGGTGGCCGAAGCTGCAGTGGTGGGTGTGCCGCATGACATCAAGGGGCAGGGCATCTATGTCTATGTGACCTTGAAGAACGGCGAGGAGCCGACCGAGCAGTTGCGCCTGGAGCTGAAGAACTGGGTGCGCAAGGAGATCGGCCCGATCGCTTCGCCGGACGTGATCCAGTGGGCACCGGGGCTGCCGAAAACCCGTTCGGGCAAGATCATGCGCCGCATCCTGCGCAAGATCGCCACGGCGGAATACGATGGGCTGGGCGACATCTCGACCCTGGCGGATCCGGGTGTGGTGCAGCATTTGATTGATACGCACAAGACCATGAATGTTGCTTAAGCGTTAGAAGCATAGGAGCCCTGTCCGGTGATGCCGGATGGGGCTTTTTTGTGCCTAGTGGATTTGTGTTGATCGGGCTGGCCTCTTCGCGAGCGGGCTCGCTCCCACAAGGAAACGGGCGCATTTCAAATGTGGGAGCGAGCCTGCTCGCGAAGGCGATCTGTCAGACACCGCAGTAGTCAGCTGTAGGAACCCGCAACACCCCTACCAATAATTATCGATCTGCACCGTCAGACCTTTCCCGCTGTTACCCGCCACAACCCAATGTGTAACCGCCCGCGCCAAACCGGGGCGAAGGGAAACGCGGTGCGCCGTTTTAGAGCCGCCAAAGCCCCGCGGAAAAATAAGACATAACGCTGCGCTTGCCGGATTAGAAGGGTTTACGAATAATAGGCCCGCAACTTGCAATATGTATCGGTTCACTGTCTTTCGCTCTTGCATGAATTTGCAGGGCTGTCAATGAGCTCAAACCGCTTTCTCGGTGCATCTGTAATTAGTTGTCGCATTGAAGAAATATCGGCTTCGGGCCTGTCGTTAGAATGCCGATCACTCGCTCATCGTGGCTGACGTTGAAATCGCCTGCGGTTTCAACGGGAAATTTCCGCCGATGCGCAACCGATTTCCGATTCACCCATTCGCATATTGGGCTGTCGCTCACTCTGCCGTTTTTGCCCTTTACCGATGGAGTCCCAAGATGAAGAAACTTGTGCTGCTTGGCGCCCTGGCACTGTCCGTGCTGTCGCTGAATGCCGTCGCTGACGAAAAACCTGTGAAGATCGGCATCGAAGCGGCTTACCCTCCATTCGCTTCGAAAGCACCGGACGGCAGCATCGTCGGTTTCGACTACGACATCGGCAACGCGCTGTGCGAAGAGATGAAGGTCAAGTGCGTGTGGGTCGAGCAAGAGTTCGACGGTCTGATCCCGGCACTGAAAGTGCGCAAGATCGACGCGATCCTGTCGTCGATGTCGATCACCGAAGATCGCAAGAAGTCGGTCGACTTCACCAACAAGTACTACAACACCCCGGCGCGTCTGGTCATGAAGGCCGGTACTCAGGTCAGCGAAGGTCTGGCTGAGCTGAAAGGCAAGAACATCGGCGTACAGCGTGGCTCGATCCACGAGCGTTTCGCCCGCGAAGTTCTGGCTCCACTGGGCGCCGAGATCAAGCCGTACGGCTCGCAGAACGAAATCTACCTCGACGTGGCTGCCGGTCGCCTCGACGGTACCGTGGCTGACGCGACCCTGCTGGACGATGGTTTCCTGAAAACCGACGCCGGCAAAGGTTTCGCGTTCGTTGGCCCGGCCTTCACCGACGTCAAATACTTCGGCGACGGCGTAGGTATCGCAGTGCGCAAGGGCGACGCCCTGAAAGACAAGATCAACACTGCCATCGCGGCCATCCGCGAAAACGGCAAATACAAAGCAATCCAGGACAAGTACTTCGCCTTCGACATCTACGGCAAGTAAGACGTCTCTGCGACAAGTCCGAAATGGCGCAAGCAACAGAATCTCTGCGGTTTGCGCCATTTTTTCATCCCAACTTTCGAGGACCTGAATCATGTTGAAAGGCTACGGGGCTGTCATCCTCGATGGCGCATGGCTGACGCTTCAGCTCGCCTTGTCGTCCATGGCTCTGGCCATCGTTCTCGGGCTGATCGGTGTCGCGTTGCGCCTGTCGCCGGTGCGCTGGCTGGCGTGGCTGGGCGACCTGTATTCGACGGTGATCCGCGGCATTCCCGACCTGGTGCTGATCCTGCTGATCTTCTACGGCGGTCAGGACCTGCTCAACCGCGTCGCGCCAATGCTCGGCTATGACGACTACATCGACCTGAACCCGCTGGCCGCCGGTATCGGCACCCTCGGTTTCATCTTCGGTGCGTACCTCTCGGAGACCTTCCGTGGCGCGTTCATGGCGATCCCCAAGGGCCAGGCCGAAGCGGGCATGGCGTACGGCATGAGCAGTTTTCAGGTGTTCTTCCGGGTGATGGTGCCGCAGATGATTCGTCTGGCGATTCCCGGCTTCACCAACAACTGGCTGGTACTGACCAAGGCCACCGCGCTGATTTCCGTGGTCGGTCTGCAAGACATGATGTTCAAGGCCAAGCAGGCGGCAGATGCCACGCGCGAGCCTTTCACCTTCTTCCTCGCAGTGGCGGCGATGTACCTGGTGATCACCAGTGTCTCGTTGCTGGCATTGCGTCACCTTGAGAAGCGCTACTCGGTAGGCGTAAGGGCGGCTGATCTATGATCTTCGACTACAACGTCATCTGGGAGGCACTGCCGCTGTACTTCGGCGGCCTGCTGACCACCCTCAAACTGCTTGCGCTGTCGCTGTTTTTCGGTTTGCTCGCGGCGTTGCCGCTGGGGCTGATGCGCGTCTCGAAAAACCCGCTCGTCAACGGCGCCGCGTGGCTGTACACCTACGTGATTCGCGGCACTCCAATGCTGGTTCAGCTGTTCCTGATCTACTACGGTCTGGCCCAGTTCGAAGCGGTACGCGAAAGCTTCCTGTGGCCGTGGCTGTCCAGCGCAACGTTCTGTGCCTGCCTGGCTTTTGCGGTCAACACCAGCGCCTACACCGCGGAAATCATTGCCGGCAGCCTCAAGGCCACGCCGAACGGTGAGATCGAAGCGGCCAAGGCCATGGGCATGTCGCGCTTCAAACTGTACAAGCGCATTCTGCTGCCGTCGGCCCTGCGCCGCGCGCTGCCGCAGTACAGCAACGAAGTGATCATGATGCTGCAGACCACCAGTCTGGCGTCGATCGTGACCCTGATCGACATCACTGGCGCGGCACGTACCGTCAACGCGCAGTTCTACCTGCCGTTCGAGGCGTACATCACCGCTGGCGTGTTCTACCTGTGCCTGACCTTCATTCTGGTCAAGCTGTTCAAGCTGGCCGAGCGTCGCTGGTTGAGCTACCTCGCGCCACGGAAGCACTGATATGCAACGCATCGACCACGTATTGCCGTGGAGCCATCTGGGCAGCGAGCGCAAGGTTTCGGTTTTCCGTTTCGGCAGCGGCGAGCGCAAGGCCTACATCCAGGCCAGCCTGCACGCCGATGAACTGCCGGGCATGCGCACTGCCTGGGAGCTGAAAAAGCGCCTCGGCGAACTCGAAGCGCAAGGCTTGCTCAACGGTGTGATCGAGCTGGTGCCGGTGGCCAATCCGATCGGTCTCGGGCAATTGCTGCAAGGCAATTTCCAGGGCCGTTTCGAGGCGGGCAGCGGCAAGAATTTCAACCGTGACTTCGTCGAGCTCAGCGCGCCGGTCGCGACGGCGCTGGGCGAAAAACTCGGTGATGATCCGCACGCCAACGTGCGCCTGATCCGCCAGGCAATGGCCGACCACTTGGCCGGCTTGCCTGAAGCGAGCAGCCAGTTGCAGGGGATGCAGCGTGTGCTGCTCAGCCACGCCTGCACCGCCGATGTGGTGCTGGATCTGCACTGCGATGCCGAAGCCGCGCTGCACATGTACGCGCTGCCGCAGCACTGGCCGCAGTGGCGTTCGCTGTCGGCGCACCTGAACGTCAAAGTTGGTTTGCTCGCAGAAGATTCCGGCGGCAGCTCGTTCGATGAAGCCTGCTCCTTGCCGTGGCTGCGCCTGTCGCGGCAGTTCCCCGATGCGCAGATTCCGCTGGCGTGTCTGGCGACGACCATCGAACTGGGCGGCCAGGCCGACACCGGCCGCGTCGAAGCCGAGGCTTACGCCGAAGGCATTCTGGCGTTCCTTGCCGAGCAAGGCCTGATCACTGGCGAGTGGCCGAACCCGATACACGAAGCGTGCGAAGGCATGCCTTTCGAAGGCACCGAATTGTTGTTCGCGCCGCACCCCGGTGTGGTGAGTTTTTCCCGCAAGCCCGGCGAATGGGTCGAGGCGGGCGACGAGATTTTTCAAGTGATCGACCCTGTGTCCGATCGGGTCAGCACGGTATGTGCTGGTACGTCCGGGGTGCTGTTTGCCATTGAACGGCTGCGCTATGCCCAACCCGGTTTCTGGCTGGCCAAGGTGGCGGGGCGCGAAGCGCTGCGTCACGGGCGCTTGCTCAACGACTGACTGACTGTTTTTGTGAGAACCGACCGCATGTACAAACTTGAAGTCCAAGACCTGCATAAACGCTATGGCAGTCACGAAGTGCTCAAGGGTGTGTCCCTGAAAGCCGCCGCCGGCGATGTGATCAGCATCATCGGCTCCAGTGGCTCCGGCAAAAGTACTTTCCTGCGCTGCATCAACCTGCTCGAGCAGCCGCACGCGGGCAAGATCCTGCTCAACAACGAAGAGTTGAAACTGGTGGCGAATAAGGACGGCGCGCTGAAAGCCGCTGACCCGAAGCAGCTGCAGCGCATGCGTTCGCGCCTGTCGATGGTGTTCCAGCATTTCAACCTGTGGTCGCACATGACCGCGCTGGAAAACATCATGGAAGCGCCAGTGCATGTGCTTGGCGTGTCCAAGGCCGAAGCCCGCGAAAAGGCCGAGCATTACCTGAACAAGGTCGGCGTGGCCCATCGCAAGGACGCGTTCCCGGGGCACATGTCCGGCGGCGAGCAGCAGCGCGTGGCGATCGCCCGTGCGCTGGCGATGGAGCCGGAAGTGATGCTGTTCGACGAGCCGACTTCGGCCCTCGACCCGGAACTGGTCGGCGATGTGCTGAAGGTGATGCAGGCGCTGGCGCAGGAAGGTCGCACCATGGTTGTGGTGACACACGAAATGGGCTTCGCCCGTGAAGTGTCGAACCAGTTGGTGTTCCTGCACAAAGGCGTCGTCGAAGAAAGCGGCAACCCGCGCGAAGTGCTGGTCAACCCGCAGTCGGAGCGCTTGCAGCAGTTTCTGTCGGGCAGCCTGAAATAAATCAGGACTGCCGTTGTGCACCAGATTAGGTCATGCTTCGCGACCTGAAGCCTGACCCAGATCCCCTGTAGGAGCTGCCGAGTGCAACGAGGCTGCGATCTTTTGATCTTGTTTTTCGAAAATCAAAAGATCGCAGCCTTCGGCAGCTCCTACATGGATCTGTGTCGGACTCAGGATTTGTATTCATTTCCGGGCTAGCATTGGCCCATGCCTTCATCACCGTTGTTCGTTTCGGATTGCCCGCCCATGACTGCCCATCGAATTGGTTTCCTGATTTGGCCCAGTACTAAAGCGTTGACGCTGGCGCTGGCGGAGGAGGCCTTGCGTGTTGCGCAGCGGGTGCACCCGGACGTGGTTTACGAACTGTCGTTCCTGCAGGCCGAGCCGCAGAGCGAAGGGGCCTGGCAATTGCCCGGCGAACCCTGGGCCGGCAAGCTCGAGAATTTCCAGAAACTGTTCCTGCTCGCTGACGAGCCACCGACCACCCTGGCGCCGGCGCTGAGCAGTGCGCTCAAGCAACTGGTGCGTGCCGGTTGCGTGATCGGTGGGCTGTCGGCCGGTGTCTATCCCTTGGCCCAGCTCGGTTTGCTCGACGGTTATCGCGCCGCCGTGCACTGGCGCTGGCAGGACGATTTTGCTGAGCGCTTCCCGAAAGTCATCGCCACCAGTCATCTGTTCGACTGGGATCGCGATCGTCTGACCGCTTGTGGTGGCATGTCCGTGCTCGACCTGCTGCTGGCGGTGCTGGCCCGCGATCACGGTGCGGAACTGGCCGGCGCAGTCTCGGAAGAACTGGTGGTCGAGCGCATCCGCGAGGGCGGTGAGCGTCAGCGCATTCCATTGCAGAATCGCCTCGGCTCCAGCCATCCGAAGCTCACCCAAGCGGTGTTGCTGATGGAAGCCAACATCGAAGAGCCGCTGACCACCGACGAAATCGCCCAGCATGTGTGCGTATCCCGTCGGCAGTTGGAGCGGATCTTCAAGCAATACCTCAACCGCGTGCCGAGCCAGTACTACCTGGAATTGCGCCTGAACAAGGCCCGGCAGATGTTGATGCAGACCAGCAAGTCGATCATCCAGATCGGCCTGTCCTGTGGCTTCTCCTCGGGGCCGCATTTTTCCAGCGCCTATCGCAATTTCTTCGGTGCCACGCCGCGCGAAGATCGCAACCAGCGGCGCAGCAGCAGCCCGTTCGAATTGTCGTCAGTACCGCCGGAGCGCGGCTGACAGCGCGTCAGTCAGGGTCGCTCGGCGGTAACGGTCGCTCCTCGCCATCGGAAAAATCCGAATCCATGAAATCGTCAAATTCATTCCAGGCGGGAGTACTCGATGCGCGCGTCTCGATGTCGTGCGCGCCAAGGGCCGTGTTGTACCTGTCCAGACGTTGCTGACTTTCCGCTTGCAGCGGATTTGCGCTGAAATCGTACTCGGTCATCATGATGTCGGGACGGGACGGAAACCTGGACGGCAACGCCCTGATTCTGTTGTTGGACAGGTCAGCCTTGCGCAACTGAGTCAGCCGGAACAAGCCAGCGGGCGGCATGGTCAGGCCGGTGTTGCTCAGGTCCAGCAACTGAAGGTCGGGAAAGTGGATCAGATCGGGGCTGTGCCCCAGTGGGTTGTTACTCAAATCCAGAGAACCGAGATTTTTCAGCGGTGCGAAAGCCTCTGCCGTGCGGGCAGTCATTGCGATCTCACAGCCCGAGAGGTTCAGGCTACTCAGGGTTTCGAGGCCAAAGACCGGCGCAGGAACCCGACGTAACGGGTAATTGCGGATATCCAGCACCCTGAGCCGGGGAAACAGCTCCAGCAAGCGATCGACGGGAGGAGGAGTGCTCGCCGTGCTGGTCAGCCGCAATTGGTCGATGTAATCGAAACGCCCAGACAGCGGCGGCAGCTCGCCGGTGAACGAAAGGTCGCAGACGAACTCGCCGTCCATGGGGTTGACCGGGAAGTGCCGCAGGCGTTTTTCCAGGTTGTCCTTGAAGCGTTGGCGCTGGACGACTTGCTCGCGCCACGCTTCATTTTCCGGCACGCCCTGGTTAACCGAATCAGTGGGCGTTGCATTGACCCAGGCATCAAGACTGCCGAGTAACGAGGTGAGCTCGGTCTGCCGACGCAGCAGTTCGCTGCGTCCGTCCGCCATTGAACCGGGCAGGCGATAGACCAGGTCATTGGCATCGAAGGCAGTCAACCCCGGGTACAGCGTCTGGGCCAGATCGAGATCCGCCTGTTCGGCCCAGACACCGAAATTGTCGTCCTTGAGCAGGTAGCATGACTTGATCTGTTCGCGCGAGGTGGCAGACAGTGGATTGGCAGCCAGATCCACGCCGCGGTTGGCGAAAGCCGTGAGATCCTCAGGTAATCCGATGATGTTGTTTTCGCCCAGCAGCGCCGTTTTCAGGCGCGCAGGTCGATCCAGCCCGGCGGGCACACGCTCGATTCCCGTGCGGATCAGATCGATGAAGGTCAGGTTGGCAAGCGTCGATACATCGGGCGTCTGGCCCAGCGGATTACCGAACAGATCCAGCGCCGTCAGGCGACTCAGGGTCGACAACGTGGCTTGTCCGGCAGTATCGAGGGTGATATTGCATCGGCTGAGCATGAGCGTTTCAAGCGAAGGCATGCGCTCCAGCGCTTGCGGGATTCGGCCCAGTGCGAAACCAGGCAATTCCAGTCCCTCCAGCCCAGTGAAGCAATCGAGAAAGCCATCGGCAATACTCAGCTGTGGATTGCCCTGGATTTTCAGGTGCGTGATCTGGCTGAAATCGGCGCTCAGTTGTGGCAGTTCGCCGACGAATGGAGCCTCGGTAGTCAAGACTTCCAGGCGCAGATCCGGCATGTCGATACGACTGCCGCGCCAGAGATCCTCAAGACTTTCGCTGAACTGGTTTCGCGCCTCAAGTTGCGCTGCTCTTTGCTGCGCGGTCCAGAGTTGGCCCGTTGTCGGATCATGACTCGGTACGCGCTGCTGCCACGCTTCGAGGTCGCTGAGCAGTCGGGTCACTTCGGCTTCCCAGCTCATCAGTTGCGCCGTACCTGCCTGCAATGTGCCGGGGAGGCGATAGATCATGTCGATGGCCATATCGTCTCTCAAGTGCGGGAACACTCTGCGCGCCATCGCAACGTCATTCGGGGCGGGCAGTATGCCGAAGTGGCGATTGTGTTCGGCATGGTAGGTCTTGATTCGCTCGCGAGCAGCCAGAGACAGCGGATTGCCGGCCAGCCGCACGCCGGCGGTGCGATTCGGATTTGCGCTGAACAATGCTTCCGGCAACTGTGTGATCTTGTTGTCGTTGAGATACAGGGACTGCAAAGCCGGGTGTTCGGCAATACCTTCGGGCAGAGACGAGAGATTGCAACGGGTCAGAAAAGCGTCCTGCAATGCCGGCAGCGTCTGTAGATCGGGTGTCACGGTCAGTGGATTGTTGCTCAGGTCCAGACGCTTGAGCTTGCTCAGCGACACGAGCACATCATGTCCGGCGGAGGTGTAGTTGATGGCGCAGCCGTCCAGGCGCAGCTGTTCGATATTGTTCAGGTTGGCGATGAAGGGCGGAATTTCATTCAGCGCGAATTTCTTCATTTGCAGCACCCGCAGCTCGGCAAAGGACTCCACGAACGTGTCTATGCCGGTGATCGCTGCATTGCCCGTCAGCTTCAGGGTTGAGACATGGCTGAAGTCGACGTTCAGGCGAGGCATCTGGCCGACGAATTTCAGATCGGTCACAAGGGCCGTGCTGCGCTTGCCGTCCACTTTGGACCGCTGGCGCCAGAAAGCCTCCAGGTCTTGCTTGAATGCGGTCCGTGCCGAATGCTGTTGCGCCTGCTCCATTTCCGAAAGCTCACGGCCTGTGATCGGATGCGTGGACGGCGTTTCCTGCACCCAGCGCTCGAGATCCAGTTGCATCTGCGCCAGCTCCGCTTTCCAGCGAAGCAGTTGCGCGCGGCTGTCGGCCAGATTGCCCGGCAGATCGTAGATCATGCCGCTGGCCTTCTGCTGATCGAGATTGGCGAACAATTCCTGCGCCAGGCCAATGTCCTCGTCGGCGGCCATGACATGGAAGTCCTTGCGATGGCTGCGATAGTAGGTCTGGACGTTGTCGCGCGCCTCGGTCGACAAGGGATTGTCGGAAAGATCAATGCTGCCGCTGCGCTCGGCAGGCAGATCGAACAGGGCGTCCGGTAATTGCGTGATGCGATTGCCGGACAGAATTGCGGAGCGCAGATTCGGGTGGCTGGCCAGTCCATCCGGGACAACGCTGAGGCCGCTGTTGGACAGGTCAATGTCCCACAGCCGGGGCAACAGGTTGAGGTCGGGGAAGGTTCCCAACGGGTTATCGCTCAGATCCAGTTGGTGCAGATGGTCGAAAGACAGCAGCGCCGCCTGATTCTCCGGAGTCAACAGCACGCCGCAGTTTTTCATCTGCAGTTGGAACAGACGAGTCAGCGTATTCATCGGCAACGCCTTCGGTTCGAGTTCGAAGTTGTTCAGCTTGAGCCTGGTCAGTTGGGGGAAGCACTCCAGAAACGGCGCGATCGCCGAAATCTCCCGATTGCCAGTCAGGGTCATATCGTAAACGTGCTCGAAGTTTGCGCTGAGCACGGGCATGTCACCACTGAACGCAGCGCTGGCCTCAAGACTGCCCTCGCGAGTGGACACGGATCTGCTGCGCCAGAACTGCTCAAGTTGTTGCGCGAAGCTCCGCCTGGCATCCAGCTCACGCGTCTGTTCGGCGATCGGCAGGCGTTCACCTGTTTCAGGGTGAAACGTGGCCGCCTGGTTGATCCATTGGCTGAGTTCCAGGTTCAACTGGCTGACCTCGGCTTCCCAGAGCGCCAACTGGGCACGGGCCTCAGTCAGTGTTCCGGGCAAGCGGTAGAACACTTTGGTGGCTTGCTCCTCGTTGAGGTCAGGGAACAGTGCGATGGTGCGCTGCAGATCTGCGCTCTCCGGACGAATGTCGAAGTGTCGGCCGGAATATTCATGGAAGTTTTTCACGCGTTCGCGCGCCGCTGGGGTCAGCGGGTTGTCAGCGAAGGTGAAGTTATCGCTCAAGGAGGGGGGCAAATTGAAGAACCCTTCGGGCACCGCTGTCAGGCGATTGCCATCGAACTGGCCGGAACTCAGCCGAGGATGATCCAACAGGTCATCTGGCAGACTATGTATGCCGGTCCGCGACAAATTGACGTAACGCAACGAGGGCAACGCGTGCAGGTCGGGTGGCAAACCGAGGGCGTTGCCCTGCAGATCGAGGATGGTCAGCTGTGGCATGGAGGCGAGCACTGCCTGCGTGGTGATCGTAAGGCTCAGCCCGCATTTGCGCATTTTCAGTTCGCGCAGATAAGGCATGTGTGTGAGTGCCTGAGGCAGCGACGGCAGCCTCAGGTTTTGTGCATCGAGAATCCGTAATCGCGGAAACTGTCGCAGAAAACTGTCCAGTGAGCCCGGCGTGGCGCCGCCATCAAGGATCAGGGTGGTGATATGCCTGAGGTCAGCCGACAGCGTGGGCAGGTCGCCGATGATCGGGTGCACAAGCTTCATGGCGTGACCTGATGCCATGGCGTAATCATCGAGGTCGGTAGGGTACTCCCGACGCCAGCCTTTGAGGATTTCTTCCCTGAGCAATCGTCGGTTCTGGATTTCCGCGCGTTTCTGCACCGGAGTGAGTGCAATGCCGGTATCGGGATGACTGAGGGGCGGGTTGTTGGCCCAGACATGCAGCTCGTTCTGTAATTGCAGGTATTCATCCTGCAGCCGCTGGATCTCAGCGCGCTGGCCCAGCGGACTGGCGCGCATGTTCTGCTCCACTGTGCTGATCTGCAGGTCGGTCAGCTTCGGGTAAAGCGCACGGATGTCCTGCCGGTAGCCTTCCAGGATTTCCTCATCGCTTTGTTCAACTCGGGAATAACCGTCGCTGCCCAGCAGCCTTAGCGTATCGAAGACCGGTGGCCGAATCGGCGTCTCCTGTAGCACGACGCGCAGCTCTTCACGTTCCATGGCGCGTTCGCGGATGGCGGCTTTCAGCACGTTGCCCTGGCCCACCCTGATATTGAGACTGCTGCGCTCACTGTCGGGCAATGCGTACAACAGGCTGGAATGGAAATCGCCGAATGAGTGCAGTGCCTGGCCGCGGTCGTCGAAGGGCTGATAGCGCCCGTCATCGCGCCTGACCAGTACCTTTTGTTCAGGCGCGTCCTCGCGCCCGATGCTGTCGACCACCGGACCCTCGTAGCGACCGTCGCGGATTTCGATCCGCACATCGCCGCTCCAGCCCGGCAGGAATTTCAGGCTGTGCAGCGACAGCGAGTCGGAATCGGGATTTTTCACCGAGTCCAGTTCGAGCCCCTCGTAGGCCCGGGTCATGCGCACTTCCTGGCTGGCCAATTGCATCAGTTCCTGTTGGCGCGGTGGCAGCTGTCCATCGCTGATCTGTAGCAGTTCACCCCCCGTGGCAGTGTCGAGCAGCTCGCGGGTGACGCTCGCTGGTAATTCGGGGTTGTGAGTCTTGAGCTGTTGCGCCAGCGGATCGTCGAGGTGCTGCAAGGCTCGATAGCGGGATTCGAACAGTGTGCTTCGGTGCGTTCTGGCGAGCTCGACCACTTGCTTGCGCAGGGTCTGGCAGCGCACGTCCAGTGGCGGTGTCGCGGTGAAGGGTTCGGCGAGCAGTGCCTTGATCTGTGCTTGATCGAGAACCGAAAGCAGGCTTTTGAGCAGGTCGCCGCCGATCAGTTGGTCCTGACGCAACTCCGTCAACGGCAGGCTTTCGTCTGCGCTGGACTGCCAGAGCAGCTCGCCCTTGCGATCGATCAGGCGCAGGCGCTGGTTGCTCGGCCAGCGGCCATGTTCGCTGAGCAATTGCAGTTGAGTGACCTGGTCGGCGCGCAGAAATTCTTGCGCAACGTCGCTGTCGAGTTGATCGATGAAGCGCTGCAACTGCTGGTCAAGCTTGAAGCGCTGGATGCTGTCGGCCAGCAGCGGCGGGACTTTCTCCTGATTCACATGCATTTTGCGCACGGCATCTTCGCTGCTGCCGCTGACCTGAAGAATGGTTTTGCGCTCGGCCGGGGTAAAGCTCTCTACCGCCGGGCCGATGCGCCGCAGTGCGGTCTCGCCGTCCCATTCCACGGGGCGTTCGAGCTCGGTGTGCCAGGCCCCGTCGCCGTTGTGCCGTACCACAGGCTGATAAGCGTCGGGGCGAGTCGGATGTTCGATGCGGTACTGGCCGGGCACTGTGTGTTCCTGCACGGAGAAATGCGCATCTTCGAGCGGCAGCAACTGTTTGTCCTGATGTGGATGCAGGCCCAGTGCGGTCGGTTGCGAATCCGGTTCGGGCCGGGCCGGGTATTCGTAGCGCTCGAGATCGGGTTGCCAGTAGCGGGTTTCACCATTGGCGAGTTTTACCGATTTGAAACGGTCGATAAACGCTACGACTTCCTTGGGCAAGACGTTGCGAAACTCAGCCGAGGCAATCGCACCGCCAACCGCAAACATGCCCAACTGGATCAGCGATTCCACGGTGCCCATCAGATGTTCGAAGGCTTCGGTGGTGCGGCCCTGCGCCCATTCGATGATGCCTTCGAACGCTTCGTCGAGCATCTGGTAAGCCATGTACCCCATCATGACTTCGCCCAACACCGGTACGAAGGGGGCGACGATCAGTGCGGCGGTCTGGGCGATCGTGGAAATGATGTCGACCACCGAGTCCCAGAACGCCCAGCGTGCCTTCTGGTCGACTGCTGCGGTGGGCACGGCGATGCTGCGGCCGTCATTGAAGATCTTGTTCAGTTTCGTCTGATAGAGGTGCTGCCACAGGTCGTCCTGAAACGGCACCAGCGCAGTCTGCAGATCGGGTCGCTCCACAGGCGCCTCGCGCCAGGCCGGCAGGGAGCTGCCGGGTTCGTGGGGATGCCACTTGATTTCGCTGAGACGGCTGTTGAGGGTGCCGAAGAAAAATCCGCGCTGTTCATGATTGACGAAGCGGCTGAAGAACCGCTGGTACTCCCTGGAGCGCAACTGGCGCGTCAGTTCAACGACCATTTCCAGCGGCGAGGCATATTCCTTGAACGGGTGCTCGGGATCGTCCGGCACATAGGCCACGATCCGCGCGTTGGTTCGCGACACGGTCAAGTCCGGCCCGAAGACGACGATGCCGGTCAGTGGCGCGCAGAGCATCGTCACGTCATGGCACAACAAGGGCGCACCATGGATGTAGATGCCTTTCATGCCATCGAGCAGGGCCTCGACCAGGCGCACTGCGTTCTCTGACACATCGCGGTTCATCCGTGCCCATTGCAAAGCGGCTTTCATGGCAGCCTTCTCGCTGGCGTCCAGCTTGCTGCGCAATACCGAGGCGATCATGGGATCGGAGTAGCCGAGATTTTCTTCCAGGCTGGCTTGATACTTCGCGCCGACATCCAGTCGGCGACACAACTGGGTGAACGCGGCGATGCTCATCGTTGATTTGATCGCGGGCAAGGTGTCGAACTGTCCCGTCGTGGTCGGTGGCGTGGTGAAAGTTGACTCGGCTTCGAAGGCGTCGGTGCGGGTTTCCTTGTCTTCAAAGTTATGCAATGCGGCGTCGAGCAGCGAAATGCTCCACACCCTTGCGCCGGTCTTGATAGGGAACCAGGGAGTGGTGGCAGGGATGTACAAACGCACATAGGTGTTTCTGACATCCAGATCCAGATCGAAAGCGCGTTTCAGTTCTGCCTTGAGCAGGGGCTCGGCGAACGCTGCCGCGTCCTGCAAATGCTCCAGGCTTTTATCCACTTCACTCTGGGCACTGATGTGCGCGGCATTCAGACTTTTCATCTGCGCATGCTGCTCGGCTGGAGCGGTCTTGAGCGGTTCGGGCAGTTGCGGGACGCTCTTCTTCAGTGCGTCTCGCCGTGTGGCCGAGATGTCGCCCAGCCAGTCGGGGATCGCCTTTTTCAGCGGTTGGTAATGCTCAGCGGGATGTCGCGCGTCGTTGGCGACAGTCGGGGTTGCCGGTGGGTGTCCTTCAGACAGGTGCATGGCCATTCCTTGGCGTTGGGAAGAGCCCTCAGCAAATCAGCAGCCAGCGCACCTCGTGCGGTACATATTTATGTCTCTGCCGCGAGGCTGACTTGGTATTCTGCGCGGCCTGCCGCAAATCGGCCGCGCCCGGTAAACTGCGCCTTTGCGACGCTATATGTCGCATTGCCGTAAACCCGGGAAAATCCGGGGTTTGCGCTATAAGAAGTTGTCGCTTGGCGACAAGGCCGGGCACCCAACTGTCCTTACAATCCCCTCATCGCTCGCCAGTTCCAGGCGGGTGTTCCTCTTCAGGAGACTCCGATGTCCGTTGAGCACGCTGCGGTACAACGCGCCGATTTCGACCAGGTAATGGTTCCCAACTACGCGCCTGCCGCTTTCATTCCGGTGCGTGGCGCCGGTTCCCGGGTCTGGGATCAGGCCGGCCGCGAGCTGATCGACTTCGCCGGCGGGATTGCCGTCAACGTCTTGGGCCACGCGCATCCGGCGCTGGTCGGTGCGTTGACCGAACAGGCGAACAAGCTGTGGCACGTGTCCAACGTGTTCACCAACGAACCGGCCCTGCGTCTGGCGCACAAGCTGATCGACGCCACGTTTGCCGAGCGTGTGTTCTTCTGCAACTCCGGCGCCGAAGCCAACGAGGCCGCGTTCAAGCTGGCCCGTCGTGTCGCATTCGACCGTTTCGGCACCGAGAAATACGAAATCATCGCCGCGCTGAACAGCTTCCACGGCCGTACCCTGTTCACCGTCAACGTCGGTGGCCAGTCGAAGTATTCCGACGGTTTCGGTCCGAAAATCACTGGCATCACCCACGTTCCCTACAACGATCTGGCCGCACTGAAAGCCGCGGTGTCCGAGAAGACCTGCGCGGTTGTGCTCGAGCCGATCCAGGGCGAGGGCGGCGTACTGCCGGCCGAGCTGGCTTACCTGCAAGGTACCCGCGAACTGTGCGACGCGAACAACGCGCTGCTGGTGTTCGACGAAGTGCAGACCGGCATGGGCCGCAGCGGCAAGCTGTTCGCTTACCAGCATTACGGCGTGACGCCGGACATCCTCACCAGCGCCAAGAGCCTGGGGGGCGGTTTCCCGATCGCGGCGATGATGACCACCGAAGCGCTGGCCAAACATCTGGTCGTCGGCACCCACGGCACCACCTACGGCGGCAACCCGCTGGCCTGCGCTGTCGCCGAAGCGGTGATCGACGTGGTCAACACCCCTGAAGTGTTGAACGGCGTGAACGCCAAGCACGACAAGTTCAAGACCCGCCTGCAACAGATCGGCGAGAAATATGGCCTGTTCACCCAGGTGCGTGGCCTCGGTCTGCTGATCGGTTGCGTGCTCAGCGAAGCCTGGAAAGGCAAGGCCAAGGACATCTTCAACGCCGCCGAGCAGGAAGGCCTGATGATTCTCCAGGCCGGCCCGGACGTGATCCGTTTCGCCCCGAGCCTGGTGGTGGAAGATGCCGATATCGACGCAGGTCTCGACCGCTTCGAACGTGCTGCGGCGAAGTTGACGCAAGCCTGATGGACCTTTCGGCGCCTGAACCTTTTCAGGCGCCGAACCAATTTTTGATACCGGGCACATTCACCTGTTGGATTGAACCTGTGGTGAGGGGATTTATCCCCGATGGGCTGCGCAGCGGCCCCAGATTTTTGGGGGTGCTTCGCCCCCCAGCGGGGATAAATCCCCTCGCCACAAGTCCCATTCCTGCATCGATCTTTATGTGGGCCCGGTTTTTTCTGTGAATTTTGAAGAGAAAGGAGTGACACCATGCTGGTGATGCGCCCCGCGCAAATGGCTGATCTGGGCGAGGTACAGCGTCTGGCTGCGGACAGCCCGATTGGTGTCACTTCCTTGCCGGATGACGTGGAACGTCTGAGCGACAAGATCGCCGCGAGCGAAGCTTCGTTTGCCGCCGAAGTGAGCTTCAACGGTGAAGAGAGTTACTTCTTTGTCCTTGAAGACTCGAGCACCGGCAAACTGGTCGGCTGCTCGGCCATCGTCGCTTCCGCCGGTTATTCGGAGCCGTTCTACAGCTTCCGCAACGAGACCTTCGTTCACGCCTCCCGCGAGCTGAAGATCCACAACAAGATCCACGTGCTCTCGCAGTGCCACGACCTGACGGGCAACAGCTTGCTGACCAGTTTCTACGTGCAGCGCGAGCTGGTCGGATCGCCATGGGCCGAGCTCAATTCCCGTGGCCGTCTGCTGTTCGTCGCCAGCCACCCGGAGCGTTTTGCCGACTCGGTGGTGACCGAGATCGTCGGTTACAGCGACGAGAATGGCGACTCGCCGTTCTGGGATGCGATCGGGCGCAACTTCTTCGACCTCAACTACGCCGAAGCCGAGCGCCTGTGCGGGCTGAAAAGCCGCACCTTCCTCGCCGAACTGATGCCGCATTACCCGATCTACGTGCCGCTGCTGCCGGATTCCGCCCAAGAGGCGATGGGCCAGGTGCACCCACGGGCGCAGATCACTTTCGACATCCTGATGCGCGAAGGTTTCGAGACTGATCACTACATCGACATCTTCGACGGCGGCCCGACCCTGCATGCGCGGGTTTCCGGGATCCGTTCGATCGCCCAGAGCCGCGTAGTGCCGGTGAAGATCGGCGAGCCGGTCAAAGGCGCCGGGCGTCAGTATCTGGTGGCCAACGCACAGTTGCAGGATTACCGCGCGGTGTTGCTGGAGCTGGATTACGCGCCGGGCAAACCGGTGACGCTGGATATGGAAGCAGCCGAAGCCCTGGGCGTCGGTGAAGGTGCCAGCGTGCGCCTGGTGGCGGTTTAACGCCTTAGCGAGTTTCACGGGTGGCGCGAGCGGCCCGTTTGAGGAGATAGCATGATTGTTCGTCCCGTACGCAGCAGCGATTTATCCGCGCTGATCGACCTGGCCCGCAGCACCGGCACCGGCCTGACTACCTTGCCGGCCAACGAAGAGCGCCTGACCCACCGGGTCGGCTGGGCCGAGAAGACCTTTCGCGGCGAAGCCGGGCGTGGCGATGCCGACTATCTGTTCGTGCTCGAAGACGATGACGGCCGCGTGGTGGGCATTTCCGCCATCGCCGGTGCGGTCGGCCTGCGCGAGCCCTGGTACAACTTCCGCGTCGGTCTGACCGTCAGCGCTTCGCAAGAGCTGAACATCTACCGCGAAATTCCGACGCTGTTTCTGGCCAACGACCTGACCGGCAATTCCGAGCTGTGCTCGCTGTTCCTCCACGCCGATTACCGCAACGGCCTCAACGGCCGCATGCTGTCCAAGGCGCGCATGCTGTTCATCGCTGAGTTCCCGGAGCTGTTCGGCAACAAGATCATCGCCGAAATGCGTGGCGTGTCCGATGACGCCGGGCGCTCGCCGTTCTGGGAAAGCCTCGGCCGCCATTTCTTCAAGATGGAATTCAGCCAGGCCGATTACCTGACCGGCGTCGGCAACAAGGCGTTCATCGCCGAACTGATGCCGAAATTCCCGCTGTACACCTGCTTCCTCTCGCCGGACGCGCGCAACGTCATCGGCCAGGTGCACCCGGACACCGAACCGGCACTGGCGATGCTCAAGAGCGAAGGCTTCAGCTATCAGGGTTACGTCGACATCTTCGACGCCGGCCCGGCCATCGAATGCGAAACCAGCAAGATCCGCGCGGTGCGTGACAGCGAAGCGCTGGTGCTGGCCGTCGGCACGCCGGGCGATGACGCCACGCCGTTCATCATCCACAACCGCAAGCGTGAGGATTGCCGCATCACGGCTGCACCAGCGCGACTGGCTGCGGGCACCCTGGTGGTCGATCCGCAGACCGCGAAACGTCTTCAACTCAGCGCCGGCGATCAGGTTCGCGCCGTGGCGCTGTCCGCTGCACGGGAGTCGAAATAATGAATTCGCTATACATCGCAGGTGAGTGGCTGGCCGGTCAGGGCGAAGCCTTTCAATCTTTGAACCCGGTGACCCAGCAAGTGCTGTGGGCGGGCGAGGGCGCCACTGCCGCGCAGGTCGAATCGGCGGTTCAGGCTGCTCGCCAGGCGTTTCCTCAGTGGGCACGTCGCACCCTCGAGGAGCGCATCAGCGTCCTCGAAGCTTTTGCTGCTGCGTTGAAAAACCACGCTGACGAACTGGCTCGCACCATCGGCGAGGAAACCGGCAAACCCTTGTGGGAAGCTGCGACTGAAGTGACCAGCATGGTCAACAAGATCGCCATTTCGGTGCAGAGCTACCGCGAGCGCACCGGCGAGAAGAGCGGCCCACTGGGCGACGCCACCGCCGTATTGCGCCACAAGCCCCACGGCGTGGTCGCGGTATTCGGCCCTTACAACTTCCCCGGTCACCTGCCTAACGGTCATATCGTCCCGGCGCTGCTGGCCGGTAACAGTGTGCTGTTCAAGCCCAGCGAACTGACGCCGAAAGTCGCCGAGTTGACGGTCAAGTGCTGGATCGAAGCCGGTCTGCCGGCAGGCGTGTTGAACCTGCTGCAAGGCGCGCGGGAAACCGGTATCGCGCTGGCGGCGAACCCGGGTATCGACGGTCTGTTCTTCACCGGTTCCAGCCGCACCGGCAATCACCTGCACCAGCAATTCGCCGGTCGCCCGGACAAGATTCTTGCGCTGGAGATGGGCGGCAATAACCCGCTGGTGGTCGATCAGGTCGCTGATCTGGACGCGGCGGTGTACACGATCATTCAGTCGGCATTCATCTCTGCCGGCCAGCGCTGCACCTGCGCCCGCCGTCTGCTGGTGCCGCAAGGCGCGTGGGGCGACAGCCTGCTCAAGCGTCTGGTTGAAGTCAGTTCGACCATTCAAGTCGGTGCCTTCGATCAGCAACCGGCACCGTTCATGGGCTCGGTGATTTCCCTCGGCGCGGCCAAAGCCTTGATGGATGCGCAGGAACAACTGCTGGCCAACGGCGCGGTGGCGCTGCTGGAAATGACTCAGCCGCAAGCGCAATCGGCTTTGCTGACCCCGGGCATTGTCGATGTGACGGCCGTGGCCGAGCGTCCGGACGAAGAACTGTTCGGGCCGCTGCTGCAAGTGATCCGCTATGCCGATTTCGGCGCGGCGATCACTGAAGCCAACAACACCGCTTATGGACTGGCCGCCGGTTTGCTCTCCGATTCCGAAGCGCGTTACCAGCAGTTCTGGCTGGAAAGCCGCGCCGGCATCGTCAACTGGAACAAACAGCTGACCGGCGCCGCGAGCAGCGCGCCATTCGGCGGCGTCGGCGCCTCGGGCAACCACCGCGCCAGCGCCTATTACGCAGCGGATTACTGCGCGTACCCGGTGGCCTCGCTGGAAACCCCGAGCCTGGTGTTGCCTGCCTCGCTGACACCCGGCGTGAAAATGGCGTAGCGCCCATTCGCGAGCAGGCTCGCTCCCACAGGGAAATGCATTCCAGTGTGGGAGCGAGCCTGCTCGCGAAGGCCGCGCCTCGGTCTTAAAGAATAGTTACTGAAGCCTATAACAACAGATTCTCGTGGAGCCTCGCTGATGAAATCCTATGAAGTCAATTTTGACGGTCTAGTGGGGCCGACCCATAACTACGGTGGTCTGTCCTACGGCAACGTCGCCTCGCAGAGCAACAGTCAGCAATCCTCGAATCCGAAGGAAGCGGCGCTGCAAGGTCTGGCGAAGATGAAAGCGCTGATGGACATGGGCTTTCAGCAAGGCGTGCTGGCTCCGCAGGAACGTCCTGATGTGGCCGCGCTGCGTCGCCTGGGCTTCAGCGGGACTGACGCGCAAGTGATCGAACGCGCCGCCAAAGAAGCGATGCCGCTGCTGGTCGCCAGTTGCTCGGCGTCGAGCATGTGGGTGGCCAACGCCGCCACGGTCAGCCCGAGTGCCGACACCGCTGACGGCCGCGTGCACTTCACCGCCGCCAACCTCAATTGCAAATACCACCGCAGCATCGAACACCCGACCACCAGTCGCGTGCTCGGCGCGATGTTCGCCAATCAACAGCACTTCGCCCATCACGCCGCTTTGCCGGCAGTGGCGCAGTTCGGCGACGAAGGCGCGGCCAACCACACGCGTTTCTGCCGTGAATACGGCGAAGCGGGCGTCGAGTTTTTCGTGTTCGGCCGCAGTGCGTTCGACAACCGCTTCCCGGCGCCGCAGAAATACCCTGCACGCCAGACCCTCGAAGCCTCGCAAGCCGTCGCGCGTCTGCACGGTCTGCGTGACGAAGGCGTGGTCTACGCGCAGCAGAACCCCAACGTCATCGATCAGGGCGTGTTCCACAACGACGTGATCGCCGTGGGCAATGGTGAAGTGCTGTTCTATCACGAGGACGCGTTCCTCGAGACCGACAAGATGCTCGCCGAACTGCAAGGCAAACTGGCCAAGGTCGGCGGTAACTTCCAGTCCGTTTGCGTGCCGCGTTCGGCAGTCAGCGTCGATGACGCGGTGCGTTCCTACCTGTTCAACAGCCAGTTGCTCTCGCGTGCCGATGGCTCGATGCTGCTGATCGTGCCGCAGGAATGCCAGGCCAACGAACGCGTCTGGGCTTATCTGCAAAGCCTGACCAGTTCCGGCGGGCTGATCCGCGAAGTGAAGGTCTTCGATCTCAAGCAAAGCATGCAGAACGGCGGTGGCCCGGCGTGCCTGCGTCTGCGTGTGGCGCTGAATGAAACCGAACTGGCGGCGGTCAACCCAGGCGTTATCATGACGGCCCCGTTGTACGGTTCGTTGACCGCATGGGTTGAAAAGCACTACCGCGACCGCCTGAGCGAAACCGACCTGGCGGACCCGCAGTTGCTGCTTGAATGCCGGACGGCACTGGATGAACTGACGCAAATCCTTAAACTGGGCGCGGTTTATCCCTTCCAGATCAATTGATCGCCGGCGCGCTGCCTGAACGCGGCGCGCGGCGTGTCACCCCAAGAGAGTAAAAACATGAGCGATTCCCTGCAGCTGATCCTTGAAGACACCGACGGCACGCAATTGCAAACCTCGTGCACCCGCGTCGCGGTGATGTGGCAAGGCAAAGAGCTGTGGATCCAGCAGGACGGCCGTGGCCAGCTGCTGATCGGCGTGGACGTCGAGGAAGGTGACGAAGAGTACGCCAACCTGCTGCTGCGCCCATTGGCGACTAATCTGGTAAGTCTGCAACTGGAAATGGAACCGGCTGACCTCGGCGCTGACGAGGATCACGTACACGGCCCGGATTGCAACCACGACCACTAAGGAAACCGCTCTATGCTCGCCCTCGGCAAACTGCTTGAACTGACCCTCGCCGGCCGCGAACCGGCGGAGAAGACTCAACTGACTGTCGAAGGCGTGCGCATGCGCTGGTTGAGCGAAGGGGCGCTGGAAGTGCGGCCCCCGGAAGCGCGCGACAATGGCCTCGACCTGCTGCTGTCGGCAGGCATCCATGGCAATGAAACCGCACCGATCGAGTTGCTCGATCGGTTGCTGCACGACATTGCACGCGGCGATCTCAAGCCGCGCGCACGCATTCTGTTCCTGTTCGGCAACCCGGAAGCGATTCGCAAGGGCGAGCGTTTCGTCGAGCAGGATGTCAATCGGCTGTTCAACGGCCGCCACGAACAAAGCAGCGGCTCGGAAGCGTTGCGCGCCTGTGAGCTGGAACGGCTGGCGGCGAGTTTCTTCAGCAAGCCCGAGCGCGAGCGTCTGCACTACGATCTGCACACCGCGATTCGTGGGTCGAAGATCGAACAGTTCGCCTTGTACCCGTGGAAGGAAGGGCGCCAGCATTCCCGCCGCGAACTGGCGCGCCTGCGCGCCGCCGGCATGGAAGCAGTGCTGTTGCAGAACAAACCATCCATCGTCTTCAGCTCGTACACCTACGACAAACTCGACGCCGAGGCTTTCACCCTGGAACTGGGCAAGGCGCGGCCGTTCGGGCAGAACGACGGCGTCAACGTCTCACTGCTGGAAACCCGTCTGAAGCAGATCATCGAAGGCACTGAGCCGGAGACAGAAGCAGGGCTGGACGGTTTGCAGCTGTTCAGCGTGGCGCGGGAAATCATCAAGCACAGCGATGCGTTCCGCCTGAATCTGCCGGCGGACATCGAGAACTTTTCCGAGCTGGAACCGGGTTATGTGCTGGCCGAAGACCTGGCCAATACCCGCTGGGTGATCGAAGAGCAGGGCGCACGGATCATCTTCCCCAACCCCAAGGTCAAGAACGGCTTGCGCGCCGGCATCCTGATCGTCCCGGCCACAGACGAAAACCTCGCCTGAGTTCACCACATCCCATGTGGGAGCTGCCGAAGGCTGCGATCTTCTGATCTTGCTCTTGAAGATCAAAAGATCGCAGCCTCGTTTCACTCGTCAGCTCCTACAGGTTTTGCCGCGTCCTAGACCGCTACAGCGCGCGGCTCGGTGCGGCGCAATGCGCGAATCTTCTGCAACGTATCCGCGCAAGTCCGCGCTGCTTCCTGGCCCTTGTGCACAAAGTGCTCGAAGAAGAACTTCTGATGCTCTTCGCCCGAATGGAAGTGATGCGGGGTCAGCGACACCGAGAACACCGGCACTTCGGTTTCCAGCTGCACCTGCATCAGGCCGCTGACCACCGATTGCGCAACGAACTCGTGACGGTAAATGCCGCCGTCCACCACCAGGGCGGCGGCGACGATGCCGGTGTAACGGCCGGATTTGGCCAGCAGCTTGGCGTGCAGCGGCATCTCAAAGGCGCCGCCGACTTCGAAGAAATCGATGTCCGATTCCTGATAGCCCTGCACCAGCATTTCAGCGACGAAGCCTTTACGGCTCTGGTCGACGATTTCCTTGTGCCAGCAGGCCTGGATGAACGCGACGCGCTCGCCCTGTGGGTGTTTGCTTTTGCTGTCGATAGCGGTGGGTTGCATGTTCTGACTCCTGTTTGTGTGAAAAACAGGGCGTTATGAATCGAAAGGGATGCAAGGGTGCGAACGCAGGCACGGATGCACGCGGACGGCCCTTTGGCGTCGATCCCGTTCTCTCTTCATCCGGACTATGACCGTCGGCCCCGGGATCACACCGGGTCTGCTGACCTTGCCGACGCACCCGACTCAAGTCGTGTGCAACGCCAAGCGCTCGCGGGCTATGCGCATTGCGCGCAATTACCGCCGGTGGGGAATTGCACCCCGCCCTGAGAACGTTTGTGCCGCCCATAGGCGGGCGGCGGCAAGTTTGTAACACATATTTCCCGGCCATGCACATGACACTGTGGGAGCGAGCCTGCTCGCGAATGCGGCTTCACATTCAACGCATATGCTGACTGTTACTGCGCTTTCGCGAGCAGGCTCGCTCCCACAAGGATTGTGCTTTTTCCTGAGGGCGGTGATTTTTCCTCGGTCAAGGGTTGATTAATCTGCGCGATGACCGCAGTAATCCCACTTCACAAAGGGATTCCCCCTGCTGACCAGAGGCCAGGTTCATGAGTGTTATCGATCTTCGCAGCGACACCGTCACCCAACCGACTCCCGCCATGCTCGAGGCGATGACCGCAGCGGACACCGGAGACGATGTGTACGGCGAAGATCCGACGGTCAATCGCCTCGAGGCCGAACTGGCCAAACGCCTGGGCTTTGCCGCCGCGCTATTCGTGCCGACCGGTACCATGAGCAACCTGCTCGGCCTGATGGCGCACTGCGAGCGGGGCGACGAGTACATTGTCGGTCAGCAGGCGCACACCTATAAGTACGAAGGTGGCGGGGCGGCGGTGCTCGGTTCGATTCAGCCGCAGCCGCTGGAGGTGCAGGCCGACGGTTCACTGGATCTGGATCAGGTTGCGGCCGCGATCAAGCCTGACGATTTCCATTTCGCCCGCACGCGTTTGCTGGCGCTGGAAAACACCATGCAGGGCAAAGTGCTGCCGCTGGAATATCTGGCGCGCGCGCGACGCTTTACGCAGGAGCATGGCCTGCAATTGCACCTGGACGGCGCGCGGCTGTACAACGCGGCGGTCAAGCTCGGCGTCGATGCCCGCGAGATCACCCAGCATTTCGATTCGGTGTCGGTGTGCCTGTCCAAAGGCCTCGGCGCGCCGGTCGGCTCGGTGCTGTGCGGCTCCGAGCAACTGATCGGCAAGGCGCGGCGTTTGCGCAAAATGGTCGGTGGCGGCATGCGTCAGGCCGGGTTGCTGGCGGCGGCTGGCTTGTACGCGCTGGATCATCACGTCGAACGGCTGGCCGACGACCACGCCAACGCCCAGTTGCTCGCCGAGGGTCTGCGTGAGGCCGGTTTCGTCGTCGAACCCGTGCAAACCAACATGGTGTATGTGCAAATGGGCGACAAGGCCGCAGCACTCAAGGACTTTGCCGGCGAACGCGGAATCAGGCTCAGCGCCGCCGCGCGCTTGCGCATGGTCACGCACATGGACGTCAGCCGCGCGCAAATCGAACAAGTGATCGCGACATTCGTCGAGTTTTCACGCAAGTGACAGCGTCAGCCGTCCAATTGACCGTTTCTATCGTATAAACACGCTGTACCCCGCGCGCAGGGCCGATATAATGCGGCCCTTTGCCGTCGCTTCGTCTCATGACGTTTCGAACAGGCCTTTGGCCGCAGCCTCCGTGGAAGAACCTAATGAAAAGCGCAGAAATCCGTGAAGCCTTCCTTCGCTTCTTCGAAGAGCAAGGCCACACCCGTGTAGCCTCCAGCTCTTTGATTCCGGGCAACGACCCAACCCTGCTGTTCACCAACGCGGGGATGAACCAGTTCAAGGACTGCTTCCTGGGCCAGGAAAAACGTGCGTACACCCGTGCCACCAGCAGCCAGAAATGCGTGCGCGCCGGCGGCAAGAACAGTGACCTGGAAAACGTCGGTTATACCGCGCGTCACCACACGTTCTTCGAGATGCTCGGTAACTTCAGCTTCGGCGACTACTTCAAGCACGACGCGATCACCTTCGCCTGGACCTTCCTCACCGGCGTGCTCAAGCTGCCGAAGGAAAAGCTCTGGGTCACTGTCTACGCCACCGACGACGAAGCGTATGACATCTGGACACAGAAAATCGGTGTGCCAGCCGAGCGCATGATCCGCATCGGCGACAACAAGGGCGCGCCTTACGCTTCCGACAACTTCTGGACCATGGGCGATACCGGCCCGTGCGGCCCGTGCACCGAGATTTTCTACGACCACGGCGAGCACATCTGGGGCGGCCCGCCGGGCTCGCCGGAAGAAGATGGCGACCGCTACATCGAAATCTGGAACAACGTGTTCATGCAGTTCAACCGCACCGCCGACGGCGTGTTGCATCCGTTGCCAGCGCCGTCGGTGGACACCGGCATGGGCCTGGAGCGGATCAGTGCGGTGATGCAGCACGTCAACTCCAACTACGACATCGACCTGTTCAAGTACCTGCTCAAGGCTTCGGCTGAAGCGATCGGCTGCGAAAACGGCGATCAGTCGTCGCTCAAAGTCGTCTCCGACCACATTCGTTCCTGCGGTTTCCTGATTGCCGATGGCGTGCTGCCTTCCAACGAAGGTCGCGGTTACGTGCTGCGCCGGATCATCCGTCGCGCCTGCCGTCACGGCAACAAGCTCGGCGCTACCGGCAGCTTCTTCTACAAGATCGTCGCGGCGCTGGTCGCCGAGATGGGCGAAGCCTTCCCGGAACTGCAGAAGCAGCAAAGCAACATCGAGCGCGTGCTCAAGGCTGAAGAAGAGCAGTTCTCCAAGACCCTGGAGCACGGCCTGAAAATCCTCGAGCAGGATCTGGCCGAGCTCAAAGGCACCGTGGTGCCAGGCGACGTGGTGTTCAAACTCTACGACACCTACGGTTTCCCGATGGACCTGACCGCCGACATCGCCCGCGAGCGCGGCCTGACCGTCGACGAAGCCGGTTTCGAGCGCGAGATGGAAGCGCAGCGTGTTCGCGCGCGTTCGGCCAGCTCGTTCGGTCTGGACTACAACACCCTGGTCAAGGTCGACGTGGCCACCGAGTTCACCGGTTACGCCGCCACCAGCGGCTCGGCGAAAATCGTTGCCATCTATAAGGATGGCCAGTCGGTCGACGTGCTGAGCGAAGGTCAGGAAGGCGTGATCGTGCTCAACCAGACGCCGTTCTACGCCGAATCCGGTGGCCAGATCGGCGACTGCGGTTTCATTCAGGCCGGCAGCAGCCGCTTCGACGTGCGCGACACCACCAAGACCGGCGGCGCATTCCTGCACCACGGTGTGCTGGCCGCGGGCAGCCTGACCATCGGCGCGCCGGTGGAAACCCATGTCGACGCCGAAGTGCGTCACGCCACCGCGCTGAACCACTCGGCGACGCACTTGCTCCACGCCGCGTTGCGTCAGGTGCTCGGCGAGCACGTGCAGCAGAAAGGTTCGTTGGTCGACAGTCAGCGCCTGCGTTTCGACTTCAGCCACTTCGAAGCGATCAAGCCTGAGCAGATCAAGCAGCTGGAAGACATCGTCAACGCCGAGATTCGCAAGAACTCCGCCGTTGAAACCGAAGAAACCGACATCGAAACCGCGAAGAACAAAGGCGCCATGGCGCTGTTCGGCGAGAAGTACGGCGACAGCGTGCGCGTGCTGAGCATGGGCGACTTCTCAGTTGAACTGTGTGGCGGTATCCACGCCAACCGTACCGGCGACATCGGCCTGCTGAAAATCATCAGCGAAGGCGGTGTGGCCTCGGGCGTGCGTCGTATCGAGGCAGTCACCGGTGCTGCGGCGCTGGCCTACTTGAACGCGGCGGAAGAACAACTCAAGGAAGCGGCCAGCCTGGTCAAGGGCAGCCGCGACAACCTGATCGACAAGCTCTCGGCGGTACTGGAGCGCAACCGTCTGCTGGAGAAACAACTCGAGCAGTTGCAGGCCAAGGCAGCCAGCGCGGCGGGCGACGATCTGTCGGCCTCGGCAATGGACGTCAAGGACGTGAAGGTGCTGGCCGCCCGTCTGGACGGTCAGGATGGCAAGGCGCTGCTGGCGCTGGTCGATCAGCTGAAAAACAAACTCGGCCGCGCAGTGATCCTGCTCGGCGGTGTCCATGAGGAAAAGGTCGTACTGGTTGCAGGTGTAACCAAGGACCTGACTGGCCAACTCAAAGCCGGTGATTTGATGAAACAGGCTGCTGCGGCAGTGGGCGGGAAGGGCGGTGGTCGTCCGGACATGGCGCAGGGCGGCGGTGTCGATGCCGCTGCGCTGGATGGCGCACTGGCGCTGACCGTTCCATTCGTCGAGCAGGCTTTATAAGACGGCTCGCCGGGCTCGCAGTCTAGTGGCGGGCCTGGCGACTGTTCGAAAGATTATTGGGCGCCCTTCATGGGCAGAGGCGGCTTTGAAATGGCTTTGATCGTACAGAAATTTGGAGGCACCTCGGTCGGCACTGTCGAGAGAATCGAGCAGGTCGCCGACAAGGTTAAGAAATTCCGCGATGCCGGCGATGACCTGGTGGTTGTGCTGTCTGCAATGAGCGGCGAAACCAACCGTCTGATCGATCTGGCCAAGCAAATCAGTGGCGAGGCGCAACCGGTTCCGCGCGAGCTGGACGTGATCGTGTCCACCGGTGAGCAGGTGACGATTGCCCTGTTGGCCATGGCGCTGATCAAGCGCGGTGTGCCGGCGGTGTCGTACACCGGTAATCAGGTGCGGATCCTGACTGACAGTGCGCACAATAAAGCGCGTATCTTGCAGATTGATGACCAGAAGATTCGCGGTGATCTGAAGGCCGGCCGCGTGGTAGTTGTCGCCGGTTTCCAGGGTGTCGACGAGCACGGCAACATCACCACCCTCGGTCGCGGCGGTTCCGATACCACTGGTGTGGCACTGGCTGCAGCGTTGAAGGCGGATGAATGCCAGATCTACACCGACGTCGACGGTGTCTACACCACCGACCCGCGTGTGGTGCCGGTCGCTCAGCGTCTGGACAAGATCACCTTCGAAGAGATGCTGGAAATGGCCAGCCTCGGCTCCAAGGTGCTGCAGATCCGTGCGGTGGAATTCGCCGGCAAGTACAACGTTCCGCTGCGCGTACTGCACAGCTTCAAGGAGGGTCCGGGCACCCTCATTACTATTGATGAAGAGGAAACCATGGAACAGCCGATCATTTCCGGCATCGCTTTCAACCGCGATGAAGCCAAGCTGACCATCCGTGGCGTGCCAGACACCCCGGGCGTGGCGTTCAAGATTCTCGGCCCGATCAGTGCCGCGAACATCGAAGTCGACATGATCGTGCAGAACGTCGCGCACGATAACACCACCGACTTCACCTTCACCGTGCACCGCAACGACTACCAGGCCGCACAGACCGTGCTGGAAAACACCGCTCGCGAGATCGGTGCCCGTGAAGTCGTTGGCGACACCAAGATCGCCAAGGTCTCGATCGTCGGCGTCGGCATGCGTTCCCACGCAGGCGTGGCCAGCCGCATGTTCGAATCCCTGGCGAAAGAAAGCATCAACATCCAGATGATCTCGACTTCGGAAATCAAGGTTTCCGTAGTGATCGAAGAGAAGTACCTGGAACTGGCCGTGCGCGCGCTGCACACGGCTTTCGAACTGGATGCTCCGGCCCGTCAGGGCGAGTAATCCGATTCTGTGAAGGGCGCGGTCTGACCGCGCCCTTTATTTTTGAATGGCGCGGGCCCCGGAACTGTTCTTTTGCTCGCGCTGGTCAATACTCAGGCATGTAGGGCTACGATCGCTGCGGTTGTAGGTCGGGTGCCTTTTTTTTGCAGACTGTTGTCCCTGAAATGAATGGCGTAAGGAGAAAGGTATGCTGATTCTGACTCGTCGGTGCGCGGAAAGCCTGATTATCGGTGACGGCGAAATCACCGTGACCGTGCTCGGCGTCAAAGGAAACCAGGTGCGTATCGGCGTCAACGCTCCGAAAGAGGTTGCGGTGCACCGTGAGGAAATTTACCTGCGTATAAAGAAAGAGAAGGACGAAGAACCAAGCCATTAATTTTTATCGATTTTTATGTTTGCAAACGGGGAAGAAGCTGGTTAATATACGCCCCGTGTTGCGGAGAGCTGGCCGAGTGGCCGAAGGCGCTCCCCTGCTAAGGGAGTACACCTCAAAAGGGTGTCGGGGGTTCGAATCCCCCGTTCTCCGCCATTATTTGCTTAGTACGTCGTAATCTGGCTTCTTCTGTAAGTTGTTGAAATTACTAGAAAAAGTGTTTGACATAGAGATTAGACGGCCTATAATGCGCGGCAACAAATGCACTCGTAGCTCAGCTGGATAGAGTACTCGGCTACGAACCGAGCGGTCACAGGTTCGAATCCTGTCGAGTGCACCATTTAAGAGTTATTTGCTGTAAGGTGAGTAACTCGGCTTCAGCCAGTTGTGGTCTGGTTTAAAAACACAAAATGCACTCGTAGCTCAGCTGGATAGAGTACTCGGCTACGAACCGAGCGGTCACAGGTTCGAATCCTGTCGAGTGCACCATATACCAAGAAGCCCGCGTTTAACGCGGGCTTTTTGCTGTCCGGGATTTGGCTTTTCCCTTCACACAGCCTCTTTCATCAAAATCAATTTGAGCACTGCGGCCTCGCTTGAGGTCGTAACGATAGCTCGTGGTCGACGTGCGAGTGTTGATCTTGTCGGGCTTGCCCAGTGCGCTTTCGACGTCCCGCTGGCTCATGCCGGCAATCACTCGCCGATTGATGATCGCTTCGCGCCGCTGTTTGTTATCGATCAGGTTTCCACATTTGTGTTCGATGCTGCCGACGATGCCCGGTTCGCGTCCGCTGTCTTTCATGCCGGTCGCGGCTTCGTGATTGAACTCCGGCATGATTGTGACCCAGCCGGGTGAATAGGGGTGGACCTCCTGAATTGAGAGTTGCTCGCCAGTTGCGCAGCTCATCGATGTGAAGGTGACGCCGCCGTCAGTGGCCTGGCAACGATGAAGTGTGGTGGCGTTGGCAGGCGTGATGTGGAGCAGGGCGGTCAGTAGATATAGCGCGGGTTTCGCTGGCATTCGATGTCCTCCATGACGATCTAAGCTCAAGGGTAGTCGCTGCTTTTTGCATTGCCGGTGTGTTTTCTTTTCAAGATGAGTCGTCGCATTTGCACGGGTCAGGCAGGTGCTCAGGTTTGTTTCGCAAGCGCTTGTTTCAGCCGTGATTTTTTCAACGTTTTAAACCGTCAGGCGTGTATCATTGCGCCCGTCAGCCCCGCCGGGGCTTATGGAAAACCTCCATGGACTTACCCAGTAGTTGTTCAGTAAACCGTTTCACCAATCATGAATTGACTGATTGATCCTTCCGGCGTGCCCCGCTGCTGGGAGTGGAGTTCGCCTATGTCCGAAATCGAAGTAAAGAAAACACAGGAAAGCCTGCAGGACCGCCTGGCTCAGGTCGTCGAGTTGCTGCAGCGCCAACGTGTCGTTGAAGACCTGACTCATCGCCAGGAAGGTCCGCACCACGACCGCGTGGAAAACCTGGTTCACCGGCAAAACCTCGTCGAGCTGCAACGCAAGCTCGATGATCTGCACTCCGCCGACGTAGCCTACATTCTTGAAGCCTTGCCGCTGGACGATCGTCTGACGCTCTGGCAACTGGTCAAGGCCGATCGCGACGGCGACATTCTTCTTGAAGTATCCGATTCCGTCCGTGAGACGCTGATCGCCGACATGGACGATCACGAGCTCCTGGCTGCGGCCAAGGACATGGACGCCGACGAACTCGCTGACCTGGCCTCCGAGCTGCCGCGAGACGTTGTCCATGAGCTGATGGAGAGTCTGGATAACCAGCAGCGCGAACGCGTGCGCTCGGCGCTGTCCTATGACGAGGATCAGGTCGGTGCGCTGATGGACTTCGAGATGGTGACGATCCGTGAGGACGTCAGCCTTGAAGTGGTCCTGCGTTACCTGCGTCGCCTGAAAGAGCTTCCTGGTCACACCGACAAACTGTTCGTGGTCGATTACGACGGCGTGCTCAAGGGCGTGCTGCCGATCAAGCGTCTGCTGGTCAACGATCCGGAGAAGCAGGTCGCGGAAGTCATGGCCAGCGATCCGGTCAGTTTCCACCCGGACGAAGATGCCTACGACGCCGCTCAGGCATTCGAACGTTACGACTTGATCTCGGCGCCGGTGGTCGACAAGAACGGCAAACTGATCGGCCGTCTGACCATCGACGAAATGGTCGACCTGATCCGTGAGGAAAGCGAAAGCGAAGTCCTCAACATGGCCGGTCTGCGCGAAGAGGAAGATATCTTCGCCTCGGTGTGGAAGTCCCTGCGTAACCGTTGGGCGTGGCTGGCGGTGAACTTGATCACTGCATTTGTCGCATCGCGGGTGATCGGTCTGTTCGAAGGTTCGATCGAGAAGCTCGTGGCACTGGCGGCGCTGATGCCGATCGTGGCGGGTATCGGTGGCAACTCCGGTAACCAGACCATCACCATGATCGTGCGCGCCATGGCGCTGGATCAGGTCAGCACCGGCAACACCTCGCGCTTGATGCGCAAAGAGCTGGCGGTCGGTTTGATCAACGGTCTGGTCTGGGGCGGGGTGATCGGTGTGGTCGCGTACATGCTCTACGGCAGTTGGTCACTCGGCGTGGTAATGACGGCGGCGATGACGCTCAACCTGTTGCTGGCGGCGTTGATGGGCGTATTGATCCCGATGACGCTGGCGAAAATGGGGCGCGATCCGGCGATGGGCGCCAGTGTGATGATCACGGCAATGACCGACAGCGGTGGCTTCTTCATCTTCCTCGGGTTGGCGACCATCTTCCTGCTCTGACCTCGTGCAATGAAAAGCCCGTCAAATCGACGGGCTTTTTTGTGCCTGCCAAACAGATATAAGCGCAAGTACAAGTAACCGTGGCGAGGGGATTTATCCCCGCTGGACTGCGCAGCAGTCCCATTGTTTTTGGGGCTGCCATGCAGCCCAGCGGGGATAAATCCCCTCGCCACACTCAATTGCCAAGCGGCCATCTGTCATATTGCGGGCAAAAAAAAGCCAGCAATCATGCTGGCTTCAATATGTTCGGTATAACTCAGGACGCGTCTGCGGCCATTTCTGCGTCGTGTGCGATCAGCGACACCAGGGCGTTCTGCTGACGGTGCGACAGCTGACGGAAGCGTTGCAACAGCTCGCGCTCGTGCAGCGACAGCTCCGGGCTGTCCAGGCGCATGCTCAGCTCTTCGCCCAGTGCGCCTTCCTGAATAAGACTCTGCTCAAGGCGCGCAATGATCTCGGAGTTCATGCTGCGATGATGATTGCGAGCCACCTCGGCAATGCGTTCACGCATTCCGTCTGGCAGACGTACGACAAACTTGTCAGCCGTACGGCTGGAATAAATTGCCTGTTTCAATGGGCGCATATATTTAACCGGTTAGTTCAGGGGAGCGGTTCTCGGGATTGGCCGCAGGATGTGTGGTAGGACAAGCATCCGGACCAATTGGTTCAACCTGAATTGTTAAGAGGCCGGCATCATGCCTCAAAATTGCCAGATCATTGGCGTCAATTCTGTGACAAATATTGAGCCGGGTAAAGGCGTAATGCCAGCACCAGTTGTCAGAAATGCGGACTGGTTGGAAAACTTTCCATCCTTCCGTATCGCTGCCCGCTTTTGAATGCACATCTGTTGATGTCCGAAAACTTCGGAACGTGCATGCTATGCGGCTCGCTATTCTTGATCCCTATGTGTACAGGATAGTGGCAATTTGCCGATTTACTAGAGGCAGGACCCGTCGGAGGGCGTTTTCGGGATGGATGGCAAGCTTTTTTACCTGATGGGGCCGTCCGGTTCGGGCAAGGACAGCCTGATTGATGCATCGCGTGAGCCACTGCGGGCGTTGAACTGTGAAGTAATGCGCCGGGTGATTACCCGCTCGGCGGAGTCCGTCGGCGAAGATGCAATTGGCGTGACGCCTGAAGAGTTCGAGCGGCGACAGCACGCCGGCGCTTTTTCCTTGGCCTGGCAAGCCAACGGCCTCTCCTACGGCATTCCAAGGGAAATGGATGAATGGTTGCAAGCGGGCCGGCACGTACTGGTTAACGGGTCAAGAGCGAACCTGCGTCAAGCAATGGAGAGGTATCCAACCCTGGTGCCGATTCTGCTGACAGTCAACGATGATGTCCTGCGCAAGCGCTTGCTCAGCCGAGGCCGGGAAACCCCTGGGCAGATCGATGCGAGGCTGGCTCGCAACGCACTGTTCAAAGACCGAAGATCCAGCGACAGCCCCGTTCATCAGATCGACAATTCTGCTGATCTTGCTGCAGCTGTCTCTGCATTACTCGAGGTGATCCGGCTCAACGCAGAACCGGATCGAACTTGATCTTGCGCCCTGCAATCAGCGCCAGCACGAACAGCACCGCAAACACGCCACAGCCAACCAGAGGCAAGGTGACTTCCGTCTCCTCGAACAGCGCCAGGTGGGTAACGCCACTCAGTAAAGCGAGGATCAGAAATCCTGTCGCCGATTTGGACATGTTGTACTCCTGAAGATATTTCAAAAAACCAGACGTTCGGTGATTGGCGCCGAGGCTTGCTCAGGCTCGCTGACCATTTGTGTAGAAGCGTCGCTGCGTTCACTCAACACTGCCCACTGCGGCGCTTTCTGCACTTGCAGGTAATGCGGCATGCGCTGCGCCACTGGCTGCTCAACGTCAGCCTTGGGAAAAAAATGCGATCCGAGCAAGAAAGCCAATGCCGCTGCGTTTGCAAGCAAGAGGGTGCTGTTCATGGCACGACGCTCCAAATTGTTCTTTTTGATAGAACAGGCATAGCAGCCGCCGTGCCAACAGTGTAACGGCTGATAAGTCCTTTAAAAACAAGGGTTTGGTATGTTTTTTCTGGCGACGCTGATTGCAATCTGCAATGACCGCATTTCCGCGTAGTGCAATTTGCCCGGTAAAAGTTCCCGCAATCTTCCAGGGCGTTTGCCTACACTTAAAAAGCCCTACGGACGACATGACAAAACAGGGGCCGGCCGTTAACATGCACGCCGTCTGTCGCGCCGCATACAGCCCGCGTCAATCAGTGTCTCAGTAGCTCAATTGGATAGAGCATCCCCCTCCTAAGGGGAAGGTTGCAGGTTCGAACCCCGCCTGGGACACCACCTCTTCAAAAACGAAAAGCCCCGCCTCACTTGATTGTGTGGCGGGGCTTTTTGCGTTGGAGCGCTGGCGAGCTCTACAGCAACTCCGAGCGGCGCAACGCCTCGATGGTTTCAATCAGGTCGTCGTACGCCACCGGTTTGCCCAGATGCTGATCGAATCCGGCTTCACGGGACTTCTGCATGTCGCTCTGAGTGCCATAACCGGTGAGGGCGATCGCCGGTACGTTTTTCACCAGTGGCAGCTTGCGCAGGGCAGCCATCAGTTCATAGCCGGTCATGACCGGCATGCCGAGGTCTGAGATGATCAGATCGAAGCGCGTGCTCTCAGCGGCTTTCAGCGCTGCCACCGGATGATCGAAGGCCGTTACGTCGGCGTCTTCCATCTCCAGCAGCAGCTTCAAGGTCTCCAGCACTTCCGGCGAGTCGTCGACCAGCAGAATGCTCAAGCCATCGAGCTTGCCGGAAACCGGTTCAACCTCGGCTGTTGCAGCGGTTTCTTCGACATCAGTCGACAGCGGCAGGCGAACGGTAAAGGTGCAACCGGCGCCGAGCCCCGGCGAAGTAACCTTCACCGTGCCGTGCTGGGCTTCGGTCAGTTGCCGCACCAGTGACAGGCCGATGCCCAAGCCTTCACGTTGATGGTTGGTGTGCTGTTTTTCCGCCTGGCCGAACAGATCGAAGACGTGTTCGAGGTTTTCCGCTGCGATGCCGACGCCGTTATCCTTGACGTCCAGTTGCGCCATTTTCCCGCTCTTGCTGGCGATCAACTCAATGCGCCCGCTCGGTGGGGTGAACTTCAGCGCATTGTTGACCAGATTCCAGATGATCTGCTCGACCCGTGTCGGGTCGGCATGAATGATCAACGGTGCTTCAGGCAATTGCAGGTCGATGCGCGTGGCGTGCTGCTCATTGAGCACTACCGTGTGTATGTCACGCAGAACCGCGCTCAGATCGACACGCGCCAATTGCAGTTTGAGCTTGCCGGTGCGCACCCGTGCTACATCAAGCAGGTCGTCGATGATCCGCGCCTGACTGTTCACGGCATCGCAGATGGTATTGACCGCTTTGGTCGCCGGGCCGGCAGTACGGATCATCGGCAGGCGCCGCAGCAGTTCGGCGTTGAGCTGGATCAGGTTGAGCGGGTGCTTGAGTTCATGGGACATGACCGCGAAGAACTCATCACGCAGGGACACGGTATTGCGCGTCTGCGCCAGTTCCTTGCTCTGTTCATCCTGCTGGCGCTTGTGTCCGGTCAGGTCGCGGGCGATTTTTACATAGCCCTGCAAGCGGTCGCCGCTGAGCCTGGTGACCTCGCCGCTGCAGAAGAATCGGCTGCCATCCTTGCGCACATGCCAGCGCTCATCCTCCGAGCGGCCGTGCTGGCGGGCGGTGGACAATTCGCTTTCAGCCATGCCGGCAGCACGGTCTTCGGCTGTGAAGATGAAATCGTAGTACTGACCTTCGGCCTCGTTTTTGCTGTGGCCAAAGATCAGTTCAGCGCCTTTGTTCCAACTGGTGATCGCACCCATTTCATCGAGGATGATAATCGCGTAATCACGCGTACTCTCAGCGACCAGACGCATGCGTTCTTCGCCCAGGCGCAGCTCTTCCTCGGCTTCGCGGCGTTTGCTGATGTCGATGAAGGTCAACACGGTGCCGTCGATGTGGTCTTCGCTGGAGCGATAAGGCAGCAAGCGGGCGATGTACCAGCGGTTATCGGTACTGTTGACCTCGCGTTCGATCATGTTCAGCGATTCGAACACTTGCGCCGCGTCCTCGGTCATCGCGGGGTAATTCAGGCGATGGGTGATATCCAGCAGTGAACGGCCGGTGTCTACCGGCAACATGCTGAAGATGTCGGTGGCGCGCGGCGTGAACCATTTGATGCGCATGCTGCGATCGACGAACACCGTAGCAATGTCGGTAGAAGCGATCAGATTGGTCAGATAATCGTTGATCTTGTCGGTTTCTTCGACTTTGGTCTTCAGCTCGTAATTGACCGTCAACAGCTCTTCATTGATCGACTGCAACTCTTCCTTGCTGGTCTCGAGCTCTTCGGTGGCCGAGCGCAATTCTTCGTTGATCGCCTGCATCTCCTCGTTGGAAGCCTTGAGCTCTTCGCTGGAGATTTCCGACTGTTCGATGGTGTCCTGCAAATGCAATTTGGTGCGTTGCAGCTCACGTTCCAGGTTCGAGAGCACTTGGCTTTCAGTCTGCAGCACCGTGGTCAGCGCCTGCTCGTGCGCGTCGATCTCCGTTTCATCGAAGGTCACCAGCACGCACTCGCTGTCGAAGTCGTCGTCCTTGTACGGCTGCGCAATCAGCGTGATGCGGTACTGGCGCTCCTCGCGCTTGAGCAGCACTTCACGCGAGCACACAGTGAGGTTGCTTTGCTGCACCTGGAACAGTGTCGTGCGAATTTCCAGGCGCAGTTCCGGCAGGATCAGCGTCAGCAAGTTGCGTGACAGCTCGCCGCCGACATGCCGCAGGAAACGCCCGGCGGCTTCGCTCATGTGAAGAATATCGGCATTGGTGTCGACGATGATGCTCGGCGGGGCGAAGCGTTCTATGGCGCGGCGGTGGATATCGGCAAACGACAGCTTGACGGGCTCGATGGCTTTCGATGGCGGTCGGGAAACGCTGGTGCGCATGTAACCGCCACGTGGCATGGTCGGGGTGCGACGGCTGTTCGGGGTACCGGTCTTGGCGCGGAAGATGCGGTTGCGCTTGTCCACTGGCGCGAACAATTCATGGCAGGCATCGGCGCTTTCAGAGGTGCCGAGAAACAGGAAACCGCCCGGTCGCAGGGCAAAGTGGAACATCTGCAGGATTTCCCGCTGCACCTCGCGATCCAGGTAAATCAGCAGATTGCGGCAAACGATCAGGTCGATCTGCGAGAACGGCGGGTCGGACAACAGGCTGTGCTTGGCGAACAGCACTTTCTCGCGGATTTCCTTGCGAATCCGGTAATGCTCATTGTCCTTGACGAAATAATGTCGCAAGCGGGTTGGCGGTACGTCGGTAACGATGGCTTGCGGGTAGGTGCCGGCGCGGCCGGTGGTGATCGCGCGTTCGTCGATATCGGTGGCGAACACTTGCAGGTTGGCCTTGCTGCTTTGTACCTGCATCTGATCGTCGAGCAGGATCGCCAGGCTGTAGGCTTCCTCGCCGGTCGAGCAACCGGCAGACCAGATGCGCAGTTCTTCTTTTTCCGACGAGTCGGCAACCGACTGCACCAGTTGCGGCAGCACATCGCGCTCGAGGGCTTCGAAGGCTTCGCGGTCACGGAAGAAGTTGGTCACGCCGATCAGCATATCGCCGAGCAAGGCCTTGGCTTCTTCCGGGGTATTTTGCAGGTAGTTGTAGTAAGCGCTGAGGTCAGACTGGCTGGTGACCTGCATGCGCCGCTCGATGCGGCGCAGCACGGTGGCGCGCTTGTAGTGTTTGAAATCGTGACCGGTGCTGCTGCGCAGGTACAACAGGATTTCATGCAGGCGTTGTTCGGCGATCGACGCCTCGTGTTCGTTTGCAGGCTTCAAGGCTTTCAGGTCGGGATCATTGGCGCTGGGTAATTTGATGTTCTGAGAGTTGCGCCACAGCTCCATCAGTTTCTGCGGCATCTCGACCACTGGCAGTATCAGATCGACCATGCGCGTCTCGATGGCGGCGCGCGGCATGCCGTCGAACTCGGCGTCTTCCGGCACTTGTACCAGCGTCACGCCACCCTGTTCCTTGATTCGCGACAAGCCCACCGCACCATCGGAGCCGGTGCCTGACAACACCACGCAGAACGCCCGCTCACGGTGCACATCGGCCAGATCGCGAAAGAACAGGTCGATGGCCGTGTGGCGCGCCTGCGGCGAACCGGCCGTGCTGACCCGCAGATAGCCGTCGTTCATCGACAGCGAATGCGCTGGCGAGATCACGTACACACAGTTCTTTTCGATCGGCACCGGCTGCGTCACTTGCAGCACCGGCATGCGCGTCGATTCCTGAATGATCTGGTCGGCGATGCTTTGGTGATCGGGCGACAGGTGCAAAATGATCACGAACGCCATGCCACTGTCCTTCGGCATATGCTCGAAAAACAGCTTGATCGCTTGCAGGCCGCCCGCCGAGGCGCCGATGCCCACCACCGGGAAATTCAGGTGGCTGGGGGTCACATCCTTGCGCTCGGGCGCAGAGGGCGAGGCAGGGGTTTTCGAGGTCATCACTTCGGCCTTTTTTTGTGGCGGTACAAGCGTATCGCGGACGTCCGGGGGCGCAGGTAATTGAGCAGAATAAACCTCATTTGGGGATCTGCCTGCATTTTTGAAGGACAAATGTGCTGTCTGTGTCTTTGACCTCCGGCGATTGGCAACCGTGCCGATTATTTTGCCGGTGTGATGATCGGTGGTCAGTCGTCGTTGATTTCGACTTTGCCAAGGCTCCCGCTGACCTCGGTAACATGCCGGCGGCCGTAGACTTCGTAGCTAGTCCCGCTGGCCTCGACGCCCGGCTTGCGCACGGCCAGTTGGGCGAATAACCCAGCCTTTTCGCTGTAGCTGCCGAACCAGTTGACCAGCGCCCCGATGTAGCATTCGCCGCCAATCATTACCGGCAGGTCGGTGATCTTTTCGATGGCATAGTGCGTTGGGCCGTAGCTGTAGTAATCGCCGTCTCCGGTACCCGTGGGAGGAATTGGGCAAAGGGGCGAGGTATTGGTTGAGTCGGGGGCGGCTTTCATCGCTTGAGTGACGGCGTGGTCGAGTGCCGCGTGCAAATCCGCTTCGAGGTCATAGGTGCTGGTGCCGTCTTCTTTATGTTGCGTGGTTGGCACTTGCAGGGAGTAAGCGTAACGCACGGACACCGTCGGTACCTGACGGTTGATCTTCAGCGGATTGAGCAGGTACAGATTATCGACACCATAGGCGCCGTTTCGGTAAGCGGCATAAATTCTGTCGTGAAGCCTGATCCAGCTGATTGCCTGATTGGCGCCACGGTCGTTGGTGTAGAACAGCGAGCTTTCCGGCTCGACCGATCTTTTGACAAACCGCTCGCCCGTTCGGCGCCAGGTTTCCACGTAGGTGAACAAGCCAGTGCCGCCTGCGTATGTGTCGACGATAAGGTCGCGCTGGCCATCATTGTCCAGATCCAGCAGTGCGTAGGAAGTCCGTCCGGTCTCGGCGGCGCCTTCAATGCGTGAGGCGTTCAATGCTTTCCATTCGTCCTCGCTCACGCCTTTGGGGCGCGACTTGGGGAAGTGGGTTTGCTCGCCATAACTGTCGACTGGATCGCCCGCGAATGATGTCTGCGAAGACTCGAAAGCCCGTGCGGCCAAGGCATGTTCCAGCGCAAATTCCGGGTGCTTTTTGCTCTCGGCACGAATGCTTTCCTGCAGATCGTTCATCGCCTGAAGATCCACGGCGTCCGGCTGCCACATTGCGGCTCGCGTCCACTGTGCCTGCAATGCTTGCAGGCGCTGGCGGTAGCTGCCATCCAGGCAAGCGACATCGACTGCGCAGGCATTGCGGGTTTTTAGCCAGGCGCGCTGGGTGCGCTTGAGCTCAGGTTGCGTCGCTGTGGCAGTTGTCATCAGTTGGCGATACTGCGTGCCCATTTGCGCGTCGAGCTCATAAAGCGGTTTATTCGCGCAAATCGTGTTTTCCACGTCGTTCGCCGCTTTGGTGCAGTCCATTGCCGCCGCACGCATTGGCTGGATAAACAGCAGCAAAAAGGCCGACAGGATGTAGCGTCCCTTGATGTACACGATTCAGTCCCTATGAAAATCCTTGAGCAGGCGCGCAGAGTAATACTCCAGGCAACATTCTTGAAGCATCACCCTCAGGCCCGGGCATTTTTGGCCGATAACCCGAACGGTGAGTTCAGACTCCAGCGAAATCGCTTGATGGCGCATGGCCTCCAGCTATCATCTGCGCGCCTGAAATCGCCTCGGTTCGTTTTCTTCAATTGCCTGGAAATCCTCGATGTCGTCGTATCACCAAAAAAGCTTTCTGATCGTCGATGATTTTTCCGATTTCCGCAGTTCCGTGCGTTCGATGTTGCGTGAGCTCGGCGTCAAGGATGTCGATACTGCCGACACTGGCGAGCAGGCGCTGAAGATGTGCTCGCAGAAGTCCTACGATTTCATTCTTCAGGACTTCCATCTCGGCGACGGCAAGAAGAACGGCCAGCAGGTGCTCGAAGACCTGATGTCGGAAAAGCTCATCAGCCACGAAGCCGTTTTCGTCATGGTCACCGCTGAGACCAGTCAGGCGATGGTGCTCAGTGCGCTGGAGCATGAGCCGGATGCGTACCTGACCAAGCCGTTCAACCGTTCCGGACTGGCCCAGCGCCTTGAGCGTCTGGAGCAACGCAAGACGTTGCTCAAACCGATTCTGCAAGCCCTCGATCGCGGTAAGCCGGTCGAGGTGCTCAATGCCTGTATTGCCCTGTGCAAACAGGACATCCGCTATTCGCCGCTGTGCCTGCGCTACCGCGCCGATGCGCTGCGCGACATGAATCAGAACGAAGCGCTGGAGCGACTCTACGACGGCATCATTGCCGACCGTCCGTTGCCGTGGGCCTTCGCTGGATTGGGCAAGTTGCTGTTCAAACGCGGGCAGGTCTCGCAGGCCAAAGAGGTCTATGAAAAGGCCTTGAAAGTGTTCCCGATGATGCCGGCGCTGTATGACGGCATGGCTGATGTGCTGGTGGCCGAAGGCGACAGCAAAGGCGCGCAGCGGGTGCTCGAAGAAGCGATCCGTCTGTCGCCGCTCGCGGTGCGCCGCCAGGCTTTGCTCGGCAAATTGGCCATGGCCAACGAAGATTTCGAAACCGCCTCGCGTGCTTATCGCCAAGCGGTAGCGCAGGGCGCGCAGTCGCGTTTCAAGGACCCGGAAAGCAATCTCGGCCTGGCGCACGCGCTGATCAGCAAGGGCAGCGATCGCGGCCTCGACACGCGCACGCGGCTGGAGATCAACACCACCCTCAGCGCCGTGGCCAAGGAGAATCCGAGCGATCCCGGCCTGCAAATTCGCGCGCGTCTGATGAAGGCCACCAGCCTGTTGCTCAACGACGCCGAAACCGCTGACAAACTCACCGAACAAGCGCTGATGCGCCTCGATGGCATGGAGCAATTCATGAGCCCCGAGGCGGCGTTGCTGGTGGCCAAGCAGTTGCAGATGCTCGGTCAGGCCGAGGCGGGCACTTCGATGCTCAAGAGCTGCGCAGAGATCTACGGTGATGACCCGGCGGTGATGAAAGACATTGCCAAGCTCACCGACGATCCGACCATTCTCAGTTCGAGCAACGCTGCGGCCGATCTCAACCGCCAGGGCGTGCGCGTGTACAAGACCGGCAATCTGGTCGAGGCCCGCGAGGTCTTCCGCAAGGCGCTCAAGCTGCAACCGAAAAACATCAGTATTGCGCTGAACCTGGCCCAGTCGCTGCTGCACGGCACCGACACCAGTGTGCCGTCGGCGGAGCTGGAAGAATGTCGGGCCTGCCTGAAACTGGTGGGCCTGATGCCCGACACCGACGCGCGTTTTGCGCGTTATCAGAAGCTGAAAAGCAAGGCGTTTGGCGAATGAACCCAATTGATCCGGCGCTGGATTTTTCCACGGTGATTGCCTCCACCGTCCACGACATGAAGAACTCCCTGGCCATGCTGATGCAGGCGCACAGCCAGTGGCTGGCGCGTCTGCCGAAAGAGCTGCGCGACGGCTCGGAGCAGGGCGTGATCGACTTCGAGTTCGCCCACCTCAACGGCATGCTGGTGCAGTTGCTCGGGCTGTACAAACTCGGCGTGAATCAGTTGCCGCTGCAGCCGGCGTATCACGAACTCGACGATTTCATCGAGGCGCAACTGGCCGCGCATCAGGAAGTGTTTGCCAGTCGCGGCATCATCGCCACCTATGAAGTCGATCCGTTGAGCCCGCTGGGTTTCTTCGATCGCGAGCTGATCGCCTCGGTGCTCGGCAACTGCATCAACAATGCGATCCGTTACGCCCGCGAGTCGCTGCTGATTACCGTCAGCGACGAAGCCGGGCAACTGGTGCTGAGCATCAATGACGATGGCGACGGCTATCCAGCAGAGATGCTCGAGCGTCAGGCCGATTATGTGCAGGGCATCAATCACAGCAGCGGCAGCACCGGCCTGGGCCTGTATTTCGCCAATCGCATCGCCGCGCTGCATCAGCGCAACGGCGTGGAAGGGCGCACCGAAATCAGCAATGGCGGGCCGTTGGGTGGTGGGGTGTTCAGCCTCTACCTGCCCTGAGGTCTCTTGCACTCGTCAGCTCCTACGCAGCTCCTACGGGTTCTGCAGGATAGGGATTTTTGTGGGCGCTGCTTGATATTCCGAACAGGCGAAGCCTATTTTGTCCGGGTCGCCGTTCGCGGCTCGCACAATAACAAGGATTGCGTCATGACAACCGATGGCCAGGGTTCACTCGCGCAGCGATTGACCGGCATTGATGAGATTGAATGTGTCACCCCGGATCTGAACGGTGTGCCACGGGGCAAGGTAATGACCGCCGAGGGTTTCCTCGAGGGGCGGCGTTTGCAGTTGGCGCGGGGTGTGCTGCTGCAATGCATCATGGGCGGCTATCCGCCGGCGCGGTTCTACGGCAGCGATGACGGCGATCTGGCGCTGGTCGCCGATCCTGCGCAGATTCACCGCTTGCCCTGGAGCGACGAGCCGCGCGCCATGGCGATTTGCGACGCTGACGAACTGAGCGGGGAGAGCTCCAGTCTCTCGACCCGTGGCCAGCTCAAAGCGGTCATCGCCCGTTACGCTGCGCACGGCCTGGCGCCGGTGGTGGCGACCGAACTGGAATTTTTTGTCTTCGCACCCAATACCGATCCGACCCAGCCGTTCCGTCCGCCAGTCGGCCTCGACGGCCGCCGCGAGGACGGTTTGTCGGCGTTCAGCGTCAGTTCCAACAACGGTCTGCGGCCGTTCTTCAGCGAAGTGTATAAATGCATGGCGGCCCTCGGCCTGCCGCGCGACACCTTCATGCATGAAATGGGCGTCAGCCAGTTCGAGATCAATCTGCTGCACGGCGACCCGCTGCTGCTGGCCGATCAGACGTTCCTGTTCAAGCACTTGCTCAAGGAAGTCGCGCTCAAGCATGGCCTGAGCGTGGTGTGCATGGCCAAACCGCTGGCGCATACGCCGGGCAGTTCGATGCATATTCACCAGAGCATCGTTGAGATCGGCAGCGGCAAGAATGTATTCACTGACTCGAACGGCGAGCCGACGTCGATGTTCCGCCACTTCATCGGCGGACAACAGGCAGGCCTCGCCGATTTCACCGCACTGTTTGCGCCCAACGTGAATTCCTATCAGCGCCTGTGTCATCCGTACGCGTCGCCGAACAATGCCTGTTGGTCCCATGACAATCGCGCCGCCGGCTTGCGTATTCCCGCCAGCTCGCCGGCCGCACGTCGGGTCGAAAACCGCTTGCCGGGCGCCGACGCCAACCCTTATCTGGCGATCGCCGCCAGTCTGGCTGCGGGTTTGCATGGCATCGAGCAGGAACTGGAGCCGAGCGCGGCAATCCAGGGTGAGTTCGCCGTGCCGGATAATCTGGCCTTGCCGTGTACCTTACACGCCGCGCTGGAGCGTCTGAAACGTAGCCAGTTGGCGAGGGAACTGTTCGGGTCGGAGTTCATCGAAGGCTACATCGCTTCGAAGACCATGGAGTTGACCAGTTTCTTTGATGAAATCACTCCCTGGGAGCGCCGTGTGCTGGCCGCCCAGGCCTGACGTATCGCTGCTGCCGGGCAGTCGTTCTGACCGCCCGGTATTTACTGCAAGGAGCCGCTCGGAACGCCGATGCGCCAAATCTGGAAATCCTTTCGAGCGCTGTATTTCGCCTCGCTGATGATGTTGATCGGCTCAGGTCTTCTCTCTACTTATCTGGCTTTGCGTCTGGCCGCCGACAACGTCGACGGTTTGTGGGTCGGGGCGCTGATGGCGGCCAACTATTTCGGTCTGGTGCTGGGCGGCAAGATCGGCCATCGCCTGATTGCCCGGGTCGGGCATATCCGTGCGTACTCGGCGTGTGCCGGGATCGTCGGCGCGGCGGTGCTCGGCCATGGGCTGGTGGACTGGCTACCGGCGTGGCTGGTGCTGCGGACGATCGTCGGTCTCGGCATGATGTGCCAGTACATGGTCATCGAGAGCTGGCTCAACGAGCAGGCCGACGCCAATCAGCGCGGGCTGGTGTTCAGCGGTTACATGATCGCCTCGTACCTGGGCCTGGTGCTGGGCCAGCTGATTCTGGTCATGCACCCTGGGCTCGGCCTGGAACTGCTGATGCTGGTGGCGCTGTGCTTTGCCCTGTGTCTGGTACCGGTGACGCTGACCCGGCGGATTCACCCGGCGCCATTGCATCCGGCGCCGATGGAGCCGCGCTTCTTTATCAAACGGGTGCCGCAATCGCTGAGCACGGTGCTCGGCGCCGGTCTGATCATTGGTTCGTTTTATGGTCTGGCACCGCTGTACGCCTCGCAGCAAGGGCTGTCGACCGAGCAGGTCGGTCTGTTCATGGGTAGCTGCATTTTTGCCGGTCTGCTGGTGCAGTGGCCGTTGGGCTGGTTGTCCGACCGCTACGACCGCGCGCTGCTGATTCGCTGCTTTGCCGGGTTTCTGGCGGTGGCGGCGTTGCCGTTGGCGATCATGCCGCAGGTGCCGCTGGAGGTGCTGTTCGTCGTCGGTTTCTTCTGTTCGCTGGTGCAATTCTGCCTGTATCCGCTGGCGGTGGCGTTTTCCAACGACCACGTCGAAGGCGATCGCCGGGTGTCGCTGACCGCCATGCTGCTGGTGACTTACGGCGTCGGCGCGAGCATTGGGCCGCTGCTGGCGGGTGTATTGATGAAGTTTCTCGGCAGTCAGAGCCTGTATGCGTTCTTCAGTTTCTTCGCGTTGGTGCTGGTCTGGCGGATTCGTCCGAAAGCAGTGACCAACCTGCACCAGGTCGACGACGCACCGCTGCATCACGTGGCGATGCCGGACAGCATGTCGAGCTCGCCGCTGGTGGCGGCCCTTGACCCGCGTGTCGACGAGCAGGTGGTGCAGGAGCAGATGGTCCAGGACCCGGCGCCGGTCACTCCTGAGCCTGAGCCTGAGCCCGAAGCGCAGCCGGAAGCAGTCGTTGAAACCGAACTGGACAGCGGCAATGACGATAAGCCTGCGCCGGATATCAGCGGTGGCAGGCCCTGAATCGAAGGTAAACACCGGCGCATAAAAAAGGGCAGCCCTGTGCGGGACTGCCCTTTTTTTTGATCGCTGCGACTCAGAGATCGTCTTTGTCAAAACGCCGTGCTTCACGTTGCAACTGGTAAACAAAACGCTCGACGTTGCGCGCAGCCTGGCCACTGATGTTGTGGAAGCGCAGACCGGCGAAGGTGATGTTGAGTTTTTCTTCGAAATGCAGATAGCGCAGCTCCACCGACGTTGGCTGATTGCCGAACAGCGGCGGGGCGATCAGACGATCGTAGACCTGGCCCAGTTGCAGGCGATCAGTGATGTCGCCTTCGAAGCGGAACTTGCAACCGGTCGCGGAAATATCCAGCAGCTTGCCGTGGATAGGCGCCTTGAGCTTTTCGCCGCCCAGTTCGACGCTGACCAGATCGGTGAGTTTCAGCGCAGCGCGGAAGGCGTTACGGCGCTGGTGGTAGACCACTTCGCTCGGCAGGTCGCCGGTGTAGAAACGGTCGCCGTCGGATTCTTCGATGTTCAGCGTGCCGTTGCATTCCCAGGCAATCCGCACGCCGTCATGAAAGCCTTCGACCTTGAACGGTTCGCCAGCCTGGAGGAAGCGCTCTCCATCGCGCGGGATCATTTCGTCCAGCGCAATCGTTGCGGTTTCGCGGTCGACCTTGATCAGGTAACTCTGAAAACGCTGGCTGCGTTCATGGAAGGTGATGATCAGCGGATCGTGGCTGTCTTGCAGCTGGCGCAGATTGCTGGAGATTTCCAGTGGCGTGGTGAGCACCTTCGGAGGCTGCGGAGCATCATCCGCGCTTAGGGTGTTGGACACGGTTCTTCAATCTCCAGACAAAATAAGACTACGGCTGGCCAGTATTTTGCCAGCATGTTGCGCAAGTGGATAGTGCAGGGTCAGCGAATGGCTCATGCCTGGCTGAGCGTTCGCGGCTTGACCGGTTTGGCAAAGGTGCCGCTGGCGTCGTAAAGCGCTGGCGGCTCGCCGCCGGTGAGGATTTTCAGCTGATTGGCCGTGGTCGCCTGCTGGATCTGGATCGACTGGCCATTCTTGACGTTGGCAGCCTGGCACTGGGCGATCAGCGCGGTCAGGGCGTCGCCCTGGGTTAGCAACTGGTCGCCAATGCTCGACTGGCTGGCCAGTTGCTCGAGACCTGTGCGATCGGTCGGCAGGTTGAGGCTGGCGAGGATTTCGCTGCGCTTGCGGCCATGCTGCTCGAGCAGAATGATCAACGCTTGCTTGGTCGCCAGAATTTCTTCCAGCAACGGCATGTCACGACCATGCAAAGCGAGGGATTCGGTTTGCAATAACTCCAGCAATTGTTGCGCTGGAGCAAAGTCGTCGTTGATCAGTTGCAATAAGTTAGTGTCGTGCATGGCTGGCCTTGGGGTTTAAGCGTCCAAAAGCCTGGCGCCGGCAAAAGCCTAGCGCTGGGCTTCGAAGTTGAGCAGTTTGCTGGCTACACGGTTGCTGTCGACTTTATAGCTGCCATCGGCAATCGCGGCTTTCAACTCGGCCACACGGGCTTTGTCGACAGCAGGCTGATCGCGCAGCTTGTCAGTGACCTTCTGCAACTGTTGAGCCTCATTGCTGAGGTGTACCGATTCCCCGCTTTTGGCGGCACTGGCCGGTTCGGCCTGAGTATTCAGCGGTGCGGAGGGGCTGTTTTCAGCGCTTTCCTTGGCGTTGCTGGTACGTGTGCTGCCGGTTAGTGACGAGGAACTGTTCAATCGGTTGAAATCGATAACCATGATAAAAAACCTCTGGGAATTTGGACGCTTGCCATGTTTTCGGCTATCCCCTGAAAAACTTTAGGCCCAATCAACCATAAGCTTGCATGCGCCGTTGCGAGACCTGCTGCGGCACAGTTTAGGGAAGCGACGGGATCGGCGCCAGTTTTCTCCACGAGGCTTTTACATGGCCACTTCGACCTGTCCCGGCGCAATCACCTGCGCCTTGATAACTCTTTGAGAGTTAAGGTTTTTTACTCGAATCTGTTCTTTCATGCCGCCATTGGAGAGCGCTTCCCCCGGCATGCGTACGGCAAGGGTGCCGCTGCGCGCAGTGATCACCACCTGGTCACCCTTGCGCACCACTTCGGCCTGTTCCAGATGCACCAGGGTGATGACCTGATCGGCGACCGTTGGTCGGGTAAGTTTCTGCCCGATCGCTTCGTCGACCGAGGTCAGGAAACCCTGATTGATCGTGCTGACGTCGCGCTCGCGCAAGGTCACGTCCTGCGGCTCGATAATGCCGGCGCGTTTCAGCGGACGAGTGGTTGTCACGATCTCGCGAAACAGGCGGACTTGAGCGGGTACGAACACCGTCCAGGGCGAACTGCCTTCGCAGCGAACCTTCACCGTGACGCGGCCCAGCGGGCGTGCCGGGCTCTCCAGCGTGGCTGTCAATTCCTTGTCGCACATGGGCATGCGCATGCGCGGGTCGAGCTGGTTCACTTCGATTTCGTAGCGGCCTTCGGTTTGACTGGAAGCCAAATAGTCTTCTACGGTGAATTCAAGAAAGCCCTGAGTCACGCCGATAAGCATATCAGGCAAGGTAACCGCATCTGCATGGGCAGGACTGCCAGCAAGCAAGCAGCAAACGGCGGACACCGCGCAAAGCCCTTTGCGAAGGGAGGATGTCAGGCGTCGGGAAAATGTCGTTTGAGCGTTCATACGAGTTAAAAAGCAAGCGCCGTGCCGTTTAGCAATGAATGTGCGTCGCAACAACACTTGGCGTTGGTGTAGGAGTCTGGGCATGGCTGGTGTAATGGATTCGGTGAACCAGCGCACGCAACTGGTAGGGCAGAATCGCCTCGAGCTGCTGTTGTTCCGTCTCGACGGGCCGCAGCTCTACGGGATCAACGTGTTCAAGGTACGGGAAGTGTTGCAATGCCCGTCGCTGACGTTGATGCCCAAATCCAGTCCTGTCGTGTGCGGGGTAGCGAATATACGGGGAGCGACCATTCCGATCCTGGATCTGGCAATGGCAACGGGCTCCGGTGCGTTGAAAGACAAGAACAGTCCGTTCGTGATCATCACGGAGTACAACACCAAGACCCAGGGTTTCCTGGTCCGCTCGGTGGAGCGCATCGTCAACATGAACTGGGAAGAGATCCATCCGCCGCCCAAGGGCACCGGTCGCGATCACTACCTGACGGCTGTGACGCGGGTCGACAATCAGTTGGTCGAAATCATCGACGTCGAGAAGGTGCTGGCCGAAGTGGCGCCGACGCCGGAAGCGATTTCGGTGGGCGTGGTCGATGTCGAGACGCAGACCAAGGCGTTGTCGCTGCGGGTGCTGACGGTCGATGACTCGTCGGTGGCGCGCAAGCAGGTTACCCGTTGTCTGCAGACCATCGGTGTCGAAGTGGTGGCGCTGAACGACGGCAAGCAGGCGCTGGATTACCTGCGCAAGCTGGTCGACGAGGGCAAGAAGCCGGAAGAAGAGTTCCTGATGATGATTTCCGACATCGAGATGCCGGAGATGGACGGGTACACCCTGACGGCGGAAATCCGCGGCGACGCACGCATGCAAAAGCTCCATATCATCCTGCATACTTCGTTGTCGGGGGTATTCAATCAGGCGATGGTCAAGAAAGTCGGTGCTGATGACTTCCTGGCCAAATTCCGTCCTGATGACCTCGCATCCCGGGTAGTCGACCGGATCAAAGCAGCAGATATCAGCTAGGGGCCTTCTGCCCCTGGCGGTCAACACGATTTAAGAGGCGGCATCATTGTCTACGGGTAATTTGGATTTCGAACAGTTCCGGGTCTTCCTGGAAAAAGCCTGTGGCATTCTGCTCGGTGAAAACAAGCAGTATCTGGTCTCGAGCCGTCTCAACAAACTGATGGAGCAGCAAGGCATCAAGTCCCTGGGTGAGCTGGTACAGCGCATCCAGACCCAGCCGCGCAGCGGTTTGCGCGAGCAGGTGGTCGATGCCATGACGACCAACGAAACCCTGTGGTTTCGCGACACCTATCCGTTTGAAGTCTTGAAGAACAAGGTACTGCCGGAAGCGATCAAGGCCAGCCCCAACCAGCGTCTGCGGATCTGGTCGGCGGCCTGCTCGTCGGGACAGGAACCGTACTCGCTGTCGATGTCGATCGACGAGTTCGAGCGCAGCAACCTGGGTCAGTTGAAGATGGGCGTGCAGATCGTTGCCACCGATCTGTCGGGCCTGATGCTCAACAACTGCAAGACCGGCGAGTACGACAGCCTGGCGATCGGTCGTGGCCTGTCGCCGGAACGCCTGCAACGCTACTTCGACCCGAAAGGGCCGGGGCGCTGGGTGGTCAAGGCGCCGATCAAGAGCCGGGTGGAATTCCGCTCCTTCAACCTGCTCGACAGCTACGCAGCGCTGGGCAAGTTCGACATCGTGTTCTGCCGCAACGTGCTGATCTACTTCTCTGCCGAAGTGAAGAAGGACATCCTGTTGCGCATTCACAGCACGTTGAAGCCGGGCGGGTATCTGTTCCTTGGCGCTTCGGAAGCGCTGAACGGATTGCCGGATCATTACCAGATGGTCCAGTGCAGCCCGGGGATTATCTACAAGGCGAAATAAGCGGTTTGCGGCAATACAGAAACGGGAGGCCTTCTAAGCCTCCCGTTTTTATGCCCGAATTATTTTCCACGAACACCACAAACCCTCTGTGGGAGCGAGCCTGCTCGCGAAAGCGGTCTGTCCGTAAGACAGTTGGCGCCTGACACGCCGCCTTCGCGAGCAGGCTCGCTCCCACAGGGATCTGCGCTGACCTGGCAACGACGGCAAGCGGCAGAAAAGCGGCATCCGGCGGTAACCGGTTGCCGCTTTTCTGGCATTGCCGCTTAGCCTGTTCGGCGCAAAGCCCCGGAATACGGGGGTTCCTCCATTTGGCACGGCGCTTGCTAAAGCTCAGATACGAAAAACCGGTCACCTGAAGGTTCCCGACATGAGCATCAGCTTCGACAAAGCGCTGGGCATCCACGAAAAGGCATTGGGCTTCCGCGCCCAGCGTGCCGAAGTGCTGGCCAACAACATCGCCAACGCCGACACCCCGAACTACAAGGCGCGGGATCTGGATTTCTCCAAAGTGCTCGAAGCACAGACCGAGAAGACCAAGACCGGCGGCCACTTTGCCCTGAACATGACCAACAGCCGGCACATCGAGGCTGAAGGGCTGGGCAACGGCGACGAGTCGCTGATGTATCGCACGCCGATGCAGCCTTCGATCGACCAGAACACCGTCGACGCTCAACTGGAACAGTCGAACTACGCGGAAAACGCCGTCGGCTTCCAGGCCAGCTTCACCTTGCTCAACAGCAAATTCAAAGGGCTGGTGTCAGCCCTGCGCGGAGAATAATCCATGTCCCTGTCCAGCGTTTTCAACATTGCCGGCAGCGGCATGAGCGCGCAGACCACACGCCTGAACACCGTGGCCTCGAACATCGCCAACGCCGAAACCGTTTCGTCGAGCATCGACCAGACCTACCGCGCGCGCCATCCGGTATTCGCCACCATGTTCCAGGGCGGCCAGGCTGGCGGCAGCAATTCGCTGTTCCAGAACCAGGACGCAGCCGGGCAGGGCGTGCAGGTGCTCGGCGTCGTCGAAGACCAGAGCAACCTCGAAGCGCGCTACGAGCCGAACCATCCGGCCGCCGACGCCAAGGGCTATGTCTACTACCCGAACGTCAACGTGGTGGAAGAAATGGCTGACATGATTTCCGCGAGCCGCTCGTTCCAGACCAACGCGGAAATGATGAACACCGCCAAAACCATGATGCAGAAGGTACTGACCCTCGGTCAGTAATAAGGGGCGACTGCCATGAGCGTTACGGATACCACCAGCAGCCTGAGCATGAACGACATCCTGGCCAACTCGTCGAAGAAGGCCAGCAGCACTACGTCGGGCGGCATCGCTTCGGCGACCAACAGTGCCACCGGCGGCCAGGCACTGGGCAAGGATGCTTTCCTGCAATTGCTGGTCACCCAGCTGAAAAACCAGAACCCGCTCGACCCGCAGGACAACAGCGCGTTCGTTGCGCAACTGGCGCAGTTCAGCAGCCTTGAAGGCATCACCACGCTGAACTCCACCGTCAGTGGCCTTGCCGGCAACTACAACTCGTCGCAGGCGCTGCAAGCGTCGTCGCTGGTCGGTCGCAACGTGATCGTGCAGACCAACACCGCCCAGCTCGATGACCCGAGCAAAGGCCTGACCGGTTCGGTCACCGTGCCTTCGTCGATTGCCGGCGGCACCGTGACCATCACCGACAAGGACGGCAAAGCCGTGCGCACCATCGACCTCGGCAGCCGCGCTGCCGGCGATGCCAGCTTCACTTGGGACGGCAAGGACACTGCCGGCACCGTGGTGCCAGTCGGCACTTACACGTTCAAGGCCAACGCACCGATCAACGGCACCGCGACCGATCTGGCGACCTACCTGCCAGCGACCGTCAACAGCGTGACGATCAGCCAGACCGGTGGCGAGCTGATGCTCAACCTGGCCGGCAAGGGCACCGTAGCCCTGTCCAAAGTACAAACCATTGGTATATAGAGCCGACTAACCCGGCACGAAGGAGTGGAACATGTCTTTTAACATCGGCCTTAGCGGTCTCTATGCCGCCAACAAACAACTCGACGTCACCGGCAACAACATCGCCAACGTCGCCACCGCCGGGTTCAAATCCTCGCGCGCAGAATTCGAAGACGTCTATTCGTCGACTCGTCTGGGCAGCGGCAGCAAAGTCATCGGCAACGGCGTGCGCCTGGCCAACGTGTCCCAGCAGTTCACCCAGGGTGACATCAACAACACCGGTAACGTGTTGGACATGGGTATCAACGGTTCCGGTTTCTTCACCATGAGCAACAACGGCTCGATCTCGTACACCCGTGCCGGTACGTTCAAGGTCGACAACGCCGGTTACATCACCAACACCGACTACACCTCGCGTCTGCAGGGTTACGGTGTGGATGCCAACGGCAAAATCATCAACGGCGTGTTGACCGATCTGAAGATCGACACCTCGAACCTGGCGCCGAAGTCGTCTTCTTCGGTGACTTCGAGCATCAACCTCAACTCGTCGGCGCCAGTGATCGTTGATACCGGCGCCAGCGCCGTCAAGTTTGATCCGTCGAAGCCTGAGACTTACACCAAGTCGTTCAGCACGCCGATCTATGACACCCAGGGCAACTCCCACGTCATGGACCAGTACATGGTCAAGACCGGCGAAAACACCTGGAAGGTTTACACCCTGGTCGATGGCCGTAACCCGGATGCTACCGGTAGCAACCCCGTGACCACTGCGCCGGTTGCTTCGACATTGTCGTTCGACAGCTCCGGCAAGCTGGTTCAGGTGAGCACGCCTAACCCGGCGGATCCAGCCAACCCGATCATCAGCAGCGATCTGAAGTTGACGGGCTGGGTACCGGGCACTGTGACCAATGGTGTGTTCACGCCTAACGGCGCGGCAGCGAACCCGAATGGCGTGACCATTTCGATGGCCAAGACCACTCAGTACAACGCTGATACCTCGCGTACGATTCCGACTCAGGATGGTTACGCCACTGGCCAGATCACCAACCTGACCATCGACGGCACCGGTACGCTGTTTGCCAACTTCAGCAACAACCAGAGCAAGGCGATCGGTCAGGTTGCGCTGGCCAGCTTCACCAACGAACAGGGCTTGCAGGCTGTGGGTGGCACCAGCTGGAAAGAGACGTTCGCTTCGGGTATTCCGGGCTACGATGCGCCGAAGACCGGTACGTTGGGTGAGGTGGTGTCCAACTCGCTGGAAGAGTCGAACGTTAACCTGACCAATGAGCTGGTTGATCTGATCAAGGGTCAGAGCAACTATCAGGCGAACGCCAAGACCATTTCGACGCAGAGCACGATTATGCAGACCATTATTCAGATGACCTGATTGGGTTTCTGAGCTGGTTTTTTGGGCCCCTCGGTTTTGAGGGGCTTTTTTTTGGGCCGTGGCGGCCTTTGGGCCGACCAGGCTTTTGGGGTTTTGGGTGAATATCCGTTTTTGCGGGTGTTGCTGATTACGGTTCCGCCCTTACGGCGGGTCACCTTTTTCAAACGCCGAGTGCCGGCCCAGCAAAAAGGTAACCCAAAAGGCTTGCTCCTGCGTTCGGCCCTCGCAGGCTCGGGTTCCTTCGCTGCGGGATCGATCCGGGCGCAGCGGCTCCGGTTTGCTTCGCTGCACCTCCTTCCGCTGTGTCTGGCTGCGCCAGACGGTCGCTGCGCTCCCACGCCCGGATCAATCCCTCCACTCAGCCTTCCGACGTCGCCCGTAGATCAAAAGCACTCGAGCTTGCGCTCATTGTTGAGTGGGGCGGCTTCGCCGCGGCAGCTGCGCTGCTTTGCTTTTGCTTTTGTGGGAGCGAGCCTGCTCGCGAAGGCGGCCTGGCGGCCGACCTGGTCTTGAGGTAACACTCGATCCAACTGTAGGAGCTGCCGAAGGCTGCGATCTTTTGATCTGGCTTTTGCTTTTGCTTTTGGTTTTGGTTTTGTTTTGGCTTTTGATCCGGCTCTTGATCTTTTGCCCCTTCGGCAGGCTTCGTTACGGGATCGATCCGGGTGTGGGAGCGCAGCGACCGTACGACGCAGTCGTACACAGCGGAAGGAGGTGCAGCGAAGCAAACCGTAGCCGCTGCGCCCGGATCGGTCCCGTAACGAAGGTACCCCGAGCTTTAGCGAGCGGGCCGTACGCCGGGGCAAAGCCTTTTGGGTTACCTTTTTGGCGTCTGAAAAAGGTGACTCGCTGTAAGAGCGAAACCGCCAGCGGCAACACCCGCAGCAACGGATATACACCCAAAACCTCAAGAGCCCGGTCGGCCCAAAGGCCGCCAAGGCCCTTCAAAAAACAAAACCCCCAACAAACCAGAAGTCTGTCGGGGGTTTTCTCTTGCCTTGAGATATCAGGCGTCTCGCAACGCCTGATCTCAGCTCAGCTTATTGGCAAGCTTCGCAATCCGGCTCGTCAATCGCGCACGCCTTTGGCACGGGTGCCGGACCTGCCGGAGCGGCCAGAACCGAATCGTCGCCGTGGTTGCCGCCGCTGGAAACAGCGTTCAGCTTACCGGTGTTGATGGTCGACTTCTCGGTGCTGGTCGCGGCCAGGGCACGGAGGTAGTAGGTGGTTTTCAGGCCACGGTACCAGGCCATGCGGTAGGTCACGTCGAGCTTCTTGCCCGATGCGCCGGCGATGTACAGGTTCAGCGACTGGGCCTGGTCGATCCACTTCTGACGACGGCTGGCGGCGTCAACGATCCACTTGGTGTCCACTTCGAACGCGGTCGCGTAGAGCTCTTTGAGTTCTTGCGGGATGCGCTCGATCTGCTGCACCGAACCGTCGTAGTACTTCAGGTCGTTGATCATCACCGAGTCCCACAGACCGCGAGCCTTCAGGTCGCGAACCAGGTACGGGTTGATCACGGTGAATTCGCCCGACAGGTTCGATTTCACGTACAGGTTCTGGTAGGTCGGTTCGATCGACTGCGAAACGCCAGTGATGTTGGCGATGGTCGCGGTCGGTGCGATGGCCATGATGTTCGAGTTACGGATGCCTTTCTGTACACGGGCGCGAACCGGTGCCCAGTCGAGGGTTTCCTTCAGGTCGACGTCGATGTACTTCTCGCCACGCTGTTCGATCAGGATCTGTTGCGAATCCAGCGGCAGGATGCCCTTGGACCACAGCGAACCGTTGAACGTCTCGTAGGCGCCGCGCTCGTCGGCCAGGTCGCAGGAAGCCTGGATCGCGTAGTAGCTGACCGCTTCCATCGACTTGTCGGCGAACTCGACGGCAGCGTCGGAGCCGTAGGCGATGTGCTGCAGGTACAGCGCGTCCTGGAAGCCCATGATGCCCAGACCGACCGGACGGTGGCGGAAGTTGGAGTTCTTCGCTTGCGGCACCGAGTAGTAGTTGATGTCGATCACGTTATCGAGCATGCGCACGGCGGTGTTCACGGTGCGTTGCAGCTTGGCGGTATCGAGCTTGCCGTCGACGATGTGGTTCGGCAGGTTGATCGAGCCCAGGTTGCAAACGGCGATCTCGTCCTTGTTGGTGTTCAAGGTGATCTCGGTGCACAGGTTCGAGCTGTGGACCACGCCGACGTGCTGCTGCGGGCTGCGCAGGTTGCACGGGTCCTTGAAAGTCAGCCATGGGTGGCCGGTTTCGAAGAGCATGGACAGCATCTTGCGCCACAGGTCTTTGGCCTGGATGGTCTTGAACAGCTTGACCTTGCCCGGGTACTCGGTCAGCGCTTCGTAGTACTCGTAGCGCTCTTCGAAGGCCTTACCGGTCAGGTCGTGCAGGTCCGGTACTTCGGATGGCGAGAACAGGGTCCACTTGCCGTCATCGAGGACGCGCTTCATGAACAGGTCAGGGATCCAGTTGGCAGTGTTCATGTCGTGGGTACGACGACGATCGTCACCGGTGTTCTTGCGCAGCTCGATGAACTCTTCGATGTCCATGTGCCAGGTTTCCAGGTAGGCACACACAGCGCCTTTGCGCTTGCCACCCTGGTTCACGGCCACAGCGGTGTCGTTCACTACTTTGAGGAACGGCACAACGCCTTGCGACTTGCCGTTGGTGCCCTTGATGTACGAACCCAGCGCACGAACAGGCGTCCAGTCGTTGCCCAGGCCGCCGGCAAATTTCGACAGCATGGCGTTGTCGTGGATCGCGTGATAGATGCCCGACAGGTCATCCGGCACGGTGGTCAGGTAGCAGCTCGACAGCTGTGGACGCAGGGTACCGGCGTTGAACAGGGTCGGGGTCGAAGCCATGTAGTCGAACGAGGACAGCAGGTTGTAGAACTCGATCGCACGGTCTTCTTTCTGCTTCTCTTCGATCGCAAGGCCCATGGCCACGCGCATGAAGAAGATCTGCGGCAGTTCGAAACGCACGCCATCCTTGTGGATGAAGTAGCGGTCGTACAGGGTCTGCAGGCCCAGGTAGGTGAATTGCTGATCGCGCTCGTGGTTGATCGCCTTGCCCAGTTTTTCCAGGTCGAAGGTGGCCAGCACAGGGTTCAGCAGTTCGAACTCGATACCTTTGGCGATGTAGGCCGGCAGTGCCTTGGCGTACAGGTCGGCCATTTCGTGATGGGTGGCGCTTTCGGCGACTTCGAGGAAGTTCAGGCCTTCGGCACGCAGGGTGTCCATCAGCAGGCGGGCGGTGACGAACGAGTAGTTCGGCTCGCGCTCGACCAGGGTACGGGCGGTCATCACCAGGGCGGTGTTGACGTCGGTCAGGGCCACGCCGTCGTACAGGTTCTTCAGGGTTTCGCGCTGGATCAGGTCGCCGTCGACTTCTTCCAGGCCTTCGCAGGCTTCGGTGACGATGGTGTTCAGGCGGCCCATGTCCAGCGGCGCGAGGCTGCCGTCGGCGCGGGTGATGCGGATCGACGGATGCGCGTTGACGGCTTCTTCGGCCGGAGCGTGAGCAGCGCGTTCTTTCGAACGGCCGTCACGGTAGATCACGTAGTCGCGTGCAACTTTCTGCTCGCCGGCACGCATCAGGGCCAGTTCGACCTGGTCCTGGATTTCTTCGATGTGGATAGTGCCGCCCGACGGCATGCGACGCTTGAAGGTCGCGGTGACCTGTTCGGTCAGGCGCGCAACGGTGTCGTGGATTCGCGACGAAGCGGCAGCGGTGCCGCCCTCAACTGCGAGGAACGCTTTGGTGATAGCGACGGTGATCTTGTCATCGGTGTAAGGAACGACAGTGCCATTACGCTTGATCACGCGCAGCTGGCCAGGCGCGGTGGCTGCCAGATCCGAAGTCGAATCGGCGGCCTGCGGCAAGGTGCCCTGCGGGTTCTCGCGAGTTGTGTCGGTTTGCATGGGGGGTGGTCTCCACATTCTCTATGTTTGTTTGGCACCGTCATGGTGCTCACCGTTCTGTACCGAAGCACTGCAACCGACGGGCGTCGGCATTACAAACTTCGGAACAGTAGGAAAAAGGCTGCAACGCCGCGTCCTTGCCGAAGTTTTGGTCGCAAGCACAAGCTCGCTACCGGATTCCTTCGCGGGTGGCAGTCATGACTGCAACACCCATACCGTTTTGTCCGTTTCGGACCAAATAAAACGGTGCCATCCGCCAGTGCGGTTTGGGCTTGAAAAAACTCGCTTGTTCTACCGGAAACTGGCCATAAAGCACTTGAGTTTCAGGTCTGAAATGTGGTTGGGCGTTTTAGGTGAAAACCCTATATGTAGGGTCTCTGTTTTCGCCGTGCTACAAGATAATGCGTTTCAGGGGGGGATTGCAACGTACTACCTGTGGATAAGCCTGTGCGTAATTTGTGTAAGAAACAGGGAAAACGCGTGTAGGCCGCGAACCTGCTGAGCCAGACCGTTTGTCACTGTTTTTTTGCCTGGAAAAACGCTTCAGCGGTTTTTTAAGGGCGCGAACCCTATCACAGAATTCCGCCTTGTCCGAACGCATTTACCGACTTGTTTTCCGGGTGAGCGGCGTTTATACAATCGCTGGGTGCATGGGCATTTTTATCCTCCTGAAACATGACAGATGATCGGGAGGACTCCTGTAGGAGCTGACGAGTGCAACGAGGCTGCGATCTTTTGATCTTGCTCTTGAAAACCACAATCAAAAGATCGCAGCCTCGTTTCACTCGTCAGCTCCTACAGGGGCCGCGTTCATTCAGCGAAACCTTCATATATCAATAAAAACAGCAAGCAGAGGTCACCGGTGGAGCAACAAACCTGGCAGGTATTGATCGTCGAGGATGACCAGCGACTGGCCGAGCTCACCCGCGATTACCTGCAAGCCAATGGCCTGCGCGTGGAGATCGAAGGCAACGGTGCGCTGGCGGCGGCGCGGATCATCAAGGAGCAACCGGATCTGGTGATCCTCGACCTGATGCTGCCTGGCGAGGATGGCCTGAGCATCTGCCGCAAGGTGCGCAGCCAGTATGACGGGCCGATCCTGATGCTCACCGCGCGCACCGACGACGCCGATCAGATCCACGGCCTCGATCTGGGGGCCGACGATTATGTGTGCAAACCGGTGCGTCCGCGCTTGTTGCTGGCGCGGATCCAGGCGTTGCTGCGCCGCAGTGACACACCGGAGCCGGCCGCGGAAAAATCCCGGCGTTTGCAATTCGGTCCACTGGTGGTCGACAACGCGTTACGCGAAGCCTGGCTGAGCGACAACGGCATCGAGCTGACCAGCGCCGAGTTCGACCTGCTGTGGCTGCTGGTGTCCAACGCCGGGCGGATACTTTCCCGGGAAGAAATCTTCACTGCATTGCGCGGCATCGGCTACGACGGCCAGGATCGCTCGATCGACGTGCGCATCTCACGCATCCGCCCGAAAATCGGTGACGACCCCGACCATCCGCGCCTGATCAAGACTATCCGCAGCAAAGGCTATCTGTTCGTCCCGGAAGCCTGCGCAGACCTGGCGCTGTGAATTCGATCTTCCTGCGCATCTACGGCGGCATGTGCGCCGCGCTGATTCTGGTGGCGGTGCTCGGCGTGCTGGCGCTGAACCTGCTCAATCAGGTGCGCAGCGAGCAATACCGCGAGCGCCTGGCCCACGGCACTTTTTCGCTGATGGCCGACAACCTGCAGCCGATGAACCAGACCGAACGCCATCGCGCGCTGCTGGTGTGGGAGCGGCTGCTCGGTATACCGCTGACACTGAAGAAATTCTCTGAAACCGACCTCGATCTGGCCCAGCGCACCCGTGTGCTGCGCGGTCAGGCGCTGGTCGAGCAGACCGGGCCACATGCGGCCAAGGTCTATCGGCTGATCAGCGAAAAAGAGCAAATGATGCTGGTGGGCGAGGTACAGCAAATCAGCGAGCAACTGGCGCGGGCGACCATCTACCTGCTGGCCGATGAACTGGTGCGGGTGCCGGTCGGCGAACAGCCCAAACGTCTGGCGCAGATAAAACAGGAAAAGGGCTTCGGCTTCGATCTGCAGCTGGTCACGGTAAATGAAGCCGACATGGACGAAGACCAGAGTCGTCGCGTGGCCGAGGGCGACACGGTGATGGCGCTGGGCAAGGGCGGCGATTCGATCCGCGTCTTCGCCGGTATGGTCGGCACGCCGTGGGTGCTGGAAATCGGCCCGCTGTATCAGATGAATCCGTACCCGCCGGAATGGCTGGTACTGATTGCCGCGCTGGGCCTGACCCTGATCGGCCTTATCGTTTATCTGTTGGTGCGTCAGCTCGAGCGACGTTTGCGCGGCCTCGAAGCGGCGGCCACGCGGATCGCCAAGGGCAGCCTGGAAACCCGTGTGCCAGCGCGCGGTGCCGACTCGGTCGGGCGGCTGGCGTTGGCGTTCAATGGCATGGCCGAGCACTTGCAGCAACTGCTGGCGATCCAGCGTGAACTGGTGCGCGCGGTGTCTCATGAACTGCGCACGCCGGTGGCGCGGCTGCGTTTCGGGCTGGAAATGATCGGCACGGCTACCACTCCGCAAGCGCTGGAGAAATACCGCGAAGGCATGGATCACGACATCGAAGACCTCGATAAGCTGGTCGACGAAATGCTCACCTACGCACGACTGGAGCAAGGCTCACCGGCGCTGACCTTCCAGCGCATCGACCTGGATGCGCTGGTCAATCAGGTGATCGAAGAATTGGCGCCGCTGCGCGCCGAGGTCACGGTACAGCGCGGTTTGTGTCTGTCATCGGCCGACAACGACGGCGCCTGGGTCGAGGCCGAGCCGCGTTATCTGCATCGGGCGCTGCAGAATCTGGTGGGCAACGCGATGCGCCATGCGCATTCACAAGTGACGGTGAGTTATCAGGTCGGCCAGTTGCGTTGTCGGATTGACGTCGAGGATGACGGGCCGGGCGTGCCGGAGGTGGCGTGGGAGCGGATCTTCACGCCGTTTCTGCGCCTCGACGATAGCCGCACGCGGGCCTCGGGCGGGCATGGTCTGGGCTTGTCGATTGTGCGGCGGATCATTCACTGGCACGACGGCCGCGCGATCATTGGCAAGAGCAAGAGTCTGGGTGGGGCGTGCTTCAGTCTGAGCTGGCCGAGGAATCAGGAGCGCCGCTGAGATGCGGGATACCGCCTTCGCGAGCAGGCTCGCTCCCACATTTGAAATGCAATCCCCTGTGGGAGCGAGCCTGCTCGCGAAGGCGCCATAACAGGCAATGCAAAACTTCAGGCAGGAATGCTGACCAGACTCAACAACTGCCCATCCTGCACTGCAAACTGCGCCTCCAGCTCCGATCCGTTGCGCCATTCGCTGGACAAATCAGTCAACAACCGCAGCCTGACCTGACCCGCCGCAGTCCATTCCAGCACTTCGGCATGCTCGAAATAAAAGCGCTGCTGCACGATCGGGTAGAGCGCCTTGAACAAACTCTCTTTGACCGAAAACGTCAGGGTCACCCGCAGCGCCAATTGCTCCTGAGAACCCGCCGCCATGCGTTGCAGTTCCGCTGGCGTGAGGATTTCCCCGGCCAGGCGTTCAGCGCGCTCGTGGCTCAACAGGTTTTCCAGATCCATGCCCAAGCCGCGCCAGTGCTGTTTGTTGGCGACAATCGCCGCCGCGCGGCCAGTGCTGTGGGTGATTGAGCCGCAGATGCGCGCCGGCCAAACCGGCGCGCGGTCTTCGCCAATCGGCGGGACGATATTCAGACCTTCGAGTTGTTGCAGCGCGGCCCGCGCGCAGATGCGTCCAGCGAGAAACTCGGCCTGGCGCTTGGCTACCGAGCGCTGAATGCTCGGCGGCGCCAGCACAGCGCTGCGCTGGAAGTCATCGCCAAGCAGGCGTGCCGGGTCGAAGTGGGTACTGAGCAGCACGGTGTCGGCCAGGACCGTCGGCAACGGCCAGTGGCTGTCGAGCGCAGTGCAGCAGGCGGGCAGGGCGGGGGTGGTATGCATGGCGGGCATTTTGCCGGTTAGTCGGGGCGAGGTCGAGATCGGCGGTGAAGCCTTCGCGAGCAGGCTCGCTCCCACAGGGGATCTTCTGTGCGACAGGGATCCAATGTGGGAGCGAGCCTGCTCGCGGAAGGCCGCGCCTCGGTCGCTACTGACTCAGCCGAAAATCTTCTTGAAGAACGCCTGCATATCCGCCCAGGATTTTTCATCTGCCGCCTTGTTGTAACCAATATCCGGCCCGCCATGCTCGCCATGGCTCAAACGATCGGCATCCGGATTGCTGAAACCATGCTTGGCGCCATCCAGACTGACGAACCGGTAATCCGCCCCGGCCTTGTCCATCTCCGACTTGAACGCGGTGACGTGGTCCTGAGTGACCATGCTGTCCAGCGCACCGTGCTCGACGAGGATTTTCGCCTTGACGCTGCCCGGAGTCGCCGGGGTCTTGGTTGCCAGCGCGCCATGGAAACTCACCACGCCGGCCAGCGGCACACTCTGACGCGCGGCATTCAGCACCACGCCGCCACCGAAGCAATAGCCGATGGCGGCGATTTTGTTCGGGTCGGTCTGCTTTTGTTTCTTCAACAGATCGAGCCCGGCGGCGAAGCGTTTACTGGCGGCATCGGCGTCCTTGGTCGCTGCCTGCATGAAGGCCATGGCGTCTTTCGGGTGCTCGGTGTTCTTGCCGTCGCCGTACATATCGATGGCCAGCGCGCTGTAGCCGAGTTCGGCAAGATCCCGCGCGCGGCGCTTGGCGTAATCGTTCAGCCCCCACCATTCGTGAACCACGACAACGCCGGGGCGTGGGCCTTTGATCGCGTCGTCATAGGCGTAGTAGCCGATCAGTTGGCTGCCGTCGGCGCTTTGGTAGGGGATTTCTGCAGTCTTGATCGCAGCCTGGGTGAAGCTGCTGACTGCCAGCAAAGTGAGGGCGAGGAACAGGCGCATGGTCGGGTCTCCTTGATGAAAGTGGTCAGAACAGCCTAGTCGATCTGGTTCAGGTCAGGTTCAGAGACGGTTCAGGGGCCGTACAGGGGTGGCTCAGTAATCTTGCGTCATACCCAAACAGCACTGTGAAAGAGGAAATACCCATGACTCGTTTAAACAAATTGCTGCTGGCTTTTACCCTGTTAGGCTCCAGCATCGCGGCGAACGCCGACGACACCAGCAACTTCGCCGGCCTGACGTTCGGCCAGACCAGCGACAAGATCGACAAGTCCCATGCGCTCAACAACAATCTCGGCAACCCCAACGTTACCGGGGCCATCGACGGCAACAACACCTACGGCTTGCGCCTCGGTCAGCAAAACAGCCAGGGCCGCTACTACGCCACTTACGACAACGTTTCCGGCTCGCACAATGGCGTTAAACTGCGCCAGGAAAACCTGCTCGGCAGCTATGACCTGTTCTACCCGGTGGGCGGCAGCACCAAGTTGTTCGGTGGCGCCACGGCCGGTCTGACCAAGCTGACGCAGGATTCGCCAGGCTTCAGCCGTGACAGCGACATCGGTTACGCCATCGGTGGCCAGGTCGGTGTGTTGCAGCAAGTTTCGCAGAACACCTCGGTGGAACTCGGTTACCGTTACCTGCGCAGCAACGCCAGCACCGAAATGAAAGAGAGCGGCGGCAGCAAACAGGGCTCGCTGGGCTTGACCAGCAGCGCGCAGACCTACCTGTCGGCCAACTACTATTTCTAAGCGGTTGCCGTCGATTGAATGTGGGAGCGAGCCTGCTCGCGAAAGGTGTATCAGCCGACACTTGCTTGGCTGATCCACCGCTTTCGCGAGCAGGCTCGCTCCCACAGGTTGTGTCTGGAGTGTTCAAGTGATGGGGAGAAAGGCATGAAACTGTTGGTCGTCGAAGACGAGGCGCTGTTGCGTCATCACCTGCAAACCCGCCTGACGGAGAGCGGTCACGTGGTCGAGTCCGTGGCCAATGCCGAGGAGGCGCTGTACCAGACCGGCCAGTACAACTTCGATCTGGCGGTGATCGATCTCGGCCTGCCGGGCATGGGCGGCCTCGACCTGATCCGCCAGTTGCGCTCGGGCGGCAAGACCTTCCCGATCCTCATACTCACCGCGCGCGGCAACTGGCAGGACAAGGTCGAAGGCCTCGCCGCCGGTGCCGACGATTACGTGGTCAAGCCGTTTCAGTTCGAAGAACTCGACGCACGCCTGAACGCATTGCTGCGCCGCTCCAGCGGGTTCACCCAGTCGACCATCGTTGCCGGGCCTTTGCTGCTCGACCTCAATCGCAAACAGGCCAGCCTCGATGAACAACCGCTGGCGCTGACCGCTTACGAATACCGCATCCTCGAATACCTCATGCGCCATCACCAGCAAGTGGTGCCCAAGGATCGCTTGATGGAGCAGCTGTATCCGGATGACGACGAGCGCGATCCGAATGTCATCGAAGTGCTGGTCGGCCGTCTGCGCCGCAAGCTCGAAGGCCCGGCCGGGTTCAAACCGATCGACACCGTGCGCGGCCTCGGCTACCTGTTCAATGAGCGCTGCACTTGATCCGTTCCCTTCGCGTTCGCTTGATGCTCGCCGCCACCACGTTGGCGGTGTTGTTCATGCTCGCTTTGTTGCCGGCGATGCAGGGCGCCTTCAGCCTTGCCTTGCAGGACTCGATCGAGCAACGCCTGGCCTCCGACGTCACCACATTGATCTCCGCCGCCCGGGTGGAAAACGGTCGGCTGGTGATGCCGTCGCAATTGCCGGACGAACGCTTCAACCTCACCGACTTCCGTTTGCTCGGCTATATCTACGACCGCGACGGCAAACTGGTGTGGCGCTCGAAGGCCACCCAGGAAGAACAGATCAACTACAAACCGCGTTACGACGGCCTCGGTAACGAGTTCGCGCGGATTCGTGAAGCCAGCGGTCAGGAGTTCTTCGTCTACGACGTCGAAGTCAAATTGCTCGGCGGCAAGAGCGCAGCGTTCAGCATCGTCGCTCTGCAACCGGTGCGTGAATACGAAACCACCCTCGAAGGCCTGCGCGAAAACCTCTATCTGGGCTTCGGCGCGGCATTGCTGGTTTTGCTGGCGTTGTTATGGATCGGCCTGACCTGGGGCCTCAAGGCCTTGCGCCGATTGAGCCAGGAACTCGACGAGATCGAAAGCGGCACCCGCGAAAGCCTGACGGAAAAACACCCGCGTGAACTGCTGCGCCTGACCGGCTCGCTCAACCGCTTGCTGCTCAGTGAACGCCAGCAACGCAGCCGCTACCGCGACTCCCTCGACGATCTCGCCCACAGCCTGAAAACCCCGTTGGCGGTGCTGCAAGGCGTCAGCGAAGACATGGCCCAGCGCCCCGACGACCGTGATCAAGCCTGGGTCCTGCAAAGCCAGATCGAACGCATGAGCCAGCAGATCGGCTACCAACTGCAACGGGCCAGCCTGCGCAAAAGCGGTCTGGTGCGCCATCAGGTGCGCCTGCAACCGGTGCTCAAAAGCCTGTGCGACACGCTGGACAAGGTCTACCGCGACAAACAGGTGCGCGTGACCTTTGATCTGCCCGAGCATTGCTACGTGCCGATCGAGCAGGGCGCCTTGTTGGAAATGCTCGGCAATCTGCTGGAAAACGCCTATCGCCTGTGCCTCGGCGAAGTGCGGGTCAGCGTGCGCGAGTCCTTGGCCGGGATCGAGTTGTGCGTCGAGGACGATGGCCCGGGTGTTCCACTCGATCAGCGTGCGCGGATTCTCGAACGCGGTGAACGCCTGGACGCCCAGCATCCCGGGCAGGGCATCGGGCTGGCGGTGGTCAAGGACATCATCGAAAGCTACAACGCGCGTTTGGCTTTGGGCGATTCACCGATGGGCGGGGCGGCGTTCAGGATTCATTTTCCGGCGGTGTAAAGGTTGGCAGTGCCAGCCTCTTCGCGAGCAGGCTCGCTCCCACCTTGAAACGCATTCTCCTGTGGGAGCGAGCCTGCTCGCGAAGGCGTCTGACTTCACAACTCCTGCGCCCGATAAGCCCCCGGTGTCAGCCCCGTCCATTTCTTGAACGCCCGGTGAAACGCCGATGGCTCGGAAAATCCGAGCTGCTCGGCAATCTGCTGCAACGACAGGTCCGCCCGCCCCAGATGGTAGATGGCGATATCCCGCCGCAGCTGATCCTTGAGCTCCTGAAAACTCGTGCCTTCCTCACGCAAATGCCGCCGCAAGGTTTGCGGGCTGATATGCAGATGCGCCGCGACACCCTCCAGATCAGGCCAATTCGCAGCATCGCGGCTGAGCAAGCGGCGCAGGCGGCTGCTCAGGCTGTCGCCGTCGTCCGGGCGTGAGAGCAGGTCGGCGGGGGAGCGTTCGAGAAAATGCTTGAGCGTGCGTTCGTCCTGCAACAGCGGCATGGCCAGGTAGCGACTGTGAAACAGCAGGCTGCTTTGCTCGGCGTCAAAGGTCAGCGGGCAGGGGAACAGCAGGTCGTATTCGCTGCCGTGCTCGGGGCGCGGATAGCTGAAGGTTGCCTGCTCGAGGCGAATGCGCTGGCCGATCAGCCAACTGCCGAGGCGGTGCCAGATCACCAACAAACTCTCGCTGAGAAAATGATCCGGGTCCCACCACTGCGCGTCGTCCAGGCTCAAACGCACCCAGTCGTCTTCGCGACGCAGGGTCAGGCGTGGGGCGTCGGGGAACAGGCTGTAGAACAACAAGCCACGTTGCAGAGCCTTCTCCAGGTTGCGGCAGTGAATCGAGGCGTGGCACATCATGGCGAAGCTGCCGGGCTTGCTCGGGGCGTTACCGAAACCCAGGTATTCGTCGTCCAGCGCCAGCCACAAGCCCTGAATCAGCCGGGTGAACTGCTCAGGAGCAATGCGCGCGCGGGGCTCGTCGAGCAATTCCGCGCTGATCCCAAGTTGCTGCAACAGGCCTGAATAATCCAGGCCGCGCCGGCGTGCACCGCCAAGGGCGGCACGGGCGAAATGGCTGGCGATGGTGCGTTCGCGCATAAGCGGCAATCCTTGTTCAGGCACCGATCGTAACGGCGGGCCGGCAACGCAACAAGGCGGATTTCCGCCAAATTGCAGGACGCTGAATGCTCAGTTGGCGGAAATCCGCCATGCCTCAACTCACTGATTGGTGACAGGAAAATCCCCCAGCCCCTGATATCAAAAGGCTTGCTGCCATTCGCACCAATCTGGCACGACGTTTGCGATACAAGCGACAGAAGCGTGCATTTCTCCCCGCCGGAGAGATGCCGTTCCAACAACAAATCCCTCCAGTGCAGGAGGGTTCGCAATTAAGGTTCGGCGCTCGACAGATGGATGTTGCCGCTGGACGCTTGAGGAAACCTGCAATGACGACTCGTCAGCCACTGTACAAATCCCTGTATTTCCAGGTGATCGTTGCCATCGCCATCGGCATCCTGCTTGGTCACTTCTATCCGCAGACCGGTGTGGCCCTCAAGCCACTGGGTGACGGCTTCATCAAGCTGATCAAAATGGTCATCGCCCCGATCATCTTCTGTACTGTTGTCAGCGGCATCGCCGGCATGCAGAACATGAAGTCGGTAGGCAAGACCGGCGGCTACGCGCTGCTGTACTTCGAAATCGTTTCGACCATTGCCCTGCTGATCGGTCTGGTCGTGGTCAACGTTGTGCAACCGGGCGCCGGCATGCACATCGACGTCACCACCCTCGACGCCTCGAAAATCGCCACCTACGTGACGGCCAGTAAAGACCAGAGCATTGTCGGTTTCCTCCTCAATGTGATCCCGAACACCATCGTCGGCGCGTTCGCCACCGGTGACATCCTGCAAGTGCTGATGTTCTCGGTGATCTTCGGCTACGCCCTGCATCGCCTCGGCTCGTACGGCCGTCCGCTGCTGGACATGATCGATCGCTTCGCCCACGTGATGTTCAACATCATCAACATGATCATGAAACTGGCGCCACTGGGTGCGTTCGGTGCCATGGCGTTCACCATCGGTGCCTACGGTGTCGGCTCGCTGGTGCAACTGGGCCAGTTGATGATCTGCTTCTACATCACCTGCGTCCTGTTCGTCGTGCTGGTGCTGGGTGCAATCTGCCGGGCTCACGGTTTCAGCGTGTTCAAACTGGTGCGCTACATCCGTGAAGAGCTGTTGATCGTACTGGGTACGTCCTCGTCGGAATCGGCATTGCCACGCATGCTGATCAAGATGGAGCGTCTGGGCGCGAAGAAATCGGTTGTTGGTCTGGTGATCCCGACCGGTTACTCGTTCAACCTCGACGGTACTTCGATCTACCTGACCATGGCCGCCGTGTTCATCGCCCAGGCGACCGATACGCACATGGACATCACCCACCAGATCACTCTGCTGCTGGTACTGCTGCTGTCCTCCAAAGGCGCGGCGGGTGTGACCGGTTCGGGCTTCATCGTTCTGGCCGCGACACTGTCGGCGGTAGGTCACCTGCCGGTTGCCGGTCTCGCGCTGATCCTCGGTATCGACCGCTTCATGTCCGAAGCCCGCGCACTGACCAACCTGGTCGGTAACGCTGTAGCGACCATCGTCGTCGCCAAGTGGGTCAAGGAACTGGACACCGATCAACTGCAGACCGAGCTGGCTTCCGGCGGTCGCGGTATCTCCGACGAGCGTGAAGAAGACGACCTGGGTGTGGCTGAAGGCCCAACCCCGAGCAATGTGAAGTAAGCATCGCTTGCACAGAAAAACCCGCTTCGGCGGGTTTTTTTGCCCCCGGAATTTGAGCGCAACGGTCACACCTGCTGACATTTGCGGTGATTGCCCCATCGGCGATGGCTGCCTAGGCTGAGTACATCGCCCAAGGAGTTCGCCCATGTCTGCACCGCTGGCCTCACTGAAGATTCTCGATTTCTCCACCTTGCTGCCGGGGCCGTTCGCCTCGTTGCTGCTGGCGGACATGGGCGCCGAGGTGCTGCGCATCGAATCGCCGACGCGTATGGATCTGCTGCGGGTGCTGCCGCCGCATGATGGCGGGGTCTCGGCCAGCCACGCCTATCTGAATCGCAACAAGCGCAGTCTGGCGCTGGATCTGAAACAGCCCGAAGCGCTGCAGATCATCAAGCAACTGCTGGGCGAGTACGACATCGTGCTCGAGCAGTTTCGCCCCGGGGTGATGGAGCGTCTGGGCCTGGGTTATGAAGCGTTGAAAGCGATCAATCCAAAGCTGATTTATGTGTCGATCAGCGGTTACGGCCAGACCGGGCCGTACAAGGAACGCGCCGGGCATGACATCAACTATCTGGCGCTGGCGGGACTCGCCAGCTACACCGGACGCGCCGACAGCGGGCCGTTGCCGTTGGGCATGCAGGTGGCGGACGTGGCCGGCGGCTCGCTACACGGAGTGATCGGTTTGCTGGCAGCGGTGATTGCCCGCCAGCAAACGGGGCAGGGTACCCATCTGGATGTGAGCATGACCGATTGCGCGTTCAGCCTGAACGCCATGGCCGGCGCGGGTTATCTGGCCTGCGGCGTGGAACCGGGTCGGGAAGACCAGATGCTCAATGGCGGCAGCTTTTACGATTATTACCGCACCCGGGATGGGCGCTGGATGTCGGTGGGGAGTCTGGAGCCAGCGTTCATGCAGCAATTGTGCACGGCACTGGGCCGGCCGGAACTGGCGGCGCAAGGGTTGTCGCCCAGGCCTGAGCAACAACAGGCCTTGAAAGAGGCGTTGCGCGTCGAGTTCGAGCGGCATGATTTTGCAGAACTGTGTGAGTTGTTCGCCGGGGTAGATGCCTGTGTCGAGCCGGTGTTGAGTTTGGGCGAGGCGCTGGGCCATCCGCAAATGCAGGCGCGGAAGCTGGTGACCCAGGTGCCGCGCGGCGATGGCACGACGCAGGCGCAGATGGCCTGTCCGTTGAAATTCTCTCAAGCATTGCCGACGCCAAGGCATGTTGGCGCGGGGTTGGGGCAGCATACGGATGAGGTGTTGGGGGAGTTGGGGTTGAGTGCTGAGCGGATCGCCGAGTTGCGTTCGGCCAAGGCGATTCTGTAGCGCTCATGCCGCCGCCTTCGCGAGCAGGCTCGCTCCCACATTGAAATGCATTCCCCTGTGGGAGAATTGCCGAGTTGCGTTCGGCCAGGGTGATTCTGTAGCGCTCATGCCGCCGCCTTCGCGAGCAGGCTCGCTCTCACATTGAAATGCATTCCCCTGTGGGAGAATTGCCGAGTTGCGTTCGGCCAGGGTGATTCTGTAGCGCCCATGCCGCCGCCTTCGCGAGCAGGCTCGCTCCAACATTGAAATGCATTCCCCTGTGGGAGCGAGCCTGCTCGCGAAGGGGCCAGTCAGGGCACCGCAGAACTGACTATTCCACCCGCATCTCGCCACTGAACACCAGCGTACTGCGGCAGCGCCGGCACAGGTACCGCCGCCCTTGCCGCACAAGGCCATGGCGCTGGGCGGTAAACGGGAAATCACTGTCGGGGCACGGGCATTTGTAGATATAGCGGGTCACGCTGCGCCGCTTGATTTCATAGGTGTGGCAGCGGTCCGGCGGCAGTTCGTAGACGCCGCGCATGATCAGTTGCCACTCCTCGCCATGGGGCTGGATGCGGTCGCCGAACAGTTGATGAGCGATCAGGTGGGCGACTTCGTGGGCCACGGTCTGCTTGAGGAAGTGCTCGGTGTTTTCCCGGTACAGCTGCGGATTGAAGCGCAGCAGGTTCTCGTGCAGATGCGCGACACCGGCTTTCTGCCCGCGCAGCTTGAGACTGACCACGGGGCGTTTGAAGGAGCGTTTGAAAAAGGATTCAGCGAGTTGGTAACAGTCTTCGACGCGGGTATTGAGTTGCTCGGGCATGCTTGATGGATCTCCAGAGACGCCGAGTATGCCGCAACCCCGGCGACTTGCGAATCGCCGACCTGCCGAATGGTCGTCGCCCCAACGAGAAGGCCGCCTTGCGGCGGCCTGTATTGGCAGATGTTGTTTTTCTCAGGCAGGAAACAGGTCAGTTGGTATAGACCGGGCCGACACCCAGGCCCCAGACAATCACGGTGAACGCCATGATCGCCACCAGCACCACCAGGCCGACGGCAAGCACCGAGCTGGAAAACAGGAAACCTTCATCCGAAGGGATGTTCATGAAGGTCGGCAGGCCGACATACAACAGATACACCGTGTAGCAGATGGCCGCTGTGCCGACGATCATCCCCAGCCACATGTGCGGATACAGCGCCGCCAGACCGCCGACAAACAAAGGTGTCGCCGTGTAAGTGGCAAACGCCACGCAACGGGCCAGGCTTGGATTGGCGTCATAGGTGCGGGCCATCCAGTGCACGAAGGCGCCCATCACCGCGACCCCGCCGAGCATCGCCAGGTACGACATGATGGTCATCCACAAGGCGCTTTCGAACGTGAGCATCACCGGCGCGCGGTTGCCGATCACCCAACCGACCTGGGTCGTGCCGATGAACGCCGAGACCGCAGGGATCGCCGCCAGGATCAGCGTGTGCGTCAGGTACATGTGGCTGATGCTTTCCTCTTGGTCGCCACGGATCTCCTTCCATTCCTGATCGGGGTGGGTAAACAGTCCCACTACGTGATGGATCATGCCATTCACTCCTCTTGTCATTGCCATCGCCCCCCAACGGAGCGCCTACGGGCCAAGATGGCCGAGCAAATACAGGTCTTCAGATGTGTGCGACCTTATGTCGCAGTATAGAAAGGACTCCAGCGCACCGGTATGCCGGGCTTAGAGCAAATCGCGCTGTAAACGGGGTGGATAATCGCCTCGGGGTCTTGCGGGGAAGGAATTTTTGGGGTTGAAACACTTTTGTGGCGAGGGGATTTATCCCCGTTCGGCTGCGCAGCAGTCGCCAAGCCATTCACCGCGCAGTGTCAGGCAATACGAGTTCTCGGGTTTTGGGGCTACTTCGCAACCCAGCGGGGATAAATCCCCTCGCCACAGATGCTTCGCGCTACTGGGGTTTTTGCGTAAAATGCCGGCCTTTCGTCACACCTCACGGATTTCGCGTCATGGGCACTCTTACGGTCAACCAGAACAAACTGCAAAAGCGCCTGCGCCGCCTGGCCGGCGAAGCGGTCGCCGATTTCAACATGATCGAAGACGGCGACAAGGTCATGGTCTGCCTGTCCGGGGGCAAGGACAGCTACACCATGCTTGACGTGCTGATGCACCTGCAGAAGGTTGCACCGATCAAGTTCGACATCGTCGCGGTGAACATGGACCAGAAACAGCCGGGCTTTCCCGAGCACGTGCTGCCGGCCTACCTGAAAGAACTGGGCATCGAGTATCACATCGTCGAGAAAGACACTTACTCGGTGGTCAAGGAACTGGTGCCGGAAGGCAAGACCACCTGTTCGCTGTGCTCGCGCCTGCGTCGCGGCACGCTGTACACCTTCGCTGACGAAATCGGCGCGACGAAAATGGCCCTCGGTCATCACCGCGACGACATCGTCGAAACGTTCTTCCTCAACATGTTCTTCAACGGCACCCTGAAAGCGATGCCGCCGAAGCTGCGCGCCGACGATGGCCGCAACGTGGTGATTCGCCCGCTGGCGTACTGCAACGAGAAGGACATTCAGGCCTACTCGGACTTGAAGCAATTCCCGATCATCCCGTGCAACCTCTGCGGCTCGCAGGAAAACCTGCAGCGCCAGGTGGTCAAGGAAATGCTCCAGGACTGGGACCGCAAGACCCCGGGCCGCACCGAATCGATTTTCCGCAGCCTGCAGAACGTGGTGCCGTCGCAACTGGCCGACCGCAACCTGTTCGACTTCACCAGCCTGAAGATCGACGAGACCGCGGCTTCGCGTTTCGTCAATGTCGTCAATCTGTAAACACAACCTGTAGAAGCGAGCCCTGTGGCGAGGGGATTCATCCCCGCTGGGGCGCGAAGCGGCCCCAAAATCTCGGGGTCTGCTGCGCAGCCCAGCGGGGATGAATCCCCTCGCCACAGGGGCCTGCTTCTGCAGGTGTTATTCATTTCCAAACCTCAGGAGAGGGCATGCGCGATTACAAGTGGCTGCACGAATACTGTCTGAACCGTTTCGGTTCGGCGGCTGAACTGGCAGCCCATCTGCCCGTTCCCAAGACCCCCGCACAACTGCGCAAGATCCGCGACGACCGCTACCTCTCGACCATGGCCCTGCGGGTTTTTCGCGCCGGGCTCAAGCACAGCCTGGTTGATGCCAAGTGGCCGGCGTTCGAAGAAGTGTTCTTCAAGTTCGATCCGGAAAAAGTCGTGCTGATGAGCGCCGAACACCTCGAGCGGCTGATGCAGGACGCACGGATCATCCGTCACCTCGGCAAACTGAAAAGCGTGCCGCGCAATGCGCAGTTCATCCTCGATGTGGAAAAGGACAAGGGCAGCTTCGGCGCGCTGATCGCCGACTGGCCAGTGACCGATATCGTCGGCCTGTGGACCTACCTGAAAAAGCACGGCCACCAACTCGGCGGGCTGTCGGCGCCGCGCTTTTTGCGCATGGTCGGCAAGGACACTTTCGTGCCGAGCTACGACGTGGTCGCGGCGCTGAATGCGCAGAAGATCGTCGACAAAGTGCCGACCAGCCAGCGTGATCTGGCGACGGTGCAAAACGCGTTCAACCAATGGCACGAACAGAGCGGCGGACGGCCGATGAGCCAGATTTCGATGATGCTCGCCTATACCGTCAACCATTAAAACCGCGTCGCTGCATTCGCGAGCAGGCTCGCTCCCACCCCTGGAATGCATTCCCCTGTGGGAGCGAGCCTGCTCGCGAAAGCGGTTGGTCAGGCGACGCTGATCTCGCCTTCGCCAGCCAATTTGCGATTCAACTGATAGCGCCAGCGCACATACAACAGCGCCGAGCAGAACACCGCCAGGCTGGCGGCCATTTCCAGCAGGCCGAACAGCTGCCGGTTGGGGTCGTACGCCGCCAGTGCGCCTTTGATGAAATACAGGTTCACCACAAAACACATCCACGAATGGCCACGGGCGCTGCCCATGATCATCGCCGGGGCGAGCACCAGCCACGGGATCAGCTCGACCAGCAGAATCACCCAAGGCCGCGCGCCATGCAGGTCGGCGAACACCAGGTAATAAACAGCGAGCAAGCCGGCGAGGGCGAAAAAGCTCAGCAGGCTGAGCACGCGCATCGCCGTCACCCGTGGCTCAAGCCACTCTATCGAGGGCAGGACTTTCGGCTTCTTCGCCATCAGCCCACCAGCTTCTGCGCGGTTTTCGCCAGACGCAGACCGAGTGCGCGACACAGCGCCACTTCATGCTGATCAAGACCGTTCTTGCCGTCGGCACCGGCGTGATGGCTGGCCCCGTACGGCGTGCCGCCACCTTCGGTTTCGAGCAGCGCCGATTCGCTGTAGGGCAGGCCGGTGATCAACATGCCGTGATGCAACAGCGGCAACATCATCGACAACAGCGTGGTTTCCTGACCGCCGTGCAGGCTGGCGGTGGAGGTGAACACACCGGCCGGTTTGCCGACCAGCGCGCCAGTCAGCCAGAGGTTGCTGGTGCCGTCGAGGAAGTACTTGAGCGGCGCGGCCATGTTGCCGAAACGCGTCGGACTGCCCAAGGCGAGGCCGGCGCAGTTCTTCAGATCATCGAGGCTGGCGTAGAGCGCGCCCTCAGCGGGAATCTCCGCCGCCACCGCTTCGCACTCGGTGGAAATCGCCGGCACTGTGCGCAGACGCGCTTCCATTCCGGCCTGTTCGATGCCACGGGCGATCTGCCGGGCCATCTCGTTGGTCGAACCGTTGCGGCTGTAATAGAGAACCAGAATGTACGGCGTGCTCATGGCAACAACTCCAGCACGTTTTCCGGTGGGCGACCGATGACGGCCTTGTCGCCGACTTCCAGAATCGGCCGCTCCATGAGTTTCGGGTGTGCGGCGATGGCGTCGATCAATTGCTGCTCGCTGAGGCTGGCGTCGGCCAGGTTCAGGGTTTTGTATTCCTCTTCACCGCTGCGCAGCAGCTGCCGCGCGCTGATCCCGAGCTTGCCGAGCAGGGCCTTGATCTGCGTGGCGCTGAGCGGCGTTTCCAGGTAGCGCACGACAGTCGGAGTCAAGCCGCGGGCTTCGAGCAGTTCCAGCGCGCCGCGGGATTTCGAGCAGCGCGGATTGTGATAAAGCGTCAGATCGGTCATGGCGGGTCGCTTCTGGCGTAAAGTGGCGGCTATTCTAACTGTGCGGCGCGCAATCCAGAACCGTCAGAGGCGATGGGTCGCAGGCGCTTTCGAATTTTCACAAGGAACACGACATGACACGGCGATTGGCAGCGGCATTGACGATTCTCGGGGCGTTGATGCTGGGGGGCTGCGGCAATGATTACGGGATCGACCAGAACGGCCAGAAGGTAGCGTCCGAACGTCTGGACAAGCAGTGGGTGGTGCTCAATTACTGGGCAGAATGGTGTGGCCCGTGCCGCACGGAAATTCCCGAGCTGAATCATTTGGCTGATGAGCTCAAGAGCAAGAATGTCGGGGTGTTCGGGGTCAACTTCGACAACGTGCAGGGCGCGGAGCTGAAAGAAGCCAGCGAAAAGCTTGGCATCAAGTTCACCGTGCTCGCGCAGGATCCCGCCGAGCTGTTCGACCTGCCGCGCAGTGAGGCGCTGCCGGTGACGTTCATCATTGATGACAAGGGCAAGGTGCGTGAGCAGTTGCTGGGTGAGCAGACGGCGGCGGGGGTGCTGGCGAAGCTGGAGGCGTTGCAGGCTACGAAGTAAACCGCCAGAAGCCCCTCACCCCAGCCCTCTCCCGGGGGAGAGGGGGCCGACCGAGGTGTCTTTCGTCGTACATCGACCTGAGACACCGAGTTGATTATGGTCCCGTCAGACAGGATCCAGTCGATTATGGATTCGGCGAAGAATTACCACGTCGACATAACTCTTCAATATCCCCCAATCAGTCCCCTCTCCCTCTGGGAGAGGGCTAGGGTGAGGGCCTTGGCGATCCAGGGCGGATCAACCCTCTTCCAGCCACCAGCGCAATGGTTTGCCTTGAGCAGGCCAAAAGCGAACCTGCTCGATCGGCGAAATGTCCCAGCGCTCGACTTTTTCCAGCGCCTGCAAGAAGCGCTGTTCCTGCTCCATCAACGCCGGGGCGCAGAGCTTGCGGGTCTTGCCGATCTTGCCGAAGCTCAGCTTGTCGCCATCCTGCGTGTACGGCGCAAACCAATGGTTGCAACCGCCGTTGCCGTAGGCGCGGCCGTCATCGCCGAGGGTCACGGTCAGGTGGCTGTAATCCATCAGTGGCCGCTCGCCGATCCATTCCAGAATGTAGCTGCGGTTGTGCTGCAGTTGCACCGGCTCTGCGGCGCAACCAACCAGGCCGACACCGATCAGTGCGGTCAGGGCGAGGCGTTTCATCACGCAGGCTCCTGGCATTTCGGGCACAGGTGCTTGTCGCCGACGGCTTTCCAGCCCAGCTCGGCGATGCGCGCGGTGGCGGCGGGTTTCTCGGCGGACTTGCCGAGTTTGGCATCCACGGCGAATTCGAAGCTCAGCTCTTTCGCGCAGCTGTCGCAGTTGACCTGCCAGGTGTGAATGGCCAGTTCGCCGAACACCGGGCCTGTGGTCATCGCGGTCCATTGGCCTGGCGGATTGATCAGGTGGCGCACAGTGTCGACGGTCAGGCGCATGGACAAATCCTTGCTGCCTTTGAGCGTGACCAACAGGGCATCACCGATACGGATCGAGCCACCGTTGCCGGTCACCTGATAGCGGCCCGGAACCAGGGCGCGGCATTCGGTGAGGGTGTGTTGCGGGTTCATCAGGGTGTAGCGGAAATCGTGTTCGACCATGGGTCCTCCAAATATGCGCGACATGCTAGCACGGGCTCGATTGCAGAATGATGCACGCGTGCGACCTTCGATCCGGTTCAAATGCGCCGACAGTCATGGCAAACTGCCGGCCCCCGAATCTGAAGGAACGGAACATGGCGCTGATCGAATGTTATGAATGCAAGCGGAGCATCAGTTCCGAAGCGCTGGTGTGCATTCACTGCGGCGCGCCGATGGCTGAACACGCCGCCATGCAGGCGCAATCGACGGCGGCACCGGTGCAAGCCTCGACGATTTCCTTCGGCAGCCTGCCACGCAACAACGCAGTGCCCGAGGCGGTTGCGCCGCCAGTGTCCGAGCCTTTACCCAAAGTGATGCCGGCAGCGGCGGGGCGCCGACGTCGTCAGCAGGCTGCGGAACAGGCCCGCCAGGAACAACAACCGCTCAACGCCGATGGCAGCCGCCCGGTGGAGGGCTGGCTGAAAATCATGGTGTTTCTGCTACCGGCGTTTTTCGTCTGGTTCCTGCTGCGCAACGGCCATTCCAGCAAGCAGCGCCTGCTCGGCTTCGGCTGGCTGGGCTTGCTGATCCTGGCGTCTTCGCTGTCCAAGTAAAACCGTTCAACCCTCGACCTGGTTCTGCGGCGCACCTGCCGCCCAGGTCGCGATGTTGTGCAGGGTGGTCGCGGCAATCGCGCCCAGCGCCTCGCGGGTCAGAAACGCCTGATGCGCAGTGATGATCACGTTGGGAAACGTCAGCAGACGCGCCAGCACATCGTCCTGCAACGGCAGGTCGGAGCGATCCTCGAAAAACAGCTGCGCCTCTTCCTCGTAAACATCCAGCCCCAGATAACCGAGTTGGCCGTCCTTCAGCGCGTCGATCAGCGCCGGCGTGTCCACCAGCCCGCCACGCCCGGTGTTGATCAGCATCGCCCCGGCCTGCATGTGCGCCAGTGAGTCGCGATTGATCAGATGCTTGCTCTGTTCGTTGAGCGGGCAATGCAGGCTGATGATCCGTGATTGCGCGAGCAACTCCGGCAGGCTCAGATAACGTGCGCCCAAGGCCAGCACCTCGGGGTTGGGATACGGATCGTAGGCGAGCAATTCACAGCCGAAGCCGTGCATGATTTTCGCGAAGGTCGCACCAATCTGCCCCGTGCCGACGATGCCGACAGTCTTGCCGACCAGATCGAAACCGGTCAGGCCATGCAGGCTGAAATCACCTTCGCGGGTGCGGTTGTAGGCACGGTGCAAACGACGATTGAGGGCGAGGATCAGCGCCACCGCATGTTCGGCCACGGCGTGCGGCGAGTAGGCCGGCACACGAACCACGGCCAGGCCGAGGCGTTTCGCCGCCGGCAGGTCGACATGGTTGTAACCCGCCGAACGCAGGGCAATCAGCCGCGTGCCGCCGGCAGCGAGGCGTTCCAGCACCGGGGCGCTGAGGTCGTCATTGATGAACGCGCAGACCACTTCGTGCTGCTCGGCCAATGCCGCCGTATCGAGGCTGAGCCGCGCCGCTTGAAAATGCAGTTCAAGCCCGGCCGGGCAGTCGGCGCCGAGAAAGCTGTCGCGGTCGTAGGTCTGGCTGCTGAAAATGATTGTGCGCATGAATCCTCCTGGAACATCGACGCGGGCCGCAACGGCCCGCGACAACTGTAGCGCTTTGCGCGCGCCGTGCCTTGCCGCAGGTCAGGCGCTGATGCGCGCCTGCGCCGCGAGTCGATTGATCGAGCGCTCCAGTTCATCCAGTGCGGCGGCGGCTTTCGGATCGTCCTGCTTGAGCAGGGTTTCGCTGCGCTGGCAGGCGGCGCGCAGTTGCGGCACGCCGCAATAACGGGTCGCGCCATGCAAACGGTGCACGCGTTCGAGCAGGGCATTCTGGTCGTGGCTGTCACGCGCAGCGCGAATCGCTTCGCGGTCGGCCTCCAGCGAGGCCAGCAGCATGGCGAGCATGTCCGCCGCCAGATCCGCCTTGCCGGCCGCCAGACGCAAGCCTTCTTCATGATCGAGCACCGGCAGTTCCTGCTGACTCGCCGCGCTGTCGCCGCTGCGCTCCGGCGCCTGATTGCGCAGGGCCAGTCCGGTCCACTTCAACACCACCTGCGCCAGTTGCCGCTCGCTGATCGGTTTGGTCAGGTAGTCGTCCATGCCGCTTTGCAGCAGCGCGCGTTTTTCGTTGGCCATGGCGTGGGCGGTAAGGGCGACGATCGGCAGCGGCGTGCAATGCCGTTCGCTTTCCCACTGGCGAATGGTTTCAGTGGTCTGGCGTCCGTCCATGCCGGGCATCTGCACGTCCATCAACACCAGATCGAAGGATTCGCTCTGCACGGCTTTGACGGCCGCGTAACCGCTTTCGACCGCGAGCACTCGGGCGCCCATGTCTTCGAGCAGGGTCTGCACCAGCAGCAGATTGGCCGGGTTGTCGTCGACACACAGCACGCGCGGCGCACGGCTGGACAGCGGCTCGCCCGGTTCGCTGCGGGTCTGGCGCGGATTGACCAGATCGGACAACGCCCGGCGCAGCTTGCGGGTACACGCCGGTTTGGCTTGGAGCTGGCTGTGCGGGTTGGGCACCGACAGATGAAACAGCGTCTGTTCGGTGGTCGGGCACAGCACCAGCACTTTGCAGCCCAGATGTTCAAGGTCCCAGATGTGCTGGTTCAAGCGTTCCGGGAGCATGTCGTTGCTGGTGATGCCGATCACCGCCAGGTCGATCGCCTGATCGGTCTGATGCGCGCCGGTAACGCCATTGCTCAGGCTCTCCAGAGTGTTGAACGGCGTAACTTGCAGTCCGCAGTCTTCCAGCTGATGTTGCAAGGCCTGACGCGCCAGTTCGTGATTTTCCAGCACCGCCACACGGCGCCCGAGCAGCGGCGCGGCGGGCAGGTCTTCGGCGTCGTCGCGAGTCTTGGGCAGGCTCAGGCTGATCCAGAATTCCGAACCTTCGCCCGGCGTGCTGTCGACGCCGATCTCGCCGCCCATCTGCTCGATCAGGCGCTTGGAGATCACCAGCCCCAGGCCGGTGCCGCCGGGTTGGCGCGACAGCGAATTGTCGGCCTGACTGAAAGCCTGGAACAGCGCGCGGACATCCTGACTGGACAAACCGATGCCGGTGTCCTGAATGCTGATGCGCAGTTGCACGCTGTCTTCGTGTTCGTCTTCGAGCATTGCCCGAGCGACGATGGTGCCTTCGCGGGTGAACTTGATCGCGTTGCTGACCAGATTGGTGAGGATCTGCTTCAGGCGCAGCGGATCGCCGACCAGCGACAGCGGCGTATCGCGATAGACCAGGCTGACCAGCTCGAGCTGCTTGGCGTGCGCTGCCGGGGCGAGGATGGTCAGGGTGTCCTGCAACAGGTCACGCAGGTTGAACGGAATGTGGTCGAGCACCAGTTTGCCGGCCTCGATCTTCGAGAAATCGAGAATCTCGTTGATGATCCCCAACAGGCTGTCGGCGGACTTTTCGATGGTGCCCAGATAGTCGAGCTGGCGCGGGGTCAGTTCGCTTTTCTGCAATAGATGAGTGAAGCCGAGAATGCCGTTGAGCGGCGTGCGGATCTCGTGGCTCATGTTGGCGAGGAATTCGGATTTGATCCGGCTGGCTTCCAGCGCTTCTTTGCGCGCCAGGTCCAGTTCGATGTTCTGGATCTCGATGGTTTCCAGGTTTTGCCGCACGTCCTCCGTGGCCTGATCGACGCTGTGCTGCAATTCTTCACGAGCGTTCTGCAGGGTGCCGGCCATGCGGTTGATACCCGAGGCCAGTTCATCCAGTTCCTGACTGCCGAGGGGCGGCAAGCGGGTTTCCAGATGACCGTCCTTGAGTTGCGCGACCGCTTGTTTGATCTGGCTCAGCGGACGGTTGATGGTGCGGCCCATGCGCAACGCGAGGAGGGCGGCGCCAGCAAGTCCGGCGGCGATCAGCAGCAGGCTGGCGAACAGGCTGCGATAGCCGCGCAGCAACATGCCGTTGTGCGACAGCTCCAGCTCGACCCAGCCGAGCAGGCGTTCGGATTCTTCGGGAATGATTTCGCCGGCGAGGTTGCGGTGCTTGCCGAACACCGGCATCAGGTAGCGCGTCGCGTCATTGCCGCTGCGTCGTTGCAGCAGCGCGCTGTCACCGCTCGGGGCCTGATTGAGCATGGTCGGCCCGGCGTGGGCCAGTGGCGAGCGGTCCGCCGCGAGGAAGGTCACTGCGCGCACGTCGGGTTGTTCAAGGGACTGGGTGGCGATGCGTTCAAGCAGATCGGCATCGCCGTGACCCATTGCCGGCGCCACCAGTGGCGCCAGTTGCTCGGCGATCATTTCGCCGCGCTGCATCAATTGGCTTTGCAGGTCGGTCTGCTGCGTCCAGGTGAAATAGCCACCCAGCACCAGCGCCATCAGGCTGGTCGGCAACAAGGTCAGCAACAGCACGCGACCTTTGATTCCCAGTTTCTTGAGCACGCCTATCTCCCGCATCCCGCTGATCTGTTGACACATGCGTGCATCCGGCACGCGACATGGGCGCAGTGTAGCGATTTGCAGGCGGGCAATCTTGCGGAAAATGCAGCGCCGCCCACGCACTCGTTCGTCCGACAGGCCAAGCTTGTGTTGCCCGCTGTCGGACAATCTTGAATAATCCGCCAACTGAGAATTACTTGCAGATACTCATGACTCCTGTTTCCGTTGGCCAGCCACGCATCCTTTCCATTGAAGACGATCCGGTCCTCGGCGCGTATGTGCACGAGCATCTGGGCCGCAGCGGTTTTCAGGTGACCTGGTGCCAGAACGGCCAGGAAGGTCTGAACATCGCCCAGCGTCAGCCTTTCGACGTGGTGCTGATGGATATTCTGCTGCCGGGTCTCGATGGCCTACAGTTGTTGACGCAATTGCGTCAGAGCCATTCGACGCCGGTGTTGCTGATGTCGGCGCTGGGTGCCGAGGCCGATCGCATCAGCGGTTTCCGCCTCGGTGCCGATGACTATCTGCCCAAGCCGTTCAGCATGGCCGAGTTGCATGTGCGCATCGAAGCGATCCTGCGCCGCGTGGCGCTGGATCGGCGCCCGCCTGCGGTTACCGCCGCGGTGGTCAGCGGTACCTTGCGTTTCGATGACGAACAGTGCGATGTGTTTTTCCGCGAGCAAGCGGCGGGGTTGACCCGCAGCGAATTCCGTCTGCTGGAAACCCTGCACCGCAACAACGAGGAAGTGCTGAGCAAGGCCTTCCTTTATCAGCACGTCCTGCAACGCGGCTTTGCGGCGCACGACCGCAGCCTCGACATGCACATCAGCCAGATCCGCCGCAAACTCAAAGCCATCGGTTACACCGAGCGTGAAGTGCGCACGGTGTGGGGCAAGGGCTATGTCTTGAGTGGCGCCGATGAAACTGTCTGAACTGCCGGGGCGGCATTCGCTGTTCTGGAAACTGGCGTGCCTGCTGGTGGCGTTCTGTCTGCTGATGATCTGGTTGAGCTGGTCGTGGGGCCGTTACATGGAGGAGCGCAATCAGTTTCTCTCCAGTGACGCGCGCAGCACCCTCAGCCGTTACGCCGCGCAAGCCGAACAGGCGTGGCAGCGCGGCGGGCGCAATGGCGTGGATGACTGGTTGCAGAGCATGGAATTGCGCGAGGCCAGTTGGGTCGGCGTGATCGGCGCTGATTTGCAGTCGCTGAGCAGCCAGCCGTTGAACGCGGCAGAGGTGCAGCACCTGACCTTTTTGCGCGGCCTCGACTGGCCGATCCACAAGAAGGGCCGACCTTGGCTGAGGGTACCGTTCCCTCAGGATCCGGCCGCCGGCATCCTCGTCATCGAGCTGCCTGAACGTTTTGTGCCAGGCAAGTACCGGGTGTTCTGGCGGGTGATCACCAACGGTGTGATTCCCGGGCTGTTCACTCTGTTGCTCTGCGTCGGCCTGTATCGCCTGTTGGTGGTGCCGCTGAACAACCTGCGCGAACAGGCCAACGCCTGGCGCGCCGACCAGTTGAATGTGCGCCTGTCGAGCGGCATCACCCAGCGCCCGGATGAGCTCGGTGAGCTGGCGCGGGCCTTCGATTCCATGTCCGAGCGCCTGCAAACCACGGTCGCCTTGCAGCAGCAGCTGTTGCGCGACTTGTCCCACGAACTGCGCACGCCGCTGAGCCGCCTGCGCGTGGCCAGCGAAAGCGAACAGGGCCTGTTGCAACTACGCGAGCGCATCGGCCGCGAGGTCGACGGCATGCAACGTTTGGTCGAAGACACCCTGCAACTGGCCTGGCTCGACACCGACCGCTCACCGTTGCCGGATGAAGCGATCCAGATTCAGGCGCTGTGGGAAATGCTCACCGACAACGCCTGCTATGAAAGCGGCTGGCCGAGTCTGCAACTGCAGTGCTCGGTCGAAGCATCGTGCTGGGTGCGCGGCAACCTCAACACTCTGGCGCAAGCACTGGAAAACATTCTGCGCAATGCCATTCGTCACTCGCCCGAGGGCGGGATTGTGCGTCTCGATGCACGGCGCGATGGCGAGTATTGGCATTTGTGGCTGGAGGATCAGGGCGGCGGCGTGGCTGACGAAGATCTGCAGCGAATCTTTTCGCCGTTCATTCGATTGGACGGATCAAGGCCCGGGGATGGTGGGTTTGGGCTGGGATTGAGCATTGCGCGCAATGCGGTGCAGCGCCAGGGCGGGTTGCTCTGGGCGGAAAACGCGGGGGCGGGGCTGCGGTTGAATTTGCGCTTGCTGGCGGATGATGGTGTTGCGCCGACTGACGCTATCGCGAGCAGGCTCGCTCCCACAATGGATGTACATTCACCGCAGATCGCATAAGCAACATTCATCCCCTGCGGGAGCGAGCCTGCTCGCGAATTCCAAGCATCACCACGAGAACTGAGTGTTGCGCAAATAAAAGTCGCACCACTGGCGCGACTTTTATTTGCTTATTCCCATAAACCATAAGCACCGCACTTTGCGTGATATGGCCTGCGCGGGTTTGCCGGTATGATAGGCGCCCCCGCACGTCTGGATTGCGAATACGCCATGACCCTGCAGTACCCAACCATCGCCGATTGCGTCGGCAACACGCCGCTGGTGCGTTTGCAGCGCCTGCCCGGCGCCACCAGCAACACCCTTTTGCTCAAGCTCGAAGGGAACAACCCGGCGGGTTCGGTCAAGGACCGCCCGGCGTTGTCGATGATCACTCGCGCCGAGTTGCGCGGGCAGATCAATCCCGGCGATACGCTGATCGAGGCGACCTCCGGCAATACCGGTATCGCTCTGGCGATGGCCGCTGCGATCAAGGGTTACAAGATGATCCTGATCATGCCGGACAACTCCAGCGCCGAGCGCAAGGCGGCGATGACCGCGTATGGCGCCGAGCTGATTCTGGTGACTCAGGAAGAGGGCATGGAAGGCGCCCGCGATCTGGCCCAGCGTATGGAAGCCGAAGGCCGTGGCAAGGTGCTCGACCAGTTCGCCAATGGCGACAACCCGGAAGCGCACTACACCACTACCGGCCCGGAAATCTGGCGTCAGACCCAGGGCAGCATCACCCATTTCGTCAGTTCGATGGGCACCACCGGCACCATCATGGGCGTGTCGCGCTACCTCAAAGAGCAGAGCGACAGCGTGCAGATCGTCGGCCTGCAACCGATGGAAGGCTCGGCCATTCCCGGCATCCGCCGCTGGCCGCAGGAATACCTGCCGAAGATTTATCAGGCTGACCGCGTCGATCGCATCGTCGACATGGCGCAAAGCGAAGCCGAAGACGTTACCCGGCGCCTGGCCCGCGAAGAAGGCATCTTCTGCGGCGTGTCCTCGGGCGGTGCGGTGGCAGCGATGCTGCGCCTGTCCAGAGAAGTTGAAAACGCGGTGATCGTCGCGATCATCTGCGACCGTGGCGACCGTTACCTGTCGACCGGCATTTTCGACGCGCCCAACTGATGGCAAAGCACGAACGAGGCCTGCGCTTCCAGCCTACCGGCGGCAGCAAGGCGCCACAGATCCCGACCGGCAAAAAGCAGCGCTTGAGTATCGAGCGCCTGGCCAATGACGGTCGCGGTATCGCGTTTTTCGAAGGCAAGACCTGGTTCGTCCTCGGCGCCCTTGCCGGTGAAGAGGTCGAAGCACGGGTGCTCGGCGCCCACGGCAAAGTGGTCGAGGCGCGTACCGAGCGCGTGTTCACGGCCAGCGAATTGCGGCGCCCGGCAGCATGCCCACACTTCGGCCGCTGTGGCGGTTGCAGCGTTCAGCATTTGCCCCACGGCGAACAGCTCGCCCTGAAACAGCGCATGCTCGCCGAGCAATTGTCGCGGGTGGCCGGTGTCGAACCCGAAGAGTGGGCGGCGCCGCTGACCGGCCCGGAATTCGGTTACCGTCGGCGCGCGCGGATCGCCGTGCGCTGGGACATGAAGGCAAAAAAACTCGAAGTGGGTTTCCGCGCTGCTGGAAGTCAGGACATCGTCGCGATCAGCGAATGCCCGGTGCTGGTACAGCCCTTGCAGCCGATCATGACCCGCTTGCCGGAGATGCTGCGGCGCTTGAGCAAACCGCAGGCGCTGGGCCATGTCGAGCTGTTCAGCGGCTCATCACTGGCGCTATTGCTGCGGCACATGGCGCCGTTGTCCGAAGCGGATCTGAGCATCCTCAAGGATTTCTGCCAGTTCCACGAGGCGCAGTTGTGGCTGCATGGCGAAGGTGAACCGCAACCGGTCGAGGCCGGTCAGAGCCTCGGTTATCGCCTGGAACAGTGGGATCTCGAGCTGGCTTATCGGCCGGGAGATTTCGTTCAGGTCAACGCCGGGGTCAACGAAGCGATGATCGCCCAGGCGCTGGACTGGCTGAAACCGACGGCTGAAGAACGCGTGCTCGACCTGTTTTGCGGGTTGGGAAATTTTGCGCTACCGCTGGCCAAAAGCGTCCGTGAAGTGGTGGCGGTGGAGGGCGTGCAGACCATGGTCGAGCGGGCCGCTGCCAACGCCGTCAGTAACAATTTGCATAACACAAAGTTTTTTCAAGCCGATTTATCCCAGCCTTTGAGCGATGCCCAGTGGATCGGAAACGGCTTTTCTGCGGTACTCTTGGACCCACCGCGTGACGGTGCTTTCGAGGTGGTGCGCAAGCTCGCGACCCTGGGTGCCAAGCGGTTGGTATACGTGTCGTGCAACCCGGCCACGCTGGCGCGCGACACGCAGGAATTGATCAAGCAGGGCTACCGGTTAAAACGTGCCGGGATTCTCGATATGTTTCCTCAGACGGCACATGTCGAGGCCATGGCGTTATTTGAAGCGAGCCAGGACGGCTCGTCTGAATCCGTCTGATCTGTCCGCGCAGCGCTCGCCTGAGCCCCGCGAGCGCGAACGGACACTGAGGATCAGCGATTTGACGCATTGAATCTGCGTCGTAGGGAAGGTAAAGCAGCATGGTACAGGTGAGAGCACACCAGCCGATCAACACCGACGGCAGTATCAATCTTGAGGCCTGGCTCGATCACGCGGTCAGTGTCGATCTGGCACTGGATCGCGAGGCCTTGAAAGAAGCCTGCGAGTTCGCTCGCGAGGCCGAACAGCAGTCCAATGCGAAGAAGAACCTGTGGGCCGAAGGCTCCGGCAGTTTCAGCACGGGCCTTGAGATCGCCGAGATCCTCGCCGACCTCAAGCTCGATCAGGATTCACTGGTCGCCGCCGTTTTGTATCGTGGCGTGCGCGAAGGCCAGATTGAACTGGCAGCCGTCGGCCAGCGCTTCGGTCCGGTGGTGGCCAAGCTGATCGACGGCGTGCAGCGCATGGCGGCCATCAGCGCCAGCCTCAGCCCACGGCAATCGATGGTCATGGGCACGCAAGGGCAGGTCGAGAACCTGCGCAAAATGCTCGTGGCCATGGTCGATGACGTACGCGTTGCGCTGATCAAACTGGCCGAACGCACCTGCGCCATCCGTGCGGTGAAAACCGCCGACGATGAAAAGCGCAACCGCGTCGCTCGCGAAGTCTTCGACATCTATGCGCCGCTGGCCCATCGCCTCGGCATCGGTCATATCAAATGGGAACTGGAGGACTTGTCCTTCCGTTATCTGGAACCCGATCAATACAAGCAGATCGCCAAGTTGCTCCACGAGCGGCGGCTGGACCGCGAGCGTTTCATCAGCGACGTGATGACCCAGCTCAAGGACGAACTGCAGGCCACCGGCGTCGACGCCGACATCAGCGGCCGGGCCAAACACATCTACTCGATCTGGCGCAAAATGCAGCGCAAGGGTCTGGAATTCAGCCAGATCTACGACGTTCGCGCGGTGCGCGTGCTGGTGCCGGAAATGCGCGACTGCTACACCGCGCTCGGCATCGTCCACACCCTGTGGCGGCACATCCCGAAAGAATTCGACGACTACATCGCCAACCCGAAAGAGAACGGCTACCGCTCGCTGCACACGGCGGTGATCGGTCCGGAAGGCAAGGTCCTCGAGGTGCAGATCCGCACCCATTCCATGCACGAGGAGGCCGAACTCGGCGTTTGCGCGCACTGGCGCTACAAGGGCACCGACGTCAAATCCGGTTCGAACCATTACGAAGAGAAAATTTCCTGGCTGCGTCAGGTCCTCGAATGGCATGAAGAGCTGGGTGATATCGGCGGTCTGGCCGAACAGTTGCGCGTCGATATCGAGCCTGATCGGGTTTACATCTTCACTCCCGACGGTCACGCCATCGATTTGCCGAAAGGCGCGACGCCGCTGGATTTCGCCTATCGCGTACACACCGAAATCGGCCACAACTGCCGGGGCGCGAAGATCAACGGCCGTATCGTGCCGCTGAACTACAGCCTGCAGACCGGCGAGCAGGTCGAGATCATCACCAGCAAGCACGGCACGCCGAGCCGCGACTGGCTGAACCCGAACCTCGGTTACGTCACCACCTCGCGGGCGCGGGCGAAGATCGTTCACTGGTTCAAATTGCAGGCTCGCGATCAGAACGTTGCGGCCGGTAAAACCCTGATCGAGCGCGAACTCAATCGCCTCGGCCTGCCGGCGGTGGATTTCGACAAGCTGGCTGAAAAGGCCAACATGAAAACCGCCGAAGACATGTTCGCCGCCCTCGGTGCCGGCGACCTGCGTCAGGCGCATCTGGTCAACCTTGCGCAGCAACTGGTTGAACCGGAGCGTGGCAACGAGCAACTGGAACTGATCCCGCGCAAGGCGACCGGTTACAAGCCGGGCAAGCGCGGCGATATCCAGATCCAGGGCGTCGGCAATCTGATGACGCAAATGGCCGGTTGCTGCCAGCCACTGCCGGGCGATGCGATCGTCGGTTACATCACCCAGGGCCGGGGCGTGAGCATTCACCGCCAGGACTGCGCCTCGGTGCTGCAACTGGGCGGGCGCGAACCGGAGCGGATCATCCAGGTCAGTTGGGGGCCGGTGCCGGTGCTCACCTATCCGGTGGACATCATCATCCGCGCCTACGACCGTTCCGGCCTGCTGCGTGACGTCTCGCAGGTGCTGCTCAACGAGCGCATCAACGTGCTGGCGGTCAACACCCGTTCGAACAAGGAAGACAACACTGCGCTGATGTCGCTGACCATCGAGATCCCCGGTCTGGATGCGCTGGGGCGGTTGCTGGGGCGGATTTCGCAATTGCCGAACATCATCGAAACGCGGCGTAACCGTACCCCGTGATGTGGTTTCTCTGTGGGAGCGAGCCTGCTCGCGAAGAGGGCGTGTCAGTCGACATCTTTGTTGCAGACACAGCGCTTTCGCGAGCAGGCTCGCTCCCACAATGGTTCTGTGGTGAGACAGAAAAATGATGTACAGCCTCGAAGACCTGCTCCACCTGATGTCCCGTCTGCGCGATCCGCAGTTCGGTTGTCCGTGGGACATCAAGCAAACCTACGCGACCATCGTCCCGCACACCCTCGAAGAAGCCTATGAAGTGGCCGATGCCATCGAACGTGGCGATCTCGATCACTTGCAGGGCGAGTTGGGCGATCTGTTGTTTCAGGTGGTGTATTACAGCCAGTTGGCCAAGGAAGAGGGGCGGTTCGAATTTGCCGGGGTGATCGACAGCATCACGCGCAAACTGATCCGCCGTCATCCGCATGTGTTCCCGACGGGCGATCTGTACGCGCCGCTCGACGTGCCGCGCTTGAGCGAAGAGCAGGTCAAGCAGCGCTGGGAAGAAATCAAGGCCGAAGAGCGTGCCGAGAAAGCCTCGGCGCCCGAGCAGTTGTCCTTGCTCGACGACGTGCCGGCCACATTGCCGGCACTGTCGCGCTCGGCCAAGTTGCAGAAGCGCGCCGGGCAGGTCGGTTTCGACTGGCCGGATGCCTTGCCGGTGCTCGACAAGGTGCGCGAAGAGCTCGATGAAGTGCTCGAAGCCATGTCGGAAAATGATCCGGTGGCGGTGGCCGACGAGATCGGCGATCTGCTGTTTTCCGTGGTCAATCTGGCCCGGCATCTGAAGGTCGATCCGGAAACCGCCCTGCGCGGCGCCAATGGCAAGTTTGAACGACGTTTCCGTTTTATCGAACAGGCATTGCGCGACACCCACCGTCCCATGGAAGATTGCACCCTCGAAGAGTTGGACGCCCTGTGGGGCGAAGCCAAACGCCAGGAAAAGAATGAGCCCAGCTGCGGCTGAGCCGTTGCCCAAGTGAGTAAGCATTGATGAGCCTTTCCCTTCGCGACCAGTTGCTCAAAGCAGGCCTGGTCAACCAAAAGCAGGCCAAGCAGGTCAGCAAAGACAAGCAAAAGCAACAGCGCCTGGCCCACAAAGGCCAGGCCGAGCTGGACGATTCGCAGCAGCGCGCCGCCCAGGAAGCCATGGCCGAGAAGGTCAAGCGCGACCAGGAGCTGAACCGTCAGCAGCAGGAGAAGGCCGAGGCCAAGGCCCGCGCCGCGCAGGTCAAGCAATTGATCGAGGTCTCGCGTCTGCCCAAGCTGACCACCGAGGACTACTACAACTTCGTCGACGACAAGAAGGTCAAGCGCATCTCGGTCAACACGCTGATGCGCAACAAGCTCAGCAGCGGTTCGCTGGCGATCGTGCACCACAATGGCGGCTATGAAGTGATTCCCCGTGAAGCGGCGCTGAAGATCCAGGAGCGCGACCCGCAGCGCATCGTCCAGCTCAACGTGCAGACCGAAGAGGTCAACGCCGAGGACGATCCGTACGCGGCGTACCAGATCCCTGATGATCTGATGTGGTAAATCCACGGCTGTAACAACGACGAACCCCGCTCATGGCGGGGTTTGTCGTTTTCAAATGCTGTGTTGTTTCAGGCGGACTTCAGTTCTCTTTGCTGTTCCTGCACTTCCAGTTCGGCCTTGTAGTTATGCGCATCTATTTCGTTGTGGAACATGCCGACCAGCAAGTCTTGTTGATGCACATCCCAGATACGGATGCCGGCGGCCAGGCCTTCGTGGGACATGTGTGAATCGTCGCGTTCAGTTACTTTTACAGTCATCTGCTAGCTCCAGATCTCAAGTTACTGCACCAAGGCGTGTGCAGGACTCTGTTATAGGATTTGTTAGCCAGCTAAGTAAACTGCCGATTGGCGCAAGGTGTTGTTGCGGATTTCGCAACAAAGCTGCAGGCCGCGTAAACCGCGACATTCGGTCGCAGGGTGGTAAGTTTCATGACAGAAGTTTCATCTCCAGACCCATGCGAACCCTTGTGTAGGAGCTGCCGAAGGCTGCGATCTTTTGATCTTGCCCTTTAAAGTCAAAGTCAAAAGATCGCAGCCTACGGCAGCTCCTACACAGGGGATTTGTGTTGAGTCATGAGGTTTTCTGCAGGCCAAAAAAAACGCCCCGAACCAGTCGGGGCGTTTTTTGTGTGGCTCAGCAGCGGGGAATTACTTGCCTTCCCAGCGCTTCAGTACCAGCGTGGCGTTGGTGCCGCCAAAGCCGAAGCTGTTGCTCATCACGGTGTTGATAGTGGCGTTCTCGCGGGTCTTGGTCAGCACCGGCAGATCGGCCACTTCCGGGTCGAGCTCGTCGATGTTGGCGGAGCCGGCGATGAAGTTGCCTTCCATCATCAGCATGCAATAGATCGCTTCGTGCACGCCGGCGGCGCCCAGGGAGTGACCGGACAGGCTCTTGGTCGAGCTGATCGCTGGAGCCTTGTCGCCGAACACTTCACGCACACCTTTCATTTCCGCGACGTCGCCGACCGGAGTCGAAGTGCCGTGGGTGTTCAGGTAGTCGATCGGGGTGTCGACGGTGGACAGCGCCTGCTGCATGCAGCGGATCGCGCCTTCGCCGCTCGGGGCAACCATGTCGTAGCCATCGGACGTTGCGCCGTAGCCAACGATCTCGGCGTAGATCTTCGCGCCACGGGCCAGAGCGTGTTCCAGCTCTTCGACGACAACCATGCCGCCGCCGCCAGCGATGACGAAACCGTCGCGGTCCTTGTCGTAGGCGCGGGAAGCTTGTTCCGGGGTGTCGTTGCGCTTGCTGGACAGGGCGCCCATCGCGTCGAACAGGAACGACTGGCTCCAGTGCTCTTCTTCACCGCCACCGGCGAAGACGATGTCCTGCTTGCCCATCTGGATCTGTTCCATGGCGGTACCGATGCAGTGAGCACTGGTGGCGCAGGCAGAAGCGATGGAGTAGTTCAGGCCCTTGATCTTGAACGGCGTGGCCAGGCAAGCGGAAACGGTGCTGCTCATGGTCCGCGTGACGCGGTACGGGCCAACGCGCTTCACGCCTTTCTCACGGAGGATGTCGAGCGCTTCCATCTGGTTCAGCGTGGAAGCACCACCGGAACCAGCGATCAGGCCGGTACGCGGATTGGACACTTGCTCTTCGGTCAGGCCGGAGTCAGTGATGGCATCTTTCATGGCCAGGTAGGCGTAAGCCGCTGCATGGCCGACGAAGCGATAGATCTTGCGATCGATCAGCTCTTCAAGGTTGAGGTCGATGGAGCCGGAAACCTGGCTACGCAGACCCATTTCAGCATATTCCGGGTTGAACCGGATGCCAGGGCGGCTTGCACGCAGGTTAGCGGAGACGGTCTCTTTGTCATTGCCCAGGCACGAAACGATGCCCAGACCAGTGATAACGACGCGGCGCATGCGAATAACCCTTAGAAGTTGTCAGTGGAGGTGAACACGCCGACGCGCAGGCCTTCGGCGGTGTAGATTTCGCGTCCGTCGACACTGACCGAACCATCGGCGATGGCCATGTTCAGCTTGCCCTTGAGGACGCGTTTGATATGAATGTTATAGGTGACTTTCTTCGCGGTCGGCAGCACCTGACCGAAGAATTTCACTTCGCCCGAACCCAGCGCACGGCCGCGGCCCGGCAGGCCTTGCCAGCCCAGGAAGAAACCGACCAGTTGCCACATGGCATCCAGACCCAGGCAGCCCGGCATTACCGGATCGCCTTCGAAATGGCAGGCGAAGAACCACAGGTCAGGGTTGATATCCAGCTCGGCGACCAATTCACCTTTGCCGTACTTGCCGCCTTCTTCGCTGATATGGGTGATGCGATCCACCATCAGCATGTTCGGGGCGGGCAGTTGCGCGTTACCTGGGCCGAACAGCTCACCGCGACTGCAGCGCAGCAGGTCTTCCCGAGTAAAGGCGTTTTGTTTGGTCATGCGAGCTCCTCAATAATCCCATGCGGCAGGTGGGGCAGATCTTCCCGACCGTTCAAGGCGTTCATGCCTCGAACCGGCAGCCTACTCATAGACTATTGCGTTGTGGTGAAAGTCACAGCACCAAGGACATGAATGTACACTTGTGCACTGAAATTTTTAATCAAGCCCCTTTTGGGGCTCGTTCGGGTGCCTAAGACTGCCGCACTTTCGCTTTTCACGCCAGTCGCAGATGGTCGAAAGGCCCACACTACGACACCCAGCGCTGCAAAATCTGCTGCAGGTCATTGCGTTTGAACGGCTTGGCCAGGTAATCGTTCATCCCCGCTGCCAGACACGTTTCGCGATCGCCCTGCAAGGCGTTGGCGGTCAGCGCGATGATCGGCACATCGCGGCGTCCGGGCAGGTCGCGGATCTGTCGCGTGGCCTCGTAGCCGTCGATGATCGGCAGCCGGCAATCCATCAGAATCACTTCGAACTCGCCACCCTCGGCACTGCGCACCGCTTGTGCGCCATCGGTCGCCACGCTGACCGCGAAGCCCAGGCTGCGCAGCATTGCCTCGATCACGGTCTGGTTGACCGGATTGTCTTCGACCAGCAACACATGGCGTCCCTCGCCCTGACCACTGCCGTTCAGGGTGCGCGGCGCGGCCAGCGCTGGCATTGCCTGCTTATATAGCGCCAATGGAATTTCCAGAGTGAATACCGAACCGCGTCCTTCCTCACTCTGCGCGCGCAAGGTGCCGCCCATACGTTCGGCCAAAGTCCGCGCGATCGGCAGACCAAGGCCGGTGCCACCGTAACGACGGGAGATCGAACTGTCGGCCTGCTGGAAGGCGTTGAACATCAGCTCCAGACTCTCAGAAGAAATACCGATGCCGCTGTCACGCACCGAGCAGGTGAACCACAGCAGTTCGTGATCCAGCGACTGCCATTGCGCCTCGATGCTGACCCGGCCCTGCTCGGTGAACTTCAAGGCATTGCCGACCAGATTGACCAGAATCTGCCGGATCCGCGTCGGATCGCCCTGCACCTGCAAGCCGCGCATGTCGTCGGGGATGCGCAGATTCAGCGCCAGGCCGCGCTGCACCGCGCTGTGCTGGAACGACTGCGCGCAGGCGCCGATCAGCTCGGCGAGATTGAACGGGATATGCTCAAGCTCCAGCTCCGAACGTTCGATTCGCGAGAAGTCGAGAATGTCGTTGATGACCTTGAGCAAATGCTCGGTGGACTCCGAAGCGAGCGCGGCGTATTCGACCTGCTCCTCGGTCATCTCGGTGGTTTCGAGCAATTGCAACATGCCCAGCACACCGTTCATGGGCGTGCGCAGCTCATGGCTCATCATCGCCAGGAAATCCGATTTGGCGTTGTTGGCCTTTTCCGCCTCTTCGCGGGTCTGGATCAGTTGCGCCATCGCCTGCTGCTGTTCGCGACTGGCCTGCTCCAGCGCCTGAGCAAGGTTGTTGATGTGCTGCGACAGCGCACCCAGTTCAGTGTCATCGACAATCGGCAGCGGGGTTTTGTAGTCGCCTTCCTGAATCGCCTTGACCGCATCGCCGATATCGCGGATCGGTTGCGAAAGACTGCCGGCCAAACGACGGGCGACGACAAAAGTGAAGAGCAGGGCGAACAGCGCGAGAATCCCGGCCTTGAACAGGATCTCCTGCTGGCGCTGACTGAAAGCATCGTTGGACAGCCCGACGATCACTCGCCCCAGATAATCCTCGCCGGCGGCGCTGTTGCTGACCTTGCCGTCCTGGAAAAAATCATTGTGCAAGGCGATCCGCTGCAAACGCACCGGCGCCTGGAACACTTCGACCTGATGCGGGCGGCTGTGGCTATCAGCCGGTTGTTCGACATACACCAGAATCCGGTTGGCGCTGTCCTGCACTTCGAGAAAACGCACGTTGGGCGTGGCCAGGGTTGCCTTGAGCAGGCTTTCCAGCACTTCGTTGTTGCCGGAGATAACCCCGTATTCCGTGGCCGGGGCCAGTTGATTGGCGATCAACTGGCCGGTGTGGTTCAGCTCCTGACGCAAATCCTGGATACGCACGAAGGTGAAGAAGCTGATCAACAGCAACGTCAGCAGCAGCGCCGGCCCGAGGCTGATCAGCTGCGTGCGGGTGTTGATGTCCCAACGGCGACGAAAACTCATGGGCGGCGCTCTCCTTCGGCCAAGGCACTGGCGACAGATGCTTCATTCAGCGGTTCGATGCCTAGGGAACGAGCCACCTGCGCATTACTTGAGACTTTGAAACGAGCGGGGTAAAGCGTTCGCGGCCAGGCGCTGGTGGGCTGATCGAGCAAATGGTCGAGAATCGCCAGCCAGTCGCTCTGGTCGCTGTAGGTACTGGCAAGGCTGCCAGCGCGAACGAATGCAATGTTGGGGCCGATCAGCGCAACCTGCCGCGAGTAGCTGCTGAGCAAGAGGTTTTTTGCCGTCTGCGAGTTGTACAGGTCGGGGTCATCGAGGCCGAGCAAGACGTCGCTGCTTTTCAGCACCGCTTGCAGCGGACGGCTGTCGTGAATGTTGTCCCAGCGCTGGCTGACAATCTGCAGATTCAATGGCCGCGCAGCCACGCGCAATTCGTCGAGGAGGAACTCGCCGTGCTCATCGAACAGCACGCCGACGCGCCGGGCTTGCGGCAGGATTCGCCGGATCAGTTGCAGTTGCCGGCTCAGCGGCGGGTCGCTCCAGAGCAGGCTCAGGCGCGCCGGTTGGGCATCGGCGAAACGCTGGCGCGCCTGCAAGCGGCTGATGCGCAACACCAGCGTCGACGGGCCTTGTGAGTCTTGCAGACGCCAGTCGAGGCTGGGCAGATCGAGCAGGATCAAGCGCAGACTGGCCGGCAGTTTGCCCGGAGCCGGCAAACTGGCCAGCGGCTGGAACCGCACATTGTCGGTCGGGCGCAGTTCACTCAGCGCTTGCACGAAGGCCTGCACGCCGGGGCTTTCCTCGGCGCCGGTCAACAGAATATCCGCCGCTTGCACCGCGACGCCGTGCAGCCACGCGGTCATGAACAGGCAGAGCCCGGCCAGCCAGTGGCCCAGGGTGGGCGTCTTCCGTGACGGGCCGGTGCGCATCCTAGAACTCCAGCTCGGCACTGAAATACATCACCCGGCGTTCATCGTAATTATTGTCGACGAAGGTGTTCGGCTGATGGTCGAGGCGCTGTTGCAGCACGCCGGCCAATTGCAGCTGAGCTTTGCCAATGGCGATGCGTTTGGCGATGCGCGTGTCGACGCGTTCGAAGCGATAGCCGTTGAGCGCGTTGTCACCGTAATAGAAGAGGGCGCTGTTCCAGCCCTGGCCCCAATTGCGCAGCCAACCGGCGGAACCGCTGTTGCGCGAGGTCAACTGCTGGTCCAGCGGATTGCTCGCCTCGGCATCGACGAAGGCATAAGTGAAGCGCAAACGGTCGGCGTTGCTGAGGCGCCAGTCGAGTTGCGTTTCGCTGCCGCGAAAGCGCGAGCTGTTGGCGTTGCTGGCGATGTACTGGTTGTTGCGCAGCGGTTCACTGATCATCCCGGTGATTTCGTCGTAGAACAGCTTCACGTCCACGGCCAGACCGAGTTCGGCGAAATAACCGTTGTAGCCCAATTCGCGAGAACGCATGTGCTCCTGATCGAGATCGCCGGGGCCACGGGTCTTGACGAAATAACGCGCCGACGATTGGCCGTAAGCCGAGGGTCGCAGGTTGCTGACCTGATAGCTCCAGTTGACGTTGTTCTCGAACATGTCCGGCGAACGGATCGCCTCCGAGTACACCGCGCGCAGGCCATGACGCGGGTTGATCAGGTAGTTGACCGCGAAGCGCGGGGTCAGCGAGCTGCCGATCAGTTGCGTGTCTTCGAACATCGCGCCGCCCTGCACCAGCCAGTGCTCGGTGGCGCGCCATTCCAGTTGGCCGAAAGCGCGCCAGGTGGTGTCGTCGAGGGTGCCGTTGAAATAGGTCTCGGAATCGGCACGGTCGTAGCGGTAGTTGAGGCCGCTGACCAGGCGCAGGCTGTCGGACAGGCTGAGGGTGTCCTGCAGTTCGAGGTCGTAGCGCGATTCGCGGGCGCTCTGGTCGATATCGCCGCACAAGGTCTGGCTGGCGCCGTTGCGCCATTGTTCGAGCACTTGATTGGCCAGCGCCATTTCCTGCGGCGTGCCGGGTGCCGCGCCGGGGCCGGTGAACTGGTTGATGTTGCGCGCCAGCCGTTCGGTGTAATTCGGGTTGAGCTGCCACAGCTGCGTCAGTTCAGGGCTGAACGACACCTCGGCATCGCAGGCGCGCCAGACTTGCTGGCGATCCCAGTGCTGCGCCGAACCTTGCACATAAAGGCTATGTTCGGGATTGATATCGAGGTTCCAGCGTACCGAACCGGCGTAATCCTTGGCCACCACGTCGGAATTGTTCCCGGCGTCGGTAATCCCCGAGAACACCGGGCGGTAGGTATAAGGTCGCTGATTGCTGCCGTCCTTGGCGTTGAGCTGCCAGTCGAGGCTTTGCCCTTCATTGAGGTCGTGGCTGACCGCCAGGCTCAGACGATTCAAGCGTCGACTGTCGCGATAATCGGCGCCGTTGCGGTCGCTGTCGAAACCGTCGTCTTCCTGGCCGGACAGCGACAGGCGCAGATCGCCGCCATCCCAACCGGTGCCCTGGCTGGCATAAAAGTCGTTGATGCCACGCTGGCCGCGAGTGATCTTCAAACGCGTGCCGTGGCTGTCGGCCGGGTGGCGAGTGATGATGTTGATCACCGCCATCAACGCGTTGGCGCCGTAGCTGACGGTGTTCGGGCCACGAAACACCTCGATCCGCTCGATGTCTTCCATCGCTACCGGGATATCACTCCAGTCCACCGTCGCCAGGCCTGCGCGATACACCGAGCGGCCATCGATCAACACCTGCATGCGCCGTGCTTCGCTGGCGTTGGTGCCGTGGTAATTCACCGCCGGCTGATTGCCGTTGATGCTGCCAACCATCATCCCCGGCACCAGTCGCAATAGCTCGCTGATGTCGCGGGCACCGCTGGCGCTGATCAATTCGCTGTCGAGAACGGTCATGCTCCCGGGCACTTCCGCTGGCGTCTGTTTCAGCCGCGTGGCTGTGAGTACCTGCGGCAGCGTCTGGCTGTCGACGAACAGGTCGTCCGCCAGCACCAGCGGGCTGAACAGCAGCGCCAGTAGCAGCGGCGAGCGCGGGGGAGGAGGGCCAGAAAACACGACACAGCCTGCAGAGAGAGGAATTGGCGCGCATGTTAACCGAGGGCGGCGACTTTTCCAGTGACGTTGCAGGCATTTTCCTAGGTTTTATTGGTCTTCTTCCTACAAATGTCGGTAATTGTTGCTGGGGCTGGCCGCGACCGGGTCGCGCCGTATAATGCCCGGCATCGCCACTGGTATGGATTAACGGATTGCATATGACTGAACAGCGCCCGATTGCGGTCCTGGGAGGCGGAAGTTTTGGTACCGCCGTGGCCAATCTGCTGGCCGAGAACGGCCATCAAGTCCTTCAGTGGATGCGTGACCCCAAGCAGGCCGAGGCCATCCGGGTCAATCGTGAAAACCCGCGTTACCTCAAAGGCATCAAGATTCTGCCGAGCGTGACCGCCGTCACCGACCTGCAAGCCACCCTCGAGGCCTGTGATCTGTGCTTCGTCGCGCTGCCGTCCAGCGCCTTGCGCACAGTGCTCGCCGCCCACGCCGAACGCTTGAGCGGCAAGATGCTGGTCAGCCTGACCAAAGGCATCGAAGCGCAGACCTTCAAACTGATGAGCCAGATCCTCGAAGAGATCGCCCCGCAGGCGCGTATCGGTGTGTTGTCCGGGCCGAACCTGGCGCGGGAAATCGCCGAGCACGCGCTGACCGCCACGGTGGTCGCCAGTGAAGACGAAGAACTGTGCAAAGCGGTGCAAGCCGCTCTGCACGGGCGCACCTTCCGCGTCTACGCCAGCGCCGACCGTTTCGGTGTCGAGCTGGGCGGCGCGTTGAAAAACGTTTACGCGATCATCGCCGGCATGGCGGTGGCATTGGAAATGGGCGAGAACACCAAGAGCATGCTGATCACTCGCGCCTTGGCCGAGATGACCCGCTTTGCGGTGAATCAAGGCGCCAACCCGATGACCTTCCTTGGTCTGGCCGGGGTCGGCGATCTGATCGTCACCTGTTCGTCACCCAAGAGCCGCAACTACCAGGTCGGCTTCGCCCTCGGTCAGGGCTTGAGCCTCGACGAAGCGGTGTCGCGTCTTGGCGAGGTCGCCGAAGGGGTCAACACCCTCAAAGTGCTCAAGGCCAAGTCCCAGGAAGTCGGCGTGTACATGCCGCTGGTCGCCGGGCTGCACGCGATCCTGTTCGAGGGACGCACGCTGGAGCAGGTGATCGGTCTACTGATGCGTGCCGAGCCGAAAACCGACGTCGACTTTATTTCCACCAGCGGTTTCAACTGATTCACACGGACAGGAAGCAAGCCATGAACGATCCGAAAAGCGAAACCCAGTACGAATCCATTCTCCTGCGGGTGTTGTGGATGATCGTTTATCTGCTGGTCTGGCAAGTCGCGCAGTTCATCCTCGGCGCGGTGGTATTGGTGCAACTGATCTACCGCCTGATCTACGGCGCACCGAGCGCCAGCCTGATGAATTTTGGCGACAGCCTCAGCCAGTTCCTCGCGCAGATCGGCCGCTTCGGCACGTTCCACAGTGACCAGAAGCCTTGGCCGTTCGCCGACTGGCCGGCGCCGCGCACCCCGGAAGGAGAAGCGCCGCACACCGTCGCCCCGGCCGCGCACCCGGTGCGCGATGAGGAGCCCAAACTATGAAACTGTGGGTATTGCGTCACGGTGAGGCGGTGCCTCACGGTTCGAAAATCGATTCCGAGCGCGAGCTGACCGAGCATGGTCGTAAAGAAGTCCTGAGCAGCGCGGCGCATCTGATGGGCCAGCCGCTGACGGCGATTTACGCCAGCCCTTATCTGCGCGCGCAGCAGACCGCGCAGATCGTGCGCGAGGCGCTGGGGTTCGAGCCGGAGATCCGTACGGTCGAGTGGCTGACGCCGGAGAGCGATCCGGACAAGGTCGCCGAGCAATTGGTCGCGGTGAGCAACGTGCTGCTGGTCAGCCACAACCCGTTGGTGGGCAATCTGCTCAGCTATCTGCAGCACGGCGCCGGACATCCGCCGGAGCGGGTGAGTACGGCGGGGCTGGCCGAGCTTGAGCACAGTGAACTGCTGATTGGCTCGATGAAGCTCAATAGCCTCAAGCACCCTTAACGCCATATCCCTGTGGGAGCGAGCCTGCTCGCGAAGGCGGCGTGTCATTCACCCTTTTTGGGGCTGACATACTGCATTCGCGAGCAGGCTCGCTCCCACATTGATTTCTGCCAACCCATGAAATTATTTGTTTGAAAATTCCAACCAAGCACTTGCTTGGTTGACTACGCTTGCTCCAGACCAAAAAAACAGGAGCGAGTCGCATGTCTGCCGCCTTCCGTTTGCCGCTGGACGTGTTCTACGAACGGGAAGCCCGGCACCCGCGCCAGCGCTTTCTGGTGCAGCCGATCGGTGGCGGGCAGGTCGAGACGCTGACGTGGGCCGATGTCGGCCATCAGGCCCGCTGTGCGGCGCACTGGTTGCGCGCGCGGGAGTTACCGCCCGGCAGCCACATCGCGCTGATCTCGAAAAACTGCGCGCACTGGATCATCGCCGACCTGGCGATCTGGATGGCCGGGCATGTGTCCGTGCCGCTGTACCCCAATCTCACCGCCGAATCCGTGGCGCAGGTGCTGACTCATTCGGAAAGTGCGCTGGCGTTCATCGGCAAACTGGATGACTGGGCAGGCATGTCGCAGGGCGTGCCGGCGGGCCTGCCGACCATCAGCCTGCCGCTGAATCCGCCAGGCGAGTTCGATTACAGCTGGGCGGACCTGCAGAGCTGTTCGCCAATCCAGGACGATCCACGCCCCGCCGCCGAACAACTGGCGACGATCATCTACACCTCCGGCACCACCGGCCTGCCCAAAGGCGTGATGCACAGTTTCGCCAATCTCGGTTTCGCCACCAGTCGTGGCACGCAGCTGTTCGGGCTCAATGAGAATGATCGGCTGCTGTCGTATCTACCGCTGTGCCACGTCGCCGAGCGCATGTTTGTCGAACTGGCGTCGATCTACACCGGGCAGACGGTGTTCTTCGCTGAAAGCCTCGACACCTTCATCACTGATCTGCAGCGCGCGCGGCCGACCGCTATGTTCGGCGTGCCGCGTATCTGGACCAAATTCCAGATGGGCGTGTACAGCAAGATCCCGGCGCAGCGCCTGGATTTTCTCCTCGGGCTGCCCTTCATCGGCAAGCGCGTCGGGCACAAAGTGCTGGCCGGGCTCGGCCTGGATGCCTTGCGCGTGGCATTGTCCGGCGCTGCGCCGGTACCGCAGACCTTGCTCGCCTGGTATCAGAAACTCGGCCTCGAGGTGCTGGAGGTGTACGGCATGACCGAGGGCTGCGGCTATTCGCATATCTGCCTGCCGGGGCGATACAAACAGGGCTGGATCGGCCAGCCGTGCCCGGAAGTCGAGGTGCGCATCGATGAGTCCGGCGAAGTGCAGGTGCGCAGCCAGGCCAACATGCTCGGCTATTTCAAGGAACCGCAGAAAACCGCTGAGACCCTCACCGCAGACGGCTTTCTGCGCACCGGCGACAAGGGTGAACAGGACAGCGAAGGGCGCCTGCGCCTGACCGGGCGACTCAAGGAAATCTTCAAGACCAGCAAGGGCAAATACGTCGCGCCGGCGCCGATCGAAAACCGTCTGGCCGTGCATTCACGCATCGAACAGGTGTGCGTGGTCGGCGATGGCCTGAGTGCACCGCTGGGGTTGTGCGTTCTGTCGACGGTCAATCAGCAAGAGCCTCGTGCCAGTCTGCACGCGAGCCTGGAAAAGCTGCTGGAGGAGGTCAACGCCGCCCTCGACAAGCACGAACGCCTGCGCCGGCTGGTGGTGGTCAAGGACAACTGGGCGGTGGATAACGGCTTCCTCACCCCGACTCTGAAAATCAAACGCAACGTCATCGAAGACCGCTACGGCGCACGCTTCGAAGAATGGAGCGCGCGCAGCGAGGCGGTGCTGTGGCAGGATTGAGCATCGATTACAACAACAAAGGAAGTCTGCGATGAGCTTGTGGCGTACTACTCCCGACATCGAACAGTTGAACGCAATCCAGAAGAACACCATTGGCGAAGTGCTGGATATTCGCTTCGAAGCCTTCGACGAACAGTCGCTGACCGCGAGCATGGTCATCGACCATCGCACCCATCAGCCTTACGGTCTGCTGCATGGCGGCGCCTCGGTGGTGCTGGCGGAAACCGTGGGTTCGATGGCCAGTTATCTGTGCATCGATGCCAGCAAGTTCTACTGCGTGGGCCTGGAGATCAACGCCAACCATTTGCGCGGGTTGCGCAGTGGGCGGGTGACGGCGGTTGCCACGCCGATCCATATCGGCCGCACCACGCATGTCTGGGACATCCGTTTGACCAGCGATGAAGGCAAGGCCAGTTGCGTGTCGCGCCTGACCATGGCGGTGGTGCCGCTGGGGGAACAGCCGCCGCTGCGTTGACATTTATCGGGTTCCGTCAGGACGAGCCCTCACCCCAGCCCTCTCCCAGAGGGAGAGGGGGCCTACCGTGTGGTTTTCGCGATCCTCGTCGACCTGATAGTTCGAGTCGAGCTCAGGTCCCGGACACTCCCCCGATCTGCTCCCTTTCCCCCTCGCCCCCTTGGGGGAGAGGGCTGGGGTGAGGGGGCAGCGGTCTCGCTGATACACATCACCCTGACCGGACTGTCATCATTCCTGGCACTTACAGTCATTGCTGCGACGCCGGCTCTTGCGGACAATCAACGCCACGATTCCCGCTCATGGATTTGCCCGCATGTCGCAACCGATCTTTTTCGCCCACGCCAACGGCTTCCCTTCGGGGACCTATGGCAAGTTGTTCGCGGCGCTGGCGCCGGAGTATCGGGTCGTGCATCTGGAGCAGCACGCCCATGACCCACGTTTTCCGGCGGACGACAACTGGTACAACCTGGTCGATGAACTGATCCATCACCTGGAGCAGCAGGAACAGCCGGTATGGGGCGTCGGCCACTCCTTTGGCGGTCTGCTGCACTTGCACGCGGCGTTGCGCTGTCCCGAGCTGTATCGCGGCGTGGTCATGCTCGACTCACCGGTGCTGACCCGCACCGATCAGTGGGTGATTCGCGCGGCCAAGCGCTTTGGTTTCATCGACCGGCTGACCCCGGCCGGGCGCACCCTCGGGCGCCGTGAAGAATTCGCCGATCTCGACAGTGCACGCAGTTACTTTTCCGGCAAGACCCTGTTTCGCGGCTTCGATCCGGAATGCTTCGATGCCTACCTGCAACACGGTTTGCATCAGGTCGACGACAAGCTGCGTCTGCGTTTCGACCCAGCCACGGAAATCAGCATTTATCGCGGCGTGCCGCACACCAGTCCGGGGCGCACCCGCCAGTTGCAGGTGCCACTGGCCATGGTGCGCGGGCACAAGAGCCGCGTGGTCATGCGCCATCACACACGTTTCGTCTCGCGCCTGCCCCAAGGGGAGGCGCTGAGCATGCCTGGCGGGCACATGTTCCCGCTTGAGCGCCCGCAAGATACGGCGCGCCTGCTCAAGAGCCTGTTCACCCGCTGGGAGCAGCGCCAGAACAAGGATTGCGCATGAGCCCGACCTGCGAAGAAGTGCGCCTGAATCTGCCGCACATCGAGTTGGCCGCGCACTTGTTCGGTCCCGAGGACGGCGTGCCGGTGATCGCGTTGCACGGCTGGCTCGACAACGCCAACAGCTTTGCCCGACTGGCGCCCAAGCTCCACGGTTTGCGTATCGTCGCGCTGGACATGGCCGGCCACGGTCATTCCGCGCATCGCCCGAACGGCGCCGGTTATGCCCTGTGGGACTACGCCCATGATGTGCTGCAAGTCGCCGAGCAATTGGGCTGGAAGCGTTTCGGCCTGCTCGGGCATTCAATGGGCGCGATTGTCTCGATGGTGCTGGCCGGTTCGCTGCCCGAGCGCATCAGCCATCTGGCCCTGATCGATGGAGTGATTCCTCCGACAGACAAAGGCGAAAACGCCGCAGAGCGCATGGGCATGGCCCTACAGGCGCAACTTGATCTGCGGGAAAAGCGCAAACCGGTCTATACCACCCTTGAGCGTGCCATCGAAGCGCGAATGAAAGGCCTGGTGGCAGTCAGTCGCGAGGCCGCCGAACTGTTGGCCCAGCGCGGTTTGATGCCGGTGCCCGGCGGTTACACCTGGCGCACCGACAATCGCCTGACCCTGCCATCGCCGCTGCGCCTGACGGAAGAACAGGCAATGGCGTTTGCCTCGCGCGTCGGTTGCCCGGCCCATCTGGTGGTCGCGGCGGATGGCATGCTGGCCAGGCATCCGGAGTTGCTGAAGCGTCTACCCTTCAGCCACGAACAGTTGCCGGGCGGGCATCATCTGCACCTGAATGACGAGGCTGGCGCAGGTCTTGTAGCAGACTGTTTCAATCGCTTCTTCGCCATGCCTTGACTTGCTACCGGCAACTGCCGAGGCTGGGCGGGTTGAAACAGGAGACAAACTCGATGGATTTCTATACCGCTGCGACCCCGACCCGCCCAGCCATGACCGTCCGGTGAGCCTGACTATGCGGCCACTCAGTCTATTCGCGCTGTGCTGCTTCAGCTCCTTGTCCTTCGCTGCCGATGTGCCGGGCAGCCAGGATCTGCAAATCGTGCCGCGTCTGGCCGATGCTCAGATTGTCGACTATCGCCCGGCCGCCGAGCTGGAGCGCATCTACCCGCTGGGTTCGATCCGCAAGATCAGCGGCCAGTTGCGTTATGACGGCCAGGTCACCGCCCGCGGCCAGACCACCTCGGTGACCTACGAGTTGCCGCCGGAACATTCCGCCACCGAAGCCTTCACCGCCGCCCGCGAAGCCCTGCAACAGCAGGATGCCGAGTTGCTGTTCTGGTGCCAGGCCCGTGACTGCGGCGAAAGCAGCCTGTGGGCCAACGAGGTGTTCGGCAACGCCAAGCTGTATGGCGCTGACGAGCAGCAGGCTTATCTGTTGCTCAGGCTGGCGGCGCCAAAGGACAACACGCTGGTGGCGCTCTACAGCATCACTCGAGGCAATCGTAAAGCCTATCTGCATGTCGAGCAGTTCGAGGCGACTGCGCCGTTGGGCGAACTGCTGCCGACCTCGGCGACCCTGCTGCGCCAGCTGAAAAGCACCGGCGAGCTGGATTTGCCGAAACTGGTCGATGAGCCGGATGCTACCTGGCTGCGCCTGATTTCCCGTGGCCTGAATCTCGACACGACCTTGCGGGTCACGGTTTCCGGGCCCAAGGCCGAAGCCTGGCGCCAGGCGTTGATGACTCAGGGTGTGCGGGCGGCCCGGATGGAAACCGGCAATCTCGAAGGCTCTGGCCTGCGCATCGACCTGTTGCGATAAGCTGTGCCGGGGGAGCACGCACGCAGTGTTCGCCTACTCTTTCGCTGACTGACTTTGCCGGGACTTTCCATGCTCAATAACGATCGCCTGCTGGTGCAGATTCTGCTGCTGGTGTTGTTTGGTGCCAGCCTGTGGGTGATGGCGCCGTTCTGGTCGGCGCTGTTCTGGGGCGCGGTGCTGGCGTTCGCCAGTTGGCCGCTGATGCGTTTGCTGACCCGTGCGCTCAATGGCCGCGAATCGCTGGCCGCGTTGATCCTGACACTGGGCTGGATGTTGCTGGTGGCGGCGCCGCTGGTGTGGCTGGGCTTCAATCTTGCCGATCATGTGCGCGATGCCACGGCATTCATCAAGGATGTGCAGGTCGACGGTTTGCCGGAAGCGCCCACCTGGCTTGGCAGCGTGCCATTGGTTGGTGAGCGGCTGGTGGCGATGTGGGACAGCATCGATCAGCAGGGCGCGGCGTTGATGGTCTCGATCAAGCCGTATCTGGGCCAGGTCGGTAACTGGCTGCTGGCGCGCAGTGCGCAGATCGGCGGCGGGATTCTCGAGCTGACGCTGAGCCTGGTGTTCGTGTTCTTTTTCTACCGTGACGGGCCACGACTGGCGGCGTTTGTGCACAGTCTGTTGCAGCGCTTGATTGGCGATCGTGCCGGTTATTACATCGAATTGGTGGCGGGCACGGTGCAGCGCGTGGTTAACGGTGTGATTGGTACGGCGGCGGCGCAGGCGGTGCTGGCGTTGATCGGCTTTTTCATTGCCGGGGTCCCTGGGGCGCTGGTGCTGGGGATTGTCACGTTTATGCTGAGTCTGATTCCGATGGGGCCACCGCTGGTGTGGGTGCCGGCAACGGCTTGGCTGGTGTGGAAGGGTGAGTACGGGATGGCGATCTTTCTCGGGATCTGGGGGACGTTCATCATCAGTGGCGTGGACAATGTGCTCAAGCCGTATCTGATCAGCCGTGGCGGGAATCTGCCGTTGGTGATTGTGTTGCTCGGGGTGTTTGGCGGGTTGATTGCGTTTGGCTTTATCGGGTTGTTTATCGGGCCTACTTTGTTGGCGGTGGCTTATAGTCTTTTGACGGATTGGAGTAAGAGTCAGGCTCGGGTCTAGGGGGGGCTTGGCGGCCTTTGGGCCGACCATGCTTGGGTTTGTCTGGTGTGAATATCCGAATGTTTCGCTGCGGCGGCTGGCGGTTTCGCCTGACGGCGACTTACTTTTTTACAAGCGCCAAAAAAAGTAAGCAAAAAACGCTAGCTCCTGCGTTCGGCCCTCGCAGGCTCGGGTTCCTTCGCTGCGGGATCGATCCGGGCGCAGCGGCTACGGTTTGCTTCGCTGCACCTCCTTCCGCTGTGTCTGGCTGCGCCAGACGGTCGCTGCGCTCCCATGCCCGGATCAATCCCTCCGCTCAGCCTTCCGACGTCGCCGGTGGATCAAGATCAAAAGCACTCGAGCTTGCGCTCATTGTTGAGTGGGGCGGCTTCGCCGCTGGCAGCTGCGCTGCTTTGCTTTTGCTTTTGATTTTGTGGGAGCGAGCCTGCTCGCGAAGGCGGCCTGACAGCCGACCCATTTCTTGCTGGACGCGCTCGATCAAACTGTAGGAGTGAGCCTGCTAGCGATAGCGCCCTCAAAGCCAACCCATCTCTCTCTGAAACCACTAGATCCCTGTGGGAGCTGGCTTGCCAGCGATAGCGCCTCCACATCCAACCAATATCTGCCGAATACACTCAGTTTCATTGTGGGAGCGAGCCTGCTCGCGAAGAGGCTGGTGCATTCAACAGATGCATTGAATCATCAGACGCTTTCGCGAGCAGCCTCGCTCTCACTTCAAGTCGGCTGAGCCTCAGCCCCGTGGCAAGCGGACAATGGCAGTCAGCCCGCCACCCGGCGTTTCTTCCAGATTCAACCGCCCACCCAGCCGCTGCGCGGCCTCGCGGGCGATGGTCATGCCCAGTCCTACGCCGCCGGAGTTGCGGTTACGCGAGCCTTCCAGTCGGTAGAACGGTTCAAACACGGCTTCACGCTGGTCCTCAGCAATCCCCGGTCCGTGATCAATCACCCGAATCAGCAATTCCTCACGCTGTTGCAGCAGTTCAATCCGCGCCTGTCCGGCGTAACGCAGGGCGTTGTCCAGCAGGTTGTTGATGCACGAGCGCAGCGCCATCGGTTGTACTGGCAAAGGCGCGCAGTGGCCGCTGACCTGTACATCGGCGCCCTGGTCCTGGGCGTTTTCGCACAGCGATTCGACCAGCGCCTGCACGTCCAGCAACTGCAAGGCTTCGCTGGTGCGTTGTTCGTGCAGATAGGTGAGGGTGGCGTCGAGCATGCCGATCATGTCGTCCAGATCCTGGCGCATCTGGCTTTGCAGCTTGTCGTCGCTGATGTTTTCCAGGCGCAGTTTCAGCCGTGACAGTGGCGTGCGCAGGTCGTGGGAGACGGCGCCGAGCATGCGCGCGCGTTGCTGGACCTGTTCGCGGATGCGCCGTTGCATGAGGTTGAAGGTGTGCGCCGCTTGCCGGGCTTCGCGCGGGCCGGATTCGTCGAGGGGGTCGCTGTCGAGGTCTTCGCTCAGGCGCTCGGCGGCGTCGCTCAGGCGCTGGATCGGCCGGCTGAGCAGCTTGGCGCCGTACCATGCGGCAATCATCAGGGTGATGAACTGAAAGGTCAGCGGCACCACCGGGCCGCCGAACCATGGGCGTGTTTGCCTCGGTGGGTAAGCGGCGTTGTGCAGCGGCGGTTGGTCGTCGATGTTCGTTGAGAACTCGGGCGGCGGTGGGGGTGGAGGGGGGCCGTAGAGCCTGAACCAGGCGAAAGCCAGCAGGTGCGCCAGTACAATCGCCAGAAACAGCACTCCAAACAAGCGACCGAACAGAGTGTCGAAGCGCGCCTTCATCAACCGATGTCCCGCGCGTCGAACAGGTAACCCTCGCCGCGCACTGTCTTGATCAACTGCGGGGCTTTCGGGTCGTCACCGAGTTTCTGTCGCAGGCGCGAGACCAGCAGGTCGATGCTGCGGTCGAAAGCCTCGATCGAGCGACCGCGAGCGGCGTCGAGCAGTTGTTCGCGGCTGAGCACGCGGCGCGGGCGTTCGATGAAGACCCAGAGCAGGCGGAATTCGGCGTTGGACAAGGGCACTACCAGGCCATTGTCGGCGACCACCTGGCGCAGGACGCTGTTCAGGCGCCAGTTGTCGAAGCGAATGTTCGCGCGCTGTTCGCTGCGGTCGTCGCGCACGCGGCGCAGGATGGTCTGGATACGGGCGACCAGTTCGCGTGGTTCGAACGGTTTGGCCATGTAATCGTCGGCGCCCAGTTCCAGGCCGATGATGCGGTCGGTGGGTTCGCAGCGGGCGGTGAGCATCAGGATCGGGATGTCCGATTCGGCGCGCAGCCAGCGGCACAGCGATAGGCCGTCTTCGCCGGGGAGCATCAGGTCGAGGACGATGACGTCGAAATGTTCACCCTGCAGCGCCTGGCGCATTGCCGCGCCGTCGGTGACGCCGCTGGCGTGGATGTTGAAGCGGGCGAGGTAATCGATCATCAGCTCGCGGATCGGCACGTCATCATCGACGATCAGCGCGCGGATGCTCCAGCGCTTGTCGTCTTTGCTTTCATCCGTCAGGGTTGTCGGGGTGTTGTGCATGGGGCTGTTCACTGCCAGGGGTGGTTTCAGCATAGGCGTCCGGCCGGGAGGCGGGAAGTGCTGTTGTAAGGACGTGTTGCGCCGGGCGAGGCTAACCCGCATGCGTGTTGCCGGCGTGTCGGCTGTGTATCGGAGTCGACACAATGGCCGCGGCGGCTAAGCTGATCACGTTCGGCGCGACGATTTACCGATCATCGGGTGCCGCGCCGCCGCCGGTTCCGCTACAATGCGCGCCGTTTTCGACCAGCCTGAGAGCCCATCCATGTCCGCCTGCCAGACTCCTATCATCGTCGCCCTGGATTTCCCCACCCGTGACGCCGCACTGAAGCTGGCCGACCAGTTGGACCCGAAGCTGTGCCGGGTCAAAGTGGGCAAGGAACTGTTCACCAGTTGCGCGGCGGAAATCGTCGGCACCCTGCGTGACAAGGGTTTCGAAGTGTTCCTGGACCTGAAATTCCACGACATTCCCAACACCACCGCAATGGCCGTGAAAGCCGCTGCCGAGATGGGCGTGTGGATGGTCAACGTGCACTGCTCCGGCGGTCTGCGCATGATGGCTGCCTGCCGTGAAGAGCTGGACAAGCGCAGCGGCCCGCAGCCGTTGCTGATCGGCGTGACCGTGCTGACCAGCATGGAGCGCGAGGATCTGGCCGGTATCGGTCTGGATATCGAGCCGCAGGAACAAGTGCTGCGTCTGGCGGCACTGGCCGAGAAGGCCGGGATGGACGGTCTGGTGTGTTCGGCGCTGGAGGCATTGGCGCTGAAAACCGCGCACCCGTCGCTGCAACTGGTGACCCCGGGGATTCGCCCGGCGGGCAGCGCGCAAGACGATCAACGGCGCATTCTGACCCCGCGTCAGGCACTGGATGCCGGTTCCGATTACCTGGTAATCGGCCGTCCGATCAGCCAGGCGGCAGATCCGGCGCAAGCGTTGGCCGCAGTCGTAGCCGAAATTTCCTAAAGCTTATTGAAGATCCAACTGTGGGAGCGAGCCTGCTCGCGAAGAGGGAGTGTCAGTCGGCATCATTACTGACTGATCCACCGCTTTCGCGAGCAGGCTCGCTCCCACATTGGTTTCAGGCTGGCCTTAAACCTTCAACACCAACTTGCCAAAGTTCTCGCCGTTGAACAGTTTCATCAGCGTCTCCGGGAACGTCTCAAGTCCTTCAACCACATCTTCCTTGCTCTTGAGCTGCCCGTTGGCCATCCAGCCGGCCATCTCCTGCGCGGCGCTGGCAAATTGCGCGGCGTAGTCCATCACCACAAAACCTTCCATGCGCGCGCGATTGACCAGCAGTGACAGGTAATTGGCCGGGCCTTTGACCGCTTCTTTATTGTTGTACTGGCTGATGGCGCCGCAGATCACCACCCGCGCTTTCATGTTCAAGCGGCTCAGCACCGCGTCGAGAATGTCGCCACCGACGTTATCGAAGTACACGTCCACGCCTTTCGGACATTCGCGCTTCAGTCCGGCCACGACGTCTTCGGCCTTGTAATCGATGGCGCCGTCGAAGCCCAATTCGTCGATGAGGAATTTGCACTTGTCGGCCCCGCCGGCAATGCCGACGACGCGGCAGCCTTTGATCTTGGCAATCTGCCCGGCCACGCTGCCCACCGCACCGGCCGCGCCGGACAGCACCACGGTTTCACCGGCCTTCGGTGCGCCCACGTCGAGCAGGGCGAAGTAGGCGGTCATGCCGGTCATGCCCAGCGCAGACAGATAGCGTGGCAATGGCGCAAGTTTCGGGTCGACCTTGTAGAAGCCGCGCGGCTCGCCGAGGAAGTAATCCTGCACACCGAGCGCGCCGTTGACGTAATCGCCGACGGCGAAGCCGGGATTGTTCGAAGCGATGACTTTTCCCACGCCCAGTGCGCGCATGACTTCACCGATCCCGACCGGCGGGATGTAGGACTTGCCTTCGTTCATCCAGCCGCGCATGGCCGGGTCGAGGGACAAGTATTCGTTTTTCACCAGAATCTGTCCTGCCTGTGGCTCGCCGACCGGTACTTCCTGGTAAGTGAAGGTCTCGCGGGTTGCGGCGCCCACCGGGCGTTTGGCGAGCAGGAACTGGCGATTGGTCTGGTTGGTCATGACAGGCACTCGAACGGAATGAAGCCTTGTTGATAGCCCTTCGGCGGCGATGTCGCAAGGTTGGCCGATGCGGCGAATGCAGGTCGATCCAGTGCAGTGATGGTTACGGCGCGGGTTTTATCACTGCGGCGCATGCGCCGGTAAACAGCGATTGCATAGTGCTGACGCGCGTTCGCTGCGCTTGGCTATGCTGCGACGCCAACATCCCCCAGTTTTTGCGTTCGAGGACATACCCATGAGCATGACGTTTTCCGGTCAGGTGGTTGTAATCACGGGAGCCGCCCACGGCATCGGCCGCGCGACAGCCCTGGCGTTTGCCGCCGAGGGCCTGAAAGTGGTGGTGGCTGACCTGGACGCTGCCGGCGGTGAAGGCACTGTGGCGCTGATTCGTACCGCCGGTGGCGAAGCGTCCTTCGTGCGCTGCGACGTGACGCTGGAAAGCGATGTAAAAAATCTGATGGATGAGGTAATCAATACCTACGGTCGTCTCGACTATGCCTTCAACAACGCCGGGATCGAAATCGAGAAAGGCAAACTCGCCGACGGTTCGCTGGACGAATTCGACGCGATCATGGGCGTCAACGTCAAAGGCGTCTGGCTGTGCATGAAGTATCAGTTGCCGCTGCTGTTGGCGCAGGGCGGTGGCGCGATCGTCAACACGGCGTCGGTGGCCGGGCTGGGCGCAGCGCCGAAGATGAGCATCTACGCGGCGTCGAAACACGCAGTGATCGGCCTGACCAAGTCGGCGGCGATCGAATACGCGAAGAAGAAAATCCGTGTCAACGCAGTGTGCCCGGCAGTGATCGATACGGACATGTTCCGCCGCGCCTACGAAGCCGATCCGAAGAAGGGCGAATTCGCCAACGCCATGCACCCGGTCGGGCGCATCGGCAAGGTCGAGGAAATCGCCAGCGCGGTGCTGTATCTGTGCAGCGATGGCGCAGCGTTCACCACCGGGCACTCGCTGGCGGTGGATGGCGGCGTGACGGCGTTCTGAATGTTGTCGTTATACAAAGAGCCCGCCTGCGTGCGGGCTTTTTTGCGTCTCGCGTCCTGGGATGTGAATACAGTTAAACAATGTGTATCAAACCGTTAGAACTGCCGCATTTGGCGGCGTTGTCGCACAGCCTCGGCGGCGCCGCTGTGATTTACTGCTGCCAGCAAAACTGACAGGAGTTTGCGAGCTCATGGAACTGAGAATTGACCGACAGGCAATGGTGCCGGTCGTGCAGCAGATTGTCGATGGAATGACTGACTGGATCGTGCAAAGCGGTATCCCGCCGGCCACCCGGTTGCCCTCCGTACGGCAAATCGCCCGGGGTAATCTGCTCAGCCAGTCGTGCGTCGTCGAAGCCTGCGAGCGCCTGGTTTCGCAAGGTGTGTTGACTGCGCGTCAGGGCGCCGGATTCATCGTCGCGGCCGCGCCGTCGTTGCGCGAAGCGGACTCGGAACTGGCAACGTTCGAGGGTCGCCAGGCATGGTGTGATGAGGTGAACGCCTCAACGAATCGCTTGATATTGGGCCAGGGAAGCCTGCCGCCGAGCTGGCGCGAGCCCGACGACCTCAGCTACGCGTTGCGCGAGGTGGCACGCACCGACATGGCGAGTCTGTTCAATTACAGCTCGCCGCTGGGGCTGCCAGCGTTGCGCGAGCAGATTGCCAAGCGCCTCAAACTGCTGAATATCGACGCCTGCAGTACCCGGGTGATGAGCACCAGCGGTGCCAGTCATGCGCTGGATCTGATCGTGCGTACCCTGTTCAAGGCCGGCGATTGCGTGGTGGTGGAAACGCCCGGATATGCACCGTTGTTTGACCTGCTGCGTCTGCACGGCGTACGCATGCTCGAAGTTCGTCGCACGCCGAGCGGGCCGGACACCGAAATGCTCGAGTCGGTGCTGCGTCAGTTTCGTCCCGCTGCCTTGTTCATCGGCAGTCATCACCACAATCCCACCGGCAGTTGCCTGACGCCCGCCGTTGCCCAGCGCATCGTGCAGTTGAGCAAGATCTACGACCTGCGCGTGATCGAAGATGACGTCTATGCTGATCTGCACACTGGCAACGGTACGCGGCTGGCAGCGCTGGATCATGAGGGACGGGTCGCTTATGTGGGCAGCTTCTCCAAGACACTGAGCAGTTCGTTGCGGGTCGGTTTTGTCCTGGCGGACAGCGAGCTGCTGACGCGGCTGGCTGAGGTCAAGATGATCAGCGGCCTGGGCTGTTCGAGGCTGGCCGAAGCGGTGCTGGCCAGGCTGATGGCGACCGGCGCCTATCGCAAACTGGTGCAGCGCCAGCGCCAGCGCTTGAATGCCGATCGCGCGGCGGCCTTGCAGGCTCTGGAAGATGCCGAGTGGGAAGTGTTCGGCAAGCCGGTTGGCGGGCTTTTCATCTGGGCGCGTGCACGGTTGAAGGATCAGACGTCGGTGCGCAGGCAGGCCCAGCGTTGCGGGCTGGAGTTATCGGCAGCGGACGCCTTCAGTCCCAGCGGTGAGTGCGGTGACTGGCAGCGCATCAATGTGGCCTGTGCCTGCGACCCTCGGGCTCGGCAGTTTTTTCGCAATACTTGCGCGGATCGACCTCCAGCATTCTGAAAACGACGCGGGCGTAGCTTTTTGCCATTATTCCGACGCCGGAGACTTGTGCTGGTTCGAGCCCGTTGCGAATCTTCGTTCACAGACTTTGGCAGGGGACTACGCGCAATGATTTCGGCCGTGCAAGGACGTTTTGCCAACCTCGGTATGGCGAAAAAACTGGGTATCGGATTCGTGCTGGTCTTGCTGCTGACTGCACTGGTCGCGGCGATCGGCGTCTGGTCCCTGCAAACCATCAGTCTGCGTTTCGACGGCTTGAAGCAGATGTCCGCGCTCAACAGCGGCCTGCTCAAGGTGCGCCTGCTCGAGCAGGAGTACGCGCTGCGCGGCAACCCGAAAACCGCCGACGCCTTGCGCGAGGGCGTCGATGGGCTGATTGTTCTTGCCGGTGAGCTCAAGGCACATTCACCGGCCAATGTGCCGGTGATGAGCGATGTCGAGCAAGCGCTGGGCGCGTATCGCAAGGCCTTCGATGAATTCGTCTCGCTGAGCCAGGCCAAGGACCTCGCACTGGAAATGGCCAGTTGGTCGGTGTCCAGCGTGGCCAATAACCTCGACGTGTTGCAGAGCGGGCTGGCCGATGATGGCGCCTATACGCTGAAAGACACCGAGGGCAAGGACGGCGCGCAGTTCATCGAACAGGCGAATCAGGTCAGTCAGGTCTCGCGACTGATGCTGCAAGCGATGAACGAAGCGCGGGTGCGGCTGGATCAAAGCCGCAAGGGCGATGCCGACAATGCCGGCCAGGGCAACATCGAGCAGGCCGCGCAAGCGCAGGAGCAGGCTGAAGCGTTGAAAAGCACGGTCAAGGATGAGGGCTATCTGACTGTGCTCAATGAAGTCTCGGGGCATATCGCCGGATTCAACGAGAAACTGGCGGAGTACACCGGTTTGCTGGCGCAAGAGAAAACGGTTTATGACCAATTGCATCAGCGTGCTGCGCAGGTGGTGGACCGGGTCAATCAAGCCTATGTCGCCGAAGACGCATCGATGCAGACGGAGCTGAAAAAGAACACGGTATTGATCATTGGTTCTTCGGCGCTGGCCTTGTTGGTCGGATTGCTCGCTGCATGGGTGATCACGCGTCTGATCGTGGCACCGTTGCGCAGTGTGATTCGTGTGGCGCAGCAGATTGCTGCGGGTGATCTCACGGCAAAGGTCGAGGTGACACGCCGTGATGAAATGGGCCAGCTGATGTTGGCGATGCAGCAGATGGCTGCCGGCCTGGGCACGATTGTCAGTGGCTTGCAGGCCGGAATCGAGCGCTTGGCCGGTTCCGCGCAATCACTGTCGGCGGTGACCGAGCAGACCAATCTGGAGGTCAACAGCCAGAAGGAGGAAACCGAGCAGGTCGCCACCGCCATGAACCAGATGACCGCCACCGTGCATGACGTTGCGCGCAATGCCGAAGAGGCGGCGCTGGCGGCGCAGACGGCGGATGACAAGGTCGAGAGCGGACAGCAAGTGGTGCGCCAAAGCATGGCGCGGATCGAGCAGTTGGCGGATTCAGCGACCTCGGCCAGTTCCAGCATCGAGAGCCTCAGCGCCGAGATTCAGAATATCGGCACGGTGCTGGAGGTGATCAAGAGCGTGGCCGAGCAGACCAATCTGTTGGCGCTGAACGCGGCGATCGAAGCGGCGCGGGCCGGCGAGCAGGGCAGGGGATTTGCCGTGGTGGCCGATGAGGTGCGTGCGCTGGCGCGGCGTACGCAACAGTCAACCGAGGAGATCGAACGCTTGGTGAGTGCCTTGCGGGCGGCGGCGCAGTCGTCGGTGCAGCAGATTCGCAGCAGTGGCGAACTGGTGAAGCTGGCGGTCAGTGATGCGTTGCAGACCGAGAGTGCGCTGGGGAGTATTGCGGCGGCGGTGTCGTTGATTCAGCAGATGAATCAGCAGATCGCGGCGGCGGCGGAGGAGCAGAGTTCGGTGGCAGAGGAGATCAATCGCAGTGTTACGCAGATTCGTGCGAGCGCGGATCACTCTTCCGTGGCGATGCGCGGGAATGCGGCTTCGAGTGTTGAGCTGGCGCAGTTGGGCGGGGAGTTGCGCTCGATGGTTGGGCATTTTCGGCTTTGATTCTTGGCGGCCTTTGGGCCGGCCAGGCTCTCGGCTTCGCCGCGTGGGGATGGCCCGGGTTTGCTTTTGCTGTTCTGTGGGAGCTGACTTGCCAGCGAAGGCGGCCTGACAGCCGACCGATTTTTACCTGAGAACACTGCTTCCCAATGTGGGAGTGAGCCTGCTCGCGAAAGCGGTCTTCAATTCACATTCTCTTCCAAGTCGCCCACAAAAAAGCCACCAATAACGGTGGCTTTTCTCCCCAGCATTCGCGACTCAGTCGTAAATCACTTTCTTCTTCCAGTCGGCATCCGCTTCGGCATCTTTCAAGCCGGCGGTCAGTTGGTTTTCTTCACCTTCCACCGGGGCGATCTTGTCCATGACCTGGGCGTTGGCTCGGGCGAGGAGTTTTTCCAGATATTGCAGTTGCTCGGCATACATCTGCGGATCCTGCTGTTTGCGCAGATATTGCACGCCGCGTTCGAAGGCGAGGCGGGCCTGGCCGGGTTGGTTTTGTTGCAGGGACTGTTGGCCGAGGTTGTTGAAGAATTCGATGTGCAGCAGCACGAGGATATGGCGCACTTCGCGAATCCATTGTTTGGCTTCGTTCGGAGGCAGGAAACCGTCGTGGGCGGCGCGGGTGATCTGGCCGTGCAGGGCTTCGAGGAGGAAGCGTACGTCTTTGGCCTTGGCTTCGGTCAGGATCGGCGCGGGCGGGTTGTTCACCGGGATCGATTCGCCCTGGGCAACGAGGGCGCTGAGTTCGGTGATGCGGGCCTTGGTGGTTGCGCTGGTCTTTTCCAGATTGAGCAGGCGCTGGCAGACGTTGAGTTCCAGGCGGGTCAGCAGCAGTTTCAGCGCCGGGGTCATGAACTGGCCAGGGAAGGTTTCGGTCAGTTCGCCGCATCGGCGCAGGCGGTCGTTGAGTTCGACTTTGGTGCGGGCCTTCTCCAGTTTGTTGTTTTCCACCACATGGTTCATGTAGCCAATGGCGATCAGAATTGCGATCCCGGCTACGACTAGCAGGGTGATCATGAGTGGTGTCACCGGTAAGACCTCTTTATAGGGTTCGCATGCGAGTGTAGTGGCTGGGCATTTAGGCGCCTAGCGCCGCTCGACGGGTTTGATCGGCTGCTGCAATCTGTATCGGCCGCCGGCTGTATAGATGAATGCTGGCGCTTGATGTGCAGATTGCCATCACTGTGCGGTGACTATAACGTCTTGGCGAGTGGCGGAATATAGGCGTCAGGTTTCGGACGACGGAAAAGCCCTACGCGGCCCGTAATCCAGGTCGAAGTCATTGATTTAAATAAATTTATATCAGGGGGTTGACGACCCCTCAATCCATCCATAGAATGCGCGCCACTTGCAGCGTAAAGCACACAGCGAAACGCGGCAGGGAGTGAATGTTGTAGTGTGTCCCCTTCGTCTAGTGGCCTAGGACACCGCCCTTTCACGGCGGTAACAGGGGTTCGAGTCCCCTAGGGGACGCCAATGCGGGAATAGCTCAGTTGGTAGAGCACGACCTTGCCAAGGTCGGGGTCGCGAGTTCGAGTCTCGTTTCCCGCTCCAATTTTAAACAGCAGTGCTTTCGGGCGGTGCTGAGTGAAACCAGAACCAAATCTTCGGATTCGGATCTGGACACCGAAACACACACCATGTGTTCCGGGTAGCGTGTCCCCTTCGTCTAGTGGCCTAGGACACCGCCCTTTCACGGCGGTAACAGGGGTTCGAGTCCCCTAGGGGACGCCATTTGCGGGAATAGCTCAGTTGGTAGAGCACGACCTTGCCAAGGTCGGGGTCGCGAGTTCGAGTCTCGTTTCCCGCTCCAATTTCATAAAAACGCCGATCAGTGATGATCGGCGTTTTTGTTTGTGCGCGTTTTGTACCTGCCGCGCTCTGTTACAACTTTCCTACAGCGATCCCGTGAAACTCGGAAGCAGCCGACAGCCAGCGCATGGGCAATTCTGAGATAACGACGCCGTTCCTGGCTATGACGCCAGCATCGGCCAGTCGATTCTGAGGATCTCATTCAATGTTTCAAAAAACTGCCACTGTTGATGCTTTGCGAGAAATACGGGCCACCGCCTGGCTGGCGTTGCCGTTGGTCATCGGGCATGTCAGTGCCGGGCTTATCGCCTTCGTTGATAACCTGATCGCCGGCAACCATGGCACCGATACCCTGGCGGCGGTGACTTTGGGCACTGCCTTGTTGTGGCTGCCGATGCTGGTGCCGATCGGTACGCTGATTGCGCTGACCGCTTCGGTCGCACGTTTGCACGGCGCGGATCGAATAAGCGAGATCGGTCCGGTGTTCCGCCAGGCACTCTGGTTGGCGCTGTTCATGGGGGGCGTGATGTTCGCTTTTCTCAGCCTCGCGCCGGCATTACTGGCGCCGGCAGGAATTGCGCCGCAAATGATTCCCGGCGCACGAGACTTTTTGCACGCCGTGCGATGGGGCAGTCCGGCGCTGACGCTGTTTTTCTGCATGCGTTATCTGTGCGAAGGAATGCACTGGATGCGCCCGACCATGATTCTAAGTTTTGGTGGGTTGCTGTTGCTGGCGCCAATGGGTTACGTGCTGACCAACGGCAAGCTTGGGTTTCCGGAACTGGGTGCTCAAGGCCTGGGCATTGCCTCGGCATCGTTGATGTGGCTGCAGGCGCTGCTGTTCGCCTGTTACCTGTGGCGCGGCAAACGGTTGGCGCATTTGCAGCTGTTTTCCCGGTTTGATCTGCCGTGTCGCGCTGGCATCCTCGATTTGCTGAAGGTCGGAATGCCAATCGGTATTGCGATTCTGACCCAGGGCAGTCTTTTCATCGTTACCTCGTTACTCATCGGCCGACTCGGTTCGACCTTTCTCGCGGCGCATCAGATCGCAGTCAATCTCGCGCAGCTGTGTTTCATGATTCCGGTCGCCGTCGCCGAGGCGACAACCGTGCGGGTCGGTCACGCGCTGGGCCGAGGCGACTTCAGGGCGGTGCGGCGGGCGGCGTATGCGGGTTGTGTCATCGTTGTTGTCGCCCAGAGTTTTTCGATGTTGGCCATGCTTTTGGGCAATCAGATGATTGCCGGCTGGTACAGCTCGGATCTCGCGGTCACCGCGCTGGCCTCAACGCTGCTCCTCTACGCTGCGGCTTTGCAGTTCCCAGATGGCATGCAGATGCTCGCGGCGGGAGCGTTGCGCGGTTTGCAGGACACGCGAATCCCCATGTGGCTGGCGATTTTCTGTTACTGGGGAATAGGTCTACCGTTGGGATGCCTGATGGCATTTGGTATGGGCTGGGGGCCGCAAGGGATATGGGCAGGACTCATCACTGCGTTGACGCTGGCGACGGTGTTGATGGGGTGGCGCTTCGTCCACCGCAGCCGGGAAGCGACCACGGTCACGCAATGAAAGAAAGGCCCGAGGGTGCATACCCTCGGGCCTTTCTTTACCACCGGGTTGAACCGATATTCAAAGCTTCGGCAACTGCCCGACACGCCCCATCATTTCCGTGACGATCTGCAGGTCCAGCAGGAACTGCTCAACGGTTTTGAATTCGCCATCGGTGTGGCCGGTGTATTTGGCCTCAGGTCGCGCCAGGCCGAATTGCACGCCGTTCGGCAATTCGTGAACCGAAGTCGCGCCAGCGGAAGTACCGAATTCCGACTTCATGCCGAGGTTTTCGCTGGCTACGGCAAGCAGCGCCTTGACCCACTCCCCCTCGGGGTTGCGATACATCGGCTCGGCCACGGAATAGTCGAACGCTACAGCGACATGAGTCTTCTTGCTCCAGGCATCCAGTTTCTCAGCAATTTCAGCCTTGAGCTTTTCCGGAGACTTGCCCTTCGGTACGCGCAGATTCACCGCCAGCTTGAAGGTTTTGTCATCCTCACCGACGTAGGTCAGCGAGGTGGTCAGTGGTCCCATGAACGAATCAGAGAAGCCAACGCCAAGTTTTTTGCCCAGATAATCCAGGCCCCAGTTGTCATCGGCATAGCGCGCCGCGTCGGTGAACTGGTTGTGCTTGAGCGCGATTTGGCCGTTCAGGCTGTTGAGGAAACTCAACATGCGCGCGACCGGGTTGACGCCGGACTCAGGCTCGGAGGAGTGCGCAGAAACGCCGGTGACGGTCAGTTTGACGTCCTTGCCATCAACCTTCGCCGCGACTTCGAAATCGCCGCCATTGGCTTTGGCATAAGCGTCGCCGGCTTTTTGCAGACTGGCGGCGAGCTCGGCTGGCTTGTCGGTTACCAGTGTGACCACCGAAGCCGATGGGATCTGGTTGGTCGCTTTGCCGCCAGTCATCGAAACGATTTCCGCGCCGGTGCCTTCAGCTTTGCGTTTGGCAAAGTTGGCCATGACGGTGCCGTAACCTTTTTCGGCGATCACCACCGGATAACCGCCGTCCAGCGCCATGTTGTAGTTCGGCGTCGGGTTGCGTTCGAAGTAATAAGGAATGGCGTCGCCGCTGGTTTCTTCGGTGGTGTCGACCAGCAACTTGAAGTTGCGCGCCAGGGGCAGTTTCTCGTCCTTGATCACTTTCATGGCATACAGCGCTACGACGATCGCGTTCTTGTCGTCTTCAGTGCCCCGGCCGTACATGCGATCACCGATCAGCGTGACTTTGAACGGGTCGAGTTTGGTGCCGTCCTTCAGCACCCAGTTTTCCGGCGTCACCGGCACCACATCGGCGTGCGCGTGAATACCGACGACTTCGTCGCCTTTGCCTTCCAGAGAAATTTCGTAGACACGGTTATCGACGTTGCGGAATTTCAGACCGAAAGATTCGGCGAGTTTCTGGATCTCGCCGGCAATCTTGATGAATTCCGGGTTGTCGTGTTGCTCCACGCCGTCCTTGCGGAAGGTCGGGATCTCGACGAGTTGGCGCAGGGTTTCCAGCGCGGCCTTGCCATATTTCACGCGGGTATAAATGCCCAGCAAGCGATGAATTTCATTCTGCTGTTCGGCGTTCAGGGTCTTGTTGTCGAGAAAGGCGCTGATGGACGGGTTGAGCTTATCCGTCTTGGCCAGGTCGCTTTTCGCCAGGCTGCCAAGGAAGCTACGGAAGTCCGTCACGTTCTTGCCATCGAAGGATTTCAGAATCGCTGCACTTTGCTCGGCAGTGATGTTGGCTTGTGCGGCGCTGGTAAACGCGGTGAGGCTGGCCATGACGAGCGTGGCAGCGGCCAGTTTTTTCAGGGAAAAGACCATGTAACAGGCATTCCTTTGCTAGAGATTGGGAGAATATGTCTGACGCTTGCGGCAGAAACATTTTGCAACCTACCACCATGAGCAGGTGAAGAGGGAGTCACAAACTTGATCTGTCGCACAGAAATGCAAAAGAGGCGCACAAATGAAAAAATCCCGGCAACTGATGCCGGGACTTTTTTGTGCGAGTTACATCGACAGCATCAGGCGTCCGGCAAATAGAATGAGGATGACGCCCATGCTGCGCTCGAACCAGTGTCCAAGGCGCATGAACAGCAGGCGCACTTTGTTGCTGGAGAAAAACAGCGCGACGATCACGAACCACAGCGCGTTGACGAAGCACATCCACAAACCATAGAACGCCTGGATCTGCAGCGGTGTGCTGGCACTGATGATCGTGGTGAAGATGGCCAGGAAAAACAGCGTGGCCTTGGGGTTGGTCGCGTTGGTCAGAAAACCGGTGCTGAATGCCTTGAACAGTGACTGTTCAACCAGTGGCTCATCGGCGGTTTTTTCGCCTTCGACGCTGCTCTTGGGTTTGCTGCGGATCAGGCTGACGCCCAGATAGAGGATGTAAGCCCCACCGACCACTTTGGCCACAGTCAGCAGCCACGGCGTGGTGTGCATCAAGGCGCCGACGCCGAGCAGGGTATACAGCACGTGCACGGAGATTCCCGCGCCGATGCCCAGCGCAGTGCAGATGCCGACGAGCCGGCCGAAGCGCACGCTCTGGCGGATGGTCACGGCGAAGTCCGGACCGGGCGCCACCACGGCGAGAAAGTGGATGGTCGCCAATGCGAGAAATTCGCCCAGGTAATTGGAAAGCATGTCAGCTCCAGAAAGTCAGAGGGGAGGCATTGCCGCGATAGCCGACAAAGAACGACAGGCTCAAACGCGGATCGGCCACGCCCGGAGTCACCGAGTGCATGCGCCGCGAATTGAACATGATGAAATCGCCGGGCTGCGGTCGTACTTCCAGCGCCGGCGGCCCCAGCAGCGACGGCTCGATGCCATAACTGTCGCCGCGCATTTCGTCGAATTGATCCGGGGTGATGTGGTCATTCCACATCTGCAAGGCGCCACCCTCGGTGGGCATGTTCAGGTAGACGTTGCAGGCAAATTGCGCCTCGAGGCTGCGCGCCTGAAAACTGTCCGGGGCGTCCTTGGCGAAGATGTCGTGATGGGCAAGAAAGCACACGCCGGGTTTGACCACCCGCGACAAGCCGACATACATCTTGCGTCCGTAGAGATTTTCCAGATGCGCGCCGGCGGGCCAGGACTCATCGAGCATGCAGCGCAGGGTGTCGATCGGCGAGGAGTAGGGCGCGCAGCGCTGGCGCAGTTCGGCGATGTTGCGGGTGGCGCGTTCGAAGTAATCTTCGATCAGCAGCGGCTGGTTTTCCGCCTCGTAGAAGGCCATGCCGATGCGGCCTATGCTGGGCGCGTTGATGTAGCCCTCAAAGCCCGGGGCGAGGATCTTGTCGCCAATTTCGATCGCCAGCGGCTCGGGGAGAAAGCGTTTGACGCGGATGGCGAGGACTTCTTCGTTGGCCAGTTTTTTTATGCACGTCTCATCGAGACGCTCGACGTCTAGCATCATTTGTTTTAGGTCCATCTATCGATAGTCAACGGAACCGGCGAGTGCGGTTCCCCGGCGTCGGAGGTTGCGCGACGGCAACGTCCGAAATGCTCAATCCACGCTGTAGTGGACGGACAGCGTGCCTTTCTTCTGCGAAAGCGACGCGATCGTGACTGTGCCCAGATCCTTCAGGCTGCGTACATGGGTGCCACCGCAGCCATAGGCTGGCAGCTCACCGAAACTGATTTCCCGCGCGCCCTCGCGCAGTGAAGTCAGACGCGGCAGATCGTGTTCGATCCACTGCTCGATACCGGTTTGCACGGTTGGCGCATCGACTTCTTCCGCGCCATCGCCCGGTTTGAATTGCACCCGGCCTTCGTCCGGCCAGTGGTGCGCCTTGATCGGCATCCAGCCCATGGCCTGAATGAAATGACCGATCAGGTGCCCGGCCGAGTGCATGCGTGTGTTGAAGCGGCGGCGTTCTTCATCGATGCGGATGACGGTCATGCCCAGCGGCAGCGGTCGGTCGACGAAATGCACAATGCACTCCGGCTCTTGTACCACTCGCGACACCCGGCTTTCACCGATCCAGCCGGTATCGCTAGGCTGTCCACCGCCCTGGGGGTGAAACAGGGTCGCGCGCAGCACTACGGCGAATTCGTTCTCGTGGGGTGTGCAGTCGAGGACTTCGACATTCGCCTTGAGGTCGTCACTGTGAAAAAACAGGCGAAGCGTCATATTCCATGCCCTGATCGAAGTTCTGTTTTTATTATATGAATCGTGCAATAACGTGATAATCCATTCGAACATCAAAGGACTTGTGCGTTGTGAGCATCAATCTTCCGCTGCCGCTGCTGGGTGAAATGGCGATTTTCGTCAAGGTCGTCGAGACCGGCAGCTTCTCCGAAGCAGCCCGGCAGATGGGTTCCTCACCCTCGGCGGTCAGTCGCAGTATTTCCCGCTTGGAAAAGGCGTTGGCCACGCGCTTGCTGCAGCGCACCACGCGTAAGCTGCGCTTGAGCGATGGCGGCGAAGAGGTGTTCAAGCGTTGCCAGGAAATGGTCAGTGCGGCCAGGTCGGTGATGGAAATCAGCGGCCAGTTCACCCACGAAGCCGAAGGTCTGGTACGGGTCAGCGTGCCGAAAGCGGTGGGGCGCTTTGTGATTCATCCGCACATGCCGGAGTTTCTGCGCCGCTATCCCAAGGTCGATGTCGAGTTGTTGCTGGAAGATCGTCAGGTCGATCTGATCGATGATCACGTTGATCTGGCGATACGCATCACTGATCGTCCGCCGGCGGGTCTGGTCGGGCGGCAGTTGCTGACCATCGATCATTTGCTTTGCGCCACGCCGCAATACCTGGCCGAACACGGCACGCCGACGCATCCTCACGATTTGCTCAACCACAGTTGTATTTATCTGGGCGAAACGCCGAGCGATGCACGCTGGAAATTCAAGAAGGGCAGCAAGGCGGTGACGGTCGGTGTGCGTGGGCGTTATGCCGCCAATCACACGGGCGTGCGCTTGGGGGCGGTGTTGCAGCACATCGGCATTGGCAGTCTGCCGTATTTCACGGCGCGTTATGCGCTGGAACAGAAGTTGATTGTGCAGGTGTTGCCGGACTGGACGTTTCTTGCTTCCTATCATGGCGGGTTGTGGTTGCTGCATTCGCCGACGCGTTATTTGCCGCCGAAGTTGCGGGTGTTTATTGATTATCTGGTGGAGTGTTTGCAGAAGGAGCCGACGTTGGGTAGGCCCGGGAAATCTGCCGGTGGGAGCAATGCGGCTGTGGCGTATGAGCTGCCGGAGAGTGAGGGGTTGCTTTGAGGTTTTTTTGGTGGGACTTGGCGGCCTTTGGGCCGACCATGCTCTGGTGGTTTGGGTGAATATCCGTTGCTTCGGTTGTTGCTTCTGGCGGTTTCGCCCTTACGGCGAGTCACTTTTTCAGACGCCAAAAAGTAACCAAAACGCTTGCTCCTGCGTTCGGCCCTCGCAGGCTCGGGTTCCTTCGCTCCGGGACTGATCCGGGCGCAGCGGCTACGGTTTGCTTCGCTGCACCTCCTTCCGCTGTGTACGACTGCGTCGTACGGTCGCTGCGCTCCCACGCCCGGATCAATCCCTACGCTCAGCCTTCCGACGTCGCCTGTGAATCAAGATCAAGAGCGGTACTCGAGCTTGCGCTCATTGTTTTGAGTGGTTAGGAGCGGGAGGTGTCTGGCTTTGGTTTTGTAGTGGATTTTTCCCTCACCCCAGCCCTCTCCCCAGGGAGAGGGAGCCGATTTTTTGGCTTTTCGAATCTCATTCGACTCGGTAATTCAGGTCGACGTACTTCATCCAAACAGCGCGGTCAGTCCCCTCTCCCTCCGGGAGAGGGCTAGGGTGAGGGGCTTTTGATCTTGAAAAAAAAGGCCCGCACGGAATCACCAGTGCGGGCCTTTCGATTACCTGTCGAATATCAATGCTTGCTGTCCTGCGCCGACATGGCCAGCAGTTGTTTTTCCTGGTTCCAGTCGAACGGTTCGTCGTTCTGTTCGGCTTCGTAGCGGCGTTCTTCGAGGGCCTGGTAGAGGTCGATTTCTTCGTCGGAGAGGTAGTGCAGGCAGTCGCCGGCGAAGAACCACAGCAGGTCGCGGGGGATCAGGTGGGCGATTTGCGGGTAGCGGCTGATGACTTGGGTGAGGATGTCCTGGCCCAGGTATTGGCTTTCGATAGGGTCGATCGGCAGGGAGGCCAGCAGTTCGTCGAAGCGCTCGAGGAACAGGGCATGGCTTTCTTCGGGCACTTGTTCGGCCTCACCTACGGCGACCAGGATACTGCGCAGGTGGTCGAGCAACACGAGATGATCGGCAACGACGTTGGACACGAGATAAGTCCTCAAGAGCAAAACGGGCGCGGGAGTATAAAGCCCTCGCGCCGTTTTTTCACATAAACCGGGATCAGCGGACTTTGCCCGCTGCCTGGCTCAGTTCCTCTTTGGCGAAATCATCGACGTCGATCACCTTGCGGCGGGCCGCTTCGGCGTCACGCAGGCTTTGCGCTTCGACGGCTTGCAGCACGCCGGCTTCCAGCGCGGCATCGATGGCATGTTCGCCGGCTGCCGGTTTGACCTGCCCGCTCTTCAGTGCGGTGTGCAGTTTTTTGTGCAGCGGTTGCGCGGCATTGAGCAGGTCACTGGCGTGTTGCAGCGCGCCCACGGCATCGTCCGCCGATTGCGGGCGGTAGCAGCCGGCGAGCAGTTCTTCCAGCGCCGGATCGCCCTTGGCGCGACCGATGACCGCAGCGACTTCGGCGCCGAGTTTGTCCGATGGACCTTTGTGACGGCGACCGAACGGGAAGACGATGACCCGCAGCAGGCAGCCGAAGACTTTGTTCGGGAAGTTGCTCAGCAGTTCATCCAGCGCACGCTCCGACTGGCCGAGGCTTTCTTCCATGGCCCAGCGGAACAGCGGCTCCATGTACTCCGGCGAATCCAGGTCGTGATAACGCTTGAGCGCGGCGGAGGCCAGATACAGGTTGCTCAGTACATCGCCAAGGCGAGCCGACAGGCGTTCGCGGCGTTTCAGTTCGCCGCCCAGGAGCATCATGCTGAAGTCGGCGAGCATGGCGAATGCGGCGGCCTGACGGTTCAGCGCGCGGAAGTAGCCTTGGCTGATCCTGTCGCCCGGCGCATGTTCGAAATGACCGAGCCCGAGGTTCAGCACCAGTGTGCTGGCGGCATTACTCACGGCAAAACCGATGTGCTTGAGCAACAGGCCATCGAATTCCTTGAGTGCCTGGTCTTTATCCTGGCGACCGGCCAGGGCCATTTCCTTGAGTACGAACGGATGGCAACGGATCGCGCCCTGACCGAAGATCATCAGGTTGCGCGACAGGATGTTCGCGCCTTCGACGGTGATGAAGATCGGCGCGCCGTTCCAGCTGCGGCCGAGGTAGTTGTTCGGCCCCATGATGATTGCTTTGCCGCCGTGCACATCCATGGCGTGGCTGATGCATTCGCGGCCGCGTTCGGTGAGGTGGTATTTGAGGATCGCCGACAGCACCGAGGGTTTTTCCCCGAGATCCACCGCGTTGGCGGTGAGCATGCGGGCGGCGTCCATCATCCACGCGTTACCGCCGATGCGCGCCATGGCTTCCTGGATGCCTTCGAAAGCGGACAGCGGCACATTGAATTGCTCACGAATCTGCGCGTACTGACCAGTGACCAGACTGGTGAACTTGGCCGCGCCGGTGCCCACGGCTGGCAGCGAGATCGAACGCCCGACGGACAGGCAGTTCATCAGCATCATCCAGCCTTTGCCGAGCATTTCCTGACCACCGATGAGGTAGTCCAGCGGAATGAACACGTCCTTGCCGGAGTTCGGGCCGTTCATGAACGCGGCGCCCAGCGGCAGGTGCCGACGACCGATTTCCACACCTGCGGTATCGGTCGGGATCAGCGCCAGACTGATGCCGAGGTCTTCTTCTTCACCGAGCAGGTGATCCGGGTCATAAGCCTTGAATGCCAGGCCAAGCAGGGTAGCGACCGGGCCGAGGGTGATGTAGCGCTTTTCCCAGTTCAGGCGCAGGCCGATGACTTCTTCACCTTCCCACTGGCCTTTGCAGATGATCCCGGTGTCGGGCATCGCGCCGGCGTCGGAACCGGCCAGCGGGCCGGTGAGGGCGAAGCACGGGATATCGTCGCCACGGGCCAGGCGTGGCAGGTAGTGATTACGTTGTTCATCGGTGCCGTAATGCAGCAGCAATTCGGCCGGGCCGAGAGAGTTGGGCACCATCACGGTTGAGGCGAGGTCACCGCTGCGCGTCGCCAGTTTCATTGCCACTTGGGAGTGAGCGTAGGCGGAGAAGCCTTTGCCGCCGTATTCCTTGGGAATGATCAGGGCGAAAAAGCCGTGTTCCTTGATGTGCGTCCAGGCCTCGGGCGGCAGGTCCATGGACTGGCCGATCTGCCAGTCGCTGACCATCGCGCAGAGTTCTTCGGTCGGGCCATCGATGAACGCCTGTTCTTCTTCGCTCAGTTGCACTTTTGGATAGGACAGCAGTTTGTCCCAGTCCGGACGGCCGCTGAACAGCTCGCCGTCCCACCATACGGTGCCGGCATCGATCGCGTCGCGTTCGGTCTGCGACATCGGCGGCAGGGTTTTCTGGAACCAGTTAAACAGCGGCGCGGTGAAGTGCTTGCGGCGCAGGTCAGGCAGCAACAATGGCGCGGCGACCACCGCCAACAGGACCCAGAAGATGAACAGCAGCCAGCCCGGCGCGTGACTGAAAATCCCCATGGCGACCAGATAGGCCGCCACGATGCCCAACGCGGGCAGCGGGGCGATGCGTCGATGGGCGAGATACGCCACGCCGACGATCAAAACCAGTATCCACAACAACAGCATATTCAGTCCTCCGTGAACCAAGGCAAATCGACCCTCCAGAGCTTAGACGGCATCTGTGAAACCGGGTGGTCAGAGCATGGTGATTGAAATCGTGGGAAACCCCGGATGGTTTTCGTAGGTTCGGTGGGCAACACGTGTGGGAAATCGTTCGTTGCTGCGCAGCTTTGCTTTCAGGTTTGGCCGAAACGTCGTTATCTCTGTGCTCAGGCTGTCGCTAGACTCGTGACTCATCCAGGAGATTGCCGTCATGCACGAGTATCTGAGCCCCGGCCGCTTCATCGATAGTGACCACCCGGCAGTGGTGGAGTTCGCCGAGCAGCATCGCGGTGCCAGTAATGATCCGCGTGAGCAGGCGATCAGTCTGTATTACGCCGTGCGCGAGGCGGTGCGCTACAACCCGTACACCTTCAGCCGTGATCCGCAAACCCTGCGCGGCAGTTACGCACTCGCAGCAGGGGAGAGTTACTGCGTGCCGAAAGCCACGCTGCTTGCCGGTTGTGCGCGGCATTGCGGGATCCCGGCGCGCATCGGTCTGGCCGATGTGCGCAATCACCTGTCGACGCCACGTCTGCTCGAGTTGCTGAAAAGCGATGTGTTTGCCATGCATGGCTACACCGAGCTGTTTCTCGACGGCCGCTGGGTCAAGGCGACGCCAGCGTTCAACCAGCAATTGTGCGAGTTGTTCAACGTCGCAGCGCTGGAGTTCGATGGCATCAATGACAGCGTTTTCCATCCGTTCAACCGTGACGGCGCGCAGTTGATGGAGTATCTGCTCGATCACGGCCAATTCACCGATGTGCCGGAAACCTTCTTCTTCGAGCACCTGCAAAAGTGCTATCCGCATCTGTTCAGTGAGCAACTGCCGGTGCTGCTGGGCGATATGCAGGCCGATTTGAGTCGCACCTGATCCGGCGTATGCTGGCCGTCCACTCACTTGCAAAGAGGCGGTCATGCTGAAGATCTGGGGACGGAAAAATTCATCGAACGTCAGAAAGCCATTGTGGGCTGCTGAAGAGTTGGGCCTGGCGTACGAGGCCATCGACGCCGGCGGCGCGTTCGGTGTGGTCGACACGCCCGAGTACCGCGCGATGAACCCGAATGGCCGGGTGCCGGTGATCGAGGATGACGGTTTCGTGCTGTGGGAATCCAACGCCATCGTTCGCTATCTGCTGGCCAAACACGCCCCGGACAGCGCCTGGTATCCGGCGGATGCGCAAGCCCGCGCCACGGCGGACAAATGGATGGACTGGACCACGTCGAGTTTCGCCGGGCCGTTTCGCACGGTGTTCTGGGGTGTGCTGCGCACGCCTGCGGAGAAGCAGGACTGGAAGGCGATCAACGCCGCGATCAAGGAATGCGATGAATTGCTGAACATGGCCGACCACGCCTTGATCAGCCAGCCCTATCTTTCCGGCAATGACATCGGCATGGGCGACATTCCGCTGGGCAGCTTCATTTACGCCTGGTTCGAAATGCCCATCGAGCGCGCTCCGCAACCGCATCTGCAGGCCTGGTATGAACGTTTGAAGCAGCGTGCGGCCTATCAGAAGGCGGTCATGACCGCGTTGACTTGATAATTACTATCGACACACTTGACTGTACTTGTGCGGCGGGGGCAAGCACCATTGCGAACTTGCGCCGCGGTTGTTTCCCTCGCCGCCCGCCCTTATTTACTTCTTTCCTTCCTTCTTGGTGCGTAAATCCGATATGAGTTCCGCTCTGTCCATCCGGCAGCTAACCAAAACCTACGGCAACGGGTTCCAGGCCTTGAGTGGTATCGATCTGGACGTCGCCGAAGGTGACTTTTTCGCCTTGCTCGGCCCCAACGGCGCCGGCAAATCCACCACCATCGGCATCCTCTCGACCCTGGTCAACAAGACCAGCGGCACGGTGAATATCTTTGGCCACGATCTGGACAAGAACCCGGCGGCGCTCAAGCGCTCGATCGGCGTGGTGCCGCAGGAATTCAATTTCAACCAGTTCGAAAAGACCTTCGACATCGTCGTGACCCAGGCCGGTTACTACGGCATTCCGGCGAAAGTCGCCAAGGAACGCGCCGAGCAGTACCTGACCCAGCTCGGCCTGTGGGACAAGCGCGATGTGCCTTCGCGTTCGCTGTCCGGCGGCATGAAACGGCGTCTGATGATCGCCCGTGCGCTGGTGCATGAACCGCGTCTGCTGATCCTCGATGAGCCGACTGCGGGCGTCGATATCGAACTGCGCCGCTCGATGTGGACCTTCCTCACCGAGCTGAATCAGAAGGGCATCACCATCATCTTGACCACGCATTACCTGGAAGAGGCCGAGCAGCTGTGCCGCAACATCGGCATCATCGACCACGGCACCATCGTCGAAAACACCAGCATGAAACAGTTGCTGGGCCAGTTGCATGTGGAGACCTTTTTGCTTGACCTGAAGAACGACTTGAGCGCGGCGCCGCAATTGCTCGGCTACCCGGCCCGATTGCTCGACGGCCATACCCTGGAAGTGCAGGTCGACAAATCCATGGGCATCACGGCGTTGTTCACCCAGCTGGCGCAGCAGAACATCGAAGTGCTGAGCCTGCGTAACAAAACCAATCGCCTCGAGGAGTTGTTCGTGTCCCTGGTGGAGAAAAATCTGTCGAAGGTGGCGGTATGAGTTCCGAGTTCGGTCCCAACCTCGTTGCCCTGCAAACCATCGTCTACCGCGAGGTCAAACGCTTCATGCGGATCTGGCCGCAGACCCTGCTGCCGCCGGCGATCACCATGGTTCTGTACTTCGTGATCTTCGGCAACCTGATCGGCCGGCAGATCGGCGACATGGGTGGCTTCACTTACATGGAGTACATCGTGCCGGGGCTGATCATGATGTCGGTGATCACCAACTCCTACGGCAATGTGGTCTCGAGCTTCTTCGGCAGCAAGTTCCAGCGCTCGATCGAAGAGCTGATGGTCTCGCCGGTGTCACCGCACACGATCCTGATCGGCTTCACCATTGGTGGCGTATTGCGCGGTCTGGCGGTGGGGCTGATCGTGACGATCCTGTCGCTGTTCTTCACCCATCTGCAGGTGCATCACCTCGGCGTGACCATTCTGGTGGTAGTGCTGACCGCGACAATCTTCTCGCTGCTGGGCTTCATCAACGCGGTGTTTGCGCGCAACTTCGATGATATTTCGATCATTCCGACCTTTGTGCTGACCCCGCTGACTTACCTGGGCGGCGTGTTCTACTCGATCACTTTGCTGCCACCGTTCTGGCAGACCGTGTCGCTGGCCAACCCGGTGCTGCACATGGTCAACGCCTTCCGCTACGGCATCCTTGGTGTCTCGGATATCCGTATCGGCATCGCCATCACCTTCATGCTGGTGGCGACCGTGGTGCTGTATCTCGGCTGTGCGCGGTTGCTGGTGAGCGGGCGCGGAATGCGTACCTGATCCCGACCGCAGCGCTTCCATCGCGAGCAGGCTCGCTCCCACACTGGAATGATGTTCTCTGTGGGAGCGAGCCTGCTCGCGAAGGGGCCAGCGCAGACACAACAAAAAACGGCCTCCCATCGCGGAGGCCGTTTTGCATTCATTTCTGCCGGCTTTTCTTGCGCCGCCGCCATTGCCGCGCCACCCACCAGCGCCAGTACAGCATCACCAGAAAGTAGGCGAGGACGCCAAGCACCAGACCGACGACCACCGAGCCCAACAAAAACGGCTGCCACAACGTCGACAGCTCACCGCTGATCCATTCCCAGGTCAGCTCGTCCGGCAGATGCCGCGCCGGCACATCCATCAGGAACGCCCCGGCCTGGTAGGTGCAGAAAAACACCGCCGGCATGGTGATCGGATTGGTCAGCCAGACCAGGCTCACCGCGATCGGCATATTGCCGCGCACCATCACCGCCAATGCCGCCGCGACCAGCATCTGCGCAGGTATCGGCAGGAATGCCGCAAACAGGCCGACCGCCATCGCCCGGGCGACCGAGTGGCGGTTGAGATGCCAGAGGTTAGGGTCATGCAGCAACGTGCCGAGAAAGCGTAAGGATTTGTGTTCCCTGATGCTCGTCGGGTCGGGCATGTAACGTTTGAATAAGCGCCGGGGCATAAGGCTTCTCGGTCGGTTAAGGCGGCAAGTATGTCTGGATTCTACGAACCGCCCATTCAGACTTTGTGACAATTGTTGACGACAGTGGTGCCGCAGACCCGCTATGCCTAAGGAGGGGACTCTCAAGGACGGGCATATGCGCACAGGGATGATGGCGCTGGCAGTCGGTCTGCTGGCCCCGGTTTTTTTGCCGGCCTTGCCGCCGGTCGGCTTGTTGGTAGTGCTGCCAGTGGTGGCGCTGATGCTGCTGCCGTTTCGCAGCTATCCATTGGCATTTTTGCTGTTTGGCTTTACCTGGGCCTGCGTTAGCGCGCAGTGGGCGCTGAATGACCGCTTGCCACCGAGTCTGGACGGAGAAACCCGTTGGCTCGAAGGGCGTGTGGTCGGCTTGCCGCAGCACAGCGATGGCGTGGTGCGTTTCGAGCTGGCTGATGCGTGTTCACGCCATGAAAAACTGCCATCGCTGCTGCGCCTGGCCTGGTACGCCGGGCCGCCGGTCAATAGTGGTGAGCGTTGGCGTCTGGCGGTGAAATTGAAGCGCCCGAGTGGCTTGCTCAACCCGGACGCCTTCGATTACGAGGCCTGGCTGCTGGCGCAACGGATCGGGGCGACCGGCACTATCAAGGATGGCCAGCGCCTGGCTGAGGCCCGGTATGCATGGCGCGACGGCGTCCGCCAGCGCCTGCTGGCGGCCGATGCGCAAGGACGAGAGGGCGCGCTGGCGGCGCTGGTGCTTGGTGACGGTTCAGGCCTCAGTCGCGAGGATTGGCAGGTGCTGCAAGACACCGGCACCGTGCATTTGCTGGTGATCTCCGGCCAGCACATCGGCTTGCTCGCCGCAGTGATGTATCTGCTGGTCGCCGGGCTGGCGCGGTTCGGAATCTGGCCATTGCGCTGGCCATGGTTGCCGTGGGCCTGTGGTCTGGCCTTCGCGGCGGCGCTGGGTTACGGCTTGCTCGCAGGCTTCGATGTGCCGGTGCAGCGCGCCTGCGTGATGGTGGCGCTGGTGCTGTTGTGGCGCCTGCGTTTTCGCCATCTCGGCGCGTGGTGGCCGTTATTGCTGGCGTTCAATGGCGTGCTGCTGTTTGATCCACTGGCCAGTTTGCGTCCCGGCTTCTGGCTGTCCTTCGCGGCGGTGGCAGTGTTGATCTTCACTTTCGGCGGGCGGCTGGGGGCCTGGCGCTGGTGGCAGACATGGACCCGCGCGCAGTGGCTGATCGCAATTGGCTTGTGTCCGGTGTTGCTGGCGCTGAGCTTGCCGATCAGCGTCAGCGGGCCTGTAGCCAATCTGCTGGCCGTTCCGTGGGTCAGCCTCGTGGTGCTGCCGCCGGCATTGCTTGGCACGCTATTGCTGCCCGTGCCTTATGTCGGCGAAGGGCTGCTATGGCTGGCCGGTGGTTTGATCGACTGGCTGTTTATCGGGCTGGCGCTGATTGCCGGGCAATGGCCAGCGTGGATACCTGCCGCCATTCCATTTTGGGCGTTGATACTGGGCAGCCTTGGCGTGATTTTATTGTTGTTGCCCCGTGGTGTGCCGCTGCGTCCGTTGGGCTGGCCGCTGCTCTTGCTCTTGGTGTTGCCGCCCCGAGAGCGCATGGAAGAAGGGCGGGCCGATGTCTGGCAACTCGACGTCGGCCAAGGCCTGGCCATCCTCATCCGCACCCGCCATCACGCGCTTCTCTATGACGCCGGCCCACGTTTCGGCGAGTTCGATCTCGGCGAGCGAGTGGTATTGCCAGCGTTACGTAAATTCAATGTGCAAGCGCTAGACCTGATGCTGCTCAGCCATGCCGACGCCGATCACGCTGGCGGCGCCCGGGCGGTTATGCGGGGATTGAAGGTGCACCGCGTGGTCAGCGGCGATGTGCCAAACCTGCCGCCGGAGCTGAACGCCGAAGCCTGCGCGAGTGGCGAACAGTGGCAGTGGGATGGCGTGCAGTTCCGGCTTTGGCAATGGTCGGCAGCCGATGACAGCAACCAGCGCTCCTGTGTCTTGCAGATCGAGGCCAACGGCGAACGCCTGCTGCTCACCGGCGACATCGACACTCACGCCGAGCGCGTTCTGCTCGACAGCCCACTGGCCGTGCCGACGCAGTGGCTGCAATCGCCACATCACGGCAGCCGCAGTTCATCATCGATGGTCCTGCTCAAAGCCTTGCAGCCCGAAGCGGTGCTGATCTCCCGTGGCCACGGCAACTCCTTCGGTCATCCTCATCCAACCGTGCTGGCGCGCTACCGCAAGCAAGGTCTGCGCATCTACGACAGCGCCGAGCACGGTGCCATTCATCTGCAACTGGGCAGCTTCAAACCGCCGTGGACGATGCGTCAACAGCGGCGTTTCTGGCGCGATCCGCCGGTCCCGGGCCGTTGATCGGTGCCAGCATGGGTGCCACCTCACGGTCGTCGGGGCGGCGGGTCTTAATCGCGGATCGGTATGGTAAAGTGGCGCACTTTTTCGAGGGGACTGTCACTGTGTGGGAATTGGTCAAATCCGGCGGCTGGATGATGTTGCCGATCATTCTGAGTTCCATCGCGGCCATGGCGATCGTCGCCGAGCGCCTGTGGACACTGCGCGCCAGTCGCGTCACCCCCGAGCATCTGCTGGGTCAGGTCTGGGTCTGGATCAAGGACAAGCAGCTCAACAAGGAAAAACTCAAGGAATTGCGCGCCAACTCGCCGCTGGGGGAAATCCTCGCCGCAGGCCTGGCCAATTCCAAGCATGGTCGCGAGATCATGAAAGAGTGCATCGAAGAGGCCGCCGCGCGGGTCATTCATGAACTCGAACGCTACATCAACGCGCTCGGCACCATCGCCGCCATGGCGCCGCTGCTCGGCCTGCTCGGCACCGTGCTGGGCATGATCGACATTTTCAGTGCCTTCACCGGCTCCGGCATGACTACCAATGCTTCGGTACTGGCCGGCGGTATTTCCAAAGCGCTGATCACGACCGCAGCGGGCCTGATGGTCGGGATTCCAGCGGTGTTCTTCCACCGGTTTTTGCAGCGCCGCATCGACGAGCTGGTGGTCGGTATGGAGCAGGAAGCGATCAAATTGGTGGAAGTAGTGCAGGGCGACCGTGATGTCGATCTGGCCGAGGGCAAAGCGTGAAATTCCGTCGCAAGCCCCGGGAAACCGTAGACATCAACCTCGCGTCGCTGATTGACGTGGTGTTCATTCTGCTGCTGTTTTTCGTGGTCACTACCACTTTCACTCGGGAAACCCAGTTGCGCGTGGATCTGCCGGAAGCGGTCAGCGGTTCGCCTGCCGAAGATCAGCAGGTCAAACAGCTGGACGTCGCCATCAGTGCCGAAGGCGTGTTCTCGGTGAACAACAAGATTCTGCCGAAGAATGATCTGGCGACGCTGATGGAAGCCATGCAGAAAGAATCCAACGGCGACACCAATATGCCGCTGTCGATCAGTGCCGATGGCAAGGCCCAGCATCAATCGGTGATCACCGCCATGGACGCGGCCGGCAAGCTCGGTTTCAGCCATCTGCGCATGACCACGGTCGAGGCGGCGCCGAAATCCTGATGAGCCTGTCCGATCGCCTGCTCGCCGCGTGGTATCAGGGGCATCCGGCCCTGACGCTGCTGCGGCCACTGGAAATGCTGTATCGCCGCGTGGTGATCAACAAGCGTCAGCGCTTTCTCGACGGCGAAGGTGAAATCTACCAATCGCCGGTTCCGTTGATCGTGGTCGGCAATATCACCGTTGGCGGTACCGGCAAGACGCCGATGATTCTCTGGCTGATCGATCATTGCCGACGCCGTGGACTGCGCGTTGGTGTGGTCAGTCGCGGTTATGGCGCCAAACCGCCGCAACTGCCGTGGCGGGTTGAGGCCGAGCACAGCGCCGAGATTGCCGGTGACGAGCCGCTGCTGATCGTCCAGCGCACCGGCGTGCCGCTGATGATTGATCCCGATCGCAGCGCCGCCGTCAAAGCCTTGATTGCCAGTGAGCCACTGGACCTGATTCTGTCTGACGACGGCATGCAGCATTATCGTCTGGCGCGGGATCTGGAACTGGTGCTGATCGATGCCGCACGGGGCTTGGGCAACCAGCGCTGTCTGCCGGCCGGGCCGTTGCGGGAGCCGGTCGAGCGCCTGCAAAGTGTCGATGGCGTGCTGTTCAACGGTGCCCTTGATGATCGCGACGATGGTTTCGCCTTCCGGCTGCAACCCACCGCACTGGTCAATCTGCGCAGCGGCGAGCGTCAGTCGCTCGAGCATTTCCCGCCCGGGCAAGCGCTGCACGCGGTGGCCGGGATCGGCAATCCGCAACGTTTCTTCAATACCCTCGAAGCGCTAGACTGGCGGCCGATCGCCCATGCATTTGCCGACCACGCCGAGTACAGCGTGCAGGCGTTGAATTTCACCCCGTCATTGCCGTTGGTGATGACCGAAAAGGACGCGGTGAAGTGCCGTGCCTTTGCTGCTGCCGACTGGTGGTATCTGGCGGTCGATGCCGTGCCGTCGCCAGCCTTTGTGGCCTGGTTCGACACTCAACTGATGCGCCTGTTGCCGGATCGTCTGCTGCCTTAACTCTTTTATTTCTGGGAATGTTCATGGACACCAAACTGCTCGACATCCTCGCTTGCCCCGTGTGCAAAGGCCCGCTCAAGCTCAGCGCCGACAAGACCGAACTGATCAGCAAGGGCGCCGGCCTGGCTTATCCGATCCGCGACGGCATCCCGGTGATGCTGGAAAGCGAAGCGCGCACCCTGACCACCGACGAGCGTCTGGATAAATGACCACAGCCTTCACCGTTGTCATCCCGTCGCGATTCGCCTCGACCCGTCTGCCGGGCAAGCCGTTGCTGGATATTGCCGGCAAGCCGATGATCCAGCATGTCTGGGAACAGGCGAGCAAAAGCAGCGCGACCCGCGTCGTGGTTGCCACCGATGACGCGCGCATCGTCGAGGCGTGCAAAAGCTTTGGCGCCGAAGTGGTGCTGACCCGTGAAGATCACAACTCCGGCACCGATCGTCTGGCCGAGGTCGCAGCGAAACTGGGCCTTGCGCCTGATGCGATCGTGGTCAACGTCCAGGGCGATGAGCCGCTGATTCCGCCAAGCGTGATCGATCAGGTCGCCGCTAACCTTGCCGCTCACACCGAAGCGCGCATGGCCACGCTGGCTGAGCCGATCGAAGACGTGGAGACCCTGTTCAACCCCAACGTGGTCAAGGTCGCCAGCGACATCAACGGCCTCGCGCTGACTTTCAGCCGCGCGACCTTGCCATGGGCTCGCGATGCATTTGCCAAGAGCCGCGAGCACCTGCCGGAAGGCGTGCCCTATCGCCGCCACATCGGTATTTATGCCTATCGCGCCGGGTTCCTCCACGACTTCGTGAGCTGGGGGCCGTGCTGGCTGGAAAACACCGAATCCCTCGAACAACTGCGTGCCTTGTGGCACGGCGTGCGTATCCATGTTGCCGACGCGCTGATCGCGCCGCCGACCGGTGTCGACACCGTCGAAGACCTTGAGCGGGTTCGTCGCCTGCTGGGGGCCTGATGCGCGTTCTGTTTGTGTGCCTGGGCAACATCTGCCGTTCGCCCACCGCCGAAGGCGTGTTGCGCCACAAGTTGCGTGAAGCCGGGCTGGCGGATGTGGTCGAAGTGGCCTCCGCGGGCACCGGTGACTGGCACGTCGGCAACCCGCCGGACAAGCGCAGCCAGGCCGCGGCGAAACTGCGCGGTTATGACTTGTCGACGCAACGCGCGCAGCAGGTCAGCCGGGCCGATTTCGCCAGCTACGACCTGATTCTCGCCATGGACAACAGCAATCTGCGCAACCTCAAGGCCCTGCAGCCGTCCACCGGCAGAGCCGAGCTGGATCTGTTTTTGCGTCGTTATTCCGGGCTGGTCGATGAAGTGCCGGACCCGTATTACGACGGTGATCAGGGTTTCGAGCAGGTGCTCGATCTGATCGAAGCGGCCTGCGACCAGTTGCTGATCGAAGTGAAGGGCCGTTTATGAGTTTGCAGGTCCAACCGCAAGTATCGTTGCAGGCCTTCAATACGTTTGGCGTCGATGTGCGCGCGCAGCTGTTTGCCGAAGCCCACAGTGATGACGATGTCCGCGAAGCGCTGGCCTATGCCGCGTCCCATGACGTGCCGTTGCTGGTGATCGGCGGCGGCAGCAACTTGCTGCTGACGGCGGATATTCCGGCGTTGGTATTGCGCATGGCCACGCGCGGCATCCGCGTGCTCAGCGACGATGGCAGTCGCGTGGTGGTCGAGGCGGAAGCGGGCGAACCGTGGCATCCGTTCGTGCAGCACACGCTGGCCCAGGGTTTTGCCGGGCTGGAAAACCTCAGCCTGATTCCCGGCACCGTCGGCGCCGCGCCGATGCAGAACATCGGTGCCTATGGCGTCGAGATCAAGGATGTCTTCGCTGGGCTGACTGCGCTGGATCGCGAGAGCGGCGAGCTGCGGGATTTCAGCCTGGAACAGTGCAACTTCGGCTACCGCGACAGTGTGTTCAAGCAGCAGCCGGGACGTTGGCTGATCCTGCGGGTGCGCTTCAAGCTTGATCGCGCCGCGCACCTGCATCTGGAATACGGCCCGGTCCGTCAGCGCCTGAGCGAGCAGGGCATCGAGCAGCCGACGCCCAACGACGTCAGCCGCGCCATCTGCAGCATCCGCAGCGAAAAACTGCCGGACCCGGCGGTGCTCGGCAATGCCGGCAGCTTTTTCAAGAATCCGCTGGTGCCTGCCGCTGTGGTCACGCAGATCCAAGCGCAGCACCCGGATCTGGTGGCTTACCCGCAAGCCGATGGGCAGATGAAACTGGCCGCTGGCTGGCTGATCGAACGCGCCGGCTGGAAGGGTTTTCGCGACGGCGATGCCGGCGTGCACAAGTTGCAGGCGCTGGTGCTGGTCAACTACGGCACGGCCACCGGCCTGCAACTGCTCGACCTGGCGCAACGTATCCAGAAAGACATCGCCGAACGGTTTCATGTCGAACTGGAAATGGAGCCCAATCGGTATTGAGGCAGCTGCAAGTTTCAAGCTTCGAGCGGCAAGCTGCACTGCGTCATGAGCTATCTGCCGCTCTTGCTTGCAGCTTGTAGCTAGAAACTTGCAGCTAAAAAGCCCTGTATAAGCAGGGCTTTTTTGTTAATGCTGGGTTAACTTAGCCGCCTAACGATACCAATCATTTGCTTCACCCAAGGCGCGGTTGCGAGCTGCAATCTGCGAGCGAATCAGACGCGCCTTCACTTTGAGCTTGCAGCTTGCAGCTTGCCGCTAAGATGTAACCCATAACCACTAAAAAATATGCGGGCGTGCCCATGATTACCCTGAAACTCAACGGTCAAGACCACTCCCTCGATGTCACCGAAGACATGCCGCTGTTGTGGGCGATTCGTGACGTCGCCGGATACAACGGCACCAAATTCGGTTGCGGCATGGGCCTGTGCGGCGCCTGCACCATCCATATCGACGGCTTGCCGGCACGCAGTTGCATCACGCCGATCGGCTCGGTAATCGGCCAGAACGTCACCACCATCGACAATCTCCACGCCGACCCGGTAGGCAAGGTCGTGCAGCAAGCCTGGCTCGACAGCGCCGTGGCTCAATGTGGTTATTGCCAGGGCGGGCAGATCATGTCGGCCACCGCTCTGCTGAAAACCAACCCGAACCCGAGCGACGAGCAGATCGAAGAAGCCATGGTCGGCAACATCTGCCGCTGCGGCACCTACAACCGGATCAAAACCGCGATCCGCCAGGCCTCCACCCACCTGAAGGAGGTGAAGGCATGAGCCGTGTCCCGAATGATTTCGCCCTGAGCAACCTCAGCCGCCGTGGTTTTCTCAAAGGCGTCGGTGCCACTGGTGCGCTGGTCCTCGCCGCGAGCTGGGGCTGGCAGGATGCGCTGGCCGATGACGCTGCGAAGAAGTTTGGCGCCGATGGCATGCCCAATGGCTGGATCGACGATCCCAAGGTCTACGTGAGCATTGCTGCCGATGGCAGTGTCACCGTGGTGTGCAACCGTTCGGAAATGGGCCAGGGCGTGCGCACCAGTCTGACCATGGTAGTGGCCGATGAACTCGAGGCCGATTGGGCTCAGGTCAAAGTGCAGCAGGCGCCGGGTGACGAAGTGCGCTTCGGCAACCAGGACACCGATGGTTCGCGCAGCATGCGTCACTGGTACGAACCGATGCGTCGTTGCGGCGCCGCCGCGCGGACCATGCTCGAACAGGCGGCCGCTGCGCAGTGGAAAGTGCCGGTTGGCGAATGCCATGCGCAACTGCACAAGGTCATTCACAAACCGTCCGGCCGTGAACTGGGCTACGGCGAACTCGCCGCTGCCGCCAGTGCGCTGGCAGTACCAGCACGTGACAGCCTGCGACTCAAGCAGCCGTCGGAATTTCGCTACATCGGTAAGGAAGGTACCAAGGCCATCGACGGTGCCGATATCGTCAATGGCCGCGCAGTGTACGGCGCCGACGTGCATTTCGACGGCATGCTCTACGCCACTATCGCTCGCCCGGCAGTGTACGGCGGCAAGGTCAAAAGCCTCGATGACAGCGCCGCGCTGAAAGTCCCCGGCGTGCTAAAAGTCATGCAGATCGAAGGTCGGCCGTTGCCGTCGGAGTTCCAGCCACTGGGCGGCGTCGCGGTTGTGGCCAGCAACACCTGGGCGGCGATCAAGGGCCGCGAGGCGCTGAAGATCGAGTGGGATGACGGACCGAATGCCAGTTATGACTCGATTGCCTATCGCAAAGAGCTTGAAGCCGCATCGCTGAAGGCCGGCAAAGTGGTGCGCAACACCGGTGATATCGACAAGGCCTTGAGCGGCGCCGCCAGCACTCTCGAAGCCTCGTATTACCTGCCGCATCTGGCGCAGGCACCGATGGAACCGATGGTTGCCATCGCCCGTTACAAGGACGGCGTCTGCGAAGCCTGGGCGCCGAGTCAGGCACCGCAGGTCACCCGTGAGCGCATCGCCGAACGCCTGGGCGTCCCGTTCGAAAAGGTCACCTTCAACGTAACGCTGCTGGGCGGTGGTTTCGGGCGCAAGTCCAAACCGGACTTCGTCGTCGAAGCGGCGATTCTCGCCAAGGAATTTCCGGGCAAGGCTGTACGGGTGCAGTGGACCCGCGAAGACGACATCCACAATTCGTATTTCCACACTGTGTCGGCGGAATATCTCAAGGCGGGTATCGACAAGAACGGTATGCCGTCCGGGTGGCTGCATCGCACCGTGGCGCCAAGCATCACCGCGCTGTTTGCGCCGGACATGAACCATGAGGCGGCGTTCGAGCTGGGCATGGGCTTTACCAACATGGCCTACGCGATTCCCAACGTGCGCCTGGAAAACCCCGAAGCCAAGGTACACACGCGGGTCGGCTGGTATCGCTCGGTGTCGAACATTCCCCACGGCTTTGCGATTCAGAGTTTCGTCGACGAACTGGCGCACAAGGCCGGGGAAGATCCGCTCAAGTATCAGATCAAACTGCTCGGCCCGGATCGTCAGATCGATCCACGCACCTTGAGCGAAGAGTGGAACTACGGCGAATCGCCCGAGCGTTATCCGATCGACACCGGACGCATGCGCACGGTGCTGGAAACTGCCGCCAAGGCTGCCGGTTGGGGGCGCAAACTGCCCAAGGGCCGTGGTCTCGGTCTGGCGGTGCATTACAGCTTCGTCACCTATGTCGCGGCGGTGATTGAAGTCGAGGTCAAGGACGATGGTTCGCTGATCGTGCACAAGGCCGACATCGCCGTGGACTGCGGGCCGCAGATTAACCCTGAGCGCATCCGTTCGCAGTTCGAAGGTGCGTGCGTCATGGGCCTGGGCAACGCTGTGCTCGGTGAGATCAGCTTCAAGGAAGGCAAGGTCCAGCAGGACAACTTCCATATGTACGAGGTCGCGCGCATGTCGCTGGCGCCCAAGGAAGTCGCTGTGCATCTGGTGACGCCGCCGGGTGAGGTGCCGTTGGGTGGCGTCGGTGAGCCGGGTGTGCCGCCGATTGCCCCGGCGCTGTGCAATGCGATCTTCGCCGCGACCGGCAAGCGCATCCGCAATCTGCCGGTGCGGTATCAGTTGCAAGGCTGGCAGAAGGCGCAAGCGTAATGGATAGCGTCGATCTCAACGTCCTGCGCAGCGTCCTCGAGTGGCGCCGCGCAGGGCAGCGGGTGGTCCTGTTCAGCGTGGTGCAGACCTGGGGCACCGCGCCGCGCTCGCCCGGCGCCATGCTCGCCTTGCGCGAGGACGGCGTGGTGATCGGCTCGGTGTCGGGCGGCTGTGTCGAAGATGACCTGATCGCGCGGCTGCACGACGGCCGCATCGCCACCGATGGTCCGCCAGTGCAGATGATTACCTACGGCGTGACCCGCGAGGAGGCCGCGCGTTTCGGCCTGCCTTGCGGCGGCACCCTGCGCCTGACCGAAGAGCGCGTCGGTGACCCGGCGTGGGTCGCCGAGCTGCTGCAGCGTTGCGAAAACCATGAAATCGTTGCCCGAGAACTGAACATCGAAACCGGCGAGGTGCGACTGGCTCCGGCGAATAAAACCGATTCGCTGGTGTTCGACGGCAAGGTTTTGCGGGCGATTTACGGCCCGCGCTGGCGCTTGTTGCTGATCGGTGCCGGGCAGTTGTCGCGCTACGTCGCCGACATGGCGCGGCTGCTGGATTTCGAAGTGCTGATCTGCGATCCGCGCACCGAGTTCGTTTACGGCTGGGAAGAGCAGCATGGCCGTTTCGTCCCCGGCATGCCGGACGAGGCGGTGTTGAACATCCACACCGACGAGCGCACGGCGATCGTCGCCTTGACTCACGATCCACGCCTGGACGACATGGCCTTGCTCACTGCGCTTGACTCGCCGGCGTTCTACGTCGGCGCGCTCGGTTCGCGAGTCAACAGCCAGAAGCGCCGGGAAAATCTGGCTCAGCTAGGCTTGTCGCAAGCATCGATTGATCGCTTGCACGGGCCGATCGGCCTGCACATCGGCAGTCATTCGCCGGCAGAGATCGCCTTGTCGTTACTGGCGGAAATTGTCGCGATCAAGAACGGTGTGGAGCTGAAACAGAAAAAACCGCTGGAGGGTGCATGAGCCAATCCATCGCAGTGATTGTGCTGGCGGCGGGCGAGGGCAAACGCTTTCGCCAGATCGCCGGCCCCGACAAAGACAAACTGCTCGCTGATTGCACCGGGCGCGACGGCGCCGTGCGCTCGGTGATCGAGCAGGTGTTGGTGAACCTGCCGGCCAGTCTCGACAAGCGCGTGCTGGTCACGACCGAGGCTCGACCGCAGGCGATGCGAATGGCCCAGGCGTACGGCTGCAACGTGGTGTCGATCGAATCGACCGGCATGGGCGACAGCATTGCCGCAAGTGTTGCGGCCAGTGCTGATGCGGATGGCTGGTTGATAGTGCTCGGCGATATGCCGTTTATCCTGCCATCGAGTATCGAGCGAGTGGTCGCGGCGATGGCTGATGACGCGGTGAGCGTGCCGATGCTGGATGGCGAATTTGGCCATCCCGTGGGGTTTGGTCGTTCGTTTGGCGCGCAATTGCAGGCGCTGACCGGCGATCGTGGCGCACGGCCGTTGTTTGCGCAGGGTAGGGTGGTGGAAGTGGCGGTGGATGATCCAGGGGTGTTGTGGGATATCGATGTGCCTGAATCTTTGGTATTTCCTCAGCCCTGAGCCGTGTTGAAATTCCTTGTGGGAGCGAGCCTGCTCGCGAATGCGCTGGTTCAGTTACATGAATAGTGTCTGCCCCAGCGTTTTCGCGAGCAGGCTCGCTCCCACAAAGATTCCGGATGATGCTGGAATTTCAGGCATAAAAAAGCCCCGCCAGGCTTTCACCAGGCGGGGCTTTTTATCGGCTTCAGGAATTACACGAGTGGTTTAGGCTCGTGCTCTTTTTCCTGGGCTTCTTCGCGCTGTTCAACCGCGTCCTGAACGGAGCGTGGTGCTTCAGCGATCACCGATTCTACCGATGCTTCTTCCGCGACCGGGGCAGGGGCTGCCTCGGTCACTTCAGCTGCAGGGGCTGGTTCGGCTGCGACTGGAGCCGCAGCAGCAGCCAGTTCGGCTTCCTTCTGCAGACGCTCGGCTTCACGCTTGCGACGACGCACTTCACGCGGATCGTTTGGCGCGCGGCCGTTTGGCGTCAGGGCGCTGACCGGAGCCGGAGCTTCAACCACAGGGGCTGGCGCTTCGACTGCGGCTGGCGCTTCTTCAACCTGAGCTTCGGCAACCGGAGCTTCAACCACTGGTGTCGGCGCTGGCTCTGCTGCTGCAACTACTGGCTCGGAAACCATGGCTTGCGGCACTTCGGCTTCAGCGACTGGTGCTGGTGCTTCGGTGACGGCTGGCTCGGCAACCCAGTTGAACGCAGTCTGCTCTTCGCGAACTTCACGCACGGTTTTGGTCACGCTTTCGCTGACGGTTTCTACCGCTGGCTCAGTGATGGCCGCTGGTGCTTCGACGACAGCTTCCGGTTCGGCAGTTGCTTCAACCTGAGGCTGAGCTTCGCGGACCGAAGCGACTTCGATTTCCGGTGCAGCAGTCACTTCCACAGGAGTGGTGGCTTCGACAACCGGCGCTTCGACTGGAGCAGTTTCCAGTGTGGCGGCGGTGGCGCGTTCAGCCTGCTCGTGGGCTTGGGCTTCTGCCGGAGCGCTGATGGTGCTGCTGGCAACGGCGGCGGTGACGGCCAGGCCAGCGGCCAGGTCGGCAGTGCTTGGCTCGCCAGCGTTTTCAGCGGACTCTGATTCTTCCGAACCTTCGATCACGTTGCCGTTGGCATCACGTTGACGCTCGCGACGGTTGCTGCGACGACGCTGGCCACGGGAGCGACGACGTGGACGATCGCCTTCGGCGTTGTCCTGACCGTCTTCCGGCAGTTGCTCTTCGTTGTTGCTGTTCACTTCTTCTTCAGCGACGGCAGCAGCGGCCTGCTCGGCACGCGGTTGACGCTCTTCACGCGGCGGACGCGGAGCGCGTTCTTCGCGTGGCTGACGGGCCGGACGCTCTTCAGCGGTCACGGCAGCAACGGCTGCGGCTGGCGCGGCGTCCAGTGGCTCGCGCAATTCACGTACGCGTTCTTCGCGCTCGCCACGCGGCTTGCGATCTTCACGTGGGGCACGCGGTGCACGTTCTTCACGCGGGGCACGTGGTGCGCGCTCTTCGCGGGCGACAGGCGCTTCGCTGCGGGTTTCACGCGGCTCGCGGGCTTCACGTGGCTGGCGCTCTTCGCGCGGCTCGCGTGGTGCGCGCTCTTCACGTGGAGCACGTTCTTCGCGCGGCTTGCGTTCTTCATCGCGGCGACCGTTACGGTTGCGGCTCTGCTGGCGACCGTTGCGACGCTCTTCGTTGCGGGCAGGACGCTCGGTGGCAGCCGGTTTCGCAACCGCGACCGGTGCGGCTGGCTCTTCCTTGGTGGCGAACAGGCTGACCAGCGACTTCACCAGGCCCTTGAACAGGCTTGGCTCAGGCGCGGCAGCGGGTGCCGGAGCAGGTGCGGCAGGAGCAACTTCAGTCGGCACCGGTGCGTTGGCACGGGCCGGCGCAGTCTTCACTGCAGCTTCCTGGCGAACCAGAGTGCGGGTCGCAGCGGCTGGCTGGACTTCTTCGACTTCGGCAGCGGCGGCAGCGATTTCGTAGCTGGACTGGTTGGTCGCGGCTTCCGGGCTGTCGTCACGCAGACGCTGAACTTCGAAGTGCGGCGTTTCGAGGTGATCGTTCGGCAGAATGACGATACGGGCACGGGTGCGCAGTTCGATCTTGGTGATCGAGTTGCGTTTTTCGTTGAGCAGGAACGCAGCGACCGGGATCGGCACTTGCGCGCGAACTTCGGCAGTACGGTCTTTCAGGGCTTCTTCTTCGATCAGGCGCAGGATGGCCAGCGACAGCGATTCAACGTCACGGATGATGCCGGTGCCGTTGCAACGCGGGCAGACGATGCCGCTGCTTTCGCCCAGCGATGGACGCAGGCGCTGACGGGACATTTCCAGCAGGCCGAAACGCGAGATGCGACCGATCTGCACGCGGGCGCGGTCAGCTTCCAGGCATTCGCGGACTTTCTCTTCCACGGCGCGCTGGTTCTTGGCCGGGGTCATGTCGATGAAATCGATGACGATCAGGCCGCCGATGTCGCGCAGGCGCAACTGACGGGCGATTTCTTCGGCGGCTTCAAGGTTGGTCTGCAGGGCGGTTTCTTCGATGTCGCTGCCTTTGGTTGCGCGCGCCGAGTTGATGTCGATGGACACCAGGGCTTCGGTCGGATCGATGACGATGGAGCCGCCCGAAGGCAGTTCGACGACGCGCTGGAATGCGGTCTCGATCTGGCTTTCGATCTGGAAACGGTTGAACAGCGGCACGCTGTCTTCGTACAGCTTGATCTTGCTGGCGTACTGCGGCATCACCTGGCGGATGAAGGTCAGGGCTTCGTCCTGGGCTTCAACGCTGTCGATCAGCACTTCGCCGATGTCCTGGCGCAGGTAATCGCGGATGGCGCGGATGATCACGTTGCTTTCCTGGTAGATCAGGAATGGCGCGGAGCGATCCAGCGAGGCTTCTTTGATGGCGGTCCACAGTTGCAGCAGGTAGTCGAGGTCCCACTGCATTTCTTCGCTGCTGCGGCCCAGGCCGGCAGTGCGCACGATCAGGCCCATGTCGGCTGGAGCAACCAGGCCGTTCAGCGCTTCACGCAGTTCGTTGCGCTCTTCGCCTTCGATGCGACGGGAGATGCCGCCGGCACGCGGGTTGTTCGGCATCAGTACGAGGTAACGACCGGCCAGGCTGATGAAGGTGGTCAGGGCGGCGCCCTTGTTGCCACGTTCTTCTTTCTCGACCTGAACGATGACTTCCTGGCCTTCGCTCAGGACGTCCTTGATGTTGACGCGGCCTTCGGGGGCTTTCTTGAAGTATTCGCGGGAGATTTCTTTGAGGGGCAGGAAGCCGTGGCGCTCGGAGCCGAAATCGACAAAGGCAGCCTCAAGGCTTGGTTCGATGCGAGTGATGCGGCCTTTATAGATGTTGGCCTTCTTCTGCTCGCGTGCACCGGATTCGATGTCCAGGTCGTAGAGGCGCTGGCCATCTACCAGTGCAACACGCAACTCTTCGGGTTGAGTTGCGTTAATCAGCATTCTTTTCATGTAGTACCGTCGGTTTCCGGGCTGCCGGAAACGGCGTTCGGCACACACGACTTCTCACGGTCGGTGTCAGGTGCGTCGGGAGTGGTTGGCCATTCCCGTGTCCAGCGATGTGCGGCCAATTGGGCCGATACCGCGACGTACGCGTCCTGCTTGCTGTGGCTACTTAAGCACTCAGTCAGGAGGAGGAATCAACCAGCGGCTGTGGACGAGATGAAGCGTCTTGATCAAAGCTTGTTGCTACACAGTCCGGCGGTTGTGCATCTCCACCCTACACGTATCCCTGATAATTCGGGTGCTGCCGCGCGCAGAATCCGCAGCGGGTTGGCATTTACCGTGAGCTCCGAAAGGGGAGGTCACGCATCATGGCTAATTCAGGCGATGTTTCCGAAGCAATCGCTCGGGGTCATTCGCAGTCGACTGCACTTTGTGAACTGGCCTTGAATGTTGCCTGCCGGGCGAGTCAGAACTCTGCACGGCGGTGTAATTCAGGCCTCATGTCACCTGCGCTCGTTACAACCGCAAACTCCACCGTTACGTAGCGAAAGCCCCGTAGGACGGCCTCGCGCCCTGGTGAATTGCGTTGGTCAGGGCCGGTCTTTGACCGTGGTTCCGCTGTCCAGGCCGCTTTTGGCGGCGTTCGCGACTATAGCAGCAATGATTAAGTGCTTCAATTCCATAAAAATTGTTATCATCCGCGGCATGACAACTACTGCCCCTTCGACTCCAGGCGTTCAACTGCTTGAAGTCTCGCCGGAGTATGCCGGCCAACGAATCGACAACTTTCTCCTCGCCCGGCTCAAAGGCGTGCCCAAGACCTTGATTTACCGCATTTTGCGCAAAGGCGAAGTGCGTGTTAACAAAGGTCGGATCAAGCCCGAATACAAGCTGCAGGCCGGCGATATCGTGCGCGTGCCGCCGGTTCGTGTACCTGAGCGCGACGAACCGGTGCCGCTGGCCCAGGGGTTGTTGCAACGCCTGGAAGCTTCGATCGTCTTCGAAGACAAGGCCCTGATCGTGATCAACAAGCCCGCCGGCATTGCGGTTCATGGCGGCAGCGGGCTGAATTTCGGCGTGATCGAAGCCTTTCGTCAGTTGCGTCCCGACGCCAAGGAGCTGGAGCTGGTTCACCGTCTCGACCGTGACACCTCCGGCCTGCTGATGATCGCCAAAAAACGCAGCATGTTGCGCCACCTGCACGAGCAACTGCGCGGCGATGGCGTCGACAAGCGCTACATGGCGCTGGTCCGTGGCAACTGGGCAACCTCGATCAAGCAGGTTCGCGCACCGTTGCTCAAGAGCAACCTGCGCTCCGGCGAGCGGATGGTCGAAGTCAATGACGAGGGCAAAGAAGCCCTGACGCTGTTCAAGGTGCTGCGCCGCTTCGGTGATTTTGCCACCATGGTCGAGGCGAAACCGGTTACCGGTCGTACCCACCAGATTCGCGTGCACACCTTGCATGCTGGCCATTGCATTGCCGGTGACAGCAAATATGGCGACGAGGATTTCACCAAGGAAATCCGCGATCTGGGTGGCAAGCGCTTGTTCCTGCACGCCTACATGCTGACCGTGCCGCTACCCGACGGCGGCAAGCTGAATCTGCAAGCGCCCGTCGATGAAATGTGGGCCAAGACCGTGGAGCGATTGAGTGCGCCCATCTGATTACAAACTGCTGATTTTCGACTGGGACGGCACTCTCGCCGATTCCATCCATCGGATCGTCGAGGCCATGCACTCGGCGTCCGGGCGTTCCGGTTTCGAGCTGCGCGATGACTTCGCCGTCAAAGGCATTATCGGTCTCGGCTTGCCGGAAGCGATTCGTACGCTGTATCCGGAAATCAGCGACGCAGAAATGCTCGCGTTTCGCGAGTACTACGCCGATCACTACATCGCTGCCGAAGCCGTGCCTTCGCCGCTGTTCGAGGGCGTGGTCGAGTCGATGGCATCGTTTCGTGAGCAGGGTTATCACCTGGCGGTAGCGACGGGCAAGAATCGTCGCGGTCTGGATCGGGTGCTCAAGGCCAATGGCTGGGAAGATTATTTCGATATCACCCGCGCTGCCGATGAAACTGCCAGCAAGCCACACCCTCTGATGCTTGAGCAGATTGTCAGCCACTGCGGCGTACGCCCGGAGCAGGCGTTGATGGTCGGTGATTCGTCGTTCGACCTGCTGATGGCGCGCAACGCGGGGATGGATTCGGTGGCGGTCAGTTATGGCGCGCAATCGATCGAGTCCCTGCAACAGTTCGAGCCGCGCCTGTCGATCGACCATTTTTCTCAATTGCACGCCTGGCTGGGTCAGCGGGCTTAATACGTTTTTGCTGGGGTAGATGGCATGACCGACGAATGGAAAGCACCGGCCAAGGCAAGTGCCGACGACGGTGACGCGAAAAGCTGGAAGCTGTTGGAAAAGACTTTGCTGGCCGGCGTGCAGGAACAACGCCGTTCGCGGCGCTGGGGGATTTTCTTCAAGCTGCTGACGTTTGTTTATCTTTTCGTTGCGCTGCTGCTGTTCACGCCGCTGATGGACATGGAAAAAAGCGCCACCCGCGGTCCGAACTACACGGCGTTGATCGAGATCGACGGCGTAATCGCCGACAAGGAACCGGCCAGCGCCGACAATATCGTTGGCAGCCTGCGTGCGGCGTTCGAAGACAAGAAGGTCAAGGGCGTAGTCCTGCGCATCAACAGCCCGGGCGGCAGTCCGGTGCAGTCCGGTTATGTCTATGACGAGATCAAGCGCCTGCGTGCGCTGCATCCGGAGATCAAGCTCTACGCGGTGATTTCCGATCTTGGTGCTTCGGGCGCCTATTACATCGCCAGCGCGGCGGATCAGATCTACGCCGACAAGGCCAGTCTGGTCGGCTCAATCGGCGTGACAGCAGCGGGTTACGGTTTTGTCGGCACCATGGAAAAGCTCGGGGTTGAGCGTCGCACCTACACCTCGGGCGAACACAAGGCATTCCTGGATCCGTTCCAGCCGCAAAAGCCTGAAGAAACCGCATTCTGGCAAAGCGTGCTCGACACCACGCACAAGCAGTTCATCAACAGCGTCAAGCAGGGGCGTGGGGATCGCCTGAAGGACAAAGAGCATCCGGAGCTGTTTTCCGGGCTGGTCTGGTCGGGTGAGCAGGCGCTGCCGCTGGGCCTGATCGATGGCTTGGGCAGTGCCAGTTCGGTGGCGCGTGATGTGATTGGCGAGAAGGAGCTGGTGGACTTCACCGTGCAGGAATCGCCGTTCGATCGTTTCTCGAAAAAGCTCGGCGCCAGCGTGGCCGAGCAGTTGGCGATGTGGATGGGTTTCCACGGGCCTTCGTTGCGGTAAATTGCCGGTAGATCAAAAGATCGCAGCCTGCGGCAGCTCCTACAGGATTAATGTTCACCCGCTTTTTTTTGCGGTGACGCCGATTCTGTAGGAGCTGCCGAAGGCTGCGATCTTTTGCTGTTAAGGGATTTGCACACCTTCGGTCAGCAACATATCGATCAGGCGAATCAGCGGCAGGCCGATCAGGCTGGTGGCGTCCGGACCTTCGGTCGATTGAAACAGGCTCACGCCCAGTCCTTCGGCCTTGAAGCTGCCGGCGCAGTCGTACGGCTGCTCGATGCGCAGGTAGCGTTCGATGCGCGCCTGATCCAGCTGACGCATGTGCACGGTAAACGGCACGCAGTCGACTTGGCATTGCCCGGTCTGGCTGTTGAGCAGTGCCAGGCCGGTCAGGAAGGTCACGCTCGCGCCGCTGGCCGCCATCAATTGCTCGCGAGCCTTTTCGAAGGTGTGCGGCTTGCCGATGATATGTTCGCCGAGGACGGCGACCTGATCCGAGCCAATGATCAGATGAGTAGGGTGGCTGTCCGCCAGGGCGCGGGCTTTTTCCTCGGCGAGGCGTTTGACCAGATCGATCGCGGATTCGCCCGGGCGGTGGCTTTCGTCGATGTCCGGCGAGCTGCAGACGAACGGCAGGTGCAGGCGGGCGAGCAATTCGCGGCGATAAGTCGAGCTTGAGGCGAGTAATAAAGGCAGCATGGACGTCTCCTGAGGCAGGTGCGGATTCTAGCGGAGGCGCGCAAGTGACGGACAGGGCACAATTTCCTTTGACATGGGTGGGTGCATCCCTATAATGCTGCGCCTATGTTGAATGACCCGATTCCACCTCACGTTGACCCGCGCAAATTGGCTGACCGTGGCACCACCCTTCAGGGTGAACTGCTGCTGGCCGATTTGAAGAGACTCTGCGACCCGCTTTCCGACGATGTCGGTACGGTGCAGGCCAAATTCGTTTTTGAACGAGATGAACGTAAGTCTGTGGTCATCCACAGCTTTATCGACACCGAAGTCAAAATGGTTTGCCAGCGTTGTCTTGAGCTGGTCACCCTGCCGATCCACAGCGAATGCAGTTACGCGGTGGTGAAGGAGGGTGCGAATACCCAGTCGTTGCCGAAAGGTTATGACGTGCTGGAACTGGGCGAAGATCCATTGGATCTGCAGTCACTGATCGAGGAGGAGCTTCTGCTCGCCTTGCCCATTGTGCCTGCTCATCATCCGGAAGAATGCCAGCAGCCGGCGGGAGCAGATGAGCCCGAACCGAGCGAGGACGAGGTAACGCGGTCCAACCCGTTCAGTGTATTGGCGCAGTTAAAGCGTGACCCAAACGTTTAGGAGTTAATCAATTATGGCTGTTCAGCAGAACAAAAAATCCCGCTCTGCCCGTGACATGCGCCGTTCGCACGACGCTCTCGAGGCTAGCACCCTGTCTGTAGAAAAAACCACTGGTGAAGTTCACCTGCGTCACCACGTATCGCCAGAAGGTGTATACCGTGGCCGTAAAGTGATCGACAAGGGCGCTGACGAGTAATCACTTGTCTGCTCAAGTCATCGCGATTGACGCAATGGGCGGGGACTTCGGTCCCCGCAGCATTGTTCAGGCCAGTCTCGCTTGCCTGTCTGCTACCCCCTCGCTGCACCTGACCCTCGTCGGTCAACCCTCCCTTCTTGAAGAACTGATCCACGGCCAGTCGGCTGCCGATCGCGCGCGCCTGACGATTGTTGCGGCCAGCGAAGTCATCACCATGGACGAAAAACCTGCCCAGGCCCTGCGTGGCAAGCCGGATTCGTCGATGCGTGTGGCCCTCGAACTGCTGCGCGATGGCAAGGTGCAGGCCTGTGTCAGTGCCGGCAATACCGGCGCGTTGATGGCCTTGTCGCGATTCGTCCTGAAGACATTGCCCGGCATTGATCGTCCGGCCATGGTCGCGGCGATTCCGACGCAGACCGGTTATTGCCAGTTGCTCGATCTGGGCGCCAACGTCGATTGCAGTGCCGAGCACCTGTTGCAGTTCGCGGTGATGGGTTCGGTGGCCGCGCAGACCCTGGGTATCGCCCGTCCGCGTGTGGCACTGCTGAACATCGGCACCGAAGACATCAAGGGCAATCAGCAGGTCAAACTGGCCGCCACGCTGTTGCAGGCTGCGCGTGGGATCAACTACATCGGGTTTATCGAAGGCGACGGCTTGTATCGCGGTGAGGCCGACGTGGTGGTGTGTGACGGCTTCGTCGGCAACATCCTGCTCAAATCCAGCGAAGGTCTGGCGACGATGATTGCGGCGCGCATCGAGGCGTTGTTCAAGAAAAACTTCGCTTCGCGCGCTGTCGGCGCTCTTGCGTTGCCGTTGATGAAACGTCTGCAGGCTGATCTGGCCCCGGCGCGACATAATGGCGCAAGCTTTCTCGGACTGCAGGGCATCGTCGTGAAAAGCCACGGATCGGCCGGGGTGCAGGGCTTTCAGAGTGCCATTCAACGGGCGTTGATCGAGATTCAGGAGAACCTGCCCGAGCGTCTCCACGGTCGTCTGGAGGAGCTGTTGTCTTAGGCGTTTTCGTCGGACAATGCTTAAATGTGACCGCCCGGTTCAAAGGGCCATCCAAACTGTCAGTTTCTGGCGTCCCCAACGGGGCGTTATTTTCCGACGACAAGATCATTAGGGGCTTGTTACATGTCTGCTTCCCTCGCATTCGTCTTTCCAGGACAGGGTTCGCAGTCCCTCGGCATGCTGGCCGAGCTGGGCGCGCAACATCCGCTGATCCTCGAAACCTTTCAAGAAGCCTCTGCTGCGCTGGGCTACGACCTGTGGGCACTGACCCAGCAGGGCCCGGAAGAGCTGCTCAATCAAACCGACAAAACCCAACCGGCCATTCTGACCGCTTCGATCGCCCTGTGGCGTCTGTGGCTGGCAGAAGGCGGCGCGCGTCCGGCGTTTGTCGCCGGCCACAGCCTGGGTGAATACAGCGCGCTGGTTGCTGCCGGCAGCCTGAGCCTGGCTGACGCGGTCAAGCTCGTCGAGCGCCGTGGTCAGTTGATGCAGGAAGCGGTGCCGGCCGGGCAGGGCGGCATGGCCGCGATCCTCGGCCTGGAAGATGCCGACGTGCTGGCTGCCTGCGCCGAAGCGGCGCAAGGCGAAGTCGTCAGCGCAGTGAATTTCAACTCGCCGGGCCAGGTGGTGATCGCCGGCGCCAAGGCGGCTGTCGAGCGCGCCATAGAAGGCTGCAAGGCCCGTGGCGCCAAACGCGCCATGCCGTTGCCGGTGAGCGTGCCGTCGCACTGCGAACTGATGCGTCCGGCTGCCGAGCGCTTCGCCGAATCCATCGCCGCCATCGACTGGCAGGCGCCGCAGATCCCGGTGGTGCAGAACGTCAGCGCGCAAGTGCCGGCCGATCTGGAAACCCTCAAGCGTGATCTGCTCGAACAACTCTACAAGCCGGTGCGCTGGGTTGAATCGGTGCAGACCCTCGCCGCTAAGGGCGCCACCAATCTGGTCGAATGTGGCCCGGGCAAGGTCCTTGCCGGCCTGAACAAGCGTTGCGCCGAAGGCGTTTCGACTTCCAACCTCAATACCCCAGATGCCTTCGCTGCCGCTCGCGCAGCGCAGGCCTGAATCAGGAGAAACTTGCATGAGTCTGCAAGGTAAAGTTGCACTGGTTACCGGTGCAAGCCGCGGCATCGGCCAGGCCATCGCGCTGGAACTGGGTCGTCAGGGCGCCATCGTGATTGGCACCGCGACCTCCGCGTCGGGCGCCGAGCGGATTGCCGCGACCCTGAAGGAAAACGGTATCCAGGGCGCCGGTTTCGAACTCAATGTCACCAGCGACGAATCGGTCAGCGCCGTGCTGGCAGGCATTCAGGAGCAGTTCGGTGCGCCGGTGGCGATTCTGGTCAATAATGCCGGCATCACCCGCGATAACCTGATGATGCGCATGAAAGACGACGAGTGGTACGACGTGATCGATACCAACCTGAACAGTCTGTATCGCCTGTCCAAGGGCGTTTTGCGTGGCATGACCAAGGCGCGCTGGGGTCGAATTATCAGTATTGGTTCGGTGGTGGGTGCCATGGGCAACGCTGGCCAAGTAAACTATGCAGCCGCCAAGGCCGGTCTGGAAGGTTTCAGCCGGGCGATGGCGCGTGAAGTCGGTTCGCGTTCGATTACGGTCAACTCGGTAACCCCTGGGTTCATCGACACCGATATGACCCGCGAGCTGCCTGAAGCACAGCGTGAAGCCTTGCAGACGCAGATTCCGCTGGGTCGTCTGGGGCAAGCTCAAGAGATCGCGTCCGTGGTCGCTTTTCTTGCATCCGACGGTGCGGCATACGTTACCGGGGCTACAATCCCGGTGAACGGTGGGATGTACATGTAAGTAAAATGTGACGGATCGTTTCAAAAAAATGTCATACGAGCTGTCTAAAATCCGTTATAAAGCTGCAATCTATTTATAGGCAGAGGGTCGCAGGGTTTGAGGAGTGAAGCTTTCAGTTGAAAAACTGAAAAGGCTTTCTATACACTTACCCACTGGCCAGCTGCCTGAATTTGTCCATTAGGAGTGAAAACAAGGTATGAGCACCATCGAAGAGCGCGTCAAGAAAATCGTTGCCGAGCAACTGGGTGTTAAGGAAGAAGAAGTGGTCAACACCGCTTCCTTCGTAGAAGACCTGGGTGCCGACTCCCTTGACACCGTTGAGCTGGTGATGGCTCTGGAAGAGGAATTCGAGACCGAAATCCCTGACGAAGAAGCTGAAAAGATCACTACTGTACAAGCTGCAATCGACTACGTTACCAGCCACCAGGCGTAACAGTTTGTAATCGTTGCTTGCTGTCATGGAAAAACCGCACTGCCATCATGGCGTGCGGTTTTTTCTTTAGGCCTGAAGCAAAGTCGTCATTTGAAAAAGGAGAGTGCTGTGTCGCGTAGACGCGTCGTAGTCACCGGTATGGGTATGTTGTCGCCACTGGGCACGGATGTGCCGAGCAGTTGGCAGGGCATTCTGGCTGGCCGCAGTGGCATTGGTCTGATCGAACACACCGACCTTTCTGCCTATTCGACCCGCTTTGGCGGTTCGGTCAAAGGCTTCAATGTCGAGGAATACCTGTCGGTCAAGGAAGCGCGCAAGCTCGACCTGTTCATTCAGTACGGCCTCGCCGCAGGCTTTCAAGCCGTGCGCAACGCCGGTCTGGAAGTCACTGATGCCAACCGTGAACGCATTGGCGTGGCCATGGGTTCGGGTATCGGCGGTCTGACCAACATCGAAGAGACCAGCCGCACCCTGCACGAGACCGGCCCACGGCGGATCTCGCCGTTCTTTGTGCCTGGCTCGATCATCAATATGATTTCCGGTTTCCTGTCGATCCATCTGGGCGCACAGGGACCCAACTACGCCATCGCCACCGCGTGCACCACCGGTACGCACTGCATCGGCATGGCGGCGCGCAACATCATGTACGACGAAGCCGACGTGATGATTGCCGGCGGTGCGGAAATGGCTGCCTGCGGTCTGGGCATGGGCGGCTTCGGCGCGTCCCGTGCGCTGTCGACCCGCAACGACGAGCCGACCCGCGCCAGCCGTCCGTGGGACAAGGGGCGTGACGGATTTGTCCTGTCCGACGGCGCCGGTGCGCTGGTCCTCGAAGAACTCGAACACGCCAAGGCCCGTGGCGCGACGATCTACGCCGAGCTGATCGGTTTCGGCACAAGTGGCGATGCGTTCCACATGACCTCACCACCCGCCGATGGCGCCGGTGCCGCGCGCTGCATCACCAATGCCCTGCGCGATGCGAAAATCAACGTCGACCAAGTGCAGTACATCAACGCCCACGGCACCTCGACCCCGGCCGGCGACCTTGCCGAAGCCAATGCGATCAAGTCGGTGTTCGGCGATCACGCCTACAAGCTGGCGGTCAGCTCGACCAAGTCGATGACCGGCCACCTGTTGGGTGCGGCGGGCGCGGTCGAGGCGATCTTCAGCGTGCTGGCGATCAACAGCCAGGTGGCGCCGCCGACCATCAACCTCGATGAGCCGGACGAAGGCTGCGATCTCGATTTCGTCGCGCACACCGCGCGTAACATGGACATCGATGTCGTGCTGTCCAACTCCTTCGGTTTTGGCGGCACCAACGGCACGCTGGCGTTCCGCCGGTTCGCCGGCTGATGGACAGCTGGGTCGACGGTCAACCGGCTGACGCGCTGTCGCTGAAAGATCGCGGCCTGGCTTACGGCGATGGTCTGTTCGAGACCATTGCCGTGCGCAGTGGACAGCCGGTCCTGCTGGATCGACACCTGATGCGCCTGGCCGATGGCTGCGCGCGTCTGGCCATTGCGACCGATCTCGAGCTGGTTCGCCATGAGCTGCTCAGCTATGCCGCTGCGATGGGCGAGGGTGTGCTCAAGCTCATCCTCACGCGTGGCGACGGCTTGCGTGGTTATGCGCCCGATCCTGCGGCGCAGGGCCGACGCATTCTGCAAGGCAATCCGCCGGCGGCTTATCCCGCTACTCATGCCGAGCACGGCATCCGCCTGTTTCCCTGCAACACCCGTTTATCTACGCAGCCGTTGTTGGCCGGGCTCAAACATCTGAATCGACTGGAACAGGTGCTCGCCCGCGCCGAATGGCAGGACAGCGAGCATGCCGAAGGCTTGATGCTCGATCAGACCGGGCGCGTCGTCGAAGGTGTGTACAGCAATATTTTCCTGGTGCGCGACGGTGGCTTGATCACGCCCGACTTGAAGCGCTGCGGCGTCGCTGGGGTGATGCGCGCGGAAATTTTGTTTCAGGCCGAGTCACTGGCCATCCCCACGCAAATCGCCGATATCAGCCTCGAACAGCTGCAATGGGCTGATGAAGTGTTTGTCTGCAACAGCGTTTATGGCGTCTGGCCGGTACGCGCCTGTGCTGCACTGAGCTGGCCGGTTGGCCCGCTCACCCGTAAACTGCAAACCATTGCCCGCGCGCTACTGGATGCTTGATTCGTGAGACGTAAATTTTTGCTGCTGCTGGAAACCGGACTGGTTCTGGCAGGGCTGCTGTTGGGCGCCAGCGCCTGGAAGATTCATTCGGCGCTGGAACAGCCCCTGAACATCCCGCAGGAACAACTGCTGGATGTGCCGAAAGGCTCTACACCGACCCGTACCTTCCTTGAACTCGAAACCGATGGCGTCATCAAGGACGCGTTCTGGCTGCGCGTCTACTGGCGCTTCAATCTTGCCGGTACACCGATTCACAGCGGCGAGTACCGCATGCAGCCGGGCATGACCGTCAACGGTCTGATCGATTCGTGGAAGCGCGGCGACGTGGTTCAGTACAGCCTGACCCTGGTCGAAGGCTGGACTTTCCATCAAGTGCGCGCCGCCCTGGCCAAGGACGACAAGCTCGAGCAGACCCTCAACGGTCTGAGCGACGGCGACGTCATGGCCAAGATTGGCCACAAGGGCTTGTTCCCTGAAGGCCGGTTCTTCCCGGACACCTATCGGTTCGTGCGCGGTATGTCCGATGCCGAGCTGCTGAAGAAGGCCTTTGATCGCCTCGACGAAGTGCTTGCCAAAGAGTGGGCGCAGCGATCTGCCGATGTGCCTTACAGCGAACCTTATCAAGCGCTGATCATGGCCTCGCTGGTCGAGAAAGAGACTGGCGTTCCGCAGGAGCGCGGGCAGATTGCCGGAGTGTTCGTACGGCGCATGGCGCTGGGCATGCAGTTGCAGACCGATCCGACAGTGATCTATGGCCTCGGCGATCGTTACACCGGCAAGCTGACCCGCGCGCATCTGAAAGAACCGACACCCTATAACACCTATGTGATTCCCGGTTTGCCACCGACGCCGATTGCGATGGTCGGGCGCGAAGCGATTCATGCTGCGCTCAACCCGGTGGAAGGCAGCAGCCTGTATTTCGTCGCCCGTGGCGATGGCAGCCATGTGTTCTCCGATGATCTGGATGCGCACAACAACGCGGTGCGCGAATACCAGCTCAAGCGCCGTGCGGATTACCGTTCCAGCCCGGCACCAGTAACTGCCCCGGCCACCGATGAGGCGATTCCGGCGGCCTCGCCGAACACCGCGCCCGAGGCGCTGCCGCAAGTTCCGCCGCAGGAACCTGCGCCAACACCGGAACCGGACGCCGCTGCACCACAGAACGCGCAATGACTTTGATGAAGGACTGCCTGTGACTGGCTTGTTTATTACCCTGGAAGGCCCGGAAGGCGCGGGCAAGAGCACCAACCGCGAATACCTCGCCGAGCGCCTGCGCGCCGCCGGTATCGAAGTGCTGCTCACCCGTGAGCCTGGCGGTACGCCGCTGGCCGAGCGGATTCGTGACGTGTTGCTGACCCCGGCCGACGAAGTGATGCATCCGGACGCCGAGCTGCTGCTGGTGTTCGCCGCACGCGCCCAGCATCTGGCAGAGGTGATTCGTCCGGCGCTGGCCCGTGGCGCTGTGGTGCTGTGCGATCGTTTCACCGACTCGACATACGCCTACCAGGGCGGCGGTCGTGGTTTGTCGCTTGAGCGCATCGCCACCCTGGAAACTTTCGTGCAGGGCGACTTGCGGCCCGATTTGACACTTATTTTCGATCTGCCCGTAGAGATCGGTCTGGCCCGCGCCAGTGCCCGTGGCCGACTGGATCGTTTCGAACTCGAAGGCCGGGCGTTTTTCGAAAACGTGCGCAATGCGTTCCTGAAGCGCGCCGAAGCCGACCCGTCGCGTTACGTGCGCATTGATGCCGGTCAGCCATTGGCCAAGGTCCAGCAATCGCTGGACACCTTGCTGCCGAATTTGCTGGAGCTGGCCCGTGGCTGAGGCCTATCCATGGCAGGACAGCCTCTGGCAGCAACTGGCCGGACGCAGTCAGCATGCCCACGCGTATCTGCTGCACGGTCCGGCCGGGATCGGCAAGCGTGCGCTCGCCGAGCGTTTGATGGCCAGTCTGCTGTGTCAGCGCCCGACGCCCGAGGCGTGTGGCGAGTGCAAATCCTGCCTCCTGCTCAGGGCCGGCAGCCATCCGGACAATTACATTCTCGAACCGGAAGAGGCGGACAAGGCGATCAAGGTCGATCAGGTTCGTGATCTGGTCAGTTTCGTCGTGCAGACCGCGCAGCTCGGCGGGCGCAAAGTAGTGTTGATCGAGCCGGTCGAGTCGATGAACATCAACGCTGCCAACGCCTTGCTCAAAAGCCTTGAAGAGCCGTCCGGCGATACCGTGCTGCTATTGGTCAGCCACCAGCCAAGCCGTTTATTGCCAACCATCAAGAGCCGTTGCGTGCAGCAGGCCTGCCCGCTGCCGGGCGAGGCGATGAGCCTGCAATGGCTGGCCCAGGCGCTGCCGGATTGCTCGGAAGAAGAACGCGTCGAACTGCTGACGCTGGCCGCCGGGTCGCCGCTGATGGCCGTCAGCCTGCAATCGCAAGGTGTGCGTGAACAGCGCGCGCAAGTTGTCGAAGGCGTGAAGAAGTTGCTCAAGGGCCAGCAATCGCCGACGCAACTGGCGGAAGAGTGGAAAAGCATTCCGATGTTGCGTCTGTTCGACTGGTTCTGCGACTGGTCGAGCCTGATCCTGCGCTATCAACTGACTCAGGACGAAACCGGCCTCGGCCTGGCAGATATGCGCAAGGTCGTGCAGTACCTGGCGCAGAAAAGCGCGCAGGGCAAAGTGCTGGATATTCAGGACTGGATTCTCGCCCAACGGCAGAAAGTGTTGAGCAAGGCCAACCTCAATCCGGCCCTGTTGCTGGAAGCATTGTTGGTGCAATGGGTGGGATTGCCTGGTCAAAGATAAGAATGTGTACCTAGACTCTGAAGATCAGCAGTGGAGGTGAACATGATTGAACCTGTCAGCCCGGGGCCGCGTAACGGCATTTTGTCCCTGACCATCAAGGACAAGTCGGTCCTTTACGCCGCCTACATGCCGTTCATCAAGAATGGTGGCCTGTTCATCCCGACCAACAAAAGCTACCGGTTGGGCGACGAGGTGTTCATGCTTTTGCACCTGATGGACGAAGCGGAGAAAATTCCGGTCGCCGGCAAAGTCGCCTGGATCACCCCGAAAGGTGCACAAGGCAATCGCGCCGCCGGTGTCGGCGTGCAGTTCAATGACGGCGACGACACTGCGCGCAGTCGCATCGAAACTCATCTGGCCGGAGCGCTGAAATCCGACCGTCCCACTCATACGATGTAAGTTGCAGTCCTTTTTATGCTCGTAGATTCCCATTGTCACCTTGATCGTCTCGACCTCGCCGCCCATGGCGGCTCGCTGGATGCCGCACTCGCTGCGGCCCGCGAGCGTGGGGTCGGACATTTTCTGTGCATCGGCGTCAGTGCCGACAACGCCGCCGACGTCAAAGCTCTCGCCGAGCGTTATGCCGATGTCGATTGCTCGGTCGGTGTGCATCCGCTGGATGTGCAGCCGGGCGCGGCACCAGCGCTGGACTGGCTGCTGCACGAACTCGATCACCCGAAAGTGGTGGCGATCGGCGAAACCGGCCTCGACTATCACTACGAGCCGGAAGCCGCCGAGTTGCAGCAAGAGTCGTTTCGCCTGCACCTGCAAGCGGCGCAGCAGACCGGCAAACCGGTGATCATCCACACCCGTGGCGCCCGTGCCGACACCCTCGAACTGCTGCGCGAAGCGGCGTTGCCCCAGGCGGGTGTGTTGCATTGCTTCACCGAAGACTGGGACATGGCCAAAGCGGCGCTGGACATGGGCTATTACATTTCCCTGTCGGGCATTGTCACGTTCCGCAATGCCGACGCCTTGCGTGATGTGGCGAGCAAAGTGCCGGCCGATCGCCTGCTGGTGGAAACCGACTCGCCGTATCTGGCGCCGATCCCGTATCGCGGCAAGCCGAACCTGCCCCAGTACGTGCGCGAAGTGGCGGAGTTTCTGGCGATGCTGCGTGGTGAAAACTACGAGCGCTTTGCCGAGCAGACCACAGAGAACTTCAAGCGTCTGTTCCCGCTGGCGAGTGTTAAATCTGCCCTGTGACGGCAGGCCAAATCGCAGGCAAAAAAAACCCGGGTTCTGGGGGGTGAATCCGGGTTAAGACCATTAGGAGTAAAACAAAGGCACGCGGTCCGTTGGTACCTTTACCGGCACGACACTTGGGGGAGATGTCGCCCGACAGTTCAAGTATTGATCAGTCTGGCGTGCAGTCCAGTGAGCCGGTCGGGGTTTTTAAACAAATTTGGAATACGTTTGCTTCAGTTGAGTTCTCATTGCACCTGAATCGTTCTCGAAATGAACAACAAACACAGATTTGGTCGATGAACCGTGCTTTTTTGCGCAAGTTAGGCATAATACGCGGCTTCGAATTTTGACCCTTCAGACCTTTTTCTTATGCATAAAGAACCTCGTAAGGTCCGTGAATTTCGTCGCCGCGAGCAGGAAATTCTCGATACCGCGCTCAAGCTGTTCCTCGACCAGGGTGAAGACAGTGTCACCGTCGAGATGATTGCTGATGCCGTGGGTATCGGCAAAGGCACGATCTACAAGCACTTCAAATCCAAGGCGGAGATCTACCTGCGCCTGATGCTCGACTACGAGCGCGATCTGAACGAGCTGCTGCATTCGGCCGATGTCGACAAGGACAAGGAAGCGCTGTCCCGCGCCTACTTCGAATTCCGCATGCGCGACCCGCAGCGCTATCGCCTGTTCGACCGCCTCGAAGAGAAAGTGGTCAAGGGCAATCAGGTGCCGGAGATGGTCGAGGAGCTGCACAAGATCCGTGCCTCGAACTTCGAACGCCTGACGCTGCTGATCAAGGGGCGCATCAGCGAAGGCAAGCTCGAAGACGTGCCGCCGTACTTCCACTACTGCGCATCCTGGGCGTTGGTGCACGGCGCGGTGGCGCTGTATCACTCGCCATTCTGGAGCAACGTGCTGGAAGATCAGGAAGGCTTTTTCCAGTTCCTGATGGACATCGGCGTGCGCATGGGCAACAAGCGCAAGCGCGACCCGGAAACCCCGAGCACATAAGTCATTCAGCGGGCTGATTGCGCCGTGTTTTCGCAACATGGCGCAATAGCACAGGAATATACTCAGGCATAGGGCTTGCTAAAACCTGATTTCTCAGTCAAGTTTTGCTCGCTCGATTTTCTTTCGCCGGAGTGTTTCATGATCGTTGACCGTCAAGGCAGGCGTTTTCGCAATCTGCGCATCAGCCTGACCTCTGCCTGCAATTACGCCTGTACCTACTGCGTGCCCAACGGCAAGCGGTTGGTCGCTGCGCAGGATGAACTGTCGGCCGAAGCCATGGCGCGCGGCGTCGAATACCTGATCGAAGCGGCCGGCATCGAGCGCCTGCGCATCACTGGCGGCGAGCCACTGGTCAGCCCCAAACTCGAATCGTTCATGACTGCTGTCGGCCAGATGGGCCTCGACGACATCAGCCTGACCTCCAACGGTCAACTCCTCGCGAAAAAACTGCCGCTGCTGGTCGATGCCGGACTGCGCCGGATCAACGTTTCCCTCGATACTCTCGATGCCGCGGCTTTTCGCAGCATCGCCCGTGGAGGTGATCTGGCCAGCGTGCTCGATGGCATGGATCAGGCTGCCGCCGCCGGGATGAAGATCAAGGTCAACATGGTGCCGTTGCGCGGGCAGAACCTCGATCAGGTCATGCCGCTGCTTGATTACTGTCTGGAGCGCGGCTTCGAACTGCGTTTCATCGAGCTGATGCGCATGGGCCACCTGGCTAAGGATTCCAATGCCTTCCTGCAGCAGTTCGTCAGCCTTGAGCAGTTGCTCGGCCTGATCGGCGAACGTTATGAATACGCCCAGACCGACGCACCGGTGGACGCCACTGCCGTGCGCTATGCGATTCCCGGTCGCGGCAATTTCGGGGTGATCGCCAACGAAAGCGTGCCGTTCTGCCGCACCTGCTCGCGTTTGCGCCTGTCATCGACCGGTTGGCTGCATGGCTGCCTGTCGTCGAGCAACCGCCACTATGTCGGCGATCTGCTCGACAAGCCGCGCCATCAGGCATTGCCAGCGCTGCAACGTTTGCTGGTCAAGGCGTTGGGTGACAAGCAGGAGGTGGCGTTCTCTGGCGGCGCTACTGTCATGAAGATTATTGGCGGCTGATCGGCCGCTTTCGCGAGCAGGCTCGCTCCCACAGGGGAAAGCCTTTTACTGAATTTGGCGAGCTGGCGCAAAAGCTGCATCCAACGGCCATTCGCCGGTTTTCCGACACCGGCTTCTGGAGGAATAGGATGCGTAGCCTGGTTTTGCTGCTGGCCGTTTTGGCGCTTGGCGGCTGCATGAATGTCAGCGATATGGCCGAAGGCACTCGCTATCACATGAGCGATGCGGGGCTTCTGGACCACAGCGACAGCCGCCGGGTGAACAATATCCGCATCCAGCCGGACTCGTTCATCTTCATCGCCCAGGGCGCGTTCGCACCGCCAGGTGGTTCTTATCCACGGCCAAACGTGGTCGCCGAAGAAGCCTTCAAGGGCTTTGTCGAATATTTCCCGATGGTCCGCCGCGCCCGTGCGCCGGAAGGCCTCGACCAGGCCATGGGCGAAGCCCGTGATGCCGGCGCGCATTATCTGCTGTACACACGTTTCGCCAAGGCTGACGACCGCATCGGCAACTCTGACGAGTGGCTGGATCAGGAAGCCGTGGATCGCCTCGGTATCGATGGCGGCGTGATTCAGATCATGTTGATCGAGACCAGCACCCAGTATTTGATTGATACTGCACGGATCAAGAGTCGTGGCGGTTTACTGACGTTCCATGACTCCAAACCCGAAGACCTCATCGGTCCGCCACTGGCGCAATACGCACGCAGCCTGCTGGGGATCGGCGACCAGTAATCAAGGAGTACGCCATGAGTGACCCGCAAACAGCCAATGACCTGCTGGGGCAGATCCCCAAGACCAAAGGCCTGCCACCGGTGCATTTGTGGAACCCGGATTTCTGCGGCGACATCGACATGCGCATCGCCCGCGACGGCACCTGGTACTACCTGGGCACGCCGATCGGGCGCAAGCCAATGGTCAAACTGTTCTCCACCATCATCCGCCGCGACGGCGATGATTATTTCCTGATCACTCCGGTCGAGAAGGTCGGCATCAAGGTCGATGACGCGCCGTTCGTGGCGGTTGCCCTGGAAGTGCAAGGCGAGGGCGAGGGCGAGGCGCAGGTTTTGCGCTTTACCAGCAACGTCGAGGAGACCATCGAGGCGGGGGCTGAACATCCCATCCGCGTGGAGATCGATCCTGAGACCCAGGAGCCTGCGCCCTATGTGCATGTGCGCAGCAACCTTGAAGCGCTGATTCACCGCAATGTGTTTTACCAGTTGGTGGAACTGGCGGTGAGCCGCGAGATCGATGGTCAGCGCTGGTTGGGCGTGTGGAGTGGCGGCGAATTCTTTCGCATCGGCCTGGAGCCCTGACTCAACATCAAAATGTGGGAGCGAGCCTGCTCGCGGACGCGCTGTATCAGTCGCCAGCAATGTTGACTGACACGGCGCTTTCGCGAGCAGGCTCGCTCCCACAATGGTTTGTGCAAGCTGAAAAAATCCGATTGACTGTTAATCGTATGATGATTAGCGTAGGCACCCATCGCGATTCGCCTTGAGGTGTTCATGTCCAGCAGCTTTCATGCGTCGACCGTTGACTGGCTGGGCAGCTGGATTGCTGCCGGTCAGGTCAAGCCGGGGCAGACCATCAAGGTCGAGGCGGATCTGGGCGAGCAGCTTGGTGTCAGCCGCACGGTGATTCGCGAAGCCATCAAAACCCTCGTCGCCAAAGGCATGCTCGAAGTCGGACCGAAGGTCGGCACGCGAGTGTTGCCGGTCCGGCGCTGGAATCTGTTCGATCCGCAAGTGGTCGGTTGGCTATCGCGCAACGGCTTGCCGGAAAACTTCGTCGATGACCTGCTGGATTTGCGCCGCACCATCGAGCCGATGGCGGTGCGTTGGGCCTGTGAGCGGGCGACGCCGGAGCAGATTGAAGCGGTGCAACTGGCCTTCAATGCACTGGAGCGTGCGGTCGACAGTGGCATCGATTACAACCGTGCCGACCAGGCCTTCCACGAATGCATCCTGGCCGCCAGCCATAATCAGTTCATCGAACAAATGGTCCCGGCCCTCGGCGCGTTGCTGGCGGTGTCGTTCGAAGTCTCCGCCGCCGACCCCGATGAACTGCGCCGCACCTTGCCGATCCATAAAGACATGGCCGATGCCATCGCCGCGCGCGATTCGACCCGTGGCGTGTGGGCGTGCATGACCTTGATCGACAACGCCGACCTGGCGATAAAACGCTTTTACCCGAAAGTCATGGCCAGTAAAAAAGCTAGCTGAAAATGTCGAGACATCCTGTGGGAGCGAGCTTGCTCGCGAATGCGTCAGGTCAGATAAATCATCATTGACTGACACTCCGCCTTCGCGAGCAAGCTCGCTCCCACAGTAAAACAACAACCCAGAAGGACTTGATATGCCGTTCACCGCACTGACCCAACATCGCGCGCAACTCGGCGAAGGCCCGTTCTGGGACGCGCCGACCCAGGCGTTGTACTGGGTCGATATCGCTGGCAAACAAGCGTTGCGCCTGATCGGTCAGAACGTGCAGATCTGGCAGATGCCCGAGCACATCTCCGCCTTCATTCCTTGCGCCAGCGGTGATGCGTTGGTCACGCTGAGCAGCGGTGTCTATCGGCTGGATCTCGATTCGCCCGGGCTTGAGCCACGCTTGACACTGTTCTGCGTCGCCGACCCGCAACCGGGCAACCGCCCCAACGAAGCCCGTTGCGATGCCTTGGGCCGGTTGTGGTTGGGCACCATGCAGAACAACATCGGCGAGCACGGCGAGGATCTGCCGCTGGTGCGCCGTTCCGGTGGCCTGTTCCGCATTGACCCCGATCAGCGCGTCACACCGCTGCTACTCGGTCTGGGCATCCCCAACACCCTGCTCTGGAGTGACGACGGCACCACGCTGCTGTTTGGTGAAAGCCTCGACAGCACGCTCAATCGATATTTCATCCGCACCGACGGCAGTCTAGATGCGCCGCAGGTGTTTTACTCGTCCGATCAACACGGTGGTCCCGATGGCTCGGCGATGGACGCCGAAGGCTACGTGTGGAATGCACGCTGGGACGGCAGTTGCCTGCTGCGCCTGACGCCGGACGGGCAGGTGGACCGCAAGATCGATCTGCCGGTCAGTCGCCCGACCAGTTGCGTTTTCGGTGGCGAAGACCTGAAAACCCTGTTCATCACCAGCGCGAAGAGTCCACTGAATCATCCATTGGATGGCGCGGTGCTGAGCATGCGCGTCGACGTTGCAGGAAAACTCTGTACGCGTTTTGCTGGCTAGATCCCAAAATATGGGATGCAAAATTATATATTGAGATTATTTGGCGGTCGGGTTTATAGTCGGCTCCAGCAGTAACACGCACTCACACTTAAAAAGAACAAAACAGGTGAAGTGATGCAGCGAATTCTTGTCGCCCGCGCAAGCGGGATCCGCCTTTCGTCACGGCTTGATGCCGTCGGCGACGCTTGCCTGTTTGTTTTCCCCAGCCGTCAGAACCGGACATCGACCGATGCCCGGTTTTTTTGCGCCTGCGTGCAGGAGGCCTGAGCCATGGCTGAAGCGCTGACATTGCCACCAGTGCCGGCGCCGCCGAAAGGCGAGCGCCTGAAAAACAAGGTCGTGCTGCTGACCGGGGCCGCTCAGGGCATCGGCGAAGCGATTGTCGCCGCCTTCGCCGCGCAGCAAGCCAGATTACTCATCAGCGACATCCAGGCCGACAAGGTCGAGCAGGTCGCCGCTCACTGGCGCGATCAGGGCCATGACGTGCAGGCGCTCAAGGTCGACGTATCGAATCAGCAGGATCTGCATGCCCTGGCCCGACGCGCCGTGGAACTGCATGGCCGCATCGATGTGCTGGTCAACTGCGCCGGGGTCAATGTGTTCCGCGATCCTTTGCAGATGACCGAAGAAGACTGGCGCCGCTGCTTCGCCATCGATCTGGACGGCGCCTGGTATGGCTGCAAAGCCGTGCTGCCGCAGATGCTCGAGCAGGGCGTGGGCAGCATTATCAACATCGCCTCGACCCATTCCAGCCACATCATTCCCGGTTGCTTCCCGTACCCGGTGGCCAAGCACGGCTTGCTCGGCCTGACCCGTGCACTCGGCATCGAATACGCGGCCAAGGGCATTCGCGTCAACGCCATCGCGCCGGGCTACATCGAAACGCAGCTGAACGTCGATTACTGGAATGGCTTTGCCGATCCGCATGCCGAGCGTCAACGCGCCTTTGACCTGCACCCGCCCAAGCGCATCGGCCAGCCGATCGAAGTGGCAATGACGGCGGTATTTCTGGCCAGCGATGAGGCACCGTTTATCAACGCTTCGTGCATCACCATCGATGGTGGCCGCTCGGTGATGTACCACGACTGAATAAAACGGATTTCCAGCGCTGAACTACGCTTGAAATCCAATCATCATACGATATGACTATTTTCAAACAGCTTCACTGAGAACACGCTTCAACGCTTTTCAAACCTTGCTCAAAAAAAATAACAAGGAGTCATCTGATGAAACGTCGTTTCGGGATTCGTACCCTGTGCAGCACTGCCCTGGCGGTCACTGCGTTCAGCCTGAGCAGTGCGCTGCTCGCCGCCGACGCGGTGAAGATCGGTTTTCTGGTCAAGCAGGCCGAAGAACCGTGGTTCCAGACCGAATGGGCTTTTGCCGAAAAAGCCGCCAAGGACAAAGGCTTTGAACTGATCAAGATTGCCGTACCGGATGGCGAGAAGACCCTCTCGGCCATCGACAGCCTGGCCGCCAACGGCGCCAAGGGCTTCGTGATCTGCCCGCCGGACGTGTCCCTCGGCCCGGCCATCATGGCCAAAGCCAAGATCAACGACCTGAAAGTAATTGCCGTCGACGACCGTTTTGTCGATGCCAACGGCAAGTTCATGGAAGACGTGCCGTACCTGGGCATGGCCGCGTTTGAAGTCGGCCAGAAGCAGGGCGCCGCCATGGCCGCCGAAGCGAAGAAGCGCAACTGGGACTGGAAAGACACCTACGCGGTGGTCAACACCTACAACGAACTCGACACCGGCAAGAAGCGCACCGACGGTTCGGTCGATGCCCTGAAGAAGGCCGGCATGCCCGAGGACCACATCCTCTTCGCCGCGCTGAAAACCCTCGACGTACCGGGCAGCATGGACGCCACCAACTCGGCGCTGGTGAAACTGCCGAGCGCGGCGAAAAACCTGATCATCGGCGGCATGAACGACAACACCGTGCTTGGCGGCGTGCGCGCCACCGAAGCGGCCGGTTTTGCCGCGAGCAACGTGATCGGCATCGGCATCAACGGCACCGACGCCATCGGCGAATTGAAAAAGCCTAACAGCGGCTTCTTCGGTTCGATGCTGCCAAGCCCGCACATCGAAGGCTACAAGACCGCCGAGATGATGTACGAGTGGATCACCGCCGGCAAAGAGCCGCCGAAGTACACCGCCATGGATGACGTCACCCTGATCACCCGCGAAAACTTCAAGCAAGAGCTGGAAAAAATCGGCTTGTGGAACTGAGGCAGCGACGGCCCGGGCAGCCGGGCCGTTTTTCGGTGTGAAGAGGTGGCTTTATGCACGCGCAAGTACAGACACAAGAACAACACGGCGCCAGCGGCAGCCTGCGCTTCAACGGGATCGGCAAGACCTTTCCCGGCGTGAAAGCGCTCGACGGCATCAGCTTCGTCGCCCACCCCGGCCAGGTTCATGCCTTGATGGGCGAGAACGGCGCGGGCAAATCGACCCTGCTGAAAATCCTCGGTGGCGCTTACATCCCAAGCAGCGGCGAGCTGCAGATCGGCGAGCAGGCGATGGCGTTCAAGTCCACCGCTGACAGCATCGGCAGCGGCGTCGCGGTGATTCACCAGGAACTGCATCTGGTCCCGGAAATGACCGTGGCCGAAAACCTGTTTCTTGGCCATCTGCCGGCCAGTTTCGGCCTGATCAATCGCAGTGAGCTGCGGCAGAAAGCCCTGAATTGCCTGAAAGGCCTGGCCGACGAAATCGATCCGCAAACCAAGGTCGGACGCTTGTCCCTCGGCCAGCGGCAATTGGTGGAAATCGCCAAGGCGCTGTCGCGCGGCGCACACGTTATCGCTTTCGACGAACCGACCAGCAGCCTATCGGCACGCGAGATCGATCGCTTGATGGCGATCATCGGACGTCTGCGCGACGAAGGCAAAGTGGTGCTCTACGTTTCCCATCGCATGGAAGAAGTCTTCCGCATTTGCGACGCCGTCACCGTGTTCAAGGACGGCCGCTACGTGCGTACCTTCGACGACATGAGCCAGTTGACTCACGATCAACTGGTGACCTGCATGGTCGGCCGCGATATTCAGGACATCTACGATTACCGCCATCGCCCGCGTGGCGCCGTGGCGTTGAAGGTCGATGGTTTGCTCGGCCCGGGCCTGCGCGAGCCGATCAGTTTCGAAGCGCACAAGGGCGAAATCCTTGGCCTGTTCGGCCTGGTCGGAGCAGGGCGCACCGAGCTGTTTCGCCTGCTCAGCGGCCTGGAACGCAACACCGCCGGCCGTCTCGAATTGCGCGGCCATGAGCTGAAACTGCGCTCGCCCCGTGACGCGATTGCCGCCGGCATTCTGCTGTGCCCGGAAGACCGCAAGAAGGAAGGCATCATCCCGCTGGCCAGTGTCGCCGAGAACATCAACATCAGTGCCCGTGGTGCGCATTCCGGGCTCGGCTGCCTGATCCGCGGTCTGTGGGAAAAGGGCAACGCCGACAAGCAGATCAAGGCCCTGAAAGTAAAAACCCCGCACGCCGGCCAGCAGATCAAGTTCCTTTCCGGCGGCAATCAGCAAAAGGCCATTCTCGGTCGCTGGCTGTCGATGCCGATGAAAGTCCTGCTGCTCGACGAACCGACCCGTGGCATCGATATCGGCGCCAAGGCCGAGATCTACCAGATCATTCATAACCTCGCCGCCGACGGTATTTCGGTGATCGTGGTGTCCAGCGATCTGATGGAAGTGATGGGCATTTCCGACCGCATCCTGGTGCTGTGCGAAGGCGCCCTGCGCGGCGAAGTCAGCCGCGACCAGGCCAATGAATCCAACCTGCTGCAACTGGCTTTGCCACGCCACCGCGCTGACGGCGTGGCGAACTGAGAGGTGACTATGATGACTACGCAAAACGAAACCCTGCCGACCGAGCGCAAACCGCTGGACCTGCGGCGCTTCCTCGATGACTGGGTCATGCTGCTGGCGGCGATCGGCATCTTTGTCGCCTGCACCTTGCTGATCGACAACTTCCTCTCGCCGCTGAACATGCGCGGTCTGGGTCTGGCGATTTCCACCACCGGCATCGCTGCGTGCACCATGCTTTATTGCCTGGCGTCCGGGCACTTCGACCTCTCGGTCGGCTCAGTGATCGCCTGTGCCGGCGTGGTCGCGGCGGTGGTGATGCGTGACACCAACAGCGTGTTTCTCGGGGTCAGCGCAGCACTGGTGATGGGCCTGATCGTTGGTCTGATCAACGGCATCGTGATTGCCAAGTTGCGCGTCAATGCCTTGATCACGACGCTGGCGACCATGCAGATCGTGCGCGGTCTGGCCTATATCTTTGCCAACGGCAAAGCGGTCGGTGTTTCGCAGGAATCGTTCTTCGTCTTCGGTAACGGCCAGCTGTTCGGTGTGCCGGTGCCGATCCTGATCACCATTGTCTGCTTCCTGTTCTTCGGCTGGCTGCTGAACTACACCACCTACGGGCGCAACACCATGGCCATCGGTGGCAATCAGGAAGCGGCGTTGCTGGCGGGTGTCAACGTTGACCGGACCAAGATCATCATCTTCGCCGTGCATGGTTTGATCGGTGCGCTGGCGGGTGTGATTCTGGCCTCGCGGATGACTTCCGGGCAGCCGATGATTGGTCAGGGTTTTGAACTGACGGTGATCTCGGCTTGCGTGCTGGGCGGGGTTTCGTTGAGTGGCGGCATCGGTATGATTCGTCATGTGATTGCCGGGGTGTTGATTCTGGCGATCATCGAGAATGCGATGAACCTGAAGAACATCGATACGTTTTATCAGTATGTGATTCGGGGTTCGATTCTGCTGTTGGCTGTGGTGATTGACCGCTTGAAACAGCGCTAACGTCAAAAGCTACCCCTCACCCCAGCCCTCTCCCGGAGGGAGAGGGGGCCGACCGGGGTGTCTTGCGTTCTACATCGACCTGAAAGATCGGGTCGATTGTGGATTCTCTAAAGCAACATCAGTTCGGCGCATTTCCTGAGCACTCCCCAATCAGTTCCCTCTCCCTCCGGGAGAGGGCTAGGGTGAGGGGCTTTTGATTTTGCTCTTCCCATCGGTCACCTCCCTCAAATTTTTGTTGCCCGCCACGCACCGTTTCGGTTATCAATTTGTACATGATTAGACAGGTACGATTCGACAAGAAACAAAGGGTGGTCGACGAGCTCGTCCGACGCATCGAAAGCGGCCTCATGGAGGACGGCTTTCTGTTGCCCGGCGAACATCAGTTGGCTCAGGAATTCCAGGTCAGCCGTGGCACCTTGCGTGAGGCGCTGGCCGAACTGAAGCGGCGTAATTACATCGCCACGCAGAGCGGTGTCGGTTCCATCGTCACTTTCGACGGCGTCGCGCTGGATCAGCGCAGCGGCTGGGCGCAGGCGCTGGCCGACAGCGGGGCGCTGATCAATACCGAAGTATTGCGTCTCGAAGCGGTGACGCGGGCAGATCTGCTGGTGCGTTTCGGCACCGACCAATTCATCACTCTCGACCGTCGCCGCCGCGCCACCGACGGTACGCTGGTGTCTCTCGAACGATCCTTGATGCCGGCCAACGGCGGCCTGGAAAGCCTGCCGCGCGTCGGTCTGATCGACAATTCCCTGACCATCACCTTGGCCGCCTACGGCTACATCGGCGAGCGCGGCGATCAGTGGATCGGCGCCGAGCCGCTGAATGCCGAAGACGCCGAGCTGCTCGGTCGCCCGGTCGGCACGGTGTTTCTCAAAGCCCTGCGCACCACCTACGACCGGCAGAACCGTTTCATGGAGCAGGTCGAAAGCCTGCTCGACCCCGTGCACTTTCGTCTGCACCTGCAATTCGGAGAATCGAAATGACCGCGCTCAACCGTGCGCTTGGCGCTTTCTATGGTCTGGCCCTGGGTGACGCGCTGGGCATGCCGACGCAATCGCTCGATCGTGAAACGATCAAGGCGCGCTTCGGCCAGATCACTGATCTGCAAGACGCAGGTCCCTTGCAACCGATCGCCGCGAACATGCCCAAAGGCTCGATCACCGATGACACCGAACAGGCGATTCTGGTCGGCGAGTTGTTGGTCGAAGGCCACGGCCGCATCGAGCCGGCGGTCCTCGCCCAGCGCTTGATCGAATGGGAAGCCGAGATGCAGGCCAAGGGCTCGCAGGACTTGCTCGGCCCCTCGACCAAACGCGCCATTGAAATGATCCTCGCCGGGCATTCGCCGGAAGAAGCCGGGCGCTACGGCACCACCAATGGCGCGGCGATGCGCATCACCCCGGTGGGCATTGCCGCGAACGTGGCCGATCCGCAGCGCTTCATCGCGGCGGTCGTGCAGGCTTGCCAAGTGACGCATAACACCACGCTGGGGATTTCCAGTGCGGCGGCGGTGGCGGCGGTGGTCTCCGCTGGCATCAATGACGTCGATCTCGGCGAGGCGCTGAACCTTGGCCAGCAGATCGCTCAGCAAGCCGAAGCGCACGGGCATTGGGTGGCCGGCGGGCGCATCGCCTCGCGCATCAGCTGGGCGCGCAGCATCAGTGTCGACAGCGACAAGGCGCTGCTGGCGGATCTGCTCTACGACGTAATCGGCACATCGGTGGCTTCGCAGGAGTCGGTGGTGGTTTCATTCGCCCTGGCCCAGCAAGTGGCCATCGGTGAAATGACGGCATTCGAAGCGTTATGCATGGCTGCCAGCCTGGGCGGCGACACGGATACCATCGCGGCGATTCTCGGCGCCATGCTCGGGGCTTGCCTGGGCCTTGAGTGCTGGCCGGAGCCGATGATCGAGACGGTGAAAACTGTTAATCAGCTGGAGCTGGAACCCCTTGTAAAAGGACTCCTCACCCTACGCTGAGGAACCCAGTGTAGGAGCTGCCGAAGGCTGCGATCTTTTGATCTTCAGCAGTCTTCAGGTCGGTGGAAAATCAAGATCAAAAGATCGCAGCCTGCGGCAGCTCCTACAGGGGAGAGGTGCAGGTATTCAATTGCCCATAAACACAAGAATGGCAACAGGAGCATTTTTCATGAGTTCATCAACCGCCGGGCAAAGCGTCGGGCAATTGGAAACCCGGGGCATCGAGCCGGTGCCGGAAGCCGAGTGCAACGGCCATCCGCTGCAACTGTTCTGGGTCTGGTTCGCGGCGAATATTTCCATCCTCGGCCTGCCGCTGGGCGCGACACTGGTGGCGTTTCGCGGATTGGCGATCTGGCAGGCGATCATCGTCGCGATTCTTGGTGCCGCCGGTTCGTTTGCCGTGGTCGGGATCATTTCGATTGCCGGGCGTCGTGGCCGCGCGCCGAGCCTGACGCTCTCCCGGGCAATTTTCGGCGTGCGCGGCAACATCGGCCCGACGCTGGTCTCGCTGATGTCGCGTCTGGGTTGGGAAACCGTCAACACCACCACCGCGGCGTTCGTGCTGCTGTCGCTGTGTTCGATCCTGTTCGGCTCGCCGGTCGAGGCGAAAAGTGCGCCGGTACTGACGCTGATCTTTATCGCCATCTTCGTCCTGCTGACCTTGTCAGTGTCCGGCCTCGGCCACGCGACTTTGCTGGTGATCCAGAAGTGGGCGACGTACGTCTTCGGCGCGCTGAACATCCTCGTCGGTGGCTTCCTCTGCGCGACCATCGACTGGAGCGCGGTGTTCAACGCCGCGCCAGCACCGCTGAGCGCAATGATCATCGGCATCGGCACCATGGCCGCCGGCACCGGCATCGGTTGGGCCAACGCTGGCGCTGACATGTCGCGCTATCAGCATCGCAGCGTCAAGGCTGTACGCCTGGTGGCGTCGGCGGCGTTCGGCGCGGGCATTCCGCTGGTGCTGCTGATCACTCTCGGCGGCTTGTTGTCGGTGGGCAACAATGATCTGGCGTCGGCGACTGATCCGATCGTGGCGATCCGCGACATGCTGCCGACGTGGATGGCCGTGCCGTACCTGATCACCGCGTTCGGCGGTCTGCTGCTGTCGAACAACCTGTCGGTGTACTCCGCCGGCCTGACCACGCTGACCCTGGGCCTGAAGGTCAAACGGGTCTACGCAGTGGTGGTCGACATCGTCGCGATCTTTGCGGGCTCGATCTACTTCATGCTGATCGCCGACAGTTTCTACGGCCCGTTTATCACCTTCATTTCCCTGCTGGCAGTGCCGATCACCGCATGGGTGGGGATTTTTGTCGTCGATCTGATTCACCGTCACTACTACAGCCCCAAGGACCTGCTCGACGTCAGCCCGAGCAGCGCCTATTGGTATCGCGGCGGCATCGAGTGGCGCGCGTTTGGCGCCTGGGCGATCGCCATCGTCCTCGGTTTCAGCTTTACCACCATCGGCACCACGGCGGAAAACGTTTGGTTCAAGGGCTTTTTGTCCGACTCCTGGCTGGGCCACAACGGCCTCGGCTGGATCGTGACCTTCGTCGTCGCCGGTGGCATTTACCTGGTCCTTGGCGGCGCGAAAGATCGCCGCGCCGCGCAACCCGAGAATGCTCATGCCTAAGATGTTGCACACCGGCCAGGTCATCATCGACCTGGTCATGGCCGTGGATAAACTGCCGCAGATTGGCGGCGACGTGCTGGCGCAGTCGGCGGGGTTCGAAGCCGGTGGCGGCTTCAACGTGATGGCCGCTGCGGTGCGCAACGGTCTGCCGGTGGTTTACCTCGGTCGCCATGGCACAGGACGTTTCGGTGACCTGGCGCGCCAAGCGATGCAGGCGGAAGGTATCGGCATCGGCATCCGCGAACCGGCCGAGCGCGATACCGGTCTGTGCGTGGCGCTGACCGATGCCTCGGCTGAGCGCAGTTTCATTTCCTATATCGGCGCTGAAGGTGAGGTGACCGAGGACGATTTGAACAGCGTGGCTGTCGAGCCCGGCGATTACGTTTATCTCAGCGGTTACAGTCTGCTGCATGAGGGCAAGGCGCAGGCTTTGCTCGACTGGACGCTGGCGCTGCCGGCGGCGGTCAATGTGGTGTTCGACCCGGGGCCGTTGGTGGAGTCACCTGACGCGCCGATGATGCAGACGTTGTTGCCACGCATTGATGTGTGGACCAGCAATAGCGTCGAAGCGCTGCGGTTTACCGGGGCTGATGAGATTGGCGCGGCGATGGATCGTCTTGCGAAATTGCTGCCGGAAAACGTGCTGATGGTGGTGCGCGACGGGCCGCAGGGTTGCTGGATTCAACAGCGTGGCGAGCGCCGACAAGTGCCGGGGTTTGCTGTGAAAGCAGTGGACAGCAATGGCGCCGGCGATGCGCATGCCGGGGTGTTTGTGGCTGGATTGGCGCAGGGGCTGGAGGCGCCGGAAGCGGCGCGGCGGGCCAATGCGGCGGCGGCGCTGGCGGTGACTCGCTGGGGACCGGCGACATCTCCGGGTACGGCGGAAGTGGATGCGTTTATCCGCGAGTCCTGCGGTGACTGACCCCAAACCTTCGCGAGCAAGCTCGCTCCCACATTGGATCTACGTCGTACACAAATCTTCTGTAGGAGCTGCCGAAGGCTGCGATCTTTTGATCTTGAAAAGCAAAAGATCGCAGCCTTCGGCAGCTCCTACAGGGGGTGTCGTCTAACTCGCCTTGCGCAACGCCTCAATCAACTCCTGCTTGCGCATCGACGAGCGCCCCGGAATATTCTTCGCTCGGGCTTCCTTCATCAGGCTATCGACAGTCTGCGTATCCTTCGAAGTCTCGCTGTTGCGTGAATGGCCCTTGCGGCTGGCCACCGCGCGGCGCGATGACTCTTTGCGATCTTCCGACTTGGCACTGGCGGGCTTCTTGCGCCCCGAGCCACCGGACTTCTCGCCGCCGCCGGATTGTTTGTTGACCGTCGCCCAGGCGCGAGCCTCAGCCTCATCTTTCGACACGCCCTTTTTCTCGTAGCTGTCTTCGATGTGCTCGGCTTTGCGCTTCTGTTCGCTGGTGTATTTGTCTTTGCTTCCACGAGGCATGGGATTTCTCCTCCTGTGTGCAGATTCAACCGCTCGCCACGCCTGCAGCGAGCGGCTTCGGAACTATTGCTGATCGAGTTTCTGTGCGGCTTCTACGCCAGCCGCGCTGAGCTTGATCGGCAGGTTCAGCGAGTGTTCGCCCGCTTCGCTCAAGGTCACATGACCATGGTGAATCAGCCCGCGATCCTGCAGCGAGGCGAGGGCGCTGGCCACGACTTTCTCGCCCCGGTAATTGTCCAGCACCTCCTTGCCCAGGCCGTTGGGATGGGCGTGCAGCAGGCGGGTGAGAACTTCTTTTTCCAGGTCTTTGTCGACGTTCATGGTTACCTCTTCATGGGAGTGAATAGGGCGCTCGCGTCGGCGAACTACTGACCGGCACCTTCGGAACCGGAGCCACCGGTGGTGGTTTTCGAGCCGACACCGGGGCCGGCATTGTCAGGCGCAGTGGCAGGAGAGTCAGGCGTGTTCATGCCGCCCTGACGCCCCGGATCGCTGCCCTGGGTGCGCGGGTCGGTCCCGGTGGCGGGTGGCTGATTGATCAGCGGCACACCGGAGCCATCGGTATTCATTCCGGGGGCACTGTTGATAGCAGGCGCGCGTGGCGGGGTCGGATCGGTAGGGCCAGTGCCCGCTGCCGTGGTCGAGGCGGCGAACACCGCAGGGCAGAGCAGGGCGCTGAAGACGAAAGCGGTCAACCTTGACGGGATCATAGGGCTTCTCCAGTGATTGGAATCCTTACACTGGGTTGGTCAGCCCTGGTGACGGATTGGTGCCTGATGATCGACGAACGGTCTTCATTGATGTGGCGTGTTTGCTGTTTGGACGATGCCAATTTCCTCCTTGAACTGCTCCATGAAACCCTTCAGTCGTTGATGACGAATGTGCGCCAAGCGCTGACCGGTCACCGTTTGAAAACCGTCGGCCAGATGTAGCAGTTTGGTCTGGAAATGATCGAGGCAAAAACGCGTGTCGTCGTACTCGCGCTCAAGCGCTTCGGGATCCTCTGGGTCGTACAGCGCCGAGCCCATGCGCCCGGCCACATAGAAGGTTCGGGCAACACCGAGCATGCCCAGCGAGTCGAGGCGATCGGCGTCCTGGACGATTTTTGCTTCGAGCGTGATTGGGGTGATGTTGGCAGAGAAACTGTGGGCTTCGATGGCGTGGGCGACGTTGCTGATTTTCTCGTTGGGCCAGTCCAATTCCTTCAGCACGGATGAGGCTTTGTCCGCTGCCAGACGCGAAGCCTGCGCGCGCAATGGTGAGTTTTTTTCGACCGCTACGCAGTCGTGCAGCATCACGGCTGCCAGCAAGACTTCGAGATCGCCGCCTTCGGTTGCATGCAGGGTGCGGGCGTTATGCCAGACCCGTTGCAGGTGGGCGAGGTCGTGGGCGCCGTCATCCGAGGGTTCCAGTGCATGTGAGAGTAGCGCTGACGCCAGTGCTTCCATCGGCGCAAAACAGTTAACGGTCATAAGCATCCTTTCAGAATGTGCGGTATCAACTGTGGGAGCGAGCCTGCTCGCGAAAGCGTCATTTCAGTCAGACGTTGATTCAACTGACAGAATGCTTCCGCGAGCAGGCTCGCTCCCACAAGGGCAACAGTGTTCAGCAAATTGGGCAGGTCAGTATGTTTGCCATGTGACGAGCGCCGCTGCGCGCCTTAGTATGGCGCTTTAATTTGCACACAAGGCCCGTCCATGACGATCGAAATCCGCCCGGCGACCCCCAGCGATGCGCCGCAAATCCTCACCTTCATCACCGAACTGGCAGATTTCGAGAAGGCCCGTCACGAAGTCATCGCCAGCGTCGCTGACATCGAACGCAGCCTGTTCGGCGACGGCGCCACCGCCCACGGCCTGATCTGCCTGCGCGACGGCTTGCCGATCGGCTTCGCGGTGTTCTTCTTCAGTTACTCGACCTGGCTGGGCAGCAATTGCCTGTACCTCGAAGACCTCTACATCACCCCCGAACAACGTGGCGGCGGCGCCGGCAAAACCCTGCTGCGCCACCTGGCAAAAATCGCCTGCGCCAACGACTGCGGCCGCTTCGAATGGAGCGTGCTGGAATGGAACACCCCGGCCATCGAATTCTACAAGTCGCTCGGTGCGCAACCGCAGGAGGAATGGGTGCGGTATCGCATGGATGGCAAGGTGTTGCGCGAATTTGCCGAGGGCTGAGCACAATGATGGCAATCTACTGCTGATTCGGTTGTCGCCACTGCTCTAGTCCGGCATTCTGTGCGCCATTTTTGCGCGCTCACGGACGACACCTGCAATGTATCTGGCAAAATTTCTCCGCGCCTGTGGAGCCCTCGCTGCGTCAATGAGTGACCAGCTATGAGCGGACTGCAGGCGTCCATGCGTCTGTATGGTCTGGTGAAAACTACCGGCTCTTCTGACGACCCGAATCGACAGGCTGTCGAAATTCTCTGCATGGCCCAGCGCACCGGCGGCCTGGCTATTCGGGCTTTCGTGTCGCGGCTCGACGCCGAGTTGATGTCGCGCAGCGCCGGCCTCGGCGAATACCGTGTGGAAGCGCTGAGAACCTTTGATCCCACAGCGATTATCGACGCTCATCAAGGCTGGCTGATGCTGCACATCTGTTGCGGCTTCGTCGCTCTCGCCGGCCATTCTCTGTTGAAAAACGGTGCGTTGATCCCGATGGGCTGGCACGTCTACTCCGAAGTGGGGCGCTGGACCTCCAGGCATCATCTGGACCTTGGCGTGGAAATGGGCGACTTGCTGCAATCGACTTTCGAGCGCAATCACCTGCGCAACTACAACGCCTGGCTCAACGAACTTGATGAGGCAACGCCTGCCGAGTTGAGGTGGCAAGCCAACGAAGCCTGGCGTGCCATACAAACCGCGACATCACCTGAAAGCCGGGAGCATTGTCATGCTCTGTTCGACCCGGTCGACAATCGCTGGCGCTTTGCCGCGACCGACATCGACATCTGTCAGCCATCCCCGGCACCCCTTAAGCAAGGAGCTTTGAATTGAGTGGTAAACCCGCAGCGCGCGTCACCGACCCGACTGCTTGCCCATTGCCAGGTCACGGCACCAACCCGATTGTCTCCGGCTCGCCGGACGTATTCTTCGACGGCCTCGCTGCTGCACGCATGACCGATAAATCAGCGTGTGGCAGCCCTATCACCGGAGCGGTCTCCGGCACTGTTTTCATTAACGGCCTGAATGCCGCGATGCTCGATAGCACTGGTGGGCATGGCAATGTCGTGATCGGTGGCTCGGGCACGGTGATTATCGGCCAGAGCGGGGGAGGGGCCGCGTTTAGCGGGTTGCTGCCGATGCCGGTGCATTTCACTGACAGGTTGCAAGTAGTCAATCAGGACACCGGAGAGCCGGTCTCTTATCACCCTTACATCATTCAGCGGGGTGACGGCAGTGAAGAGTCTGGCGTGACGGATGCGGCGGGATTTACCCATACCGTCAGTTCGCACCTGGCTGAGACGATTAAATTATTTGTGGAGTAATTAGAGATGGCAAATGGAAGTGCAACAGCGGAGGCTCCACCACCGGCAATGGCGAAAAGGGATCCCGTGAGTCATACACTTACTTGCAAGACAGATCAATCGGTCAAGCAAGTAACAGTAAGCATCCGCAATGCAATGGTTTTTCTTGTTGGTGGAGCTGGCGATCAGGAACGGTATTACGTTGATGGTCCCAATCACAATGTCGACTATGTGCGAGACATGGTCGACGCGGACATCGAAGCGCTGGAGATACAGAAATCTTGTACGACGTTGCCCCTTGGTTATAACTCATTTATGAGTGAGGAGGATCTGGAGCGTAACGTTATTCGAAAAATTCCAAGTTGCAATACTGCGATTTATATCATCGGCCACAGTTTGGGTGGCTGGAACGGTGCTCATTTGTCTGCGGTTTTAACCGAGCGCGGTTTCAAAATAAAAATTTTGGTGACCCTGGATCCCGTAGGACACGGCAAAATCGTATATGGTATTTCGAAAATATATCGTCAGGTTCCCAAGCCTAAAGCGCAGTATTGGGTAAATATCAGGGCCGCTGCGGTCGATTGGAACCTGTCAGATCTGGTTGCAGACTTCGGTGAGCAATGGGAGATCTCCGAAGGGCCGAATGTCATGGGGCGGCTCGATATCAATCACGCAGATGCCAACTTTATGTATGCTCATGCCTTGCCCGGTGGAAAGTCAGCGCGACAGATTGTAGCGGAGTCAATATTCAAATGGATCAAGGGGTAACAGCCTATGAAGGTTTTGATCTTGGCAATATGTATATCGGTGCTCTCGGCTTGTTCTTTGAATCATGGCCGGCCCATTGCTAACCTTAAATACGAAAAGACAGAGCGGCTTCGTACTACCGGAATTTATCAAGTTTATTTCAAGTCCGACGTGGAACTTCTCGGCCTGTTCAAGTCGTCTATAGGGCGTGGACTGGTCTGCTCGTTGACAAGTGATCTTGATTTTTCTCAGGCACACCGAATTAAACAGTCCGGCTTCGGGTTTATCGAGAGGGTTTCCCCTGACTCGTTAATTTATAGGGCAGATGTCATTTTTGACGAGTCGGTAGACGATGAGGGGGGAGAAAGGCGCCTGAAAGGGGAAACACTGGATCCCTTTTTAAAAGCCAGAGATTCCTTTTCCTGTGTGTATAGAGTCCATTCCACTACATACAAGACGTATTTTTCCAAGATTATGCAGATACCTAGCGCGGATTTGCTGACAACTGGCCATGCAAAATGAAAGATATCCCGTCCGGCCTTGCCTCTTTCGAGGGCCGCTCTCCCTGAATTTCCCGACCGCAGCGGCATGGCGAACCTTGCATTTTTGTCCGTGCAAGCCTGACTCGGCCTTTCGCGGCATTCGATCGCCATTCGATGGCCATTCTTGCAGCCGGGGGGCGTTTTGAGCGAGGTGATACCGTTACTGTCGACGCGTCCCATAATATGGGATTGATATTTATATATTGAGATTTCGCATCCCTCGGGTTTATAGTCCATCGCACTCACTGCCAAAAACAAAACAGGTGAAGCGATGCAGGCGCAATTGATCGCGCTCGATTGGGGGACGACCTCATTACGTGCTTACAAACTCGCGGCGGACGGTGTGGTGCTGGAGCAGCGTGCGCTGTCGTCCGGGATCATGCAGTTGCCCAAGACCCCGCGAATCATCCACGGCCGTGAATGCGCCGATGGGTTTGAACTGGCCTTCGACGAGGCCTGTGGTGACTGGCTCGATGCGCAGCCGGATCTGCCGGTAATCGCTTGCGGCATGGTCGGCAGTGCGCAGGGCTGGCGCGAAGCGGCTTACTGCGAGACGCCGGCCGACGTCGCCCATCTCGGAAATTCCCTACAAACCGTTGTCAGTCTTTGCGGTACGCCGGTGCATATCGTCCCGGGCGTGATCCAGCGTTCGCGACTGCCCAATGTGATGCGCGGCGAAGAAACCCAGGTCCTCGGTGTGCTGCAAAGTCTGCCGGCCGAGGCCGGTAACGATCTGCTGATCGGTTTGCCAGGCAGTCACTCGAAATGGGTGGAAGTGGTCGATGGCCGCATCACTCATTTCGACACGTTCATGACTGGCGAAGTCTTCGCCGTACTCAGCGAACACAGCATCCTCGGCCGTACCCAGCAGCCGAGCCCGACCTTCGATGCGCAGGCGTTCGACCGCGGTGTGCAAATCGCGCTGTCGGCGGATGCCGAGCTCGGCGTGCTGTCGACCCTGTTCAGCGCCCGCACCCTCGGCCTCACCGGTGAACTGAGCCCGACTGCTCAGGCGGATTATCTGTCCGGCCTGATGATCGGCCATGAGCTGGCCGCGCTCGCCAATGTGCAGCGGCGCCGGCGCAATCAAGCAAATCTTCCATCGATCGTGCTCATCGGCAATGCGCAACTGTGCACGCGATATCGCCGTGCCCTCGACGCCTGCGGCTTTGCTCAGGTGACGTTGGCCGAGCAGGCCACCGAGCGTGGCCTGTGGCAACTGGCGCGTGCCGCCGGACTGATCGATTCCTCATCCCGTTAACCTGACTGGAGGCCTGACATGCTCAAGCAAGCATTGGCACAAAACGGTCTGATCGCGATTCTGCGTGGCCTGCAACCGCAGGAAGCGGCGGCTGTCGGAGAAGTCCTTTATTCCGCCGGATTTCGCGTCATCGAAGTACCGCTCAATTCCCCATCGCCGTACGAAAGTATCCGCATCCTGCGTGATGCGCTGCCCGCCGATTGCCTGATCGGTGCTGGCACGGTGCTCAGCCCCGAGCAGGTCGAGCAGGTCAAAGCTGCTGGCGGACAAGTGATCGTCATGCCGCACAGCGATGCCAAAGTATTGCGCGCGGCGAAAGCGGCGGGGCTGTACCTGTCGCCTGGCGTGGCTACGCCGACCGAAGCCTTCGCCGCACTGGCTGAGGGCGCGGACATTCTCAAGCTGTTTCCGGCCGAGCAAATGACCCCGGCAGTCGTCAAAGCCTGGCTCGCGGTGTTGCCAGCCGGCACGGTGCTGGCGCCGGTCGGCGGGATCACACCGGACAACATGCAGGCCTTTATCGATGCCGGTGTGAAAGGTTTCGGTCTCGGTTCCGGCCTGTTCAAACCGGGCATGACGCCCGAGCAGGTGGCGGTCAATGCCAAGGCCTATGTGGCTGCCTGGAAAGCCCTGCGTTAAGACTTTTTGGCGCTGTGCGCGCTGCATCTAATAAAAGCTGCATTTACAAAAGAGAGCAGAGATGAAAATCACCAAACTCACGACCTTCATCGTTCCGCCGCGCTGGTGCTTCCTCAAGGTCGAAACCGACGAGGGCGTGACCGGTTGGGGCGAGCCTGTGGTTGAAGGACGCGCGCATACCGTAGCTGCTGCGGTGGAAGAGTTGTCCGACTACCTGATCGGCAAAGACCCACGCAATATCGAAGACATCTGGACCGTGCTCTATCGCGGCGGCTTCTACCGTGGCGGCGCGATCCACATGAGCGCGCTGGCCGGTATCGATCAGGCACTGTGGGACATCAAGGGCAAGGCCCTCGGCGTGTCGGTCAGCGATCTGCTCGGTGGCCAGGTGCGCGACAAGATTCGTGTCTATTCGTGGATCGGCGGCGACCGGCCGGCCGACACCGCGCGTGCGGCGAAAGAAGCGGTGAGCCGTGGTTTCACGGCGGTGAAAATGAACGGCACCGAAGAGTTGCAGTTCCTCGACACCTTCGAGAAAGTCGACCTCGCCCTGGCCAACGTTGCCGCCGTGCGTGATGCGGTGGGGCCGAACGTCGGTATCGGCGTCGATTTCCACGGCCGCGTGCACAAGCCGATGGCCAAGGTGCTGATGAAGGAGCTCGACCCGTACAAACTGATGTTCATCGAAGAACCGGTGCTCAGCGAAAACTACGAAGCATTGAAAGAACTGGCGCCGCTGACCAGCACGCCGATTGCCCTCGGCGAGCGGCTGTTCTCGCGCTGGGACTTTAAACGGGTGTTGAGCGAAGGCTACGTCGACATTATCCAGCCGGATGCCTCCCACGCCGGCGGCATCACCGAAACCCGCAAGATCGCCAACATGGCCGAAGCCTACGACGTCGCGCTGGCGCTGCATTGCCCGCTAGGCCCGATCGCCCTGGCGGCGTGTTTGCAACTCGACGCGGCTTGTTACAACGCGTTTATCCAGGAGCAGAGCCTCGGCATCCATTACAACGAGAGCAACGACTTGCTCGACTATGTGAAGGATCCGCGCGTCTTCGACTACGACCAAGGCTTCGTCAAGATCCCGAACGGCCCGGGGCTGGGCATCGAGATCAACGAGGAGTACGTGATCGAGCGTGCGGCAGTCGGCCACCGCTGGCGCAACCCGATCTGGCGTCATGCCGATGGCAGCTTTGCCGAGTGGTGAGTACTGCCTGACACACCACCAATCCCTTGTGGGAGCGAGCTTGCTCGCGAATGCGGCAGGTCAGTCACATCGATGCCGGATGTGCCGCCGTCTTCGCGAGCAAGCTCGCTCCCACAGGATTCTGTTCAAGTCCCAAGACTGTCCTCAAACAAACATAAAAAGAGGCATCTCTCATGCAAACGCACACCCTCTCCGGGCAGGCGTCTTTAGTCACGCCTAGCCGCAAGCGATTTTTCATCATGGTGTTGCTGTTCATCACCGTGGTCATCAACTACCTCGACCGCAGCAATCTGTCGATTGCCGCGCCGGCGCTGACCAGTGAGCTGGGCATCGATCCGGTTCATGTCGGTCTGATCTTCTCCGCCTTCGGCTGGACTTACGCCGCGATGCAGATCCCCGGCGGCTGGCTGGTCGATCGCGTGCCGCCGCGCATCCTTTACAGCGTCGCGCTGCTGCTGTGGTCGGTGGCCACAGTGATGCTCGGTTTCGTCAGCAGCTTCATCGCCCTGTTCGTGCTGCGCATGGCCGTCGGTGCGCTGGAAGCGCCGGCCTATCCGATCAACAGCCGCGTGGTCACCACTTGGTTCCCTGAGCGCGAGCGCGCCACGGCGATCGGTTTCTACACTTCCGGACAGTTTGTCGGTCTGGCTTTCCTGACCCCGGTGCTGGCGTGGCTGCAACATGAGTTCGGCTGGCACATGGTCTTTGTCGCCACCGGTGCGGTGGGCATTCTCTGGGCGCTGATCTGGTACGCGGTGTATCGCGAGCCGCGCGATTTCAAAGGCACTAACCAGGCGGAAATCGACCTGATCCGCGAAGGCGGCGGGCTGGTCGATATCCAGGCCGAGGCGGCCAAGGTCAAAGCCAAATTCAGCTGGACCGATCTCAGTATCGTCCTCAGCAAGCGCAAGTTGTGGGGCATTTACCTTGGCCAGTTCTGCCTGAACTCGACGCTGTGGTTCTTCCTCACCTGGTTTCCGACCTATCTGGTGAAATATCGCGGCATGGACTTCATCAAGTCCGGCCTGCTCGCATCGCTGCCATTTCTTGCCGCGTTCGTCGGTGTGTTGTGCTCGGGATTCTTTTCCGACTTCCTGATCCGGCGTGGCTACACCGTGGGCTTCGCGCGCAAATTGCCGATCATTGGCGGGCTGTTGATCTCGACTTCGATCATCGGTGCCAACTTTGTCGAGTCGACGCCGCTGGTGATTGCCTTCCTCGCCCTGGCATTTTTCGGCAACGGTCTGGCGTCGATCACCTGGTCACTGGTGTCGACGCTGGCACCCGCGCGTTTGCTCGGTCTGACCGGTGGCGTGTTCAACTTCATCGGCAACCTCTCGGCGATCGCTACGCCGATCGTCATCGGCTTCCTCGCCAGCGGCGATTCGTTCGCCCCGGCGATCACCTACATCGCCGTGCTCGCGCTGGTTGGCGCCTTGTCCTACGTGCTGCTGGTGGGCAAGGTCGAGCGTATCGAGTTGTAGTGCTCTGCGTCGGGCGACCATAATGCCGCCCGTTCCTTCGCTCAACGGTAAAAGGCTGGATATGCAGGAAGACGCCCCGGAAAAAACCAAGGACGCCGCGCCCACCGGCACCCAGACGCTGCTGCGCGGCCTCGGTGTGGTGCAGGCAGTGGCCAGTGGCGCGCGTGATCTCAAGGAGATCGCCCGGCTGATCGGCACCACGCGCAGCACCACCCATCGTCTGGCCAGCTGTCTGGTCGACGAGCGTTATCTGCGCGTGGTGCCGCAAATCGGTTATCTGCTTGGGCCGAAACTGATCGAACTGGGCTTCCAGGCCCGCGAAGAGTTGCCACTGGTGACCCTGGCCGGGCCGTATCTGGACGAGCTCTCGGCACTGACCGGCGATACCGTGCACCTCGGAATCCGCGAAGGCGACGAAGTGCTGTACCTGCTGAAGAATCCAGGTCGCAACGGCCCGGAAATGCGCTCGCGGGTTGGCCATCGCATGCCGCTGGTGCGCACCGGTATCGGCAAGGCCTTGATGCTCGATGATTCGCCGCAGGATTGGCGGAGGCTGTACGACATCAGCCTGCCGGCGGGTGGCAAAAGTCAGTTCTGGCCGCAGCATCCCCAGCAGTCGTGGGAACAGCTTGAGCAGCGCATGGGCGAATACGTCGCCGGTGGCTACGCGTTCGATCTGGAAGACAACGAACCGTCGATCCGCTGCGTGGCGGCGCCGATTCGTGACGCGAGCAAGGGCATTGTCGCGGCGATCAGTATCGCCAGCACCGTGCCGTACATGCCGCTGGAAAAAATGGCCGAGTTGATCCCCCTGCTCAAAGGGGTCACAACCCGGCTGTCGGCGGAGCTGGGCTTGAAGGTGTAAGCCGTGAAGGTTTAAGCCTTCAGCGTCGCCATGTCGATGACGAAGCGGTACTTGACGTCACCGGCAATCATCCGCGCGTAGGCTTCGTTGATCTGGCGGATGTCGAGCATTTCGATGTCGCAGGTGATGTTGTGCTCGGCGCAGAAATCCAGCACTTCCTGGGTCTCGGCGATACCTCCGATCAAGGAGCCGGCCAGTACGCGGCGGCTCATCACCAGTTTGCCGGCGTGCACGGGCGGGTTCACCGGCTCGATCAGGCCGACCAGAATGTGCACGCCGTCGAAACGCAGGGTGTCGAGGTACGGGTTCAAATCGTGCTGCACCGGAATGGTATCGAGCAGGAAGTCGAAGTAGCCGGCCCCGGCCTTCATCTGCTCGGCATCGGTGGAGACGATGACGTGATCGGCGCCCTGACGGCGACCTTCTTCAGCCTTGCTCGCCGAGCGGGTGAACAGCGTGACTTCCGCGCCCATGGCCTTGGCGAACTTGATGCCCATGTGGCCGAGGCCACCCATGCCGAGAATCCCGACCTTGTCACCGGCCTTGACGCCGTAGTGCTTGAGCGGCGAGTAAGTGGTGATGCCGGCGCAGAGAATCGGTGCGGCGCTGGCCAGTGCCAGTCGTTCCGGGATACGCACAACGAAGTGCTCGCTGACCACGATGCTGTCGGAATAACCGCCCATGGTGTTGCTGCCATCGACCCGGTCCGGGGTGGCGTAAGTCATGGTCGGGCCTTCGAGGCAATATTGCTCGAGGTTCGCCTGGCAGGCTTCGCAGCTGCGGCAGGAATCGACCATGCAGCCGACGCCAACCAGATCGCCTACCTTGTGACGGGTGACATTCGCACCGACAGCGGTGACTTTTCCGACGATCTCATGGCCGGGCATCAGCGGATAAACGGCGATGCCCCATTCGTTGCGTGCCTGATGGATGTCGGAGTGGCAGACGCCGCAGTAGAGAATTTCGATCGCCACGTCGTCGGCGCGCGGGCTGCGACGTTCGAATTTCATCGGGGCGAGGGGCGTGGTGGCCGATTGGGCGGCATAGCCGATGGCGGTGTACATGGGTGACCTCGCAAAAACAGTGACAAGTGAGGCGGTGAATTCTGGGCGCCAGAGGCGGAGGCGGCCATGACGATTTCTCCGGGTCTCATGCCTAATCCTCCGGCATGCGGGTTTCGGCGATCGCATTGGCCAACGGATCTGCGATGATGTTTTCATCCCTTTTTCCGTGAATTTTACGAAGACCTATTCGATGCAGTTGACCCGTCATCTTGATGCCAATGCCCGGCTGGTTTCGTTGATCGAACCGCTGGCGCTGCGCGATGGCTACAGCCAGACCGGTCTGCCCGGTGTGCAGATTTTGCGCGCCAGTTGCGACGTCGCCCGTGGCCCGCATATCTACGAGCCGAGCCTGATGATCATCGCCCAGGGCAGCAAACTGGCGTTCCTCGGCCCACGAACCATGGAGTACGGCGCCGGGCATTATCTGATCCAGGCGCTGCCGGTGCCGTTCGAATGCGAAACCTTTGCCTTGCCCGATGCGCCATTGCTCGGTGTGTCGGTGGCGATCGATCGCGTCCTGCTCGGCGAACTGGTGCTGGCCATGGGGCTGGCGCCAGGTCGGCATATTCCGGCGCAGACGCCGGAGTCGATGACCTCGGTGGTGCTCGACGATGGCATGCGCGGTTGTGTCGAGCGGCTGCTCAGCTGTCTGCACGATCCGCTGGAATGCCAGATTCTCGGCCCGGCGCGGGTTCGCGAATTATTGTTCGTCGCGCTGCGCGGGCCGCAAGCGGATGTGTTGCGGGCGTTGGTCGAGCAACAAGGGCAATTCGCCCGGGTGGCGGCGTCTATCAGCCATCTGCATGCGCATTACACCGAGCCGCTGAATGTCGAGACATTGGCCGGTTGCGCGAACATGAGCGTGTCGACGTTTCATGAGCATTTCAAGCGCAGCACATTGTTGTCGCCGGTGCAGTATCTGAAGCGTTTACGTTTGTTGAAGGCGCAGACGCTGCTGGTGGCTGAAGGGCTGGGCGTGGCGCAGGTGGCGCATCGGGTGGGGTATCAGAGCACGTCGCAATTCAGTCGCGAATACAAGCGTTACTTCGAACGCAGTCCGGGGGAAGAGCGCGCTGCCTGATCCGCCGATAATCCCCTGTGGGAGCGAGCCTGCTCGCGAAGGCGCTGGATCAGTCGACATCATCTTTATATGACACACCGCTTTCGCGAGCAGGCTCGCTCCCACAGTTGTTTTGTGGTGGCAGAGGAATTTTGGGCAACAAAAAGGCCCCCATTTCGGGAGCCTTGTTGTTCAGCGTTTCGACTTACATGTTCGGGTAAGTCGGGCCGCCGGCACCTTCCGGTGCCACCCAGGTGATGTTCTGCGCAGGGTCCTTGATGTCACAGGTCTTGCAGTGCACGCAGTTCTGGGCGTTGATCTGGAAGCGCTTCTCGCCGTCTTCCTTGGTGATCACTTCGTATACGCCGGCCGGGCAGTAACGCTGCGCCGGTTCGTCGTACAGCGGCAGGTTCTTGCTGATCGGGATGCTCGGGTCGGTCAGCTTCAAGTGGCACGGCTGCTCTTCTTCGTGGTTGGTACCGGAGATGAACACCGAGCTGAGTTTGTCGAAACTCAGTTTGCCGTCAGGTTTCGGGTAGTCGATCTTCTTGCAGTCGGCCGCGAGCTTGAGGCAGGCGTAATCCGGCTTGGTGTCGCGCAGGGTGAACGGCAGTTTGCCGCCGAAGATGTTCTGGTCCAGCCAGTTGAAACCACCGCCGATGATTGCGCCGTACTTGTGAATCGCTGCGCCGAAATTACGGCTGGCAAACAGTTCTTCGTGCAGCCAGCTGTTCTTGAACGCGTCGACGTAAGAGGTCAGTTCGACGGTGCAATCCTGCTCGGCGAACAGCGCATCGGCTACCGATTCCGCCGCGAGCATGCCGGACTTCATCGCCGTGTGGCTGCCTTTGATCTTGGCGAAGTTCAGGGTGCCGAGGTCGCAACCGATCAGCGCGCCGCCCTTGAAGACCATTTTCGGCAGCGAGTTCAGGCCGCCCTTGGCGATGGCGCGGGCGCCGTAGCTGACGCGCTTGCCGCCTTCCAGATATTGCTTGAGCACCGGGTGATGCTTGAGGCGCTGGAACTCATCGAACGGCGACAGATACGTGTTGCTGTAGGACAGGTCGACGATCAGACCGACCACCACCTGATTGTTTTCCAGGTGATAGAGGAACGAGCCGCCGGTGTTCTCGGTGCCCATGATGTCCAGCGGCCAGCCGGCGGTGTGCACCACCAGGCCTGGCTGATGCTTGGCCGGGTCGATTTCCCAGATTTCTTTCAGGCCGATGCCGTAATGCTGGACGTCGGCATCGCTGTCGAGGTTGTAGCGCTTGATCAGTTGCTTGCCGATGTGGCCACGGCAGCCTTCGGCGAACAGCGTGTATTTGCCACGCAGTTCCATGCCCGGGGTGTACAGGCCTTCTTTCGGGTTGCCTTCGCGGTCGACGCCCAGATCACCGGTGATGATCCCGCGCACTACGCCGTTTTCATCGATCAACGCTTCCTGAGCGGCGAAGCCCGGGTAGATTTCTACACCCAGATTTTCAGCCTGCTGAGCCAGCCAGCGGCACAGGTTGCCCAGGGAAATGATGTAGTTGCCTTCGTTGTGCATGGTCTTGGGCACAAAGAAGTCAGGAATCTTCTGCGCATTGTCGGCGTTTTTCAGCACGAAAATGTCATCGCGTGTGACGGGCGTGTTCAGCGGCGCGCCGAGTGCTTTCCAGTCCGGGAACAGTTCGTTCAGGGCGCGGGGTTCGAACACCGCACCGGAGAGGATGTGTGCGCCGACTTCGGAGCCTTTTTCGACCACGCAGACGCTGATTTCCTTACCGGCGTCAGCGGCCTTCTGCTTCAAGCGGCAGGCGGCGGACAGACCAGCGGGGCCGGCACCGACGATGACGACGTCGAATTCCATGTATTCGCGTTCCACAGGCTATCTCCTACTCAAGGCTCAACAGTTTTTTTTCTAATATGGAGGTTTGATCTCGCATCCATATTGCCTTTACGTTAACGTCAAAGGGAATATTGGCGAATCCACCTTTCTCTCTAGGCGGCGCATTATATCTACACCACTCCGAGCGTCCAATACAAACGTTTGTTTGAATCGCCTCCAGCCCTGATAAATCAAAGAAGCGCGGCTTATGACAGGGCATTTTGGCGTATTGACCAGAATGGGCGTTCCGGTCAAGATACGGGCGGTTTTGCGCTCGCCGTAGGCAGACTGGCGGTTTCAAGAGCACCTCTAAAGACAGGGCACAGGCAGTAGACGGTGATGCGCAGCGCAAGTCCGGCGCGCAGTTTACACAGCGTGGGAATGAATGACCCGACAGTCACCCCTGACGAACGGTCACCTCCCTTCGCGAAGTGAATCACCTCACATTCAAGCCGGCGTTTTTAGAGGTGCCCTTGTCGCCCGATGAGCATCATCCGCCAGGTTCGCCTAGGCGACTTTCTTTTCACCGGAGAGTAACGAGGAATCCATGAAGGTTCTTGTAGCTGTCAAACGCGTTGTGGATTACAACGTCAAGGTCCGCGTCAAGGCGGACAATTCCGGCGTCGACCTCGCCAACGTCAAGATGTCGATGAACCCATTCTGCGAAATCGCCGTGGAAGAAGCCGTACGCCTGAAAGAGAAGGGCGTTGCGACTGAAATCGTCGTCGTCTCCATCGGCCCGACCACCGCTCAGGAACAGCTGCGTACCGCACTGGCTCTGGGTGCCGATCGCGCCATCCTCGTCGAATCCGCTGAAGACCTGACCTCGCTGGCCGTGGCCAAGCTGCTCAAGGCTGTCGTCGACAAGGAACAGCCGCAGCTGGTGATCCTTGGCAAACAGGCGATCGACAGCGACAACAACCAGACCGGCCAGATGCTCGCGGCATTGAGCGGCTACGGTCAGGGCACGTTCGCTTCGAAAGTCGAAGTCTCCGGCGACAGCGTTGCCGTGACCCGCGAAATCGACGGCGGCGCGCAGACCGTTTCGTTGAAACTGCCGGCCATCGTCACCACCGACCTGCGTTTGAACGAGCCGCGCTACGCGTCCCTGCCAAACATCATGAAAGCCAAGAAGAAGCCTCTCGAAGTGCTGACTCCGGACGCTTTGGGCGTTTCCACCGCCTCCACCAACAAGACTCTGAAAGTCGAAGCGCCGGCTGCACGTAGCGCGGGCATCAAGGTCAAGTCGGTGGCTGAACTGGTTGAAAAACTCAAGAACGAAGCGAAGGTAATCTAAATGACTATCTTGGTTATTGCTGAACACGACAACAAAGTGCTGGCCCCGGCCACGCTGAACACCGTGGCCGCTGCTGCCAAAATCGGCGGCGACATCAACGTACTGGTTGCAGGTCAGGGCGCAGGCCCGGTGGCCGAAGCCGCTGCGAAGATCGCTGGGGTGAGCAAAGTCCTGAATGCTGACAACGCCGCTTACGCGCATCAGCTGCCGGAAAACGTTGCTCCTCTGGTTGCAGAGTTGGGCAAGGGTTACAGCCACATTCTGGCTGCCGCCACTTCCAACGGCAAAAACATCCTGCCGCGCGTTGCTGCTGCGCTGGACGTTGACCAGATCTCCGAGATCATTTCGGTAGAAAGCGCTGACACTTTCAAGCGTCCGATCTACGCCGGTAACGCCATCGCCACCGTGCAATCGACCGCCGCGATCAAAGTGATCACCGTGCGTGCCACCGGTTTCGATCCGGTTGCTGCTGAAGGTGGTTCGGCTGCCGTTGAAGCTGTTGGCGCTGCGCACGACGCCGGTACCTCGAGCTTCGTCAGCGAAGAGCTGGCCAAGTCCGATCGTCCTGAGCTGACCGCTGCCAAGATCGTCGTCTCTGGCGGCCGCGGCATGCAGAACGGTGACAACTTCAAACACCTGTACGCCCTGGCCGACAAGCTTGGCGCTGCTGTTGGCGCTTCGCGCGCTGCGGTCGACGCAGGTTTTGTACCGAACGACATGCAGGTCGGTCAGACCGGCAAGATCGTTGCGCCACAGCTGTACATCGCCGTCGGTATCTCCGGCGCGATCCAGCACTTGGCCGGTATGAAAGACTCCAAAGTGATCGTTGCGATCAACAAGGACGAAGAAGCGCCGATCTTCCAGGTGGCCGATTACGGTCTCGTGGCGGATCTGTTCGAAGCAGTACCTGAGCTGGAGAAGCTGGTCTAATCCGGCGTCTTCACTTATAAAGAGCCCGGCCTGTTGGTCGGGCTTTTTTTTGTCTCGAATTTCAAGCGGGAGCGTTTTGCCATGGATCTGCGCTGCGGATGGTTGTTGGGATGGGTGCTGTTGCCAGGTCTGGCCACGGCCGCTGGCAAGTGCGAGCGCCTGGTTGTCACCGGCAGCCCGGATGCGCCGCCCTATCTGTGGCAGGACCCGCAAAATCCCAAGCGCTTGATCGGCGCCAGTGCCGATCTGTTGCAGCAAGTGGCCAAGGATCTGGGTATCAAAGTCGATCTGCTGTATGCCGGCAAACGCTCGCAGGCCCTTGATGAAGTGCGCAGCGGGCGCATGGACATGCTCGCCGACGCGCCGCTGACTGTGAATGAGCTGGAGAACCTCGACTACATCCATCCGCCACTGTTGGAAAACGATTACCTGGTGTGGACCCGCAAAGGTTCGACGCTGACCTACGGCGAGGCGATCGACCTGAAAGGCCATGCCGGTGCGGTGTCGGAAAAGTCTCGAATGACCCAGGCATTCGGCACTTTCGCTGAACAGAATCTGACCCTGACCCGCACAGCAAACCTTACCGAGGCACTACAGAAATTGCTGTTGGGCGAGGTGGAATATGTCCTCGCCGGACGTTACTCAGGCCTGGCCGCCGCGCAGACATTGGGCATGACCAGCGATCTGCTGGCGTTCGAACAACCCATCGACCGGCCGGGTCTGTTCCTCGCGGTTTCGCATAACTCGGCCTGCAACGATCCGTGGTTGCGCGGACAGCTCGCCAAAAAGATGACAGAATTGCCCGCATCCGGACTGACGGAAGCCTCGCTGCAACGCAACATCGAGCGCTGGAAGGCGCAACAGCAGCAGCCGCCACAACCTGTCAGTGCCCCAAAACAGTAGGGATTCTTAGTGAGTATTCGACCTCTTTTCGCGGCTGTGGCCGTTCTGGCCCTGGCCGGGTGCGCATCCGATCCGGCACCCACTGAACAAATGCGTTTGACCGAACAAGCCATCGTGCAGGCCAAGGCAGTGGGCGCCACCGCTGACGAAGTGCCGGAAATGCAACTGGCGGAAACCAAGTACAGCCGCGCCAAAGGCAACATGGCCGACGAGTCCTATCGCAACGCGCGCATGCGTGCCGAGCAGGCTGAACTGGATGCACGTCTGGCTGAAGCCAAGGTGCTGACGAAAAAAAGCGAAGAGCAGCTGAATGTGCTCAATACCCGCATTGTCCGCCTGCGCAAGCAGCTGCAACTGGGGGAAGCGCAATGAGCCTCAAGTCCAACGCTCTGGGCATTCTGCTTCTTGCCGGTTGCGCCAGCCTGTACGGCTGCGCCGGCCAGCACAGCGAGGCGGCACTGCAACAGGCCGGCGCTGATTTCCAGAAGGTCAAGGAAGATTCCAACGTCCTGCGCATCGCGCCGAAAGACGTGATCCGCGCCGGCGAATCCCTGGCCCGCGCCGATCGACTGTCGACCTATTGGGGCAGCGGTGCCGACGTGGTGCATTACGCCTACCTGAGCCAGCGCTACAGCGAAATCGCCCGCGAACACACCAATCAGGCGCTCAATGAGGAGCGCGCCGCCAAGCTCGAGCTTGAGCGGCAACGCCTGCAACTGGCCCTGCGCGAATCGAAGCTGCTTAGCGTGCAGCAGCAGGGCAAGTGGCTGGAGGAACAAATCGTGGCGCTGGCCACTACACAGACTGATCGTGGTCTGGTCATGACCCTCGGCGACGTGTTGTTCGACACCGGCCAGGCGGAACTGAAAAACTCGGCCAACCGCGTCGTGCTGAAGATCGTCCAGTTCCTGCAACTGAACCCCAAGCGCGTGGTGCGCATCGAGGGTTACACCGACAGCACCGGTGGCAAGCAGGAAAACCTCAAACTGTCTCGCGATCGTGCGCAGTCGGTGGCTGACGTGCTGGTCGATCTGGGTATCGACGAAAAACGCATTCAGGTCGAAGGTTACGGCGATCAGTTCCCGGTCGACGCCAACGCCTCCGAGCGTGGACGGGCGCAGAACCGCCGTGTGGAAATTGTGTTCTCCGACGAAAAAGGCCAGCTCGGCGCCGCCCGCTGATCATCACCATCGCCTGTTGGAGCTGTGTAGGAGCTGTGTAGGAGCTGACGAGTGCAACGAGGCTGCGATCTTTTGACCTTCAAAAGCAAAAGCAGAATCAAAAGATCGCAGCCTCGTTGCACTCGTCAGCTCCTACAGGCTCCTACAGGCTCCTACAGACTCCGACAAGCCCGGACTGTCATGCAGTGCCGGGCTTTTTTACGTCTGTCGATTGCCGCGCAAAACCGTACAGATGGGGCAGACACCACACTGTATGGTCGAGTAATCTGGCAACTGTCCCAGTACACTTCTAAACTGTTCCGGTATTGTTTCAGACAAGAATAAAACGCCCGTGAAATCGAGTGCTGCGTCATGACCAATCTCTTGCTCTACCAACGTATTGCTCAGCAACTGGCCGAAGACATCCGCCGTGGTGTTTATCAACCGGGGGAGCGCGTGCCTTCGGTGCGCAAGATGAGTTCGCAGCTCAACGTCAGTCATGCGACGGTACTGCAGGCTTACGCCAATCTCGAAGATCAGGGCCTGATCCGCGCCCGTCCGCAATCAGGTTATTACGTACACCAGACCCCGGCGCTGACCGCGCCGACGCCGGACATCGCCCGGGTCGAGCGGCCGGGGCTGGTCACCCGCAGCAGCATCATTCAACAGGTATTGGTCGAGTCCCGCCGCGAAGGTGTGTTTCCGCTGGGCGCTGCGGTGCCGAGCGTTGACTACTTGCCGGTGCGTGCGCTGCATCAGCAACTGGCCAAGGTCACCCGGTTCCACAGCCCTCGGGCGTTCAGCTACATGTTCAGCCCCGGTTTCGAACCGCTGCGCCGGCAAGTCGCGATTCGCATGCGTGACGCTGGCGTGGTGGTCGATCCGTCGGAAGTGGTGATCACTCACGGCTGTGTCGACGCCTTGCAGATGTCATTGCGTGTGCTGACCCGGCCGGGCGATCTGATCGCCGCCGAATCACCGACCTATTACGGCCTGCTGCAACTGGCCGATCTGCTCGGCCTGAAAGTTATCGAAATCCCCAGCGACCCTGCCACCGGCATGAGCCTCGAGGCCTTGCAACTGGCCGCCAACCAATGGTCGATCAAGGCGCTGGTGCTGACCACGCGCCTGAGCAATCCCCTCGGCGGGACCATGCCGGAAGAGCGGCAGAAACAGTTGCTGCGGCTGGCCTCGGATTTCGACATTCAGATTGTCGAAGACGATATCTACGGCGAACTGATGTTCGAACAGGGCCGTACCAAGGCACTGAAGGCCTACGATCGTCTGGATCGGGTGATCTACTGCTCGAGCTTCTCCAAAACCCTGTCGCCGGGTGTACGCATCGGCTGGATGATTGCCGGCAAGTACCAGCAGGAAATTCAGCGCCTGCAAACCTTCAGTACCCATTCGGCGTGTAGCGTCACGCAGATGGCGATTGCCGCGTATCTGGAAAACGGCGGTTATGACCGGCATTTACGCTACATCCGCCAGGAATATCGGAAAAACCTCAGTGCGTTTCAGCTGGCGGTGCAGCAGCACTTCCCCGAGGGCACGCAAATGTCCCGGCCCACGGGCGGTTTTATCCTCTGGGTGAGTTTGCCGGGGCGGGTCAACACCCAGGAATTGCATGTTCGCGCGCTGCAACAAGGCATCAGCATCGCGCCGGGGCTGATCTTCAGTAACACCGAGCAGTTCAACCACTGTATCCGCCTCAATTGCGGCATTCCGTGGAACCGCGAAGCGGAGCGGGCGCTGATGACGCTGGGTCTGTTGGCCACCCAACTGTGTCAGGAAACCGCTGGCGGATTCTGAACGAGGAGGGAGGTGATGCTTGTCATGTGACGCACAACAGGCGAGCATGTGGCCCTCTGCCGTTAGTTCGTTGGGTCCATGAAAGCGATTGTTCCTGCCGCGTGGGTATTGCTGGGTTTGCTGATGGTCGGTCAGGCACCGGGTGTCCTGGCGGCCGCAGCCCAGGAAAAACCGGCAGCGACCAGTACCACGAACAAAGCTACCAAAACCGCGGCTCCGGCAAAAAAAGCCCAGGCGAAAAAAAACGCCACGGTGAAAAAGCGCCGCCCGGTGGCTTCGAAGTCGAAATCCGCCAGCGAAGTAGCGAAGACCAAATTGCCGTCGGCAAAACTCGATCTCAGCCTGCCCAAGGATATGGTTGAAGAGTTGAAGCCAGAGGGCGCCGTGGAGCTGCCCAAGCGCGAGGCGATCCTGCCGCAGATGTTTGGCGAGAAAGACAACGGCTTCCAGCTCAACGGCCGCTTGCTCAGCAACGAAATGCAGCTGCAACTGCGCAACGAAGCACGGCGCGATGTCGAAGGCGCGGCGCTGGATTTTGAATTCAAGCAATAGATGCAGCACTCTGCAACGCGCAGAGCAGACGCTTCGTCGGAGACTGCCCGGTCACTTTTACTTATCATTGAAAAGCCGCTCGTAGCAATTTGAAACAGTCGTTTTAGCGGTTACTCTGTTCCCGTCTCTATACACATCGCCCGTCGCGAGGATCTGTTCGTCATGAAATGCCGTGAAGGCTGTGGCGCTTGCTGCATTGCCCCCTCCATCAGTTCGTCGATCCCCGGCATGCCCGATGGCAAACCCGCCGGCGAACGTTGCGTGCAACTGTCGGTCGATAATCTGTGCAGCATTTTCGGCCGTCCGGAACGCCCGGCCGTCTGCTCGGGCTTCGCTGCGGATGTCGAGGTCTGCGGCAGCAGTTCGGAAGAAGCGATCAGATTGATAGGCTGGTGGGAGCAGATGACGGCGGCGTGATGTGTTCACCAACGGAACTTCAACAATAAGGAATAACACTATGGGTTCGCTGCACCGTATCGCTGTGTTGTGTGGTCTGACTGCCGTACTTGCCACTTCGGTCGCCCAGGCGGAAGACTGGAAAGTTGCCAAGAACGAAGATGGCATCAAGGTTTCCCTGAGTGAAATACCCGGTTCGGACTACAAGTCCTATCAGGGCGTCGCGCTGATGAAGACCACCGTCGCCAAACTGCGCGCCTTGCAGGAAGACGTCTCGGGCGCCTGTGCCTGGATTCACGAATGCAAGAGCCAGAAACTGCTCAAGCACGAAGGCGATCTGAGCTGGACCTATTCGCAATTCAACACGCCATGGCCGGTGACCCCGCGTGATTCGGTGCTGAAGATCACCACTATTGAAGGCGCCGATGGCAGCCTGACCCGTAATCTTGAAGGTGTGCCGACCTACCTGCCGGAAGAAAAAGGTTTCGTCCGGGTCCAGCAAGTCAAAGGCTTCTGGAAGTTCGTGCCGAAAGGCGATCAGGTTGAAGTAACTTATCAAGTGCACACCGAGCCGGGTGGCAGCGTGCCGGCCATGGTCGCCAACAAGTTTGTTGTCGATGCGCCATTCAATACCCTGAAAGCGCTGAAACAACGCGCCGAGAAATAACCTTCACGCTCTAAGCAAAACGCCCCGACCGGTTCGGGGCGTTTTGTTTTGTCTCTAAATTGTATTTCCAGATATTCGTTGCACGAAATTTTCACAAAGTCTCCAAGACAATCCGCCCGCACTTGTTGCCTGCCATAGTGCCGCCAGCCCTTTGCATGAAAGTCTCGAAGAGCAAGGCAGTATTCAATGGCAATGGTGTGAACGATCGTGCAACATTTGCGCACCGCGCACGCCCCGGGGTCTGGAATGACCAATAGAGGGCCTGGCGCCGCTGTATTTTTGCAACTTCAACTTCCAATGGGTCCTAAAACGACATGGCAAACCCGGACGCCCTGAATCAGCAGCGATCTTCTGCTCGCCTGCTGCAACCGACCGTCAAATCGCATCTGGCCTACACGCTGTTGTGCGCACTGGTCATGATGGTCATGTTTTCCGCGCTGCGCCTTGCGCTGCTGGTCTACAACCGCGAGATGATCCTCGACACGCCGGCAGCGACCTTCCTCGAAGCGTTCGTCAACGGTCTGCGTTTCGACCTGCGCCTGGTGGTGTACCTGTGCATTCCGCTGGTGCTGGCGCTGTTCAGTGCCCGGGCCATGGCCGCGCGCGGTTTCTTCCGCCTGTGGCTGACCATCGCATCGAGCATCGCCCTGTTCCTCGGCCTGATGGAGATGGACTTCTACCGCGAGTTCCACCAGCGCCTCAACGGTCTGGTATTCCAGTATGTGAAGGAAGACCCGAAAACCGTGATGAGCATGCTCTGGTACGGCTTTCCGGTGGTGCGCTACCTGCTGGCGTGGGTGATCGGCACCGTGATCCTGACACTTGCCTTTAAAGGCGCTGACCGTGCCACCCGCCCGCGCGGCCCTTTCAGCGGTGGCAGCGTCGGCACCCGTCAGATCGCGCCGTGGTACACCCGTCTCGCGGTGTTCGTGGTCTGCCTGTTGATCTGTGTGGTTGCCGCCCGTGGCACCCTGCGTCAAGGCCCGCCGATGCGCTGGGGTGACGTGTACACGACTGATTCCAACTTCGCCAACCAGCTCGGTCTCAACGCCACGCTGTCGCTGATCGAAGCCGCCAAGTCGCGCATGGGCGAGGATCGCGACAATATCTGGAAGGCCACGCTGCCGCAGGAACAGGCGCAGAAAATCGTCCGTGACATGCTGCTCATGCCTGACGACAAACTGGTCGACGCCGATATTGCTGCCGTGCGCCGTGATTACACGCCGCCAGCCGACAAGACCCTGCCGATCAAGAACGTCGTCGTGATCCTGATGGAAAGCATGGCCGGTCACTCGGTTGGCGCCTTGGGTGCTCCGGGCAACATCACGCCTTACCTGGACAAGCTGTCCAAGGAAGGCCTGCTGTTCGACCGTTTCTTCTCCAACGGCACCCACACCCACCAGGGCATGTTCGCGACCATGGCCTGCTTCCCGAACCTGCCTGGCTTCGAATACCTGATGCAGACCCCGGAAGGCAGCCACAAGCTGTCCGGCCTGCCGCAGGTGCTCAGTGCCCGCGACTACGACGACGTGTACGTCTACAACGGCGATTTCGCCTGGGACAACCAGTCGGGCTTCTTCAGCAACCAGGGCATGACCAACTTCGTTGGCCGCAACGACTTCGTCAATCCGGTGTTCTCCGATCCGACCTGGGGCGTTTCCGACCAGGACATGTTCGATCGTGGCCTGCAGGAACTGAAGGCGCGGGAAAACGGCAAGCCGTTCTACGCGCTGCTGCAAACCCTGTCCAATCACACGCCGTACGCCTTGCCGACGCCGTTGCCGGTCGAGCGTGTCACTGACCGTGGCAGCCTCAACGAACACCTGACCGCCATGCGCTACTCCGACTGGGCGCTCGGCCAGTTCTTCGAGAAGGCGCGCAAAGAGAAGTACTTCAACGAAACCCTGTTTGTCATCGTCGGCGACCATGGCTTCGGCAACGAGCGCCAGATCACCGAAATGGACCTGGGGCGCTTCAACGTGCCGATGCTCATGATCGCTCCGGGCATTCAGCAGAAGTTCGGTGCCCGTGACCACACCGTGGGCACGCAGATCGACATCGTGCCGACCATCATGGGCCGTCTCGGTGGTGAAGTGCGTCACCAGTGCTGGGGTCGTGACCTGCTCAACCTGCCGCAGGGCGACACCGGTTTCGGTGTGATCAAGCCATCGGGCAGCGAGCAGACCACGGCCATCGTCACCGCCGACCAGATTCTGGTGCTGCCGCGTGACAAGGACATGGGGCCGAAAATCTGGCAATACCAACTCGGTGCCAACCCGCACGCCGAAGTTGTGCCGGACGCGCCGCGCACTGCCGAACTCAGACTCAAACTTGAAGCGTTCCTGCAAACCGCGACCAAGAGCCTGCTCGACAATACCGCCGGTGTGATTCACGGCACGCCGGAGTGATGCCGGGTTAACAAAAAGTCTACGCAATAAAAAAGAGGCCCTTGAACAAGGGCCTCTTTTTTTACAGCTTCAAATCGTCATATCTTGCCGAGTAACAACAGCACCAGCAGCACGACCAACACCACGCCGATAATGCCCGACGGGCCATAACCCCAACTTCTGGAGTGCGGGAAGACCGGCAGACCACCGATCAGCAACAGGATCAGGATGATGATTAGAATTGTGCCCATGGGTGATTTCCTTGTTCAGAGTCTGGAAGAGTCTTGATGCTCAGTGGGCAGCTGGAGAGCAACTAAATACCAGCCGACTTACATGTTCCGACTTGCGTCAGTGAAAAATAATTCAATGTTTTTTTAATGTATTTGGATTGCTCGGTTATTTCCTTTCCAGCAAAAAGATCGCAGCCTCGTTGCACTCGTCAGCTCCTACAGGGGAGCAACCGGAAAACGATGACGGCAGTAATCTTTTGATCCTCCATTCAGCAACTGGATGGAGCGTGGGTGGCGGTAGAACCTTCGCTACACTCGGCGCATCTCTCCCGGAACAACAAGGCTGTCCGCTATGCAAAATCGCATGATGATCACTGGTGCAGGCTCAGGCCTGGGTCGCGAAATCGCCCTGCGCTGGGCCCGTGAAGGCTGGCGGCTGGCCTTGTCCGATGTCAGTGAGCCCGGCCTGCAGGAAACCCTGAAGCTGGTGCGCGAGGCGGGCGGTGACGGTTTCATCCAGCGCTGCGACGTGCGTGATTACAGCCAGCTCACCGCATTTGCCCAGGCCTGTGAGGAGAAGCTCGGCGGCATCGACATCATCGTCAACAATGCCGGGGTCGCCTCGGGCGGATTCTTCAGCGAGTTGTCGCTGGAAGACTGGGACTGGCAGATCGTGATCAACCTGATGGGTGTGGTCAAGGGCTGCAAGGCGTTCCTGCCGCTGCTGGAACAAAGCAAGGGCAAGATCATCAACATCGCCTCTATGGCCGCGTTGATGCAAGGTCCGGCGATGAGCAACTACAACGTGGCCAAGGCCGGTGTGGTGGCGTTGTCGGAAAGTCTGCTGATCGAACTGGCGCAGCAGGAAGTGGCGGTGCATGTGGTTTGCCCGTCCTTCTTCCAGACCAACTTGCTCGACTCTTTCCGCGGGCCGACGCCGGCAATGAAAGCCCAGGTTGGCAAGTTGCTGGAAAGTTCGCCGATCAGTGCAGCCGACATCGCTGACTACATCTATCAGCAAGTCGCCGCTGGCGAGTTCATGATCCTGCCCCACGAACAAGGGCGCATGGCCTGGGCGCTGAAACAGAAGAATCCGCAACTGCTCTACAACGAAATGACTTCCATGGCCGAGAAAATGCGCGCCAAGGCCAAACAAAACAACGTTTGATCTTGTTCGATGCCCGCTGCGTCGTTAGGGTGGCCGCCAACGGTCACCCTGTCGAGAGGCGTTCATGCTCAATTACTTGTGGTTCTTCCTCGCGGCGCTGTTTGAAATCGCCGGCTGTTTTGCGTTCTACATGTGGCTGCGCCAGGGCAAGAGTGCTTTGTGGGTGATACCCGCGTTGCTCAGCCTGACCCTGTTCGCGCTATTGCTGACCCGTGTTGAAGCGGCCTACGCCGGGCGCGCCTATGCGGCGTATGGCGGGATCTACATCGTTGCTTCGATTGGCTGGCTGGCGGTGGTCGAGCGGGTGCGTCCGCTGGGCTCGGACTGGATCGGCATGGCGCTGTGCTTGGTTGGTGCCAGCATCATTCTGTTCGGGCCGCGCTTTTCCGCCGCCTGATTTTCTGTGCGAAGCGTCTGACAGCTGCGGGCGTGGGTGCGTGTAGGGCAAGACTGATTTGCTCGTCGTGCATTGTGCAGCCGCTGTAAGCCGCGCATCTTCAGGGTTTGCCAGTCCTGAAGGATGAATCCCATGCTTGTACTCAGCCGTGTGGTCGGTGAGTTGATTTCAATCGGAGACGACATCACCCTGCGTGTCCTGTCGGTCAACGGCTCCAGCGTGCGCTTCGGCGTCGAGGCGCAAAGAAAGTCCATGTGCACCGCGCCGAGGTCTACGACCGGATCAAGCGCAAGGAGGCCGCAGCGAAGGCTGGCTGACGGTTCAGTCGAACAGGTGCTTGGGTACGTCGTGCTTGAGCATCAGCTGGCACTGTTCGCTTTCCGGGTCGAACACGATCAGGGCCTGGCCCTTGGTCAATGCCTGGCGTACGCGCAGGACGCGGGTTTCCAGCGGGGTGTCATCGCCGTTGTCGGTACCGTCGCGGGTGACGAAGTCCTCGATCAGGCGGGTGAGGGTGTCGACTTCAAGCGCGTCGTGGGGAATGAGCATGGGCACCTCGGTCAAATCAATGTCGGGATGCTACGGGGATTGGGTTTTGCCTGCCAGTTTTTGTATTGGCCGTGCCGGCCAATTCGCGAGCAGGCTCGCTCCCACCTTTGAAATGCGATCTCTGTGGGAGCGAGCCTGCTCGCGAAGGCGGTTATCTGTTCACCGAAGGCTCAACTGTCAGAACGCTGCCCCACCAGACTGTCCACCGGCGGCACGCGGGTTTCGCTTTCCATCTGCGTGTCATGCTCGATCTGATGGCTGAAGCGATCCAGTGAAGCATTGGCCGGCGCCGCATCGCTGGCGAACACCGGCGGGCTCAGAATGTACGCGCCGAGCAAGCGACTGAGCGCCGCCAGGCTGTCGATGTGCGTGCGTTCGTAGCCGTGGGTGGCATCGCAGCCGAAAGCGAGCAGGGCAGTGCGGATGTCGTGGCCGGCGGTGACCGCCGAGTGCGCATCGCTGAAGTAATAGCGGAACATGTCACGGCGCACCGGCAATTCGTTTTCATCAGCCAGACGCAACAGATGCCGCGACAGGTGATAGTCATACGGCCCGCCCGAATCCTGCATCGCCACGCTCACGGCGTGTTCGCTCGAGTGCTGGCCGGGGGCGACCGGTGCGATGTCGATGCCGACAAACTCGCTGACGTCCCACGGCAATGCCGCCGCTGCACCGCTTCCGGTCTCTTCGGTGATGGTGAACAGCGGATGGCAATCGATGTTCAATTCCTGGCCGCTGTCGACAATCGCCTTTAGAGCAGCGAGCAATGCTGCAACACCGGCCTTGTCGTCGAGGTGGCGGGCGCTGATATGGCCGCTTTCGGTGAACTCCGGCAGCGGATCGAACGCCACCACGTCACCGACATGAATGCCCAGCGATTCGCAATCGGCCTTGGTCGCGCAGTAGGCGTCCAGACGCAGCTCGACATGGTCCCAACTGATCGGCATTTCATCGACCTGGGTGTTGAAGGCGTGCCCGGACGCCATCAGCGGCAACACGCTGCCGCGAATCACCCCAGTGTCGGTAAACAGGCTGACCCGGCTGCCCTCGGCAAAGCGGCTCGACCAGCAACCGACCGGGGCGAGGGTCAGGCGACCGTTGTCTTTCACCGCACGCACGGCGGCACCGATGGTGTCCAGATGCGCCGACACTGCGCGGTCAGGGCTGCTCTTTTTCCCCTTCAAGGTCGCGCGAATGGTGCCGCGCCGGGTCATTTCAAACGGAATGCCCAGCTCTTCGAGACGCTCGGCGACGTAGCGCACGATGGTGTCGGTGAACCCGGTAGGGCTGGGAATGGCGAGCATTTCCAGCAGGACTTTTTGCAGGTAAGCCAGATCCGGTTCAGGGATTTGTGTGGTCATGGAAACTCCTGATGGGTTGAGCACATCGATGGTTTCGATGAGGAAAATTGGTGGTGACGTTCAGGGCCTCTTCGCGAGCAGGCTCGCTCCCACATTTGGAATGCATTCACCCTGTGGGAGCGAGCCTGCTCGCGAAGGCGTCAGTAGAGGCGTTTCATAATCACGAAACAGCCGGCTGACTATGCGGAAACAACAGATCGACAAAGCGTTCCGCCGTCGGCTGCGGTTCGTGGTTGGCGAGGCCGGCGCGTTCGTTGGCTTCGATGAACACGTACTCGGGCTGATCCGCCGCCGGCACCATCAGATCGAGCCCGACCATTGGAATGTCCAGCGCGCGCGCCGCACGCACTGCCGCGTCGACCAGGGTTGGATGAAGAATGTCGGTCACATCTTCCAGCGTCCCGCCGGTGTGCAGATTGGCGGTGCGCCGCACGAACAGATGCTCGCCGGCCGGCAGGATGCTGCTGTAGTCATAGCCGGCCGCATGCAGCGTGCGTTGGGTTTCGTGGTCCAGCGGAATCTTGCTTTCGCCGCTGGTGGCGGCTTGCCGGCGGCGGCTCTGCGCTTCGATCAGCGCACCAATGGAATGCTGACCATCGCCGACCACTTCGGCGGGCTTGCGAATCGCCGCCGCGACCACTTCAAAACCGATCACCACAATGCGCAGATCGAGACCTTCGTGGAAGCTTTCCAACAGCACGCGACTGTCGAACTGCTTGGCGGTTTCGATGGCCTTCTGCACTTCTTCGATGGTGCGCAGATCCACCGCGACGCCATGGCCCTGTTCACCGTCGAGGGGTTTGACCACCACCCGTTGGTGTTCATCGAGGAAGGCCAGATTGTCGTCGGCATTGCCCGCCAGTTGCTGTGCCGGCAGTTTCAAGCCTGCGGCCTTCAACACCTTGTGGGTCAGGCTTTTGTCCTGGCACAAGGTCATGCTGATCGCGCTGGTCAGGTCGCTCAGCGACTCGCGGCAGCGCACGCGACGGCCGCCATGGCTGAGGGTGAACAGCCCGGCGTCGGCGTCATCCACTTGCACGTCGATACCGCGTCGATGCGCTTCTTCGACGATGATCCGCGCGTAAGGATTGAAATTCGCCTCCGGGCCCGGGCCGAGAAACAGCGGTTGATTGATGCCGTTCTTGCGCTTGATGGCGAAGGTCGGCAGGTTGCGAAAACCCAGTTTGGCGTAGAGGTTTTTCGCCTGGCGGTTGTCATGCAGCACCGACAGGTCGAGGTAGGCCAAGCCGCGACTCATGAAGTGCTCGACCAGGTGCCGCACCAGCACTTCACCGACGCCCGGACGCGAGCAATGCGGGTCGACTGCCAGGCACCACAGGCTGCTGCCGTGTTCCGGATCGTTGAAGGCTTTTTGATGATTGAGGCCCATGACACTGCCGATCACCGCGCCGCTATCCTCGTCTTCCGCCAGCCAGTACACCGGGCCGCCCTGATGATGCGGGGTGAGCAGCTCCGGATCGATCGGCAACATGCCGCGCGCCTGGTACAAACGGTTGATGCCCTGCCAGTCGGTTTCGCTCTGCGCGCGACGAATGCGGAAGCCGCGAAACACCCGCGTGGCCTGCCGGTAATCGCTGAACCACAGGCGCAGAGTGTCGGATGGATCGAGAAACAGCTGCGTCGGCTCGAGGCCGAGAATCTGCTGCGGTGCGGCAACATACAGGGCGATATCGCGTTCGCCGGGCTGCTCGTTGAGCAGCTCCTGCGCCAGCGACGCCGGGTCGGGAAAGGTGTGACCGATCAGCAGCCGGCCCCAACCGCAATGCACAGCAATCGGGGCGCTGGCAGGCTCGCTGCCGTCTTCGGCCAGGCGCGCCTGCAAACGTTCATACGAGGGGGCCTGACCACGCAACAGGCGTTGGTTGATGGACGTGGCATGGGGTTTCATCAATCAGATTCCTTGTTCACTGAGCCACAGGTTCAGGGCCGCCAGTTGCCACAGTTTCGAGCCGCGCAACGGGGTCAGTTGGCCTTGCGGATCAGTCAGAAGCTTGTCGAGCATGCTCGGGTTGAACAGGCCGCGATCCTGGCTCGGATCCAGCAGCAGCTCGCGCACCCAGTTGAGCGTGTCGCCCTGCAAGTGCTTGAGACCCGGCACCGGGAAGTAGCCTTTCTTGCGGTCGATCACTTCGCTTGGAATGACCCGACGCGCAGCTTCTTTCAGCACTTGTTTGCCGCCATCGGGCAGCTTGAATTGACCTGGCACACGGGCTGACAGCTCGACCAATCGATAGTCGAGAAACGGCGTGCGCGCTTCCAGGCCCCAGGCCATGGTCATGTTGTCGACACGTTTGACCGGGTCATCGACCAGCATCACCGTGCTGTCCAGACGCAGCGCCTTGTCCACGGCAGCCTCGGCGCCGGGCTGGGCAAAGTGCTGTTTGACGAAATCGCCCGCCGCATCATGGTCGACCAGCCATTTCGGCTGCACAGTGGCCGCGTAGTCGTCGTAGCTGCGATCGAAGAACGCATCGCGGTAGGCCGCGTATGGGTCCGCCGCGCCGTCGACCTGCGGATACCAGTGGTAACCGGCAAACAGTTCGTCCGCGCCTTGGCCGCTCTGCACCACTTTGCAGTGCTTGGCCACTTCGCGGGACAACAGATAGAACGCGATGCAGTCATGGCTGACCATCGGCTCGCTCATCGCCCGGAACGCGGCGGGCAGTTGCTCGATGATTTCTTTCTCGTCGATGCGCAACTGGTGATGGCGGGTGCCGTAATGCTTGGCGATCAGGTCCGAGTACTGGAACTCGTCGCCGCGCTCGCCGCCAGCATCCTGGAAACCGATGGAGAAGGTCGACAGATTCTCTACGCCGACTTCGCGCAACAGGCCGACGAGCATGCTCGAATCGACACCGCCCGAAAGCAACACACCGACATCCACTGCCGCACGCTGACGGATCGCCACCGCTTCGCGAGTGCTGTCGAGGACGCGATCAACCCAGTCTTCCAGATTGAGGTTTTTCTCGTCTTCATTCGGGCCGTAGGGCAGGGTCCACCAGGTTTTCTGCTCGGTGCGGCCATCGGCTTCAACGCGCATCCAGGTGGCCGGCGGCAGTTTTTCGATACCGGCCAGCAAGGTGCGCGGCGCAGGCACCACCGCGTGGAAGTTCAGATAGTGATTGAGCGCCACCGGATCAAGAATCGGGTTGATATCGCCGCCCTTGAGCAGTGCCGGCAGTGCCGAGGCGAAGCGCAGGCGTTGGCCAGTGCGCGACAGGTACAGCGGCTTCACGCCGAGACGGTCACGGGCGATGAACAGGCGCTGGGCATCACGCTCCCAAATGGCGAAAGCGAACATGCCGTTGAGCTTCGGCAGCAACGCCTCGCCCCAGGCGTGATAACCCTTGAGCAGCACTTCGGTGTCGCCACCGGAATAGAAGGCATAACCCAGCGCTTCAAGCTCTGCACGCAGTTCCGGGAAGTTGTAGATCGCACCGTTGAAAGCCAGGGACAGGCCCAGCTGGCTGTCGATCATCGGCTGCGCCGAGCCGTCCGACAGGTCCATGATTTTCAGGCGTCGATGGCCCAGGGCAATCGGCCCTTGGGCATGGAAGCCCCACGCGTCAGGGCCGCGAGGGGCCAGGTGATGGGTGATTCTCTCGATCGCTGCAAGGTCTGCAGGTTGTTGATCAAAACGTAACTCGCCAGCTAATCCGCACATAAAGTCCTTACCGGTTTTTCCGTTGGGGAAGGTCAAGCCGTACCACGCGAAAAGCGCGGGTACTCAGAAACTGACCTGTCACGGTAGGGGGAGTTTTAGATCGATAAGTTATAAGGCGCCGTGGCAGCACCGTGCCGTAACGCTATCAGCCTTGATGCAGAGCCGGAATTGCTCATCACGCCGTTACGCTTTTTTTGAATAAGCCCAGTGGAACATGGGCATCTCGTGCGGGTGGTACAGGGCTATTTTATCGATGACAAAAAGTGCTTGATCGGCCTCGTTTCTGCGCAGGAATTTGAACTGTTATTGGCTGCCCGGCACCGTTAGGGTCAAGGCTTCAAACCGCAATAAAGGACTATTGCCATGCTCACCCAAGACAAGAAAAAACCACAGGTTCAGGCCTCGACCCTGAGCATCTTGTTCGACGCTACCGGCGACCTCGACGTCGCTGAAGCCCTGGAAAAAAGCCTGCCGGCGCATTTGCTCAAGGCTTCGCCCGCCGAACTGGCCAGGCTCGATGAACTCAATCGTGAGCTGCACAGCAAGCAACTCAAGGTCGACAAGGATCTGGCCGGGCTCAAACCGTTGCACAGTTTCTGTATCAGCGAGCTCGACAGCGCGCTGAGCAAAAAATGGCCGGCGCTCTATGACGTCGGCCTCGATGTGCTCAGTCTGCCGGGCGTCGATTGTGGCTGCGAGGCGACCGCGACCGATCAGGCCGACATCGACCTGGTCAAGCACGCCTCGCAGACTCTGTTGCAGGCAGCGATGCAGAACTTCACCGAAGACGAGGAGCAGGCCGACGGCTTTCCCGCTGGCAGTCTGGTGCGCATCAACAGTGTGCCTGACGGCGTGAAGGAGCTGACTCCGGCAGCGTTTGCCGCGTTTTGTCGCGAGCTCGATCTGGGCAAAAAATACCAGGAACATTTCCAGAAAGTGTTCGGCCTGCACGATGAAAACGGCAAGGTTGTGGCAACCAGTACCATGACCCGCGATATCGCTGCATTAAAGCAATCGCTGCTGGAACTGGACGCTCATCTGGCCGCGCTCAAGGGTGATATCACCGCGGCAGGTTTGCGCATGCTGCAGGATCTGATGCTGGCCGAGGGCGTGGCATCGGCGCAAAACCTGCGCTACGACAAAGACCCGATGATCATGCAGGGCATCAAGGTCCTCGACAGCTGCGTGTGGGGCGTTGTGGTGTTTTCCAAGCGCTCCGTGCAACAGTATCCGGAGGACGGATGCATGGTGTATATGCCCGGCGAGCCGCAGCGAGCGGTGTATGAATACCCGAGTTTCAACGCGTTCAAGCGCCACCTCGCCGAACAGCTCAAAGCCAGCGATTATCAGGATTACTTTGCTCGCAGCCTTGATGAAGATGACAAGGCTGACTTCTTCAAGGCCCTCGCTGAAAAACCTGATCTTGGGTTCGTCGAACAGTGGCCGATCAACGTGCCGCTGTTCGATTTCATGGTGCAAAGCCATGTCGGCAAGTTGCAGATCGACGCGCGCAAGCTGGCGGTGCCCACCGCTGATATCGATGAAGAAGTGCGCCAGAAACGCCTGTTGGACTTCCTCCAGCGGGGAGTGGCGGTGGCGTCGGTCGCCGGATTGTTCGTGCCCGTGCTTGGCCAGTTGATGATGGGCGTCGCGGTGGGCCAGTTGCTCGGTGAGGTTTACGAAGGTGTCGAGGACTGGCGGCGTGGCGATCACCAGCAGGCGCTGTCACATCTGCTCAGTGTGGTGGAGAACGTCGCGCTGATGGGCGTGTTCGCCGGTGGGCAAAAAGCGCTGGGAGCACTGGGGAGCAAATTGCTGCGTTCACATCCGCAGTTCTTCGGGCAATTCACCGCCATTCTCAATCGAGCCGGCAAGCCGCGCCTGTGGAAACCCGACCTCGCCCCGTATGAACATTCTCTGCCCGCCGGCTTCAGCATCGAAGCCAGCTCCAAGGAGTTCTACCAGGTTGGCCGCAAGACCGTCGGTCGCGTCGACCATCGTGTGTTCGCCGGTGACTTCGATCCCGATACCCAGCGCTGGCGTCTGGAACACGCCGAACGCGCGCAAGCCTATGCGCCCGAGCTGAACCGCCACGTCGAAGGGGGCTGGCGGCTGCCTGCCGAAGACCCCGAGCAATGGAGCAGTAGCGCCTACCTCCTCAAGCGCATCGACCCGCACTTGAGCGAATTCGTTGACGCCGATCTGGACATGATGCGCCGGCTCAGCGGCACTTCGCAGCAGACCTTGCTCGATACCTTCAACGACAATCTGAGCTTGCCGGTACGTCTGCGCGATACGGTCGAGCGCGTGCGCATCGAGCGCAAGCTGCGTGAGCTGATCACGCAACTGGAAAGCGGCGAGGTCCACTCCGAGCAACCTCTGGAGGAGCAGATGCATGCCTTGACGAAACTGCCAGGCTGGCCGACTGACCGATACATAGAGATCATTGGTCATGAGGGCGACGTCGAAACAACCTGGCCTGCGAACAGCCAGCTCGACGATACGCTGAGTGTGCCGGTCACCCGCAACCAGTTGGCCTTGGGGCGATTGCTGCCAACCGTCATCGATGGCCTCTACCAGCAGGAAGTCGATGCCTTGCTCGGTGGCAATGTCGCGAAAAGCACGCAGACATCCGCGCTGGCGAAAAAGCTCGGCGCTGCGCTCAAGGCCGATCATCGTGCAGCATTCGAGCGCATGTACCAGCGCTATGACCAGAGTGACGCGCAGGATCTGCGCAAACTGCGCGAGGCCTTTGCCGGCATTCCCGCGCGCCACGGGCAACGGCTGATTGACCGCGCGCGGAGTACCGAACGCGTGTACTTGAGTTCGACCGGGCGGGTGCCTTTGCGGCTCGGGCAGCAAACCAGGCAAGAACTCGCCAGGGTTCGGCTCGATCGCGCACTGACTGGCTTGCACTGGCCCGGACTCGCCAACGCCGACACTGACGCATTGGCTATCCGCTTGCTGCCTCGCCTGAGCGGCTGGGACAGCCAACTGCGCCTGGAACTGCGGGACAAGACGCTCACAGGGCCGATTCTGGAGGCCATCGGCGATACGACTGCGACCACCGACAATACCTGCTCGCTGGTCAAGACTGCGCAGGGTTATGAAGCCTTCGACGGTGCGGGAGTATTACGGGCAAAAGTGGCCTCGGCGCCCGACGGGCTCTACACGGCGATTCTCAAGGCGCTGCCGTTGCGACAGCGTTCCGCCGCCGGATTTGCCGATTCTGCGAGCACCGATGCGCAACGGTTACGCAGCAAACTGCTCGATGTTGCACTGGACGAGCGCGACGCTACGGCGCGGACAATGCTGGGTGAGCGGAGCGCACGGCTGGCCGTCGAACCTGAGTGTGTTCAGGGTGACGAGGTTGTCGTAACGGCTCACCCCTGGGGCTTGCTGCGCAAGGTGCGCAAACTTTATCCGCGCCTGAGCAAAGCGCAGCTCGCGCAATTGCTCGACGGTCTGGGCGACGATCCATTGAGCCGGGCGCTCAAGGTCAAAGAACTGCGCAAGCATTTGAAGACCTTACGCAACGTGTTGTTTGACTGGAGCGAGGACACCGCTGCCCTGCAAACAGTGGGCGCTGACCTGGCACAAGCACGGCGCAGCCGCAAATTGGCCGCCGAGCTGATTGAGGAAGCGTTCAGACGATTCGAATGGGTCGAGAGTGAGGATGAGGCGGGTAAGTCACTCTGCACGCTCAAACTCGATAATATGCGTGTCGGCAAATTACCGGCGTTACCCGCGCAATTGAATTTCGATCACGTCCAGCAATTGTCGATGAGGAACATGGCCCTGAAGGATGACGTTGCCCACTTCCTTGAATCGTTCAAACAGCTGACGTCACTGGAACTCGACAAGAACAGCATTACTCAGCTTCCGGAGGTGATCTCGCACATGCCACAACTGCGGCGCTTGAGTCTGGCCAACAATCAACTCCAATTGACCGAGCAGACTCTGGCGAAGCTGAACCGGTTGCACACGCTGCGCTACTTCAATCTGTCCTATAACCCCTTGGGCGCCACGCCGAGTGTCGGTGGAATGTCCGGGTTGCGCCGTTTGATGCTGCGCGATACCGGAATCACCGAGCTGCCCGATGGCCTCGACAATCTTCACGATATCGAATGGATGGATCTGCGCGAAAACAGAATGCGCGAGCTGCCGGATTGGTTGTTCCAGAAATCGCGCCAATTCGCCAGGGCCATCAACATGGCGAGAAATCCGTTTTCGGAAACCGCCAAGACCCATCTGCAGAACTATCGCAACAACTCCGGCATCGGCATGGGGTATGCGGAAGACGATATCGGTCGGTTGAACGAACAGCAGGCCCGTTCGCTCTGGTTTACCGAAACCGGCGGGGAGGAATGGGCGAAAAAGACGCGAATCTGGACGGCGTTCGCCGAAGATTTTCGCGCTGAAGGCCTGTTTCACTTGCTCGCCCAGTTGGGCGATACCGCTGATGCGGCGCACAGCAGCGCAGACATGACGCGGCGCGTCTGGACTGTTCTGGAAGCGGCAGACGCTGATAGCGTTCTGTGTGATCAATTGCTGAATCTGGCTGCCAGCCCCATCAACTGTACGGACAGTGCGGCGATGAATTTCAGTCATCTGGAAGTTGCCGTCGAGGTCGATCGGGTGACCCACGCTGCCAATGGGGGCAAGGTCACCGCCGGCGCCTTGCTGAAGCTGGGCCGCAGCTTGTTCCGCTTGGAAAAAATCAACGAAATTGCCCGGGAGCACCACAGCAGGCTTCCGACTGTCGAACACCTGGAAATGAACCTGGCCTATCGCGTCGGCCTTGCCGAAGAACTCGACCTGCCCGGCCAGCCCCGACACATGCGATACCTCGATAACAGCAAAGTCACTGCAGCCGACCTGCAACTGGCCAAGAGCAAGATCTACAGCGCCGAACTTTCTCCCGAGTGGCTGAAGTTCATGTTGCGTCAACCTTTCTGGTGCGACCACCTGAAACAGACGTTTCCAAGTCAGTTCGACGAGGTCTACGAAACATACGCACCACGCATGACCGAGCTGGATGAGCAGAAAGAGACGCTTTCCTCGGCCGATTACACCAGCCAGGGTAAAGCTATCGCGCTTGAACGAGAGCAGGCTGATGCAAAGCTGATTGAACGGCTGACCGACGATGCGATACGTCAGGTCGAACTCGGTATCTGCGCCAAACCCGACACATAAGCATCACTTGCCGCGAATCAGCTGACGCAATGCGAAACGGTTGGGATGGCAGGCTTCGGCGACGCTGCGTGGCAACGGCAGCGGCTCGTTATCCAGCCACGCGGCGAGCAGTTCGCCGGACAGCGGCGCGGTGATCAGCCCGCGAGAACCGTGGCCGCTGTTGACGTACAGGCCATCGAGCCACGGGCAGGCGATGTCCGGCACTTGCCGGGCGTCCTTGCTCAACGCTGCGTAGGTTTGATTGAAGGTTTGCAAATCAGCGAGCGGACCGACAATCGGCAGGTAATCGGGGCTGGTGCAGCGGAAGGCGGCGCGGCCCTCAAGATTCTCCAGTGGCTGCTCGTTGATGTTGAGGCGGGTCAGCAGGTCGCTGGAAATTTCTTCGAGCATCGCCAGATTGCCTTGGTGCTCGGCAGTCGTGGGCGTCAGGTCGTCGCTGTTGAAGTCGAAACTCGCGCCCAGGGTGTGCTCGCCCAGACGCGCCGGGGCGACGTAGCCCTCGGCGCACACCACGGTGGCCAGCGCACGACTGTCTGCGGTTTCAGGCAGACGCGTGATCTGCCCGCGAATGCGCTTGAGCGGCAATTCGGCACTCTGGGCCAAACGTTTGATTTCGGCGGCTCCGGCCAGGATCACCACCGGCGCACTGGCGAGCAAACGCTCGCCGTCGAACGCTTGCCAATGGTCAGCGACTTTGCGCAGTGCCAAAGCTTCTTGATGGCTGAGCAATTCAATGTTGGCGTGCATCGCCTGGGCCTGACACAGTGCCGGCGGATGCACCCAGCCACCCTCGGGGTAGAACAAACCGCCATGGGCCACGCCGACACCGGCGCGAGCCTGCGCTTGCGGCTGTTCCAGCCACTGCAAGAGATCTTCAGGAAACGCCGCCGCCAGTTGCCCGTGGCGCTCGGCTTCTTTGGCATTGAACGCCAATTGCAGCACGCCGCAGTCATCCCAGTCGCTGCCGCGTTGCAGGCTTTCCAGCAGGCGCCGGGTGTAACCGAAGCCACTGACGATCAACTGCGACAACGCCGTGCCATGGGCGGACAACTTGAGATAGAGCACGCCTTGCGGATTCCCCGAAGCTTCCTGCGCCACCGACGCGTGACGCTCGAGCAGACTCACCTGCCAGCCGCGCGCCGCCAGACTCGACGCCGTCGCGCAGCCGGCCAGGCCCGCGCCGATCACCAGCGCCCGGCGCTCACCGCGCAACGGAGCAGGGCGGGCGAACCAGGGTTTCGCCGGTATTGGCGCCGCCACCTCGGCGGGCCAGCCGAGAAATTCGCCACGCAGGATTTCCCACTTGTGGCCGATGCCCGGTGTGCGCTTCATCTTGAACCCGGCAGCGTTGAGCAAACGGCGGACCCAACCGGTGCTGGTGAAGGTGCTGATGGTCGATCCCGGCGCGGCGAGGCGCGCCAGTTCGACGAACAGCTCGGCAGTCCACATGTCCGGATTTTTCGCCGGGGCGAAACCATCGAGGAACCACGCGTCGATCTGTGCATCGAGTTGCGGCAGTTGCTCCAGCGCATCGCCGATCAGCAAGGTCAGCGTCACTCGACCTTCGGCCAGAGTGATGCGCTGAAAACCTTGATGAATCGCCACGTACTGTTTGAGCAACTGATCGGCCAATGGCTTGAGTTGCGGCCACAGCGCCAAGGCCCGACGCAGATCCGCAGGCGCCAGCGGGTACTTTTCCACACTGACAAAATGCAGGCGTGCGCCGGCCACTGCGTGCTGTTCGAACAGCTGCCAGGCACAGAGAAAATTCAGCCCGGTGCCGAAGCCGGTTTCGCCAATGACCAGCCGTCCATCGGCCGGCAGCGCAGCGAAACGCTCGGCCAGACGGTTCTGTTCAAGAAACACGTAACGGGTTTCCTCCAGCCCTGACTGATCGGAAAAATACACGTCATCGAACACCCGCGAACGTGGGCGTCCGTGGTCGTCCCAGTCGAGTTGGGCGTGGGGCATTTCGGCTTTCATGGCAGGCTCGGCAAACACAAGGCGGCCATTCTAGCTGATCACGCGCGAGCTGCCTGATCCAGCACAAGACGGGATTTGGGCGTGTCAGGGAAAATTTCAAAAGATCGCAGCCTTCGGCAGCTCCTACAGGGAAACGCATTGCAAATGTAGGAGCTGCCGAAGGCTGCGATCTGTTCAGGTGCTGCAATCATCCGCTAGTCTTGCTGAACCCTGGAAGGAGCCGTCCCATGTTTGAATCCGCTGAAATCGGTCACGCCATCGACAAAGACACTTACGAGGCGGCGGTCCCTGCGCTGCGTGAAGCCTTGCTGGAAGCGCAGTTCGAGTTGCAGCAGCAGAAGCGCTTTCCGGTGATCATCCTGATCAACGGCATCGAAGGGGCGGGCAAGGGCGAGACGGTCAAGCTGCTCAACGAATGGATGGACCCGCGCCTGATCGAAGTGCGCACCTTCGACCAGCAGACCGATGAAGAACTCGCCCGGCCACCGGCGTGGCGCTACTGGCGCATGCTGCCGGCCAAAGGGCGAATGGGGGTTTTCTTCGGCAACTGGTACAGCCAGATGCTCCAGGGCCGGGTGCATGGGTTGTTCAAGGATCCGCGTCTGGACCAGGCCATCGCCGGCGCTGAGCGTCTGGAAAAAATGCTCTGCGATGAAGGCGCGTTGATCTTCAAGTTCTGGTTTCACCTGTCCAAGAAACAAATGAAAGCGCGGCTCAAATCGCTGGCCGACGACCCTCTGCACAGCTGGCGCATCAGCCCGCTGGACTGGCAGCAGTCGCAGACCTACGACAAGTTCGTCAAATACGGCGAGCGCGTGCTGCGCCGTACCAGTCGCGATTACGCGCCGTGGCATGTTATCGAAGGCGTCGATGCCAATTACCGCAGCCTGGCGGTGGGCAAGATTCTCCTCGAAGGCCTGCAAAGTGCGCTCAAGCGTGCCGACGTCAATCCCCACGAAGTCAGTGCCGCGCCGCTGGGCACGCCGGTCGATCAGTTGAACCTGCTCGACAGCCTCGACCTGACCCAGCGTCTGGACAAGAAAGACTATGAAGAACAACTGATCACCGAACAGGCGCGTCTGTCCGGGCTGATGCGCGACAAACGCATGCGCCGCCATGCGCTGGTGGCGGTATTCGAGGGTAACGACGCGGCGGGCAAGGGCGGGGCGATTCGCCGCGTGGCAGCGGCGCTCGATCCGCGTCAGTACAGCATCGTGCCGATCGCCGCGCCCACCGAAGAAGAGCGCGCGCAACCGTACCTGTGGCGGTTCTGGCGACACCTTCCGGCGCGGGGCAAATTCACCGTGTTCGACCGCTCCTGGTACGGGCGGGTGCTGGTCGAGCGGATCGAAGGCTTCTGCACCCCAGCCGACTGGCTGCGCGCCTACGGCGAAATCAATGACTTCGAAGAGCAACTGGCCGATGCCGGCGTCATCGTGGTCAAGTTCTGGCTGGCCATCGACAAGGACACGCAGATGGAACGCTTTCAGGAGCGCGAAGAGATTTCCTTCAAGCGCTTCAAGATCACCGAAGACGACTGGCGCAACCGCGAAAAGTGGGACGACTATCGCCGGGCGGTCGGCGACATGGTCGATCGCACCAGCACCGAGATCGCGCCGTGGACGCTGGTCGAGGCCAACGACAAACGCTGGGCGCGGGTGAAAGTGTTGCGCACGATCAACCGCGCGCTGGAAGACGCGTTCGAGAAATCCGACAAGAAGGCTAAAAAGCACAAGGACTGAAGCGATGGCCGCGCATACGCCGGGTGAATGATCCTCGCGGTCGGCAAGAAGGTGGACTTATGCTCAGGTTCACTCTCAACCGACAACAACAATGAGGTATGCCATGCGTGAAGTGGTGATCGTCGACAGCGTGCGGACCGGCCTGGCCAAATCCTTTCGCGGCAAGTTCAACCAGACCCGCCCCGATGACATGGCGGCCCACTGCGTCAATGCCCTGCTGACCCGCAACGATATCGACCCGGCCAGCGTCGAGGACTGCATCGTCGGCGCCGGCTCCAACGAGGGCGCGCAGGGCTACAACATTGGCCGCAATGTCGCGGTACTGTCGCGCCTGGGCACCGGCACCGCCGGCATGACCCTCAACCGTTTCTGCTCGTCGGGTTTGCAGGCGATTGCGATTGCCGCCAACCAGATCGCCTCCGGTTGCAGCGACATCATCGTCGCCGGCGGCGTCGAGTCGATCAGCCTGACCCTGAAGAGCGTCAACACCGATCATCTGATCAACCCGCTGCTCAAGCAACAGACTCCCGGCATCTACTACACCATGGGCCAGACCGCCGAAGTGGTGGCGCGCCGTTACGGTGTCAGCCGCGAGGCGCAGGATCGTTATGCGCTGCAAAGTCAGCTGCGCACGGCCCAGGCCCAGGCTGCGGGTTTGTTCGATGATGAAATCGTGCCGATGGCGGTGAAATACCGGGTCGAGGACAAGAACAGTGGCGACGTACAAATTGTCGACGGCGTGGTCGAGCGCGACGACTGCAACCGCCCGGACACCACCTACGAAAGCCTTGCCGGTTTGAAACCGGTGTTCGCCGACGACGGTTCGGTGACGGCGGGCAATTCATCGCAGCTGTCCGACGGTGCGTCGATGACACTGGTCATGAGTCTGGACAAAGCGCTGGAGCTGGGGCTCAAGCCGAAGGCGTTTTTCCGTGGCTTCACCGTGGCCGGTTGCGAGCCGGACGAAATGGGCATCGGCCCGGTGTTCTCGGTGCCGAAACTGCTCAAGGCCAAGGGCCTGCAAGTGGCGGATATCGATCTGTGGGAATTGAACGAGGCGTTCGCTTCGCAGTGCCTGTACAGCCGCGACCGGCTGGAGATCGACAACGACAAATACAACGTCAATGGCGGCTCGATTTCCATCGGCCACCCGTTCGGCATGACCGGCTCGCGCCAGGTCGGGCATCTGATTCGGGAATTGCAGCGGCGCAATTTGCGTTACGGCATCGTCACCATGTGCGTGGGTGGCGGGATGGGGGCGAGTGGGTTGTTTGAGGCGGTGCGCTAAAGGATTGGTTGCCTGTTCAGGCCCCTTCGCGAGCAGGCTCGCTCCCACAGGTGATCGCATTCCCCTGTGAGAGCGAGCCTGCTCGCGAAGGCAGCGCCACGGTTCAGCGGCTGGAATCCTGCCGCTGCATCCGCGCTATATAAGCCTGAATCTCCCGCTCGATCACCTGACCGTCATACGGCCCTTCAAGGGTATTTTCCCGGGTGCTGAAATACAGCTCGCCATTGACCCGACACACGCGGTCGCTGCGAAAACGGGTGGCGGGGGCGCTGTCCTCGGCGCGCATGGCGTACATGTCGGTCTCCCTGATATGCGTTGAAAAGTCTGCAATCAGCTTATGCCTGAAGCACTTGGCGCGCCTGCCCGGCCGATCAACGGCGGCGCGCCGGTTTACTGCTGCGACCTGCACAGTTTCATTCGCGGCCTGCCGGCAACTGTCCCTGTGTTGTGCGCAGCCGGACGCCTAGAATGAGTGCTCTTGTCAGCAGGCTTTTGGGGTTCGCATGCACATTTCATCGGGGCGCTGGGTGTACGGACTGTTCCTGGCGCTGCTGACCGCGTTTCTGTGGGGCATCCTGCCGATCAAGCTCAAACAGGTATTGCAGGTGATGGACCCGGTCACGGTGACCTGGTTTCGCCTGATGGTGTCCGGTGGCTGCCTGTTCATCTATCTGGCGTCGGTCAAGCGCCTGCCAAGTCGCAGGGTGCTCGGGCCGAAGGGTGGCTGGCTGGTGCTGATGGCGGTACTGGGGCTGGTCGGCAATTACGTGTTGTACCTGATGGGCCTCAACCTGCTCAGCCCCGGCACCGCGCAATTGGTGGTGCAAATGGGCCCGATCATGCTGCTGATCGCCAGTCTGTTCGTGTTCAAGGAACGCTTCAGCATCGGCCAGGGCATCGGCTTGCTGGTGCTGCTGATCGGTTTCGGACTGTTCTTCAATCAGCGCCTGGCCGAGCTGCTGACTTCGCTGTCCGACTACACCGCCGGCGTGCTCTTGGTGCTGCTGGCGTCGACGGTCTGGACCTTCTATGCGCTGGGCCAGAAGCAATTGCTCACGGTGTGGAATTCGCTACAGGTGATGATGGTGATCTACCTGTTCTGCGCGCTGCTGCTGACGCCGTGGGTGCATCCGCTGGAAGCGCTGAACCTGAGCCCGCTGCAGGGCTGGCTGCTGTTGGCGTGCTGCATGAACACCTTGATCGCCTACGGCGCATTCGCCGAAGCACTGGCGCACTGGGAAGCATCGCGAGTTAGCGCAACATTGGCAATCACGCCGCTGGTGACGTTTGTGGCGGTGGCGATAGCGGCGCGGATCTGGCCGGACTACGTGCATGCCGAGCAGATCAATGCGCTGGGCTACGGCGGGGCGGTGCTGGTGGTGCTGGGTTCGGCGCTGGTGGCGTTGGGGCCGTCGTTGATTGCCGGGCTCAGGGCGCGGCGGGCCAGGGTTGTGCCTGGCTGACGATCGGCGGCGCCTGAATTCGCGAGCAGGCTCGCTCCCACATTTGAGCGCATTTCCAGCATGAGAATGCGGTCCACTGTGGGAGCGAGCCTGCTCGCGAAGACGGACTTTCAGGCGCTACATGACTCAGCCCTTGGCGCCAGCCTCGATCATGTTCTCCGGCCGCACCCAGGCATCGAACTCTTCATCGGTCAGATAACCCAGCTGCAACGCCGCCTCGCGCAAGGTCAGCCCTTCGCTGTAAGCCTTCTTGGCGATTTCCGCCGACTTGTCATAACCGATGTGCGGGTTCAGCGCGGTCACCAGCATCAGCCCACGTTCCAGATGCTTGGCCATGGCCTCGGCATCCGGCTCGAGTCCGGCAATGCAGTGCTGCTGGAAGTTGCTGCAGCCATCGCCGAGCAAACGGATCGATTGCAGCAGGTTGTGGATGATTACCGGTTTGAACACGTTCAACTGCAAGTGCCCTTGGCTCGCGGCAAAGCCGATCGCCACATCGTTGCCGAGCACCTGACAGGCGAGCATCGACAGCGCTTCGCACTGGGTCGGGTTGACCTTGCCGGGCATGATCGAGCTGCCCGGTTCGTTGGCCGGCAGCTTCACTTCAGCGAAACCCGCACGCGGACCTGAGCCCAGCAGGCGCAAGTCGTTGGCGATTTTCATCAGCGCCACGGCGAGGGTTTTCAGCGCGCCGGACAGGGTGACCAGCGGCTCATGGCCGGCCAGTGCAGCGAATTTGTTCGGTGCGGTGACGAACGGCAAGCCGGACAGCGCAGCGAGTTCGGCGGCAATCGCCTCACCGAAGCCGTGCGGCGAATTCAACCCGGTGCCGACCGCGGTGCCGCCCTGCGCCAGCTCGCAGACCGCCGGCAGCGCCGCGCGAATCGCGCGCTCGGCGTAATCCAGTTGCGCGATGAAGCCGGACAGTTCCTGACCGAAGGTGATCGGCGTCGCGTCCATCATGTGCGTGCGCCCGGTCTTCACCAGCTTCATGTGCCGCGCCGCCAGTTCAGCGAGGCCGCCGGACAGCTCGGCAATCGCCGGCAGCAGTTGTTCCTGCACCGCTTTCGCGGTGGCGATGCTCATGGCGGTGGGGAAGCAGTCGTTGGAACTTTGCGAGCGATTGACGTGATCGTTCGGGTGTACCGGCGACTTGCCGCCGCGCGGGTTGCCGGCCAGTTCGTTGGCGCGACCGGCGATCACCTCGTTGACATTCATGTTGCTCTGGGTGCCGCTGCCGGTCTGCCAGACCACCAGCGGGAACTGCTCGTCATGCTCGCCGGCGAGCACTTCATCGGCGGCCTGTTCGATCAGGCGGGCGATGTCGGCGGGCAGGTCGCCGTTGCGGTCGTTGACCCGCGCGGCGGCTTTCTTGATCAGGGCCAGGGCGTGCAGCACCGGTAGCGGCATGCGTTCCTGACCGATGGCGAAGTTGATCAGCGAGCGTTGCGTCTGAGCACCCCAGTAAGCGTCGTCCGGGACCTCGATCTGGCCCAGGCTGTCGGTTTCGATACGGCTCATCGTGCACACTCCTGTTGGTCTGTTGGCGCAATTTAGGCCGGCGTCGGCCCGGGTGGTTCCATCGGCTCGATTGTTGACCGCAAAACCCCGCCGATCAAGCGCGGCAAGGCTCGGGGGTTGAGCCGCAGCGATTGTTAGGCGCAGAATGGTCGCCCTTGGGGTTCGACCTCGCTTTGCTTAAAGGAAACTCGATGACTCGTCTTCGCGCCATCTGTACCGCGGTTGCACTGGTTTGCGCCAGCGGCCAGGTGCTTGCCGATACCGCCAGCCACAACGCCAGTGCCGAAGCTTTCCTGACGCTGGCTCACGCTGACAAGCTGGGTACCCCGGTGTACATGCAAGTGCAGCAAATGTTCGCCCAGCGCTTTGAACAGACCAAAGCGCCTGAGTCGAAGAAAGCCGTGCTCGAAACCTACCAGGCCAAGGCCAACGCTGCGCTGGACCAGGCCATCGGCTGGAACAAGCTCAAGCCCGACATGGTCAAGCTCTACACCAGCAACTTCAGCGAATCCGAGCTCAAGGATCTGGTTGCCTTCTACCAGTCGCCACTGGGCAAAAAGGTCCTGGAAAAAATGCCGCAGCTGACCCAGCAGTCGGCGCAGATGACCCAGGGCAAACTGGAAAGCGCGGTGCCTGTGGTCAACAAGCTGCTCGACGACATGACCAAAGAGCTGACCCCGGCCGCGGCGCCAGCCAAGAAGAAGTAAGCGGAGTTCGTGATGACCATGCAACAACGCATCGAATCGACGCTGGCCCTGTTACAGCCTGAGCACCTGCAAGTGCTGGATGAAAGCCACATGCACAGTCGCGGGTCACAGACCCACTACAAGGCGGTGGTGGTCAGCGCGCAGTTCGAAGGCCTGAACCGGGTCAAGCGCCACCAGAAAGTCTACGGCACGCTCGGCGAGCTGATGGGCGAGTTCCATGCGTTGGCGCTGCACACCTACACCCCGCAGGAATGGGCAGAGATCGACGGCGCCCCGGCGTCGCCGACCTGTGCAGGAGGGGATCAGCGGTAAGCTTCAAGCGGCAAGCTGCAAGTTAAAGGCGGATGAGTTTTGGCTTGCCGCTTTAAGCTTGGAGCTTGTAGCTGCTTTTTTGCTAAAATCCCGACGCGCCGCTTAGCCGGCGCGTTTTTTTTGAATCCGGTTCACCCTTTGCGAGGGTAGCCACCTGGAGAAATACCCATGACACAACCGATTGTCGTGGCGGCACTGTACAAGTTCGTCACCCTCGAAGATTACGTTGACCTGCGCGAGCCACTGCTGCAAGCGATGGTCGACAACGGCATCAAAGGCACTCTGCTGATCGCCGAAGAAGGCATCAACGGCACGGTTTCCGGCAGCCGCGAAGGCATCGACGGCCTGCTCGCCTGGCTCAAGAACGATCCGCGCATGGTCGACATCGACCACAAGGAATCGTACTGCGACGAACAGCCGTTCTATCGCACCAAGGTCAAGCTGAAGAAAGAGATCGTCACCCTCGGCGTCGAAGGCGTTGACCCGAACAAGAAGGTCGGCACCTACGTCGAACCGCAGGACTGGAACGCGCTGATCAGCGACCCGGAAGTGCTGCTGATCGACACGCGCAACGATTACGAAGTGTCGATCGGCACCTTCGAAGGCGCCATCGATCCGAAAACCACAAGTTTTCGCGAGTTTCCCGACTACATCAAAGAACACTTCGACCCGGCGGTGCACAAGAAGGTCGCGATGTTCTGCACCGGCGGCATCCGCTGTGAAAAAGCCTCGAGCTACATGCTCGGCGAAGGTTTCGAAGAGGTTTACCACCTCAAGGGCGGCATCCTGAAGTACCTCGAAGAGGTGCCGCAGGAAGAAACCAAGTGGCGCGGCGACTGCTTCGTCTTCGACAACCGCGTGACCGTGCGTCACGACCTGACTGAAGGCGACTACGATCAATGTCATGCCTGCCGCACGCCGGTCAGCGTTGAAGATCGCGCCTCCGAGCACTACGTCGCCGGCATCAGCTGCCCGCACTGCTGGGACAAGCTCAGCGAGAAGACCCGGCGCAGCGCCATCGATCGGCAAAAGCAGATCGAACTGGCCAAGGCGCGCAACCAGCCGCACCCGATCGGCTACAACTATAAGCAAGCATCCACCGAGGCTTAACCATGTCTGCGCGCCTGCTCTACGTGATGGATCCGATGTGTTCATGGTGCTGGGGGTTTGCTCCGGTGGCCAAGGCACTGGTCGAGCAGGCGCAGGCAGCCGGGGTCGAGCTGCATCTGGTGGTTGGCGGTCTGCGCACCGGCAGCGGTTCGGCGCTGGAGCCGACCACGCGGCGCTACATTCTTGAGCACTGGCAAGCGGTCACCGAAGCCACCGGCCAGCCGTTCAAGTTCGATTGCGCGTTGCCCGACGGTTTTGTCTACGACACCGAGCCTGCCTGTCGCGCGATTGTCACCGCACGCAGTCTGGCGCCGGATTGCGCGTGGACATTGGTCGGGTTGATCCAGCGGGCGTTTTACGTCGAAGGGCGCGATGTCACCCAGGCCAGCGTGCTGGTCGAACTGGCAGAGCAGGCCGGTGTGCCGCGTATCGAATTCGCCGCATTGTTCGATCATGCCGAACAGCACAAGGCGACCCAGGCCGATTTCACCTGGGTCCAGGACTTGGGCATCGCCGGTTTTCCGACCCTGCTGGCCGAGCGCAACGGCCAACTGGCGCTGCTGACCAACGGCTATCAACCGCTCAGCGAGCTGTCGCCGTTGCTCGGCCGCTGGCTGGAGCGCGCGGCCTGTGTCTGACCGCGCCGATGACACGCCAGCCGTAGAGCGTGTCGACCGGCTGAGCTGGGCTGAAGTCCGTCGTCTGGCACTGCATCACAAGAAATCCCTGTGGATCGCCAACGGCGTGGCCGTTCTGGCGACGCTGTGCAGCGTGCCGATTCCGTTGCTGCTGCCGTTGCTGGTCGACGAAGTGCTGCTCGGCCACGGCGATGCCGCGCTGAAAGTCATGAACCATTTCCTGCCGAGCATGTGGCAGCAGGCGGCGGGTTATATCGGCCTGATGCTGGTGGTGACCCTGACCTTGCGTTGCAGCGCCCTGTGTTTTGGCGTGTTGCAGTCGCGGTTGTTCGCGCGCCTGGCCAAGGACATCGTCTACCGCATTCGCGTGCGCCTGATCGAGCGGCTCAAGCGCATCTCCCTCGGCGAATACGAAAGCCTCGGCAGCGGCACGGTGACCACGCATTTGGTCACCGATCTGGATACCCTCGACAAATTCGTCGGCGAAACCCTCAGCCGTTTCCTTGTCGCCATGCTGACCCTGGTCGGCACCGCCAGCATCCTGATGTGGATGCACTGGAAACTGGCGCTGCTGATTCTGCTGTTCAACCCGTTGGTGATCTACGCCACGGTGCAGTTGGGCAAGCGCGTCAAGCACCTGAAGAAACTGGAAAACGACAGCACCTCGCGCTTCACTCAGGCGCTGAGTGAAACCCTCGACGCGATTCAGGAAGTGCGCGCCGGCAATCGTCAGGGCTATTTCCTCGGGCGCCTCGGTTTGCGCGCGCAGGAAGTGCGCAACTACGCGGTCAACTCGCAGTGGAAAACCGACGCCTCGAACCGCGCCAGTGGTTTGCTGTTCCAGTTCGGCATCGACATCTTCCGCGCGGCGGCGATGCTCACCGTGCTGTTTTCCGACCTGTCGATCGGGCAGATGCTCGCGGTGTTCAGTTACCTGTGGTTCATGATCGGCCCGGTCGAACAGCTGCTCAATCTGCAATACGCCTATTACGCAGCGGGCGGTGCGCTGACGCGGATCAATGAATTGCTGGCGCGCGCCGACGAGCCGCAGTATCCCGGCGGCGTCGATCCGTTCAAGGGGCGCGACACCGTCGGCATCGAGGTGCAAGGCCTGAGCTTCGGTTACGGCGACGAGCTGGTGCTGGATCAAATGAACCTGTCGATCCTGCCCGGTGAAAAAGTCGCCATCGTCGGCGCCAGCGGCGGCGGCAAAAGTACCTTGGTGCAGTTGCTGCTGGGACTGTACACGCCAGCGGCCGGGACTATTCGCTTCGGCGGGTCGACCCAGCAGGAGATCGGTCTGGAGACCGTGCGCGAGAACGTCGCGGTGGTGCTGCAGCATCCGGCGCTGTTCAACGACAGCGTGCGCGCCAACCTGACCATGGGCCGCATGCGCAGCGACGAAGCCTGCTGGCAGGCGCTGGAAATCGCGCAGATGGCCGCGACCATCCGCGCGCTGCCCGCTGGCCTCGACAGCATCGTCGGGCGTTCCGGCGTGCGTTTGTCCGGCGGTCAGCGCCAGCGTCTGGCGATTGCGCGGATGATTCTCGCCGAGCCGAAAGTGGTAATTCTCGACGAAGCTACCTCGGCCCTCGATGCCGCCACCGAGTACAACCTGCACCAGGCGATGGCGAAGTTTCTCCATGGCCGCACCACGCTGATCATTGCCCATCGCCTGTCGGCGGTGAAACAGGCGGACCGCGTGCTGGTGTTCGACGGCGGGCAGATCGCCGAGGATGGCGACCATCGCCAACTGATCGCCGACGGCGGTCTGTACGCCAAGCTCTACGGCAACTTGCAACAGCACTGATCGAAACCCTCGCCGGCCTGTCAGAGGTTCTGCGCGCGGTGTAACGCCGCGCCTTGCCTTGAACGAGAACCCCACCTAGTCTCGTCATAGCGAATTCGCCCGGAAGGCGAGCGGGCAGTGCTCATGCAAGGACTCTCATGAAGCAAAAGCAGACTCTGGGAACACCACGGTTGTTGGGTATCGTCTGGCCCTTTATTGCTGTCGTGGTGTTCCAGGCATTACTGGGGGGCGTGAGCCTTTACGTGCTTTCGGCCGTGCGTGGCTACGTCGCTGGCGAAAGCCTGTGGTCAAAGGGCCAGAAAGACGCCATCTATTACCTCAACCTCTACGCCGACAGCCGTGACGAGGCGATCTATAACAAGTACCTGACGGCGATCGCCGTGCCCCAGGGCGGCCACCAATTGCGCCTGGCGCTGGATCGTCAGCCGCCGGACCTGCAAGCGGCGCGCGAAGGTATTCTCAAGGGCGGCAATCATCCCGACGACGTGTCCAGCCTGATCTGGCTGTACCTCAATTTCCGCCACTTCAGTTATCTGGAAACCGCGATTGATCGCTGGACCATCGGCGACGCCTATCTCGACCGCTTGCACGAAGTTGCCCAAGAGATGCATCAGGGTATTTCCCGCAACCAGTCCAGCCCCGGCGATGTGCAGCGCTGGAAAGTGCAGATCTTCGCTATCAACGATGCCGTGACCCCAGCGGCGAAGGCCTTTAGCGATGCCTTGGGCGAGGGTTCGCGGGTGATCATGCGCCTGTTGCTGTTCACCAACCTGGCCACCGCGCTGGGTCTGATCGTGCTGGCGCTGTGGCGCACGCACAAACTGCTCAAGCAGCGCCATGAGTTTGCCCAGGCGCTGCAACTGGAAAAGGATCGCGCGCACATCACCTTGCAATCGATTGGCGATGGGGTGATCACCACCGACGTCAACGGCGCGATCGATTACATGAACCCGGCCGCCGAAGCCATGACTCACTGGAAGGCCGAGCAGGCGGCGGGGCTGCCGTTGTCGGCGCTGTTCAACCTGCTCGACGACAACGCCCAGACCGAAGGGCTGACGTTGATCGAGCACATTCTCAGTGGTCAGCTCAGTGGCGGCAGCGAACACTCCAAGCTGATCCAGCGTCTGGATGGCAGCACCCTGTCGGTGACCCTGGTCGGTGCGCCGATCCGCAATGCCGGCAACGTCAGTGGCACGGTGCTGGTGCTGCACGACATGACTCAGGAGCGGCAGTACATCGCCAATCTGTCCTGGCAGGCCACCCACGATGCGCTGACCGGGCTGGCCAACCGCCGCGAATTCGAATATCGCCTCGAACAGGCCTTGCACAAGCTGACGCGTCAGCCCGGGCGGCACGCGCTGATGTTCCTCGATCTGGATCAATTCAAACTGGTCAACGACACCTGCGGCCACGCGGCGGGCGATGAATTGCTGCGGCATATCTGCACGCTGCTGCAATCGGGCCTGCGCGAGGGCGACACGCTGGCGCGGCTGGGCGGCGACGAGTTCGGCATTCTGCTGGAGAACTGCCCGCCGGAGGTGGCGGAGAAGATTGCCGAGAGCCTGCGCCAGACCGTGCAGAACCTGCATTTTGTCTGGAAAGGGCGGCCGTTCCTGACCACCATCAGCATCGGCCTGGTGCATGTGGCGCAGAATCCGACCACGCTCGAAGCCTCGCTGCGTGCGGCCGACATGGCCTGCTACATGGCCAAGGAAAAGGGCCGCAACCGCGTGCAGGTCTATCACGCCGACGATTCCGAACTGTCGATGCGCTTTGGTGAAATGGCCTGGGTGCAACGGCTGCACATGGCGCTGGAAGAAAACCGCTTCTGCCTGTACGCCCAGCAGATTGCGCCGCTCAAGCCGCAACCCGGCCAGGCCGGGCACATCGAGATCCTCCTGCGTTTGCATGACGAATCCGGGCGGATGATTTTGCCTGACAGCTTTATCCCGGCGGCGGAACGGTACGGTTTGATGACCCAGTTAGATCGCTGGGTAGTTCAGAACGTTTTCAAGGTTATTGCTCAGTGTATTGAACAGGAACATGAACTTCCTTTAGCGATGTGTGCGATTAATCTGTCAGGCATTACTATCGGAGATGACGCGTTTTTGCACTTCCTGCGAGAACAGTTTGTTAACTACGCTATACCCCCTGAAATGATTTGTTTTGAAATTACTGAAACCAGTGCAATCGCAAATCTTGGCAGTGCAATTCGTTTTATCAATGAACTCAAAGGTTTAGGTTGTCATTTTTCCCTGGATGACTTTTGTGCCGGAATGTCTTCATTCGCTTACTTGAAACATTTGCCTGTAGACTTCCTGAAGATCGACGGGAGTTTCGTAAAGGATATGCTGGACGACCCGATTAATCGGGCAATGGTCGAGGTGATCAATCACATCGGCCATGTTATGGGTAAGCAGACAATTGCCGAGTTTGTTGAAACTAACCAGATCGAACAGGCATTGCTTGAAATAGGTGTGGATTACGCTCAGGGTTATGTCATCGAGCGTCCGCAGTTGTTTACCTGTGACAGTTTGCAAAGTCGCCCTGCCAGACCGCAGCCGTTGTTGTTCAAAGCGCCTGGCACGTTCCGTTGAAGTCTCTCGCCGATCCTTGCCATCACAACTCAAAAGGAGCCGAACAGTGATCGACACATTCAACCGAACCGGACCCCTCATGGAAGCTGCAAGTTATCCTGTATGGGCGCAACAGCTCATCAAGGATTGCAGCGAGAGCAAGCGCCGGGTTGTCGAGCATGAACTTTATCAGCGCATGCGCGACAACAAACTCAGCGCGAAAACCATGCGCCAGTACCTGATCGGTGGCTGGCCGGTGGTCGAGCAGTTTGCCTTGTACATGGCGCAGAACCTCACCAAGACCCGCTTCGCCCGCCATCCCGGCGAAGACATGGCGCGGCGCTGGCTGATGCGCAACATTCGCGTCGAACTCAATCACGCCGACTACTGGATGCACTGGAGTCGCGCTCATGGCGTCAGCCTCGAAGATCTCCAGGCCCAGCAAGTGCCGCCGGAGCTGCACGCCCTGAGTCACTGGTGCTGGCACACCAGTTCGGCGGATTCGCTGATCGTGGCGATTGCCGCGACCAACTATGCGATCGAAGGGGCGACCGGGGAGTGGTCAGCGGTGGTCTGCTCGACCGGGGTCTACGCCGCGGCGTTTCCGGAAGAAGATCGCAAGCGCGCGATGAAGTGGTTGAAGATGCACGCACAGTACGACGATGCCCACCCGTGGGAAGCATTGGAAATCATCTGCACCCTGGCCGGCATGAACCCGAGCAAGGCGTTGCAGGCGGAATTGCGGCAGGCGATCTGCAAGAGTTATGACTACATGTACCTGTTTCTGGAGCGGTGCATGCAGCTGGAGACTTCGGAACGCTTGCAGGTCAACCGCGAGCGCCGGACCGTAACCGAAAGCTGATCGAACTGTGGGAGCGAGCCTGCTCGCGAAAGCGGTGGGTCATGCAACGAATCGTTGTCTGACACTCCCTCTTCGCGAGCAGGCTCGCTCCCACAATGATTTTTAGCCGGCCATCGCCAGCCGGTTCCGCCCCTCGCGCTTTGCGACATAGAGCGCACTGTCGGCGCGGCGCAGCAAGCTGTCTGCCGACTCGCCCGGCAGTAACGTCGAGCATCCCAGGCTCACGGTGATCTCGATCAACTGGCCATCGGCAAAATATTCCTCCGCCTGCGTCGCCTGGCGCAAACGCTCGCCGACCATCGCCGCCGCCTCGCGGCCGGTGTTGGACAGCAGGATCAAAAACTCCTCGCCACCATAACGGAACACCATGTCGACGTTGCGCAGCTGTGCCTTGATCGACGCGGCAATGGCTCTGAGCACTTCATCACCAGCGCCATGGCCGTGTTCGTCGTTGACCCGTTTGAAGTGGTCGATGTCGAGCATCAGCACCGACAACGGCTGCACATGCCGGCGCGACATGTCTATCTCGCGCTGCAAGGTCTGCTCCATCGCCACCCGGTTGCCGGCGCCGGTCAACGGGTCGCGCAAGGCACTTTGGGTCGCAGCGCGGTAGAGCAGGGCGTTGCGCATCGGGTACAGCAGGCAGGACAGCAGCGACTCGAGGTCGCCCTGTTCCTTGTCGTTGAAGCGTTGATTGCGGCGGAAGACCAGCTCGCCCATGTGCTCGCCTTCGTGGCTCAGGGTGTAGCTGACCGAATGGTGGCCGCGTGCGCCGAACTCCAGGCGCAGGTCGCTGGCCTTGTGCACATAGCTCAAGGCATCCAGCGGCACCAGACGCTGGATTTCGCGGAAGAACAGGCCAAGGATGCGCTGTGGCTCCAGGCTGGTTTGCAGTTGCAGGCTCATTTGCTGACGCAATTGCGCCAGGCTGGTCGGGCGCTCGATCAGCGCCGGTAGTTGACCGAAGCCCAGGCGCTGCAATTTGGCACTGTCAAAGTCAATTGCATGGGTCTGGGAAGGAGATTTCATATGGCGTGAGCCCCTAAGCAGTAAGTCTGTCTTACAGGCTGGGTGAGAGCGGCTATGGGCTGCGCGTCGTACTGATCCATCAGTCCCGTAGGACGTTTGGCGTAAGTTTAGTCTGCCGCAAGACGATCAGTCAGCTATCGAAATCGGCGTTGCCCCATGGCCATCACACGGCATGTTTTGAGGGAATTTAGAGCGAAAGGCGTGCCATTCGGTTCGATTTTATTTAAAGCTTTTCGAATCAATGAGTTGCTGATGGATGCCGGGCGGCCGCGCTGGGTTATTGGCGGCTTTGTGACGGTTATGAGCGGCAACGGCTTGCCGCGACAGCATTCTGCCGCGGCAACAAATGCGACGTATGGCGTTATTGGGCGTTGAAAGCCTGGCCATTGACGCCCGCGCTGTCGGGACCCATCAGATAAAGATAGACCGGCATGATTTCTTCTGGTGTGGGGTTGTTCAGCGGGTTTTCCCCCGGATAAGCCTGCGCGCGCATGCTGGTGCGCGTGCCGCCCGGGTTGATGCTGTTGGAGCGCACCGGCGCGGCGCCGTCGACTTCATCGGCCAGGGTTTGCATCAGGCCTTCGGTGGCGAATTTCGACACACCGTAAGCGCCCCAGTACGCGCGACCCTTGCGCCCGACGCTGCTGGAGGTGAACACCACCGAAGCATCCTGGGACAGCTTGAGCAGCGGCAGCAGGGTGCTGGTCAGCATGAACATCGCGTTGACGTTGACCTGCATGACACGCATGAAGTTCTCGCCGGAGAGTTGTTCGATCGGCGTGCGCGGGCCGATGATCGAAGCGTTGTGCAGCAGGCCGTCGAGATGGCCGAACTCGGTTTCGATCATCGCCGCCAGCTCATCATATTGATGGGGCAGGGCGGTCTCGAGGTTGAACGGGATCACCGCCGGTTGCGGGTGGCCCGCTGCTTCGATTTCGTCGTAGACCTCGGTCAGATTGGCTTCGGTCTTGCCCAGCAGCAGCACGGTGGCACCGTGGGCGGCATAGGTTTTCGCCGCAGCCGCGCCAATACCGCGCCCGGCACCGGTGACCAGGATGACCCGATCCTTGAGCAATTCAGGGCGAGCGGTGTAATCAAACATAAAAACCTCACAATCCATTTCATGAAGACCTGCTTCACCCCTGTGGGGAGGGGATTTATCCCCGTTCGGCGGCGAAGCCGTCGCAAAACCTGAGTGTCACATTGCCTGGATAAAAGCGGGGGCCGCTTCGCAGCCCAGCGGGGATAAATCCCCTCGCCACACAGGGAGCTTGCAACATTCAGGTCAGCAACTGCACAGCGCGCTGTCGAGCACCTTGCGCAACTCCAGCGGATGATCCACCACCACGTCCGCGCCCCAGTGCCGTGGGTTGTCGTCCGGGTGGATGTAGCCGTAGGTCACCGCAGCGGTTTTGGTGCCGGCATCGCGGCCCGACTCGATATCACGCAGATCATCGCCGATGAACAGCACGGTCGACGGATCCAGATCAAGCATCTTGCAGGCGAGGGTCAGCGGCTCTGGATCCGGCTTGCTGTTCTTCACATGATCCGGGCAGATCAGCAGCGCCGAACGCTCGGCCAGCCCCAGGCGTTGCATGATCGGCTCGGCGAAGCGCACCGGTTTGTTGGTGACCACGCCCCAGATCAGGTTGGCCTTTTCGATGTCGGCGAGCAGTTCGCCCATGCCGTCGAACAGTTTGCTGTGCACTGCGCAACCGACCAGATAGCGCTCGAGAAACTCCTGGCGCAGCTCCTCGAAACCGGGCGATTCCGGATCCATCGAGAACGTCACCGCGACCATCGCCTTGGCGCCGCCGGAGATCTCGTCGCGGATGTGCTTGTCATTGATCGGCGGCAAACCGCGATCGGCGCGCATCGCCTGGCAGATGGCGATAAAGTCCGGCGCGGTGTCGAGCAGAGTGCCGTCCATGTCGAAAAGTACCGCTCTGATGGCCATCGGCTTATTCCTCGCGCAGGGTCTGGATCATGTAGTTGACGTCAACGTCGTTGGCCAGCTTGTAGTGCTTGGTCAGCGGGTTGTAGGTCAGGCCGATGATGTCCTTGACGGTCAGGCCAGCCATGCGGCTCCACGCACCGAGCTCGGACGGGCGGATGAATTTCTTGAAGTCGTGGGTGCCGCGAGGCAGCAGCTTCATGATGTATTCGGCGCCGATGATCGCGAACAGGTACGCCTTCGGGTTGCGGTTGATGGTCGAGAAGAATACCTGGCCGCCGGGCTTGACCATGCGGAAGCAGGCGCGGATTACCGAGGATGGATCCGGCACGTGCTCGAGCATCTCCAGGCAGGTGACCACGTCGAACTGCTCGGGCATTTCGTCGGCGAGGGCTTCGGCGGTGATCTGCCGGTATTCGACGCTGACCCCGGATTCCAGTTGATGCAGTTGCGCAACCGCCAGCGGCGCTTCGCCCATGTCGATGCCCATCACCGTGGCGCCGCGCTGAGCCATGGCTTCGCTGAGGATGCCGCCGCCGCAACCGACGTCGAGGACTTTCTTGCCGGCCAGATTGACTCGCTCGTCGATCCAGTTGACCCGCAGCGGGTTGATGTCGTGCAGCGGCTTGAATTCGCTTTCGCGGTCCCACCAGCGATGGGCCAGGGCCTCGAATTTGGCGATTTCGGCGTGGTCGACGTTGCTCATGTTCAATTCCTCGAAAAACCTGAAAAGGGCTGTAGCCGCGGATATTGCGCCGCGGTGTTTACGATTCGGTGTGGCCGCTGATGCGCTGGCCCCAGTGGCGAGCGGTTGCGCCCAGCTGTTGTTCGTCCATGCGGGTCAGGCGCCGGTCGTCGAGCAGTTGCTTGCCGGCAACCCAGAGGTGTTTGACGCAATCACGCCCGGTGGCATAAATCAGCTGCGACACCGGGTCATACACCGGTTGCTGCGCCAGGCCGGACAGGTCGAAAGCGACGATGTCCGCGGCTTTGCCGATCTCCAGCGAGCCAACCTGCGCCTCGATCCCCAATGCGCGCGCACCATTGAGAGTGGCCATGCGCAAGGCGCGATGGGCGTCCAGCGCGGTGGCGGAACCGGCGACGGCTTTGGCCAGCAGGGCGGCGGTGCGGGTTTCCCCGAGCAGATCGAGATCATTGTTGCTCGCCGCGCCGTCGGTACCGACAGCCACATTGACCCCAGCCTGCCACAAACGCTCGACCGGGCAGAAGCCGCTGGCCAGTTTCAGATTGGATTCCGGGCAGTGGATCACGCTGGTGTTACTTTCTACCAGCAGCGCAAGGTCGTCATCGCTGATCTGGGTCATGTGCACGGCCTGGAAGCGCGGGCCGAGCAGGCCAAGGCGGCCAAGGCGCGCCAGTGGCCGTTCGCCGGTCTGCTCGACGGCCTGCTGCACTTCGAATGCCGTTTCGTGCACATGCATGTGGATCGAGGCGTCAAGCTCCTCGGCGATCACCCTGATTTTCTCCAGATTCTCATCGCCGACGGTGTAGGGTGCATGCGGGCCGAAAGTGATCTTGATGCGCTCGTGATGCTTGAGATCGCCGAACAATTCGACGCCCTGACGAATGGCTTCGTCGGCACTGTTGGCGCCGGGGATCGGGAAATCGAGGATCGGAATGGCGATCTGCGCGCGGATGCCGCTGTTGTGCACGCGCTCGCTGGCGACTTTCGGGAAGAAATACATGTCCGAGAAACAAGTGATGCCGCCCTTGATCTGCTCGGCAATGGCCAGATCGGTGCCGTCGCGGACGAAGTCTTCATCAACCCACTTGCCCTCGGCCGGCCAGATGTGGTTTTCCAGCCAGGTCATCAACGGCAGATCGTCGGCCAGACCACGGAACAGCGTCATCGCCGCGTGGCCGTGGGCATTGATCAGTCCGGGGGTGAGCAGCACGTCCGGCAATTCGCGAACTTCTGTGGCGTTACACTTCAATGCTTCAGCGCGCGGGCCGATAAACACGATGCGACCGTCACGGATGCCCAGGCCGTGCTCCTTGAGCACCACGCCTGCAGGTTCGACGGGGACCAGCCAGGTCGGCAGCAATAACAGGTCGAGCGCAATGGCAGGTTTCGGCATCGAGGGTCGGTTCCAGTGCTTTTGTAAAGGATGGCGAAGTATACCCGAGCGTCTTCGCGGGGGGATCGCTATAATCGGCGGCTTTTGTTCATGAGTGCGGGGTGTGGGATGCGCGATCGACTGTTGGCTGCGGAGAAAGTGAAGGCCATCGATTGGCGTGATGGCGCGCTGCACCTGCTGGATCAGCGTATTTTGCCGTTCGAGGAAACCTGGATCGCCTACACCAGCGCCGCCGGCGTGGCCGAGGCGATTCGCTCGATGGTCGTGCGCGGCGCGCCGGCTATTGGCATCAGTGCGGCTTATGGCATCGTCCTCGCGGCGCGGGCGCGGATCGCCGAGGGCGGCGACTGGTACGCGGCGCTGGAAGAGGATTTCGCGCTGTTGGCCGATTCGCGTCCGACCGCGGTCAATCTGTTCTGGGCGCTGGGGCGCATGCACGATCGCCTGGATCGCCTGAAAAGCAAGGCCGATCCGCTGGCCGCGCTGGAGGCCGAGGCCATCGCCATTCACCAAAGCGACCGCGAAGCCAACCTGACCATGGCGCAGCTTGGTGTCGATCTGATTCGCAAGCATCAGGGCAACGCTCAAGCCATCCTGACCCATTGCAATACCGGCGCGCTGGCCACCGGCGGGTTCGGCACTGCGCTGGGGGTGATCCGTGCTGCTTATATAGAAGGCATGGTCGAGCGTGTTTACGCTGACGAAACCCGGCCGTGGCTGCAAGGCTCGCGCCTGACCGCGTGGGAACTGGCCAACGAAGGCATCCCGGTGACCCTGAACGCCGACTCCGCCGCCGCGCACATCATGAAAACCAAAGGCGTGACCTGGGTGATCGTCGGCGCCGACCGCATCACCGCCAATGGCGACGTGGCGAACAAGATCGGCACCTACCAACTGGCAGTCAACGCCATGCACCACGGCGTGCGCTTCATGGTCGTGGCGCCAAGTTCGACCATCGACATGAACCTCGCCAGCGGCGATGACATCCCGATCGAAGAACGTGATGGCGCCGAACTGCTCGAAGTCGGCGGTAAACGCGTCGGTGCCGATGTTGAAGCGTTCAACCCGGTGTTTGATGTCACCCCGGCGGATCTGATCGATGCGATCGTCACCGAAAAAGGCATCGTCGAACGCCCGGACACCGCGAAAATGGCCCAGCTGATGTGCCGCAAGCGCCTGCATTGATGCGGTGATTCTCAATGTAGGAGCTGCCGAAGGCTGCGATCTTTTGATCTTGCTTTTTACAGGTCAGGATCAAAAGATCGCAGCCTTCGGCAGCTCCTACAGGTGTTTGAGGCCCTAAAAGTCAATAAACATCCCCAAACCAAGCCTCAATTCTGCATTCAACCAAGCTCTGAGCTTCTGTCGTCCCCCTCAAGCCTGTCATCGGTCAACTAACTATGCTCCATGCGCATCTGGGGGATAGGTGCGTGGCGGCCTTTGTGATAACATCCGGCGTTTTCCGAGGCGGCTCCACGGAGCTGTCTTTACTGCGCAAATCCGCGATCCAATGTTGATTTGTCGTAAGTCGGCGCATGGCACTCGGCCGGCCCCGACGAGCTTCGTTGCTCCCACATGGATATGACGAAGTTTCACCAGAAAAAGGAATCAGGCTTCTCATGGGCGAACTGGCCAAAGAAATCCTCCCGGTCAATATCGAAGACGAGCTGAAACAGTCCTACCTCGACTACGCAATGAGCGTGATCGTCGGCCGTGCACTGCCGGATGCGCGCGATGGCCTCAAGCCCGTGCACCGTCGCGTACTGTTCGCGATGAGCGAGCTGGGCAACGACTACAACAAGCCGTACAAGAAATCTGCCCGTGTCGTCGGCGACGTGATCGGTAAGTATCACCCGCACGGTGACACTGCCGTGTACGACACCATCGTTCGTATGGCCCAGCCTTTCTCCCTGCGCTACCTGCTGGTCGACGGTCAGGGCAACTTCGGTTCGGTCGATGGCGACAACGCTGCGGCCATGCGATACACCGAAGTGCGCATGACCAAGCTGGCGCACGAGCTGCTGGCTGACCTGCACAAGGAAACCGTGGACTGGGTGCCGAACTACGACGGCACCGAACTGATCCCGGCGGTCATGCCGACCCGTGTACCGAACTTGCTGGTCAACGGTTCCAGCGGTATCGCCGTAGGCATGGCGACCAACATTCCTCCGCACAACCTCGGTGAAGTCATCGACGGTTGCCTGGCCCTCATCGACAATCCTGAGCTGACCGTCGATGAGCTGATGCAATACATTCCCGGTCCGGACTTCCCGACGGCTGCGATCATCAACGGTCGCGCCGGCATCATCGAAGCCTACCGCACCGGTCGCGGGCGCATTTACATGCGTGCCCGCTCGATCATCGAAGACATCGACAAGGTCGGTGGCCGTCAGCAGATCGTCATCACCGAGCTGCCTTACCAGCTGAACAAGGCGCGTCTGATCGAGAAGATCGCCGAGCTGGTCAAAGAGAAGAAGCTCGAAGGCATCACTGAGCTGCGCGACGAGTCCGACAAGGACGGTATGCGCGTCGTGATCGAACTGCGTCGCGGCGAAGTGCCTGAGGTGATCCTCAACAACCTTTACGCCCAGACCCAGCTGCAATCGGTGTTCGGTATCAACATCGTCGCGCTGATCGACGGCCGCCCACGTATCCTCAACCTCAAGGATCTGCTCGAAGCCTTCGTCCGTCACCGTCGCGAAGTGGTCACCCGCCGTACCGTGTTCGAACTGCGCAAGGCGCGCGAGCGTGGACACATTCTCGAAGGCCAGGCCGTTGCGCTGTCGAACATCGACCCGGTGATCGCCCTGATCAAGGCCTCGCCAACGCCGTCGGAAGCCAAGGAAGCGCTGATCAGCACGCCTTGGGAATCCTCCGCCGTGGTGGCGATGGTTGAACGCGCCGGTGCCGATTCGTGCCGTCCGGAAAACCTCGATCCGCAATATGGCCTGCGCGAAGGCAAGTACTTCCTTTCGCCAGAACAGGCGCAAGCGATTCTGGAATTGCGCCTGCACCGTCTGACCGGTCTGGAGCACGAGAAGCTGCTGGCCGAGTATCAAGAGATCCTCAACCAGATCGGCGAGCTGATCCGCATCCTCAACAGCGCTGTGCGCCTGATGGAAGTGATCCGCGAAGAACTGGAAGTGATCCGCGCCGAATACGGCGACGTGCGCCGCACCGAAATTCTCGATGCCCGTCTCGACCTGACCCTGGGCGACATGATCCCGGAAGAAGAGCGCGTCGTGACCATCTCTCACGGTGGCTACGCCAAGACCCAGCCGCTGGCTGCGTACCAGGCCCAGCGTCGCGGCGGCAAAGGCAAATCGGCTACCGGCGTCAAGGACGAGGACTACATCGCTCACCTGCTGGTTGCCAACAGCCATACCACGCTGCTGCTGTTCTCCAGCAAGGGCAAGGTGTACTGGCTCAAGACCTACGAGATTCCGGAAGCATCCCGCGCGGCCCGTGGTCGTCCGCTGGTCAATCTGCTGCCGCTGGATGACGGTGAATACATCACCACCATGCTGCCGGTCGAGGAATACACCGAAGGTCACTACATCTTCATGGCCACCGCCAACGGCACCGTGAAGAAGACCCCGCTGGAATCCTTCAGCCGTCAGCGCAGCGTCGGTCTGATCGCGCTGGAACTGGACGAAGGCGACGTGCTGATCTCTGCGGCCATCACCGATGGCGAGCGCGAAGTGATGCTGTTCTCCGACGGCGGCAAGGTCACTCGCTTCAAGGAATCCGACGTACGTGCCATGGGCCGTACCGCTCGCGGTGTGCGCGGCATGCGTCTGCCTGAAGGGCAGAAGCTGATTTCCATGCTGATCCCGGAAGAAGGCAGCCAGATCCTCACCGCTTCGGCGCGTGGTTATGGCAAGCGCACCGCGATCACCGAGTTCCCTGAGTACAAGCGTGGCGGTCAGGGCGTGATCGCCATGGTCAGCAACGAGCGCAACGGCCGTCTGGTCGGCGCGGTGCAGGTGCTTGACGGCGAAGAAATCATGCTGATCTCCGATCAGGGCACCCTGGTGCGTACCCGTGTCGACGAAGTGTCGAGCCTGGGTCGTAACACCCAGGGCGTGACGCTGATCAAGCTGGCCAAGGATGAAACCCTGGTCGGGCTGGAGCGGGTTCAGGAACCTTCGGAAATCGAAGGCGAAGAGCTCGAAGGTGAAGAGGGCGAGGAAATCGCAGGCACCGTCGGTATCGACGAGGTCGCAGACGACCAGCAACTCGACGCCGCAGCAGACGAAGAACCGCAGGAATAAGCGGACAAACGAGGGGGCGGATGAGAATTCGCCCCCTTGTTATTTGTCCGGTATGAATTTTCGACATCATGGAGATCCCCTGTGGGAGCGAGCCTGCTCGCGAAAGCAGGCGCTGCGGTACCTCTGAAGCACCGCGGTGATGCATTCGCGAGCAGGCTCGCTCCCACAGGGCCATGTTGATCGGTAGTGTGATTTATTGCGTGATACCACCAAATCAGAGCGAGATTGGATGTGAGCAAGCGAGCCTATAACTTCTGCGCCGGTCCGGCGGCGCTGCCTGAAGCTGTCCTGCAGCGCGCCCAGGGTGAACTCCTTGATTGGCACGGCAAGGGTCTGTCGGTCATGGAAATGAGCCATCGCAGCGATGAGTTCGTGTCCATCGCGACCCAGGCCGAGCAGGATCTGCGTGACCTGCTGAATATCCCGTCGAACTACAAAGTGCTGTTTCTGCAGGGCGGCGCCAGCCAGCAGTTCGCGCAGATCCCGCTGAACCTGTTGCCTGAAGGCGGCTCGGCCGACTACATCGACACCGGTATCTGGTCGCAGAAAGCCATCGAAGAAGCCTCGCGCTACGGCCACGTCAACGTTGCTGCCACTGCCAAGCCTTACGACTATTTCGCCATCCCCGGCCAGAACGAGTGGAACCTGTCGAAAGACGCCGCTTACGTTCACTACGCGCCGAACGAAACCATCGGCGGTCTGGAATTCCAGTGGATCCCGCAAACCGGTGACGTGCCGCTGGTCGCCGATATGTCTTCGGACATCCTCTCGCGCCCGGTCGACATCTCGCGTTTCGGCATGATCTACGCCGGCGCGCAGAAGAACATCGGCCCGAGCGGCATCGTCGTCAACATCATCCGCGAAGACCTGCTCGGCAAGGCCCGCTCGCTGTGCCCGACCATGCTCAACTACAAGGTCGCGGCTGATAACGGTTCGATGTACAACACCCCGCCGACGTTGGCCTGGTACTTGTCCGGTCTGGTGTTCCAGTGGCTGAAAGAGCAGGGCGGCGTCGAAGCGATTGCCAAACTCAACGACGTCAAGCAACGCACCCTGTACGACTTCATCGATGCCAGCGGCCTCTACAGCAACCCGATCAACAAGTCGGATCGCTCGTGGATGAACGTGCCGTTCCGTCTGGCTGACGATCGTCTGGACAAGCCGTTCCTCGCCGGTGCCGACGAGCGCGGCCTGCTCAACCTCAAGGGCCACCGTTCGGTGGGCGGCATGCGCGCCTCCATCTACAACGCCGTCGACATCACCGCGGTCAACGCGCTGGTGGCGTACATGGCGGAATTCGAGAAGGAACACGGCTGATGTCCGAGCAAGAACTCAAGGCACTGCGCGTTCGCATCGACGCTCTGGACACCAAAGTCCTCGAGCTGATCAGTGAGCGTGCGCGTTGCGCCCAGGAAGTCGCCCGCGTGAAGATGGCCTCGCTGGCCGAAGGCGAAGTGCCGGTGTTCTATCGTCCCGAGCGCGAAGCTCAGGTGCTCAAGCGTGTGATGGAGCGCAACCAGGGGCCGCTGGGCAACGAAGAGATGGCGCGGCTGTTCCGCGAAATCATGTCGTCGTGCCTGGCACTGGAGCAGCCACTGAAAGTGGCGTACCTCGGCCCTGAAGGAACCTTCACCCAAGCGGCAGCGATGAAACACTTCGGTCACGCGGTGATCAGCAAGCCGATGGCGGCGATCGACGAAGTGTTCCGTGAAGTCGCCGCCGGTGCGGTGAATTTCGGCGTGGTGCCGGTGGAAAACTCCACCGAAGGCGCGGTCAACCACACGCTGGACAGCTTTCTCGAACACGACATGGTGATCTGTGGCGAAGTCGAGCTGCGCATCCACCATCATCTGCTGGTCGGCGAAAACACCAAGACCGACAGCATCAGTCGCATCTATTCCCACGCGCAGTCGCTGGCCCAGTGCCGCAAGTGGCTGGACGCGCATTACCCGAATGTCGAACGCGTCGCGGTGTCGAGCAACGCCGAAGCGGCCAAACGGGTCAAGGGTGAGTGGAATTCGGCGGCCATTGCTGGCGACATGGCGGCGGGGCTGTACGGCCTGACGCGCCTGGCCGAGAAGATCGAAGATCGTCCGGACAACTCCACGCGCTTCCTGATGATCGGTAACCAGGAAGTGCCGCCGACCGGCGACGACAAGACCTCGATCATCGTGTCGATGAGCAACAAGCCCGGCGCACTTCATGAGCTGCTGGTGCCGTTCCACGACAATGGCATCGACCTGACCCGCATCGAAACCCGACCGTCGCGCAGCGGCAAATGGACCTACGTGTTCTTCATCGACTTCGTCGGCCACCACCGCGATCCGTTGATCAAAGGTGTGCTGGAAAAGATCAGTCAGGAAGCAGTAGCACTCAAAGTGCTGGGTTCCTACCCGAAAGCAGTTCTCTAAGGGGCGGTAGCAAATGAGTGGCAACTTCCTCGCTCTGGCACAGCCGGGCGTGCAACAACTTTCGCCGTACGTTCCGGGCAAGCCTGTGGACGAACTGGCGCGCGAGCTGGATCTGGATCCGGCAAAAATCGTCAAACTGGCGAGCAACGAAAACCCGCTGGGCGCCAGTCCAAAGGCGCTGGCGGCGATTCGCGAAGAGCTGGCCGAGCTGACCCGTTACCCCGACGGCAATGGTTTCGCTCTGAAATCGCTGCTGGCCGAGCAGTGCCGCGTCGAGCTGAATCAGGTCACGCTGGGCAACGGCTCCAACGATATTCTTGAACTGGTTGCGCGTGCCTATCTGGCGCCGGGCCTGAATGCGGTGTTCAGTGAGCACGCTTTCGCCGTATATCCGATTGCTACCCAAGCTGTCGGTGCGCAGGCCAAAGTCGTTCCAGCCAAAGACTGGGGTCATGACCTGCCGGCGATGCTTGCGGCCATCGATGCCAACACCCGCGTGGTGTTCATCGCCAACCCGAACAACCCGACCGGCACCTGGTTCGGCGCTGAAGCCCTGGATGAGTTCCTGCAAGATGTTCCCGAGCACGTGCTGGTGGTGCTGGACGAGGCTTACATCGAGTACGCCGAAGGCAGTGATTTGCCGGACGGTCTCGACTTCCTCGCGGCGTACCCGAACCTGCTGGTGTCGCGTACTTTCTCCAAGGCCTATGGCCTGGCCGCGCTGCGCGTCGGTTATGGCTTGTCGACGCCTGTGGTGGCGGACGTGCTGAACCGCGTTCGTCAGCCATTCAACGTCAACAGCCTCGCGCTGGCGGCGGCGTGTGCGGCGCTGAAGGACGAGGAATATCTGGCGCAAAGCCGTCAGCTCAACGAATCCGGAATGCAGCAGTTGCAGGCGGGTTTCCGTGAGCTGGGACTGAGCTGGATCGAGTCCAAAGGCAACTTCATCTGCGTCGATCTTGGCCAGGTCGCGGCGCCGGTCTTCCAAGGCTTGCTGCGCGAAGGCGTGATCGTGCGTCCGGTGGCCAATTACGGCATGCCGAACCACTTGCGCGTGACCATCGGTCTGCCGGCAGAAAACAGCCGTTTCCTCGAGGCGCTGCGCAAGGTTCTGGCTCGTGGTTGATGTCACTGCGCTGCAACCTGCTGCACCTATGATCGGTCGCCTCGTGGTGGTCGGTCTGGGGTTGATCGGTGGTTCGTTTGCCAAGGGTTTGCGAGAAAGCGGCCTGTGCCGTGAAGTGGTCGGCGTCGATCTGGATCCGCAATCGCGCAAGCTCGCGGTCGAATTGGGTGTGGTCGATCGCTGCGAAGATGACTTGGCGGCGGCTTGCGTCGGTGCCGATGTGATTCAGCTGGCGGTGCCGATTCTGGCCATGGAAAAGCTGCTCGCGCGTCTGGCTGTCATGGATCTGGGGCAGGCGATTCTTACGGATGTCGGCAGCGCCAAGGGCAACGTGGTGCGCGCGGCGACCGAGGCATTCGGCGGCATGCCGGCGCGCTTCGTTCCCGGGCACCCGATTGCCGGTTCCGAGCAGAGTGGGGTGGAAGCCTCGAATGCCGAGCTATTCCGCCGGCACAAGGTGATCCTGACGCCGCTCGAGCAGACCGATCCTGCCGCGCTGGCGGTGGTCGATCGCCTGTGGCGTGAATTGGGCGCGGATGTCGAGCACATGCAGGTCGAGCGTCACGACGAAGTCCTCGCCGCGACCAGCCATCTGCCGCACCTGCTGGCCTTCGGTCTGGTCGATTCATTGGCCAAGCGCAATGAAAATCTGGAGATCTTCCGTTACGCTGCCGGTGGTTTTCGCGATTTCACAAGAATCGCCGGAAGCGACCCGGTGATGTGGCACGACATCTTCCTCGCCAACCGCGAGGCTGTCCTGCGCACACTCGATACATTTCGCAGCGACCTCGACGCCTTGCGCGACGCGGTCGATGCAGGGGATGGGCACCAATTGTTGGGCGTTTTCACGCGCGCCCGGGTTGCCCGCGAGCATTTCAGTAAAATCCTGGCCCGCAGGGCCTATGTGGACGCTATGAATTCCAACGATCTGATCTTCCTGGCTCAACCTGGTGGCCGCCTGTCCGGTCGGATTCGCGTACCGGGTGACAAATCGATTTCCCACCGTTCGATCATGCTCGGCTCGCTGGCCGAAGGCGTCACCGAAGTCGAAGGCTTCCTCGAGGGCGAAGACGCCCTGGCGACCTTGCAGGCATTTCGCGACATGGGCGTGGTCATCGAAGGCCCGCACCACGGCCGCGTGACCATTCACGGTGTCGGCCTGCACGGCCTGAAACCTGCGCCGGGCCCGATCTATCTGGGCAACTCCGGCACGTCGATGCGTCTGCTCTCCGGCCTGCTGGCGGCGCAGAACTTCGACAGCACCTTGACCGGCGACGCTTCGCTGTCCAAGCGTCCGATGAATCGCGTGGCCAATCCTCTGCGGGAAATGGGCGCGGTCATCGAAACCGCTGCTGAAGGTCGTCCACCGATGACCATTCGCGGTGGCCACAAGCTCAAGGGCCTGACCTATACCATGCCGATGGCCAGTGCCCAGGTGAAATCCTGCCTGCTGCTCGCCGGTCTCTACGCCGAAGGAAAGACCACCGTCACCGAACCTGCGCCAACCCGCGATCACACCGAGCGCATGCTGCGTGGTTTCGGCTACCCGGTCAGCGTCGACGGCGCCACGGCTTCGGTCGAGTCCGGCGGCAAGCTCACCGCGACTCACATCGAAGTGCCGGGCGATATCTCGTCGTCGGCGTTCTTCCTGGTTGCAGCCTCGATCGCCGAGGGTTCGGAGCTGGTGCTGGAGCACGTCGGCATCAACCCGACCCGTACTGGCGTGATCGACATCCTGCGCCTGATGGGTGCTGATATCACTCTGGAAAACCAGCGTGAAGTCGGCGGCGAGCCAGTGGCTGACTTGCGCGTGCGGGCAGCTAAACTCAAGGGTATCGAGATTCCGCAAGAACTGGTGCCGCTGGCGATCGACGAATTCCCGGTCCTGTTCGTTGCGGCTGCGTGCGCCGAAGGGCGTACCGTGCTGACCGGCGCCGAAGAGCTGCGGGTCAAGGAGTCCGACCGGATTCAGGTCATGGCGGACGGTTTGCTGGCGCTGGGCGTCAAATGCGAACCGACCCCGGACGGCATCATCATCGACGGCGGCCAGATCGGCGGCGGTGAAGTGCACGGTCACGGCGACCACCGTATCGCCATGGCCTTCAGCGTTGCCTCGTTGCGCGCTACCGCACCGATCCGCATCCATGATTGCGCCAACGTCGCGACCTCGTTCCCCAACTTCCTCGCGTTGTGCGGGCAAGTCGGCATTCGTGTGGCACAAGAGGCTCAGTCGTGAAAAACATTGCACCGGTCATCACCATCGATGGGCCAAGCGGCTCCGGCAAAGGCACGGTCGCCGGGATTCTGGCCAAGCGTCTGGGCTGGAACCTGCTGGATTCCGGTGCGCTTTATCGTTTGCTCGCATTTGCTGCGCATAACCACGGCGTCGACCTGACCAATGAAGAGCTGCTGAAGACATTGGCCGCTCATCTGGATGTGCAATTCATCGCCGCGACCGAAGGTCAGCTGCAGCGGATCATTCTCGAAGGCGACGAAGTCAGTGATGTCATCCGCACTGAAAGCGTCGGTTCCGGCGCCTCGCAAGTGGCTGCGCTGCCCGCTGTGCGCGAGGCGCTGCTGCAGCGCCAGCGTGCTTTCCAGGAAGCGCCGGGCCTGGTGGCCGACGGTCGCGACATGGGTACGGTGGTATTTCCGGATGCACCGCTGAAGATTTTCCTCACCGCCAGTGCCGAGGAGCGGGCGCGCCGTCGATATTTGCAGTTGAAGGGCAAAGTCGAGGGTGTTAGTCTGTCGAGTCTGCTAGATGAGATCCGTGCACGCGATGAGCGTGACACCCAGCGCGCAGTAGCCCCGCTCAAGCCGGCGGCCGACGCGATTCAGCTGGATTCAACGGAGCTTTCCATCGATCAGGTGCTTGAACGCATCATGAGCGAGATCGCCATTCGCGATATCGCCGGGTGACCAAGAAGGTCGCAGGGGACCAGTCATAGTCCTGCGGTGCTTCTTTTAAATGAAACTAACCCACACCGTCTGGGGTGTGGAGATGGGCGTTTACTTCGCCCTCATCTACAGGAATTAAAATGAGCGAAAGCTTTGCGGAACTCTTTGAAGAAAGCCTGAAAACCCTGAACCTTCAGGCAGGCTCCATCATCACCGGTGTTATCGTTGATATCGATTACCAGGCTCGCTGGGTAACCGTTCACGCTGGTCTGAAGTCTGAAGCACTCATCCCGCTTGAGCAGTTCTACAACGATGCTGGCGAACTGAACATCAACGTTGGTGATGAAGTTCACGTTGCTCTGGATTCGGTTGAAGACGGCTTTGGCGAAACCAAGCTGTCCCGTGAAAAAGCCAAGCGCGCTGAATGCTGGATCGTTCTGGAAGCAGCCTTCGCAGCCGAGGAAGTGGTCAAGGGCGTTATCAACGGTAAGGTTAAAGGCGGCTTCACTGTCGACGTTAACGGCATCCGTGCGTTCCTGCCAGGTTCCCTGGTTGACGTCCGTCCAGTGCGCGACACCACGCACCTGGAAGGCAAAGAGCTGGAATTCAAGGTCATCAAGCTGGACCAGAAGCGCAACAACGTTGTCGTTTCCCGTCGCAGCGTCCTCGAAGCCGAGAACTCCGCCGAGCGTGAAGCTCTGCTGGAATCCCTGCAGGAAGGCCAGCAAGTCAAAGGTATCGTCAAAAACCTCACCGATTACGGCGCATTCGTCGATCTGGGTGGCGTGGACGGCCTGCTGCACATCACCGACATGGCCTGGAAGCGCATCAAGCATCCTTCCGAGATCGTCAACGTTGGTGACGAAATCGACGTCAAGGTTCTGAAATACGATCGCGAACGCAACCGTGTTTCCCTGGGCCTGAAGCAGCTGGGCGAAGATCCATGGGTTGCTATCAAAGCCCGTTACCCAGAAGGCACTCGCGTTACCGCTCGTGTAACCAACCTGACCGACTACGGCTGCTTCGCTGAGCTGGAAGAAGGCGTTGAAGGTCTGGTACACGTTTCGGAAATGGACTGGACCAACAAAAACATCCACCCTTCGAAAGTCGTACAAGTCGGCGACGAAGTGGAAGTCATGGTTCTGGACATCGACGAAGAGCGTCGTCGTATCTCCCTGGGCATCAAGCAGTGCAAGTCGAACCCATGGGAAGACTTCTCTGGCCAGTTCAACAAGGGCGACAAGATCTCCGGCACCATCAAGTCGATCACCGATTTCGGTATCTTCATTGGTCTGGACGGCGGCATCGACGGTCTGGTTCACCTGTCCGACATCTCCTGGAACGAAGTGGGCGAAGAAGCCGTACGTCGTTTCAAGAAGGGCGACGAGCTGGACACCGTCATCCTGTCGGTTGACCCAGAGCGCGAGCGCATCTCCCTGGGCATCAAGCAACTGGAAAGCGATCCGTTCTCCGAGTACGTCTCGGTTAACGACAAGGGCGCTATCGTGACCGGTACCGTGAAAGAAGTTGACGCCAAAGGCGCCATCATCGTTCTGGCCGACGACATCGAAGCTACCCTGAAAGCCTCCGAAATCAGCCGTGACCGCGTTGAAGACGCGCGCAACGTTCTGAAAGAAGGCCAGGAAGTTGAAGCCAAGATCATCAGCGTTGACCGCAAGAGCCGCGTAATCCAGCTCTCGATCAAGTCGAAAGACGACGCTGAAGAGAAAGAAGCCATCCAGAGCCTGAAAGCAGCTCCGGAAGGCGAAGCAGCCGACACCACTATGGCGGCACTGCTGCGTCAAGCAATGGCCAAACAGAACTGAGTTCTGCTTGATCATTAAAAAGGGCGACTTCGGTCGCCCTTTTTTGTGCCTGCGATTTGGCTCTTGTACGTCCGTGCATGAAACCAATGGCTTCGCCTGCGGGTCTGTTTCTTTAATCGGATCAATCGCCTATTCGCGACTAAGCTTGGTCTTGAGCATTAGTCGTCAGGCTTGCCTGGCATAAGGAAGTGGATGAACAAGTTACTTGTTGTTGCAGTGGTCCTAGCGCTGGCAGGGTGCACCACCAGTGCGAAAACCCATGCGGTGCGCGGCGTCAGTGGTATCGAGGTCGATTGCTCCGGGTTGGGTTCCGGTTGGGAGAAATGCCAGAAGCGTGCAGCGAAGGAGTGCAAAGGCAAGGGCTATAAGGTCATCACCCGTTCTGACGATGCCAAAGATGAAGACGAATACCCGTTTGGCTTTAATCCGGCGGGTTTCGTGACCCGGACCATGCTGGTGATGTGTCGTTAGGGCGGCGGCGATCCGACTCGCCACTGGAGTGCCCTGAAAATGGGCGTTTTAACGCCGGGAAAGATATGTCAATCCCTGGGCTGTTCAAAATCTTCCGGGCATGCTAAAACCTTTCAAGCGCTGATCTAGCTGCTTGAAAAAGAAGGGAAAAATATGACGAAGTCGGAGTTGATCGAACGAATTGTCACCCATCAAGGGCTACTCTCATCCAAGGATGTGGAGCTGGCCATCAAGACCATGCTTGAACAAATGTCTCAGTGCCTCGCCACCGGTGATCGTATCGAGATCCGTGGATTTGGCAGCTTCTCCCTGCACTACCGCGCACCGCGCGTCGGCCGCAATCCAAAGACCGGCCAGTCGGTAAGTCTGGACGGTAAATTCGTTCCGCATTTCAAACCGGGCAAGGAATTGCGTGACCGCGTGAATGAGGAAGAGGAGGAGGGCGCTTGATCTTCGCTATTCAAATTCGAGGGCGCGTGAATGCGTAATTTGAAACGCATACTGTTAGGTGTTTTTATTCTGCTGATGGTTCTGGTTGTTCTGGCGTTTGTGCTCGAAAATCAACAGTCAGTATCGCTTTTGTTTTTTGGATTCTCCGGTCCGCAGTTGCCGGTGTCGGTTGTTGCAGTTTTGGCTTTGCTGGTCGGTATGCTGATCGGCCCGGTATTGGGCTGGTTTCTGGGGCGTGCGTCCAGAGTCTCACGCAAGCGACTGGTCTGAAAGCGGCAGGCGCACGGCATCTGTCGAAATTGCGCCTCAGCCTGTCTTTATCCATTAGTAAAACCATCATTAAGCTGTAAAATGCGTCCCTTGTTCGATCGTGCCTCAATGCATGTCGATTCAGACTGACTCTGACGGATGCCAACTGAAAGTGGCCTCTGCACTCATGGATTAGACCGCGCTCGCTGGCAGCGCTGTCCGCAGCTCAAGGGTATCGTTTCGCGTGAAAATTCTAGTTACCGGCGGCGCCGGCTTCATTGGCTCGGCAGTTATTCGTCACATCATCTCCAACACTTCCGATGCGGTGGTCAACGTCGACAAGCTGACTTACGCCGGTAACCTGGAGTCCCTGGCAGAAGTCAGCCAGGATTCGCGTTACGCCTTCGAACGCGTCGATATCTGTGATCGTGACCAGATCGACCGCGTCCTGCGTGAACACCAACCTGATGCAATCATGCACCTGGCCGCAGAATCCCACGTCGACCGATCGATCTCCGGCCCGTCCGAGTTCATCCAGACCAACATTATTGGCACCTACACGCTGCTCGAAGCGGCGCGCCACTACTGGGCTGCTCTGGACGACACCCGCAAAGCCAGCTTCCGCTTCCACCATATTTCGACTGACGAAGTTTACGGAGACCTCGAAGGTCCGGAAGACCTCTTCACCGAAACCACACCTTACCAGCCAAGCTCGCCATACTCCGCCAGCAAGGCCAGCTCCGACCACTTGGTCCGGGCTTGGGCGCGCACTTATGGCCTGCCGACACTGGTCACCAACTGCTCGAACAACTACGGCCCATGCCACTTCCCTGAGAAGCTGATCCCGCTGATCATTCTCAATGCACTGGAAGGCAAGCCACTGCCAGTGTACGGCAAAGGCAACCAGGTTCGTGACTGGCTGTACGTCGAAGATCACGCTCGCGCGTTGTACAAAGTCGTCACCGAGGGCGTAATCGGTGAGACCTACAACATCGGCGGCCATAACGAAAAGCAAAACATTGAAGTGGTGCATACCTTGTGTGCGTTGCTTGATGAATTGCGTCCTGATTCTGCCCATCGTCCTCACGCCAGCCTGATTACTTATGTTCAGGATCGCCCTGGTCATGACGTGCGTTATGCAATCGACGCGAGCAAGATCCAGCGTGAACTGGGCTGGACTCCGGAAGAGACTTTCGAAACCGGTATTCGCAAGACTGTCGAGTGGTATCTGAATAACACCGAGTGGGTCGAGCACGTGAAGAGCGGTAGCTACCAGCAGTGGATTGATCAGAACTACACGGATCGTTCGAACAAAGCATGAGAATTCTTCTGCTGGGCAAGAACGGTCAGGTGGGCTGGGAGCTACAGCGCTCACTGGCGCCGTTGGGTGAGCTGGTTGCTCTTGATCGTCATGCAGTCGATGGATTATGCGGCGATTTGTCCGATCTGGATGCGCTGCGAAAGACTATCCGGCACATCAAACCTAGGATTATTGTCAATGCGGCCGCATACACGGCCGTTGACAAGGCTGAATCGGAAGCGGAGCTGGCTAATCGAGTGAACGCCAGAGCGATCCAGCTCATGGCCGAAGAAGCAGCAGCCCTGGGTGCGTGGTTGATTCATTATTCAACTGATTACGTCTTCAGCGGCCAAGGCACGACGCCTTGGCAGGAAACAGACTCCGTTGCACCGGTAAATCAGTATGGCGCAAGCAAGCTCGCAGGTGAGCAGGCCATCTTTGCTTCTGGCTGCAAGCACCTGATTTTTCGCACGAGTTGGATTTATAGCGCTCGAGGTAATAACTTCGCCAAGACCATGCTGCGTCTGGCGAAGGATCGCGACACATTGAATGTAATTGCCGATCAGGTAGGCGCGCCCACGGGGGCTGAATTGGTTGGTGATGTGACCGCTTTGGCTATACGCAAGGTTTTGCAGGAGCCTGAGTTGTCCGGCTTGTATCATCTGGCCGCTGGTGGAGAAATTTCGTGGCACGGTTATGCCAGCTATATCATCAAGTTTGCTCAAGACAATGGCGAGCAGCTTGCCGTCCAGGCAGTCAATCCGATCGAGACAATTGCTTATCCAACGCCCGCGCGTCGCCCTCTGAATTCTAGATTGAATACACAGAAGCTACGGCACAATTTTTCTCTACACTTGCCGGATTGGCAAAGTGGTGTAACCCGAATGCTTAGGGAAGTTCTGAACAAATGACCACGACAAATCGTAAAGGCATCATCCTCGCCGGCGGCTCGGGCACGCGCTTGCACCCGTTGACCTTGGGCGTGTCTAAGCAGATGCTGCCCATCTACGACAAGCCGATGATCTTCTATCCGCTGTCAGTGTTGATGCTCGCAGGCATGCGAGACATTTTAATCATTTCAACTCCCGAAGATCTGCCTTGTTTTCAGAAGTTGCTAGGTGATGGTAGTCAATACGGTATCAGTTTGACTTATGAAGAACAGCCGAGTCCGGACGGCTTGGCTCAGGCTTTTCTGATCGCTGAAGAATTCATTGGTAAGGATCCTTGCTGTTTGATCCTTGGCGATAACATTTTTTACGGTCAGCACTTCTCCGACAACTTGCGCACTGCAATGGCGCAGGAGCAAGGTGCAACCGTATTTGGTTACCACGTTTCAGATCCCGAGCGATTTGGTGTCGTTGAATTCGACAGTTCGGGACGGGCGTTGAGTATCGAGGAAAAACCGACAAAACCGAAATCGAATTATGCGGTTACTGGGTTGTATTTTTACGATAACAATGTTGTAGAAATCGCCAAGAATATCAAACCTTCTGAACGCGGCGAGCTCGAAATAACTGATGTCAATCGAGCGTACCTGGAGCGCAAGGCGCTCAGTGTGGAAATGCTCGGGCGAGGGTTCGCCTGGCTTGACACTGGCACACATGACTCGCTGTTGGAAGCCAGTCACTTTGTGCACACGATCGAGAAACGCCAAGGCCTCAAAGTCGCTTGCCTGGAAGAAATTGCTTTTAACAGCGGTTGGATAGCGGCGGGTGAGCTGCAAGTACAAGCCCAAAAATTGAAAAAGACCGGTTACGGGCAATATTTGCAGAAGATTCTTGATGAAGGTCGGCGCTCGTGAAGCTGCTTCGAACTTCGATAGCGGGTGTCGCTATAGTGGAATCGGAGGCTCATGAGGGGTCGGACCGGTTATCTACTTACAGTTTTGATCAGTGTGCATTTCACGATGCGTTTAAAACGGCGGGTCTCACATTGCCGCAGCCGCTGGTGCAAGATATTCATCTGCAGTTAAAGAAAGGTGAACTCCGCGGCCTGCGTTATCAGCTGCAACCCCATGCTCAAGGCAATCTCATCAGCGTGATAAAAGGGGCGGCTTATGTGGTGGCTCTGGACGTGCGTCGCGATTCCGCCACATGTGGAAAATCAGTGAGTGTTGAGCTGGATGCCAACGCCCAGCGCTCGCTATGGATCCCTGAGGGATTCGCGCACGGGTTTCTTGCGCTAGAAGATGAAACGCAACTTTTTTGCAAGACTTCTCATGAAAGAAATGGAGAGTCTGAGCGGCTCATCAAATGGGACGATCCGGCAACAGGTGCGAAGTGGCCCGATTTGTCGCAGATAATTGTGAGCAGTGAAGACGCCGCCGCACCGCTTTTGAGAGATGTCGATCTCTATTCCGGATATCTTCACGGAACCACCGAATGGATAGACTTGAAAGTAATCGGCGATCAGCGCGGCAGTTTGATTGCGCTGGAGCCGGGCTTGAACATTCCTTTCGCGATTAAACGGGTTTATTACATTTACGGTACGCTACCTGATGTGGGTCGTGGTTACCATGCTCATCGTCGTCTGGAACAGATGGCTATTTGCGTTTCCGGCAGTTGCAAGATGATCATCGATGATGGCATTACCAGGCGAGAAATGCGTTTGGATTCAGCCAATAAAGCATTGGTGATTCGTAACATGATTTGGCGTGAAATGCATGAATTCAGTAGTGACTGCGTTCTTCTCGTGTTGGCGAGCGATTACTATGATGAATCTGACTATATCCGTGATTATGATAAATTTATCAAGGAGGTGAATGATGGAAAAAAATAAGAAGGTAGTTATTGCAGGTGCCGGTGAGCTGGCAATGATCGCCTATGAATATTTTACATATGACTCCAGTTACGAAGTGTGCGGCTTCGCAGTTGAGCGGGAATACATCGAAAGCTCCGAGTTATATGATTTGCCCATCGTTCCTTTTGAAGAAATGCAAGAGCGCTTTCCGCCCGCAGAATATGAAGCATTTGTGGCGATTCCAGCCTCCCAGCTTAACCGCCTGAGAACGCGTCTGTATCATGCTGTTAAAGACAAGGGCTATAGATGTGCGACGTACATAAGCTCGCGTGCTTTTGTATGGCGAAATGCAAAAATAGGTGAAAATTGCTTTATTTTTGAAAATAACACGGTTCAACCTTTTGTCGAGATTGGCGACAATGTGATTTTGTGGAGTGGCAATCACATCGGGCACCGTTCGGTAATCGAGGATAACTGCTTTATTTCTTCGCACGTTGTCGTATCAGGCTACTGCCGAATTGGCGAATCCTGTTTCTTAGGGGTCAATTCGACGCTTAATGATCATGTGACTATCGCGCGAGACTGTATTGTAGCTTCAGGTTCATTAGTATCGAAAGACCTGAAAGAGCCAGAGCGTATTTACTACGGCTCACCAGCAAAAGAGCTCGCCAAAAAAAGTTCATTAAGTGTTAAATTGTAAGGGAAGGCGTCATGAAGTGGAGCAAACTAGGTCATGTTTTTTCTCCAGCAGGGACAAATGATTGGAAGAAAAGTTCTGCGTTGACGCCTACACCGATTCTGCTGAACGAAAAAGTAATTCGTGTCTATGCAGGTTTCAGAGATGCAGAAGGCATTAGTCGAATCGGATACGTCGATGTCGATGCCCAAGACCCTACACAAGTATTAAAGATATCCGATGCACCAGTCCTTGATCGTGGTCGGGACGGCTGTTTCGACGATAACGGCGTTATTTTGGGTGATGTACTCAGATGCGGCAACGTTCTGCGGATGTACTATGTCGGCTTCCAGATAGTCAAACGGGCCAAGTTTTTAGCCTTTACAGGACTCGCAGAAAGCAGCGATGGCGGTGAAACATTTCATCGTGTATCCGAGGTGCCGGTAATGGACCGAGCCGACGGTGGAACGACAATTCGGGCAATTCATTCGGTTTTATTTGAAGACAATGTCTGGAAAGTCTGGTTCGCCGTGGGAGACTCGTGGACGTTGATCAACGGTCAGCATTATCCCGATTATAATATTTGGTATACCGAATCTGTTGACGGCCAAGTATTCAACCAAGACGAACTGTTGTGTATTGATGTCGAAGGTGATGAGTACCGGATCGGCCGGCCGTCCGTGTACAAGTTTGAAGATAAGTACTACATGTTTTACACAAAAGGTGGGACATCCGGTCTCGACTATTTCCCAGGTGTCGCTGTTTCAGACGACGGTAAAGTATGGCAGCGTCAGGACGAGCAGTTTGGTCTGGAGCTTTCGGAAGGCGGGTTTGATTCAACGCACCTTTGCTATCCAAGGCTGGTTAGCGCAGGTAATAAAACTTACTGCTTCTATAATGGAAATAATATGGGGGCTGAAGGTTTTGGCGTGGCGGAGTTGTTGGCATGGTAGAGTGCGAGTTTTATACGCCTGCTAGAAAAGAAGAGTGGGATAGCTTCGTTTTAGACTCAAAAACACCGTTGTTCATTTTTAAAAGAAGTTTCATGGAGTATCACGCTGATCGTTTCGTCGACGCGTCATTGATGATTTATGAGGACAAGGTTCTGGTTGCTGTACTACCAGGGAGTCGTAATGAAAAGGTACTGGTAAGTCATGGTGGTCTGACCTACGGCGGTTTGGTACTTTCTCAGAAAGTCAAGGCTGAAACAGTATTGGAAAGCGTTCAGGCTTTAATGCTTTTCGCTAAAGACAATGGCTTTGACAAGATTGTATACAAGGCGATGCCTTACATATTTTCTAGGCATGGGGCTCAAGAGGATCTCTATGCTTTATTTCGCGTCGGAGCAGAAATAGTTCGTAGGGATCTGTCTAGTATTATATATCTGGATAACCGCTTGAAGCTCTCCAAGGGAAGAAAATGGCTAATTGCGCGTGCAAAAAAGAATAATCTCGTTGTTACAGATTCGCAGGACTGGACAGGATTTATTGAGTTACTCCATGACGTGCTCGCAAAGCATGGTGCTGCGCCGGTGCATACCTCGCAAGAACTCGAATTATTGGCATCTCTTTTTCCTAATAATATTTCACTCAGAGTTGTAGTGGCTGAGGAGAAAATTTTGGCTGCGACTTTGCTATTCAAATTCGGCGAGGTTGTTCACACCCAGTATCTGGCGACCAGCGCCGAGGGTAAAGAAGTAGGTGCGTTGGATCACCTCATAGAGACATGTATCCAGGAGAGTGCAAGCGAGGGGTTCAAGTATTTTAGCTTTGGTGTATCAACTGAAGATGGTGGCAAATATATCAACTCTGGCTTACTTGCTCAAAAAGAAAGCTTTGGCGCACGCGCCATGATAATTGATTTTTATGAGATTGTGCTTAATGATTAATTTTCTGGATTTGAAGAAAGTAAACCAGGCGTACGGCAGTGAGTTAAAGGAAGCTTGTTCAAGGGTTATTGACTCCGGTTGGTATATTGGCGGCCAAGAGCTCACAAAGTTTGAGCAGGAATTCGCTGCCTTCTGCGGTGCTAAATACTGTGTTGGCGTTGCTAACGGCCTGGACGCTTTGAATCTGACGCTCAGGGCCTGGAGAGAAATGGGCAAGCTGCAGGACGGCGATGAGGTTATTGTTCCTGCTAACACATACATTGCCAGTATTCTAGCCATCACTGAGAATCGATTAGTTCCAGTACTTGTGGAGCCTGATGAACACAGCTTCAACTTATCGGCTCGATTAGCCGAGCTTGCAATTACCAGCAAAACGAGAGTCATATTGGCGGTTCATCTTTACGGGCAGTTAGCAGATATGCCATTGCTATGTGCATTGGCCAAGAAGCATGACCTGCTGGTGCTGGAAGATTCTGCTCAAGCTCACGGTGCAAGTATTGATGGTCGTCGTGCGGGAACGTGGGGCGATGCGTCAGGGTTCAGCTTCTACCCAGGCAAAAATCTGGGTGCTCTGGGTGATGCAGGGGCTATCACGACAAACGATCAAGAACTAGCGTCTGTCGTTCGTGCTCTCGGGAACTATGGAAGCTATAAGAAATATGAAAACCAGTATAAGGGCGTCAACAGCCGTCTCGATGAAATCCAAGCAGCAATGTTGCGGGTAAAATTACAATATCTGAATCATGAGATCAGTGTAAGAAGGTCCTTGGCGAATCAGTACATCGCCCACCTGAATAATCCTCTGATCAAGGTGCCGCATCCGACTCTCCAAGAGCAGCATGTATGGCATCTATTTGTCGTACGCAGTGAGAAACGCGATGAACTGAAAAGCCATCTGCACAGTCATGGTATTGAAACGCTTATTCATTATCCCGTTCCACCGCATAAGCAAAATGCTTATAAAGAATTGGGTTCTCAGCATCACCCGATCACTGACTCTTTGCACGCTACGGTTCTAAGCTTGCCATTAAGTCCGGTCACGTCGGCTGATGAGGTGGGGCAGGTAATCGAGTGCCTGAATTCCTTCTCTTGATATTGTGGTCTATTTGGTTATAGGTGGTCATCAGCTTCAAAAGGAGCTGAAGCATCTAATTTAAATGCTGCGTTGAGTGGTTGTGATTTTGAATATTCTAAGAACCGGCCTGCTGACCTCTGTTGCCACAGTCGCCCGCTTATTATCGGGCTTCTTGGTTATGAAGTTTGTGGCTGTCTTGGCGGGCCCTGAAGGAGTCGCACAGTTGGGCCAGTTTATGAGCCTTACAGCGCTGCTGGTCGTGTTTTCAGGCGGTGGAGTTGGAGCCGGTGTAGTTAAATACGTAGCTGAATATCGCGAGCAAAATCTTCCCCTACACAACTTACTCAACTCAGCATTTTGCTTTTCTCTTGTATCATCTTTTGTTATGTGTGTTGCTGTTCTCGCATTTAGCGAACGCATCGCACTATGGTTGCTCGGTGATCCTCGCTATGAAAGTCTGATCGTTGTCTTGGCTTTTGCTCAGATCTTTGTAGCCTTACACAATCTTATCATTTCCATTATCAACGGGATGATGGATGTAAAGCGTCTCGCGGCCGTACATGTCGGCGGGGCAGCGCTTGGAGTCCTGACCCCATTGTTAATGGGTTATTACTTTCATTTATATGGTGTACTGTTGGCGTTTCTACTCGCGCAGGCGAGTTTGCTCCTGGTGAGTTTCGCTTTTTATAGGAGAAGTAACTATTTCGACTGGAGCTTTTTTTTGCTGAGATGGGATGTTGAGGCGGTCAAAAAGTTATCGCGCTTCGCACTAATGACTCTCACATCAGCGCTTCTTGCTCCTGTTGTTCAAATTGCCACGAGGAATATACTGGCAGATAAGTTTTCTTGGGAGCAGGTCGGTTATTGGCAAGCGGTGAGTAAAGTCTCAGAGGCTTATCTTCTGTTCATTACCATGGCGATAACTGTTTATTATCTGCCGAAACTATCGTCGATTGTCGATCGTAAATTGTTCGTTTCCGAAATAAAATCTGCCTATCAGTATTTGTTTCCGGCGGTTGTGGTGTCAGCTTTAGGTATTTATATTTTTCGTGATGTCATAACTCACGTGCTTTTCTCGGATGAGTTCGCAGGTGCGCTTTATCTATACGCTCCTCAATTGCTTGGTGATGTTATAAAAATTATGGCGTTCGTGCTTTCATTTATTATGCTCGCCAAGGCTATGACCAGGTTGTTCGTGTTTTCAGAGGTCTTTTTCAGTATGACATATATTGGTTGGACTTATTTTTTGACTGATTCTTTCGGTCTTGTAGGAGCTATGTACGCATTTGTTGTAAACTATGCGATCTATTTCCTTTTTTGTTTTGTGGTAGCTCGTCGGTTCATTTCGACAATGAAGTGATGCGGTTGTGTGGTCTGTATAAAAAATTGCGTAGGCGCGCGCTCTTTGAAAAGCGAGCAATGTAAGTGGCTAGTAGGTAAATGCTCTATCCTGTTGGCATACGGTGGTGATCGGGATGACTTCAGCCGATTGTGAGTGCTTTGCAATTCATCGTTGCCGATGATCGGTGAGAACCAAAGGAGATTTTGCAGGATATGGTTGAGATTGCTGTCTTATTAGCTGCCTATAACGGCGTACAGTGGCTACCGGCACAGGTGGAGTCGATCCTGAAGCAGAAATACGTCCGGGTAACGATTTTCGTCAGCGTTGATAGCTCCTCTGATGGAACTGAGGCGTTTATTAGCCAGCTGTCGTTGGACAATTCGCAAATCAAGATTCTTCCCTACGGGGAGCGCTTTGGCGGAGCTGCGCGGAATTTTTTCAGGCTTATTCGGGATGTGGATTTCTCCGATTTCGATTACGTGGCGCTTGCTGATCAGGACGATATTTGGCTAGAAAATAAGCTGGCCGCCGCCCATGATAAAATTTCTTCATCAGGCGCCAGCGCTTATTCCGGCAACGTTATGGCCTTCTGGCCTGATGGTCGCGAAGCTCTATTGAACAAGGTACAGCCGCAGCGAACATATGATTTTCTATTCGAAGCTGCCGGGCCAGGTTGCAGCTACGTACTAAAAACCGCTGACGCGCTCGAGTTCAAACGATTCATTGTTGCAAATTGGTCTCGTGTCGGTGAGGTGTCGCTGCACGACTGGCTTTTGTATGCCTGGTTCAGGGCGAATGGTCGGCCTTGGTATATGGATGCCGTACCACATATGCTCTATCGCCAACATAACAGTAATCAATTTGGAGCGAACTCTGGATTCAAGGCGCTTGTCAGTCGTTTGTCTTTATTGCGAAACGGCTGGTATCGCGCCGAAGTTAATAAAATCTCAAATTTGTTGTCTGATAAAGTGCAAGGCTTACCAAATGCTCTTTCAAATGAAGGGGATATTTCCCGCTCCTTTTTGATCCGGAATTGGTCTAAATTGCGACGCCGATTTCGCGATCGAATTTTCTTGTTAGTCATGGTGGTCCTAGGCGTTTTTTAACTTGAGTCCCTACAAAAGTTAATGCTTGATGTGATGGCCGATTTTAGGCTTTGAGCGTAGTTTTCCGGCTATGTATAATTCCGTCGGCGTCTGGAGGGTATCTAACAATTTTTTGTAAATTTCGGTTTTGGTGGCGTTCAGTCATCATATGAGCCGTAGAGGCGGTTAAGCCGGAGCCGCTCAGTAACAATTTATGGAGCGTAATCTAATGGTTCAGTGGTTGTTCCTTCCCGTTATTTGTGTTCTGTCGTTAGCGTTGACGGCGTGGTTAAGGCAATATGCACTCGCTCGCAAAATTATCGACGTCCCGAACTCCCGAAGTTCGCATACGATACCTACTCCGCGCGGTGGGGGCGTTGCGATCGTTTTGGTTTTTCTGTTGAGTCTGCCGCTCATGGCATGGCTGCATTTGGTGCCGGTATTTCTCCTGGTCGCTGTGGCTGGAGCGGGGGGGCTGATCGCAGTCATTGGATTTATTGACGATCACGGTCACGTAGCGGCCAGATGGCGGTTATTGGGACATTTCGCTGCAGCCGCTTGGGCATTGGTCTGGATGGGTGGTTTGCCGGAAATTGAGGTATTCGGTGCCACGATTGATTTAGGTTGGGCCGGCTACATGGTCTCCGCAATTTTTCTCGTGTGGATGCTGAATCTGTATAACTTCATGGACGGTATTGACGGCATAGCAAGTGTTGAGACCATTTGCGTGTGCGTCGGGTTGGCGTTGCTTTATTGGATCAGCGGTTTTGAAGGAATGATTTGGCTTCCTCTATGTCTGGCATGCGCAACGGCAGGTTTCTTGTTCTGGAATTTCCCACCTGCGAGAATTTTCATGGGCGATGCGGGTAGTGGATTCTTGGGAATGGTTCTAGGTATTTTTGCGATAAGCGCAGCTTCTACGTCACCCAGCCTGTTCTGGGCGACATTGATTCTCCTTGGTGTGTTCATAGTAGACGCAACGTTCACCTTGATTCGTCGCTGTCTGCGCGGTGATAAGATTTATGAGGCTCATCGCAGCCATGGTTATCAATTCGCCGCCAGATATTTTGGTAAACATCTACCGGTAACGCTTGGGGTTGCGGCACTAAATACGTTCTGGCTTATTCCAATCGCATTGTGCGTAGTTTTGATCGGCCTGGATGGTGTGGTCGGCTTGGTTTTGGCTTACTTGCCCTTGCTCGTTTTGGCGATCAAGTTTCACGCAGGTGAGCTTGAGCGGGCGGCCAGCACCTCCAGTGTTGAGAAATGATGCCGGCACGTTACCGCGCAGCTATTCGCTTTCGAGTCCTTCAGGGTGCGCCGGTCTCGAAGCTTTTACTGCCGCAACAAGGCGATGCTGAGCAAACGCACTCTTGAGTTCTGGGGTGAGCGCGGTTGACTCACCCCGGTTGATAGTATATAAATTGCAGTTATTTTAATGCGCCTTATATCGGTCGCAATAATGCCCGGAGGCGGTATTGGTTCCCTTAGTTTCCTACATCGTACCTGCTTACAATCATGATCAATACGTAAAATGTTGTCTTGATAGTATCTTGGCCGATATTTATGACAACAAAGAAATTGTCATCATTGACGACGGTTCCAGCGACAACACTGCGAAGGTCATTGAGCAATGGATTGCGGCTCACGGCAATAGCATAAAGGTCCTATATAGAAGTCGTGCCAACAAGGGCGTGACTGCCACTATAAATGAACTTACAAATATGGCGACCGGTGAGTTCCTGCGATTGGGTGCCAGTGATGATTATTTTTTATCTGGCGGTAGTGAGAAGCTTGTCAATTATCTATTGGGCTCACCGGATAAGGTTGCCGTTATCGGCGATTCAATTGTTGTCGACGAGAATGGCAAAGTTGTGCACAACAGCGGGATGACAGATCTGCATCGAGCAGACAAGCAAAAGTACCTTTCCGAAAATGGCATAATCGCCTCTGTGATTTCAGATTGGGCAGTAGCGGGTCCGGTTCCCTTGGTACGCAAAGCGTATGTCACTACTGGCGAAGGCTGGGATGAGGGCTTGCGCATTGACGATTGGGATTTCTTCCTGCGCATCGCAGCGCACGGCGCGCTGGGTTTCATAGATGAGCCCGTTTGCGCCTACAGAGTACATAGCAGCAATACTTGTCGAACATCGGATGTTTTGTCGAGGATCAAAAATCTTCAAGAGTCACGACGAGTTGCTCAGAAACATGTTAAAAAATTCAAAGGTGTTTACAGGAGAATGCTTCAAGCGCAGTGTTTTTTGATAGGCGCGAAGATTGCGTTTCTAAAGCGCCGATGGCTAACGGCATGCTTTTACATGACGGCTTATATGGTGCTCACAGCTGTTGGGAAATTTAAAGCATGATCCAATTTGAAAAGGGCGGCATGTGAAAGATCTTCAGCGCTCCCCAGCAGTGTTCTTTTCGGTGCCCTTATTCGGTAGCTGCCTTATCGCATTGCTGACGTTTGAGTTGCCGAGTGGTTATGCCGTTGGTATATCCATATTGATGGTTGTCGCAGCCTTGGCGTTGGTATTGGATACAATTCTTGGTATTCGCCTACCTTCCCGTAAAGAGCTGCAACTAATACCCTTTGAGCGGTCGCCGGAGTGTTATTGGGTAAAATTTTTGGCGTGGATCATCTTGGGGGCATGCATAGTCGATTTGACATTATTTCCTTTGCCCCTACGCAATCCAGAGATTTACGCGAACTTTGATGGTGGTCGAGCGCATGTTCGACATATTTCAAATATGTGCTGGGTGCTACCGATAGTAGGGTTGCTGTGCTACGCAGATAAGCGCATGAAATTTATTTTTATCGCCGTTGGACTGGCGTTTCCAGTACTCGTTCTAGATCGAAATCGTCTTTTTACGTCAGTGTATGGTTTGGCGATAACCTTGATCTTCTTCTCTAAACGTCAGATTCCGTGGAAAATGCTGATTGTGAGCTTGTTTGGAGCCTTATTACTTTTTGCCAAGCTGGGCCAATTTCGTTCCGGGCGTCTTGATTGGGTTGCGTTGCCTTTTAGTGATTTTTATAGCGCAGCCTCTCCCGGAGTGAAGTGGATCTTGCTTTATATCGGTGCTGGTATCTACAACTTCAGCTCGATCATGGCAAAGGGTTATATTGACTCGGATTTTCTGATCAATCAATTGGTTCCTGGGGTCGGTGGCGTGGAAACATTGGGGTCCACTATTCCTTTCGATGAGCCGGTAATCAACGTCGGTACGGAGTACTTTCCATTTTTGATGGCGTGGGGTTCTTTGGGGGCGGTGGGGGCGGCGCTGTTTCTATACCTATCGTTGGTCGCATCCGTTTATTTTTTCAAAAAAAATCCGAATATCATTTCTTTTTTGATTTTTCTACGCATCAGCTACTCCTGCGTAATGGCAGGTTTCGCGCCCCAAGCGTACACTTGGACAAATCTGGGGTTTATTGCTCTCTGCGTACTTATACAAATATTTACTTATCGAGTAGCCCTGAAGCCAATTCTGAAAATAAGCCGGTAAGGCTCGTTGTCCAGCGAACTACGAATAGTGGTTTGCGAAGTCGAGTTTTTATCGTGAAGGGCATATGGCCCAACTTAAACTTATGCGAGTGACCTTGTATGCATGAACACGAAGTAAAAAATAATGCGGAAGCTTTTACATTTCTTTCATTAATGAAATTTTTGGCGCAAGGCTGGAAGTTTATCACTGCAGGCATCGTGCTGGGGCTGCTGAGCGCTGCTGCTTATCTTGCCCTCACACCGGTTGAGTATGACGCGTCAGCAATCGTAAAGATGGCAGAAAACCGCGGACTCGATGGTGATGGCATACCTATTCCAAACCAAGTGGAGTCTGCAACGCTGGTGATTGCTCGACTGAATACGCCTGCTGCATATTCCAGAGAAGTGTTGAGCGCGTGTGGTCTCCAGGACTCACCTGAGTCAAGACTGAAGATGATCAAGGAAGCTCGCTACACAGCCGAGGGGCAACCAGCCTTTTTGACCGTCAATGTACGGGGGCGTAGTGCAGAGCTTGCGTCTAAGTGCGCTGAGAGCGTTTTCGACATGATTCGACAGCAACAGGATGCCCTGAGTCTGCCTGGTCGTGAGCGACTTTCGCAGATGGTGGCTGATCTTAAAAAGTCAAGACAGACTCACTTGGATGCGCTGCACAGCGAGAGCGGCATAGCGGAGCAAGTGGCTGTGTACGTTGCTCATCGTGAAGCCATCAACCAAATTGAGACCGCCCTGCGTCGATACGAATACGCATTGGGTTACGTGCCAACGCAACTGGTTTCGGTCTACCCCTCTTCCAGTCCTGTATTCCCAAGGCAGGTCCCCGTAATAGTTTTGGGCTTGATCACCGGTCTGCTTGTCGGTTTGCTGGCTGCGTGCCTGCGGCGAATAGGTAAAGACTGAGAAACGATGCGTCGGTGATGGCGCATTCGTAACCTGGCTAAGGAGCGGGTGTGAAAATTTTTGTAACGGGGGCCTCCGGCTTCATTGGAAAAAATCTATGCATGATGCTATTGGGTGATGGGCATGAGGTGGTGACGCTGCATCGCAAGCCGCCAGACTTCGCTTGCGGCGACGTCGTGCTGGGAGATCTGGACAATATTGAGGCCTGGTCGGATCGTCTCGCGGGAATGAATTGTGTTATCCATCTGGCGGGCAGGGCTCATGTTTTAAACTCGCACGAGCAGGATCCTCTGGAAGCTTTCCGTAAAGTGAATCGAGATGCCTCTGTGCACTTGGCTGAGGCCTGCGTTTTGCGAGGTGTTCAGCGCTTTATATTCATCAGCTCTATTGGTGTTAACGGAAACGAAACTCGAGGTGAGGCTTTCTCGGAGCTGTCACTGCCGGCACCTCATGCTCCTTACGCAATCGCCAAGTACGAGGCTGAGCTTGAACTAACCACGCTACTTGAAGATGCCCCCACCGATCTGGTGGTGATTCGCCCGCCACTCGTTTATGGCGCCCACGCGCCCGGCAATTTTCGTCGTTTATTGAAGCTGGTCGCCACAGGCATGCCCATGCCGTTCGGTCTCGTTACTAACAGACGCAGTATTATCAGTGTAACGAGCCTGTGTAAGTTCATTGCGCTTGCGGCAGAGCACCCAAAAGCGGCAGGGCAGCTTTTTCTCGTAGCTGATGAGCCGGTGTTGTCAACGAACGATATGGTTCGTGCTCTCGCGGAAGGCATGAGTAAGCAATGCATGCAGTTACCTGTTCCACCAGTATTGCTGAAAGTCATGAGTTCACTTGTGGGCAAGAAGGCGCTCTATCAGCAACTCTGTGGATCGCTGGAAGTGGACAGCTCACATGCTCAGCGCGTGTTAGGGTGGGAGCCTGCACGTGATACCAGGTCAGTACTTAGCCGGGAAGGCGCAATTTTCCGTGCGTCATAAGGATGCAGTGTGCCGGATGGCGGAATGAAGGGCATGCTCGCCCATTGTTTTGCGCGTGGAATCCCAAACGTCCCTATTCCAGCTTTCTGATGGCTCACCAACGTCGCGCCGCGAGGCGTCCGAAACGGCCTTTGATTATTGGCTTTTCGCCGTGCCCTGATTCTAGCGGGCACTAGGCGCGGAGCGGCCTGCGGTTCAACGCTGCATCACTCACTTATGTATACAGCGTGTTGCAGTCGCTGTACGCACACACGGGTGCAGCACGGCGGCATGCCTGTTCGCAGGTATTAGTTATATCGTTTTTTCCTGTTAGGACGATGCCTACCTACGTACAATGGGCTCAAATGAGTTCAAACAAGGGAGTAGGGCGCTTTGGAGCAAGGCTATGTGGTCAGGCTGAGAAAATTTTTGCTAGGGCTCCCGCGTCGGCAGAAGCGGTCGATCCAAGTGTTCACGGACGTGATTCTTGTTTGGGTGGCCTTATGGATGGCGTTTATGGTGCGTTTAGGGATTGATGAAATGATCAATCCGCTGAAAGTCCATATCTGGCTGTTTATCTGCGCACCTTTGGTTGCGATTCCCCTTTTTATACGATTTGGCATGTACCGAGCGGTCATGCGTTATTTCGGCAATGACGCACTGATCGCGATCATCAAGGCGGTCAGCCTTTCCTCGCTTATCTTGGCGTTGATTGTTTACTGGTACAGCAATCATGAGTCAGTAGTCCCAAGGTCGGTGATTTTCAACTACTGGTGGCTCAGCCTGGTCATCATTGGTGGTCTGCGTTTGTTTATGCGCCAATATTTCATGGGTGACTGGTTCACCGCTGCTCAACACGTTCCGTTTACAAATCGTGATGACGGCTTGACCAAGGTTGCCATTTACGGAGCTGGAGTTGCAGGCAACCAGCTGGTCGCGGCATTGCGCATGGGTCGAGTCATGCGACCGGTTGCATTCATCGACGATGATCCCAGCATTGCTGATCGTTCGATTTCCGGTTTGCAGGTCTATAAGCCGAAACGTATTCAGCAGATGATTGATGTTACCGGTGCTCAGGAGATACTTCTTGCCTTGCCTTCCTCCACCCGCGCGCGACGGCGGGAAATTCTCAATCTCCTCGAAGGTTTTCCCCTGCATGTACGCAGCGTTCCCAACTTTACTGATTTGGCGAGCGGTCGGGTAAAAGTCGAGGATATCCGCGAAGTGGACATCGCTGACTTATTGGGGCGCGATTCTGTGCCGGCTCAACCGGAGCTGTTGGAGCGCTGTATTCGTGGCAAGACTGTCATGGTTACAGGGGCTGGCGGTTCGATCGGGTCCGAACTGTGCCGACAGATCTTCGCGCTTGGTCCCACTACGCTGCTACTATTCGAACACAGTGAATTCAATCTCTATAGCATCCTGTCTGAACTCGAGCATCGCAGTAATCGCGAGTCATCACCAGTGCAGTTACTGCCGATCCTTGGGTCTATCCGTCATAAAGAAAAACTGCTTGACGTAATGAGTACCTGGTCGGTTGACACGGTCTACCACGCTGCAGCCTACAAGCATGTGCCAATGGTTGAGCACAACATAGCTGAAGGCGTGTTGAATAATGTGATAGGAACCCTGAATACTGCACAAGCGGCGTTGCAGTCAGGAGTCGCCAACTTCGTCTTGATATCCACCGACAAAGCTGTGCGGCCGACGAATGTAATGGGGAGCACCAAGCGACTCGCCGAGTTGATACTTCAAGCGCTCAGTCGCGAGATAGCGCCTGTTTTGTTTGGCGATAAGATCAATGTTTCCCGTGTTAATAAAACACGCTTCACTATGGTTCGTTTCGGTAATGTCTTGGGATCATCCGGTTCGGTAATTCCGCTCTTCCATAGTCAGATCAAGTCGGGGGGGCCGCTCACTGTTACTCATCCCAGGATCACTCGCTACTTCATGACCATCCCTGAAGCGGCTCAGCTGGTGATACAGGCCGGGTCAATGGGGCAGGGAGGCGACGTATTTGTTTTGGATATGGGCGAGCCGGTGAGAATTGTCGAGCTTGCGGAAAAGATGATCCATCTGTCGGGGCTAAGCATCCGCTCGGACAAAAATCCGCACGGTGATATCTCCATAGAGTTCACCGGTTTGCGTCCAGGTGAGAAGCTCTACGAAGAGTTGCTGATCGGAGAAAATGTTTCGGTAACTCCACACCCAATGATCATGACCGCCGATGAGGATCACCTTGCTTGGGATGTGCTGAAGGTTCGCTTGGTGGATCTACTGTCAGCAGTTGAACAAGATGACTATTCGCGTGTTCGCCAACTGCTGCGCGAGACTGTAAGTGGCTATACCCCGGATGGTGAAATAGTCGACTGGATTTATCAGCAGCGTCGCCTCGAACCTTGATCGTATCCATAATTTCAGGCTTGGGCGCATCACTGGAGTGATTGGCATAAGCGTTTCGAAGTCAGCTACAAACCTTCGCACTTGGGGCCGGTGATTACCGGCCCCTTTTGCTTTTTACTGAAAACTGAATTTGGCACTATTTCACAATCAGTCGTGCGATCAGGAAGGTTAAGGGAAGAGTCACGATAACAACGAGGAGCGGTGCCAGCACAGGGGGGGCGGAGAGCTTTTCGACAGCGATGTATACCAGACACAATCCAGTTATGTACTGGACGATATACACGAGTGGAAACGCGAGCAATTTTTTCAACGAGAGCGGTTCGTTAAAAACGATACGAGCATTCAACACATATGAAACGACTACGCTCAACGCATAGGAGAGAGAATACGCGTAGGTATATGCCATCACCTGAATGAACGCCAGATAGAAGATATACCCGGCTCCAGTATTGATCGAGCCGACGATCAGAAATTTAATAAACTCTACGTTAAAGAATTTCTTCTTCAATAACTGCATGAGGGTGTCTGTTGACCTCATCGAAAATCCTCCAGATGTATTCGCTCATCACGCCGAGCATTACGATGATCAGACCCAGCAGGAAGGATACGAGTGTAGCGAGGGTTGCGAAGCCCGGTACGTCGACCTTGCCGAACAAGGCGCTGAGCACGACTACCGTGCCGTATGCAAAGCTACCAAGCGACACGATCAAGCCTATTGCGGAAATGAGCCTTACTGGAGCAAAGGAGAAAGAGAAGATGGAGTCAATGAGAAGCTTCCATTTTTTACCGAACGTCCATCTGGACTTTCCGTGTTCGCGAGCGACGCGTACGTAAGGTATCTTTTCCGGAGTGAATCCCAGCCAATAGGGAAAGAGCGGGAAGTTAATATGCTTGCCGCTATCCTTGAGGTAAGGAAGTAGTTGCGCATCCATGAGTGCCAGATCGAAACCGTTTTTCGGATAACTGGCCATGACAAATTTGCGCAAGAGCTTGTAGTAAATAGCCGAAAAAATCTTTGACCCAAGTGGGTCTTGTCGATCAGTACGTTCGCAAATGATGTATTTAGTGCCGTTTTTCCAGCGGTTTATCATCTCTGGAATCAATTCAGGCGGATCTTGAAGGTCCGCAGCTAAAAACAGAAAACAATCCCCGGTTATATAGTTAAGGCCGGTTTTAACTGCGCTGATGGCGCCGAAATTGCGGCTCAGTTTGATGACTTTCGTACCGGGGCGTGCAATTAAAAACTGCTTAAGCAACATTAGGGAGTTATCTTGAGAGCCATCATCGATAAATATCAATTCCAGTAACATGTCTTGTTGCTTTAGCAAGACCTCAATATATAGGAGCTTGTTGAATAGATCTGGCAGCGAGCCTTCATTGAAATAGACGGGTACTACGATAGACAGTGTTTTCATCGGTTCATGCGTCCTGTTTCAGTGTGCACAGGGCTGAGCCCGTTGGTTGGCGTAGTAATGTCAGTAAAGTCATGAAGCAAAGGAGCGTTACTGCGAGAAAAACGCCGTACATCTGGTGAGAGATCCAGGGGCCAGAATACATGTAGAGCATTTGATCAGGAAACGCCTGGAAGTTACCCGTCCAAGGGCCGACATTGATACTCAGCCAGAACCTGGAAAGGATGAGTCCCATACCGGCGATAATATAGGTAAACCACCAGTCGATCTTATGTTCGTCGCCCAACTTGTTCAGCGTCTGACATGTCAGCATCGCAAGCGCGGGCCAGGCGTTCAGGAACTGACGTGATTCGGAGCCTATCGATAAAAATGCGAACAATCCAAGGAACACACAGAGACCCAGGCCTTCCTCTTTTGCCTGCGCAGCAATCCGTGGCCAGAGCAATATGGCGATCATATAAAAAGGGCCATAGTGCATAGTGTGTGCGACAACATTTATCAGCGGATTGGATAAGGATGCCTGAGTAAACAGGCCGAGGTAACTGGTAATCGTGAGTGGACCGGGTGTCTGGTCGGAAAAGTGCGTGACGATCACTTTGACAAACACGTACATCAGAATGCCCACAATGACGGGAATTACCTTGATGTGCCTGCATGCCTGCAAATACGATGGCACGTCAACCATCGGCCTCAAGGCCAGATAGATGTAGGTGAGAAACAGAATCACACTAAGTGGAAGGATCTCAGCTTTGAAAGTCGTGGTGCCGTCCGATTGCCGCAGGCCGTTAGCATAGAGGTAGGCTGCGAGTACAAGTAGAGAAACGCCAACCAGTAAAGCGAGTATATGGCTATGCAGCGAGGGGGGGCGTTTGGCGATGCGAGCCCGCCCCAGCATAATCATCGGCAACGCTCCATAAAGCATGGTGGGCCATACAAAACAGCAGAGAAAGCTGAGTACAACTAAAAGCGCGAAGCGGTTTTTAATGTAAGCATAAAAAATCCCCAAGCCTAAAACGTATCCGGACATGTCCGTCAAAGTTGGATTATAGGACAGGTTGGTTAATACTGGATAATTGAAAAATAACGCGCTAAAACCCAGAAAATAAATGGGCGTGCGCCATTGATAGTGTCGGCCGATCAAAATAAGCAGTCCAGCTGCAACGATAAGCAAGCTGACATTCAGTAAGTAAAAGGCATGTATTACTCGAGGGGTGGAGCTGATGTCGTAGCCAAATAATTTTGACGTGTTATGGACAATAATGGAGGGCAGCAAGCGTCCGATATAATATTCAGACACCTTGCGGCTGCTGAGCACCTCCATTGAGTCGCGCTGCGCCCAGTCGGCATAGGCTGCACCATCCCAGCCCAGTCCATTGTTGTGCTGAATTCTTTCCCCATGATTGAAACTAAAAGAGAACCAGAGCACCATGAAAAGCACCCCCACACAACCCATCAGCGTGTGGCGGTTAATATCTAGTAGCTTATTCATTTCGATGTTTTTCTTGTGTTGCACAGCCTTGAGGCTGCGATGACGAAGTTTATCCACCCATGGTGGGGGAGTGTGCTCATTGGGTAGTTCGCGACTGCCCGAGTATCCCGAGCTATAGACCCGCCTACGAATTTATTCGCAGCTCAAAGTATTTCTTGAACTGGCGACATTATCAGATAGCACGCAGGCTAATCAAGCGAGGGTGCTTTAGCGCTACTTTCAGATCGCCTGATAAGTACCAGCCAATCTGGTGAACTTGCACAAGGCGTCGCCGGAATCCTCCGCATGGACACGAGTCGGCTCGACCCGTCGCATTGAAGTAGTTCATCTGTGATGCACAAAGTTCGCTAGGAACCGGTCAAGATTTTGAAATCCCCCGAGCGGCGGGAAGCGTAAATGACTCTTTTTCAAATCTCTGCACGCTATCCCTCAATAGCCCGGCTGACAGATCAGTTCTGATCGAAAAATTCACATCCTGCAACAGACACATTTTTGACAGTACCTTCACATCGCCTAGGTTTGAGGGAGCAGCTCAGGAAAGCTGCTTTCTGACTTATCTCAAGGAGCGTCACTTATGCGTACCGGTTATTTTTACTCGCTGATCTTTGCCTTCCTCACCAGCGCCTCGATCGCTGCGATTGCCGCCCCTGTAGCGCCGTCGGAGGCCACCAAGACGCCTTTACTCATGGATGCAGCGACGCCATCGCAGACCGCCAAGGTCGATCTCAACGGCGCGGATGCGGCGACGTTGCAGAAGGAGTTGGCGGGTGTGGGGGAGGCGAAGGCACAGGCGATTGTTGCGTATCGGGATACAAACGGGCCGTTTGCGTCGGTGGATGAGTTGCTCGAAGTGAAGGGGATTGGCAAGGCGATTCTGGATCGCAATCGTGAAAAGCTGGAAGTGAACTAAGCTGACAGTTCAACGCCGAGAGGCCGGTCATTGACCGGCCTTTTTATTGGGTGCTGATCGGGTGGATGCCTGAACGCTGAAAATTACGGGTATCATATTGTGCTTTGATTATGCCTATAATAATTTCGTTCGGGACTGATTCAGCAGCCGAATCGCAGCACACCGATGCACGTCGAATTTTGAATTGATAAGGGGTAACCACGGTATGAACCAACGTCGAGTCGTCGTCACGGGCATGGGCCTGGTTTCACCCTTGGGCAGTGATGTTGAAATCGTCTGGCAGCGTTTGCTGGCCGGTCGTTCCGGGTTGCGCAACCTGCCAGATGCGGTTGTGGCTGATCTGCCGACCCGGGTCGGCGGCAGTGTGCCGACGGCGGAGGAGGATGCCGAGGCCGGATTTGATCCGGATCGTGCGACGCCGCCCAAGGAACAGAAGAAGATGGATCGCTTCATCATGTTCGCCATGGAAGCGGCGCGGCAGGCGCTGGAGCAGGCCGGCTGGCATCCAGCGGACGCTGAAAGCCAAGAGCGCACTGCGACGATCATCGGCTCGGGAGTGGGCGGTTTCGGTGCGATTGCCGATGCGGTGCGTACCACCGACAGCCGTGGCCCTCGGCGGTTGTCGCCGTTCACCATTCCATCGTTTCTGGTCAATCTCGCGGCCGGTCATGTGTCGATCCAGCATGGTCTCAAAGGGCCGTTGGGCGCACCGGTTACCGCATGTGCCGCTGGCGTTCAGGCGATCGGCGATGCAGCACGGTTGATCAGGGCGGGGGAGGCGGACATCGCAGTATGTGGCGGTGCTGAAGCTTCGATCGATCGCGTTAGTCTCGCCGGTTTCGCCGCCGCGCGGGCGCTGTCCAGCGGTTACAACGACACTCCTGAGAAAGCCTCACGTCCTTTCGATAGCGGGCGCGATGGCTTCGTAATGGGCGAGGGCGCCGGTCTGTTGGTCATCGAATCACTGGAGCATGCCTTGGCACGCGGTGCGAAACCGTTGGCCGAACTGGTTGGCTACGGCACCACCGCCGATGCCTACCACCTGACCGCCGGGCCAGAAGACGGCAGCGGTGCACGCCGGGCCATGCAGTTGGCACTGGCTCAGGGCGGAGTGACGCCGGAGCAGGTGCAGCATCTCAACGCACATGCAACCTCGACGCCGGTCGGTGACCTGGGCGAGTTGGCGGCGATCAAGGCGTTGTTTGGCACACAGAACAAGATCGCCGTAACGTCGACCAAATCCGCTACCGGTCATTTGCTCGGCGCGGCCGGTGGGCTGGAGGCGATTTTCACGCTGCTGGCGATTCGTGATCAGGTGGTGCCGCCAACGCTCAACTTTGAAAACCCGGATCCAGCGAGCCAAGGGGTGGACATTGTCCATGGCGAGGCGCGGTCGATGGCGATCGAATATGCATTGTCCAACGGCTTCGGTTTTGGCGGGGTCAATGCGAGCGTGTTGTTCAAGCGCTGGAAAGGTTAATCGCTCGATTGCTTGAGATGCTCGCGAGTGACGTCGAGGATGCGCTGGGCGAAGTCAGCATCCGCGACGCTGCGTGACAGCAGCAGTGCACCGGCCAGAGTCGCCATGATGACAATGCTGCGATCGCCGATGTTCTCGCCTTTGAGCGTGCCCTGAATTTGTTCGAGGCGAGCATTGAGGACTTCGTCGCTGGTAGGGCTTGGCTGGCCGCGCAGGCCCAGCTCGGAGGAAATGGTCAGCAGTGGGCAGCCTTCGTGGGGCGAGGTCTGATGCCACTCTGACAGGTAGGTGTCGATGAACACTTGCAGAGGGTTTTCCTGCGCGAAGATTTCTTCGCACAGGCCCGCGACTTGCTCGCCGGCCTCTTGCAGGGCTTTTTCGACCAGTTCTTCCTTGGATTTGAAGTGCGAGTAGAAACCGCCATGGGTCAAGCCCAGGGCTTTCATCAAAGGCTGCAAGCCGGTGGCGCCGATACCGTCCTTGCGAAATCGGGCGGAAGCTTCCTTGATGATGCGTTGATGGGTCTGGGCTTTGTGATCTGGCGAGTAACGCATGTGGAGCTCTCCGCGACGATGCTGCCATCTTAACCACGGAAGATTAAATGGTGACTGTACTTCTAAAATCTAAACAGCCTGCGGGTAAGTCCGATTGTGCTGAAAAAACAAACCCCGCCATTGCGGCGGGGTTGGTATCAGCGGTCTTGTGCATCCTTGGCATCCGCTTCGGCATTGCGCTGTGCGACGCGCTTGCGTTCTTCATCGGTCAGTTCGACCTTGTTGGCGGTGTCGCGCAACATCATCAATCCGCCGACAATCGAGCCGATCGCAACGACCAGAATCAACCAGGCATACCAGGGCATAACGGCTCTCCTTAATGGCAGCTCGACGGGCGAGGACTTCGCCGTGCGATGCTGCATACCACCTTTGAGCGAAACGACTTCGCGGTGGTTCCATTCTAGGCCGCTTATGCCCGGCACACCCGAACCGTGTTACAGACCGGTCAACATCGCATCCGCCGGCGCATCGGCACGCAGTTGCCCAGTGAGCATGAAGTAACAGAACCCCACCGCCATGAAGCCGAGGAAAATCAGCCCGATCAACGTGTTGAACCACGCCATCGCTACCAGGCAAACCACCGCCAGCACCAACGCGATCAGCGGAACCAGCGGATAACAAGGCGCGCGGAAAGTACGTTCCAGATTCGGTTCCGATTTACGCAGTTTGAACAGGCTGAGCATGCTCATGATGTACATCACGATCGCACCGAACACGGCCATAGTGATCATCGCTGCGGTGAGTGTCATGCCGCCGAGGTTGATCAGGCCGTCGCTGTAGATCGCGGCGATGCCGATCAGGCCGCCAGCGATGATTGCGCGGTGCGGGGTCTGGAAGCGTGACAGTTTTGCCAATGAGGCGGGCAGGTAACCGGCGCGGGCGAGGGCGAAGAATTGTCGTGAGTAGCCGAGGATGATGCCGTGGAAACTGGCGACCAGGCCGAACAGGCCGATCCAGACCAGCATGTGCAGCCAGCCGGAGTTGTCACCGACCACGGTTTTCATCGCCTGCGGCAGTGGGTCGTTGATGTTGGATAAGGTGCGCCAGTCGCCGACGCCGCCCGCGAAGAACATCACGCCCATGGCCAACAGCACCAGGGTCAGGATGCCGCTGATGTAGGCTTTTGGGATCGTGCGTTTCGGGTCCTTGGCTTCTTCGGCGGCCATGGCGGCGCCTTCGATGGCGAGGAAGAACCAGATCGCGAAGGGAATCGCCGCGAACATCCCGGCAATCGCCGGCGCGCCGAAGACGTCGGAACCGGCCCAGCCATTCAGGGCGAAGTTGCTGAAGCTGAACGCCGGTGCGACCACGCCCATGAACACCAGCAACTCAGCCACCGCCAGCACGCAGACGATCAGCTCGAACGTCGCGGCCAGTTTCACCCCGAGAATGTTCAGGCCCATGAATACGATATACGCGCCGACCGCTGCGTGTTTCGGGTCGAGCGCCGGAAACTGCACATTCAAGTAAGCGCCAATCGCTAAAGCAATCGCCGGCGGGGCGAAAACGAATTCGATCAGTGTGGCCAGTCCGGCGATCAATCCGCCTTTTTCGCCAAACGCGCGACGGCTGTAGGCAAACGGCCCGCCGGCATGGGGAATCGCGGTGGTCAGTTCGGTGAAACTGAAGATGAAGCAGGTGTACATGGTCGCGACCATGAATGAGGTCACTAGAAAACCCAGCGTACCGGCCACGCCCCAGCCGTAACTCCAGCCGAAATATTCCCCGGAAATCACCAGCCCCACGGCAATGCCCCACAGGTGCAACGTGCCCAGTGTGGGTTTGAGTTGTGTGTTCATGCGCTTGCTCCCTGAAGGATTGGAAAGCTTCGGGGGAGGACGTGTGCAGTGGGCGTGCCATTACGCTGAAACAAGTCGTAATGAGTTCAAAGCTGTCGCAGCGGGGATGATTGGCGCTGGATGTGCGGGTTTTGTGCGCCAGTTGGGTGCGATGTTGTCTGCGCCGCCGTCTTCGCGAGCAGGCTCGCTCCCACATTTTGCAATGCGTTGCCCCTGTGGGAGCCAGCCTGCTCGCGAAGGCGCCAGCCCAAACACCACGAAACTCAGCCGTAAAGCCCGCATAAACTCACTCTTTACGCTTTCTTTATGACCCACACCGCGCCTCGCTCTCGCTCCTTTACAGCCTCCTTCCCGACAATCGCTGCACACACGGCAATACGCCGTTACACGGAGATCTTCCATGAGCGTTCTGGATGGGGTGTCACTGCTGTTGGCAGTGGGGCTGTTCATTTATCTGTTGGTTGCGCTGTTGCGCGCGGACCGGAACTAGGAGCGGCTATGCACAGTTATGACTATTGGCTGATCCTCGGGTTTTTTGCGCTGGTCCTGCTGCCGGCGCCGTTCCTTGGGCGCTTCTATTACAAGGTGATGGAGGGCCAGCGCACCTGGCTGACGCCGATTCTCGGCCCGGTCGAGCGCGGTTGCTATCGCCTTGCCGGCGTCGATGCGCAGGCGGAGCAGAGCTGGCAGAAGTACACGCTGGCGCTGCTGGCGTTCAACCTTGCCGGTTTCCTGCTGCTGTTCGCCATCCTGTTGTTCCAGGATCACCTGCCACTGAATCCGCAAAATCTGCCGGGCCAGGAATGGACGCAGGCATTCAACACCGCGGTCAGTTTCATGACCAACACCAACTGGCAGTCCTACAGCGGCGAAGCGACCCTCAGCTACCTGAGCCAGATGGTCGGTCTCACCGTGCAGAACTTCGTCAGCGCCGCCACCGGCCTGGCCGTATTGGTCGCGCTGTGCCGTGGCATCGGCCGTAAGTCGGCGCAGACCCTCGGCAACTTCTGGGTCGACATGACCCGCGCCACCCTCTATGGCCTGCTGCCGCTGTGCCTGTTGCTGGCGCTGTATCTGGTCTGGCAGGGCGTGCCGCAAATCTTCGCGCAGTATGTGAATGCCGTGACGCTGCAGGGTGTCGATCAAGTGATCCCGCTCGGCCCGGCCGCCAGCCAGATTGCGATCAAGCAGCTGGGCACCAACGGTGGTGGTTTCTTCGGCGTCAACTCGGCGCATCCGTTCGAGAACCCGACCGCGTGGAGCAACCTGTTCGAAGTCGCTTCGATCATCCTGATCCCGGTGGCGCTGGTGTTCACCTTCGGCCACTACGTCAAGGACCTGCGTCAGAGCCGGGCGATCATCGCCTGCATGTTGGCGTTGTTCCTGATCGGCGGCGCGACGTCGTTGTGGGCCGAATATCAGCCGAATCCGACCCTGAACAACGCTGCCGTTGAACAGACTGCACCGCTGGAAGGCAAGGAAGCGCGCTTCGGTACTACCGCGACGGTGCTGTGGTCGGTGACTACCACGGCGGCGTCGAACGGTTCGGTCAACGGCATGCACGACAGCCTCAACCCGCTGAGCGGCATGGTCGCGCTGGTCAACATGATGGTCGGCGAAGTGATCTTCGGCGGTGTCGGCGCCGGGCTCTACGGCATGTTGCTCAACGTGCTGATCGCGGTGTTCCTCGCCGGTCTGATGATCGGTCGGACGCCGGAATACCTCGGCAAGAAGCTTCAAGCGCGTGAGGTGCAATTGTTGGTCGTAACCTTGTTGGTGATGCCCGTCGGCGTGCTGGTGCTCGGCGCGATTGCCGCCACGGTTCCCAGCGCTGCGGCAACCATCAGCAACCCCGGCGCGCACGGTTTCAGTCAGTTGCTCTACGCCTACACCTCGGCCAGCGCCAACAACGGTTCGGCATTCGGTGGCCTGAGCGCGAACACACCGTTCCACAACCTGATGCTCGGCCTGGGCATGTTGATCGGTCGTTTCGGTTACATCCTGCCGGTGCTGGCACTGGCCGGTAGCCTGGCGATGAAGAAGAGCGCACCGGTCGGCCAGAACAGCTTCCCGACTCACGGCCCGCTGTTCGTGACCCTGTTGACCGTGACCATTTTGCTGGTGGGCGGCCTGACGTTCTTGCCGACGCTGGCGCTCGGTCCTGTCGCCGAACATTTAAGTATGGGCTTCTAAGGAATCCATCATGAATATGCCTGCAATCAAACCCGCCGCCGTCAAAGCGCCGGAACAAGCCAAAACCGCGATTTCGGCCCTGTGGCGCCCGGCGCTGGTGCAAGCCTTCGTCAAGCTCGACCCACGGCAGCTGGCCCGTTCGCCAGTGATGCTGGTGGTCGAACTGACGGCGATTTTCACCACCGTGCTGTGCTTCCTTCCGGATGCCGACGTGCCGACCTTCGTCGCCGCGCAAATCGCTCTGTGGCTGTGGTTCACCGTGCTGTTCGCCAACTTCGCCGAGGCCCTGGCCGAAGGTCGTGGCAAGGCCCGCGCCGACAGCCTCAAGGCCGGCAGCGAAGGCCTCAGCGCCCGCTGCCGTCAGGCTGATGGCAGCTTCAAGATTGTCCCCGCCGCCAATCTGCGCAAGGGCGATGTGGTGCGAGTCGAAGCCGGGGAAATGATCCCCGGTGACGGCGAAGTCATCGAAGGTATTGCGGCGGTCAACGAAGCGGCGATCACTGGCGAATCGGCGCCGGTGATCCGTGAGTCCGGCGGCGATCGCTCCGCCGTCACCGGCAACACGCGGTTGGTCTCCGACTGGCTGCTGGTGAAGATCACCACCAACCCTGGTGAATCGACCCTCGACCGCATGATCGCCCTGGTCGAAGGCGCCAAACGCCAGAAGACCCCGAACGAAGTCGCGCTGGATATCCTGCTGATCGGCCTGACCCTGATCTTTCTGCTGGTGGTCGTCACCCTGCAACCGTTCGCGCATTTCGCCAACGGCAGCCTGCCGCTGGTGTTCCTCGTGGCGTTATTGGTCACGCTGATTCCGACCACCATTGGCGGACTGCTGTCGGCCATCGGTATCGCCGGGATGGATCGGCTGGTGCGCCTCAACGTGATCGCCAAATCCGGCCGGGCGGTGGAAGCGGCGGGTGACGTGCATGTGCTGTTGCTCGACAAGACCGGCACCATCACCTTCGGCAACCGTCGTTGCAGCGCGGTGTATGCCGCGCCTGGTGTGACCGGCCGTGAGCTGGCCGAAGGCGCGCTGTTCGCTTCGCTGGCCGACGAAACCGCTGAAGGCAAGTCGATCGTCGAGTTCCTTCGTGGCCTGCATCCACAACCGGAGCCGGCCCCGGAGACCCTGACCGCCGTGCCGTTCAGCGCGGAAACCCGCTTGTCCGGCGTTGATTATCAGGGCCGCGTGTATCGCAAAGGCGCGGTGGATTCGCTGCTGGCGTTTCTCGGTCAGCAACGTAGCGATCTGGCCCCGACGCTGGCGCGGGAAATCGACAAGATCGCCCAGAGCGGCGGCACGCCGTTGCTGGTCTGCGCTGACGGCAGATTGCTTGGCGCGATCCATCTCAAGGACGTGGTCAAGCCAGGCATCCGCGAGCGTTTTGCCGAGTTGCGCAAACTGGGAATTCGCACGGTGATGGTCACCGGCGACAACCCGCTGACCGCTGCTGCGATCGCCGCTGAAGCGGGCGTCGACGATGTGCTCGCCGAAGCCACGCCGGAGAAGAAACTCGCGCGCATCCGTCACGAGCAGAACGACGGTCGCCTGGTCGCCATGTGCGGCGACGGCGCCAACGACGCCCCGGCGCTGGCCCAGGCAGACGTCGGCATGGCCATGAACGATGGCACGCAAGCGGCACGCGAAGCGGCGAACATGGTCGACCTCGACAGCGACCCGACCAAGCTGCTCGACGTGGTGCAGATCGGCAAGGAATTGCTGGTGACCCGTGGCGCGCTGACGACCTTTTCCATCGCCAACGACATCGCCAAATACTTCGCGATTCTGCCGGCGCTGTTCGCCTCGATTTACCCGCAGTTGGGCGTGCTGAACATCATGCATCTGAGCAGTCCGCAGAGCGCGATTCTCTCGGCCATCGTCTTCAACGCGCTGATCATCGTTGTGCTGATTCCACTGGCATTGCGCGGCGTGCGGGTGCAGGCGGCGAGTGCGGCGGCGTTGCTGCGGCGCAATCTGCTGATCTATGGCGTCGGCGGGATTGTCGTGCCGTTCGTGGGGATCAAGGTGATCGACATGCTGCTTACGGCGTTGCATCTGGTGTAAGGCTGAAAAGAGCCCCTCACCCTAACCCTCTCCCAGAGGGAGAGGGGACTGACCGAGGTGTTTGCGAGAGGTACGCCGACTTGGGATACCGAGGTGAACGCGCGATTGGAAAGCCAATCACCGTAGCGGACTGACCGAGGTGTTTGTGCGAGGCTCGCCGACCTGAAATTCCGAGCCGAACTCAGGTCTTGAACAGCATGAAGATCGGCTCCCTTTCCCACTCGCCCCCTTGGGGGAGAGGGCTGGGGTGAGGGGGAAAAGATCTCCCTGACACCGCGCAAAAGTTTGTCCAACGAATTCGAGGATCTTGAAATGTCCACAATGATACGCCCGGCCCTGACCCTGTTGGCGCTGATGACCCTGATCACCGGCGTCGCCTACCCACTCGCGGTCACTGGCATTGCCCAGGTCGCCTTTCCCGACCAAGCCAACGGCAGCCTGATCCACGACGCCGACGGCAAAGTCCGCGGCTCGGCGCTGATCGCCCAGGATTTCAGCGGCGACAGCTGGTTCCACCCACGGCCCTCCGCCGGGGCTTTTGCCACGGTCGCCAGCGGCGCCAGCAACCTCGCGCCAAGCAATCCGGCCCTGGCGACCCGCGTGATCGAAGACGCGCAAAAACAACAAGTCGCTGGGCAGGGGCCGGTGCCATTGGCCTTGCTGACCACCTCCGCCAGCGGCCTCGATCCGCACTTGCCACCGGCGGCAATTGCCTATCAACTGGCGCGTGTCGCGGCGGCGCGCAACCTGCCGGTGTCGACCTTGCAGCAATTGCTCGATAAGCACATCGAACAACCGCTGGTGGGCCCGCCGGTGGTGAATGTGCTGGAGCTGAACCTGGCACTGCAAAACCTGTAATCGGCGGCGCGGCCATTCGCGAGCAGGCTCGCTCCCACCTTTGGAATGCATATCCATGTGGGAGCGAGCCTGCTCGCGAAGGCGCCCTGACAATCACCGCATAAACATCAGAAGAAAGAGAGCATCCCCAGCATGAGCGACTCCGGCCGCGCCGACGCATTGTTAGCAGACCTGCCCCGCGATGGCCGTGGCCGGCTCAAGGTTTTTCTCGGCGCGGCGCCCGGGGTCGGCAAGACCTACGCCATGCTTCAGGCCGCGCACACGCAGCTGCGCCAAGGCGTGAAAGTCCTCGCCGGCGTGGTCGAAACCCATGGCCGTGCCGAAACCGAAGCCTTGCTCGGCGGCTTGCCACAGCAACCGCTGGTGCGCAGCGAATACCGTGGCGTGCTGCTCGAAGAAATGGACCTAGACGGCATTCTCGCCGCCAAGCCGAAGCTTGTGCTTGTGGATGAACTGGCCCACAGCAACGCCCCCGGCAGTCGTCACGCCAAGCGCTGGCAAGACATTCAGGAACTGCTCGCCGCCGGCATCGACGTGTTCACCACGGTCAACGTCCAGCACCTGGAAAGCCTGAATGATCAAGTGCGCGGCATCACTGGCGTGCAGGTGCGCGAAACCCTGCCGGACTGGGTGTTGCAGGAAGCTTTCGAGCTGCTGCTGATCGACTTGCCGCCGCGTGAATTGCTTGAGCGTCTGCGCGAAGGCAAGGTCTACGTGCCGGAACAGGCCCGCGCTGCGATCGACGCTTTTTTCACCCAGACCAATCTCACCGCCCTGCGCGAACTGGCGATGCAGACCGCCGCCGCGCAGGTCGACAACGATCTCGCCCAAGGCTATCGCCAACTCGGCCAGGCCGCGCCGGCGGTGCGCGGGCGTTTGTTGGTCGGCATCGATGGCGATGCGCAGGCCGAACGGCTGGTGCGTCACGCCAGCCGCGTCGCCCAGCGCCGGCATCTGCCGTGGAGTCTGGTGCATGTCGACAACGGCAGCGCCCGTGATGAGCAATCGCGGTTGCGCCTGCAAAGCGCCCAGCAACTGGCCGAACGCCTCGGTGGCGAAGTGGTGCTGTTGCGGGCCGGCGAGGTGGCGAAAACCCTGATTCAACACGCCGCCGAGCGCCGCGCCAGTCTGTTGCTGGTCGGCCAGTCGCGGCCACGCTTGCGCCGTCGCCTGTTCGGCGGTGGTCTGGCGGCGCGCCTGCTGCGTCAGGCGCACGGTCTGGAAATCAACGTGCTCGACAGTGACCACGAACAGCATCAACCGCGCCCGCGCAATCCAGTGACGCTGGTGTGGTTCGACTACGCGCTGGCGCTGGTCGCGACGTTGTTGGCCAGCGCGTTGGCCTGGGCGGTGTCGAGCGTGTTGCCGCTGCCGAACATCTCGCTGGTGTTTCTCGCGGCGGTGTTGCTGGTGGCGGTGCGCAGCAGTCTCGGCCCAGCGCTGGCCTGTGCGGCGTTGTCGTTTCTCACCTACGATTTTCTATTCATCCCGCCGAATTTCTCTTTCAGCATTCAGCGCGAAGAAGACGTGCTGACGCTGCTGTTCTTCCTGTTGATGGCGGCGCTCACCGGCAACCTTGCGGCGCGTCAGCGGCGGCAGTTGCAGGCTTTGCGCGATACCCAGGAAGAGACCAGCGAACTGCTCGACCTGTCGCGCAAACTCACCGCCGCGACTGATCGCCAGGCCGTGATCAGCGCCGCCGCGCAGCACCTCGAAGGCTGGAGCGATGTGCAATTGTGCCTGCTCAACCGCGACGGCCAGGGCGGCTGGAAAGTCGAAACCGGCGGGCCGCTGCAATTTACCGAGGCCGAACGCGCCGCCGCCGATTGGGCCTGGCAACACGATCAACCGGCGGGCAAGGGCACCGGCACCTTGCCGCTGGGGCGTTGGTGGTGGTGGCCGTTGTCGGTCGAGGATGGGCCGCTGGCGTTGCTTGGTGTTTGCGCCAAGGAAGGCCAGAGCTTGAGCGGTCAGCGCCGGCGCTTGCTCACTGCGCTGAGCCAGCCGTTGGCGCAAGCCCTGGCCCGCGCGCAATTGGCCGATGACCTCGAAGCGGCGCGTCTGCACGGCGAAACCGAACAATTGCGCAGCGCCTTGCTGGCCTCGGTGTCCCACGATTTGCGCACGCCGCTGACGGCCATGCGCGGTAGCATCGACAGCCTGCTGGCCCTCGGCGAAGCGATCCCGCTGGAAGGTCGCCGCGAGCTGCTCGAAGGCACCCGCGACGAAGCCGAACGCCTCGACCGCTACATTCAGAACCTGCTCGACATGACTCGCCTCGGCCACGGCGCCTTGAAGCTGGCGCGGGACTGGGTATCGCCGGCCGATATCGTCGGCAGTTCGCTCAATCGCCTGCGCGCCGTGCTGGCGCCGCTGCAGGTCAGCACCGAAGTGCCGGCCGAGCTGCCGTTGCTGTATGTGCACGCGGCGTTGATCGAGCAGGCGCTGGTCAACGTGCTGGAAAACGCCGCGCGATTTTCGCCCAGCCACGGTCGCCTGCAATTGCGTGCCGGCGCCGATGAGCAGGAGATTTTCTTTGCGGTCAGCGATGAAGGCCCGGGGATTCCCGAAGAGGACCGAGCGAAGATTTTCGACATGTTCTACACCGCCGCGCGCGGTGATCGCGGCGGGCAGGGCACGGGGCTGGGGCTGGCGATCTGTCAGGGCATGGTCGGCGCACACGGCGGGCGTATTTCCGTGGCTGACGGCATCGACGGGCGCGGCACCTGCATTACCTTGCACTTGCCGTTGCAGGCGCAGCCGGGGATGGACGGTGAAGCTTGAAGTCGACTGCGCTACTCTCTTGCCACTCATTTCTGTTGATGTGAATTCATGAGCCAGACCGCGACCATTTTGATCATCGACGACGAACCGCAGATCCGCAAATTCCTGCGCATCAGCCTCGCTTCACAAGGCTACAAAGTGCTTGAAGCCGGCACCGGCGCTGAAGGCCTGGCACAAGCCGCGCTGAGCAAACCGGACCTGGTGGTGCTCGACCTCGGGTTGCCGGACATGGACGGTCAGCAGGTCCTGCGCGAGTTGCGCGAGTGGGCGAGCACGCCAGTGCTGGTGCTATCGGTGCGCGCCAGTGAAGGGCAGAAGGTTGAAGCGCTGGATGGCGGCGCCAATGACTACGTGACCAAACCGTTCGGCATTCAGGAATTTCTCGCCCGGGTCCGCGCGTTGTTGCGCCAGGCTCCGGCGGGGGAGGCGCAGCCGGCGGCGCTGAGTTTCGGCCCGTTGACTGTGGATCTGGCCTATCGGCGGGTGCTGCTTGACGGCGCCGAAGTCGCCCTGACCCGCAAGGAATACGCGGTGCTCGCGCAACTGGCGCGGCATCCGGGGCGGGTAATCACCCAGCAGCAATTGCTCAAGGATATCTGGGGGCCGACGCACACCGAGGACAGTCATTACCTGCGCATCGTGGTCGGACATCTGCGGCAGAAACTGGCGGATGACCCGACCCGGCCACGGTTTATCGTGACTGAGGCGGGGGTTGGGTATCGGTTGTTGAGTGAAGCTGGCTGAGCTGACGCTTTCGCGAGCAGGCTCGCTCCCACAGGGGAATGCATTTCAAATGTGGGAGCGAGCCTGCTCGCGAAGAGGCCATCAAATACTCCGAAAAATCCGGATCAGTTCAACCCTGCTCCTGCTCATACCGATCCAGCGTATCACTGGCAATCTGTCTGCCCAGCGCGATCAACTCCGGCGCTTTGTAGAACTCGAAAAACCGGCACACCCGCTTCGGCACGTTGATCAGGATGTCCGGCGGATACCCGGCGATCTTGTACTGCGCCAGTGAGGTCTGCATCACCTCGAAACTCTGGTTGATCAGATCGAGCAACGACGCTGGCCCGACGTTATCGATGATGAACGAACCGGTAGCGGATTTCGGTGCGCCTTCACGTTCCGGAGCGGCGGCCGGTTGCTGGCTTTCCGGTTCGACGCCTTCGAGCCACGGATTGATCTCCGCCGCCTCGGCGCGCAAGGCTTCCTGCTCCAGCTTCAACAATTGCTCGGCCTGTTTACGCCGGAATGGCAACTTCGAACCCATGGATTTGATCAGACTGTCGAAGCGCGAACGGAACGCCGCTGGCCGCTCGATCACCGGCAATTTGTACTGCCGCTGATTGGTGGCGTTGAGGTTGACCGCGATGATCAGGTCGCAGTGGCTCGACACCACCGGAACGATCGGCAACGGATTGAGAATGCCGCCGTCGACCAGCATGCGGTTGCCCTGCATCACTGGGGTAAACAGGCTGGGAATCGCCGCCGAGGCGCGCATGGCCTGGTGCAGGCAGCCCTCCTGAAACCAGATTTCCTGCTGATTGGTCAGGTCGGCGGCGACGGCGGTGTAGGGGATGCGCAGGTCTTCGATGTTGATCTCGCCGACGATCTTGCGGATCTGCCCGAAGACCTTTTCACCGCGAATCGCGCCGAGACGGAAACTCACATCGACCAGGCGCAGCACATCGAGGTAATCAAGGCTTTCGATCCAGCGCCGGTACTCATCCAGTTTGCCGGCGGCATAGATCCCGCCGACCACCGCGCCCATCGAACAACCGGCAATGCAGGCGATGTCGTAGCCGCGTTTTTCAATTTCTTCGATAACGCCGATATGGGCATAGCCCCGGGCGCCACCGGAGCCCAGCACCAGTGCGACACGCTTTTTCATCAAACTTCCTCCCGACAAGCCTGCACAATGCACGCATCGGCCAAGCGGCTCAATCGCCAAGGTCGTTGCGCGAAGCGGTGACGTCGTTTTTCGCTCGCGACGCACGCTTGCGCGCTATGCTCTGCGCCACGTGGTTTGACCTGTCTGCGAGGCACTTTTTCGCCGCTTGGCCGTCTTACCTGCACGACTGTTGACCTACCTTGAGGTGTGAGTGATGAAAGCCTGGATCTGTGTACCGTTGATGGCTCTGGTTCTGGCCGGTTGTGCCGGCAAAACCGCGTACCGCGATAGCTGCGGCAGCCAACTCGACGCGGCCTGGCACGAACTGGACCTGGCCAAGGCTGAAGGCTTCGCCGGCACCGTCAGCTATTCCAAAGCGCTGTCGCTGCTGACTGCCGCCAAGACCCAGCAACAATTCGAAGGCTTCGAAGGCTGCAGCAAGAAAGCCGAAAAAGCCCGCTTCTACATTCGCGAGTCCCGCGCAGGACGCTAACAGCAGCTGCGAGTTTCAAGCTGCAAGCGGCAAGCTCAAAGCGACCCCGTTCAGCTTGCAGCTTGCAACTTGAAGCTTGCAGCTGTCTACGGAGTAGACCCCCATGATCGATCGCTTGGTGGCTCATGTGTTGAGCCTGGATGTGCGGCTGCTGGCATGTCAGGCGCGCTTGACTGCGCGCACTGATCCCGAGGCGTTGCATGATTTGCGCACTACGGTGCGGCGCCTGCGCAGCCTGTTGCGGCCGTTGCGCGGCTTGCCGGGTGTCGAGCAATTGGAGGCGGCGGCCTCGGCAGTTGGCGATCTGACCACACCGTGGCGTGACCGCGAGGTGTTGGCGGCGTATCTGCTTGAGCATGACCAACCTGAGGCTGCGCAGCGGCGTCTGGCGCAAATGGCCGAGGCGTATCCGGCGCTGGCGGCGAGTGCGGAACTGGCTTCGTTGCTGATGATTCTCGACGCCTTTCCACGCTTTTTGCGCGCGTCCCAGCGCCAGGGTCTGCTCAAGGATCTGGATAAACGCATCGAAAAACGCCTAGGCAAACAGTGGCAAAAACTCGACGCGGCGCTGCACGATCCCGCCCATGACCGCCATCGTCTGCGCCTGCTGATCAAGCGCGTGCGCTATGGCATCGAAGCCTATCCCGAGCTGGATCGCTTGCCGAAACCGGCTTACAAACGCCTGAAATCGGCGCAAGGCGCACTGGGCGATTGGCACGATTGCTGGCAATGGCTGGCCCGCGCCGAGCAGGAAGCCGATCTGCAACCGTGCGTGGCGACTTGGCAGGCGGGGTTGATCAAGGCAGAGCTGAAGGCCGATCAAGTGCTGGAGAAGCTCAGCGCTACGTGTTTCAAATCCTGATATCGCCACGTCCTCCTGTAGGAGCTGTCGAGTGAAACGAGGCTGCGATCTTTTGATCTTGTTTTTTTAGATCAAGATCAAAGATCGCAGCCTCGTTTCACTCGACAGCTCCTACAAGGGTTTGTGGCGAAATTGAAACGCGCCAAGGCCTATCTGTCAGCGCATTTGACCGGAATAGACGCTGCGCCGCCGTCCTTGGCTGGTTAAGATCCCTGCATTCCTTTTTTCGCTTTCCGAGGTTGCCATGCGCTTTTGCGATCTGCTCGATGCTGTCCGCCAACGACCTGAAGTGATCATCCCCGCCGAATGGGGGCAGGGCCGGGCCAGTTTTGGCGGGCTGGTGGCCGCGCTGCAATTTGAAGCCATGCGCGCCAGGGTGCCGACGGAGCGCCCGGTGCGTTCGCTGGCGATTACCTTTGTCGGCCCGGTCGAGCCGCAAGTGCCGGTGAGTTTCGAAGTCGATGTGCTGCGTGAAGGCAAAGCGGTCAGCCAGGTGTTGGGCCGCGCCATGCAAAATGGCCAAGTGGTGACGATCATTCAGGGCAGCTTCGGTGCCTCGCGGCCTTCGGAAGTCGCCGTCGAAGCCTATCCGGCGCCCACCATTAAACACTGGGACGAGTGCCAGGAGCTGCCCTACATCAAAGGCGTAACCCCGGAATTCATGCGCCATCTGGCGATGCGCTGGAGCGTCGGCGGTATTCCGTTCTCCAACACGCCATCGCGCTTGATGGGCGGCTGGGTGCGGTTGCGTGGGGATGTCAAAGAGGAGCCGGTCAACGAGGCGCATCTGCTGGCGCTGGTGGATGCCTGGCCGCCGGCGCTGTTGCCGTATCTGAAAAAACCGGCACCGGGTAGCACGCTGACCTGGACCATCGAATTCGTGCAGCCGTTACACGACTTGAGCACGCTGGACTGGTGCCAATACCTCGCCGACATCGAATACGCAGCCGACGGCTACGGCCATGTCGCCGCGAAGCTGTGGAACGCGAAGGGAGAGTTGATTGCCATGAGTCGGCAGACCGTGACGATCTTCGCCTGACTCAATGCCGACGGTGGCGCTCACGCCAGGCGCGCCACCAGCCACCGCTGAGAAAGAACCGCGGAAAGGTCAGAAACTGCTCGACCAGCAAACGTGACACGGCATCTTTGCGATCACTGAACGGCTCGGAGGCTTGCGCCTCCAGGCGGTGGCCGTGGCGCTGCAGACCCAGCGCCGCGACGATACCGATCACGCCGATGGCGACGCTGGCCAGGCTCAGGCTGAACACCCCCGACACGATCAGCAGAAACGCCACGATGAACAGCGGCACGGCAATCAGGTGCAGGACCAGATTGGTCGGATGCTGATGATTGCCCGGGTAAGCGCGCCATTGCCACGCGGGAAGGTTGGGGTGACGTTTGCCCATGTTTGCTACTCCTCGATCCATGTTGAACACATGCTTGAAGAATAGGCCCGGGCGCGGAGGGCGGCGAATCAAGGTTGGCTATTGAAGTGATAGCCGTCATCGCAGGATTCGATGTAGATGCCTCTGACGTCTTCGCGAGCAGGCTCGCTCCCACATTGATTCTATGGCGCATGTGGGAGCAAGCCTGCTCGCGAAAGCGGACTCACAATTTCAACTGACCTATCGCCTTGTTCAACTCTCCGGCCAACGTCGCCAGCTCATTACTGGTCGTCGCCGAATCCACCGTCTGCTGCACGGTATTTTCAGTCACGTCACGAATACTCACCACCGCCCGGTTCATCTCCTCGGCAACCTGACTCTGCTGTTCCGCCGCGACGGCAATCTGCGTGTTGCTTTCGCGCATCTGCGCCACCGCTCCGGTGATTTCCGCCAGCGCCGCGCCAGCCTCCTGGGCCTGCTGCACGCAGTCGTCGGCTTTGTACGAACTCTCCTGCATGAAATCCACCGCATCGCGGGTGCCGGCCTGCAACGCGGCGATCATGCCGGTGATCTCGTCGGTGGACGCCTGCACGCGCTTGGCGAGGTTGCGCACTTCATCGGCAACCACGGCAAAGCCGCGACCCATCTCCCCGGCGCGGGCCGCTTCGATCGCCGCGTTGAGCGCGAGCAGATTGGTCTGTTCGGCAATGCTGTGAATCACGCTGACCACGCCGTTGATCTTCTGGCTGTCCTCGGCCAGGCGTTGAATCATTTCTGCCGTCTGCTGCACGCCGCTGGACAACCCGGCAATCGACTGCTGCACCCGCGCCACCACTTGCTGACCGCTGCCGGCGAGGCCATCGGCGGTTTTCGACAGGTCACGAGTAGCGCCGGCGTGTTGCGCGATGTGATAAACGGTGGCGGTCATTTCGTTGATCGCGGTGGCGGCCTGATCGGTTTCGCTTTGCTGGCCGAGCATGCCGTGGCGCACATCGTTCATGCTCGAGGCCAGCCGCGCAGCGCCGTCATCCAGTTGTCGCGCGGTGCTGGCAACGGTGGTCACGACGCGTTGATAACCGGCCTGCATGGCGTTGAAGGCATTGGCCATCTGGCCGACTTCGTCCTTGCCCACCAGCGGCACACGAGCAGAAAGATCGCCGGTTTTTTCAACGTGCAGCATCACGTCTTTCAACGTGTTCAGCTGGCTGAGCAAAAAGCGGATCAACAATTGCGAGGCACCGAGCATCGCCAGCATCAGGACGAAGACCGCCAGCGCATAGTTGGCGAAACGCTCGCTGAACACCTGACTCAGGCTCGGGGCATAGGCGATGACCGCTACTTGTTCGCCGTCGGCACGGCTGAACACTTCGGCGCCCATCAACGGGCTGTCGCCGAACAGCGGCATTTCATTGATGGCGTTCCAGCCGTTGCTGCCGCTGATTTCCAGCAGCGGTTGATCATTGAGACGCGGCGCTTCACCGCGCTTGAAGGTCAACACTTGCGCGGATTTGGGCAACGGTTGCCCGGGCGGCCAGGCCTTGAGCAACTGCGCCTGCGCCTGCGCGGAAGCCTGCGTGGCTTCGTTGCGGGCCTGTTGTTCAAGATGTACGGCGTACAGCACGAGCAGCAGGGTGGTGACAAAGGCGACCGCGTTGACCGCCCAGAATTTGTATTTCAGCGAGATATTGCTAAGCCAGGCACCCATGGAGGTCTTCTCTGATAGCGGAAACAGTTTTGGCAAGGTGCCATTATTGTGCCGCTATGCAGATTCGGGAGTTTTGATATGAATCAACGGATGCCGAGATCTATTGTGGGAGCGAGCCTGCTCGCGAAAGCGCTGCGTCATTCAGCCCATTTGTAGCTGATCCAACGCCTTCGCGAGCAGGCTCGCTCCCACAGGGGACGTGTGCAGTCAGGGGAGAATGGGGAGATTAAAAAACGCCCGGGCACATGCGGTGCTATGCGCGGCCAGCGCTTCCTCGGTCTCGCCGCGATGCAGCGCCACCTCGCGCAACACTTCGGTCAGATACGCCGGTTCGTTGCGCCCGTTTTTCGGCTTCGGCCGCAACGTGCGTGGCAGCAGATACGGCGCGTCGCTTTCCAGCATCAGCCGTCCCGCTTTGATCTCTTTGACCAGCGGATGCAGGTGCGTGCCCCGGCGTTCGTCGCAGATCCAGCCGGTGATGCCGATGTGCAGATCCAGATCGAGGTAGCTGAACAAGGCCTTTTGCTCGCCAGTGAAGCAGTGCACCACCGCCGCCGGCAGTTGATCGCGGAAGTCCTTGAGGATCTCCAGCAGGCGCTGGCTGGCATCGCGCTCGTGCAGGAACACCGGCAATTGCAACTCGACGGCCAGCGCCAGATGTTCTTCGAGAACCTTTTCCTGTTGCGGGCGCGGGGAGAAATCGCGGTTGAAATCCAGCCCGCATTCGCCCACCGCGACGACACTGGATTCGTTCAACAGACTGCGCAGGCGACGGGCGCTGTCAGCGTTCCAGTCGCTGGCCGAATGCGGGTGAATACCGGCGGTGGCGAACAGCCTTTGGCCGCTTTCATCCAGTTGCCGGCACAGTTCCAGCGCCTGCTCGCTGCCCTCGACGCTGGTGCCCGTCAGCACCAGTTGGCAGACGCCGGCGGCGTAGGCGCGGTCGAGCACGGCCTGATGTTTGTCGGCGAAACTGGGGTTGGTCAGGTTGACGCCGATATCGATGAGTTGCATGGTGCTACCTCGGGCCGAAGGCCGGAAAGCATATCAGAGCTGTAGATTTATAAGAAAAGCCAAGAACTACAAAGACTTATGGCTGTCTGTTGAGGCCGCGAAGGACTCCGGGGTGGCGACAAGGCCATCACTGTGCCAGTCTCTCGCACTTTATCAGCGCTCAAAGCGCTCTGTTTTCGTCGGTGATGTCGTCTCTTTTGCGACGCAATCGCCCCGTATTCTTTTCGGAGAGTGGATGCATCGTCCCTCGGTTCTGCTGCTGTTGTGTGCTGCGTTGCTGCTGCCGATGACGGCGGTCGCACGCCTGCCCGGGCCGCTGCAAACCGTGCCGGCGAGCAAGGTTCGCGACCTCTCGGACATTCGCAGCAGCCGCGTGCTGCGCGTGCTGGTCAATCAGAGCCGCAACAGCTCCGGCGAAGTCCAGGGCCAGGCCATTGGTGTCGAGTACCACCGACTGCGCGCCTTCGAGCAATACCTCAACGGCCATGCCCGTGATGGCCAGGACGTTACCCTCAAAATCATTCCCAAAGCCAAGGATCAATTGCTCGGCGCCTTGCAGCGTGGCGAAGGCGATATGGTCGCGCCCGGTGAATTGCTCGATCTGCCCTCGGGCTACGCGGTCGCCAGCAGCGAACCGATCGCCAGCAACGTGCCGCTGGTGCTCGTCGGCATCAAGGGCCAGCGCCGTTACACCAAGGTCGAGCAACTGTCCGGCAAGACCCTGGCCTTGCCCACCGGCAGTGCGGCGGGGGAGGTGGTCAGCCTGCTCAACCAGAAACTGGCGCTGCACAAACTGGCGCCGATCAATATCGAATGGGTAGATCCGACGCTGGCAGTCGAAGACGTGCTGGAGATGGTCCAGGGCGGGATTTTCCACCTGACCATCGTCGAGCAACCGATTGCCGAGCGTTGGGGCAAGATCCTGCCGAAGCTGCGCCTCGATCGGCAACTGAGCCTCGGCGAGCCGGGCGAGGAGCATTGGTTCGTGCGTCGCGATGCGTCGATGTTGCGCGCGAGCATTGATCGCTTCCTCACCGGTTACAAGAAACCGTCAGACGAAGACGCGGCGTTCCTGCGCATCTATCGACGCCTGTATCAAGTACACAATCCGCTGGCCAAGGCCGATCGCCAGCGTCTGGAAAAACTCCGTCCGACCCTGCAGAAGCATGCCGACGCGCAAAACATGGACTGGCTCAATCTGGCGGCGCTGGCGTTCAAGGAGTCGCGTCTGCAGCCCAACGCTCGCAGCGGCAGCGGCCCGACCGGGCTGATGCAGATCACCCCGTCCGCCGCGCAGCGGGTCGGCGTGAGCAATATCCAGAATCTCGATGCGAATGTGCAGGCCGGCGCCAAGTACCTGGCGATGATCCGCCGCAAGTTCTTCAGCAGCCCGAAACTCAACGAGCGTGAGCGCATGGCGTTCACCCTCGCCGCGTACAACATCGGCCCCGAGCGCGTGCAGGGCATGCGCGCCGAAGCCCGCCGCCGCGGCCTCAATCCCAACCAGTGGTTCTTCCAGGTCGAGCGCATTGCCATGGAGCAGGTGGGGATGGGCGCCGTCAGCTATGTTAATAGCGTGAACAAGTATTACCTGGCATTCGACCGGGAGCGTGAGTCGCTCGAGCCCCGGCAGCAGAAAGTGGTCACACGGAAATAATCTAACAATTCGATTGTTATGGCGAAATTTTTGCGCTTTAAACATGAAATAAACTGATTAATATAGCGACCAACCCAAACACACAAACACTTCTGCACAACAAGGAATGCACCATGAGCTCTCTGATCAACAAGGTTCTGTTCACCCGCGCCGGTTACGGCCTGACTGTCCTGCGCATTGCTGTCGGCGTGATCTTCGCCGCCCACGGTTCGCAGAAACTCTTTGGTCTGTTCGGTGGTTACGGCCTGGCCGGCACTGCGCAATGGATGGAAAGCATCGGCCTGACCCCGGGCTATCTGATGGCCTCGCTGGCCGGCGGTACCGAGTTCTTCGCCGGTCTGGCGCTGATCATCGGCCTGCTGGTACGCCCGGCGGCACTGGGTCTGGCGTTCCTCTCGCTGGTGGCGATCTTCTCGGTGCACATCGGCAACGGTCTGTTCATGGCCAACAACGGTTATGAGTTTGCTCTGGCTCTGCTGGCCGGCAGCATCGCGGTACTGATCGAAGGTGCCGGCAAGCTCTCGGCGGATCGCGCCATCGCCGGTTGAAGGCTCTGGCCCAAGGCAAAGGCCCGCATTGCGCGGGCCTTTTTTTGTTGTGGGGGATTCTTGACACTGGTTGGTCACGTTCTCTAGGATGTTGCCCATGCGCCGATTTAAACAGCTACTTGCGGGGCGCCAGGTGACTTCTACAGTTACCGTCAGAAGCCGGAACAGGGCTTCGAAATACCGCTAAAGCGCTGGTTCGGTGTTGCCTCTCACCTGCCATGCAGACTTTTGAGGCAGAGACACGACACGATGAACGCACTACGCCCTCCAGCACGTCCCGCGCCGATCACGGCACATGTCACCCAGCGCAACCCGAAAATCCTTCTTGGCGGCAAACACCAGCCGACGCTGTTGCGTTATCTCGATGGCTGGCCACGTCGCAGCGGCGGTCCTGCCGCGTTCCTGATCCAGTTTGTCGATGACGGCGAGTCGCTGGCGCGTTTCGCTACGGACAGCTTCGATCTGGCGGTGATTCAAGCGCCGAGCGCAGAAGATGCGGCGGAAATGATCAAGCAACTCACCCGCGTTGCGCGGCAGGGCCTGATCACTCGGCGCTGATTGGTCTTACGGATATTCAATCGCAACGATGTAAACGAACTGCTCGCCGGTCGGCGTCTGCACCCGCACTTCAGCGTCGAGTGCCTTGCCGATCAGCGCGCGGGCCAGCGGCGAGTCGATGCTGATCAAACCCTGTTTAAGGTCCAGTTCATCGGGGCCGACGATGCGGTAGCGCGATTGCTTGCCGTCTTCGTCTTCGATGGTCACCCAGGCGCCGAAATAGACCTTGTTCGGATCGCTGGGTTTTTCGCTGACCACCTTGAGCGCTTCCAGGCGTTTGGTGAGAAAGCGCACGCGGCTGTCGATTTCCCGCAGCATCTTTTTCCCGTAGGTGTACTCGGCGTTTTCCGAACGATCACCTTGCGCTGCCGCTTCACTCACCGCCTGGGTGACCTGCGGGCGACGAACATGCCACAACTCATGGAATTCGGCGCGCATCCGCGCTTCACCCTCGGGGGTGATCAGCGCGGTGCCGGCGGTGCGGGGAGGGCGATAACGGCTCATGGCGACTTCTTGTGATTAAGACGGCTTGAGTCTATCAACCCTCGCGCAACACTGTCAGTGGGCTGGCATTCAGAGCGCGACGCGTGCCGAACACACCGGCGCCACCAATCAGCGCGGCGCCAATCAACGGCAGCACCAGCAGCCATGGATGCGGATGCCATGGCAGATCGAAGGCGAAGCGGTACAGCACCAGACTGACAACCTCCGAACCGATCGCCGCGAGCAAGCCGCTTACCGCGCCCAACAAGCCGAATTCGATACGCCGCGCCTTGATCAGCAACTGCCGCTCGGCACCCAGCGCGCGTAACAGCGCCCCTTGGCGAATGCGTTCATCCAGCGTCGCTTGCAGGCCGGAGAACAGCACCGCCATCCCCGCAGCCAGAACAAACAACAATACGTATTCCACCGCCAGGGTGACCTGAGCGAGGATGCTGCGCAGCTGTTCGAGCAACGCTTCGACCTGCAGGATGGTCACCGCCGGGAAGGTCCGCGACAGCTCGACAATCTGCTGATCATGCCCAGGGGCCAAATAGAAACTGGTCAGGTAGGTCGCCGGCAGATCCTTCAAGGTGCCAGGCTGGAAGATCATGAAGAAGTTCGGCTGGAAGTTGTCCCAGTTGATCTCGCGCAAGCTGGTGACCTTTGCTTCCCGATTGACCCCGCCAACGCTGAACACCATGTGATCGCCGAGTTTGAGTTTCAGGCTTTCGGCCACCTTGCCTTCCACCGAAACCCCCGGCACATCATCAGACGGCTGGCCGCTCCACCACGAGCCGGCGGTGAGCTTGTTGCCGGCCGGCAGATCCGCCGCCCAGGTCAGGCTCAAGTCACGCTGGATGGCGCGATCACCGGCCGAGTCCTTGCTGACGATTTGCTGTACCGCCTCGCCATTGATGCTGATCAGTCGCCCTGGCACCACCGGATACAGCGGCGCCGCTTGCGCGGACACCTTGATCAGGTGATCGGCGAAAGCCTGTTTGTCCGCCGGGAGAATATTCAGCGCGAAATAGTTCGGCGCGTTTTTCGGTAGCTGGTTTTGCCAGGTGTCGAGCAGTTCGCCGCGCAGCAGTGCGATCAGCGCCATCGACAACAGGATCAGACCGAACGCCAGCGACTGCCCGGCTGCCGCCAATGGATGCCGCAACAACTGGCCAAGACCCAGGCGCCACGGCAACGAGGCGCGGGCGAGCATGCGGCGCAGGCTTTGCAGCAACAACAGCAGCAGGCCGCCCAGCACCAGCGCGGCGACCACGCCGCCGCCAAGCAGGGCGAAGGTCAGCAGCAGGTCGAGGCTCAGACGCCACATGATCAGGCCCAGCGCACCCAGCGCCGCGCCGTAGACCATCCATGTGCTCGAGGGGATCGGCAGCATGTCGCGGCGCAATACCCGCAGCGGCGGCACGCGACCCAGTGCCGCGAGTGGCGGCAAGGCAAAACCGGCCAGCGCCACCAGCCCGGTGCCAATCCCGGCAATCGCCGGAAACAGGCCACCCGGCGGCACATCGCTCGGCAGTAAATCATGCAACAGTGCGAACAGCCCCAGTTGCGCCAGCCAGCCGAGCAGCGCGCCACTGATGGCGGCAATCAGGCCGAGCACGGTCAGTTGCAGGCTGAACAGCACCATGGTTTCCCGGCGCGACAAGCCGAGGCAGCGCAGCAAGGCACTGGCATCGAAACGCCGACTGGCGAAACGGTTGGCCGACAACGCCACGGCCACCCCGGCCAGCAACACCGCGACCAGACTGGCCATGTTCAGATAGCGCTCGGCCTTGCCCAGCGCACCGCCAATCTGTCGGTTACCGTCACGGGCATCCTGGATTCGCTGGTTTGCAGCGAGGCCCGGTTTGATCAATTCACGATAGGTTTCCAGCGTCTGCGGTTCGCCGCGCCAGAGCTCGCGGTAACTCACCCGGCTGCCGGGTTGCACCACGCCGGTGGCGGTGAGGTCGTCAAGATTGATCAGCACCCGTGGCGTCAGGCTGTAGAAGTTGCCAGCGCGATCCGGCTCGTAGGTCAGCACGCGGGTCAGCTTCAAGGTCTTCATGCCGACGTCGATGCTGTCGCCGATCTTCAGATCCAGCGCGGTCAACAGGCGCGCCTCGACCCAGGCTTCACCGGGTTGCGGTTCGCCGCCGACTTCTTCCAGGGCAAAGGGTGCGGGCGCGCTCTTCAGCTCGCCGCGCAGTGGATAGGCGCGGTCGACGGCTTTGATGCTCGACAGCTGAATGCCGTTATCGGTGGCAATGACGCTGGAAAACTCCACCACTTGCGCATGATTCAGGCGCAGTTCGGTGCCGCTGCGGATTTGCTCCTCGCGGGCCGGCGAGCTGCCTTCCAGCACCAGATCGGCACCGAGAAACTCGGTCGCGCGCAGCATCATCGCGCCGTTGAGGCGGGCGCCGAAGTAGCCGATCGCGGTGCTCGCCGCGACGGCCACCACCAGCGCAAAGAACAACACGCGCAACTCACCGGCGCGGGCATCGCGCATGAGCTGGCGCAGGGCAAGACTGAACAGACGCAACAGCGGCAGACGTGCCATCAAGGCTCCAGAGGGGCGACCAGCAGCCCGGCTTCAAGACGGATCAGGCGCCGGCAGCGATGGGCCAGGCGTTCGTCGTGGGTCACCAGCACCAGGGTGGTGCCGCGTTCCTTGTTCAATTCGAACAGCAAGTCGCTGATGCGCTCGCCGGTGTGGCTGTCGAGGTTGCCGGTCGGCTCGTCGGCGAACAGCACGTCCGGTTCGGCAGCGAAGGCGCGGGCGATGGCCACGCGCTGCTGTTCACCACCGGAGAGCTGGCGCGGCGAGTGGGTCAGGCGCTGGCCGAGGCCGACGCGCTGGAGCAACTGTGTGGCGCGCTCGCGGGCATCTTTGCGGCCATCGAGTTCGAGCGGCAGCATGACGTTTTCCAGCGCATTGAGACTGTCGAGCAACTGAAATGACTGGAAGACAAACCCGACGTGCTCGGCGCGGATTCGTGCGCGCTGGTCTTCGTCGAGATTGCTCAGGCCCTGGCCGGCGAGGGTGACTTCGCCGCTGCTCGGCAGGTCGAGGCCGGCGAGCAGGCCGAGGAGGGTGGATTTGCCGGAACCGGACGCGCCGACGATGGCCAGGCTGTCGCCCTTGTTCAGTTCCAGGCTGAGTTCGTGCAGGATAGTCAGTTCACCTTCCGCGCTAGGGACCACTTTGCTGAGGTTCTTCGCGGTGAGAATGCTTGCGCCCATGGAGAATCCGATGCGTGTATGGTTTTTGAGTGCTGGCCTGGCCTTGATGTGCATGGCCCAGAACGCAGCGGCGGGTACTGTCCTGATCGTTGGCGATAGTATCAGCGCCGGTTTCGGCCTGGATACCCGTCTGGGGTGGGTCTCGCTGCTCGAGCAGCGGCTCAAACAGGAGGGTTTCGACGATAAAGTGGTCAACGCCTCGATCAGTGGCGACACCAGTGCCGGAGGCCAGGCGCGGCTGCCGGCGCTGCTTGCAGAGCATAAGCCGGAGTTGGTGATCCTCGAGCTGGGTGGCAATGACGGCCTGCGCGGGATGCCGCCAACACAATTGCAACAAAATCTTGCCTCGATGATCGACAGCTCGCGGCAGAGCGGCGCGAAAGTGCTGCTGCTCGGCATGCAGTTGCCACCCAATTATGGCAAGCGCTACACCGATTCGTTCGCCGAGGTTTACGGCAAGCTCGCCGAAGAGAAAAACATCCCGTTGGTGCCGTTTTTTCTCGAAGGTGTCGGTGGGCACTCGGACCTGATGCAAGCCGACGGTCTACACCCGGCCGCCGGGGCTCAGGGCAAGTTGCTGGAAAATGTCTGGCCGACGCTAAAACCGCTGTTATGAGGCTTTTCTAGTGGCAGGCTTTCGGCTAATGTGGCGCCCCCTAATTTGGAGCCCCCGATGCCGCGTCCTGCCTGGTCCCTGTTTGCCTACCAACTGATCGAGCCTGACGAGCAGCTGGATCTGTTCGCCTGCCAGGAAGTGCGGGTGCATCTGGTGACGCGGCAGCTGGAACTCGGTGGCTCGGCCGATCGCACGCTGTGCGGCACTCTGCTGCCGGCGCAACCGCGCTGGTCGAATGTTGATCGGCGGGTGTTCCAGGATCAGCGTCTGTGCTCGCTGTGCCGGGCGATTCTTGAATCGCAGAAACGCGGTACGTCGCCGATCTGGCCCGAGCTTCGATTCGAACTTTAAGATCAAAAGATTGCAGCCTCGTTGCACTCGTCAGCTCCTACAGGGGAATGCGTTGCAAATGCAGGAGCTGACGAGTGCAACGAGGCTGCGATCTTTCAGGGCGCGACACGGTCTATCGGCGTGTCTCCCGAATCCCCAGGCCGCGGTGTACAATCGCGCCCTTATACCCTTGATGATCATGCGAAGGATTTTCCGGATGTTGCCGCGCTTTCCTGCCGTCACCCGCTGCCTGTCACTTGCCGCCCTGTGTGTGGCCGGTCCCGTTGCTGCATTGGAGCTTCCCCTGCCACCACCCGGCGAGGACATCGTCGGCCAGGTGCAGGTGATCAAAGCCAAGTACGAAGACACCTTCGCCGACCTGGGCACCACCTACGATCTGGGCTATTCGGAAATGGTTGCGGCCAACCCGGGCATCGATGCCTGGCTGCCGGGCGCCGGTACCGAGATCGTCCTGCCGACGCGCTTCATCCTGCCGCCGGGCCCGCGTGAAGGCATCGTCATCAACCTTGCCGAATACCGTCTTTATTACTACCCGAAAGGCCGCGACGTGGTGTACACCTTCCCGCTGGGCATCGGCCGTGAAGGCTGGGGCTCGCCGATCGCGCACACTTCGATCATCGCCAAGACGCCGAACCCGACGTGGACGCCTCCTGCTTCGATCAAGGCCGAACACGCTGCTGACGGTGATCCGCTGCCGAATGTGGTGCCGGCCGGTCCTGATAACCCGCTGGGGCCGTTCAAGTTCACCCTCGGCACACCGGGCTACCTGATCCACGGTTCGAACAAGAAGTTCGGCATCGGCATGCGCACCAGCCACGGCTGCTTCCGCATGTTCAACAACAACGTGCTGGAAATGGCCGGCATGGTCCCGGTTGGTACCTCGGTGCGCATCATCAACGACCCGTACAAATTCGGTCGCAGTGGCGGCAAGGTCTATCTGGAAGCGCACACGCCGCTCGACGACAAGGGCAACCCGTCGGTGGTCGACAAGCACACAGCGGTGATCAACGCGATGCTCAAGCGTGAAGACATCACCAGCAACCTGCGCATGAACTGGGATGTGGTGCGTGATGTGGTTGCGGCCGAAGACGGCCTGCCGGTTGAGATCGCCGTGCCGAATACCTCGGCGCCAATGGTCAGCAGTGCACCGATCGATCTGCAGCAATAAGCATTGATCGGAAACCCGCCGAGGCGTGCAGCGTCGACGGGTTTTTTATTGCCCGGAGAAAAGCACCGGGCACAAAAAAGCCGACCCGGAAAACCGGATCGGCTCGATAACAATCCCGAGGGATTATTACTTGCGGCTAGCTTTTTCCAGCATGCGCAGAGCACGCTCGTTAGCTTCGTCAGCAGTCTGTTGTGCTTTTTGAGCAGCAGCCAGAGCTTCATCAGCTTTACGGTAAGCTTCGTCTGCACGAGCCTGGGAGCGAGCAGCTGCGTCTTCAGTAGCGGTCAGACGTGCTTCGGTTTCTTTCGATGCGCTGCTGCAACCGGTAGCCAGAACTGCGGCCAGAGCCAGAGCAGAGAATTTCAGAACGTTGTTCATCGTGTTCCCCTTCAAGGACTTTCAAATTAAGTGGCTGTCTCCTCACGATTGAGGAAATAGCCGGCGTACATACTACCCATTACTTGTAGTAAGTAAACTGACGTAGCGCAAGAAGCAAAAAAAATTGTAGGCGTTGATTCTTTTTCGAGCAACTTTTAACTGCGCTGTATAAAAAATATCCAGCTGCAAGCCCCGGCGTGAGCGACTCAAACGGAAAAAGTTCCCACCGTCGCATGCTGTTTTTGCGACTTCGGCTAAAGTCTTTCTAAATGAATTCGTCCACACTTTTGTTCAGGTTCTGCGAAGCGCTTCGCGTATCTTTGTTGATGTTCAGGTGACTTTAAAAAAGCTTGCACGTCTTAAGTCTCAACATCCCGGCAATGTTCAGGCAAGCGGCGCGCAAAGAGGGTCTGCGACCGAACCTGCGAGCATCGAAGCCTTTGCCCCCAAACCGTCCGATGACGAGCGTACCTTGAGCATTATTGCCAATGGTGCCTACTATTCAGCAGGTGTCAGGTTGCGCGAGATCGGTGTGGCTCTTCTCGGTGTCCATCAGGCACGGGGTGGCGTAGATGTTCCTTCGCCGGGAAAACATCGGTAAGGTAGGGGTCACAATTCAAGACCCGCGAGGAGTAGTGATGAGCGAGGCGTTGTCCATCCACCATGACCAGGCTGGTCATCAATTCGAGACCACTGTGGACGGTCATCGTGCTTACCTGACCTACATGGATCTGGGCAAGCAGACCCTGGATATCTATCGCACCTTCGTGCCCAATGCCCTGCGCGGCCGTGGCATTGCCGCAGCGCTGACCGAACGCGCGCTGCAATACGCCGAAGAAATGGGCTACACGGTGATCCCGTCTTGCTCCTACGTCGAGCGCTACATGGAACGCCATCAGCGTCGCGCCGCGAAGATCTGAACCCCACACACAAAAACGCCGGACAATGTCCGGCGTTTTTTTATGCCCGTAAAACGCAGCTTACATGCGCTGGCGCTTCGGCAATACGTCCTTGAGCTTGGCGTGCATGCTGCGCAAGGTGTTTTCGGTGGCAGACCAATCGATGCAGGCATCGGTGATCGACACGCCGTATTGCAGGTCGGCGAGGTCTTTCGGGATTGCCTGGCAACCCCAGTTCAAATGGCTCTCAACCATCAGGCCGATGATCGACTGGTTACCCTCGAGGATCTGGTTAGCGACGTTTTCCATCACCAGCGGTTGCAGGGCCGGGTCCTTGTTGGAGTTGGCGTGGCTGCAATCGACCATGATGTTCGGCTTGATCTTCGCCTTGTTCAGCGCCTGCTCGCATAGCGCAACGCTGACCGAATCATAGTTCGGCTTGCCATTGCCGCCGCGCAGCACCACGTGCCCGTAGGCGTTGCCTTTGGTAGTGACGATCGACACGCCACCTTCCTGGTTGATGCCCAGGAAACGGTGCGGGCTGGACACCGACTGCAAGGCGTTGATCGCCACGGTCAGGCCGCCGTCGGTGCCGTTCTTGAAGCCGACCGCCGAGGACAGGCCGGAAGCCATTTCGCGGTGAGTCTGCGATTCGGTGGTACGCGCGCCGATGGCCGACCAGCTGATCAGATCCTGCAGATACTGCGGGGAGATCGGGTCGAGGGCTTCGGTCGCGGTCGGCAGGCCTTTCTCGGCCAGGTCGAGCAGCAACTGACGACCGATGTGCAGACCGTCCTGGATCTTGAACGAGTCGTCCAGATACGGATCGTTGATCAGACCTTTCCAGCCGACGGTGGTGCGCGGCTTCTCGAAATACACACGCATGACCAGATACAGGGTGTCGGAGACTTCCTCGGCGAGCACCTTGAGGCGATCGGCGTATTCGTGGGCCGCCTTGATGTCGTGAATCGAGCACGGGCCGATCACGACGAACAGACGGTGGTCGGTGCCATCGAGAATGTTGCGAATGACTTCGCGGCCCTTGGTGACGGTGCGCAGGGCGGCGTCGCTCAGGGGGATATCACGCTTGAGCTGATCGGGAGTGATCAGGGTCTCGTTAGAGGCGACGTTTAGGTCGTTGATCGGTAAATCAGCCATCGTTTACTCGTCAGGTCACGGGTGCCGGCCGCCAGCGATCCCCGCGCGGCGGAGCACAGCAGATTTAGCGCGTCGGGGGAGCCGAACCTTAGCGCGTCAGAGGCGGCTCGACAATGGGCAAACCGTGCTTTAGTCCAGCGCTGGCTGCGCAAAAGCCTTGCGCAGGTTGTCGTGGGAGAACTCTTCGGCGTGCTCCTCGACCCACTGCAGGGCCAGCGCCTGACTATCCTGCAGATCGTCGTGGCTGTCCTGCATGCGTGAATAGCGTTCGATCTGACACACCTGCTCACCCATTCGCGCGCTGAACAGGGTCTGTTCGTCAGTGAAGGCAATGCCCACCAGATAGCCTTTTTTACGCCGCAGACACCAGGCCACATAGCCCGGATAACAGAAGTCGGCATTCAGCGTCGGCATGCGCACTTGCAGCGCAGTGCCGTGGCGCCAGGCGCGGTGGTAATTGCAAGCGATGCCGCCGAGGCTGATAGTGTGCAGCTGTTGTCTGGAAATGCATTCAGGCTTGAGTAACGTCAATTCAACCGGCACTTCGTCCGGATGAGGAATGAAACGTCCCATGAGCACAGACTCCCTGTGTCGGCCATCTGACATTGTTTCCCCCAGTATAGTGGTCGAATCCGAGCTGACCGACTTCGACGCCGACCAGCGGCTGCTGGCGATGCGCGGGGTTTCTCTGGTGATCTTCACCAGCGTCGGCTGCGCCAGTTGTCGTTATGCCCGCGAGGTGTTGCCGGAATTGCCGCTGATGATCGACCAGCTGTGCTGGATCGACGCCGGCGACAATGGCGGCCTGGTCGAGCGTTATCAGGTGTTTCATTTGCCGGCGCTGTTCGTGGTGCGCGACGGCGAGTTCTTTGGCGCAGTGCACAGCCGCCTGACGGTTGCCGAGCTCAACCAGGCGGTGGCGCAGGCGCTGGGTCGAATTGCAGAGGAGTTGCCATGAGCGAGACAGTCAGCAAACCGGTGGTGGGGATTATCGGCACCGGTGCGATCGGCGGGTTTTACGGGGTGATGCTGGCGCGTGCCGGTTTCGACGTGCATTTCTTGTTGCGCAGCGAATTCTCGGCAGTGGCTGAGCGCGGTTTGCAGATCAACAGTGCGGTGCACGGCCCGATGACGCTGCATCCGGCCAATGCCTATTCCGCTGCCGAAGACATGCCACCCTGTGACTGGCTGCTGGTCGGCACCAAGACCACCAGCAACGCCGGTCTGGCCCCGGCGATCATTCAGGCCGCCAAACCTGACGCAAAAGTGCTGTTGCTGCAGAACGGTCTGGATGTCGAAGACAGCCTGCGGCCACTGTTGCCGGATTCGCTGCATCTGCTCGGTGGTCTGTGCCTGATTTGCGTGCACCGCGAGGGTCCGGGGCAGATTACCCATCAGGCCCTTGGCGCGGTGAATGTCGGTTATCACAGCGGCTCGGCCATCGATGAAGTAGCGCGCATGGCGATCGTCGAGGAGGGCGCCGGGCTGTTCCGTGTCGCCGGCATCGACTCGCAGGCGATGGCCAATCTGCATCAGGCACGCTGGCAGAAACTGGTGTGGAATATCCCCTACAACGGCCTTTCGGTGTTGCTCGGCGCGGGAACGCAAGCGCTGATGGCCGATGCCGACAGCCGCCTGTCGATTCAGGCGTTGATGGCGGAAGTGGTGCTGGGCGCCAAGGCCTGTGGATACGAGATCCCACCCGGTTACGCCGAGTACCTGTTCACCATGACGGAAAAAATGCCCGATTACTGGCCGAGCATGTACCACGATTTTGCACACAAGCGTCCGCTGGAGCTGGAGGCGATCTACGCCCGGCCATTGGCGGCGGCGAAAGCGGCGGGCTGCGAGTTGCCGCCCATCGAGGCGTTGTATCGCCATTTGGGTTTTATCGACCGACGCAATACCTGAGTCGGTTGTTCTGGGGGAAGGCATGGCCAATAACATCGATGACAAACTGGTGCTGGCGATTTCCTCGCGCGCCTTGTTCGACCTGAGCGAAAGCCACAAGGTCTACCTGTCGAGCGGCGTCGAAGCCTATCGGCAATATCAGATCGAGCACGAAGACGAAATCCTCGCGCCGGGCGATGCGTTCCCGCTGGTGGAAAAACTCCTGAGCCTGAACAGTCGCCTCGGCCGCGCGCGGGTCGAGGTGATTCTGGTTTCCCGCAACAGCGCCGACACCGGTCTGCGCGTGTTCAATTCGATTCATCATTACGGTCTGGCGATTTCTCGTGCGGCGTTCGTTGGCGGGCGCAGTCCTTATCCGTATCTGAAAGCGTTTGGCTGCGACCTGTTTCTCTCGACCCACGCCGAAGACGTGCGTGCGGCGCTGGACGCCGGGTTCGCTGCGGCAACGATTCTCTCCGGCGGCGCCAGCCGCGCGGCCAGCGATGAATTGCGCATTGCCTTCGACGGTGACGCGGTGATTTTTTCCGACGAGTCCGAGCGCGTCTATCAGTCCGGCGGCCTTGAAGCGTTTCAGGCCAAGGAACGCGAATCAGCGCGCGAGCCTTTGCGCGGTGGGCCGTTCAAGGGCTTTCTGGCAGCGCTCAATCTGTTGCAGCGCGAGTTTCCAGATGACGATTGCCCGATCCGCACGGCGCTGGTTACCGCCCGTTCGGCGCCGGCCCATGAGCGGGTGATCCGCACCTTGCGGGAATGGGATATTCGTCTCGATGAGTCGCTGTTTCTCGGTGGCCTGACCAAATCGGCGTTCCTCGAAGCCTTCGCCGCCGACGTGTTCTTCGATGACCAGACCGGTCATTGCGAGCTGGCTCGCGAAGTGGTCGCCACCGGCCACGTGCCCCATGGCATCAGCAACGAACAGCCGATCTAGAGCCTTTTCATTCAGGACGTTGCGTCGCACGTCGTACTCGCCAAGGCACTGCTAAGCTGAATCAATCTCCGCCATCGTTGGCTCGCGAGGAGGTCCCATGATTCGCTCAATGCTGTATGCCACCGACCTCGGTCTGTACGCACCGTTCGTGATGCAGCATGCCCTGGCCTTGGCGCGCACCTTCAACGCCGATCTGTATGTAGTACATGCGGTGGAACCCATGGGCCTGTTTGCCGAGTCGGTGCTGCAAAGCTATCTAGACGAACAGGCATTGAACGAATTCCATAGTCAGGGTCTGAAAACAGTCATCGCCAATATCGAACAACGGGTGCTCGACAGCTTTCGTGAAGAACTGGGGGACGACGGTGAGCAGGATCTGCAGCGCATTCGCGCGGTGCGCGTGCTGCAGGGCGATCCGTCGCAGGTGATTCTCGACCAGGTGCACAAGCTCTCGGTCGATCTGCTGATCGTCGGCAGTCACAGCCATGGCGTCGGCGCCGAAACGCCGTTGGGGCGCACGGCGGCGCGGGTCCTGCAATTGGCCAAGGTCCCGGTCTATCTGGTGCCGTTGATGGAACGCCGGCGGCGTGAGGATCGCTGAAGCAGGAATAATGGCGTTTTGATAAAAAAGTTCTAGATTTATTCTTCGAACCATTAATATAGTTATATACCGTCGCTGATGCCCGTGGCGTCTACCTGCTTTGAGGGATTGATATGAAGCTTCAACAACTGCGCTACATCTGGGAAGTGGCGCACCACGACCTCAACGTTTCCGCTACCGCTCAAAGCCTGTACACCTCGCAACCGGGCATCAGTAAGCAGATCCGCCTGCTGGAAGACGAGCTGGGCGTCGAAGTCTTCGCCCGCAGCGGCAAGCACCTGACCCGCGTCACCCCGGCCGGCGAGCGCATCATCACCACCGCTGGCGAGATCCTGCGCAAAGTCGAAAGCATCAAGCAGATTGCCCAGGAATTCTCCAACGAGAAAAAGGGCACCCTGTCGATCGCCACCACCCACACCCAGGCGCGTTATGCGCTGCCGCCGGTGATCAGCAATTTCATCAAGCAATACCCGGACGTGGCCCTGCACATGCATCAGGGCTCGCCGATGCAGATCGCCGAAATGGCCGCTGACGGCACCGTCGATTTCGCCATTGCCACTGAAGCGCTGGAGCTGTTCGGCGATCTGGTGATGATGCCGTGCTACCGCTGGAACCGCTGCGTGGTCGTACCCCACGGCCACCCGTTGACCAAGTTGCCGAAGCTGACCCTCGAAGCGCTGGCCGAATATCCGATCGTCACTTACGTGTTCGGTTTCACCGGCCGTTCCAAGCTCGACGAAGCCTTCAGCCATCGTGGCCTGACGCCGAAAGTGGTGTTCACCGCTGCTGACGCCGACGTGATCAAAACCTACGTGCGTCTGGGGCTGGGCGTGGGCATCGTGGCTAAAATGGCGGTCGACACCAAACTCGATAACGACCTGGTGGTGCTGGATGCCAGCGAGCTGTTCGAGTCGAGCATCACCAAGATCGGTTTCCGTCGTGGCACTTTCCTGCGTGGCTTCATGTGCGACTTCATCGAGAAATTCGCCCCGCACCTGACCCGCGAAGTCATGGCCAAGGCCATTCAGTGCCACAACAAGCAAGAGCTCGAAGAGCTGTTCGACGGCGTCGAACTGCCCGTTCACTAAGCACCCGCTTCAGAGCACCTCGGTGACAGCAAATTGTTGCCGGGTGCCCGCCACCAGAATCTCCACCTCATCGCCCTCGAACTTGCCCAGCAGGCTTTTGCCCAGCGGCGAGCGCGGGGTGATGACGGTGATCGGTTGACCCACTACATCGACTTTGAGACCCGCCGCATCCGGCGCGAGAAACAGCCATTGCTCGCGACCCTTTTCGTCCTCCAGACCGAGCAGGGCGCCGACTTCGATGCCGCGTTTTTCGTCGTAGGCACGCAACGTCAGGTTCTGACACAGCGCCAGTGACTGACGGATTTCCTCAACCCGCTTCGCCTGACCCGCCGCCAGATACGACGCCTCCAGCCCCAGCGTGTCGTACTTGTTTTCGGCGATGTTTTCTTCGTGGGTCGCGGTTTCGTAAGCGGTTTGCGCGGCGCGTTCGGCAATGTCGAGGTCGATGCGCAGCTTGTCGAGAATCAACTGGTGGACGCTGTGTTTGTTCATGATCAATCGCAGAATTGCAAAACGTTGGCGCGGCTCTTTTCGGTCGGCGCGGTCTGGTCCTGCTGCAGCCAGAACTGGCATTTCGGGTTCGACGCATTACGCGAATTGGCGCGCGCCTGATCCAGTCGGGCCTGCTGTTCATTCTTGCGCAGGTTTTCTTCGTACTGTTGGAACAGCGGACTTTGCGGCGGAATGTCCGGCTGTACCTGTACGGGCGCCACAGCCGGCGGACTGACGCGCTGCTGCACCGCTTGCGCGACAGGGGCCAGTTGCTCGGGAAAGATAAAGCGCGAAAGCAGCCAGCAGGTCAGCGCAATCGCCAGGAACCCCAGCCACAGGCCCAGCGCAATGCTGCCGGTCAGATGCAGCGCGCTAAGCTGAACAGGCAACGGACGACGCGGATTGGGACGGTAGGGCATGGCGGCCTCCTGGCGGATGGTTGCGGGCAAGCGGCGATTGTCGCACGAAGATTAATCGCCGTCGGCTCTTCTGCGCGAGCGCATTTATGCGGACAATCGAGGTTTTTTGCCAACGGGAGAAAGGCATGCCTGAAGTGAAACCCCGCTGGGACATTTTCTGCACCGTGGTCGATAACTATGGCGACATCGGCGTGACCTGGCGCCTGGCCCGGCAGCTGGTGGCCGAGCATGCCTTGCCGGTGCGCCTGTGGGTGGATGATCTGCGCGCGTTCGAGCGCATCTGCCCGCAGATCGATATTGATCTTGCGCAGCAATGGCAGCAGGGCGTCGACGTGCGGCAGTGGTCGAGCGAATGGCTGCACGCCGACGCGGCGGACGTCATCATTGCCGCCTTCGCCTGCCAACTGCCCACTGATTACATGGACAGCATGGCCGCACGGGAAACGCCACCGCTGTGGCTCAACCTCGATTATCTCAGCGCCGAAGACTGGGTCACCGGCTGCCACGGCTTGCCGTCGGTAAAATACAAATCGGTGCAGAAGTTTTTCTTCTTTCCGGGCTTCAAACCGGGCACCGGTGGCCTGCTGCGCGAACGCGGACTGCTCGAACAGCGTCGGCAGTTTCAGCAGGATCGGCCGGCCCAGCGACATTTCCTGCAAGCCTTGGGTATCGATCCTGCTCCGGACGCGCAACTGATCTCGCTGTTTGCTTATGAAAACCCCGGGTTGGCCAGTTGGCTGGATGTGCTGGCGGCCGATGCACGGCCGACTCACCTGCTGGTTCCGGAAGGGCGGATTCTCGGCGATGTGGCGCGCTGGCTGGAGGTGGAAACCCTGACGGTCGGCGCGATTCACGTGCGCGATTCGCTCACCGTGCAGGTACTGCCGTTCGTCCGGCAGGACCAATATGACCATCTGCTGTGGTGCTGCGATTTCAACGCGGTACGCGGTGAAGATTCATTCGTTCGTGCGCAATGGGCGGGGCGGCCGATGCTCTGGCACATCTATCAGCAGGACGATGACATCCATCTGGACAAGCTCGACGCTTTCCTCGCGCTCTACACTCACGGCCTTTCACCCGCTGCGGCGCAGGCGATGAACGGTCTGTGGCGAGCATGGAGCGCCGGGCAACCGATCGGCGAGCACTGGCTGGCGGTGCGAAATCATTGGCCGGAACTCGAGGAGAACGCCGAAGCATGGTGTCTGGAACAGGCCTTGCAGGCGGATCTTGCCACGGCGCTGGTACAGTTTTATGTAAATTGGATATGATACGCGGCCTAGATTTTTGTAAATCCCATCCAAATTCGGATATTCGCAATGAAAACTGGTAAAGAACTCAAACCCGGTACCGTGATCCGTATCGACAACGATCCTTGGCTGGTTCAGAAAGCTGAATTCACCAAGTCGGGCCGTAACAGCGCGATCATGAAGACCAAGCTGAAGAACCTGCTGACCGGTTACAAGACCGAAACCGTTTACGGTGCGGACGACAAACTGGACGACGTGATCCTGGATCGTAAAGAAGCCACCCTGTCGTTCATCAGCGGTGACACCTACACGTTCATGGACACCACTGACTACACCATGTACGAGCTGAACGCCGAAGACATCGAAAGCGTTCTGCCTTTCGTTGAAGAAGGCATGACCGACGTTTGCGAAGCCGTGTTCTTCGAAGAGCGTCTGGTTTCCGTAGAACTGCCGACCACCATCGTGCGTCAGGTTGACTACACCGAAGGCTCCGCTCGCGGTGACACTTCCGGCAAGGTGATGAAGCCTGCCAAACTGAAGAACGGTACCGAGCTGTCGGTTGCCGACTTCATCGAAATCGGCGACATGATCGAGATCGATACCCGCGAAGGCGGTTCCTACAAAGGCCGTGCGAAATAAGCACTGCTTTTTGCGGAAAGAAAAAACCCGACCATTGAGTCGGGTTTTTTTGTGCCTGTAAGAAACACTCGGAACCCTGTGGGAGCGAGCCTGCTCGCGAACGCGGTGTGTCATTCAATGAAGCTATGTCTGACAGGACGCCTTCGCGAGCAGGCTCGCTCCCACAATGGGACGGTGGTTACTTCAAGTGTTGCTTCAGTTCTTCAGACGCCTGCAACATCGCCGAACGCACCGCCGGTACCTGGCTGACCACGTTGAGCAAACCGTAATCGTGAATCATGCCGTTGTAGCGCACCGACGTTACCGGAACCCCGGCCTCATCGAGTTTGCGCGCATAGGCTTCGCCTTCGTCACGCAACACGTCGGCGCTGGCAGTCTGCACCAGTGCAGGTGGCAGACCTTTGAGTTGCGCGGTAGTAGCGCGCAGCGGTGAAGCGTAGATCTCGTTGCGCTGCTTGGCGTCGGTGGTGTAGTTGTCCCAGAACCACTTCATCATGTTGCGGGTGAGGAAGTGCCCTTCGGCGTACTGGTTGTACGAACCGGTGTCGAAGTTGGCATCGGTCACCGGCCACAGCAGTACCTGGAATTTGATCGCCGGGGTGCCCTTGTCCTTGGCCATCAGCGCAACCACTGCGGCCATGTTGCCACCGACGCTGTTGCCGGCCACGGCCAGGCGCTTGCCGTCGACATTGATCTCTTTACCGTGTTCCGCCACCCATTTGGTCGCAGCGTAGGCCTGATTGATCGCCACCGGGTAATGCGCTTCCGGCGAAGGGGTGTAATTGACGAACACCGCCGCCGCCCCCGAACCGACCACGAGATCGCGCACCAGACGTTCGTGCGTCGGGAAGTCCCCCAGCACCCAGCCGCCGCCGTGGAAGAACATGAACACCGGCAGCTCACCCTTGACCCCGGCCGGCCGGACGATGGTCAGGCTCAACGGTTGACCATCGACCTGGATGGACTTCTCGCTGACATCGGCTTTGGGCAACGTCAACTTGACCCCGGACTGCGCGCCGACCAGCACGGCGCGGGCATCCTTGGGCGACAGCTGCTCGATCGGCTTGCCGCTGCCTGAATTCAGCGCATCGAGGAATGCCTGGGTGTTGTGTTCGACATCACCGGCGAAAGCGCTGTGTACCGACAGGGCGAGAAGGGTACCGGTCAAGACTTTGCTGAAGGTGTTCATGTTCATTTTTCCTTGTTCGGGCCGGGGGCTTGAGTGATTACACAGTCACGTGCAGACGGACATCGACGTTGCCACGGGTGGCGTTGGAGTACGGGCAGACCTGGTGAGCGGCGTCGACCAGCGACTGCGCATCGGCTTGCTCCAGGCCTGGCAGGCTGATGTGCAAATCGATGTCCAGACCGAAACCGCCAGGGATCTGGCCGATGCCGACATGGGCGGTGATCGACGCGTCGTCAGGAATCTTGCGCTTGGTCTGGCTGGCGACGAATTTCAGTGCGCCGATGAAGCAGGCCGAGTAACCGGCAGCGAACAGTTGCTCAGGGTTGGTCGCCGCACCGCCAGCACCGCCGAGTTCTTTCGGGGTGGCCAGTTTGACGTCGAGAACGTTGTCGCTGGAGATCGCACGACCGTCACGGCCGCCAGTGGAAGTTGCGATTGCGGTGTAGAGAGTTTGCATGGTGTGAGCCTCATTGGTTGTGGTTTTGTGCGCTAATTGTTTGCGCGCTAAGTAGGTGTGAAGAGAATGTATAGCGCTAATGTTTAGCACGCAAGATAAAATTTTGAAAAAAAGGGCGTTTTGCTCAAGGGCATAGCGTGGAAGGGGCGGGTAAGGCTTGATTTAGAGCGCTTGACGAGGGGATTCAGGCGGGAAAAATATTTTTGTTGGCGTTGAAAATCAGTGTGGGAGCGAGCCTGCTCGCGAAGGCGGTGGAACATTCAACGACTCGCTGTCTGATCGGACGCTTTCGCGAGCAGGCTCGCTCCCACAGGGGAATGTAGCGGGGCTTAATTCAGGCTGTCTTGCAGATGTCCGCGCAGCGCTTGCAGCTCGGCCTGCAACTTCTGCAGACGTTCAAGGGTGAAGCCACTGGCGCCAAGAATGCACTGCGGCACGGTCTGCGCCTTGTCGCGCAAGGCGCGGCCCGCTGCGGTCAGTTCGACAATCACCACCCGCTCATCTTCGCGACTGCGGGTGCGGCTGAGCAGGCCTTCGGCTTCCAGGCGTTTGAGCAATGGCGTCAGCGATCCCGGATCGGTCAGCAGGCGTGCGCTGATTTCTCCGACAGTCAAGCCGTCCTTCTCCCACAACACCATCATCGCCAGATATTGCGGATAGGTCAGGCCCAGCGCCTGCAACAGCGGCTTGTAGACCTTGGTCATCATCAGCGAGGTCGAGTGCAGGGCGAAGCACGCCTGATTGTCGAGCAGCAGGTCGTCGCAGTTGTCGCGTTCGCAAGTCATTGTCAAAGCCTTGATCGTTGATCGTTTTTTAATCTAGCGCTCGAATCTTTAAGGCGCCAGATAAATATGTCCGGCGTCAGTGCCGGGCGAATTGCCGTTGCAACGCCAGATCCCACGGCGGCACCGGGCTGAAGCGGGTTTTCAGGTATTCCAGCAACAACCGACTGCGCGAATGGACCTGCTGTTCCATGCGCAGCGCGTAAATACCGGTGGACTCCGGCGGCGGCAGGCCGTTTTCGCAGAACAGTGGCACCAGTTCGCCACGCAGCAAGTATTCGCTGGCCAGCCAGGTCGGCAAGTGTGCGACGCCCAGACCTGCCGCCGCGCCACACACCAGGGCCTCGGCATTGTTGGCACTCAGCCGCACCCGCGATGGCCGGTGCAATTGCATTTGCCCGTCCACTTCGAATTTCCAGGCAAACGGCGGCGCAAGGCCCTCCCAGTCGAGCCCGTCGTGTTCACTCAACTGCGCCGGGTGCTCGGGCACGCCACGCTGCTTGAGATAGTCAGGGCTGGCGCAGGCGACGCGGACCATGCTCGCCAATGGCGTGGCGACCAGGCGCGAGTCAGCCAATTGGCCGGTACGCAGGACCAGATCGACCTTGCCCAGGCTGCTGCCGGCCATGTCGCTGAAGCTGTCGATCAGGTGCATCTGCACATCCAGTCCCGGATACAGCAGGAGAAAATCGGCAATCACCGGCGCCAGATGCCGCCGCCCGAAGGCTGCTGGCGCATCGATGCGGATCAGGCCTTCCGGTGCACTGCTCAATGACACCGCTTCGGCACGCGCCAGTTGCAACTCGGCGATGATCCGTCGCGCCCGTTCGGCAAAGGCCAGGCCGGCCGAAGTCGGCAGCACGGCATGGGTGCTGCGCACGAACAGCTGACTGCCGACGGCACTTTCCAAGCTGTCGATGCGCCGGGCTACAGCGGAAGGCGTCAGCGGATGGCGGCGCGAAGCGGCAGAAAAGCTGCCACTCTCCAGCACATCGAGAAACAGGCCGAGCTGATCGGTCAATTGGTTGGGATTCATGGAAACCACGCTTGTGCAAAATCGGCATAGCCATTGTGCGTTGCTATGCGTTTCCCCGCTAGGCGCGAGTGCGTAGCATTGGCCGCCTGTCGTTAGAGGATTACCGTTGTGATGGATTTTCTGTTGTACCTGCTGTTCGGCGCCGCCCTAGGCACATTGGGCGGGATCTTTGGCATTGGCGGTGGCTTGATTGCGATTCCGTTGCTTGGCGTGTGGTTTGGGCTTGATCAGCAAATCGCCCAAGGCACGGCGCTGGTGATGGTGGTACCGAACGTGATGCTGGCGCTGTGGCGTTATCACCAGCGCAATCGCATCGAATTGCGCCATGCGCTGCCGCTGGCAGTGATGGGTTTCTGCTTTGCCTGGCTCGGCTCGATCTGGGCGGTGGGCATTGATGCGCAGACCATGCGTATCGGCTTTGTCGCCTTTCTGGTGGCGCTGTCGGCCTACAACTTGTTGAAGATGTTCGGTCCGCGACCAGCGCCGACTGCCGAGATGCGTCATTCCTGGCCGTGGCTGGGCGTGCTCGGCGCTGCTTCCGGGACCATGGGCGGTTTGTTCGGCGTCGGCGGAGCAGTGGTGGCCACACCGGTACTAACCAGCCTGTTCGGCACCAGCCAAGTGGTTGCTCAAGGATTGTCGCTGGCGCTGGCCCTGCCGAGCACTGGCGTAACCCTGGTGACCTATGCGGTGCACCACGAAGTCGACTGGATGATCGGCCTGCCTCTGGCCGTCGGTGGTCTGCTCAGCATCAGTTGGGGCGTGAAAGTTGCCCACGCCATGCCGGAAAAACTCCTGCGTGGGCTGTTCTGCGGCTTTCTGGTGCTGTGTGCGGTGATGCTCGCGTTTAAAGTTTGAAGCCCTCGACGATGTGCTCGGCCAGGCACTCGGTGATCGGCGACGGGTTGTTCAGGTTGCGGATCAGCATGATGCTCGCCTCGGGCAGCAGCGGCAGGTCTTCGGCGGCGCCGAGGATGCGCATGTCCGGGGTGATCAGGCTCTCCAGCTGCGCGGTGATCGCCAGCCCGGCGCTGACTACCGCCATCAGCGCCGACAGGCTGCTGCTGTTGTAGGCGATGCGGTAATCGCGGCCCATCGCGTCGAGCGCATTGCACGCCCACAGGCGGCAGAAACAATCACTGTTGAACATTGCCAGGGGCAGCGGCGTCTGTTCGTGGGCGCTGAAGTTCTGCGCCTCGGCCCAGACAAAGCGCTCCTTGCGCAGCAACTGGCCGATCTCGTTGCCCGGCTCACGGGTAACGATCGACAAGTCCAGATCGGTGCGTTGCAACAGTTGTTTGGTCGATTCGCAATGCACTTCGATCTGGATCAGCGGATAGAACTGCGCGAACCGCGAGAGGATTCCCGGCAGAAAACGCATCACATAATCATCCGGCGTACCGATGCGCACGGTGCCGACCATGTGCGGCTCGCGCAGGGTGTTGAACACCTCACTGTGCAGTTTGAGGATGCGCCGCGCATAACCGAGCAGCACCTGCCCTTCAGCCGTCAAGCGCACCTGACGGCCATCGCGCTCGAACAGCTGGCGCTGCAACACGTCTTCTTCCAGACGTTTCATCTGCATGCTCACCGCCGACTGGGTGCGGTTGACCATCTCGCCGGCACGGGTGAAACCGCCCTGATCGGCAATCGCGACAAAGGTGCGCAGGACATCGGTATCGATACTGGGGTAGGCGGACAATTGATGAATCTCCGTGATGCATGCCATCAGAAACATTCGTTGGATTGATCTTAGCGCTGGCGCGAGACTTGAGCCATCCACAAAAGGAGGCAAGACGATGAAAGGTCAAAGAGAGTATGCAAGCGAAGAACAGCTGTCCGGCCACGGCCATATCGTGTCCGATCTGCTGCACAAATTCAGCCGTTGGTATGAGCTGCATCGTGAGCGGGAAATGCTAGCCGGCCTGAGCGATGAGGCGTTGAAGGACATCGGCATCAGCCGCGCCGATGTCGAACACGAAACCGTGCGGCCGTTCTGGGACGACCCGATGCATAAATGATGAGGCGATCGCTACACAAACCCCTTTCAGGTGAGGTAGGTTGCGAGCAGACATGGAGGAATAAATGCCCGCGACAGTGTCCTTTTCCCTCAAACAGGCGCGACGTCTGGCGCTGGCTGCCCAAGGGTTCAACGGGCGCCAGCCGCCGAACGTCAATGCCAGTCATCTCAACCGGCTGATCGAACGGCTGGGCCTGCTGCAAATCGATTCCGTCAATGCCGTGGTGCGCTCGCACTACCTGCCGCTGTTTTCCCGTCTCGGTTCCTATCCATCTGACTTGCTCGACCAGGCTGCCTGGAGTGCCGGCCGGCGGCGCACGCTGTTCGAATACTGGGGCCATGAAGCGTCGCTGTTGCCGCTGTCGATGTACCCATTGCTGGGTTGGCGCATGCAACGGGCCAAGCGTGGCGAAGACATCTATCAGCAATTGGCGAGGTTTGGTCGCGAACAACAGGAAACCATTCGCCGCGTGCTGACTGCGGTTGAGGAGCGGGGCGCGCTCGGCGCCGGCAGTCTGTCGACCCGCGAAGACAAGGCCGGGCCATGGTGGGACTGGAGTGCCGAGAAACACGCGCTGGAATGGTTGTTCGCCGCCGGTGAGGTGACGGTGGCGGGGCGACGCGGTTTCGAGCGCTTGTACGATTTGCCCGAGCGGGTGATTCCTGCTGCGATCCTGCAACAGCCCGAGCCGGATGAGGCCGAGGCGCAACGCGGTTTGCTGTTGCATGCGGCGCAAGCATTGGGCGTTGGTACGGAAAAAGACCTGCGTGATTACTTTCGCCTGAGCCCTGCGGATGCGCGGCCGCGTCTGGCTGAACTGGTCGAGGCGGGACAGTTGCAGATGTGCGAAGTCGGCGATTGGCGGCAGATCGCCTATTGCCTGCCGGAGCCCAAAGTGCCCCGCAAAGTCATCGCCAGTGCGCTGCTGTCGCCGTTCGACTCGCTGATCTGGGAGCGCAGCCGCACCGAGCGCTTGTTCGATTTCCGCTATCGCCTGGAAATCTACACTCCGCAGCCCAAGCGCGTTTACGGCTATTACGTGCTGCCGTTTTTGCACAACGAGCGGATCGCCGCGCGGGTTGATCTGCGCGCCGAACGGGCGGCGGGGCAGTTGGCGGTGCATGCGGTGCACGAGGAAGAACCGGGGCTGGACGAGGAGGGGATGCTGGCGCTGGCGCTGAATTTGCGGCGGATGGCGGGTTGGCTGGGGCTTGAGCGGGTGCAGTTGAATTGTCAGCGCGAGAGTGCGGGGCGGTTGCGGGGGGCATTGGCGCGGATTGAGGTTGCCTGAGCCGGCCCTTTCGCGAGCAGGCTCGCTCCCACAGGGAAACGCATTGCAAATGTGGGAGCGAGCCTGCTCGCGAAGGGAGGCGACGCGGTCTAACGGCGGACTTGCTTCAGAGTTTCGGCAATCAGAAACGCCAATTCCAGCGACTGATCAGCGTTCATTCGCGGATCGCAGTGGGTGTGATAACGGTCGGACAAGCCATCCTCGGTAATCGGTCGCGCGCCGCCGATGCACTCGGTGACGTTCTGTCCGGTCATCTCGATGTGAATGCCGCCGGCATAGCTGCCTTCCGCTTCGTGCACCTGGAAGAACTGCTTCACCTCGCCAAGGATCTGCGCGAAGTCGCGGGTCTTGTAGCCGCTGCTGGCCTTGATGGTGTTGCCGTGCATCGGGTCGGAGCTCCACAGCACTTGCTTGCCTTCGCGCTGGACCGCGCGGATCAGTGCCGGCAGATGATCGCCGACCTTGTTCGCACCCATCCGAGCGATCAGGTTCAAGCGGCCCGGATCGTTGTCCGGGTTGAGCACGTCGATCAGGCGGATCAGGTCATCATGGTTCATGCTCGGGCCGACCTTGACGCCGATCGGGTTGTTCACCCCGCGCAGGAATTCAACGTGCGCGCCGTCGAGCTGACGTGTGCGGTCGCCGATCCACAGCATGTGCGCCGAGCAATCGTAGTAATCGTTGGTCAGGCTGTCGCGGCGGACGAAGGCTTCTTCGTAATTCAGCAGCAACGCTTCGTGGGCAGTGAAGAAACTGGTTTCGCGCAGTTGCGGCGAGCTGTCCATGCCGCAGGCGCGCATGAACGCGAGGGTTTCATCGATGCGGTCGGCGAGGTGGCTGTACTTCTCGGCCAGCGCCGAGTTGGCGATGAAATCCAGGTTCCACTTGTGCACCTGATGCAGGTCGGCAAAACCGCCCTGGGCGAAAGCGCGCAACAGGTTCAAGGTCGCTGTGGATTGATGATAGGACTGCAGCAATCGCTCCGGATCTGGCACGCGGCTCTTTTCGTCGAAGCCGATGCCATTGACGATGTCGCCACGGTAGGCCGGAAGGGTCACGCCGCCGATGGTTTCGTCGTTGGCCGAACGCGGTTTGGCGAACTGACCGGCCATGCGCCCGACCTTGACCACTGGGCAGCCGGCAGCGAAGGTCATGACGATCGCCATTTGCAGCAACACTTTAAAAGTGTCGCGGATCTTCGCGGCGGAGAATTCGGCGAAGCTTTCCGCGCAATCGCCGCCCTGCAACAGAAACGCGCGGCCCTGAGTGACTTCGGCAAACTGCCGGCGCAGCTCGCGCGCTTCGCCGGCGAACACCAGCGGCGGATAGCTGGCCAGGGTTTGCTCGACCTGGCGCAGATGCGCGGCGTCGGGGTAGTGCGGTTGTTGCTGGATCGGCAGGGCGCGCCAGCTGTCAGGGCTCCACGGTTGGCTCATCACGGTCTCGAAGTTCGTACGCAGGGAAGCGCCATGTTAGCAGCAATTAGTGCGTGACCTGTTCCTGCCCCATCGCCGACAATCGCCGCTTTGCCACGGCGCCACAGCGGTGCCATCGCGTCACCGCGCCCGGTGACCATCAGGAGACGAAATGACTGAGGAGCGCGTCGAGCATCTGCTCGCCGAGGTACAGGATGAGTTCGGCGTGATTCGCGTGCTGGAAGTGGCCGATTACCGCTTTCTCGAGTTCGGCGATGCGATCGAGCAGAGCTGCGTGTTCACCGCCGACCCGAGCTGGCTGGAGTACGACTACACCCGCGCCATGCTGATCGGCGCGCTGTGCCACGAGCAGCCGGAGAGTGCGCTGTTTCTCGGTTTGGGCGCGGGCACGCTGACCCAGGCTTGCCTGAAGTTTCTGCCGCTCGAAGACGTCGAAGCCATCGAACTGCGCCCGGACGTGCCGCGCCTGGCCATCGAATATCTCGGTCTGGATGATGATCCGCGTTTGTACATCCGCGTCGGCGATGCGCTGGAATTGCTGCCGACTGCCGAGCCGGCGGATCTGATTTTCGTCGACCTCTATACCGATGTCGGTCCCGGTGTCGGGCATCTGGCCTGGAGTTTTCTCGGTGATTGTCAGAAGCGCCTGAATCCGGGCGGCTGGCTGGTGATCAACCAGTGGGCCACCGACGATGGCAAGCCGCTCGGCGCGGCGTTGTTGCGCGGGCTCTATCACCGGCACTACTGGGAATTGCCGGTGAAGGAGGGCAATGTGATTCTGATCGTTCCGGCGGATCTCGATCAGGCGCTGGACATGCAGGCGCTGACCCAACGGGCCGAAGCGCTGGCGCCGCGGTTGGGGTATTCGTTGCAGTCGTTGATCAACGCGATTCGCCCGGCGACCTGAGCCGGCAGTACCGCCCCCTTCGCGAGCAGGCTCGCTCCCACATTTGAAATGCGTTCGACCTGTGGGAGCGAGCCTGCTCGCGAAGAGGCCCTGACAGGCAGCAGATTCTTCACACCCCTTTGAAGATCCCTGACCGCCGCTCCACCAACGATCGCACCCCCTCCCGGGCATCCTCAGTGGCGAGCAACTTCTTCACCAGCGCCGGTAACGCCTGCGCCGCCGCTGTCTCACCCTCATAACGCGCCTGTCTCGCTGACATCAAGGTCGCTTGCACGCCCAGTGGTGCCTGCCGGGCAATCCGTTCGGCCAGCTCGATCGCGCGGGGCAGCAAATCTTCGCTGGCCATCACTTCCTGGACCAAGCCCAGATGCAACGCATCGTGGGCATCGAATTCATCGCCAGTGAGCAGCCAGCGCATCGCGTTGCCCCAGCCAGCGATCTGCTGGAAACGCAAAGTCGCGCCGCCAAACGGAAAGATCCCACGCTGCACTTCCATCTGCGCGAAGCGGGTATTGCTCGCGCACAGGTTGATGTCCGCCGCCAGCATCAGCTCGATGCCGATGGTCAGGCAGTAACCCTGCGCGGCGACGATGACCGGTTTGCTCACCCGTGGGCCGACGAAAACGCCCCAGGGATCGCAGCCGCCGCTCGGAACCTGCCAGCCTTCGGCCAGGGCTGCGCTGGCATTGACCAGATCAAGCCCGGCGGTAAAGTGCTCGCCATGGCCGAACACCACGGCGACCCGCGCTTCGCGGTCGGCTTCGAACTCGCCGTAGGCCAGGCTAAGGTCGTTGAGCAGGTCGATATCGAAAGCGTTGCGCTTGGCCGCCCGATCGAGGCCGATCAAGTGCACATGACCACGACGTTCTCGGCTGACGCGGCCGGCGCAGGGCTGATTCATGGCTAAATCCTCAAGCGGGAAGGGCGGGTGCGCGGCGCTTTGCCGCAGGTCGGTGAACCGTTTAAGCGTCATCGCCCGCAGGGCCGGGCCTTTGCAAAATAGACCGTTGCGCGATTATCCGCAAAACCCCGTTACACGGCGGTGACACCCGGATAAGGGCCACAAAAAAAGCTCCCTTTTCGGGCGAAATCCGGTATAGTGCGCGCCGGCCTTTAACCGGGCCGCGTTTAGGTAGCGCATTTCCCGAAGTCAGCTTCGGCTGCATGTCCGCATTGCGGGCTCTTCCTTGACGATTCATCTTCATTCATTCGTTTTCGCAAATCCCCGCCGACAAAGCTGCCAGGGCGACTCTTGAGTCTCAACACGGCATGCGCAGCTTTGGAGCATGGGTCTTTGCGGATGCACTTAGAGGCAGACCCATGACCCAGGAAACCGGCGGATTCGCCGCTTTTAATCTCAACCCGAATATTCTTGCAGCCGTCGCAGCGACTGGCTACGAAGAGCCTTCGGCGATTCAGCAGCAATCGATCCCGATCATCATGGCCGGCCAGGACATGATTGGCCAGGCGCAAACCGGTACCGGTAAAACCGCCGCGTTCGCACTGCCTATTCTGCACCGCATCGATCCTGCCAAGCGCGAACCGCAAGCCCTGATCCTGGCGCCGACCCGAGAGTTGGCGCTGCAAGTAGCAACCGCTTTTGAAACCTACGCCAAGCAAATGCCAGGCGTCACCGTCGTGGCTGTCTACGGCGGCGCGCCGATGGGCCCGCAACTCAAGGCAATCCGTAATGGCGCACAGATTGTTGTCGCTACCCCGGGTCGTCTGTGCGATCACCTGCGTCGCGACGAGAAAGTCCTGTCGACTGTGAACCATCTGGTTCTCGACGAAGCTGACGAAATGTTGAAGCTGGGCTTCATGGATGACCTGGAGGTCATCTTCAAGGCTCTGCCATCGACCCGCCAGACCGTGCTGTTCTCGGCGACCCTGCCGCAGTCGATCCGCGCCATTGCCGAACGCCACCTGCGCGATCCGCAACACGTCAAGATCCAGACCAAGACCCAGACCGTTACCGCGATCGAACAGGCTCACCTGTTGGTTCACGCTGACCAGAAAACCTCTGCCGTGCTCAGCCTGCTGGAAGTCGAAGACTTCGACGCGCTGATCATGTTCGTGCGCACCAAGCAAGCGACCCTGGACCTGGCCAGCGCCCTCGACGCCAAAGGCTACAAAGCCGCCGCGTTGAACGGTGACATTGCCCAGAACCAGCGTGAGCGCGTGATCGACTCGCTCAAGGATGGCCGTCTGGACATCGTTGTCGCGACCGACGTTGCTGCCCGTGGTCTGGACGTTCCGCGCATCACTCACGTATTCAACGTTGACATGCCGTACGACCCGGAATCCTACGTGCACCGTATCGGCCGTACTGGCCGTGCCGGTCGCGAAGGTCGTGCACTGCTGCTGGTGACTCCACGTGAGCGCCGCATGCTGCAAGTGATCGAGCGAGTAACCGGGCAGAAAGTTGCCGAAGTACGCCTGCCAGACGCTCAAGCCGTTCTCGATGCACGCATCAAGAAACTGACCAACAGCCTGTCGCCGCTGGTTGCTGATGCCGAATCGACTCACGGCGAACTGCTTGATCGCCTGACCGCCGACATCGGTTGCACCCCGCGTGCACTGGCTGCTGCGCTGCTGCGCAAGGCCACCAATGGTCAAGCGCTGAACCTGGCCGCAATCGAGAAGGAACGTCCACTGGTGCCGAACAACGCACCGCGTGGCGACCGTCCTGAGCGTACCGGTGATCGTCCTGATCGTGGTGACCGCGAGCGTCGCGCGCCAATGCCTTTGGGCGAAGGCCGTGCTCGTTGCCGTACCGCGCTGGGCGCGCGTGACGGTATCGCTGCGAAAAACCTGCTGGGCGCCATCCTCAACGAAGGCGGTCTGGCCCGTGAAGCGATCGGTCGCATCCAGGTGCGTGACAGCTTCAGCCTCGTCGAGCTGCCGGAAGAAGGTCTGGAAAAACTCCTGACCAAGCTGAAGGACACTCGCGTTGCCGGTAAGCAGCTCAAGCTGCGTCGCTACCGCGAAGATTGATCCGCCCTTGGGCTGATTGATCGCACATAAAAAATCCCCGACTGGTTCGGGGATTTTTTTTGCCTGTTCATCGGGCGACACAACCCCTGTGGGAGCTGGCTTGCCAGCGATGACGTCAGCCGAAGCGATAAATATCCATACCCAGCGCCCCCATCGTGAAACCCTGATGCGCCACGCTGAAAACCCCGCCAGCACCGCGAGCAAAATACAACGGCAACAGATGCTCATCACTGGGGTGACTGCGCACGGCATTCGGCGCCTGCTGGCGATAATCATGCAGCGCCGTTTCATCGTCGGCCGCCAGCTTGTCGATCATCCAGTCACGAAAATCCCGCGCCCACGGTTCAATGCTTTCCGGGCCGGCATGCCAGTCCAGCTCGCGGAGGTTGTGGGTGATGCTGCCGGAGCCGATCAACAGAATGCCGTGTTCGCGCAGGCCCGCAAGCGCACGGCCAACCCGCGTCTGCAACGCCGGCCCACCACGACTCGGCAGCGAGACTTGCACCACCGGAATGTCGGCCTGCGGATACATCAAAGACAGTGGCACCCAGACACCATGATCAAACGGTCGTTGCGGATCGAGCCGCGCCGGCAAGTCATGGGCGTTCAGCAGTTCAGCCACTTCGGCGGCCAGCTGCGGATTACCCGGGGCCGGGTACTGCACTTCAAACAGCGCACGGGGGAAACCGCCGAAGTCGTGCCAGGTTTCCGGATGCGGGTGGCTGCTGACCAGCAGTTCCTGGCTTTCCCAGTGCGCCGAGACGATGACGATGGCTTTGGGGCGCGGCAGTTCAGCGGCCAGTCGCGCCAGTGCCGGGCCGCTGGCACCGGGCTCCAGCGCGAGCATCGGTGAACCGTGGGAGATAAACAGGCTGGGCAACATGGACGGGCTCCTGAGCGCTAAGATGAGCCATCTTCAGTCAGATCATCGATCTGAATCCAATATAAGTTTCTGCGGTTTTTCATCGGTTTTTCGGGAGTGATCCATGCAGCCTGAGTTTTGGTACAAGAAATGGGATTCGAACCAGATCGGCTTTCATCAGGCCGAGGCCAACCCGTATTTGCAGCGCTACTGGACGGAGCTGGCGATTGCACCGTCGGCGCGTGTGCTGGTGCCGCTGTGCGGGAAGAGTCTGGATCTGCTCTGGCTTGCCGGGCAGGGACACCAGGTGATTGGAGTGGAGCTAGCGGAAAAGGCTGTCGAGGAGTTTTTCAGCGAACATCAGTTGCAGCCGCAGATCAGCGAGAAGGGCGCATTCAAGGTTTATCGCAGTGATGCCATCGAACTGTGGTGCGGGGATTTTTTCGCGCTGACGGCGGGGGATGTTGTCGGTTGCACGGCGCTGTATGACCGCGCCGCGCTGATTGCCTTGCCGGACGTGATGCGTCAGCGCTATGCAGCGCATCTGCAGCACTTGCTGGCGCCGGAGGTGAAAGGGCTGGTGATTACTCTGGATTACGATCAGACGCAGATTCCGGGGCCGCCGTTTGCGGTGACTGATGATGAAGTGCAGCGGTTGCTGGGTGAGGGCTGGCAGGTGGACGAACTGGAGCAGCAGGATGTTCTGGCTGAGAGTCCGAAGTTTCTGCAGGCTGGGGCTGAGTGGTTGGTGGAGCGGGTTTATCGGGTTTCTTCCAGATAGTTTTCTGTCAGCAGCTCCGGCGTCTTCGCGAGCAGGCTCGCTCCCACAGTGGGATGCATTCCAAAGGTGGGAGCGAGCCTGCTCGCGAAAGGGACTTTGCTGACAATGCATGATCTGAAGAAACAAAAAAAGGCCCGCATCGCTGCGGGCCTTCTTTTTCACTTCGGTCAAATCAACCGCGACGACGCAGTGCGTCAATACGCTCTTCCAGCGGCGGGTGGCTCATGAACATGCGGGCGAAGCCCTGTTTGATGCCACCGTTGATGCCGAAGGCGTTCAGGGTGTCGGGCATGTGCACCGGCAGGCCCTGTTCGGCACGCAGACGTTGCAGAGCGCCAATCATCGCGCTGGTACCGGCCAGGCGGGCGCCGGCTTCGTCGGCACGGAATTCGCGCTTGCGCGAGAACCACATGACGATTGCGCTGGCGAGGATGCCCAGCACCAGTTCGGCGAAGATGGTCGCCACGTAGTAAGCGATGCCCTGGCCTTCTTCGTTCTTGAAGATGACCTTGTCGACGAAGTTGCCGATGATCCGCGCGAAGAACATCACGAAGGTGTTCACCACGCCCTGGATCAACGCCAGCGTGACCATGTCGCCGTTGGCGACGTGACCGATTTCGTGGGCCAGTACGGCTTTCACTTCATCGGGCGAGAATCGCTCGAGCAGGCCCTGGCTGACCGCGACCAGCGCGTCGTTCTTGTTCCAGCCGGTAGCGAAAGCATTCGCTTCGTAAGCCGGGAAAATCCCGACTTCAGGCATCTTGATCCCGGCTTCGCGGGACAATTGCTCGACCGTTTGCAGCAGCCATTGCTCATGACGAGTGCGTGGCTGGCTGATGATTTGCGTACCGGTGCTCATCTTCGCCATCCACTTGGAGATGAACAGCGAGAACAGCGAGCCGGCGAAACCAAAGACCGCACAGAAAACCAGCAGCTGACTGAGGTCGAGGTCGACCCCGTTGGCCGCCATGAACCCGTTGAAGCCGAACAGGCTCAGGGTGATGCTGGCTATCAGCACGACCGCCAGGTTAGTGGCCAAAAACAGCAGGATGCGCATCATGGTTGTAGAACTCTCCTCAAGCTAAAGATGTAGCGTACTGCGGGGTATATAAGGTGCGGCACCGGGCTATTCAACCGAGTGACTATTTCAAACTGTGTCCTACAGCGGTTTCCTGAGCAAAAAGAAAATTCCCACCCTCGATTCCGACACGGATGACACAGCCTTTCGCCCCGCCGCCATTAGGTCAGACACGTCTGTACAGCTCGCATCGCAAGTGTAGAAGGGCTGCAAAGGCGCGGATTAAAGATGTGTTGCTGAATCAGACAGTGCGCAACAGCCAATCCGTTGCGCACTGCTGGCCCATTACTGGCGGTAGGACTTGAGGAAGTTGCCGATGCGGCCGATGGCCATCTCCAGGTCATCGACGCGGGGCAGGGTGACCACGCGGAAGTGGTCCGGCCACGGCCAGTTGAATGCCGTGCCCTGCACCACCAGCAGCTTCTCGGAAAGCAGCAGATCAAGCACGAATTTCTCGTCGTTATGGATCGGGCAGACCTTCGGGTCGATTTTCGGGAATGCGTACAGCGCGCCCATCGGCTTCACGCAGCTGACGCCGGGAATGTCGTTGAGCAGTTCCCAGGTGCGGTTGCGCTGTTCCAGCAAGCGACCCTGCGGCAGCACCAGATCGTTGATGCTCTGATAGCCGCCCAGCGCGGTCTGGATTGCGTGCTGGCTCGGCACGTTGGCGCACAGGCGCATGTTGGCCAGCATGTCGATGCCTTCGATGTAACTCTGCGCGTTGTGTTTCGGCCCGGAAATGGCAATCCAGCCGGAGCGGAAACCGGCCACGCGGTAGGATTTCGACAGGCCGTTGAAGGTCAGGCAGAGCAGGTCCGGGGCCAGCGAAGCGGTGCAGATGTGCACGGCGTCGTCATAAAGAATCTTGTCGTAGATCTCATCGGAGAACACCACCAGATTATGCGCCCGGGCGATTTCCAGCATGCCCAGCAACACTTCCTTCGAGTACACCGCACCGGTCGGGTTGTTCGGGTTGATGATCACCATGGCCTTGGTGTTCGGGGTGATCTTGGCCTTGATGTCGGCCAGATCCGGGAACCAGTCGGCGCCTTCGTCGCACAGGTAGTGCACAGCGTTACCGCCGGCGAGGCTCACCGCAGCGGTCCACAGCGGATAGTCCGGAGCCGGCACCAGCACTTCGTCGCCGTTGTTGAGCAGCGCCTGCAGCGACATCACGATCAGCTCGGACACACCGTTGCCCAGGTAGATGTCTTCGATGCCGACACCTTCGACCTGCTTTTGCTGGTAGTACTGCATCACCGCCTTGCGCGCGCTGAACAGGCCTTTGGAATCGCTGTAGCCCTGCGCGGTCGGCAGGTTGCGGATCACGTCCTGGAGGATTTCGTCCGGCGCTTCGAAACCAAACGGCGCCGGGTTGCCGATGTTCAGCTTGAGGATGCGCTGGCCTTCCTCTTCCAGTCGTTTGGCGTGCTTGAGCACCGGGCCGCGAATGTCGTAGCAGACGTTGGCGAGCTTGTTCGATTTGCTGAACTGCATGGCGATGTGATCCCGAAAATGAACGATCCAGGCGGCAAATGGACAACCGTACTGGGATTGCTGCGTCTTCGCACAGGCGGAGGTCTGGCGCTTTTGCGCTCAGAATCCGTTTGAATGCGCCCGGTCTGGCTGCCAGACTGGCGCGTGACGAGGCGCAATCATACGTGCCGCCCGATCCGTGGAAAAGGTACAGATCGGGCTTTTTCAGCCGCTGAGGTGTGATGATGGAAAAGTTGCAGAAAACCCTGGAAGAGTGGAAGGCCATGCTCGACCCCGAGCAGTACAACGTCTGCCGTCTGAGTGCCACCGAGCGCCCGTTCTCGGGCAAATACAACGACACCAAAACCGACGGTGTCTACCACTGTGTCTGCTGCAACGAGCCGCTGTTCGACTCCAAGACCAAATTCGACTCCGGCTGCGGCTGGCCGAGTTTCTATCAGCCGATCGGCGAAAGCGCGATGACCGAAATCCGCGACACCAGCCACGGCATGATCCGCACTGAAGTGAAGTGCGCGCGCTGCGATGCGCATCTGGGGCACGTGTTCCCGGATGGCCCGCCACCGACCGGCCTGCGTTATTGCATCAACTCGGTGTGCCTGAACCTCGAGCCCCGCGAATAACCGAAACAGGCGACATTGCGTCGCCTTTTTTATCGAGCAATTAGATTGCGCACGATTCAATTGCTCGTTATGTTTGCGCCTTCCTCACCATTGCGGAGCCGACCGATGAGCGACAACCTGCTGAATATCCCGTGCACTACCATCAAGGGTGAGCAAAAGACCCTGGCCGATTTCGCCGGCAAAGCGGTGCTGGTGGTCAATACCGCGAGCAAGTGTGGCTTCACTCCGCAATACAAGGGCCTCGAAGAACTCTGGCAGACCTACAAGGATCAAGGGCTGGTGGTACTGGGTTTCCCTTGCAACCAGTTCGGCAAACAGGAGCCGGGCAATGAGGGCGCCATCAGCGAGTTCTGCGAACTGAATTTCGGCGTCAGCTTCCCGCTGTTCAAGAAGATCGACGTCAACGGCGCCGATGCTCACCCGCTGTTCGTGCAGTTGAAGAAGCGCGCCCCGGGCCTGCTCGGCTCGCAGGGCATCAAGTGGAATTTCACCAAGTTCCTGATCGGCAAGGATGGCCAGTTGGTCAAGCGTTTCGCCCCGACGACCAAACCGCAGGACCTGAGCGGCGAGATCGAAGCTTTGCTGAAATGAGTCAGCCGGGTGATTCGCTGAAGCTCGACAACCAGTTGTGCTTCAAGCTGTACGCGGCCTCGCGGGCGGTGATTCGTGCCTACAAACCGATGCTCGATCAGTTGCGCCTGACCTACCCGCAGTATCTGGCGATGCTGGTGCTGTGGGAATGGCAGGACGCGGCGCCGGAGCAACCGACGGTCAAGGCCTTGGGCGAACGTCTGGCGCTGGATTCGGGCACGTTGACGCCCTTGCTCAAGCGCTTGGAGCAGATCGATCTGGTCCAGCGTCGGCGCTCGGCGCGGGATGAACGCGAAGTGCATTTGAGCCTGACGCCAGCAGGGCAAGCATTGCGCGAGCAGGTTGGGCCACTGAAAGGGCGCCTGCTCTGCGACAGTGGCGTTGATCTTGACCGGCTCAACGACTTGCGCGCCGGCCTCGATCATTTGCTCGGGCAAATCAAAGCGCTGACGTAGTCGGCATCCACTGGTCGAGCAGCGCGGCGAGTTCTTCGCGGCGAAACGGTTTGGCCAGATAGTCGCTCATGCCGGCCGCGCGGCAACGTTCGCGTTCCTCGGACATGGCATTGGCGGTCAGCGCAACAATCGGCAGATTCGGCCAGCGCCCGCTCTGGCGAATTTGCCGACTGGCTTCATAGCCGTCCATCACCGGCATGTTGCAGTCCATCAGCACCAGATCGAAGTCGGCAAACTCCAGCTGATCCAATGCTTCGGCGCCATGGCCCGCCACCACCACATCGCAGCCAAGCTTGCCGAGCATGCCTTTGGCGACCAGTTGGTTGACCGGGTTGTCCTCGACCAGCAGCACCTTGCCCCGACGCGCGGACGGCGAGGCGTCCGCTTGCGCTTCGGTGAGGGCGGCGACCTCCGGTTGCAGAATCCGTCGCAGATGCTGGTACAGCGCGTTGCGCGCCAGCGGCCGGGCTTGCTGCTGCAAGGGGGCGAGGGCGGCGGCTTCTTCGCTGGGCAGAAAACTGCCGTAGGCAGTCACCAGCAGAATCGGCGCGGTGAGGCTCGGGCGCAAACCGAACAGACACTCGGGGCAATCAGTGATCAGGACGTCAGGATTCAGGCCCAGCAGGGAATCATCGATGGTGCGCTGCGTGTATTCCAGGCCCCACACCGGCAACAGGCTTTTCAGCAATTCCGCCAGGCCACTGCTGGCTGCAGTAATGGCGAGGACCTTGCCACGTAACGGCTGCGGAGGGAGGGCGCGAGTGTGGCAGGGCAGTGGCAGCTCTGCACAGAACTGGCTGCCGAAACCGCTTTCGGAGCTGATGGTCAGCCGACCCTGCATTGCCTCGCAGAGGTTATACGTCAGCGCCAGTCCCAGCCCGGTGCCGCCGTACTGACGGGTGATACCGGCGCCGGCCTGGGTGAACGGCTGGAAGATTTTCACCTGCGCTTCCTGGGCGATGCCGATGCCGGTGTCGCAGACTTCGATGCGCACACCATTCTTGTGCGCCGACAGACGCACATCGACGCGACCGAAGCGGGTGAATTTCAGCGCGTTGGACAGCAGGTTGCTGACGATCTGCCGCACCCGCGTCGGGTCGCCCAGCACCAGCGCCGGGAAGTGCGGCTCGATCAGACAGGTCAGCTCGACGCTCGGAGCGGCATTCTGCGAAAGCAGGTTGGCGGTGTCTTCGATCAGCGAGCCGAGGTCGAAGGGGATGTTTTCCAGCTCCAGTTGCCCGGCGTCGAATTTCGACAGGTCGAGAATATCGTTGAGCAGTTCCACCAGCACCTTGCCCGAGTCGTGGGCGATCGACAGTTGTTGCTGCTGTTCGGCGTTGAGCGGGCCGTCCAGCGACAGCGCGATCATCCCCAGCAGACCGTTGAGTGGCGTGCGGATTTCATGGCTCATGTTGGCCAGAAACGCCGAACGCGCTTCGGCCATGTCCAGCGCCGTGCGGCGTGCCACTTCAAGTTCTTCGTTGGACTGACTGAGGCGGGCATTGATCGCCTTGAGTTCGGCGGTGCGCGCCGAGACGATGTCTTCCAGTTGCGCGAGGTATTCGGTCAGGCGGTTTTCCGCAGTGCGCCGTTGCTGGATTTCGGTGGCGATGTTTTCGAACTGCTGATTGGCGACTTTGACCAGCACGCCGATTTCATCGTTGCCGTGGCCGGCGGGGCACTCGAGCGTGGTCGGCTCGGCACTGCGCGGGTCGCGGCCGCTGAGTTCACGGATGACCCGCACCAGTGGTTTGGTCAGCATCACGTAGAACAGCGCCAGGAGGATCCCGGTAAGCAGCAGGCTGCGGGCAAAACCGTTGAGCAGAGTGACTTCCGCGCGGCGCAGGAAGCGGCTGCCGAAGGCATAAGTGTCGACTTCAAGCTTGAGCACGCCGAGGGATTCGTTGGGCAAGTGGTCGAGGTACAGGCGATCTTCGAAATGACGCTTGGCGCCGAACAGGAAGTCGCTGATCAGCCGATAGCTGCTCTGCAGTTCCGGGCGTTTGACGTTGGCCAGCACGGTATCGTTGTTGTCGATCAGTTGCGCGGCGATGATCGCCGGCGAGCGCAGCAGGCCCAGGGTGAGTTCCTGCGCCAGTTCGGCGTCGATGTTATAGGCGATGCGCGAGGCCGGATTGTGGCTGATTTCCAGCAGCGCGAGGATTTCCCGGTTGATGGAAGCGTCTTCGCTGGCATAATCGATGCCGATCTGCAGCAGACTGAGCAGGGTGCCCAGAATGAACCCGACCAGCACGGTAAGCCTGGCTTGCTTGTAAGACAGCCGGTGGGTGAATTTGATATCCATGGGTTGTTGAACCACTTCCGTTTCCCTTCGCTGCTCAAGCATAGTCGATCATGCAGGGATACCGAGGTTCCCGAATCGCCTTGTAACAAGGCTTGCTGAGGCGATTTTATCTGTGTGTCGTCGCTGGATCGTCATCATCACTGTGAAAGTGCCCGAGGAGAAGACGTGGATTCCCGATTGAATGCTTTTCTTGAGCGCGCCGAGTCGGTTCTGGCGCGAATCGAACCACTGTTGCCGGCACCGCGCCCTGTCATTGACTGGACCACTTGCCTGGCGGCGCGCTGGCAGCGTGACGGGCGCAGCGGCTACCTGTTGCCGCTGGAAGTCAGCCTCGACATGCGTCTGTCCGACCTGATCGGCGTGGACCGGCAGTTGGAGCAGTTGGGGCGCAACACGCAACAATTTCTTGATGGCATGCCGGCCAACCACGCCTTGCTCTGGGGCTCGCGCGGCACCGGCAAGTCTTCGCTGGTGCGTGCGTTGCTGGCCGAGCATGCCGGTGCCGGCCTGCGTCTGATCGAAATCGAACGCGATCACCTGGCAGACCTGCCACGCGTGGTCGAGCAAATTGCCAAATTGCCGCAACGTTTCGTGCTGTTCTGCGATGACCTGTCGTTCGAATCCGGCGAAGGCGACTACCGCGTGCTGAAAAGCGTGCTCGACGGTTCGCTCGAGCAGGCCCCCGACAACGTCTTGCTGTACGCGACCTCCAATCGCCGCCACCTGGTGCCGGAAAAGGAAAGCGACAACGAAAACTGGAAGCGCGTCGACGGCGAACTGCACCCGAGCGAAGCGGTGGAAGACAAGATCGCCCTGTCGGACCGTTTCGGCCTTTGGCTGTCGTTCTACCCGTTTACCCAGGAACATTTTCTCAATGTCGTCGAGCACTGGATCGGCCAGTTGGCCGCCAAGGCCGGCCTGAGCTGGCAGCGCGACGAAGCACTGGACATCCTCGCCGTGCGCTGGGCCACCGGCCGCGGTAATCGCAACGGACGTTGCGCGTATCAATTCGCCCGCTACTGGGTGGGACTGAAATTGCTGGAGCACAAGGCATGATTGATTTGCAACAAAGCGGCCAGGGCCTCGAAGGCTACGGTATGTTGGCTGCGCAACTGGAATCGCTACTGGCGGACGAGCGCGATTTCATCGCCAATGCCGCGCAGTTTTCCGCGTTCCTGTTCAACCAGCTCGATGATCTGAACTGGGCCGGTTTCTACCTCAATCGCAACGAAGAGCTGGTGCTCGGCCCGTTCCAGGGTCAGATCGCTTGCGTGCGCATCCCGTTCGGGCGCGGTGTTTGCGGCGCGGCTGCTGCCAGCCTGCAAACCCAGCGCGTCGAGGATGTGCATGCTTTCCCGGGTCACATCGCTTGCGACAGCGCCTCGAACAGCGAACTGGTTGTGCCGTTGGTCAAGGACGGTCGACTGATCGGCGTGCTCGACCTCGACAGCCCGAAGCTGGCGCGTTTCGGCGCCGAAGATCAGGCCGGCATCGAGCAACTGGCGGCGATTTTCCTGCGCCTGACCGACTGCTGATCAACCGCTGAGGCCAGCCTTGTGCAACAGGCTGGCCGTATCCACGCTGTCGATTTGCGCGGGATCGAGAAACCGCGTCGCGTACTGCATGTACACCCCCTCGTTGATAAACAGGCCAAACAACGGAGCATCGATGTGCGCTTCACGGCACATGGTCGCCATGATTCCCAGCGCCTCGCTCAACGACTTGGCTTTCTTGTAAGGGCGGTCGGCGGCGGTCAGCGCTTCGAAAATATCGGCAATCGCCATCATCCTCGCCGGCAGGCTCATCTCCTCGCGTTTCAGCCGTTTCGGATACCCGGTGCCGTCCATTTTTTCATGATGACCGCCGGCGATCTCGGCAATGCTGTCCAGGTGGCCGGGGAAGGGCAGGTGGCTGAGCATCATGATGGTCTGCACCATGTGGTGATTGATGATGTAGCGCTCTTCGCGGGTCAGCGTGCCACGGGCGATCTTCAGGTTGTACAGCTCGCCGCGATTGTATTTGTACGTGGGCACATCGAGTTTGAAGCCCCAGGGATTGTCCTCCGGGATCAGTTCGTTCTTGTTGCGTTCGATCAGATGCTCGGGCTTGTCGGCCAGCAGTCTTTCGCTGACGGGCAGCCTAGGTGCAGGCGTTTTTGCCTGGCGGCGATTTTCTTCCCATGACACACCAAGGCGATCGTCGAGAGTGCGCAACCAGGTGCGTTGCGCCAGTTGGTCGAGGCGTTGCAGATCAGCCTCGGCCATGGCCTCGCCACCGAGATTGCAGCGGGCGACAAAGGCGAAGTCGTCGTCGAGCATCAGCAGTTCACTATCACGTGCGCGGGCCAGCGCAGCCTCATCAGCACCACTCGCCAACGTCTGCCAGTAGTTGATCCACACGTCACGCTTGAGCACTTCGAAGCGGGTGCGGATTTCATGGATGCGGTCGTTGATGGTTTCGAGTTTGGTGGCTTTGTCGACCACATATTCCGGCGTCGTCACCTTGCCGCAATCGTGCAGCCACGCGGCGATATGCAGGGCTTCCCATTCATCTTCACTGGGCTGATAGGCGCTGAACGCCGGCGCCTCGCTGGCGGCGGCAGCCTGGGCGAGCATCAGCGTCAGTTCCGGCACCCGCTGGCAATGCCCGCCGGTATACGGGCTCTTGGCGTCGATCGCGCTGGCGAGTAGTTGAATGAACGCGTCGAGCAGCTGTTTTTGCCGGGCCTGCAGGCGCTGGCTTTCGATGCTTACCGCCGCCGCACCGGACACCGCCTGCAAGAAGGCGATACGGTCGGGCCGCAGCTTTTCCAGATCGCTCGGCGCGCCGCTGTCATTGACCAGCAGAATCAGCAGGCCGATGGTTTCGTCGTGCTGGTTGTGCAGGCGGATACCGATCAGGTGAATGCGCGGTGAGTCCATCGCCAAGAGGATTTGTTGCAAGTCGCCGGCCTGATCGAAACCCAGATGGCTGACAGTATTGTTGGCGCTGGCCAGTTGCTCGAACCAGGCCGGGCCGGTGTTTTTATGCAGCTCACGGCCCTGAATGTCGAACGCCTCCAGCGCCTGCGGCACGCCATTGATCACCAGCCCGTAAGGTTCCATGCGCGCGCCGTCGGCTTCGCGCAGGTAGATCAGACCGGCCTGCGCCTGAGCGATCTGCACGGTTTCGAACAGCACGCGTTCGAGCAGCGGGGCAAAACGGGTTTCGGCGCAAAGGCTGTCGGTGATGCGGAAGAAACTGCCCAGGGTTTCTTTCATCCGCGCCATCGACAGGCTCAATTGATCGACTTCCAGTACGGGAGAGCGGCGCGCCAGCGGAGAACTGAAGTCGAAGCTGCGGATCGCGTCGGCTTCCTTGACCAGGGCATGCAGCGGCTTGACCAGAATCCGCGAAATCACCCAGCCCAATGGCAGGCACAGCAACAGGATGGCCAAGGTGATCAGCGCCCCTTGCCAGCGCATGCGCAAAGCATCTACCAGCAATTCGTCTTCCGGCACCAGCAGCGCCAGTTGCAGACCTTTCGGCCCGCCTTCCTCGATGCTGGTGCGCGCGACGATCCATTGCCGGTCGTTTACTAGCAGACGCTTGCCGATATTGTCGGAGCTGAGCAGCGCGTTCAGCTCAGGGCTGAGATCGGCCGCTCTGGCCAGACGCGCAGTGCGGTCATCGACGATCAGGCGATGGCTGTCGGGGTAGGCCACGGCGTTGCCGTCGGTGTCGTACAGCGCGATCTCTGTCGAGGGCGTGACCCGGTGCTTGCCCAGGGCGGTCGACAGCGAAGCGAGGGTCAGGTCGGCGCCGATCACGGCATTCTCGCCGCTGCGCCGGGCCAGCGTGGTGCCGACATTGTGGGTTGAGAAAAATACATACGGCTCGGTGGTGATCTGCCCCGCCTGTTGCAGGGCGTCGCTGAACCATGGCCGACTGCGCGGATCGTATGGCTCTTCGGAATGTTCGCGGCGGCTGAGCGGCGTCAGCGCCTGATCGAAGAACAATGATTGCGAGCGCACGGTGCCTTGCGGGTCGTGCTCGATGCTCCAGACCTGATAGGCCGCCGCTTCCGGCGCCTGAAGCTGTGCCTTCAGAGCCGGCGTGCGCAGCGCGCGCACCATGAAGAAATCACCATTGGCGTAACCCAGATACAGCGACGCCAGCGCCGGGTTATCGGTGAGCGACTGGCTGAAGGGTTTGAGTAACGGCAGGCGTTGTTGCAGATCGCTGGCCTGGGCCGCCGGGGTGTCCGCCAGCAGGCTCAGCAGGTTGCGGATCGGCTGATAGGTTGCCTGCAGATCGAGGCGTACATCCTGTTCGATGCGGTCAAACAGCTTTTCGCTGCTCGACAGGATGATCTGCGTGGTCTGGTGGTAATTGAACAGGCCCAGCACCACGCCCGTAAGCAACAGGAGAAAGGTGAACATGACGCTGATGTGCACGTGCAGCGGCAACCGGCGTTGCTCGGGGCGCAGTGGGCTGTGCATTGCAGGCTCTCCATGAATGTTTAACTCACTGCTCAGCGCCCAAGCATAGTTAAGACTCGCTCACTGTGCCTTGATCGGCCAAGGTCAATTGATCCTGCAAGGCTTGCTCCAGTTCGAGCATGGACTGGCTGGTTGCCGCCCAGCGACGGGCAATCTCCTTTGACGCGAGCGCTTGCTGACAAGCTTCCTCAAGGGCATCGCAACATTCGATCAATCGTGATGCCTGCGCGATGCGTGCGGCGCCCTTGATCTTGTGCGCGACCACTGCCAGCGCTTCGCGATCATCCTCGGGCGAGAGCCTGAGCAGTTCCTCGCGGTCGAGGCGGCTGCTTTTGAGCAATTCAACCAGCATGCGGCGGGTCTGCGCCGGGTGGTTGCCGGTCAGCAGGCTCAGACTTTGCAGGTCGAACACTAACGCGGATGAGGCCGGCGTGATGCCGTCGATCCACTGCCCGAGCAACGTCAGACTCAACGGTTTGAACAGGCAGTCGTTCATGCCGGCAAGCTTGCAGCGCTGGATTTCTTCGGGCTGGGCATTGGCGGTGAAACCCAGCACGGTGCACGGCCGGCGGCGATTTTGCAGTTCAAGCTGGCGGATGGCGCGGGTCATCTCGTAGCCGTTCATCAAGGGCATGTTGCAGTCGACGATCACCAGATCGAAATGATCGGCCTTCCATCGTTCCAGACCGCTGCAGCCGTCCTCGGCAATGCTGAACCGATGGCCGAGAAACTCCAGTTGCTGACACATGAGCAAACGGTTGGCCGGATGGTCGTCGACCACCAGTACATGCAGCGGCGTTGCCGATGGCTTGATCAACGGTTCGCTTTTCGGCGGATTGGCTTTCACCGGCACGCTGTCCAGCGGCAACGAGACGCAGACCTGAGTGCCGATACCGGGCTGGCTGCTCAACTGCAGTTGCCCGCCCATCATTTCGCACAGATTGCGACTGATGACCAGGCCCAGGCCGGCACCGTTTTTTGCCTGTTGACTGCCGTTACTCGCCTGCGAGAAGGGCTCGAACAAGCGCTGTTGATCTTCGGCGCTGATGCCTGAGCCACTGTCCTGCACGGTCAGTTGCATCAATGCTCGACCAGCAGCGTCTGACGAGATCAGGTCGAGGCTGATCCGCACGTGGCCAGACTCAGTGAACTTGATCGCGTTGCTGACCAGATTGGACAGCACCTGCTTGAAGCGCAGCGGATCCAGATACACATCCACGGCCGGGTGCGGCGGGTTGAAGACGACTTGCAAGGCGAGGTTTTTCTGTCGGGCCAGGCCGTCGAAAATGCGTGCAACGGACGTCACCGTATCGACCAGATTGATCCATTCCGGGCACAGGCTCAGGCGCCCGGACTCGATACGCGCAATGTCCAGAATATCGCCGATCAGCCCCAGCAGATCCTTGGCCGAATGGTAGGCGGTGTCGATCGAAGCGCGATCGGGGTGCTGCGGTTCAATGCGGCGCAGGGTCAGTTCGAGCATGCCGATCACGGCGTTCATCGGCGTCCGGATTTCGTGGCTCATGGTCGCCAGAAAGGTACTCTTGGCTCGGTTCGCCTCGTCCGCCTGCTCCTTGGCCGCGCGCAACTCTTCGAACAATTGGCGGCGCTCACTGATGTCTATCCAGCCGCCGATAATGCCTTGAACGTCGCCGCTGGAGTCGCGATAGGGAAGAATCCAGTGGTAAATCGTCAAACGGCGGTTGCCGATGTGCAGGGGGCGGTCGAGTATCAAGGGATTACCTTCGGCGATGACTCTCTGGTAATCGGCCTGGAACGCCTGCGCTTCGAAGGCATTGCCGAGTGTGCCTTGCATGACATCTTTGCCAATGATGTCCTCGCGTCTGGCGTTGAACGCCTCGAGATAGCTGTCGTTGCAACTTTGCAGCAGGCCCTGTCGATCCCGGACATAGATCGGGTGCGGCGTACCGTTGACCAGCGACCGCATGAACTCCAGCTGATCGTTCAGCGCACGCTCGGCGGCCTGGCGCTGTTTGATCTGGTGGCGCATGTAGGCGTTCCAGGTCAACAACAGCAGCAGGATCAGGCCGGCGGCGGCAATCACCTGATAGAACAGGCGCTGATAGTTCTGCCAGATGTTCTGGGACGCGGTGGAGTAACCGCGCCAGCGGCCGTTGATCACGCCGAGCTCCTCGGGAGCGATGCTCAGCAGCGCCTTGTTGATGATCGAGGCCAGCTCGGTGTTGTCACGGGCGGTTGCCAGGGAGAAGGCGGCCTGGCTGGTGCCGATCGTGGTGGTGATTTGCAGTGGCCGGTCAAAGATGCGCGAGGAGATGAAATAGTTGGCGATCACCAGCGAGTTGACGGCGCCGTCGACGTGGTTGTCGGCGAGCATCGACACGGCGCTGAAGGTGTCGGGGGTTTCGATCAGTTCGATGCCCGGAAAATTCTCGTGGAGGTAAGCGACCAGCGGATTGCCCTGAGCGATCGCCAGTCGCTTGCCTTTGAGTTGGGCCAGGTTGGTGGGGCTGTCGGCGCTTTTGCGGGTCAGCAGCACATAGGAGTTTTCCAGATACGGGCGACTGAAACTCAGGTTTTTTTCACGTTCTGCGCTGGGCAGCAGGGCGGCGATCAGATCAGCCTTGTGGTTGTCGATCTGCCTGATCATTTCCGCATCGTTGCGACTGCGCTGAACCTCGAAACGCAGGCCGGTACGCAAGCGGATCAGCTCGAGCAGGTCGGCGCTGATGCCGCGAAAATTGCCGGCGCTGTCGAAGAAGGTCAACGGTGCGTAAGCTTCATTGACCACCACGCTGACGATGGGGTGAAGCTTGAGCCAGGCCTGTTCGCGTTGGGTCAGTTGCAGTTTTTTGTCAGTCAGCAACATGTCGCTGCCAGCGCTCCAGCGCTTGGCGATGTCGTCGCGCTGGGCGCTTGGCACCGCGGTGAGCACGGCGTCGATGATGCCCAGCAGCTGGGGATTGCTGCGCCTTACGGCAAAGCTGAAGCCTTGCGCTTCCTGTTTGCCGAAATTGGCCATGCGGACGTTGTTGAGATAGCCCTTGTTGATCATGTAATGGGTGGAGAGGGTATCGCCGAGAAACACATCGGCCTGATCGAAGGCGACGGCGTTGATTGCGTTCTGATAAGAGGGGTAGCAAGTAATCAGCGCCTTGGGATACAGCGCCTTGATCTCGGGCAGCGGCAGGTAGTGATAGACCATGCTCAGGCGCAGGCCTGCCAGGCCTTCGGTTAACGAGCGGGCGTCATCCTCGCGCGTCACCAGCACCGGCTGATCGACCGCATAAGGTCTGGAGAGGGCGAGATTGGCATTGCCTGCTTCGTAGCCGTTGGCTGTGCCAAGAAGGTCGATCTGGCCATCGATCAAGGCGCGAATTGCAGCCTCGCGCGAGGGAAAGCGTTGCACGCGAATCGGCAAACCGGTGGCCTGACCAAGAATCCCTGCGTAATCGGCGGTCAGTCCCTCGTAGTCCTGGCCACTGACGGTCATGTCGAATGGCGGGTAATCAGGTGCGGAGGTACCCAGTTTCAGTTCGCTGCGAGTCTGCAGCCATTGCCGTTGTGACGGCAGCAAGACAGTTTGAACGGCCTCGCTGGCCGAGCGGCTGAGCAATGCGTAATCCGGTGAAGCGCTTGGCGTGGCGAAGGCATTGGCGCTCAGATAGAAAACAGCGCTCAAGGCGATCAGGTAGTCCTTTACACGGCTGGGCATGCGGAGTCTCACACGAGTGCGTTGCGTTTGGCCATCTCGATAAGTTCTACAAGGGATCTGGCTTTGAGTTTTTGCATCAGACGCTTTTTATAAGTGCTGACGGTCTTGTTGCTCAGAAACATGCCTTTGGCGATTTCCTTGTTGGTACGTCCTTGGGCAAATAACTGCAATACCATCAATTCGCGGTCATTGACGGATTTGAATAATTCAAGTTCAGCATATCGAGTGTCGTCGCTGCGCACCGGATTAAGCGCTTGGCTGGGGAAATAGTTGTAACCGGAAAGTACCGCTTTGATTGCGCTGACCAGTTCGCTCAAGTCTTCCTGCTTGCAGACATATCCTGATGCGCCGGATTGCATGCACCGGATACCGAACAGCGTAGGACACTGCGCCGTCAGTATGAGAATCTTGAAATTCGAACCCATGGTGTTGAAGCGGGCCAGTACTTCGAGGCCGTCCAGCTTGGGGATGCTGATATCGAGGATGACCAGGTCGGGCATGCATTCTCGGACCATCTGCATGGCGTCGACACCGTTATCGGTCTCACCGACGACCTTGTAGCCTTCATGTTCCAGAAGCATTCGCACGGCGAGGCGGATTACCGGATGATCGTCCACAATAAAAACGGAGTTCATAAAAAGAGTCCCATGCAAGCATGAATAAAGCGCGCACCTTAGCTCAGATGCATGAGCACTCGCATTGACTGGTAGTGTCGCGACTACGTTATCGGATTAATCCTACGCGTAATGAGGAAAGGGACTACGTTGAAATTAGGTTTGACGTAAGGAAGTACGAGTATGCAATTGGCCAAAGATGGAAATTATCCAAGAGCTATTATTGATCTCCGATTATTTGCTGGTGTTTAAGGTCGTGTTTAATTAGTGCAGTTTGTTTTATTGGTCGCCTGGGTCAGCGCAGCTGAATCTGACCAGAATCAAAAGCGCGTTATTGCGATGCGTGGCGAGGAAACTCGGCGGGAATTCAGCCGGCCAGATCAACGGTCGGCTGAATGCGGCATGCTCAATGACTGGAACGCCCGGTCATTTCCAGTGCCATGTCACTGGCGTAGCTGTCGGTCATGCCGGCGATGAAATCGATCATGCGCAGAAACGAAGTGTGCAACGAACCCTGCGGATCCGGCGCATTATTGCCGAGCAAATCGAGGATGCGCCGGCTCTTGAACGACGGCGTGCGGCCGTTGTGCTGCTCCAGCGCGGCGCCACAGAACGAATTGAGCAGGATCTCCAGCGTCGTGTACGCGCCGATTTCATGCAATGTCTTGCGCTTGTCCTGGAAGATCTTCTTGCGCGCGATGTCCTTGGCGTTCAACACGCAGCGCTTTGCCGGCCCGTGCATGTGTTCGACCAGATCGCCGTGCAGCGTGCCGGCGAGCAGAGCATCCTGCTGTTCGACAAACGCCCGCGCTGCCGCGTTGGTCAGGTGCTCGATGGCTTTGCCGCGCAGGATCGCCAGTTTACGCCGGCGGGAATCCTGCGGGCCGAGCTGGCGATAGGTCTCCGGCAAGTCGTCACCGACCAGGCCGAGCAGCAGTGACTCGACCTCGGCATATTCGAGCAGATCCATTTCCAGACCGTCTTCGAGATCGATCAGCGCATAGCAGATGTCATCGGCGGCTTCCATCAGGTAGACCAATGGATGGCGTGCCCAGCGCTGGTCTTCGATTTGCGGCAGACCGAGCTTGTGCGCGATCTGTTCGAGCAATGGCAGCTCGCTCTGATAGCAGCCGAACTTGTGTTTCTTGTAGCCGAGGGAGTCGGCATGGCGCGCGGTCCAGGGGTACTTCAGGTAAGTGCCCAGCGTCGCGTAGGTCAGGCGCGTGCCGCCGTCGAACTGGTGATATTCCAGCTGCGTCAGCACGCGAAAGCCCTGGGCGTTGCCTTCGAAATTGAGAAAGTCACCGCGCTCGGCGTCGCTCATGCCGTCCAGCCAGCCCCGCCCGGCAGCTTGTTGGAACCAGTGGCGAATCGCGTCTTCGCCGGAATGGCCGAACGGCGGGTTGCCGATGTCATGCGCCAGGCAAGCCGATTGCACGACCATGCCGAGGTCGGCCGGGTCGCACCATTCCGGCAGCGCACTGCGCAAGGTTTCGCCGACACGCATGCCCAGCGAGCGGCCGACGCAGCTGACTTCCAGCGAGTGGGTCAGGCGGGTGTGGATGTGATCGTTGCTGGTGACCGGGTGCACTTGAGTCTTGCGCCCGAGGCGGCGGAAGGCACCGGAGAAAATGATGCGGTCATGGTCTTTGTGAAAAGGGCTGCGGCCGAGTTCTTGAGGGCTGTGCAGCGGCTTGCCGAGGCGTTCGCGGTTGAGCAGGGTAGGCCAATCCAAGGCTGATTCTCTCCGTCAGGTGACTGATTGCACTAGCTTCCCGGTTCGGCCCTGCGCCTGCAAGCGGAACTATAGGCCTGCGGCATCGATATCGATCAACAACAACCGTTCACCGTTATCGAAAAACTGTCCGGCAGTCAGGCAATACTGGTTGCTGGTGGCATCGCGATACGTGCTCGACAGGGTCAGGCGGCGTTCTTCCCAGCCTTCGGCCAGCAGATGATAGAAGTATGGTCGCCACGACCAGTTGTGCCCCAGATAGCGATCATCGGCGAACCAGCCGTCATGACGCCATTCGAGGTTGGGAGTCAGTTGCGTGCCGTGGCGGTCGCACTGGTAAAAGCGCAGCAGCCAGGGAAACGCCTGCAATTGCGGCAAGGCACTGAGCGGGGCGCGGGCCTGCGCCCATTGCTGCAGAATCGCCATCAGCTCGCTGAGCTGCTGACGCATTTGCATTAACCGCCCGCGCTCGCTGAGTTTCTGCTTCACGTAGCGTTGCCTGAGTTGGGCGAAATGCGCGACGAATGCGTCTGTAGCGAAGAATTCTTCCTGCGCCCGGGCGAAGAGAAATCCCTGCACGTAGCGCGAGCCGCATTCCAGGGCGAAATTCAGCTGCGCTTCGGTTTCGACGCCTTCAGCGATGATCCAGCAGCCGGTTTTTTCGGCCATCTGCGCAAGTGCTTTGACCACGTCACTGCTCGGTCCGCCGAGAGCCGCAGCCTGAAACAGGCGCATGTCGAGCTTGAGAATGTCCGGTTGCAGGGCCAGCACCCGATCCAGCTGCGAATAGCCGGCGCCGAAATCATCAATGGCGATTCTTGCCCCTGCGTCACGGTAGCGCCCGACCACGTGGGCCAGGCGTTCGCTGTTACCACCCAGTTCGGTGATCTCGAAAACGATGCGCTGCGGATCAACCTGGTGTCGCGCCAATTGCTTGAGACTTGGCAGCGCTTGATCGGCGCGTAGCCGGCTGATCCAGCGTGGCGACATGTTCAGGCTGAGAAACCACTCCGCCGGTGCTTCATGCAGGCGGCTGAGGGCGTGGTCACGGATCTGCCGATCGAGACGGCGCAAGGCAGTGGCCGGAGTGCGCGGATCGGCGAACAATGGTCCGACCGAGGTCAGTTGACCATCGCTCTGACGCAGGCGACCCAATGCTTCGACGCCTGCGATGCGGCCGGTCGCGGTATCGATGAAAGGCTGAAAACAGGCGAGCGGTTGCCCGTCGATCACGGCAAGTCCTTAATCTTGTTTTTGGTTTGGCCGCGTCTGCCGGATAGGCGCGCGGGACTGAATTCCCCGATAGGGAGATTCATCCCGGCGCTATTGCAAGAATGTAGCCAGAGGGGCGCGTCAGCGTTTGCCCGAGCTGTGCATGACCAGTCTGATCAGCGGCCCAAGCGTCGTGCCCAGACGCAGCAGTCGGGTCAAACCGCCCCCGCCGCTGCGTTTCGAGCCTTTGCCCGTGAGGAAGCCCAGCAGCGTCACCGCCGCCACGCCCCACAACGGCGCGTGCTTGATGCCGAAACCGTCCTGCACGTTCTGCTTCATTCCACGCATGCGCTGCAACGGCTGCAGCACTTGCGCGGTTTCGTGGCGGATTTCCTGTCGGTGCATTTCCATGCGCAGGCGGATCAGTGCCTTGCGCATTTCCCGACGTGAGCTGTTGTGCGGAAGTTCAGGCAGGCTCATGGCAGCAGGCGCTCCCGGTCGTTGGCCAGCTCTTCGAGCGTGCCGTGGAAAGGCGAGGACTCATCGAAAATCGCCGCTTTGAGGCGCAGACCGCAGAAGATCGACGCCAGCGTGTAAAACACGCACAGGCCGATGATCGCTGCCAGGCGGTAGGTGTCCCAGAAGATGATCATCACCAGCGTCGACAGACCCACCAGCAACAGCAGGGCAAACACCAGCGCCAGGCCGGCGAACAGCAGCAGGCTGACGGTGCGTGATTTCTGCTCCTGCAATTCGATGCCGAACAACTCGACATGACTGTGCAGCAGGCCCAGAACGGCAGCGCCGAGGCGACGCGTGGAGGAGGCGGTGCCCGCAGTCGGGCCGGATTCACCGATCGACATGATCAGCGCCGAGTTGCCAGCAGGCCGATCAGAAAGCCGACGCCGGCAGCGATGCCCACCGACTGCCATGGGTTGGCGGATACGTAATCTTCAGTAGCGGTGACCGCCGCCTGACCGCGTTCGCGCAAGGTGTCTTCAGTCACTTTCAGGGTTTCCCGGGCACGCAGCAGGCTGTCGTGAATCTGGGCACGCAGCTCATCGGCCTGATCGCCAGCGAGGGTCTTGGTGTGCTCGAGCAGGCGTTCGGTGTCGGCAACCAGAGTCTGGAAGTCGTTCATCAGGATTTCTTGAGCAGTCTTTGCCTTGATGCTGGCCATTGGTGGATCTCCGTAGGTGGCTTTGAAGCGTTCGAGTATGAGCCTTGCGTGAAGGTTCAGTGCAAATGCCTGGTACAACTTTTGCTGTGTCGTGGTGCGTCGCTCGGTGCGCGTGCGCTGTTGCCGGGCGTCCGCGCAGAAAAAACTCTAATTCATTTGCTCGCGGTTCGTGATCGGACATCGATCTGTGCGCCAAATCAGCTCATCGACCCTGCGGTTGCATGAATGGTGAGTCTTGATTTGGTGCATGAAATGCCCGCATGAACCGCTTTGGTGCCTTTTAGCCTTGGGTCTGCCTCCTCATGGAAAATCTGCAAAGCGCTGTGGACACGCTGGTTCACAGCTCCAATACATTGTTCATCCTGATCGGTGCGGTGATGGTACTGGCGATGCACGCCGGTTTCGCCTTTCTGGAGGTCGGCACGGTCCGGCAGAAGAACCAGGTCAATGCACTGGCGAAAATCCTCAGCGACTTCGCCGTCTCGACACTGGCCTACTTCTTTATAGGCTATTGGATCTCCTATGGCGTCACCTTCATGCAACCGGCAGCGGTGCTCACGGCTGACCACGGCTATGGCCTGGTGAAGTTTTTCTTCCTGCTGACCTTTGCTGCCGCGATCCCGGCGATCATTTCCGGCGGCATTGCCGAGCGCGCGCGGTTTGTTCCGCAGTTGTGCGCGACGGCGCTGATCGTGGCGTTTATCTATCCATTCTTCGAGGGCCTGATCTGGAATGGCAACTTCGGCTTGCAAGGCTGGCTGGCGGCGCAGTTTGGCGCGGCATTTCATGATTTCGCCGGCTCGGTGGTGGTGCATGCCGTGGGCGGTTGGCTGGCGTTGGCCGCTGTTCTGCTGCTCGGCCCGCGCAATGGTCGCTACCGCGATGGGCGCCTGGTCGCGTTCGCGCCGTCGAGCATTCCGTTTCTGGCGCTGGGCTCGTGGATCCTGATTGTCGGCTGGTTCGGCTTCAACGTGATGAGCGCGCAAACCCTGCAAGGTGTCAGTGGCCTGGTCGCGGTCAACTCGCTGATGGCCATGGTCGGTGGCACCGTCGCGGCGTTGATCGTCGGGCGCAATGACCCGGGCTTTCTGCACAACGGCCCGTTGGCCGGATTGGTGGCGATTTGCGCCGGGTCCGACCTGATGCATCCGGTCGGTGCGCTGGTAACCGGCGCGATCGCCGGAGCCTTGTTTGTCTGGTGCTTTACCGCCGCTCAAGTCAAATGGCGCATCGACGACGTGCTGGGCGTCTGGCCTTTGCACGGTTTGTGTGGTGTTTGGGGCGGGATTGCCTGCGGCGTCTTCGGCCAGACTGCGCTGGGGGGGCTGGGTGGCGTCAGCCTGATCAGCCAATTGATCGGCACCGGGCTCGGCGTTGTGGTGGCGCTGGTTGGCGGCTTCGTCGTCTACGGCGCGATCAAGGCATTGCATGGGCTGCGCCTGAGTCAGGAACAAGAGTATTACGGCGCCGACCTGTCGCTGCACAAGATCGGCGCGGTGAGTCAGGACTAGATTTCCTCATCATTGGCTCCGGGATAGAAACCGTGGAGCAGGCGATAGCGATCGATGCGCACTTGATCGACCTTCTCCTGCACTTTGTGCGCGGGCAGGCCGAGCATGATCAGCGCATGTGAAGCGAGCATCAGGCTCGACTCCAAAAGCTCCGGCACCACCTCGGTGGCGCCGGCGGCTCTGAGCTCCGCCGATTGGCTGTCGTCACGGGTGCGTACCAGAATCGGCACCTGTCGGTTGAGTCGCCGGGCTTCGCGCAGAATGCGCAACGCCACGTCACTTTGATCCACGGCAATCACCAGCAGCCTGGCGCGCAACAGGCCAACCGCAGTAAGCAGATCGCCACGCGCCGAGTCGCCGTAGTGTACGTCGCTTTCCGCAGATGCGGCTTCCTGCACCCGCACCGGATCGTTGTCCAGCGCAACATAGGCTTGCCCGGCGTTGCCCATGAAGCGGCCGATGGATTGGCCGACGCGTCCGTAGCCGCAGATCACCACGTGCTGGTCGAGGTCGGCGTTGAGCGCGCTGATCTGTTCGATCTGCGCTTCCTGATTGGGCTTGCGGTGCAGCACGGCGGCGATGCGCGGCGCCGCGCGCAACAGCAGTGGCGTGAGCAGCATCGAACAGAAGGTCGCCGCGAGCAGCAGGGCGCCCGGTTCGGCCGGCAACAGGCTGTTCTGCTGCATCTGCGCCATCAAGGCAAAACAGAATTCGCCACCCTGGGCCAGGGCCAGGCCGCTGCGCCATGCGGTTTCGCTGTCACTGCCGCGCCCCTTCACCAGCAGCGCGACCACGATGCCCTTGATCAGCATCAGGCCCAGCGTCAGGCCGATGATCAACAGGCTGTGACTGACGAACAATTGCAGGTCGATCAGCATGCCGATGCTGACGAAGAACACGCCGAGCAGAATGTCGCGAAAAGGTCGGATGTCAGCTTCGATCTGGTGCCGGTAATGGCTTTCCCCGAGCAGCATACCGGCCAGAAACGCGCCGAGGGCTGGCGACAGCCCCAGCAAATGCGTCAGCCAAGCGGTGAGCAGCACGATCACCAGTGCCAGCAGGACGAAAAGCTCTGCCGAGCGTGAGGCCGCCACTTCATGAAACAGCCGTGGCAGCAACCAGCGACTGGCCAGCAGCAGGCCGAAGAACAGCACCACGGTTTTCCCCAGGGTCAACGGCAAGGCCCAATACCAGGCCTGCTCGCTGGTGCCGGCGAAGACCGGAACCAGTGTCAGCAGCAATACCGCGACAACGTCCTGAAACAGCAATACCCCGACCGCGTTCTGGCCGTGGCTGCTGAATACTTCACCAAGACTGCCCAGCTCCTTGGTCACGATCGCCGTGGATGACAGCGATAACCCTGCACCGAGCAACAGCGCTGGCATCAGCGGCATGCCCAGGCCCATCAACAGTGTGCCGAGCAGCGCTGTGCTGATCAGCACTTGCTGACTGCCAAGGCGAAACACCACCTGACGCAGCGCAATCATCTTCGACAGGGAGAACTCCAGACCGAGCGAGAACAGCAGGAACACCACGCCCAACTCGGCGACATCCGGCAGGTGTTCGCTCTCGTTGACCCAGTCGAACGCGTTCGGCCCGACCAGCAATCCCACGCACAGGTAACCCAGCACCGGCGGCAGTCGCAGGCGCCGGAACAGGGCAATCACCACCAGGGATGAGGCGAGGATGATCAACAGGTTTGCAAACACGGGACACTCCGCTGTCAGGGCGTTGGCCTCTGAAGCGTAGAGGCAAAAAGTCCGCGAGGATGACGCAATTGCACTTTGCGCTGAATGATTTGCGTCAGGATTTTGCGCCGGGAGCGTCGCGGCCTTTGGGCGGCGCTGGGTCGACGAGGGTTCGGCGGCGTCCTAGAATGGCCTCACCTGTTTTCCGGTAACGCCGTCATGCCTCCAGAATGTCAGCTGTTCGGCACCCTTGGGTGTCATCTGTGTGAAGTCGCCGAAGCCGAGCTGATGCCCTTCGTCGAGCATGGTCTGCTGGTTGAACTGGTGGACATCGCCGAAGACGAATCGTGGTTCGAAAAATACAGCTTGCGTATCCCGGTGCTGCGGCGGATCGACACTGGCGCCGAGCTGGATTGGCCTTTCAGCGCAGACCAGGTCGTGGCGTTTTTACGCTGACGCAGATTGATCTCCTTCATTCCGCTGGTCGCAGCAACCCATCCTTGCGTTGGCACTCGCCGGCTTCTTCGGTTACTGTATGTCCATACAGCAATCGAGTCAGAGGGATGAACCGTGGTCAATGTCGAACAGTTGAAGAGCAGCGTTAACCGGATGTCGGTCGACGTGGTGCGCGAGGCCGTCCTCGAATTGCGCCTGGACGGGCTGGTCACGGAAGGCAAGACGCCGTTCAACAAGCTGCATTTCAATACCTGCTTTGCCGAAATCGAAGCGTTGTTTCAGCGCGCCGGTTATCACAAGCAACTGGATGTGGTCGGTTATCAGGGGCTGTTGTACGCCTTGTACGATCCGGGACGCTGGGAAGCGGTCGATGTGTTGCGCTGGCTGAAGGAGTTCACCGAAGCGGCGGCGCTCAAGTCGATTCCGGCCTGATCAAACTGCGCTAGGTGGCTTTGCCTCGGTGTTGGATAATGCCGGCCCGCATTGAGGATTTCCGTTTCGTATGTCCAGCCCCGTATTTTCCGCTGCGCACAATCAGGCCAGCACCTTGTACTTGCCGCCCGGGCACTGGCTGACGGTATTCGATTGCCTCTGCGAGCACTTCAGTGCCATCGGCCGCGAACAATGGCTCGACCGCATTGCTCGGGGACGGGTGCTGGATGCGCAGGGCCAGCCAATTGCGCTGGACTTGCCGTACAAGGAAGGGCTGCGCATTCATTACTTTCGTGAGGTGAAGGACGAAAAGCCGATCCCGGTTCTCGAGTCGATTCTCTATGCCGATGAGCATCTGGTGGTGGCCGACAAACCTCACTTTCTGCCAGTCACCCCGGCCGGAGAATATGTCGAACAAACCCTGCTGCGCCGGCTGATCCGTCGGCTGGACAATCCGCATCTGGTGCCGCTGCACCGTATTGACCGGCACACCGCAGGGCTGGTGATCTTCTCGGCCAATCCGCAGACCCGCTCGGCCTATCAGTCATTGTTTCCGACCCGGCAGATCGACAAGCGCTACGAAGCGATTGCCCCGGCGTTGCCCGAGCTGAATTTCCCTCTGGTGCACAAGAGCCGCCTGGTGGATGGCGAGCCGTTTTTCCGCATGCAAGAAGGGCCTGGCACCAGCAATACCGAAACGGCGGTGGAGGTGCGTGAGAAAAATGGCGATCTGTGGCGCTATGGCCTCTATCCCGTGACGGGCAAGAAGCATCAGTTGCGGGTGCACATGACGTCGCTGGGAGCGAGTATTTGCAACGATCCGTTTTATCCGACTGTGTTGAAAGATGTCGAGGACGATTACGCCAACCCGTTGAAGCTGCTTGCGCAAGGCCTGCGCTTCATTGACCCGGTGACCGGGGAATTACGGGAGTTCGAGAGTCGAATCACCTTGCAGTGGTAATGCTGAAGCTGCTTTCCGAGCGCCCATGAAAAAGCCCGCATGACAATGCGGGCTTTTCTGTATCCGGTAACGACGCGGAGCCTTACAGCTCTTTAACGGTACGAACCTGATCCTTGTTGATGCGGGTCTCTTTGCCGTCCAGCTGCTGGAACTCGTAGAAGCCCGAATCATCATCGTATTTCGGGGTGTCGACGGCCTGGATTTCGCGACCGTCATTCAAGGTGATCACTGTCGGCGATGAGCAACCGGCGAGGGTTGCCAGGCCCAGTGCGAGCATGAAAGTGGCGAGGGTCCGTTGGGTCATGAGTGTGTCTCCGAATGGGAATCTTCTGGTTACTGAGCTTGAGACGTAAACAAGGCGTGAGAGTTCCTTGCATGGTGTCAGTCTGACACAGTGTTGTGCAGATGTAACAATTGCGGGGTGTTGAGGTTGGCCAGCCGCGGATCGTTTTCGGGGCACTGCAACGCGACGGCGCCGAGGCTGCGCATTACCCGCCCCGGGCTACGTTCGCCAGCATTCCATGCCGCTTCGAACTCTGGCAACAGCGCCACCGGAATCACGCACAGCAGCGGTTCCCAATGTTCGCCATGGCGCAGCATTAAAGGTTTTTCACGTTGCTGATCGGCAGTAACCAGCATGTCCTTCAGCAGCGCCTCGTCGATTCGCGGCACATCGCAGGGCAACACCAGCAAATGCGAATGCCGTGCAGCCTTCAGCCCTGCCCGAATCCCGGCCAACGGCCCGGGGAAATCGCCTTCATCATCCATCACCAACTGATCGGCAAATCCGGCATAACGCTCGCGATTGCGGTTGCACGAGATGATCAGATCGTCGGTCAACGAACGCACCTTGCGCTGCAAATGCCCGATCAAAGGCTCGCCCAGCCACTCGATAAGCCCCTTGTCCTGACCGCCCATGCGCTGGCCGCGTCCACCGGCCAGAAGCAGGACTGAGCAGGATGGCAATTGGCTGTTCCAGGGCATGACGACTCTCCAGAGGGGCGGCGGAAAAATGAGCCGCTGTGATATAACACCGGGCTGTTTCCCCTACAACTGGAAGAGCCTATGAAAGCCAAGGCTGATGTACCTTTCGTGCCGCTCAATATTGCGGTGCTGACTGTCAGCGACACCCGAACCCTGGAAACCGATACCTCCGGCCAGGTCTTCGTTGATCGCTTGATCGCGGCCGGCCACGCGCTGGCCGAGCGGGTTTTGCTTAAAGATGATCTCTACAAAATTCGCGCGCAAGTCGCCAACTGGATTGCCGACGATGTGGTTCAGGTTGTGTTGATCACCGGCGGCACCGGCTTCACCGGGCGTGACAGCACGCCGGAAGCGGTGGCATGCCTGCTCGACAAACAGGTCGACGGATTTGGCGAACTGTTCCGCCAGATCTCCTTGGCCGATATCGGCACTTCGACCGTGCAGTCCCGGGCCTTGGCGGGTCTGGCCAACGGCACGCTGGTGTGCTGCCTGCCGGGTTCGACCAATGCGGTTCGCACCGGCTGGGATGGCATCCTCGCTGAACAACTGGATGCCCGTCATCGTCCGTGCAACTTCGTCACCCATCTGAAGCAGGCGGCGCCTTGTGAATCCCGTGGGTAAGCCGGGCAAGACTGGCAGTTTGCTGCCCGTCGAAACGGCGCTCGAGCGTTTGCTGGCAATGGCCGATGCGTCGCGCATTGTCGAGCGCGAATATTTACCGCTGTCTCAACTCGAAGGGCGGGTGCTGGCGGAAGATCTGATCTCGACGCTGGATCTGCCGCCTTGGCCGAACAGCGCCATGGACGGCTACGCCTTGAACCTGGCGGATTGGCAGGGCGAGCCGCTGCCGGTCAGTCAAAAGGTCTTTGCCGGGCAATCTCCGCAGCCGTTGGAACCAGGCACATGCGCACGCATCTTTACCGGTGCACCGCTGCCGCCCGGCGCCGACTGTGTCGAGATGCAGGAAAACGCTGAAGTTCAGGCCGACGGCCGAGTGCGCTTCCTCGAGCCTTTGAAAGCCGGGCAGAACATTCGTCCGCAGGGCCAGGAAACTACGGTCGGTGAATTGGTGCTGCAAGCTGGAACCCGACTGGGGCCGATTGAGCAAGGGCTGGCTGCTTCGCTTGGCTGTGCCGGCCTCCATGTCGTGCGCAAACCTCGCGTCGCGGTTTTGTCCACCGGGGATGAGCTGGTTGAACCCGGTCAGGCATTGGGTCCGGGCCAGATCTATAACAGCAACCGCGTGCTTTTGTGCAGCTGGCTGCAGCGTCTGGGTTGTGAAGTGATTGATGGCGGAATTCTCCCGGACGATCTGGCCACCACGCGGGCGCGGTTGGGCGAGCTACAAAATGTCGATCTGATTCTGTCTACCGGCGGTGTCTCGGTCGGTGAGGCGGATTTCCTCGGCATTGCCCTGCGTGAAGAAGGCGAGTTGGCCCTGTGGAAGCTGGCCATCAAGCCCGGGAAGCCGTTGACCTTCGGTCATTTCCGCAACGTGCCGGTGATTGGCCTGCCCGGCAATCCCGCCTCTACGCTGGTGACGTTCGCCGTGCTGACGCGCCCTTATCTATTGCGACGCCTCGGGACGCAGGACGTCGAGCCGCTGAAGTTTGCAGTGCCCGCAGGCTTTGTCTGGCCGGTGGCCGGCAATCGTCGCGAATACCTGCGCGGGCGTCTGGAGCAGGGGCGCGCAATCATTTACCGCAACCAGAGCTCGGGTGTGCTGCGTAGCGCCGCGTGGGCCGACGGGTTGGTGGAAGTCCGAGAGGGCCGCACGCTGCACGAGGGTGATGAAGTGAGCTTCATTCCGCTCAGTGACCTGCTGGGCTGACCGTTCTTGCCCAAGCACGCGTCGGCTGATGTGCGCGGCGCGTGCGACAAGTGATTCGGTCAGTTGCTGATCAGGGTCACCAACTGGTCGAATCGGCTGTTGGCCACCCATCCCAGCAGTCCCAGGATGACAGCGGTCGCACCCGCCGAATACGCCAGACGGTGTTTGATCGTGCGGACGTCATTGAGCACTTCGTCCATGTCGCGGCGCATGTATTTGAAGTGGGTTTCCAGCTCGCTGACACGGGGTTCCATATCAAACTCTCCAGTGGGCTTGGTGCTGTTACAGAAGTCTGGTTTCTTGCTGGCACGGCTTTCGGCGAGAGCGGCGACCGGGCTCACCGGTGCCTTGGTTTCATGGTTGTGCATGGAAGTACTCGCTGATCGTAACGATTGCACGCCTGCTGGTTTTTCCGTTGCGCGATTCATGAAAATAAATCGGGGGGTATCCGTACATTACCGGCACATCCTTGTGTTATTGGGTTGAAGGTTAAAGGTTGATGCTGCCAGCACACGGTGACCCATGGGGTGGGCGGGGTCAATTGAGCCGATTCCTCTTGTTTCGTAAGAAAAAATACCGCCGTGTAGGACGCCAGCTGCTGGATGAGCAATTAATTGCCAGCTCCGTGGCTTTTTTAAGGCGCACAGTGGTCAAGATGTTTCAATCGATTCAATTCTTGGAGTGACGTTATGAGTGAACGCCGGGCACTGCTGATCTTGCATGGCAAACAGGCACTCAACGAGGATGTCCGCGCTGCCGTCGAAGCCAAGCGCGAGCAAGGCTGGGAGCTGGCCGTGCGAGTGACCTGGGAGGCCGGCGACGCCCAGCGTCTGGTAGAAGAAGCGCTGGCAGCGGGCTACACGAAAATCATCGCTGGCGGCGGCGATGGCACCTTGCGCGATATCGCCGAAGCGCTGGCTCAACACCCGAAGAAAGCCAGCCTCGTTTTGCTCCCGCTGGGGACCGCCAACGATTTTTCCCGCGCCGCCGGTATTTCCCTGGAGCCTGCTGAAGCCCTTGAGCTACTGGATGTTCACCCCTCGGATATCGATTTGGGCGAGGTGGGCGGGCAGATTTTCCTGAACATGGCGACCGGCGGATTCGGCAGTCAGGTTACCGCCAATACTTCAGAAGACCTGAAAAAGGTCTTGGGCGGCGCCGCGTATCTGTTCACCGGCCTGACCCGGTTCAGCGAGCTGCATGCCGCTTATGGCGAGTTGCAGGGGCCGGACTTTCATTGGCAGGGCGAGCTGCTGGCGCTGGGCATCGGTAATGGGCGGCAGGCGGGTGGCGGCCATGTGCTTTGCCCCGAGGCGCGAGTCGACGATGGTTTGCTGGATATCAGCATCCTCCCGGCACCGCAGGAGCTGGTCGGCACGCTGAAGAATCTGCTGAGCGAGGGCTTCGGCCTCGACAATATGTTTGTGCGGGCGCGATTGCCGTGGGTCGAGATCAAGGTCGCCGAAGGGCTGAGCATCAATCTCGATGGCGAGCCGCTGGAGGGCGACAGTCTGCGATTTGTTGCGAAACCTGCAGCGTTGCAGGTGCACCTGCCAAAGGACTCGCCATTACTGGGCCAACAACCGTCGATCAGTCATCCAGGCTGATGATCTGCTCGCGCACGGCGAACAGCACCAGACCCGCCACGTCGTAGATTTGCAGGCGCTTCATGATCTGCGCACGGTGGGTTTCGACGGTCTTGACGCTCAAGCCCAGACCGTTGGCGATTTCCCGGGTCGATTTGCCGCGCACGATCAGCCGCAGGATTTCCAGCTGGCGCGCGGTCAGATTGTGTGAATCGGCGATGTCGGGCTGGCTTTTCTGGTTTCGGGTCAGTGCCTGATTGATCACCGTATGAGCGATGGCCGGGCTGAGGTAGCGTTCGTTGTTGCGCAGTGCTTCCAGCGCGTGTTCAAGCTCGGTGGCGGTGGTGTCCTTGAGCAGATAGCCGTGGGCGCCGGACTCCAGCGCCTGCATGATCAGCGCCGGATCGGTATGCATCGACAGGATCAGCACTTTGCTCTGCGGGCGCACGCGCTTGAGGCGTTGCAGCGCTTCCAGGCCACCGGTTTCCCTCATCGAGATGTCCAGCAATACGATGTCCGGGCTCAATTGCTCGACCATTTCGAGCAATTGCGAACCATCACTGGCTTCGCCGATTACCGCGTAACCGGGAATATCCAGTACCAGAGCGCGCACGCCGGCTCTGATCAGCGAGTGGTCATCCACCAGAAGTAAGTTACAAGTCAACGCATAACCTTATTCGTACTGGCCCTTTCGAGCGCTCGCGGCGCCCAGGGGAAAAGTGCTTCGATTCTTGTGCCTTTGCCCGGCTCGCTGGTAACGCTCAATGTGCCGCCCAACTGTTCGACGCGCTCGGCCATCCCGGCCATGCCGCGCTGGCCTTCTCTGGCCGGATCGGTAGCAGGGGCAAAACCGAGACCGTCATCGCTGATCAACAAAGTCAGACCTTGCGGCAGACGCTGTACCCGAATCAACAGGTTTTTCGCCTGTGCGTGGCGTAAGATGTTGGTCACGGCTTCCTGAGCAATACGAAACGCCGCGACGGCCATTTCCTCGGGAATCCCGTTGAGCCGCTGCTGGCAATCGAGACTCCAGTTAACCGGCGTGTTGGCCAACGTCTTGAGCAAGTGCGCACGCAGGCTGGCTTCGAGGCCCAGGCTGGTCAATTGCCGTGGATTGAGAATCGCCGAGACATCACGCACCTTGGTCAGGGTTTCATCCAGGGTGTCGCAGAGCACCGCGCATTGCTCCTGGAGTTCTGCCGGCAGGCGGCGCTTGAGCCAGTCACTTTGCAGTTTGGCGGCGGTAAGCAACTGGCCGATATCGTCATGCAATTCCCGGCTGAGGCGATGGCGCTCGTTTTCCTGGACTTGCAACAGTCGATCAGCCAGCTCTTGTGGTTGAAACTTGATCGATTTGCGCGACAAGCGATATTGCACCCAGACGCACGCGGTGGCGGCGATGTCGAGTGCCAGCAACCCCAAGGGAATGCGCGCGGAAACAACATACGCCAGCAGACTGCCCAGGGTCGCCAGAACACACAGAACCAGTGTGAAGCGCCGGGCGTTTTCCCGCGAGGGTGGCCATGTGATGAGTGACTTGAGACTGGCGTACATAACGGATGGAGCCAATGGATGTTCGCTGCGGGCAGACCGGCCGGTGGATGGCGGATCTCTGTCTGGAAATACTGTCAATTATGTTATGGATTCAAACCGTATTCGTTAAGCAATCATTGACTGGCAATAACATCGCTAATGAAACGCTGGAGTCAGTGTGCCATTAAGTGGCAAGCAATTAACCGGCGGCATAATACCACTTAACATACCGTTGGTCGCGGTTGCTATATATGTCCATTCAGTCAGGAAATAGCGGATCGTGGACGCAAGTTCCATATTGGAAAAGTCTGAATTCTTGTTTTTTGAATGACTTCCATACGTTTGGAAGTATCGCTTGCGGCACACAGGAAAACCCTGAGGGCGGTGCCTGGAAATCAGCCGTTGGTCGGGTTGATTATTTGGCCCGGACTGTCGCTGACAGGTACGAACTATTCATTTACGACAATATTGCTGCAGACAGGCTCAAGCCTGGCGAGCGGTAACGGACGCAGAGAGCAAACGTTTGCTCATCATCTTCGGCTCAAACGAGGTCTGGCCCATTTGTGCCGCAAAGGCTTCGAGCAGATCAGCCTGCTCGCGTTCATCCAGGCTTAGCTGCCCGGTCTTATGGTCGACCAGCTCAAGCTGCCAAGCCATCAGGGTGAAGCAGTCACGTAGCGCATCAAGGGCCTGTTCGTGCAGATCTACCCGGTCCTGAGTCAGATTCAGCAGGCTATAGATGTGCAGGGAGAATTCGGAGATCGCTTCCAGCGCCAACGCTTCGGCACGGCCAGCCAATTTCAGCAGAGTGCCGAGCATGCAGTCGATGGCATCCTTGTCATTGCTGATCAGTTGCAGATGGCTCAGGCATTCTTCGGACTTGGCGAGAAGCATTTCGGCCTCGACCAGAAATTCGGGGAAGCGTTGCGCCCAGTCTTTACGGTCGATTGGCATGTTCATCTCCACCACGTCGTGTTGGTTGACGGATGGCCGTGTGTGGCGACGATCGTGAATCGTCGGCAGATCGCGCCCGGCGGTGCAGGTGCACGGACCGAGGGGTTCCAGAGGGTGGGTTGCCACTGAATTGCGATCGCACACAATAGCCTGACTCCGTTCATGCAATGAGAATGGCGTCACAGTAATGGCTATTGGAAATGGCGAATATCAGGTTGGGCCTGATTGATCCTAGGGGAATCCCTTAGGCGCGGGAACCTAACGTGCAAACCGAGGTCGCGCCGCAATGAATCTAGCAGATGAAATCACGACTGCCAGTAAAGCATGATGTCAGTGTGACATCAATGGCCGTTTATGGCATTTTTAGCGGCGCGCTTTACAGCAATCAAGATTAGCTGAATGCAGCCGATAAACCCCCATAGTGAATTCATCAGAACAAGCCCAGGAGTCATTGATGGCCGGCATTCTCGACACGGTAGACCAACGCACGCAACTGGTGGGTGAGAATCGCCTGGAAATCCTCATGTTTCGCCTGGCCGGACGTCAATTGTTCGCGATCAACGTGTTCAAGGTTCAGGAAGTTCTGCAACTGCCAAAGCTGACCCTGATGCCGCAGCGTCATCCTTTCGTCTGCGGCGTGGTCAACCTGCGCGGCCAGACATTGCCGGTGATCGACCTGTCCCAGGCAATCGGCATGCGCCCGTTGGTGCCGGGCCCGAACAGCACGATCATCGTCACCGAATACAACCGTTCGGTGCAGGCCTTCCTCGTCGGCGGTGTCGACCGCATCGTCAACATGAACTGGGAAGCCATTCTGCCGCCGCCGACCAGTGCCGGCCGCCAGCATTATCTGACCGCAATCAGCAAGGTCGACGAGCAACTGGTAGAGATCATCGACGTCGAAAAAGTCCTCGCCGAGATCGTCCCGTACAACGCCAAGGTCTCGCGCGAAAAACTCGACGACCCGGTACTGGAGCGCGCCCGTGGCCGCGAAGTCTTGCTGGTGGACGACTCCAACGTAGCGCTTTCGCAATTGCGCGATACCCTCGGCCAGCTCGGGGTGAAAATGCACATTGCCAGCGACGGTCTGAAAGCCTTGAACATGCTCAAGGCCTGGGCCGATACCGGCGTGCACATGACCGACAAACTGCTGATGATCTTCACCGATGCGGAAATGCCGGAAATGGACGGCTATCGCCTGACCACGGAGATCCGCAACGACCCTCGTCTGCGTGGCCTGTACGTCGTGCTGCACACCTCGCTGTCCGGCAGTTTCAACGACTCGATGGTGAAGAAGGTCGGCTGCGACAACTTCCTCTCCAAATTCCAGCCGGACAAACTGGTCGACGTGGTGCGCCAGCGTCTGATGCTCGACGTTGTGCCGGCCTGAAACACGCACATCTTGCTTCCTGTGGGAGCGAGCCTGCTCGCGAAAGCGCAGGGTCGGACACATTGATGGCGAATGTGCCGGCCTGTTCGCGAGCAGGCTCGCTCCCACGGGGATTGTGTTTAAACCCCAGACGGCTTTGATTCGGTATTGAAGCTCGTATAGGGTGGCGTTTTTCCTCCAAGGAAGCTGGTCATGCTGCGTCTGAGCGCGCTTTATCGTTACCCGTTGAAATCCGGCAAGGGCGAAATCCTGCAAAGCATCGAGCTGGACAAGCTCGGGCTGGCGGGTGACCGACGCTGGATGTTGGTGGACGAGGCCAGCGGGCGCTTTCTGACCCAGCGTGCCGAAGCGAAGATGAGTCAGTTGTCGGCGCTGTGGAATGCCAGTGGTGGCTTGACCTTGAGCACGCCCGAGCAGGGTTCGATTGAAGTCCCATTGCCTGCTGCCGACGCCGAGCTGCGCGGTGTGACGATCTGGCGTGACACCCTGCGGGTGCCGGACGCCGGTGATCAAGCCGCGCGTTTTGTCAGCGAATTCCTCGGCAAGCCGACACGTCTGGTGCAAATGCCACTCGAGCGGGCGCGCACCACGCAGTCGGGTTTCGGCAAGGATGACGATCAAGTGGCGTTCGCCGATGGTTATCCATTGCTGCTGATCGGCGAAGCCTCGCGGCTGGCGCTCTCGGAGACGGTAGGGCGAGAGCTGGAGATGCTGCGCTTCCGCCCGAATCTGGTGATCGAAGGCAGCGCGCCTTACGCCGAGGACCAATGGAAACGCATTCGCATCGGCGATATCGAATTCCGCGTGGTCAAGCCATGTGCGCGTTGCATCATGACCACCGTCGACCCGCAAACCGGTGAGCGCAGTGCTGATCGTGAGCCGTTCGCGACGTTACAGAAACACCGCAGCACCGCCGATGGCGCGATGTTCGGGCAGAATCTGGTCAACGACGGTAACGGTCGCCTGGAAGTCGGCATGCCGGTGGAAATTCTCGAATAGTTTTTCCCTGAAACGAAAAATGCCCGGGTCTTTTGGACTCGGGCATTTTTTTGCGCAGTGAAACCGGCGGGATCAGCCGCGGTATTCGCACAGGTAAGCGGTATCGACCGCGACCTTCAGCTGGAACTTGCTGTTGGCCGGAACGTTGAACTGGCTGCCAGCGGCGAAGGTTTCCCAGTCGCTGCTGTCTGGCAGTTTTACGCTCAGCGCGCCGGACACCACGTGCATGATCTCGCGCTGGCTGGTGCCGAATTCGTATTCGCCCGGGGCCATGACGCCAATGGTCGCCGGACCTTCAGCGGTGCCAAAGGCGATCGACTTGACGGTGCCGTCGAAGTACTCGTTGACTTTAAACATGGGCGGATTCCTCGAAAAGGGCTTAAAAGGGGGCGGCCAGTATGCACAAGGCTTTTCGCGCCGTCACGCGTCTAAAGCGGCAGGACCAGCGGCAATAACCGTGCGGTATTGCGGGCATCTTCCAGCGCGCGATGTTGTTGGCCGCTGAACTGCATGCCCGCCAGTTGCAGCGCGCCGTTGAGCCCGAGTGGTCGTTCCAGGCGGCGGGCCTTGGCGAAGCGCTGTTTGAGGTTCATGTGCGGGACTTTGCTCAGGCCGCTGTCGATGTGCAGACGCTGCCACTCCTGCAGCAATTGCTGGCGATCGTAACCGCCCCAACTGGCCCAGCCTTCCAGACGGGTTTGATGCTGCGCGAGCCAACGCTCAAAGGCCGGCCAGACCTCGCTCAGCGGTTGCGCCGAATCGATGTTGGCCTGGGTGATGTGTGTCAGCTCCCGACAGAACGGCGTCAGCAATGGCCGGCGGGTCGGTTTGACGAAGCGCTGGAAGTGATCCTGCTCGCGCCCGGCGCGGTCGACCAGGGTCGCACCGATCTCGATAATTTCCATTTCCGTGACCGGCCAGCCACCCTCGTCTGTGGTGGCTTCCAGATCTATGACCAGCCAATGGGGCATCGCAGGGTTCCTGATTTCCGCGTTCTGATTTATCAGAGCGTAGTCAAACCCCGCGCTTGTGCCCGGGCGACTACTCGACCTGCAACAGAACCTGACGATTTTTTACCTGATCGCCGACCTTCACTTGCACCCGTTTGAGCACGCCATCGATGCCGGCCTTCAACGGATGCTCCATTTTCATTGCCTCCAGTACCACCAGCAATTGACCCTTGCTGACCATACTGCCTTCGCTGACCAGCACATCGACAATGGCACCGTCCATCGGGGCTTTCAGGATGCCGGAGGCGACGCTGGTCTGACTGTCGATCGGCGCATGAGTTCGATCCTCCAGGCGCAGGCTGCCCGGATGGGTGAACAGCCACAGCTGTTGGTCGTGCAGACGATAGGCGTGACGTTGGCGCAAGCCGTCGACTTCGATGGTGATCGATTGCGCGGCGTGCTCGATGATTTTCATCGCCAGAGTGCTTTCGCCAGCCTGCACGACCAACTCGCCGGGTTTGCGCGCCAGCACCGACAGCGTCCAGTCCTGCTCGTCACTGCCGAGCCGATAGTGCAACGGCACACTGGCGTTGTTGCGCCAGCCGTTCAACGGCGGGCGATGGGGCAGGGCGCTGGCCTGATAGAACAACGCCACGGCAATCGCCAGTTGCGCCGTCGTCGGCACATAAGTGTTGAGGCAGGCATGGCTGGAAAAATGTTGCTGGATGAAAGCGGTGCTGAAATCGCCGCTGATGAACTGCGGATGTTGCAGCAGGCCTTCGAGCAAGCGCTGGTTGCTTTGCACGCCGAGCAGCACGGTGTCCTGCACCGCACGCAACAATTTGCGTCGCGCCTCTTCGCGGGTTGCGCCGTGGGCGATCAGTTTGCCCAGCATCGGGTCGTAGAACGGGCTGACCGACTGGCCTTCAAGCAGACCGTGATCGATGCGCGCACCGCGATCCGAAGCCGGTTGCCATGCCGCAATTCGGCCGGTTTGCGGGAGAAAATCCGCAGCGGGATCTTCAGCGTAGAGGCGCACTTCCATGGCGTGACCGTCGAGACGAATCTGTGCCTGCGTCAGCGGTAGCGGCTGGCCCTCGGCAACCAGCAACTGCCACGCGACCAGATCCAGCCCGGTGATCAATTCCGTTACCGGATGCTCGACCTGCAGACGGGTGTTCATCTCCAGAAAGTAGAACTGCCCGCGCGCGTCGAGGAGGAACTCCACGGTGCCGGCGCCGACGTAATCCACCGCGCGCCCGGCCTTGAGCGCCGCTTCGCCCATGGCCTGGCGCAGCTCGGCGGTCATCACCGGGCACGGCGCTTCTTCGATGACTTTCTGATGGCGGCGCTGGATCGAGCAATCGCGTTCGCCGAGGTAGACCAGGTTGCCGTGCTGGTCGCCGAACAGCTGCACTTCGACGTGGCGCGGCTCGATCAACGCCTGTTCGAGAATCAGTTCGTCACTGCCGAAACCGTTCAGCGCTTCGGAGCGCGCGGTGCGCAGTTGCGCCAGCAGATCGCTGGCCTCGTGCACCAGGCGCATGCCGCGCCCACCACCACCGGCGCTGGCCTTGATCATCAGCGGATAACCGATGCGCTCGGCTTCGGCCAGCAGCGTCGCGTCGTCCTGCGCTGCGCCTTGATAGCCGGCAATGCATGGCACGCCGGCGTCGAGCATGGCGATTTTCGACAGGCGTTTGCTGCCCATCAGCTCGATCGCTTCGACGCTGGGGCCGATGAAAACCAGCCCGGCTTCGGCGCAGGCGCGGGCGAAATCAGCGTTTTCCGAGAGGAAGCCGTAGCCCGGGTGAATCGCGTCGGCGCCGCTGCGGCGGGCGGCGTCGAGGATCGCCGCAATGTTGAGGTACGACTGCTGCACCGGCGCCGGGCCGATGTGCACGGCCTGATCGGCCATTTGCACGTGTAGCGCATCGGCGTCGGCGTCGCTGAACACGGCGACGGTGCGATAGCCCAGCGCCTGGGCCGTGCGCTGGATGCGGCAGGCGATTTCACCGCGGTTGGCGATCAGGATTTTGTGGAGGGTGGGCATGGGCTATTTCCTCAGAAGTTGCGTCGCAGGTGCTGGCCTCTTCGCGAGCAAGCTCGCTCCCACAGAGATTTGTAAGTGATCCAGATCCAATGTGGGAGCGAGCTTGCTCGCGAAGCTTTCAGATAGCCCACCGCGGTTTACGCTTTTGCATAAAGGCCAAGGTGCCTTCGATCCCTTCCTCTCCAGTCACTGCCGCGCTGAACCACTGCGCCGCCTCATCAAGCAACTCACTCGACGGCTGTCCGGCACTCGCCAGCAACAATGCTTTGGTCGCGGCATTCGCTTCGGGTGCGCAGCGCAGTACCTGTTGCAAGACCTCATCCAGTCGCTCGGCCAGCGCCTGGGCATCCTGTTCAACGAAATGCACCAGCCCCAATCGCTGCGCCTCGGCGCCATCGAAACGCGCCGCCGTCAGCGCGAGCCGGCGGGTTTCGGTCAAGCCAATCCGCTGTACCACAAACGGTGCGATTTGCGCCGGGATCAGGCCAAGGCCGGTTTCCGGCAAGCCGAACTGCGCCTTGTGATCACTAATCGCAACATCGCTGACGCAGGCCAGGCCGAAGCCACCGCCGAGCACGGCGCCTTGCAACACGCAGATCAGCACTTGCGGCGTGTGTTGGGCTTGTTCCAGTAACGCACCGAACACCCGGTTCAACTCGCGGTAAGCATCCGCCCCCTGAGCCCGTGCGTTGGCCATGTCCTTGATGTCGCCGCCGGCGCAAAAATGCCCGCCGGCACCGCTGAGCACCAAGGCCCGCACTGTGCGGTCATCGCGTATCGCCGCCAGCACCGCGCGCAGTTCGGCGACCATTTGCAGGCTCATCGCGTTGCGGCTGTCCGGGCGGTTGAGGGTGATGTGCAGCACGCCGCCATGCAGTTCCAGCAACAGCGTCTGGCAATCGGGCAGGGGGCTCATTTCTTTTTCCCCGGCAGGATGCCCATCAGTTTGCAGATGATCCCCAGCATGATCTCGTCGGCGCCGCCGCCAATCGATACCAGACGCACATCGCGATAGGCGCGGGCCACCGGGTTGTCCCACATGAAGCCCATGCCGCCCCAATATTGCAGGCAGCTGTCGCTGACTTCACGGCCGAGGCGTCCGGCCTTGAGCTTGGCCATCGACGCCAGGCGCGTGACGTCCTGACCTTTGATGTACTGCTCGGTGGCCTGATAGACCAGTGCGCGCAGGCATTCGATTTCGGTCTGCAATTCGGCGAGGCGGAAGTGGATCACCTGGTTGTCGATCAGCGCGTTGCCGAAGGTCTTGCGTTCCTTGCAGTACTCGATGGTGCTGTCGATGCAATATTCCAGGCCCTTGATCATGTTCGCCGCGCCGAACAGGCGTTCTTCCTGGAACTGCAGCATCTGCATCATGAACCCGGCGCCTTCATGGCCGATGCGGTTGCGCTGCGGCACGCGCACGTTGTCGAAGAACACCTGCGCGGTTTCCGAACTGCGCATGCCGAGCTTGTCCAGGTGCGAGCTGAGGCTGATCCCCGGGGTGTTCATCGGCACCATGATCAGCGACTTGTTGATGTGCGGCTTGTCGTCCGAAGTGTTGGCGAGCAGGCAGATGAAATCAGCGCTCGGCGAGTTGGTGATCCACATCTTGCTGCCGTTGATCACGTAGTCATCGCCGTCCTTGCGCGCGGTGGTTTTCAGCCCGGCGACATCGGAGCCGGCGCCGACTTCGGAAACGCCGATGCAACCGACCTGTTCGCCAGTGATGGCCGGACGCAGGAATTCTTCGCGCAGTTCGTCGGAGCCGAAGCGGGCGAGGGCGGGTGTGCACATGTCGGTCTGTACGCCGATCGACATCGGAATGCCGCCGCAATGGATGGTGCCGAACTCTTCGGCGGCGACGATCGAATAGCTGTAGTCGAGGCCCATGCCGCCGAATTTTTCCGGCTTGGAAATGCCCAGCAGACCCAGGCCGCCGGCCTTGCGGAAAATCTCATGGATCGGAAAGCGCCCGGCCTTTTCCCATTCTTCGACGTGCGGGTTGATCTCGTGCGTGACGAACTGGCGGACGGTGCGGCGCAGGGCTTCGTGTTCCGGGGTGAAGATCATTGTTGTTGTTCTCCGTAGGATCCGTGGCGGTCAGAAGCGGCTGACGCCGAAGCTGTTGGGTTGCAGCGTGCGCATGTCGGCTTCGTGGCAGATATCCAGCAAGTAACCGAGCAGGGTGCGGGTGTCGCGCGGGTCGACCAGGCCGTCGTCCCACAGGTTGGCGCTGCCGTACAGCGCGGTGGATTGGCTGTCGAGTTTCTGCGCGGTCATCTGTTCGAGCATGTCGAGCATTTTCGGATCCGGCTCGATGCCGTCCTTGAGCTGTTTGGCTTCGGTAACGATGCGCAAGACCTTGCCGGCCTGTGCGCCGCCCATTACTGCCGTGCGGCTGTTGGGCCAGGCGAAGATGAAGCGCGGATCGAGGCCGCGCCCGCACATGGCGTAGTTGCCGGCGCCGTAGGAACCGCCGACGACAATGGTCAGTTTAGGCACCCGTGCGTTGGCCACCGCTTGAATCAGTTTCGAGCCGTGCTTGATCACCCCTTGCTGTTCCGATTCGGTGCCGACCATGAAACCCGTGGTGTTGTGGAAAAACAGCAGCGGCGTCTGGCTCTGGTCGCACAACTGGATGAACTGCGCCGCCTTGCTCGCACCTTGCGGGGTGATCGGGCCGTTGTTGCCAATGAAGCCGCAGGCGCGGCCCTGGATTTTCAATTGGCCGCAAAGGGTTTGCTGATCGAACTCGCCTTTGAACTCGAGAAAGTCCGATTCATCGGCAATCCGCGCGATGATTTCGCGCACATCGTAGGGCTTTTTTGCATCGTCCGGGATCAGCCCGAGCAGTTCGTCGATGGGGTAGAGCGGTTCTTTGAATCGCGGCTGCGGCAGCCACGGCAGCTGCTCGTTCCAGGGCAACATGCGCATGATGTCGCGGACCTGGCGTATGCCGTCAGCGTCGTTTTCGGCGAGATATTCGGCAGTGCCGGCGACCTGCGCGTGCATCTCGGCGCCACCGAGTTCTTCATCGGTGGCCACTTCGCCGGTCGCCGCTTTGAGCAATGGCGGGCCGGCGAGGAACAGCTTGGCCTTGCCGCGCACCACCACCACGTAATCCGACAATCCCGGTTGATAGGCGCCGCCCGCCGTGGCCGAGCCGTGCACCACGGTGATCTGCGGCAAACCCATCGCTGACATGCGCGCCTGATTGGCGAAACTGCGCGCGCCTTCGACAAAGATCTCTGCCGCGTAGTTGAGATTGGCGCCGCCGCTTTCGGCGAGGGTGATCATCGGCAGTTTGTTTTCCCGCGCGATCTGTTGCAGGCGCAGGGATTTTTTCAGGCCGCTCGGCGAGATCGTGCCGCCCTTGATTGCGCTGTTGTTGGCGACCACCATCGCGCGGATGCCGCAGACGTAACCGATCCCGGCAATCAGCCCGCCACCGGCCGAACTGCCGTCCTTGTCGTCGTGCAATTTGTAGCCGGCGAGGCTGGCCAGTTCGAGGAACGGCGCGCCGGGGTCGAGCAACAGGTTCAGGCGCTCGCGGGGCAACAGTTGCCCGCGTTTGCTGAATTTGTCTTTGGCTTGGGCGGCCTTGTTCAGCAGGTTCTGTTCGAGCTGCTGCACCTGCTCGATGGCGGCGAGCATGGCGGCGCGGTTTCGTGCGAAGGCTTCGCTGTGCGGATCGAGTTGCGACTGAATCTGCGCCATGGCTTATTCCTTGTCCTTGAGCACGTCGGGACGCAACACTTCTGGTAAATACGCGCGGTGAAAACCGTTGAACGATTCGCTGTGGCTGGCCTTGTGCAGCGGCCAGGCGCGACTGCCGAGGCTGGCGGCGCCGTCGATTTTCACTGTGGTGCCGCTGATGAATGCCGCCGCCGGGCTGAGCAGAAACACGATTGCCGCGCTGACTTCCGATTCGGTGCCGATACGCTTGAGCGGCACATGCTCGCGCAGGGTCGGAATCACCGCTTTGAATGCGCCCTCGTAAGTGTCCATGCCGCTGGAGGCGATCCAGCCCGGCGCCACCGCGTTGACCCGGACCCCGGCGTAACCCCACTCGAACGCAGCAGTCTTGGTGAAGTTGTCCATGCCCGAACGCGCCGCGCCAGAGTGGCCCATGCCGGGCATGCCGCCCCACATGTCGGCGAGCATGTTGACGATGCTGCCGCCGTGTTTGCTCATCGACTGGTTGAACACTTCGCGGGCCATCAGAAAGCCGCCGACCAGGTTGGTGCGCAGCACGGTTTCGAAGCCCTTCTGATTGATCGAGGCCAAGGGCGATGGGTACTGGCCGCCGGCATTGTTGACCAGACCATGGATCGGCCCGTGTTCGGCGATCAGCTCTTTGACCAGTTGCTTGACCGCTTCTTCATCGCGGATATCGCAGGCCTTCCAGTGCGCGCGGCCGCCGTCCTCGGCGATTTCGGCGGCGACCTTTTCGAGTTTTTCCGGCTTGCGCCCGACCAGCAGCACATTGGCGCCGAGGGCCGCCAGTTCGTGGGCGGTGCAGCGACCGATGCCGCTGCCGCCGCCGGTGACAATCAGGTTCTGGCCGCTGAACAGATCGGCGCGAAAAATCGTCGCGTAAGCCATGCACACCATCCTCTAGTCGAGCTGTTCGGCGATGCTCTGCGGCACCGGGATCTGGATTTCCAATAGTTGCTGGGCGAAGGCTTTGCCTTGCGGATCGATGCGCAGGCTGGCGACACCGCCACCGCCAAGGGCGTTTTCCAAAAGAAAATTAAGGCTGTGGGTGCCGGGCAGATACCAGCGTTCGACGCGCCCGAGAAGCGGATCGAGGACGTGCCGCATCCAGTCGACTACCACCGAGGGGGTCAGCGCTTCGGCGATCCACGGCAGGTAATCGGGATGGCGCGGCATCACGCCGATATTGCTGTGGTTGCCCTTGTCGCCGGAGCGCGCCACCGCCAGTTTCACCAACGGCACACTGGCATCGGCGCGGCCCTGGGGTCTGGGCGGCTGATGGGCGATCGGCAAATCTGCGCTGTCGAGGGCCACTGGGTCGGGGAGGGTGCACGGATGGCGCTCACCGGCCATGTCGATTTGCAGCGTGCAGGCATTTTTATCTATGAGAAATGAGAACAGGCGGATGACCGGGTACACGGTCGGACGTCCGCCGACAATGCCGGTCAGACCGGGCGCCATACCGGTCGCGGCCTGGGCGATCTCTTTGGAAAACAGCACCAGCGCGCGTTTGTCGGGATGGCGCACAGCGATTTTGATCACCACTTCACGGCTGTCGCGGCGCTGGCCGTGGGGGCCGTAGGTGGCTTCGCTGCCGAGCAGTTCGACATGGGTTTCGCTGTACGGCGCCCAGCCGCGCAGGCTGAACATCTCGGCGGTCTTGTCGATGATCGCCTGACTGACCCGCCGCGCCTTGTCCACCGCGTCGATGCCGGCCATCAGGCAACTGGCGGTGCAGCGAAAACCGTCCGGGTACGTGGCGCTGACCTTGTATTTGTCGCTGGGCGGCAGGCCTTTGGCACCGTGCACCTGCACGACGTTTTTGCCTTGTTGCTGGAGTTTGACCTGAGTGAAATCGCAGATCACGTCGGGTAACAGATAGGCCTGCGGATCGCCGATTTCGTAGAGCATCTGCTCGCCGACGGTCAGCGGCGTAACCAGGCCGCCGGAGCCTTCGGGTTTGCTGACGAGGAACTGGCCATCGGCGCTGACCTCGACGATCGGAAAACCGATGTGCTCGTAATCCGTTACCTCGCGCCAGTCGGTGAAATTACCGCCGGTGCACTGCGCGCCGCATTCGATGATGTGCCCGGCCAGCGCGGCCTGGGCAAGTTTGTCGTAGTCATGCCACGACCAGTCGAATTCGTGGACCAGCGCCGCGCTGACCACGGCGCTGTCGACCACCCGGCCGGTAATGACGATGTCGGCACCCAGGCGCAACGCTTCGACAATCCCTGGCGCGCCGAGGTAGGCGTTGGTCGACACGCACATGCGCGGAAGCGGCGCGCCGCTGAACATTTCGCGGATGTCGGCGGGGTGTTTGAGCTGTCCTTGCAGGTCATCGCCGAGCAACACGGAAATCTTCAGCTGGACCCCGGCCTGATCGCAGGCCGCTTGCAGGGCCGCCGCGCAAGCCTGCGGATTGACCCCGCCGGCATTGCTGATCACGCGGATGTTCTGTTCGGCCAGTTGCGTCAGCAGCGGCGCCAGCACTTCAACGAAGTCGCCGGCGAACCCGGCCTGCGGGTCTTTCAGGCGCGCGCCGGCCATCAGCGACATGGTGATCTCGGCCAGATAATCGAACACCAGATAATCCAGGTTTCCGCCGGAGACAAGCTGGGCGGCAGCAGTGGAAGTGTCGCCCCAAAAAGCACTGGCGCAGCCGATTCGCACGGTGGTTGGCATTTTTATCTCCGACTCAGGGACCTGCGACAGAAGTGTCTGGAGGCTACCAAGCAAGCGCTTGGTTTGTAAACAGGCGAAACATTCTTCTGCCCAAGCGCTTGCTTGGTGCCCGCGCGCGGCTTAAATTGCGCGCAACCCTGCGGTTACAGGGGGCAACACACTGATCGACTGTAGGAGAGAACGGGTGGACGAGCAAAAAGCCCTGCGGGTCATGCGCGAACTGGTCGACCAGGGCCAGTTGACCGACCCGGACAGCGCCCGCGGCAAATTGCTGCAAGTGGCGGCTCACCTGTTTCGCAACAAAGGCTACGAGCGCACCACGGTGCGTGATCTGGCCAGCGCTGTGGGCATTCAGTCGGGCAGTATTTTTCATCACTTCAAAAGCAAGGATGAAATTCTTCGCGCGGTGATGGAGGAAACCATCCGCTACAACACCGCGCTGATGCGCGCAGCCCTGGCCGAAGCCGGCGAAGTGCGCGAGAAAGTGCTGGCGCTGATTCGCTGCGAATTGCAGTCGATCATGGGCGGCAGTGGCGAGGCGATGGCGGTGCTGGTGTACGAATGGCGCTCATTGTCCGAAGACGGCCAGGCTAAAGTCCTTGCTTTGCGTGACGTTTATGAAGACATCTGGCTGCAGGTTCTGGGCGAGGCCAAGGACGCCGGCTATATTCGCGGCGACGTTTTTATTACCCGACGTTTCCTTACCGGCGCACTGTCCTGGACCACCACCTGGTTCCGTGCCGGCGGCAGTTTGAGCCTCGATCAGCTCGCCGATGAAGCGCTGATTCTGGTCCTCGAAGCGCGTTGAACGGTTGTCGGACCGGCCGACAAACTGGCTAAGTCGGCGAAACCGCCTAGCTTGAATGCATTGATCGCTATTTTTTTCGGGGAGTGGGGTGTTTTGAAGTCTTCGCCAATTCGGACAGCCGCCGGGCTGATGCTCGCTGCGCTGGCTGCGTTATGGGTATTGCCCGCTCAGTCAGCGCAATTGGTCCGGGTCGGCGCCGCGCATTTCCCGCCTTATACGATTCGCCCGGAAAACGGCGCCGACACCGGCCTGTTGCCGCAATTGATCGAGGCGCTGAACCGCTCGCAAAGCGACTATCAGTTCGTCCTGGTGCCAACCTCGATCCCGCGCCGTTTCGGTGATTTCAAGCAGGGCCGCATCGATATGGCGATCTTCGAGAACCCCGAGTGGGGCTGGAAGGACATTCCCCACGACGATGTCGACATGGGCCTGGAAGACGCCGAAATCTTCGTTGCACAACGCGAAGACGGCCGCCAGCAGAACTACTTCTCGAGCCTGTCGGGCAAACGTCTGGCGCTGTTCAGCGGTTATCACTACGAATTCGCCGACTTCAACGCCGACCCGAAATACCTCGCGCACAACTACAACGCCACGCTGACCTATTCCCACGACAGCAACCTGTTGATGGTCCTGCGCGGACGCGCCGACATTGCCTTGGTCACCCGTTCCTATCTGTTCGATTACCTGCTGCGCAACGAGAAGGTCCGCGATGAGCTGTTGGCGTCGCAGCGTACCGATCAGATCTATCACCATTACGCGATTCTGCGGCCAAGCGCTCCGATCACCGGCGACGCCTTCGGCAATCTGTTGCAGCGTCTGCGTGACAATGGCGAATTGCTGAAGATTTTCAAGCCTTACAGGATTGCCGTGGTGCCCGTGCCGCATCACTGAAGTGCTGTTTGCATCTCGCGCTTAAATTTCCCCTCCCGGCTCACGTCACTTCGTTGAACTGTCGACGATTACGTGAGCCCGACCCATGTCCAATCTGAATGACCTGACTGCCCTGGCGTTGCCCTCGGGCAGTCAATTGATCGCTGATGCCACCGAGAGCCGGCTGAGCCTGAGCCTGGACGGGCAACCGTTGATTCGGCTGCGCCTGGACCGCGAGGCCAATGGCCCGATTCAGCTTGATGAACGTTTTGCCCTGCCGCCCGGGCAAGCCTTGTGGGCCGCCTGTTATTGGCTGTTCGCCCGTGATCCGGCGTGCCAGCAATTGACCTGGCAACTCGATCAGCAGCCGACCGAAGCCTTACTCAGTGGTCTGCTGATCAATACCGAAGTCGCCGGTGAGTATCGCTGCGAGCGCACGCTGTTCTGGCAATTGCCGCAGCCGTGGCTGGGCACTTCACTGACCGCCAGCTATCCGCAGCAAATGGTCATCAGCCAGGGCAAGCGCCATCCGCTGCGACCGGTGAAGCCGCGCGGTGAAGTCTATCGGCGTTTCGATGCGCGGCTCGGCGCGTGGATTTCCTTGCGAACGCTGGAAATCGAGGAAGATCTGTCGCGCTTCAATCGCTGGCAGAACAGCCCGCGCGTGGCGAGTTTCTGGCAGGAGGAGGGCAGCCTTGAGCAGCATCGCGAATATCTCAGCAAGCTCGATGGCGATCCGCACACATTGACGCTGATTGGCTGTTTCGATGATCAGCCGTTCGCTTATTTCGAAGCCTACTGGGCCAAGGAAGATCGCATCGCGCCGTTCTACGATGCCGACGATTACGACCGTGGCATTCACATGCTGGTCGGCGAAGAAAGTCATCGCGGCCCGCACAAAGTGGCGAGCTGGTTATCGGCGCTGGTGCATTACCTGTTTCTCGATGATCCACGGACCCAGCGCGTGGTCGCCGAGCCACGTGCCGACAACGCGAAGATGATCGGACATATGCACAACCAGTGCTTTCACTGCGAGAAGGAATTCGATTTTCCGCACAAGCGCGCGGCATTGATGATTCTGGGGCGGGAGCGGTTTTTTGATCGGTGCCGGTTGGCCTGATGCGTTCGGCCTCGGTATTGCGTTGAGTCTGAGGCCGCTTTCGCGAGCAGGCTCGCTCCCACACTGGATTTGTGTCGTTCATCAAACCCTGTGGGAGCGAGCCTGCTCGCGAATGGCTTGACGCAGAATCCGGATCCTAACGACGACCCGCAATCACCGCATCCCGCCGACTGCCCGAGACCTTGCGGCAGTGCACCAGCGCATCACGAATCATGAAGTTAACCAGAGTGGGCGATACGCCCAGTTCCTTGGCGATATCCTTTTGCGGCACGCCGTGCAGACGGTACATCTCGAAGGCATAGCGGGTGCGGCTGGGCAGTTCGGTCAGCGCATCGGCGATGTGTTCGAGGGTCGAGAAGTTGATGTGCGAAGTTTCCGGCGAAGCGCCCTGAATCACCACGTTCAAGCCTTCCTCTTCCGGGCCTGAGTATTTTTGTTCGAGCGCCTGCTTGCGGTAGTGATCGATGGCGAGGTTGCGCACGATCTGGAACAGGTAGCTCAGCTGAGCCTTGATCGACGACGTGATCGGCGGCGCCGATTGCAGTCGGAAAAACGCATCCTGAACCACGTCTTCGGCACGAGACCTGCAACCGGTAATGCGGGCTGCAATCTTGACCAGAATCAGTCGATTGTCGACGAATGCCTGAAGTAGCGGTGAATCGCACCTGCTTGTGGATACTTGTTCCGTCATGGAAATCACCTTGCTGCCAATAGGTTAGTGGGAGGGCCTCGGGGGACGGCGCCGTCCTACACATCGAGCGACAAATTATGTTGAATGATAATGATTGTCAAATGAGAAAGAGAGGTATTGCTGTAAGGCGATGTGTTTTGCCAACTGCGACACGCCGCCGCACCCCAGCCCCGCTGGACGTCGCGCCTGCCGACTAATTATTTCCCCACTCCATCCGTTCTCATTGGTGAATGGCCCGGGTGCAGATCCCCGGCCTCAGCGCATTCCGATGCCTTGCGCGGTCGGCACAGACCGCGCCCCGCACGCCTCTCGACAGGTGTGACGCAGCCACCCGATTCCACTTGCAAGCCGAATTCAGGCAGGAAACCTCATGACCGACGCGTTCGAACTTCCCAGCACCCTGGTCCATGCCCTCAAGCGTCGCGCGGCCCTGACGCCGGACCGACTGGCCTTGCGTTTTCTCGCCGAAAACCCGGAGCAGGCTGTGGTGCTCAGCTATCGCGAACTCGATCAACGCGCGCGCACCATCGCCGCTGCGTTGCAGGCTCAGGCTGGATTCGGTGAGCGTGCGGTGCTGCTGTTTCCCAGTGGCGCGGATTACGTCGCGGCGTTTTTCGGTTGCCTGTATGCCGGTGTGATTGCGGTGCCGGCCTATCCGCCGGAATCCGCGCGTCGTCATCATCAGGAGCGTTTGCTGTCGATCATCGCCGACGCCGAGCCCACGCTGTTGCTGACCAGCGCCGACCTGCGCGATGCCTTGCAACAAATCGACGGCGCGCCGCCGCTGTTGTGTGTCGACACCCTCGACAGCGCACTGGCCGAACAGTGGGTTGAACCGAGCCTGCCGGCCGAGCACATCGCCTTTCTGCAATACACCTCTGGCTCCACCGCGCTGCCCAAGGGTGTGCAGGTCAGCCATGGCAATCTGGTCGCCAACGAACTGCTGATCCGTCGCGGTTTCGGGATCGACGTCAATCCGGACGACGTCATCGTCAGTTGGTTGCCGCTGTACCACGACATGGGTTTGATCGGTGGTCTGCTGCAACCGATTTTCAGCGGCGTGCCGTGCATTCTGATGTCGCCGGCGTACTTCCTCGGCCGGCCGTTGCGCTGGCTGGAAGCGATTGCCGAGTACGGCGGCACCATCAGCGGCGGGCCGGATTTTGCCTATCGCTTGTGCAGTGAGCGGGTCAGCGAATCGGCCCTTGAGCGCCTCGATCTGAGTCGATGGCGCGTGGCCTATTCCGGCTCCGAGCCGATCCGCCTCGACACCCTCGAGCGCTTCGCGGAAAAATTCGCCGCCTGCGGTTTCAGCGAAAACAGTTTCATGGCCTCGTACGGTCTGGCCGAGGCCACCCTGTTTGTCGCCGGCACGCCGCGCGGCAGCGGCATACCGGCGCTGCGCGTGGACGATCAGGCGCTGGCGCAAAACCGCGCCGAGCCGGGCGACGGCAGCGCGATCATGAGCTGCGGCATCAGCCAGCCTGAGCACGCGGTGCTGATTGTCGAACCGAATACCCTCGAAGAACTCGCCGACAACGCTGTCGGTGAAGTCTGGGCTGCCGGCCCGAGCATCGCCCACGGTTACTGGCGCAATCCCGAAGCCAGCGCCAAGACTTTTGTTCAGCACGCCGGCCGCACCTGGTTGCGCACCGGCGACCTGGGTTTTATCCGTGCGGGCGAGTTGTTCGTCACCGGGCGCCTGAAAGACATGCTCATCGTCCGGGGCCATAACCTCTACCCGCAGGACATCGAGCAGACCGTCGAGCGCGAAGTCGAAGTGGTGCGCAAGGGCCGCGTGGCGGCGTTCGCGGTCACTCACAACGGCGAAGAGGGCATCGGCATCGCTGCGGAAATCAGCCGCAGCGTGCAGAAAATCCTTGCGCCAGATGCGCTGATCAAAGCCATTCGCCAAGCCGTGGCCGAGGCGTATCAGGAGGCGCCAAGCGTGGTGGTGCTGCTCAATCCGGGCGCGTTGCCGAAAACCTCCAGCGGCAAACTGCAGCGCTCGGCGTGCCGCAATCGTCTGGCTGATGGCAGCCTCGACAGTTACGCGCTGTTCCCTTCGATCACAGCCGCAACGGAAACCGCGACCAGCAGCACTTCGGACCTTGAAGCGTTGATCGGGCAAATCTGGGCCGAGCAACTCAACGTCAAGCAGGTCAGTGGCGATGACCATTTCTTTCTGCTCGGCGGCAACTCGATCGCTGCCACGCAAGTGGTGGCGCGGGTTCGCGAAGCACTCGGTGTCGAGCTGAGCCTGCGCCTGCTGTTCGAAGCGCCAACCCTCTCCGCTTTCGCCGCCGCTGTGGCGCAGCTAAAACAGGACGGCGGCAGCGCTCAAGGTCCGATCAGCACCTTGTCGCGCAGCGAGCCGATGCCGCAGTCGCTGGCACAAAACCGTCTGTGGATCACTTGGCAACTCGACCCGCACAGTAGCGCCTACAACATTCCCGGCGGCCTGCGCCTGCGGGGCGAGCTGGACGTAAACGCCGTGCGCGACAGCTTCCAGCAACTGATCGAACGCCATGAATCACTGCGCACACGTTTCTTCGAACGTGACGGCGTGGCATTGCAGCAAGTGCTCGCTGATGCCGAATTCAACCTGCAACTGATCGACATCAGCGACCTGCCAATGGCCGAGCGTGAAGCCCGTGCCGAGCAGATTCGCGAAGACGAGGCGCGCACTCGGTTCGATCTGGAAAAAGGCCCGCTGCTGTCGGTGACACTGGTGCGTTTCGATGACGAAGAACATCAACTGCTGGTGACCCTGCACCACATCATCGCTGACGGCTGGTCGCTGAATATCCTCCTCGATGAATTCTCGCGTCTCTACGCGGCGGCTACCCAAGGTGCGCCGGCGACACTGGCAGCGCTGCCCACGCATTACGCCGATTACGGCAACTGGCAGCGGCAATGGTTGGCGCAAGGCGAGGGCGAGCGGCAACTGGCGTACTGGAAAGCGCAGTTGGGCGAAGAACATCCGCCATTGGAACTGGCCACCGATCACCCGCGCTCGGCCAGACACAACCACAGCGCCGCACGCTACAACGTGCGCTTGAGTAGCAAACTCAGCGAGGCGATCCGCCAGACCGCGCAGGCTCACGAAGCCACGCCGTTCATGCTTCTGCTCGCTGCGTTGCAAAGTTTGCTGCACCGCTACAGTGGTCAGCGCGACATTCGCATCGGCGTGCCCAACGCCAACCGTCCGCGCCTGGAAACCCAAAGCCTGATCGGCTTCTTCATCAATACCCAGGTGTTGCGTGCGCAAATCGATTCGCGCCTGACATTTGCCGAGTTGCTGAACCAGACCCGCCAAGCCGCACTCGGCGCCCAGGCCAATCAGGATCTACCGTTCGAACAACTGCTCGAAGCTTTCCCGCAGGCCCGCGAACAGGGACTGTTCCAGGTCATGTTCAACCATCAGCAGCGCGACCTCAGTGCGCTCAAGCGCCTGCCGGGTCTGCTCGCCGAAGAACTGCCGTGGCACAGCCGCGAGGCCAAGTTCGATCTGCAATTGCACAGCGAAGAGGATCGCAACGGTCGCCTGAGCTTGTCCTTCGACTACGCCAGCGAACTGTTCGACGCCACGACCATCGAGCGCCTGGCCGAGCATTTCCATAATCTGCTCAGCGAGGTCTGCGAACAGCCAAAGCAGGCCATCGGCGATCTGCGCTTGCTGACGGCCAGCGAGCAGAATCAGCAGAAGGACTGGAGCGTCGCTCCGTGCACCCCGGCGCAACAATGGCTGCCGGAACTGCTCGAGCAACAATTGCGCAACACCCCGCAACGCACCGCGCTGGTGTGGGACGGCGGTAGTCTGGATTTTGCCGAGCTGCACGCGCAAGCCAACCGGCTCGCCCATTACCTGCGCGACAAAGGCGTTGGCCCGGACGTGTGCGTGGCCATCGCCGCCGAGCGTTCGCCGCAACTGCTGATCGGTCTGCTGGCGATCATCAAGGCCGGCGGCGCCTATGTGCCGCTTGATCCGGATTATCCGGCCGAACGTCTCGCGTACATGCTCCGCGACAGTGGCGTCGAATTGCTCCTGACCCAGACGCAATTGCTCGAGCGTCTGCCGGCCAGCGATGGCGTCAGCGTGATCGCCATGGATGCGCTGCACCTGGATAAATGGCCGAGCCAGGCACCGGGACTGCGACTGCACGGCGACAACCTCGCCTACGTGATTTACACCTCGGGTTCCACCGGGCAACCGAAAGGCGTCGGCAACACCCACGCCGCGCTGGCCGAGCGCCTGCAATGGATGCAGGACACTTACCGTCTCGACGAAACCGACGTGCTGATGCAAAAAGCGCCGATCAGTTTCGATGTCTCGGTGTGGGAATGCTTCTGGCCGCTGATCAGCGGCGCGCGGCTGCTGCTTGCCGCCCCCGGCGAGCACCGCGACCCGCATCGCATCGCGCAACGGGTCCAGCAATACGGCGTGACCACGCTGCACTTCGTCCCGCCGCTGCTGGCGCTGTTCATCGACGAGCCGCTGAGTGCCGAATGCACCAGCCTGCGCCGGCTGTTTTCCGGCGGTGAAGCCTTGCCCGCCGAGTTGCGCAACCGTGTGCTGACGCAACTGCCGGCGGTGCAATTGCACAACCGCTACGGCCCGACTGAAACCGCGATCAACGTCACTCATTGGCACTGCACAACTGCCGATGGCGAGCGCTCGCCGATTGGCCGGCCGCTGGGCAATGTGATCTGCCGCATCCTGGATGCCGGTCTCAATCCAGTGCCGGCGGGTGTGGCGGGTGAGCTGTGCATCAGCGGTATTGGTCTGGCTCGCGGTTACCTGGGTCGTCCGGCGTTGACCGCCGAGCGTTTTGTTGTCGATCCACTGGGCGAGCAGGGTGCCCGTTTGTACCGCACCGGCGACCGTGCGCGCTGGACCGCTGATGGCGTGATCGAATACCTCGGCCGTCTCGATCAGCAGGTCAAACTGCGCGGCTTTCGCGTCGAACCGGAAGAAATCCAGGCGCGACTGCTGGCGCAAAATGGCGTCGCCCAAGCCGTGGTGCTGGTGCGCGAAACCGCTGCCGGTGGGCAACTGATCGGCTACTTCACGGCGAGCGATCCGCATGAAAATGCCGAGCAACAAATCGCTCGACTGAACAACGCTTTGGTCGCTGAGCTGCCGGAATACATGGTCCCGGCGCAACTGCTGCGCCTCGACGCGATGCCGCTGAGCCCCAGCGGCAAACTCGACCGCCGCGCCTTGCCCGAACCGCAATGGCAGGTGCGTGAACACGTCGAACCGGTCAGCGAACTGGAGCAACAAATCGCCGCGATCTGGCGCGAAGTGCTGGGTCTGAAGCAGATCGGCCTGCGCGACGATTTCTTTGCTCTCGGCGGTCACTCGCTGCTGGCCACGCAAATCATTTCGCGCACACGTCAGGCCTGTGACGTCGAACTGCCGCTGCGCACCTTGTTCGAGCACAGCGAACTGGGCGATTACGCCGAACAGATCCGCCTGATCCAGGCCAGCGGCCGCACCAACCAACAGCTGCCGATCGGCACAGTCGACCGCAGCCAAGCGGTGCCTCTGTCCTATTCGCAGCAGCGCATGTGGTTCCTCTGGCAGATGGAACCGGACAGCCCGGCCTACAACGTCGGCGGCATGGCGCGCTTGCGCGGCGCGCTGCATGTCGAGCATTTCGAGGCGGCGTTGCAGGCACTGATCCTGCGCCACGAAACCCTGCGCACTACGTTCCCCAGCGTTGACGGCGTCGCCCGCCAACAGGTGCATGCCGAGACCGGCGTGCGCATGGGCTGGAAGGATTTCTCCAGCCTGCCGGCAGAAGTCCGGGAGCGACAAGTCCAGCAACTGGCCGATGCAGAAGCGCACCAGGCGTTCAATCTGGAAACCGGACCGCTGCTGCGCGCCTGCCTGGTCAAGACTGCCGAGCACGAGCATTACTTCGTCCTGACCTTGCACCACATCGTCACCGAAGGCTGGGCGATGGACATCTTTGCCCGTGAACTCAGTGCGCTATACGAAGCTTTCGTCGATGAACGCGAATCACCGCTCGCGCCGCTGCCGGTGCAATACCTCGACTACAGCGTCTGGCAGCGTCAGTGGCTGGAGTCCGGCGAGCGCCAGCGCCAGCTCGACTACTGGACCGCGCAACTCGGTCGCGAACACCCGCTGTTGGAACTGCCCGGCGACCGTCCGCGTCCACCGGTGCAGAGCCATCAGGGCGAGCTGTTCCGTTTCGATCTGAGCGACGATCTCGCTGCGCGGGTGCGGGCGTTCAATGCGCAAAACGCTCTGACCCTGTTCATGACCATGACCGCCGCGCTCGCCACATTGCTCTACCGCTACAGCGGCCAGACCGACCTGCGCATCGGCGCACCGGTGGCCAACCGCATCCGCCCGGAGAGTGAAGGGCTGATCGGGGCGTTTCTCAACACCCAGGTGCTGCGTTGCCAGCTCGACGGGCAGATGTCGGTCGGCGAACTGTTCGAGCAGGTGCGCCACACCGTGATCGAAGGCCAGTCCCATCAGGATCTGCCGTTCGATCATTTGGTCGAAGCCTTGCAGCCGCCACGCAGCGCGGCCTACAACCCGCTGTTCCAGGTGATGTGCAACGTGCAGCGCTGGGAATTCCAGCAGAGCCGCACCCTCGCTGGGATGACTGTCGAGTATCTGGCCAACGATGCGCGGGCGACCAAGTTCGACCTCAATCTGGAAGTCACCGACCTCGACCATCGCCTCGGCTGCTGCCTGACTTACAGCACCGATCTGTTCGACGAACCGACCATCGAACGCATGGCCAGGCATTGGCGCAACCTGCTTGAAGCGTTGATCGCTGATCCGCAGCAACGCCTCAGCGAACTGCCGTTGCTCGACAACACCGAGCAACAGCACCTGCTCGACAGCCTTGGCGTCGAGCGGGGCGAACATCGTCTCGACCAGTGCATCCATCATCTGTTTGCCGAACAGGCGCTGGCGCGCAAAGACGCGCCAGCGCTGACCTTCGCCGGGCAGAAACTGAGCTACGCCGAACTCGATGCCCGTGCCAATCGCTTGGCCTGGGCGCTGCGTGAACGTGGGGTTGGCCCGCAAGTGCGGGTGGGGTTGGCGCTGGAGCGTTCGCTGGAAATGGTCATCGGCCTGCTGGCGATTCTCAAGGCTGGCGGCGCCTATGTGCCGCTGGATCCGGAGTACCCGCTGGATCGTCTGCATTACATGATCGAAGACAGCCGCATCGGTTTGCTGCTCAGCGATCGGGCGATGTTCCAGGCCCTGGGTGACTTGCCGTCAGACGTGGCGCGCTGGTGCCTGGAAGATGACAGCCCTGGATTGGTTGACTATCCGGCCAGCGAGTTGCCGTTTATCAGCCTGCCGCAACATCAGGCCTACCTGATTTACACCTCGGGCTCGACCGGCAAACCGAAAGGCGTGGTGGTCTCCCACGGCGAAATTGCCATGCACTGTCAGGCCGTGATCGAACGCTTCGGCATGCGCCCGGACGATTGTGAACTGCATTTCTATTCGATCAACTTCGACGCCGCCACCGAACGTCTGCTGGTGCCGCTGCTCAGCGGTGCGCAGGTGGTGCTGCGGGCGCAAGGGCAGTGGGACGCGGAAGAAATCTGCGGCTTGATTCGTGCGCATCGGATCAACGTCCTCGGCTTCACGCCGAGCTACGGCAGCCAGTTGGCGCAGTTCCTTGCCACGCAGAATAAAGTCCTGCCGGTGCGGATGATCATCACCGGCGGTGAAGCGCTGACCGGCGAGCATCTGCAGCGCATCCGCGCGGCGTTCCAGCCAGCGCAGTTCTTCAACGCCTACGGCCCGACCGAAACCGTGGTCATGCCGCTGGCCAGTCTGGCGCCGCAGGTGCTGGAAGAGGGCGCCGGCAGTGTGCCGATCGGCAGCGTGATCGGTGCGCGAGTCGCCTACATTCTCGATGCCGATCTGGCCTTGGTGCCGCAAGGCGCGACCGGTGAATTGTTTGTCGGCGGCGCCGGTCTGGCTCAGGCCTATCACGACCGTCCGGGCATCAGCGCCGAGCGTTTTGTCGCTGACCCGTTTGCCGCTGATGGCGGGCGCATGTACCGCACCGGCGACCTCGTGCGCCAGCGTGCCGATGGTCTGGTCGAGTATCTGGGCCGGATCGACCATCAAGTGAAAATCCGTGGCTTCCGCATCGAACTGGGCGAAATCGAAACGCGCCTGCTCGATCATTCTTCGATCCGCGAAGCGGTGGTGCTGGCGCTGGATGCGCCGAGTGGCAAGCAGTTGGTGGGTTACCTCGTTACCGATGTCGCCGGACACGGCGAAGCGCAACAGGCTGAACTGCGCGAAGCGCTCAAGTCGCACCTCAAGGCGCAACTGCCGGACTACATGGTGCCGACCCACCTGATGCTGCTGACAAGCATGCCGCTGACCGCCAACGGCAAACTCGACCGCCGCGCCTTGCTGGCGCCAGACCCTGAACTTAATCGTCAGGACTATGTGCCACCGGGCAACGAGCTGGAACAGACCCTGGCGCAGATTTGGTGCGATGTGCTTAACGTCAGGCAGGTCGGCCTCAACGATAACTTCTTCGAACTCGGCGGCGACTCGATTCTGTCGATTCAGGTGGTCAGCCGCGCGCGTCAGCAGGGCATTCACTTCAGCCCGCGCGACCTGTTCCAGCATCAGACCGTACAGACGCTCGCCGCCGTTGCCAGTCGCACCCAGCAAGTGACTGCCGAGCAAGGTTTGGTGGTCGGCGAGTCGCGTCTGACGCCGATTCAGCACTGGTTCTTCGATACGGACATTCCCCAGCGCCAGCACTGGAATCAGGCGCTGCTGCTGGAACCGACTGCGCGCCTCGAGCCGCAACGATTGCAGCAAGCCTTGCTGGCAGTGATCGAGCAGCACGATGCGCTGCGTCTGCGTTTCACTGAAACCGATGATGCATGGCAAGCAACGCATCAAGCGCTGACGAATGAGGATGTGCTCAGGCAAGTCAGCGTCGAGTCGCTGGACCGGTGCGAAGCCCTGTTCGCCGACGCGCAACGCAGTCTGCATCTGCACAACGGCCCGTTACTGCGCGCGGTGCTGGTCGATGTTGCGGATGTTCAGCAACGCCTGTTTATCGCCATCCACCACTTGGTGGTCGACGGTGTTTCCTGGCGCGTGCTGCTCGACGATCTGCAAACCGCCTATCGCCAGCTCGACGCTGCGCAGCCGCTGAAACTGCCGGCGAAAACCAGCGCCTTCAAGGACTGGGCCGCGCGTTTGCAGGCCTACGCCGGCAGCGAATCCCTGCGCGAAGAACTCGGTTGGTGGCAAGCACAACTGGCCGGGCCGAGCGCTGATCTGCCTTGCGAAAATCCGCAGGGCGGCAGGCACAATCGTCATGCGCAAACCGTCAGCGTACGCCTCGATACCGAGCGCACCCGGCAGTTGCTGCAACAGGCACCGAGCGCTTATCGCACTCAGGTCAACGACCTGCTGTTGACCGCGCTGGCTCGTGTGCTGTGCCGCTGGAGTGGCCAGCCCTCGGCACTGATTCAACTGGAAGGCCACGGTCGCGAAACCCTGTTCGACGAGATCGATCTGACCCGCACCGTCGGTTGGTTCACCAGCGCTTATCCGCTGCGCCTGACTCCGCACAATGTCGAAGAGGCCGCCGGGCAGGGTGCTTCGATCAAGGCGATCAAAGAACAATTGCGCGCCGTTCCGCATAAAGGTCTCGGTTATGGCGTGTTGCGTTATCTGGCCGATGACGGCTGCCGCCAGCGCATGGCGGCGCTGCCACAGGCGCCGGTCACCTTCAATTACCTCGGCCAGTTCGACCAGAGCTTCGGCAGCGATGCGCTGTTCCGTCCTCTCGATGAAGCAGTCGGGGCCGCTCATGATCCGCAGGCGCCGTTGCCCAACGAGCTGAGTGTCGACGGTCAGGTTTACGGTGGTGAACTGCTGCTGCGCTGGACTTTCAGTGCCGAGCGTTACGGGGCGCAAACCATTAACGATCTGGCCGACGCCTACCTCGGTGAGTTGCAAAGCCTGATCGCCCATTGTCTGCAAGACGAAGCCGGCGGCCTGACGCCATCGGACTTCCCGCTGGCCAGACTGACTCAGGCGCAACTCGATGCGCTGCCGGTGCCGGCCGCGCACATCGAAGATGTCTACCCGCTGACGCCGATGCAGGAAGGTATGTTGCTGCACACCTTGCTCGAGCCGGGCACCGGTCTGTACTACATGCAGGATCGTTATCGCATCAACAGCGAACTCGACCCCGAGCGTTTCGCCCAGGCCTGGCAAGCGGTGGTCGCTCGTCATGAAGCATTGCGCGCTTCGTTCTGCTGGAACGTTGGCGAAGACATGCTGCAAGTGATTCACACGCCGGGGCGCACGCCGATCGAGTATCTGGACTGGAGCGCCGTCGCCGAAACCGAGCAGGAACCACAGCTGCAAGCGCTGCTGAAAAGCGAGCGCGAAGCCGGGTTCGATCTGCTCAATCAGGCGCCATTCCACCTGCGTCTGATCAAGGTCGGCGCAGCGCGTTACTGGTTCATGATGAGCAACCACCACATCCTCATCGACGCCTGGTGCCGTTCGTTGTTGATGAACGACTTCTTCGAAATCTACACCGCGCTCGGTGAAGGACGCGAAGCGCAGTTGAGTGTGCCGCCGCGTTATCGCGACTACATTGCCTGGCTGCAACGCCAGAGCCTGGCCGAGGCGCGGCAGTGGTGGCGGCAGAATCTGCAAGGTTTCGAGCGCACCACGCCGATCCCGAGCGACCGCCCGTTCCTGCGCGAACATGCCGGTGAAAGCGGCGGCATGATCGTCGGCGACCGTTACACCCGCCTCAATGTCGAGGACGGCGCACGGCTGCGGGAACTGGCGCAGGCACATCAACTGACCGTCAACACTTTCGCCCAGGCTGCGTGGGCTCTGGTTTTACGGCGCCTGAGCGGCGATCGCGACGTGCTCTTCGGCGTCACCGTCGCCGGGCGGCCGGTGGACATGCCGGAAATGCAACGCACCGTCGGCCTGTTCATCAACAGCATCGCCCTGCGCGTGAAGATGCCTGAGGACGATCAGCGCAGCAGTGTGCGTCAGTGGCTCAGCGCTTTGCTCGACAGCAACATGCAACTGCGCGAGTACGAATATCTGCCGCTGGTGAACATTCAGGAACAGAGCGAATTGCCGAAAGGCCAGCCACTGTTCGACAGCCTCTTCGTCTTCGAAAACGCTCCGGTGGAAGTCTCGGTGCTCGACCGTGCGCAGAGCCTGAATGCGACTTCGGATTCCGGTCGGACTCACACCAACTTCCCGCTGACTGCAGTGTGCTACCCGGGCGATGACCTTGGCTTGCACCTGTCCTATGACCAGCGTTACTTTGACGAGGCGACGGTCGAGCGCATGCTCGCTGAGTTCAAGCGCTTGCTGCTGGCGCTGGTCGACGGCTTCCATGGCGACATGGCCGATTTGCCGCTGCTGGGCGACGAAGAACGCGACTTCCTGCTGCACGGTTGCAACCAGAGCGGCCACGACTATCCGCTGGAGCAAAGCTACGTGGCGTTGTTTGAAGCGCAGGTCGCGGCGCATCCGCAGCGCATCGCCGCCAGTTGCCTCGATCAGCAATTGAGCTATGCCGAGCTGAACTGCAACGCCAACCGCCTCGGCCATGCCCTGGTCGCCGCAGGGGTGCGAATGGACCAACCGGTGGCGCTGCTGGCCGAGCGTAATCTCGACCTGCTCGGCATGATCATCGGCAGCTTCAAGGCCGGTGCCGGTTACCTGCCGCTCGACCCGGGCCTGCCGAGCCAGCGTCTGAGTCGCATCATTGAGCTCAGCCGCACGCCGTTGCTGGTGTGCAGCGCAGCCTGCCTTGAGCAGGCGCAGACCTTGCTCGAAGAGTTTGGCTGTTCGAATCGTCCGCGCCTGCTGGTGTGGGAAGAAATACAAGCCTCGGTGTTGGCGACTGAGAATCTCGGTATTCACAGCGGCCCGGACAATCTCGCCTATGTGATCTACACCTCGGGTTCGACCGGCCTGCCAAAAGGCGTGATGGTCGAGCAGCGCGGCATGCTCAACAACCAGTTGAGCAAACGCCCGTACCTCGACTTGAGCGCGGCCGATGTGATCGCGCAGACCGCCTCGCAAAGCTTCGACATTTCCGTCTGGCAGTTCCTTGCCGCGCCGTTGTTTGGTGCACGGGTCGACATCGTACCGAATACGATTGCCCACGATCCGCAAGGTCTGCTGGCGCATGTACAGGCGCAGGGCATCACCGTGCTGGAAAGTGTGCCATCGCTGATTCAGGGCATGCTCGGCTCCGAGCGTCTGAGCCTCGACGGCTTGCGCTGGATGTTGCCGACCGGTGAAGCGATGCCGCCGGAACTGGCCCATCAATGGCTGCTGCGTTACCCGGATATTGGTCTGGTCAATGCTTACGGCCCGGCGGAATGCTCGGATGACGTGGCGTTCTTCCGTGTCGACATGGCGTCGACGCGCGGCAGCTATTTGCCGATCGGCACGCCGACCGATAACAACTTGCTGTACCTGGTCGATGGCGCGCTGGATCTGGTGCCGTTGGGCGCGGTGGGTGAGTTATGTGTTGCCGGGACCGGCGTCGGTCGCGGTTACGTCAGCGATCCGCTGCGCACCGCGCCGGTGTTTGTGCCGAATCCGTTCGGCGCGCCGGGCGAACGCCTGTACCGCACCGGTGACCTGGCACGGCGCCGCACCGACGGCGTGCTGGAATACGTCGGCCGCGTCGATCATCAAGTGAAGATTCGCGGTTACCGTATCGAGCTCGGTGAAATCGAAGCGCGCCTGCATGAACAACCGGAAGTGCGCGACGCGGCGGTGGGTGTGCAGGAAGGCGTCAACGGCAAGCATCTGGTGGGCTACCTGGTCGCGGCCGATGCAGCGCTCAATCCGGGAGAGCGTCTGGAACGGATCAAGCAACGCCTGCGCACCGAACTGCCGGAATACATGGTGCCGCTGCACTGGCTATGGCTGGAGCAGATGCCCCTGAATGCCAACGGCAAACTCGACCGCAAAGCCTTGCCAACGCTGGAGATCGGTCAGTTGCAGAGTGCGGATTATGTAGCGCCGCGCAACGAGCTGGAACAGACCCTGGCTGATATCTGGGCTGAGGTGCTGAAAGTGGAAAAGGTCGGCGTGCGCGACAATTTCTTCGAACTGGGCGGGCATTCGCTGCTGGCTACGCAAATTGCATCGCGGGTACAAAAAGCCCTGCAACGCAACGTGCCGCTGCGCGCGATGTTCGAGTGCAGCACGGTGGAGGAACTGGCCGAATACATCGATGGGCTGGCGGCCAGTGATATGACTGAGGAGAAGGTCGATCGGTTGAACGACCTGATGGCGGAGCTGGAAGGGCTGTAGTTCTTCGGCGCCTGGGCTGGCCTCTTCGCGAGCAGGCTCGCTCCCACACGGGATCTGTGGTGAACACAAATCCCCTGTGGGAGCGAGCCTGCTCGCGAATGGCGTCTGTACATTTCCATCCTTGACGATCAACAACCGGCAGCTCAGTCTGCCGGTTCTGTTTTTTCTCGCGGAGGTGGTCGATGCCCTTTTTCACGGTTGACGGACAAGCACTGCACTATATTGATCAAGGCGCCGGCCCCGCCGTGTTGCTGGCCGGCAGTTACCTTTGGGACCAGGCGATGTGGGCGCCGCAGATCGCCGCGCTGACCCCGCACTATCGCGTCATTGCCGTGGATCTTTGGGGGCATGGCGAGTCCGGCAAGTTACCCGAAGGCACCACATCGCTGGACGACATCGCCCGACAGTCGCAGGCCTTGCTTGATCATCTGGACATCGACCGCGTCACCCTCGTCGGACTATCCGTCGGCGGCATGTGGGGCGCGCGTTTGGCACTGTCCGCGCCGCAACGTCTCAACGGTCTGGTGCTGATGGACACCTACGTCGGCGTCGAGCCGGAACCGACCCGGCAGTATTACTTCTCGTTGTTCAAGCAGATCGAAGACAGCGGCACCATCTCCGAACAATTGCTCGACATCGTCGTACCGATCTTCTTCCGCCCGGGCATCGACCCGCAGTCCGCGCTGTATCAGGACTTCCGCGCGAAATTGAAGAGCTATTCGCCCGAGCGTCTGCGCGAAAGCATCGTGCCGATGGGGCGCATCACGTTTGGTCGCGACGACCTGTTGCCACGCCTGGGCGAGCTGAACCAGGCGACGACGCTGGTATTGTGCGGCGATCAGGACAAACCACGGCCACCCTCGGAAGCCGGGGAAATGGCTGAATTGATCGGTTGCCCGTGCGTGCTGGTACCGGAGGCGGGGCATATCTCCAATCTGGAGAATCCCGAGTTTGTCACTGAGGCACTGCTGGCGTTTCTGGCCGAGCGCAACCGCGAGACCGAGTGAGCTTCATTCGCGAGCAGGCTCGCTCCCACAGTTAACCGCATTCCTTCAGCATGAATGCAATTCCTGTGGGAGCGAGCCTGCTCGCGAAGGGGCCTCTCAGGTCACCATGCAATCACGAGTGTGAAACTCATCTATAAAAGCATTTGATAAGGGAATGACGTGCAACAGTTCTGGTGGCGTGACCTCAGGGATCTTGAGGACAAGTGGGTTGGGTTGAGTATTGAGGTCAACCGACCGAAATCAAGCAAACCGCTGCTTCATCTGCAAAGTGGCAACAACGGGCGGATGAAGTTTATGCTCAATGGAAGCCCACTCTTCTGGGCGACCATTGCCACCTCATATTACGGTGCTTGGCTGGTTCGCAATCCGAGGCCCGTTCAACTGGAATCGTCACCCGTGCCACCCATCGATTCGGCCGACGTACAGGAGCACTTTGAATTACCCGTCGAAGAGCGCTTCCCGCGCTGGTGTCGCTATTTCATCAACCAGTTGATGAACAATCAGGCGGACTTTCTCTATCCCGGCCACTGGGTGGCGCGCCCCTTATTGCCAGCAGTTAGCCGATACAAACCCGTTGCCGGTCCGGATGGCTGGTATTTTTCCACCCCGGCCGAGGCGTCCAGCCATCTGCCCAACTGGTACGCGCGCGGCGAGGGCATTCTCGACAACGTGCAACCGCACACCGTGCATTGGCTTGATTGGGGTTTGGGGCACTTGATCGGGCTGCACACGGTGGACCCTTTCGCAGGTCGCCTCAAATGGTGGCGCAAAAAAGCCAGGGAGGGCAGCTTGCCGCCGATCCTGCTCTGGTATGTGGGCGGACTGTGTTCTTACGTGGTCATCGATGGACATTACCGATTGCAGGCCGCGCTCGATGAAGGTGTCAAACCTGATTTCATTGTCCTGAGCTCGACCAAAGCCCAGCAAATCAAACCATGCGAAGCAACGCAACAACGCGTGTTCAGTTCGTTGATGTTGCAAAACGCGAGAAACTCCAAGTTCAACGTTCACACATTCAATCAGGCGCTGATCAATACGTTTGACGACCGTCCCTGGCATTGGGCGGGGACGCACGCTTGGGCCGGTATTCCTTCAGACCAAGCGTGGTGCGCTGAGGTGACAAGCTTTCTCACGGAACAGGGAAATACCGAGCACTTGCAGGACATTATCGAGCGGTGTGAGTACTGACAGACCCGCATCGGTCAGTGCTTGTGAAGGCTACTTAGGCCCGAGAATCTTCACCAGCTTGTCCGGCGATGGCGCGCCTTGCTGTTGTTGCAGTTCGCCTTTGTCATCCATATAGAAAATCGCCGGGGTGGCCTGGAGTTCGAGGTCTTCCATCAACTGCATGTTGGCCGCGAGTTTGCTTTGCACGGCGACCGGAATGTCTTTCAAGGCCTTGAGCGCGCTGCCCTTGCCGGCCTTTTCGTGATCTTCCAGGGCCTTGGCCGGGTCTTTCGCCGCCAGCAGCGCGGCTGATTTGCCCGGGCTGTCTTCGCGGATGATGCCGACCATGATGTGGCGCAACTGCACCTTGCCGGCCTTGACCCATGGCCGTGCCTGTTCCCAGAACATGTTGCAGTACGGGCAGTTCGGATCGCTGAACAGGTACACCGTGCGCGGTGCATCCTTGTTGCCGTCCTGAATCCAGTTGCTCGCCTCGAACTTGGCCCAGACTTCCTTGGACATCGGTGCGTAGACCAGTTTCTGCAACGGTTCGCTGCTCAGGTCCTTGCCGTCGGCGTCGTACAGGTTACCCACCACGACGTGTTTGCCGTCCGGGGTCAGGTACAGCGCCATGCCGCGGTTCTGGTATTGCGCCGCGTACCCGCGCAGGCCATCGGGGGCGTCGAACTGGCCGACGATTTTCGCGCCCTTGGCTTCGATCTTTTTGATTGCGGCGGGCAGTTCTTCAGCAGCCTGCACCGACGGCAAGTGCAGCAGGGCAGTGCCCAGGGTCAGCGTCAGCAGGTGGCGGAGGCGGGGCATGGCAGTTTCCTTGCAGAGTTGGCCGGGGCAACGGCCTGATTCGGGCTTGAAGGCGAAGTGTCGAAGGTTTCCAGGGCGCGGGCGAGGCTGGCGTTCGACAGTTCACCGAGGTGACTGGTCAGCAAGCGACCGTCCGGGCTATAGAACAGCGTAGTCGGTAACGCCATGGAACCCACGGCCTGACCGAGACGGCCGCGGCGGTCGAACAGCACGTTGTTCAGGCTCAGGCCCTGGGTTTCCAGGAACGTCGCCACGCTTTGCATGCTCTCGGCCTGATTGACGAACAAGAACGTCAGATCCGGGCGTTGTTGCTGGGCGTTTTCCAGCACCGGCATTTCCCGCCGACAAGGTGGGCACCAGGTTGCCCAAAGGTTGATCACCAGCGGGCCGCCCTGATAGTCGCTGAGCTTGATCTTTTCCCCGGCGGCGTTACGCAGGGAGATATCCGGCAAGCGTGTGCCTTGTTCATAGAGATTCAGCGACAGGGTGGCAAGCAGCCAGAACGCCACGCCGCTGACCACACCGAAACCCAACGGTCGACGCAAAGCGGGCCGGCGCCAGCCGCGATACAACGCCGCCAGCAGCAGCACGATCACTCCGGGCCAGGCGAGGAAACCACCGTCGCGCAGATCGATGATCTGCCACGGGTCATTGCGATAGTGCGGCCAGTAAAGCGCGACAAACGCAATGCGCGCCGCGAGCATGCCCAGCAAGAACAGGCTGAACAGCGCCGACTCGGGGTTATCCCCGCCGCGCTTGACCACCCGCCAGCCGACAAATGTCGCCAGCGCCAGAGCACTGATCAGCAGCAGGTGGTTGAGCGCGATGGCGAAAGTGCCGAGGGTGAACGTCAGCATCAGTTGGCGTCTCGGGTGGCGGACCAGCGTTGCAGGAAGGTGTCGGCATCGACCTCGCCGGTGATGCGCTGGCTGCGGCGTTCTTCACCGTCAGCGCCGATCCAGATGAACGTCGGTGGCCCCGGCACTTTGTAGCGACTGAGCAGCTCGCGACTGGCAGGGTTGTCGGCGGTCACATCCAGGCGCAGCAGGCGCACATCGCTCAGGGCCTGCATGACCTTGGCTTCACCGAAGACCTTCTTTTCCATGACTTTGCACGACACGCACCAGTCGGCGTAGTAATCGAGCAGCACCCACTGACCCTGGGCCTTGGCCGCGTCGAGTTCACGTTGCAGGGCGGCCGGTTCCTTGATTGTGCTGAAGGCATCGTGACCCGTCGGCGCCGCGCTGGCGACAGGGCCGGCGCTGTAGACCTGCAAAGGCTGATACGGATCCTCGCTGCCACCCGCCGCACCGATCACCAACAAGCTGCCCCACAAACCGAGCAACAGGGACAGGGCGCCAAACATCTGCGCGACGCGGCCAAACCCTGCGGATTGTTTCCAGGCGCTGTAAGCGGCGATCAACAGCAAGGCGCCACACAGCCCCAGCCACAACGACGGATCCAGTACCGGGCGCAGCATCAACAATGCAGTGGCAAGAAAGAGGAAGCCGAATATGCCCTTGAGCAGATTCATCCACGCGCCGGGTTTCGGCAGGAAGCGGTTGCCCACTGTGACCAGCAGCAACAGCGGCACACCGATGCCGATGCCCAGTGCAAACAGAATCAGACCGCCGTGCAACGCGTTACCGCTCTGGGCGATGTACAGCAGCGCGCCGGCCAGCGGCGCGGTCATGCACGGCCCGACCAACAGACCGGACAACGCGCCCAGCACCCCGGCGCCGATCAGGCTGCCGCCGCTGCGGCTGCGCGACGCATGTTCAAGACGATCACGCAGGGCCACCGGCAGTTGCAGCTCGAAGAAGCCGAACATCGGCAATGCCAGCACCACGAAAATGGCGGCAAATGCGCCGAGCAACCAAGGATTTTGCAACCACGCCTGCAGGTTCGCACCGAGCAGCGCAGCAATCACACCCATCGCCGCATAGACCAGCGCCATGCAGATCACGTAGCTGCTGGCCAAGGCAAAGCCGCGCCGCGGTGTGGCGCCACTGCCGACAATCATCCCGGCCAGAATCGGCAGCATCGGCAGTGAGCACGGGGTAAACGCCAACAGCAGGCCAAGTCCGAAGAACACCAGCAGGCTCCAGCCCAGCGCTCGTTGTTGCAGGCTGCTGGCCAACGCCTGATCCGGCGCTTCACCGCCCGTTGTTGCTGCGGCTTTGCCACCCAGGTCGATCACCCGGGTCTGCGGTGGATAGCACAGGCCGGCATCGGCACAGCCCTGATAACTGACCTTGATCTGCCCGCTGACCGCCGCCGGGATTTTCACTTCCAGGCCTTGGCGATACACCGGCTGCTCGCCGAAGAACTCATCGCTGTGGGATTCGCCTTCAGGCAGCACCGGCTGCTGCTCGGCGGCCAATCCATCGAATTTCAAGCGTTTCTGATACAGGTAGTAGCCGTCGGTGATCTGCCAGAACAGCTGGGTTTCGCCCGAGTCCAGACGCTCGGAGGTGAGTACGAATGCCTTGTCGACGGGTAAAAAGTCCGGCTTGGACTCGAACGGATTGTTTCCGGCCTGAGCCAGACCGGAAATCAGTAAAGCCAACAGAAGAAAAAAATGACGCATGGAGGAGCCTTGTCCCTGTGCAAGTGAGGTGCAGGATGGGCGGCGGCGATTAACCGATAATTAACCCTATCCTACTAGGCTCGCCGGGATTGACCAATCAGCCGCGCAGCAGGCCGGGCCAGTTATCGTCATTGATGGTTCGGGGGCCGGACACCAGTCGGTCGGACTGAATGTTGTAGGTCAAATACTCATTGTTGGTAAGGAAGATGTACCAGTAACTGTCTGCGAGTGTTCGGTCATTCTGTGCAGCGGTAATAATTCGGTCTTTATAGGGTTTCAGCGCGCCCAGTTGATATTCGCCGAAACGGTTGCGTGTCACGGTCTTGGCCTTGAAGTTGAACGATAGATAGTGCCCGTCATTGAGAATGAATCGGAACAGAAAGGGGTGGCCGGTAAGTTGAAACCAGGTGCCAGCGATGATCTTGTCAAAGTATGGAAGAATCGGCTTCCACGCTGAGTCGGCTACTTTGTAGAAGGCGGCAACTTTATCCTTGTCCTGATCATACTTGCACACCATCGGGGTTGTTCCCTGATAGAAGAACAACCATGCAATATCCTCGTCACTTCCGGCATTCCAGCCGAACGAAGTGGTGGTCAAACCGAAGCGCAGATCCTTTGTATAGGGATCGAAAGTATCCCAGCTGCCTGCAGTGGAGGCTGGGTAATTTGCCGATACGCTATTGCTTCCCAGATCAAAGCGCGAATAAGTGTCGGTGTCCTTGAAGAAAAAATAAATTCGATCAGGACCCGAGCGCCAATCTATCGCGACGAAGTGATTCAAGTTGCTCATGTTTCAAGTTCCTTTTGAATGTGGTTTTGAAGTTGCAGTGCGAAACTAAATGAACTCATGTTTTCGATAAAGTCTGGATGTGTTTCTGGATCGGTAGCCCGAATTGGTAATAGTTTGACTGTATGCTTGGCATCCGCTGCTGAACACGACAATTCGCGATGTTCTCGTGCAGCTTCCCGAACTCGACATGTACCGCCATAATTGCGCCTTAATCCTCGCCTGCTTCACTCGCGTTTTTATTCATGGAGCCTCCATGCACGTACTGGTATGCGAAGACGATGAGCTGATCGCCAGCGGCATCGTTGCCGGGCTTACGGCTCAGGGCCTGACCGTCGAGCACGTCAACACCGCGTCGAAAGCGCGGGCGATGCTCAAGGTTGCTGAATTCGACGTGATGGTGCTCGATCTCGGCCTGCCCGACGAAGACGGCCTCAAGTTGCTGCAACAGCTGCGGCAGAGCGGCCTGGAGATCCCCGTGCTGATCCTCACCGCCCGTGATTCGGTGACTGATCGAGTCGACGGCTTGCAGGCCGGCGCCGACGACTACCTGCTCAAGCCTTTCGACCTGCGCGAACTGTTCGCTCGCCTGCAAACCCTGTTGCGCCGGGTGGCCGGGCGCAGCGTCAATCTGATCGAACACGGCGCGCTCACCTACGACCCGAGCAGCCGCGAAACCCGACTCGCCGGGCAGCCGGTGGACCTGTCGCGCCGCGAGCAGTCTCTGTTGCAGGCATTGCTGCACAATCGCGGCCGGGTGCTGTCAACCGAGCAACTGAAGGACAGCGTCTACGGCTTCAACGACGAACTGGAAAGCAACGCACTGAACGTGCATATCCATCATCTACGCAGCAAGCTTGGCAAAGGCATTGTCGAAACCGTGCGTGGTCTGGGCTATCGCCTCGGGCCTGCCGATGGCGGAGAGCAAGGCAAGTGATGAGTCTGCGCCTGCGCCTGAGCCTGACGCTCGGCGCCGCCTTCGCGTTGATCTGGGCGCTGGCGGCGGCATGGATGCTCAGCGATCTGCGCAATCAGATGATGTTTTCTCTCGACCAGCGTCTGGTTGCCTCCGCGCGTATGGTCGCCGGCTTGCTCGAGCAATTGCCGACCCTGCCGAGCAAGGGCGAGGGTACCCACTTCAGCGCCGAACAGCTGAACATTCCCGGTGGCATGGCCTGTCAGGTCAGCTCATTGCGCGGCGAAATCCTTGCCCGTAGCCACAACAATCCCGAGCAAGCGCTGGAAGCGGAAAAAATGGGCTTCCACGATCAGATGATCGACGGCGCGCCGTGGCGCAGTTTCACCCTGGCCCGGGGCGATGTGCGCATCACTACGGCGGATCGGCAGATCGAACGCGAAGCCTTGAACATGTCGATTCTGCTCGCCGCTTCGGTGCCGGTCGGTGTGGCCTTGCTGGGTTGCCTGTGCCTGCTGTGGCTGGGCATCGGCCAGGGTCTTGCACCACTCAATCGCCTGCGTGAGGCGCTGATGCGGCGCAATGCCGATTCCCTTGAGCCATTGCAGTTGCAGGCCTTTCCCAGCGAATTGAAGCCGTTGCTGGAAACCCAGAATCAATTGTTCCAGCGCATCGGCAAGACCATCGAGCGTGAACGTCGCCTGACCGGTGACGCCGCGCATGAACTGCGCAGCCCGCTGACGGCGATCAAGACCCACCTGCAAGTGGCGCGCATGACCGACGGCAGTGCCCGCGATCAATCGCTGGCCCGCGCCGAGGAGGGCGCCGATCGCCTGCACCGCACCCTTGAACAGTTGCTGCTGCTGGCGCGGGTCGAAGGCAGCCTGTCGTTCGATGACGGCTCGCAATGCAGCGCCGAGCAAGTGGCCAGGCTGGCGATTCAGGACGCCACCGGCGGTGAACGGCTGCGGATCAGACTGCACGTGCCGGACGACCTCTCCGCCGCGCCGCTGCAAATGCCTGCCGTGCTGGCGATTGCTGCATTGCGCAACCTGCTCGACAACGCCCTGCGCCATACGCCTGAAGATTGTGCGGTCGAGGTCAATCTCGAAAGCATCGGCAACCGCGTGCGTTTTGTCGTGCGTGACCATGGCCCGGGGATTGCGCCGGATGACTTGCAGCATCTGACCCAGCGCTTCTGGCGCAACGGCCAGAGCACCGGTTGCGGCTTGGGGCTGGCGATTGTCCAGGCGATCGTCCAGCGCTGTGACTGCGCCCTGCATTTCGACAGCCGCGCGGATGGCTTGCGGGTCGAGCTGACCATGCCGTTGCAACCCCTCTGATCGCACCTCAGATCCCCTGTGGAAGCGAGCCTGCTCGCGAATGCGGTAAGTCATTCAACATCGACGTTGACTGGCCTGACGCTTTCGCGAGCAGGCTCGCTCCCACAAAAGAACATGTTCTGGCACATCAAATGTAACTTCTCGGCGTTGGCTATCCGTGAGGGTTGGGGCTAAGGTCAACGCAGCTTTGACTCAATGGATTGAGGGAACTGCGCCATGGAAGCACCCGTCTGCATACGTTCGGCCACCTTGGCCGACTCCGGCATCATCAATCGTATCGTCGAGCGTTCGATCCGCGTCGGATGCGCACTCGATCACCGCAATGATCCGCTGCTCGTCAGTCACTGGCTCGGTCGCTCCTGCGTCGACCTCATCAGTAGCCATCTCGCCGACCCGCACTTCTATCTTTGTACCGCTTCGTTCGAAGACAAACCGGTTGGTGTGGGCATGGCCCGGGCCAATGGCGAAATCCTGCTGTGTTACGTCCAGCCTGAATCCTTCCGCCGAGGCGTAGGTCGGGCGCTGATGCACAATCTCGAGGGTTGGTTGCGGGTTCGCGGTGCGCGCAATGTTCATCTCAACAGCACCCGCACCGCCGAGGCATTCTATCGGCATCTGGGTTACCGACAAACCGCGCCACCCGGCCTCTCCAACGGCTTGCAGACCGTGCCGCTGCACAAACCTTTGTCCTTATCGGCCTGACAACTCGATCAGGGGTGTAAATCCGCACCGCGCTGAAGCGTTTCCAGAACAGGAAACCTGCAAGTGCGCCCCGCGACCGGAACGCGCATCTGTCGGTGTGCTGTTTTGGTCAATATTCATAGCGAATTGAGGGGTCGAGAGATGTCAGTCGCCACCAGTCTTATCGAAGCGTCATCGGCCCGGGTCGCCTCGGCGCCGGCAGAAACCTTGTACGAATTCAACGAATCCCCGTTGCTGGCGCGGCAGAGCCGGCAGGAGTCCAATGCGCGCAGCTATCCTCGGCGTATTCCGCTGGCGCTCAAGCGTGCCAAGGGCCTGTATGTCGAGGATGTTGAAGGACGTACATTCATCGACTGCCTGGCCGGAGCCGGCACGCTGGCGCTGGGGCATAACCACCCGGTGGTGATCGAGGCGATCCAGCAGGTGCTGGCCGATGAGTTGCCGCTGCACACCCTCGACCTGACTACACCGGTCAAGGATCAATTCGTCCAGGACCTGTTCGGGCTGCTGCCGACGGAGTTGGCGGCGCAAGCGAAAATTCAGTTCTGCGGCCCGACCGGCACCGACGCCGTGGAAGCAGCGCTGAAACTGGTGCGCACCGCAACCGGGCGCAGCACCGTGCTGTCATTTTCCGGCGGTTATCACGGCATGAGTCAGGGGGCGTTGAGCCTGATGGGCAGCCTGGGGCCGAAAAAACCACTGGGTGCGTTGCTCAGCAGCGGCGTGCAATTCATGCCCTTTCCCTACGATTACCGCTGCCCGTTTGGCCTCGGTGGCGTGGCGGGCGTCAATGCCAATCTGAGTTATCTGGAAAACCTGCTCAACGATCCCGAGGCTGGTGTGCAATTGCCGGCGGCGGTGATTGTCGAGGCGGTGCAGGGCGAGGGCGGCGTGATACCGGCGGACATCGAGTGGTTGCGCGGCTTGCGCCGGATCACCGAGAAGGCCGGTGTGGCGTTGATCGTTGATGAGATCCAGAGCGGTTTCGCCCGTACCGGCAAGATGTTTGCCTTTGAACACGCGGGCATCGTTCCGGATGTGGTTGTACTGTCCAAAGCCATCGGTGGCAGCCTGCCGTTGGCGGTGGTGGTTTACCGCGACTGGCTCGACACCTGGCAACCCGGCGCCCATGCCGGCACGTTCCGTGGCAATCAGATGGCCATGGCCGCCGGTTCAGCGGTGATGCGCTATCTGGTGGAGCACAAGGTTTGCGAGCACGCCGCTGCCATGGGTGATCGACTCAGCGAACATCTGCACATCCTGCAACGCGACTTCCCGCAGCTGGGCGATATTCGTGGTCGTGGCCTGATGCTCGGCGTCGAACTGGTCGACCCGAACGGCGCGCCCGACGCGCTCGGTCATCCGCCAGCGTTTGCGCGTCTGGCGCCGCTGGTGCAGCGAGAATGCCTCAAGCGTGGCCTGATTCTGGAGCTGGGCGGTCGCCATGGCGCGGTCGTGCGCTTCCTGCCGCCGCTGGTGATCACTGCCGCGGAAATCGATCGGGTGGCCGAGATCTTCGGTCGCGCATTGGCCGCTGCCACCGCCGCACTGTAAATTTTTCCGCTCGGCGAACGTTCTTTCTACATACCCGGCTGCGTTATTCGTGCAGCCGACCTTACAACGATGGAGAATTAGCATGACGTCAGTATTCGACCGCGAGGACATCCTCTTTCAGGTCGTGGTCAACCACGAAGAGCAATACTCGATCTGGCCCGATTACAAAGCCGTGCCGCAAGGCTGGCGCACCGTGGGCAAGAGCGGCCTGAAAAAGGAATGCCTGGCCTATATCGAAGAAGTCTGGACCGACATGCGCCCATTGAGCCTGCGCCAGAAGATGGATGCGCAAGTCGCGGCGCAATAAGCGCCCGGGCATAAAAACCCGCTGGACCAGTGATGGTCAGCGGGTTTTTTCATGTCTGGAGAGTGACGTTGTGGGTGCGGGCCTCTTCGCGAGCAGGCTCGCTCCCACAGGGGATCGCATTTCAACTGTGGGAGCGAGCCTGCTCGCGAAGAACGATAACGCGGATTTACTGAAACTACGCTCCGCTCAACCCCTTGAGCAACAAATCCACATTCCCCTCCAGCTCCGCCAGCGGATCTGCCGCATCGGTACTCAACACCACCAGGCGGCTGCCGGATTCGGCAATCGCCGCTTTCACTGGTTCTGCTGGCTGGCGATGGTGCAGCACCACCGCCACGTCATTGTCCTTGAGCGTTGCCGTCAGCTTCTTCAGTTCTTCAGGCGTCCAATCGGCATCGGGACGCGCGTCCTGTCCGGCCAGTTCAAGGTTGAGGCTGCCAATCAGATAGCCGAAGTGATCGCTCAGGCTCATCACACTCAGGTTGTCCGCCTCGGCCAGACGCGCTTCGGTGTCCGCGCTGAGTTTCAGCAAACGCTGTTTCAACGCCGCCAGGTTGGCTTCGATTGCAGACTTGGCGCTCGGCGCCAGGCGCACCAGGTCTGCGGCCATCACATCGGCCATGCGTCCCATGTTGTTGCTCGCCAGCCATGGCTGACTGTTCAGGCCATCAACCTGCAGGCCCGGCTGCACGGCGATGCCGGGCAGGGCGCCGTCGACCGGGCGCGCAGCGTCGACTTCGACGATACGGATGTTGCTGCGCCGCGCGATCGGGTACAGCGGATCATCGGCCCACAGCGAACGCAGACCGATTACCGCGTCCGCATCGGTGGCCAGTTTGCTCAGCGCCGGAGCACCACGGCCGGTGAAATACGCAGTCTGACGGCTACCCGGAAGGTTGGCCGGCGCCGCGCGTTCGAGGTTGACGTTCGTGCCCTTGAGCAATACTTCGCCCAATCCATAGGTGATCGGTAACGAGGCCAGAACGCGCAAGGGTTTCGCGCTTTCAGCCGCCATCAACGGAGTGCAGACCACGCCACACAGGGCCATGGCCAGAGTCAGGTTACGCAATGAAAAAGCCATTTATCCAAGGTTCCCTTTCAGGCTGGGGACGACGCCGCGCGCAATGGCGGCGAGGGCGAAAGCGATGCCGGCGACCAGAATGATCGCGGCGCCGGACGGGATCGGCAGATCGAATACGATCGGCGCAAGAATCCCGCACAGGGTGCTGACGGTAGCGATCAGCACCGAGCACCAGAAAAACCCTTTCAGCGACTGACTGAGCAAGCGCGCCGCCGCCGCCGGAATCACCAGCAAGGCACCGACCAGAATCGCGCCGATCACTTTCACTGCCGCGACGGTGATCAAGGTCACCAGAATCACGAACAGGTAATCCAGGGTCTTCACCGCTACGCCACGCACCGCCGCCAGTTGCGGATTGAAACTGGCGAGCATGATGCGGTTGTACAGCGGCAGGGCGAGGGCCATGACCAGCGAACCGACGATGGCCAGCACCGCCAGATCATTGCCGTTGACGGTCAACACCGAACCGAACAGCACGTTTTCCAGAATGTGCACGTTGATCTTGCCGGCGAGAATCAGCAGCAGGCTCGCGCCCAGTGCCAGTGACACCGAGAGAAACACGCCGATCAGCGTATCCGGTGCCAGTCCGGTGCGGTTGCGCAAGTAATTGAGCAGGATGCCGAACAGCAGGCAGTAGCCGAACAGGCTGCCGTACGGGCCGGTGTAGGGTTCGCCGAGCAGAATGCCGATGGCGACACCGGTCAACGCGGCATGGCCGACTGCTTCGGAAAAGAACGCGAAGCGCTTGACCACCACCAGCGTGCCGAGCCCGCCCAGCACCGGGCCGATCAGCAGGCCGGCAAGCAGCGCATTGACCACAAAACCGTAGGCCAGCGCTTCCGGCAGATAACCGGAAGACGCCCAACCCTGGACCATCAAACGAAAGGCTTCGTAGCTCATCAGACCGCGCTCCGTGGATGGGTGGAAAACAGCGTCAGCAGACGTTCCGGAGTCAGCGCCTGTTGCGGTGTGGCATCGAACAGCACGCGGCGGTTGAGACCGGTAACCCGATCGGCCAGCCGACCCACCGCTTCCAGGTCATGTTCGATCCACAACACCGTGATACCCGCCGCGCGCCAGTCAGTCAGCAGACGTTCGAACACCTGGATCCCGGCCTCATCGAGGGCCGACATCGGCTCGTCGAGCACCAGCAGTTGCGGCGCCGGAATCAAGCCCTGCGCGAGCAGTACCCGCTGCCGCTCACCACCGGACAGCGCGCCCATGCGCCGCTTGCGCTTGTCCTGCATGCCGACCCGCTCCAGCGCTTCGCCGATGGCGCCGGCGTAGTGTTTGCTCAAACCGAGAAAGGCCGGACGGCGCTGACACATCGCCGCCATGAAATCGTCGACGGTCATCGGTAAGCCGCGATCGAACTCCAGCGCCTGCGGGACGTAACCAATGGTGCCGGGCTCGCCGGGCCAGTGCAGGCTGAGCTGGCCCTGATGCGGCATCTGCCCGAGCAGGGTCTTGATCAGCGAACTCTTGCCACCACCATTGGGGCCGACCAGCGCATGCACGCTGCCGGGCTGCACCTGGAAGCTGACCTTGTCGAGAATCGTCGTGCGCCCCAGCGTCAGGCTCACTTCCGTAAACTCCAGCGATGGTCCGGTTGTCCCCTGTGGGAGCGAGCCTGCTCGCGAATGCGGTGTGTCATTCAGCGAAGATGTTGCCTGATCCGGCGCCTTCGCGAGCAGGCTCGCTCCCACCGGGTTATTGGTGTTGTCAGGGATCAGGGTTTCTTTCGAAGTCATGCCCCCGACTCCTGAATCGCACGAACCACGGTGTTGAGGTTGCCGGTCATTTCCTTTTCGTACTTGTCGGCGGTGTATTCGCCGTAGGAAATGTGTGACAGCGGGTACAGCTTCACCCCGGATTCACGCTGGATGGTGTCGACGTAGCTGGACGGGAAATCCATCTCCGAGAAGATCACTTTGACGTCGAGTTCACGCAACTGGTCGATGGTCTTTTTCAGCTGACTCGGGCTTGGCTCGATGCCGTGGGCCGGCTCGACCACGGCCGTCACTTCCAGACCGAATTCACGCAACAGATAGTCGTAAGCTGCGTGCACTGTGGCTACGCGCAGTTCGGCGTTGGGTGCCTGGGTCAGTTTGGCCAACGCGTCGGCGCGCATCTGCCGCAGGCGTTTACCGTAAGCGCGGGCGTTTTGCGTGTAGGTCTTGGCGTTTTCCGGGTCGATCTTGCCCAGCTCGCGGGCGATATTGTTGACCTGGGCGATGGAGGCGCTGATCGACAGGAACGTGTGCGGATTGACCACTTTGCCGGCGCCGCGCGCAGCGACACCGGTGGCCGCCAGCAATGGCACGTTTTCGTTCGCTTCGATGGTTTTGACGTTGGGTGTTTCGCTGGCGGCGATCATCCGGTCGGCGAAGTCGTCATGACCGACGCCGTTGAGCACGATCACGTCCAGTCCGCTGATGCGCTTGATGTCTTCGGCGCGTGGTTCGTAGGCGTGCGGATTGAAGCCCGCAGGAATCAGCGGCACCACTTCGGCCTTGTCGCCGACGATGTTGGCGACGTAGCTGTAATACGGATGCAGAGTGATGCCGATACGCAGGCGTTTGCCTTGCTCGGCGCTGGCCAACGGGCTCAGCAGGCAGGCGCACAGGCCAAGCAGAAACAGGCGTAACAATGGACGGCGAGGAGATGAAATGGACATGGGCAAGCAGTCTTCTCTCGGATAAAGGCGAGGAATCAATGGCGATGTTCGCGGGTAACCCCGGCATCGAATTGCGCGACGATCTGTTTCCAGCCAGCGGCGGACAGCGCGGCGTCGGACAGATCCTCAGCAGGTGCGGGATCGGCGCTGCGGTTCAGCCAGATGTCCGGCGCCGCGTTGGCGTCAGTGCCGACACGCATCAGAAACGAGCCGGCGACGTCAGGCGTCGCACTCCGACCGAAATAGGCGCGATCGGCGAACATCTGCCATGCATGACCGCCACGGCTGACCGAACTGGCATCCTGCGCGAACGGCGCAAAGCCTTCTTCGGCGAGCATTTGTGGTGTCGGCAGGGCTTGTTGCTCTTCGCGCAGCAAGCGGATTTCGTCGAGGGTCACTCGCAGGTCGGCATAGATGCCTTGCTCTGCGGCGCTGAGATCGCGGCGGGCGTCGTACTGGTTGCTGGCGACCGGCTCCGGTTCATGGGAAACCCCGCGCCACGCCACCACCGAGCCGGCGACCGCGAGGATCAGCAGGCACAACAGCAGCACATTGAGGGTTTCATGGCCGGCGCCGGCCGGGCGTACCACTTGCGTCGTCGGGCTACTCATGGGGCTTCGATATCCGCCTGGTCGATTTCCACCACGTGGCCTGGGCCGGCGTCGAACAGCACATAGAACTCACTGCCGGGCTTCTTGAACGTCAGCGTCGAGTCATCACCCAATTTGCCCGGCACCAGAATGGTTTCGTCGTAGCCGATCACATCGAGGGTCACCCCCGGCGCGCCGCTGCCGTCGGAGAAACCGCCGGTGCATTTGATCTGTTCGGCATCGATGGCTTTGCATTCGCACATCGGGTTGTGCGCCAGGGCGCTGGCGCTGAAACCGGCGCTCAGCAGCAGCGCGGCGCTGGCGAGCAAACGGGTCTGAAGGGGTGAGCGAGTCATGGTTTGGCTCCTTGTTTGTTCAGCCACGCAACCGTGGCGGGGGAGGCTTGGCTCAGGGGAATCGCGGCCTGGTGCATGCTGCCGTCCCAGCCTTCCATGGTGATCCACAGCTCGGCGTCAGGTTTGGTCTTCGCCGGGATCGGCATTTGCGTGCCCATGCGGTACGGGGTGCCGAAGAAGATCGTGCCAGCGGCGCGCAGACTGCGCGGTTTGCCGATGCGCAGGTAAGTGGCCTTGACCTGTTCGACGCAGGTATCACAAACGGCGGCAGTGAAATCCTTCATATAGCCCGCCGGCCCGCTAAGGTGCGGCGCCTCGTCACGCAGTTCGGCCAGGCGCAGGCTCCACGGGCCGACCTGAACGTTGCCTATTTCACGCTGGCCCAGGCCACTGTCGCCGCGAAACAGCGAGGCATCGGCAAAGTATTTCGGCATGAAGCCCAGCGGGATCAGCAACAGCAGGACATTGATGTGGAAACGCCACTTGTGCCAGAAACGCGACAGGCGCGAGGGCGGTGTGACCGAGATGGCTTTGTTCACAGGCTCGCCTCCGAAGGCTCACGGCGCAGCGCCGGCTGGGCGGTGACGCGGTTTTTCTTGTCCTCGCGTTTCAGCGCATTGGCGGTGGCCAGCGCGGTGCGCTTGGTCCAGATCAGCAGGCCGCTGAGGATCATCATGCTCAGCAACAGACCGAAGAAGAACCAGATCAACTTGATCCAGATCCCACCGAAGTCGCCGGTGTGCAGCGGGCGCATGGATTCGGTGACGAATTCCAGCGAGGACCGATCGGACAGCAACCGTGAGGAGGCCATCTCGCCGTTATACGGATTGAGAGTCGCGGTCTGGTACATCAACGGATACCAGCCACGGCCGCTGACGCTCATATGCGAGTAGGCATTGCCCGGCAGGTTGACGTAACTGGCCTCCAGCCCGGGAATCTTCTGCTGGGCGATTTCGATGGCGCGGTCCAGGCTGATGCGCGGCGGCGGGGTGCCAGCGGCCGAAATCGGCACACTTTCGCGGGACATCGCCGGAATGATCGGCTCGCTGGAAATGGAAATCTGGTTATCGAAAAGGAAAGCCTTGATCAGGAACCAGATGCCGGTGATGGAAATCACCGCGATGAACCAGATCGACCAGATGCCGCACAGGCGATGGAAGTCGCCCCAGAAGATCCGCGCGCCATGGCGCACGCGCAGGGTCGGGCGCAGAAAGCCTTTCCAGAAGCGCTTGTAGACCACCAGCCCGGTAATCAGCGACACCAGCATCGGCACGCCGAGCAATGACACCAGATACCAGCCCCAGCTATAGCCATTGGTGAACGGCACCAGCCACCAGCCATGCAGGGCGCGGGTAAAGGCCTTGAAATCGAAGGCCGGCGCGGTGCCCTGGATGACCCCGGTGTACGGATTGACATAGACCGTCAACGAGCGCCCGTCGGGGTAGCTGACTTCGACGTCGAGGGCAAAGTGCGACTCGTCCGGCCGATTGATGCTCTGCACCAGGGTTTGCGGCTCGGCTTGTTTGATCGCGGCGAGAATCTGGTCATAGCTCAGTCGCGGTGCGTCGTCCGAAGGTTGACTGGCGCGCATTTGCGGGTTGGCCAGCCAGACAATCTCCTGGCTGACCACCGCCAGCGTGCCGGTGACACACACGATCAACACAAAGAACCAGATCGGCAACGCCAGCCAGCTATGCACCAGGAACCACAGTTTGGAACGGGATTTCTTCGACATGATTGCGCGTCTTGATTGCGGTGGAAGGGGCCGGGCTACGGGCTTCGCAGCACTGAACTCCCCGGGAGGCCGTTCGTGGCTTTTGCCTACGCGAACGGCCTGCATTCCTATAAGACGGATGAGCGAAGAAAATCCCGAAAGCGGATATGAAAGTAAATGTTTCGCAATTACATCGGCGGTGGATTTTTTACCGGTTGATCCGAGGCAAAAAGCCCTCAGCCTTGGCTGAACATCTCCATCGCCCGCTGGCGAATCTGCTCTTCGCTCAGATCCTCCTTGTGGGTGGCGAGAAACCACAGATGGCCGAACGGATCTCTCAAGGTACCGCTGCGGTCACCGTAAAACTGGTCTTTGACCTCGGAAACGCTTTGCGCACCGGCATCCAGCGCTTGTTGAAAGGACTGGTCGACATCGGTGACATACAGGTGCAAGCCGATCGACACCGCCTGCTGCGGATTGCTCAGCGGCCCTTGATCGCAAGGCGTGCCGAGCATGATCGCGCTGTCGCCGATGCGCAGTTCGGCATGGCCGATGTTGCCGTCGGGCATGGTCAGGCGCATCACTTCGCTGGCGTTGAAGGCTTTCTTGTAGAACTCGATGGCCTCGGCGGCCTGTTGGATGCCGAGATACGGGGTAATGCTGTGGTACCCCTCGGGAATGGGTTTGACACTCATGACGTTCTCCCTGTTTTTGTTTTCAACAGATGTGGTTACACCGGATTTACCCGGAGCAATCACTATAGAACCGTCCTTGCTGCGCAAATTGTTCGCCGACGAGCAGCGTCATCACTCATCGCGAAAGTGCGGGCCTGGCCCTCGGTCACCGAGCATGTCGCCTTTATTGCGCAACGGACAGGCTTCCATGGACAGACAGCCGCAGCCGATGCACCCGGTGAGCTGATCGCGCATCAGCGTCAATTGCCTGATCCGTTCGTCGAGCTCGCGCTGCCATTGTTCAGACAGAATCTTCCAGTCCGCCGCCGACGGCGCGCGATCCTGCGGCAGGATTTTCAGCGCTTCGCCGATTTCCGCCAACGGTATCCCCAGCCGTTGCGCGACTTTGATCAACGCCACCCGGCGCAGGACGGCGCGTGGATAACGGCGCTGGTTGCCGGCATTGCGTTCACTCTTGATCAAACCTTTGGCTTCATAAAAGTGCAGCGCCGTGACCGCGACGCCACTGCGCGCCGCAACCTCGCCGACGGTGAGAGGCTTGTGCACCTGCTCCTTGCTGATCATGCGGAAAATACTCTTGACCTTGACTTAACTAGAGGTTTTACCCTTCAGCTCTTCGGGTCGCAAGGCTCGCTTCAAGATGAGTGGGGCTTTCCATGAGCAATCGCAGCTTTACCCAATTGATCGAATTCGAAATCGAACCCCGCCAGCAAGCGGCGCTGGTCTCGGCACTGGCCACGCAGACCGAGCGGCTGGCCCAGCGTTACGACGGCTTCCTCAGCGCCAGCGTGCAGGCCACCGACGACGGCCGCCGCGTGTTGAGCTTTTTGCAGTGGCAAAGTCGCGAAGCGGGGGAGGCGGCATTTCACAGTTTCGAAAGCGGGGAGCAGGATTTCTGGCAATTGATCCGCACTCATCGGGCGAAAACCGTGACCTTCAATTCGTTCCAGGTGCACAGCAGCATTGCCCGCAGCCACGACGACGCGCTGCACTGCCGTCTGCCGGTCAGCCAGTATTAGCGCAAAGCTGATAGCCACTATTGAGAGCGTTGATTTCTGCGCGAGCGTGCCCGGGCGTAGCCTTTCTCCATCGACCCCACATTGCTCGCCAGGACGCTCCCATGAACCGTTTACTGACTGTTTCGCTGATGCTCGCTGTTTCCGTACTCGCCGGTTGTGCCGGCCATGTTTCGCCCGAGCTGCGCCCTTACACCGCTGAAGAATCCCGCGAACTGGCGCTGGAAGCGCTGAACCGCAGCGGCTTGTCATTCGACGAATACCACGCGAAAAAAGCCCAATTGTTCGGCCAGCCGCAGAAGACTTTCGGCTTCGATCAACAGGGTGAGATGAGCGCCGAACGTGCCATACAGCTGCACGGCCGTCCAAGCTGAAAGCAAACTGTACTGCTTGAAGTTTTCCCTAACTGTCCGTGGGTTTGCCGGGCCGTGTGGGATAGGGTCAACAGCTGAACGACCCTGGATGGACTGCCTCGATGAACCTCTCGCTTGATCTGCTGTTGGGCTTTGCCCTGTTTGCCCTTGTCACCTCTATCACACCGGGGCCGAATAACACCATGTTGCTGGCGTCCGGAGTGAATTTCGGTTTCAACCGCACCATTCCGCACATGCTCGGCATCAGCTGCGGCTTCTTCCTGTTGGTAGTAGCGGTGGGCTTTGGCCTTGGCGCCGTGTTTCAGGCCTATCCGATTCTGTATACGGTGCTGCGTTATGTCGGCGCGGCGTATTTGTTGTATCTGGCGTGGAAGATCGCCCACTCCGGCCCGGTCGGCGACAGTGCCCACGGCGAGGCGAAACCGATCAGCTATCTGGGCGCCGCGGCGTTCCAGTGGGTCAATCCCAAGGCGTGGATCATGGCCATCGGTGCCATCAGCACGTACACGCCGATGCAGGGTTATTTCTATAACGTTGTGATCATCGCGGCGGTGTTCGCCATCATCAATCTGCCCAGTGTCGGCCTGTGGGCGGCGTGCGGCACGCTGTTGCGCAATGTGCTGAAAGATCCGCGCTGGTTGCGCGTGTTCAATTGGGGCATGGCGGCGCTGTTGGTGATCTCGTTGTACCCGTTACTTCTGGAAAGCTTTCACTGACGCATTGCTTCAATCGCCGGCCCGATGCCTGTTAAGCTCGGTTTCAGGAGCGTTCCTACGCACTTTTAAATGAAGCCCTACTTCTTTAACGGCATCCGATCAGGTATTGATGACGCTCTCGAACCCATGCACAGCTCACGAGGCTGTGCATCGTCGTTTGCAGACACGAGCCTCCTGATCCCGGAACACGCTCTGCGAGACCTTTATGAACACACGTCCGTTGTATTTCGATTACGCCGCCACCACCCCGGTGGACGAGCGGGTCATCCAGGTGATGATCGAATGTCTGGGTTTTCACGGTAACTTCGGTAACCCGGCGTCCAGCTCCCACGCTTTCGGCCAGCAGGCCCGGCAGACGGTCGAGCAGGCACGTCGGCAAGTCGCCGATCTGGTCGGCGCGCAGCCTGAGCAGATCGTCTGGACCTCTGGTGCCACCGAATCCAACAACCTCGCCCTCAAAGGCGTCGCCCAGGCCCGTGGCGTTTGCGGCGGGCACATCATTACCAGTCAGATCGAACACAAGGCCATTCTCGACACCGCGCGGCAATTGCAGGACTCGGGCATTGCCGTGACCTATCTGGTGCCGGACGCCCAAGGCTTGATCACGCCGCAAGCGGTCAGCGAAGCGATGCGTGACGACACTTTTCTGGTGTCGCTGATGCTGGTCAACAATGAGTTGGGCACGGTCAACGATGTCGAGGCGATTGGCGAAGTGGTGCGCAGTCGGCAGGCGTTGTTTCATGTTGATGCGGCGCAAGGCGCGGGCAAAGTCGCGATCGATCTGAGCCGCTGGCCGGTGGATCTGATGTCGTTTTCCGCACACAAACTCTACGGCCCCAAGGGCATCGGCGCCTTGTATGTCGGCCCGCAGGCGCAGCAACGCTTGCAGGCACAGATCCACGGCGGCGGTCATGAAGGTGGCCTGCGCTCCGGGACCTTGGCGACTCATCAGATCGCCGGCATGGGCGCAGCGTTCGCGCTGGCCGCCAGCGCATTCGATGAAGAGAAAAAGTCCATTATCGCTTTGCGCGAACGCTTGCTCGCACGCTTGTTGACTCTGCCAGGCGTACGCCTCAATGGCAGTGAATCGCAACGAATACCGCACACCCTGAGCCTGACCTTCAGCGAGGGCGAGTTCAACAGCGCCGCATTGAGCCATTCGATCGCGTTTTCCGCGACTTCGGCATGTAATTCCGCGAGCAACGCACCGTCCCACGTGCTGCTCGCGCTCGGGCACGATGCGCGGCTGGCGGGGCGCACCATTCGCTTGAGCCTCGGGCGGTTTACCACCGTTGAGGATGTCGACAAGGCCGTTGACCTGATCACAACCGCCTGCGCCAGTGCCCCGGCATTCTGGGCGACAGGGCTCTAAACAGCAGACGCTTTCCATGGCCGCGAAGGCTACGAACAATAACGATGACGCGATTAGCAGGAGACATGATGAGTTCCCACACCTTGACCGAAGGATCGGTGCCTCAGCGCCTGGCGCATACCCGTGAACTGATGCGCCGCGAAGGCATCCATGCGCTGCTGGTGCCGTCCGCCGACCCGCATCTTTCGGAATACCTGCCGGGCTACTGGCAGGGCCGGCAATGGCTGTCGGGTTTCCACGGTTCGGTCGGTACGCTGATCGTCACTGCCGATTTCGCCGGTGTGTGGGCCGACAGTCGTTACTGGGAACAGGCGACCAAGGAGCTCAACGGCAGCGGCATCGAACTGGTCAAACTGCAACCGGGGCAGCCGAGCCCGCTGGACTGGCTGGCCGAACAAACCCCTGAGGGCGGCGTGGTTGCGGTGGACGGCGCGGTGATGGCAGTGGCGTCGGCGCGTACGCTGAGCAGCAAGCTCGAAGCACGCGGCGCTCGCCTGCGTACCGATATCGACCTGTTGCAGGAAGTCTGGCGCGATCGCCCGAGCCTGCCCAACGCGCCGATCTATCAGCATCTGCCGCCGCAAGCGACCGTCAGCCGTGGCGAGAAACTGGCGAAACTGCGCGAAACCTTGCAAGAGCGCGGTGCTGACTGGCATTTCATCGCCACCCTGGATGACATTGCCTGGCTGTTCAACCTGCGCGGTGGTGACGTCTCGTTCAACCCGGTGTTTGTTTCGTTCGCCTTGATCAATCAGCAACAGGCCACGCTGTTTGTGGCGCTGAGCAAGGTCGATGCCGATCTGCGCGCGGTACTCGAGCAGGATGGCGTGACGCTGCGTGACTACCGCGAAGTGGCCGATGCGTTGCGTGCTGTGCCGAGTGACGCGAGCCTGCTGGTCGATCCGGCGCGAGTGACCACGGGGTTGCTGGATAACCTGGACAGTGGCGTGAAACTGGTCGAGGGTCTCAACCCGACTACGTTGGCCAAATCGCAGAAAAGCGAAGCCGACGCTCAACACATCCGTAAAGCCATGGAGCAGGATGGCGCGGCGTTGTGCGAATTCTTTGCCTGGCTGGAATCGGCATGGGGGCGCGAGCGCATCACCGAACTGACCATCGACGAGAAGCTTACGGCTGCCCGTGAACGTCGCCCCGATTATGTTTCGCTGAGCTTCAACACCATTGCCGCATTCAACGCCAATGGCGCGATGCCGCACTATCACGCTACCGAAGAAGAGCATGCGGTGATCGAGGGTGATGGTCTGTTGCTCATCGACTCCGGTGGCCAATACCTTGGCGGTACCACAGACATCACGCGCATGGTCCCGGTGGGTACGCCGACGCAGGAGCAGAAACAGGACTGCACGCGCGTGTTGAAAGGCGTGATTGCGCTGTCGCGGGCACGATTCCCGAAAGGCATCCTGTCGCCGCTGCTCGACGCCATCGCTCGTGCGCCGATCTGGGCTGACAACGTCGACTACGGTCACGGCACCGGTCATGGCGTTGGCTATTTCCTCAACGTTCACGAAGGTCCGCAAGTGATCGCTTATCAAGCGGCACCGGCACCGCAGACGGCGATGCAGCCGGGGATGATTACCTCGATCGAACCCGGCACTTATCGCCCGGGCCGCTGGGGCGTGCGCATCGAGAACCTGGCGATGAACCGCGAGGCCGGCAGCAGCGAATTCGGCGACTTCCTCAAGTTCGAAACCCTGACGCTGTGCCCGATCGACACCCGTTGCCTGATTGCCGACCTGCTGACTCAGGAAGAAAAGCAGTGGCTCAATGCTTATCACAGTGAAGTACGCGAGCGTCTGAGTCCGTTGCTGGATGGCGCGGCGCTGAGCTGGCTGAACGAGCGCACTGTGGCCATTTGATCGATTTACCCAAGGCACCGCTCGCGATGCCTTGGGGCTCGGCTTCAATCCTGGCGCAATGCCTCTTCTACGAAGTCGAGTCGATCCTGACCGAAGAACAGCTGATCGCCGATAAACATGCTGGGGGCACCGAAGACGCCGCGCTTGATAGCGGCTTCGGTGTTTTCCTTGAGTTTGGCTTTGACTGACTCATCGTTGCTCAGGGCCAATACTTCTTCGGGATCGAAGCCGTTTTCAGTCAGCACGGCGGCGATGGTTTGCGGGTCGTTGAGGTTACGGCCCTCCACCCAAAGCGCCCTGAACAGGCAATCGACGAACTCGGCGAAACGCTGTGGCTGATGCAGTTGAATGCCGGTGGCGGCACGCATCAATATCAGCGTGTTGATTGGAAAGTGCGGATTGAATCTGAGCTGTACGCCGTAGCGTTTGGCGAAGCGATCGAGGTCCTGAAACATGTAGCGGCCCTTGGCCGGAATCACTGCCGGCGAAGCGTTGCCGGTGGCTTTGAATACGCCACCCAACAGCATCGGGATGTAGATCAGTTCGCTTTGGGTATCGGCGCAGATTTTCGCTAGCTGGGTGTGCGCCAGATAGGTGGTGGGGCTGCCGAGGTCGAAATAGAATTCCACGGTTTTGGTCATGATCAAATTGCTCTCTTATTGTTGTAATGAGGGGGGGATGGCTTACCAGCGTTCGTTCCATGGGCGCAGGTCCAGTTCGAAGGTCCAGGCATCGCGGGGCTGATTGTGCAAATACCAATAGTTTTCGGCGATGTGCTCTGGATCGAGAATACCGTCCTGATCCTTGGTCGCGTATTTCTCGGGAAAGCTGTTGCGGATGAAGTCGGTGTCGATCGCACCATCAACCACAACGTGGGCGACATGAATGTTCATCGGCCCCAATTCTCTCGCCATGCTTTGCGCCAGTGCGCGGATGCCATGTTTGGCTCCAGCGAAAGCGGCAAATCCAGAAGCACCGCGTAACCCGGCCGTGGCACCGGTGAACAGAATCGTGCCGCGCTGCCGAGTGACCATGCGCTTGGCCACTTCACGAGCATTGAGAAAGCCGGAGAAGCAGGCCATCTCCCAGATCTTGAAATATTTGCGCGCGGTTTCTTCGAGAATGCTGCACGGCACGTTGGCGCCGATGTTGAAGACGAAGGCCTCGATCGGGCCGACGTGGGTTTCGATGTCTTCGATCAAGGCGATGACGTCATCTTCCTTGCGCGCATCGCAGGCAAAACCATGCGCCTCACCGCCCTCAGAGATGATTGCGTCAACCAGTGGCTGCAGTTTGTCGGCGCTGCGCCGGGTCACGCAGGCTATAAACCCCTCACTGGCAAAGCGCTTGGCAATTGCCCCGCCCGTGGCATCACCGGCACCGACAACCAACACGACCTTCTTGTTATTCATGGGTGAATCCCTTTGGGTTAACGATCGTTTAGTTAACGAACGTTATGCTAGGATTGGGGCAGCGTCAAGGCGATCTACTTCAGGAGATGACATGCGTTATTCGGCCGGACACAAATCGGAAACCCGCGAACGATTGCTGCAAAGCAGCGCGCTGTCGGCAAAGAAATCGGGGTTTTCCACGGTGGGCGTGGATGGCCTGATGAAAGCCATCGGTTTGAGTGGCGCCGCGTTCTACAGCCACTTTTCATCCAAGGATGCCCTGTTTGCTGCCATCGTAGAGCGCGAGTTGAGTGAGAGTCTTGAGCGTCTTGGTGGGCAGGGCGGTACGGATCGGCAGCGTCTGGAGCGTTGTCTGAAGCAGTACCTGAGCATGGCCCACGTCGAGCAACCCGAGGCCGGTTGCGCTTTGCCGACATTGGGCGCAGAGATTGCCCGTGCCAATGTGCGGGTGCGTGAGCAGGCTGAAGAATGGATCTGCCGTCTGCAGCAAAGTTGGGCGCAGATACTGGAAAGCGAGAGTCTGGCCTGGTCGGTGCTGTCGCAATGCGTGGGCGCATTGGTGGTCGCGCGGATGCTGGCGACACCGGACGTGCAGCGTACGGTGTTGCGCGCGAGTCACGAGGAAATTACACGTCAGCTCGCTTTGTCCCGAGCCGAGTAGTTATTTGCAGATGACGATCATGCTGCGGCTGGTATAACCGGCCGGGTTCAAGCCGAACGGATAATCGCCAGGTTCTTCGACGGCGTCCCCGGATTTGGCGATCACCTTGTAACCCTTGGGCGCGCAGGAATTGGCGGCGCTGGTGTAGCACTTGTCCCATGAGGATGAAAGTCCGGAACAGTTGATATGCAGCCCCTTCTTGCCGCGTTTGACCTGGGTTTCCGAGGTCGCTGCGCAACTCGCGATCGCCAGCAGGGCGATCAATAGCAAAATTCGTTTCATTACCATCCTTAATAGCGGCCACGAGTCTGGTGCTCGGGTCTGCCTGTATTCGCTCGCGTTTGCAGCGTTGTGCCGTCCTTTGCGAAAAAATCCATGCCTGGCGATGGGTTACGAAGCTAAACATGGCCTAAATGAGCACCAATTACCAGATCTCACTTTCTATTAAGCTTCAGTCGGCAGCGACAGCAGGCTTTGCTCCGCTGCCCATGGTCATGGTTGCGCCCACCGACGCCAGGATAATGCACAGGATGGCCAGCCATTGTGACAATGAAAGGTATTCCTGGAGAAAAAGCAGACCTGATAGCGCGCCGAATGCCGGTTCAATACTCATGAGAGTGCCGAAGGTGCGCGCGGGCATTCGGGTGAGAGCTACCATTTCCAGGGTATAGGGCAGAGCGGTGGAGAGAATGGCGACACCGATAGCAATCGGAATCAGTGATGGTGTAAGCAGCGCCGCGCCGGCATGAACGATTCCGATCGGCGCCACAAACAGCGCGGCGATCATCACGCCCAACGCAGCCGTAGTCACTCCGTTATCAGCGCCGGCCTTCTGCCCGAAGAGAATGTACAGCGCCCAGCACACCCCGGCGCCCAGCGCATAGCCTGCTCCGACCAGGTCTATGCCAGCAGTGGTTGTCCCAGTAGGTATTAATAGGAGCAAACCGGCTGCAGCGAGCGCGATCCAGAGAAAATCGATGGCTCGGCGAGAGGCATATATAGCTACGGCCAGAGGGCCAGTGAATTCCAGCGCAACGGCGATGCCCAGCGGCACCGTGCGCAGAGACATATAGAAGAGGAAATTCATCCCGCCCAATGCCATCCCGTAGATGATTACGGTACGAAGAGACTTGGCGGTCAGCTTTGCACGCCATGGGCGCAGTATCAGCAGCATGATCACGCTGGCAAAGATCAGGCGCAGCGTGGTTGTGCCCTGTGCCCCTATTACGGGGAACATGCTTTTGGCCAGAGAAGCGCCCGACTGGATGGACGCCATGGCTATCATGAGCAGGCAAACCGGAAACAATGTGGAGGAGAGAGAGCGGGGGTGGTGATTCATTGCGCGGCAGCATCCAAGGCAAAAACAAATATTGTTGTGGTAGTGGGCAATATACTGCGCATTGGAGTGGGCTGCGTCTATATATAGAGAAGCTTTTTAAGCTTTTGAAAGAAAAGCGAAATTAACGGTTGACGGCAGATTCCAGAGGTCTATAATTCGCCCCACTTCCGGCGCAGTCGAAACGGAAAACTCCTTGAGAATCAAAGAGTTACGCAGTTTTCGACAGCGGCTTGCTTCAGATCATCGAAGCCTGGAAGGAGTTGAAAGAGCAGTGATGTGTAGCTTTTTTAACGATTCGATCTTCTCGATCGAAAGCGGAGAAAAAGAGGTGTTGACAGCAGCGATTAACGCTGTAGAATTCGCCTCCCGCTAACGAGAGATCGGAAGCGCAAGTGGTTGAAGTTGTTGAAGAATTCTTCGA
>NZ_JAMSHA010000042.1:0-549 GCF_025706525.1 Pseudomonas mercuritolerans
GGCGCCGGTCGCGCGCCACCCCCGTGCCCGACGGCGGCCCCACCCCGGCAGGCGACGCCGCCTCGGAGGACGCTCGCCCGGGCGGCGGCACCACCGCGGGCGGGTCGGCCACCGCGGGGACGACCGCCGTCGACCACGACCCCGCGACCACCGGGAGGACCGCATGACCACCCGACCCACCGAGCCCGCCGCGGACGCGGCGGCCACGGCGACCGACCTGAAGGCGCTCGGCGCTGCCGTCCTCGAGACCGGCGTCGCGGGCGACGGCCTCGACCTGGAGGCCGCGCAGGCCGTCCTCGGCGTCGACGACTCGCGCTTCCGCCACGACTACCTCCAGGTCCGGGGGCTGCGCGTCGAGTTCGACGGGTTCGTCGCCGTCCAGGGCGTCGACCTCACCGTCACCGCGGGCGACCTGCGCTTCCTCATCGGGCCCAACGGCGCGGGCAAGACGACGATCGTCGACGCGATCACCGGTCTCGCCACGGCGTCCGGCTCGGTGCAGTTCGGGGGCGTCGAGCTCCTCGGGAAGAAGACGCACCGCATCGCGCG
>NZ_JAMSHA010000043.1:0-548 GCF_025706525.1 Pseudomonas mercuritolerans
AAGGCGGCCTGACAGCCGACCTGTTTCTCGTTGATGTACTCGATTCAAACTGTAGGAGCTGCCGAAGGCTGCGATCCTTTGATCTTGCTTTTGCTTTTCTGTGGGAGCGAGCCTGCTCGCAAAGGCGGCCTGACAGCCGACCTGTTTCTCGTTGATGTACTCGATTCAAACTGTAGGAGCTGCCGAAGGCTGCGATCTTTTGATCTTGCTTTTGCTTTTCTGTGGGAGCGAGCCTGCTCGCGAAAGCGGCCTGACAGCCGACCTGTTTCTCGTTGATGTACTCGATTCAAACTGTAGGAGCTGCCGAAGGCTGCGATCCTTTGATCTTGCTTTTGCTTTTCTGTGGGAGCGAGCCTGCTCGCAAAGGCGGCCTGACAGCCGACCTGTTTCTCGTTGATGTACTCGATTCAAACTGTAGGAGCTGCCGAAGGCTGCGATCCTTTGATCTTGCTTTTGCTTTTCTGTGGGAGCGAGCCTGCTCGCAAAGGCGGCCTGACAGCCGACCTGTTTCTCGTTGATGTACTCGATTCAAACTGTAGGAGCTGCCG
>NZ_JAMSHA010000044.1:0-545 GCF_025706525.1 Pseudomonas mercuritolerans
TGCGGCCGTCGACGAGCGGGACGAGCGTGTCCCCGCCGACGACGGGCAGGAGCGCGGGAGCGCCGGCGAGCGCCGTGAGGTCAGGGGCCGGGGCGTCGGTGGGACACGAGACGTCCGCGAGAGCAGTCATGGCACAGTCCTCCAGGGTCGTCCGGGGAGAACCTCCCCGCGCTTGCCGCCCGCCGGTCGGCGTGCGGCCTGGTCGTCACCCGGGGCACCCCGCCGCGAGAGGAGGGTTGCCGGCCAGCAAACCGGGGTTTCGCGCTGGCACTCATGACCTGCGGACCAGGATGTCCGCGCGGACGGCGGCGTGTCAACCGGTGGTCACGGCGTCTCGGATGGCGGGACGCAGTCCGCCGGCGTCTCGAGGCGCCACCCCGACTCGTCGACCGCGAACGACTCGAGCACCTCCCCCGTGCCGGCGTCGAGCACGACGACCGAGTCGGCCGGCCACCGCGCCGGGTCGCCCGGCGGTGTCGCTGGCGGGCGCTGGAGGCGCACACCGCGCGTGTGGGCCTCGATCACCGCGCCCGTGCGGGTGCTCG
>NZ_JAMSHA010000045.1:0-538 GCF_025706525.1 Pseudomonas mercuritolerans
CGCGAGCTGAGCATCGAGCGGATCGTCGACGCGGCCATCGAGCTCGCCGACGCCGACGGGCTCGGGGCCGTGTCCATGGCGAAGGTGGCGCAGAGCCTCGGCTTCACGACGATGTCGCTCTACCGGTACGTCACCAGCAAGGACGACCTGCTGCTCCTCATGCAGGAGGCCGCCCTCGACGTCGAGTACCCGCCCGCGCACGAGCCCGCCGACTGGCGCGCCGAGCTGCGCGAGTGGGCGCAGTTCACGATGGCGGTGTTCGCGTCGCACCCGTGGTTCCTCGACATCCCGGTGACCGGCGCGCCCCTCACGCCGAACAACCTGCGCGGCGCGGACGCCGGGCTGCGCGCGCTGCGGTCCACGCCGCTCGACGACGAGGAGAAGATGTCCGTCATCCTCCTCGTCAGCGGGTACGCCCGGAACGCTGCGCGGCTGCAGACCGACCTCGCGCGCGCCGCCGCGGCGGCCGGGGGCGACGAGGCGGTCCAGGGCGGCGCGTGGGCCGACGCGCTGCGCGGGCTCGTGGACGAGGTGCGGT
>NZ_JAMSHA010000046.1:0-537 GCF_025706525.1 Pseudomonas mercuritolerans
CCTCCGCGAGGCGCACCGGGTCGTTCGTCGTGATGAGCGTGGTCGAGGTCGACAGGACGATGTTCTTCGTCACGCCCGTCAGGTAGCCGAGCATGGTCGTCGGCGAGGACGGGACGAACGGCGGGTTGTGGTGCTCCCCCGTGGCGAAGACGTCCAGCCCCGCCTCGTCCGCGTGCTTCGCGATCGTCAGCATGGACCGCACGCGCTCGGTGTCGTCGGGGGTCCGGCCCGTCGAGACGGAGTCGGCGTAGGCCAGGCAGATGCCGCCCGGGGCGTCGTGCGGGGCGTAGTACATGTACCAGCGGCCGAGCGGGTCCTCGACGCGCCCGGCGACGTACCGGACCGAGGGGAAGATCAGCTCGTTCGTCGGGTTGTACCGCAACGCGCTCCGGTCGAGCGGTTGCCCGAGGTAGCGGAAGGTCGGGAAACCGGGCACCGCCGCGTGCGCGGGCGCCGGGGCGGCGATGCCGCCCACGGTGCCGGCGAGCGCGCCGGTCGCGGTCGCCGCGCCGAGCACGACGGCACCGCGCAGGAGCG
>NZ_JAMSHA010000047.1:0-536 GCF_025706525.1 Pseudomonas mercuritolerans
CTCCGGGAGGGCGCCGTGGCCGCCGCGCGCCAGCGCGTCGGGGCGGAGCTGCGCGCATGGGCGGCGCACCGGGGCAGGGCGCGACGCCGGACGTGGCGCCCGCGCGCACCGCGCTCGTCACCGGGGCGTCGCGCGGCATCGGCCGCGCGGTCGCCGTCGGGCTCGCCGCGGGCGTGCTGTTCATGCGCCGTCAGCTCCACCGGTCCAACCCCATGATCGACGTGCGCCTCTTCACGCGCGGCGCCTTCAGCGGCGCGGTGCTCGTCAACCTGCTGTCCGTGTTCTCGCTCGTCGGCTTCCTGTTCTTCGTGTCGCAGGACGTCCAGCTCGTGCTCGGGCTCGGCCCGATGCAGGCGGGCGTCGCGCTCCTGCCGGGGCTGGTCGTCATGATCGTCGCCGGGCTCGGCGTCGTCCGGGTGGTGCGGCGCGTGCGCCCGGCGCACGTCGTCGCCGTCGCGCGGCTGTTCTCCGCGACGGGCTACGCGATCGTCGCCGCGGGCGCCGGGCAGAGCACGCTCGCGCTGCTCATGGTCGCG
>NZ_JAMSHA010000048.1:0-531 GCF_025706525.1 Pseudomonas mercuritolerans
CTCCTGCAGCCGTTCATCCTGCTCGTGTCGATCCCGTTCGCCGCAACGGGCGCGCTGCTCCTGCTGCTCGCCACGGGGACGCCGCTGGGCGTGCCAGCCCTCATCGGCCTGCTCATGCTCGTCGGCATCGTGGTGTCGAACGCGATCGTGCTCATCGACCTCATCAACCAGTACCGCGAGCGCGGGCGGGCGCTCGACGACGCCGTCATGGAGGGGTCGCGCAAGCGGCTGCGCCCCATCGTCATGACCGCCGCCGCGACGATCTTCGCGCTCACGCCCATGGCCATCGGCATCACGGGCGGCGGCGCGTTCATCTCCCAGCCGCTCGCGCTCGTCGTCATCGGCGGCCTGCTGAGCTCGACGCTGCTCACGCTCGTCGTCGTGCCGGTGCTCTACACGCTCGCCGAGCGCCGCGGCGAGAAGCGCGCGGCGAGGAAGGCGGCCAAGGAAGAGGCCGCGGCCCAGGCCGAGGCCGACAAGGCCGCCGCCGAGGAGACGACCACGAAGGCCTGAACCGCCCGACCATCCCCG
>NZ_JAMSHA010000049.1:0-530 GCF_025706525.1 Pseudomonas mercuritolerans
TTTTCCGGACGAGAAGATATATCAGGAGTCATCCTTCCGGCTTTAACCATCAGTGCGTAAGTGGCTGCAAGCCGCCGCTTTGCATCCGGATAATCGTTACCAACCTTCTCTTCCATCTGTACATCATCGAACAGATTTATAAAGAGGTATTCTATGAAATTAGATCTTAAATCATCGCCGCGCCATATTAAGCGTTTACAGAATATAGCAAAAGTCATTAGCGGCTTAGGCGATGTAAGAGTTGTAATAGACGACAATACCAAAGGACCGTATTTTGATCCTGTCAATAAAGTTTGTGTTTTACCAAACGGCGATTATAGCGATGATGACTTTGTCAGTCTGATTGAAGGTTTTACCTGTCATGAAGCTGGTCATGGTCGCTATACCGTCAGTGAGGTTTACAGTGACGCCTTTAATAGTGTTCTCATGTCATCTGAAGGGTTTACACGCTTCGATGATGGAATGAATGCAGAGTTTGAGAGCCTCGCTGAGAAACGTAAAGCTTATAGCAGGGCAAAACGTCTTACCGG
>NZ_JAMSHA010000050.1:0-525 GCF_025706525.1 Pseudomonas mercuritolerans
GCGTCATGCCCACGTCGGAGGAGTACGAGCAGGTGTTCGACGAGATCGTCGACCGCTATGGCATCGGCTACTCCTCGATGCTGCGCGACGCGCCCGCACCGGTGCGGTTCCCCGACGGCACGCGCGAGATCACCACGACCGGGGTGGAGCCCGACTGGGCCACGATGCACCGCTTCCAGGTGACGTCGGGTCGCTGGTTCACCGAGGCGGACGCGGACCGCCTCGCGCCCGCGCTCGTCGTCAACCAGGCGTTCCTCGACGCGCTCGGCGGGACGACCGTGGCCGAGCACCCGACGGTGACGATCGGCGGGGACAACCCGGTCGTCGCGACCGTCGTCGGGGCCTTCCCCGACGACTGGCCCGACATGGACCCGGTCGCGTACGCGCTGGTCGACGCCCAGTCGACGTGGGTCACACCCGAGTCGATGGAGATGATGGGGCCGCCCCGGCTCGAGCTGTGGGTGCCCGACGACCTGTCGGACGCGCTCGTCGAGACGGTGCGCCGCGACGTCGCGGGCGCGCTCG
>NZ_JAMSHA010000051.1:0-518 GCF_025706525.1 Pseudomonas mercuritolerans
GCACGATCTTCGACGCGCAGGACGCCGCGGCGGACCTCGTCGCGGAGCAGCGCGCGACGCTCGACGGCGTCGTCCGCGACGACCGCGGCCTGACCGCCCTGTGGTACTCGTCGGGCGACGACATCCCGTACGTCGGGGCGGGCATCGGCGCGCCGCAGATGATCATGGACGCCGTCGGGCTCGAGAACGTCGCGGGCGACGTGCACAACACCTGGACGTCGTACGCGTGGGAGGAGGCGGTCGCCGCCGACCCGGACGTGCTCGTCCTCGTCGACGCCGCCTGGAACACCGCCGAGGCGAAGATCGAGCGGCTCGAGTCCAACCCGGCCACGGCCGAGATGACCGCCGTCCGCGAGGGCCGCTACCTGACGATCCCGTTCCCGGCGACCGAGGCGGGCGTGCGCAACGTCGACGCCGTCGTCGACCTCGCCGCGCAGCTGGAGGCGCTCGACCTGTGACGACCCTGCGCACCCGGCCCGCGCCCGCCGCGGCCGACCGTCGCCCGGACGGCACCGGCC
>NZ_JAMSHA010000005.1:0-568869 GCF_025706525.1 Pseudomonas mercuritolerans
TCCCACGCAGAGCGTGGGAACGATCGGTGGGCGCCAGACGAAAAAAAACGCCAACCCTGAGGTTGGCGTTTTTGCTTCAGCTTGTAGCTTGTAGCTTGTAGCTTGTAGCTTGTAGCTTGTAGCTTGCGGCTTGCAGCTTGCAGCTAGTAACTCACAGCTGCCTTATTCCGGCTTCTTGCGTCCAAACCCCGGGCGCTGACCGGAACCGGCCGGTGCGCCGCGACGCTTGCCCGAGGGCTTGTCGCCTTCGACCAGTTTGATCCCCGGACGCTTCGGCGCTGGTTTGGCCGGGCGCTTGTTGGTGGTGTCGGCTGGACGATCCGCCACTGGCGTACCGCGACCGGCAGGAGCGCCGCGTTCGCCACGCTCAGTACGGCCATTGGCCGGACGCGGTGCGCGCTCGCCGTCACGGGCGACTGGCTTGCGACCTGGACGCTCGCCTTCGATCTGCGGCTCGCGGCCCGGGCGTGGACCGGTCGGTGCGCCGGCGGCTGGACGCAAGGTGCGCACGCGCTCGGTCTTGGCCATCGGCCGCGACGATTTGCGCTGCATGCGTTCGAGCTTGTCCTTGCTCTTGGCGTTCAGCTGCGGCATCGCCACTGGCGTCAGGCCGACTTCGGCGCTGAGCACGTCGACTTCGTATTGGCTCATTTCGCGCCAGCGGCCCATCGGCAGATCGGAGTTGAGGAACACCGGACCGAAACGCACGCGCTTCAGACGGCTGACCACCAGGCCCTGCGATTCCCACAGACGACGCACTTCACGGTTGCGCCCTTCCATGACCACGCAGTGGTACCAGTGGTTGAAGCCTTCACCGCCCGGCGCCTGTTGAATGTCGGTGAAACGCGCCGGACCGTCTTCCAGCACCACGCCTGCCTTGAGGCGTTCGATCATCTCGTCATCGACTTCACCGCGTACACGCACGGCGTACTCGCGGTCCATCTCGTAGGACGGGTGCATCAAGCGGTTGGCCAGTTCACCGTCGGTGGTGAACATCAGCAGACCGGTGGTGTTGATGTCGAGACGGCCGATGTTGATCCAGCGGCCTTCTTTCGGACGCGGCAGCTTGTCGAATACGGTCGGACGGCCTTCCGGGTCGTCACGGGTGCAGATTTCGCCGTCAGGCTTGTTGTACATGATCACGCGACGCACCGATTCGGCGGCCTCTTCGCGTTTGATCACTTTGCCATCGATGGTAATGGCGTCGTGCATGTCAACGCGCAGGCCGAGGGTGGCGTCTTTGCCATTGACCTTGATCCGGCCCTGGCTGATCCAGGCTTCGACGTCACGGCGCGAGCCGACGCCGATACGGGCGAGGACTTTCTGCAGCTTTTCGCCTGCTGGGCCGATTTCCTGGTCGTCTTTCTGATTGATGTCACTCATCTGGGCACCTCCCGGTGTGGTCTGTTCAGGCGGCGCCTGAAACATTGGAAACTGGTGTTCGGCCGAAGGGATCGGCGAAGGGTCGCGAATCATACGCGGATGTGCGCCATCGCGCATCAGAGACTAGCTGATCGATTGCCGGTTATTTCTTTTTCCGCCGACCGGCACCACCGAGTTTGATCAGACGCAGCGCGGCTTCGGCCAGCACCGTGCGTTTGTCGTCCTTGTCGAGTTTCTTCCACGCCTTGATCTCGCGCTTGCTGCGACCGCAACCCAGGCAGATGTCGTCAGAGAATTTGCAGAGGCTGATGCAGGGGTCTTTGGTTGAGCTCATCGCAATCTCCAGAACGACATTTCACCCTGTGGGAGCGAGCCTGCTCGCGAAGGCGCAGTCTCATTCAGTATCGATGTATCTGACACACCGCCTTCGCGAGCAGGCTCGCTCCCACAAGGGTCTACATTGGTTTCTCAATAGGCGTCATTCTTCGAACTCGCGCCGTTCGGCTTCGATTGCCTCAGCCAGTGCGCGGGCTTCGGCTTCTTCTTCGCTGAGTTCCGGTTCCGGCTGTTCGAGGGCGGCGACAGCGGCCAGGAGCTTCTCGCGGGCCTCGGCGACGCCGAGAATATCTTCTTCCGGTTCGGCGTCAGGCGCCGCTTCAAGTTCAACTTCAGCTTCAGCTTCAACAACCGGCGCGATAATCTCAGGCTCCGGCACCGGCGCTTCGCCATCCACCGCATCGCGCAGCAAGTCGTCGAAGTCGGTTTTGATGCCCTCTTCCATGCTGTCCAGCTCCAGCAGCAGGGAATGGAAACTGGTTTCTTCCTTTTCCTCCTCCGGCTCAGCGCTGGCGTCGGCCAGCTCCTGCAGACTCTGCGGCACCGGCGCGTCGTCGAAGTCGAGCACCGGTTCGGCTTCCATCTCGCGCAGTTCGGCCAGCGGCGGCAGGTCTTCGAGGTTTTTCAGGTTGAAGTGGTCGAGAAACGCCTTGGTCGTGGCGAACATCGCCGGTTTGCCCGGCACGTCGCGATAGCCGACGACGCGAATCCACTCACGCTCAAGCAAGGTTTTGACGATGTTACTGTTCACCGCCACGCCACGCACATCTTCGATTTCGCCACGAGTGATCGGCTGGCGATAGGCGATCAACGCGATGGTTTCCAGCAACGCACGGGAATAGCGTTGCGGGCGCTCTTCCCAGAGTCGCCCGACCCACGGCGAGAACTTCTCGCGGATCTGCAAGCGATAGCCCGACGAGACTTCCTTGAGCTCAAAGGCGCGGCCCTCGCAGGACTTGCCGAGCAGGGTCAGGGCTTTCTTGAAGACCGCCGGCTCCGGCCGCTCGCCTTCTTCGAACAGTTCAAACAGGCGCTCAAGGGATTGCGGCTTTCCCGAGGCCAACAGAAAGGCTTCAAGCAGGGACGCCAGCTCGCGGGGTTCAGTCAGGTTCATACAGGGACTCGTTATTCGGCTCGGGCTCGCACGTGGATCGCGGCGAACGGCTCATTCTGCACCAGCTCGACCAAGGATTCCTTGACCAGTTCAAGGATCGCCATGAAGGTCACCACCACACCCAGGCGACCTTCTTCAGCGGTGAACAGCTCGACAAACGGCACGAAACCGCCGCCCTTGAGCCGTTCCAGCACATCGCTCATGCGCTCGCGGGTGGACAGCGCTTCACGGCTGACCTGGTGGCTTTCGAACATGTCGCCACGGCGCAGAACTTCGGCCATGCACATCAGAATCTCTTCCAGCGCGACGTCGGGCAACAGCTTGCGCGCCCGCGCTTCCGGGGCGTCGAGCTTGGGCACGATCACATCGCGACCGACCCGGCTCAGACCATCAATACCTTCGGCAGCGGCCTTGAAGCGCTCGTATTCCTGCAAGCGGCGGATCAGTTCAGCGCGCGGGTCGTCTTCTTCATCTTCAACGGTTTCGGCGCGCGGCAGAAGCATGCGCGATTTGATCTCGGCGAGCATCGCCGCCATCACCAGATATTCGGCAGCCAGTTCCAGACGCACCGATTGCATCAACTCGACGTAGCCCATGTACTGGCGGGTGATTTCCGCCACCGGGATGTCGAGGATATTGATGTTCTGTTTGCGGATCAGATACAGCAGCAGGTCGAGCGGGCCTTCGAAGGCTTCAAGAAAGACTTCCAGCGCATCCGGCGGGATATACAGATCCAGCGGCATTTCCATGACCGCCTGGCCATAGACCATCGCGAACGGCAGTTCCTGCTGGGCGCCGGCCTGGGGATCGACCACGGTTTCCACTGCGGACATTCAGGCCTCGACCATGAACGGCGTTGGATCGCCGCAACCGACACGGACCACTTCCGGGTCGTCGCCGGTCAGGTCAATCACCGTCGAGGCCTTGATGCCGCCAAAACCGCCGTCGATGATCAGATCGACCTGATGCTCAAGCAACTGGCGCATTTCGTAGGGATCGCTGAGCGGGTCTTCGTCGCCGGGCATGATCAGCGTCACACTCATCAGCGGCTCGCCGAGTTCGGCCAGCAGCGCCAGCGCGATCGGATGGCTTGGCACGCGCAGGCCGATGGTGCGTTTCTTCGGATGCAGCAACAGGCGCGGCACTTCGCGGGTGGCGTTGAGAATAAAGGTGTAAGGCCCCGGCAGGTGCGCCTTGAGAATGCGGAAAGTGCCGGTGTCGATCTTGGCGTAATTGCCCAGTTGCGACAGGTCGCTGCAGATCAGCGCGAAGTTGTGCTTTTCATCGAGCTGACGCAGCCGGCGCACACGCTCGATGGCGGTCTTGTCGCCGATCTGGCAACCGATGGCGTAGGACGAGTCCGTGGGATAAATCACCACCCCGCCCTTGCGGATGATCTCGACCGCCTGTTTGATCAGGCGCGCTTGCGGGTTTTCCGGATGTATCTGGAAAAATTGACTCACATTCTCTACCTGTTCAGACGGCGGCAATATCTGTGTCATGTTTGAACCGACACCACAGGGGTGGAAGGTCCTCGGGAACCGGCCGGTACTGGCCGATCTCGGACCAGCCGCCAGGGCCATGGAAGTCACTGCCGGCGCTGACCAGCAGACCGAACTCACGGGCAAGGATCGCCAGGCTGCCCACCTGCTCTGCGGGCTGATGGCCATTGACCACCTCGATAGCATGCCCGCCTGCTTGAATATAGTCGGCAATCAGCTTTCGGCGCTTGCTACGGGTGAAATCGTAGTGCCAGGGATGCGCCAGGCTGACCCAGGCACCGGCGGCGCGCAGGGTGCCGACGGTGTCTTCGAGGGTCGGCCAGTGCAGCTTGACGTCGCCGAGCTTGCCAGCGCCGAGCCATTTGCGAAACGCCTCGGCGCGATCCTTTACGTAACCTTCACGCACCATCCAGTCAGCGAAATGCGGCCGGGCCGGTGCGTTGCCGCTGTCGCCCAGTTCCTGCTGGATCTGCCGGGCGCCGTCGAGAGCACCGGGCATGCCCTTGAGAGCGAGCTTGCGGCTTATTTCTTCCGACCGCAGCCAGCGGCCATCGTGCAATTTGGCGATCGCTTCGACCAACGGCGCGGCGTTGACGTCGAAACCGTAGCCCAGCACGTGAATAGTCGCCCCGCCCCAGGTGCAGGACAATTCGACGCCGTTGACCAGTTGCATGCCCAACTCGGTGGCGGCAGTACGCGCCTCGGCGAGCCCCTCAAGGGTGTCGTGGTCGGTCAACGCCAGGACTCGCACGCCGTTTTCGAACGCTCGCGCAACCAGAACCGCAGGCGCCAGGGCGCCGTCGGAGGCCGTGCTGTGGCAGTGCAAATCAACATTCACGGGGAGTTGTAACCTCAAATCAGCTGGCGCTATCGCGCGCCCATATGTTTGTTATTATGCCGCCACATCCAGCTTCTGGCTCTCACTGTGAAACAATTCATCGATTTCATCCCGCTTCTGCTGTTCTTCATCGTTTACAAACTTGATCCACGGGTCGTCGACATTGCCGGCCAGCAAGTGACCGTAGGCGGTATCTACAGCGCCACGGCGATGCTGATCATCAGCTCCCTGGTGGTGTACGGCGCGCTGTTCATCAAGCAGCGCAAGCTGGAAAAGAGCCAATGGCTGACGCTGATCGCCTGCCTGGTATTCGGCAGCCTGACGCTGGCCTTTCACAGCGAAACCTTCCTGAAATGGAAAGCGCCGGTGGTCAACTGGCTGTTCGCTGCGGCGTTCATCGGTAGCCATTTCATCGGCGATCGCCTGCTGATCAAACGCATCATGGGCCACGCGCTGACCCTGCCGGACCCGGTCTGGACGCGCCTGAACATCGCCTGGATCGCGTTCTTCCTGTTCTGCGGCGCAGCCAACCTGTTCGTCGCCTTCACCTTCCAGAGCATCTGGGTCGACTTCAAGGTGTTCGGCAGCCTGGGCATGACCGTGCTGTTCCTGGTCGCACAGGGCATCTACCTGTCGCGCCACTTGCATGACACCGATACCACAACGCCAAAAACCGAGGACTGACATGCTCTACGCCATCATTGCCACCGACGCTGCGAACTCGCTGGAAGCTCGCCTGGCCGCACGCCCCGCTCATCTGGAACGCCTGCAAGCGCTCAAGGGCGAAGGCCGCATCGTGCTGGCCGGCCCGCACCCGGCCGTCGACAGCAATGATCCGGGCGCAGCGGGTTTCACCGGCAGCCTGATCGTCGCCGAGTTCGACTCCCTGAGCGCCGCACAGGCCTGGGCCGATGCCGATCCGTACATTGCCGCCGGCGTCTACGCCAACGTGATCGTCAAGCCGTTCAAGCAAGTCCTGCCGTAATCCGGTGTTGAAATGCCGAGGGGATTTATGTGGCGAGGGGATTTAGCGAAACGTCGCACCGCCCCGCTGGGTGGCGAAGCCGCCCCAAACCCATCCAACGCGGAATGTCTGACACACCGCGTTCAATAACTCACGACTGCTGCGCAGCCGAACGGGGATAAATCCCCTCGCCACAATCGCTCATTATTCTCGTTTGCCTGCCGACAACCTGCCCAATATCCATTTGGAAACAGGTGTCGCGATGCGCAAGGGTCCGTTGTGTCTGATGTTGCTCACGTTGTCGATCATGGCCCCCGCCCATGGTGAGGAAACCACCGAAAGCGGCAGCTCCACGCCATTGTCGCTGAGCGCCGGCAGCCAGATCACCGAACTGCAACAGCGGCTCAAGGCCAGTGAACAGCAGCGTGAAGAACTGAACAAACAACTGCAAAATGCCGACAACACTCGCGAAAGCGCCCAGCTCGCCCGGCTGCGCCAGGAGAACCAGCGTCTGAAGCTGCAACTCAAGGAAGCCCAGGCCAGCCCGCTGCCGCGTTTGCTGACCGATCAACAGCAGTGGTTCGTCACTGGCGCCGGGGTAGCGCTATTGGCGCTGCTCTGCGGTATCTTTGCCAGTGGTGCAAGCCGAAAACGTCGGCAATGGCTAAATTGAGTGAGTCATGAGCGAGCTGTTACTGATTGATGATGACCAGGAGTTGTGCGAACTCCTGAGTAGCTGGTTGAGCCAGGAAGGCTTCCAGGTGCGCGCCTGCCACGACGGCCAGAGCGCCCGCAAGGCGTTGGCCGAAACCGCCCCGGCGGCGGTGGTGCTGGACGTGATGCTGCCCGACGGCAGCGGTCTGGAACTGCTCAAGCAATTGCGCAACGACCACGCCGACCTGCCGGTGCTGATGCTGTCAGCGCGTGGCGAACCGCTGGACCGCATCCTCGGCCTCGAACTGGGCGCCGACGATTACCTGGCCAAACCCTGCGACCCCCGCGAACTGACCGCGCGCCTGCGCGCCGTGTTGCGGCGCAGCCATCCCGCCGCTGTGTCAACGCAACTTGAGCTGGGCGACCTGAGTTTCAGCCCGGTGCGCGGCGTGGTCAGCATCGACGAAAAAGAACTGACCCTGACCGTCTCCGAAAGCCGCCTGCTCGAAGCCCTGCTCAAACAGCCGGGCGAGCCGCTGGACAAACAGGAACTGGCGCAACTGGCCCTCGGCCGCAAGCTGACCCTGTACGACCGCAGCCTCGACATGCACGTCAGCAACCTGCGCAAAAAAATCGGCCCCCACCCCGACGGCCGCCCGCGCATCGTTGCGCTGCGTAGCCGTGGTTACTACTACAGCCTCTGAACCAGCGCACTTATCCTGTGCGGGCCGGCTGGCGATGGTGTTTGTTTGGTCGGGTTTTTTGCGTGTATATCCGTTGCTGCGGTAACGGCTACTTAAGGTTCCGCTCTTACAGCGGGTCACCTTTTTCAAACGCCAAAAAGGTAACCCAAAAGGCTTGCTCCTACGTTCGGCCCTCGCAGGCTCGGGTTCCTTCGCTGCGGGATCGATCCGGGCGCAGCGGCTCCGGTTTGCTTCGCTGCACCTACTTCCGCTGTGTCTGGCTGCGCCAGACGGTCGCTACGCTCCCACGCCCGGATCAATCCCTCCACTCAGCCTTCCGATGTCGCCGGTTAGGCAAGATCAAGGGCACTCGAGCTAACGCTCATTGTTGAGTGGTTAGGAGCGGGTGGTTGGCTTTGGATTTGTGGTGTCTGATCGTTCCCACGCGCAGCAAAGGAATGCGGCCTGGGAAGTTTCGCGTCCCACAGCCTGAAGATCGCTGCCTTCGGTGCCTTCGGTGCCTTCGGTGCCTCATAATCGGTTAATCGGGCATCGAACGAATAATGTCGGCCAAATCGTCCTTGGTTATCTCGTTGGCCTTAATGGCAGCGGCAATGTCTTTTTTGGAAAGTGGAAAACGCTTGAAAATTTGTTGCAAAGTATTCGCATCAACATTTGCCAGCCAGAGCGGATCAATGAAAGAACCGCCGTACTCAGGCGTCATCGGTACTTCTTCGTGGGCAATCGTACCCTTATGGTTGAGATACACCACATAACGATCATGCCCTTCAGGAAAGCTTTTATCGTGATATAGCGTAGTACCCTGCGGCAGCACGTAGTAATTCTCGTCGCCGTTTGGAACCTCGATCAGCAACGGTTCTTTAGTTTTGATCATCTTCTTATCGTGCCCCTGCGAACCATGATCAAAAATCAAGAATGCCAAAAAAATCGCATTGACCGATAAAGCTGCCATCAGCCATGGGCCGACTTGCCTGGTAAACGTTTTATTTGTCATGGGGATCTCGGTATTTGCTTTGTTAAGGCACGCAGCCGTTGCTCTTATGCTGAGCGAGTACCGTCTAAATGAGCGATCACAGCCTCGGCCCGTGCATTATCCAAAAGATCGCAGCCTTCAGCATCACCTGCACTGGGTATGTGTAAGGCCGGGCACGAAGCGTCTTTACCGAAGCTTTACGCTGCGCTGACCGCCGCTGACCTTGATCTGCGTAATCTGCACTCATCCGGAACGTACCGGGAACGAGACAAGGAGATACACCATGCGCAAGACTCTTATCGCTCTGATGTTCGCTGCCGCTCTGCCAACCGTGGCCATGGCCATGCCGCAGGATGGCGGTCCGCTGGGTGGTCCGCTGGATGGCCCGCGCCACGGTGGTCAGATGCACGGCGGCATGCACGGCAAAGGCCCGTACAGCCAGCTCGATCTGACCCGCGAACAGCGCGAGCAGATTCGCAAGATCATGGGCGAGCAGATGCACGAGCGTAAGCAGGTGGTCGACAAGTACCTGGAGAAACTCTCGCCGGCCGACCAGAAAGCCATGAAGGACGAGATCGCGGCCAACCACAAGAAAGCCGAGTCCGATGTCCGTGCATTGCTGAAACCTGAGCAACAAAAGCAATTCGACGAAATCCAGAAGAAACGCGCCGAACGCCGTGCCGAATGGGCCGAGTTCAAGGCCTGGAAAGCGCAGCAGGCACAAAAGGCGCAATAATGGCTTGACCCTGGGCCCGACGACTCACCTCGTCGGGCCTGTTCCATTCAAATCGAATGTGGGAGCGAGCCTGCTCGCGAAGGCGGTGTGTCAGCCAGCAATGGTTTGACTGACACTACGCCTTCGCGAGCAGGCTCGCTCCCACATTTGAACGGTGTGATTTTCGAGGAGTTTCTGTGCGTTCACTGTTCTGGCGGATTCTTGCGAGCTTCTGGCTGGCCATCGCTCTGGTAGCCGGGCTGTCGATTCTGCTCGGGCACATGCTCAATCAGGACGCGTGGATTCTCAGCCGCCATCCCGGCCTCAACACGCTGGCGGCGGAATGGACGCAGACTTACGAAACCCAAGGCGAAGAAGCCGCGCAGGACATTCTCGAACAACGCAAACGCCAGTATCACATCGACGTTCAAGTGCTCAACGAAACCGGCGATCCGGTGGTGCGCGGTACCTTCCCGCGCCGCGCCGCAGCATTCGAAGCGCGGCAGAACAACGATGACCGCCGCTTGCCGTGGCGGCGTCTGACCGACGAAATCACCAGCGAAAAAACCGGTGACACCTACCTGTTCATCTACCGCATCCCACACCCGGAACTCGACGCCTGGCACCGCGAAAGCCTGCTCTGGCCGCTGAGTGCGCTGGGCATCGCGCTGGTGGTGCTGACCCTGTTCAGTTTGCTCGTGACTTTCTCCATCACCCGCCCACTGAGTCGCTTGCGCGGCGCGGTGCATGATTTGGGGCAGACGACTTATCAGCAGAACAGCTTGGCGAAACTGGCCAACCGCCGTGACGAATTCGGCGTGCTGGCCACCGATTTCAACCGCATGGGCGCGCGCCTGCAAAGCCTCATCGGCAGTCAGCGCCAGTTGCTGCGCGATGTCTCCCACGAACTGCGCTCACCACTGGCGCGCCTGCGCATCGCGTTGGCTTTGGCCGAGCGTGCCAACCCTGAAGAGCGCGAGAAACTGTGGCCACGGCTGACCCGCGAATGCGACCGGTTGGAGGCGTTGATCAGTGAAATTCTGGTACTGGCACGAGTCGATGCCGACAACGCCAGCGCTGAAGAAGTGGACCTGAATGCGTTGCTCGCCGCGCTGCAAAAGGATGCGCAGCTCAGCTCGCCCGAGCAGACCGTACGCCTGCAAGCCGAGCCGCAGCTGAATCTCAAAGGCTGGCCGACGATGATCGAACGCGCCGTGGATAACCTGCTGCGCAACGCCCAGCGCTTCAACCCGAGCGATCAGCCGATCGAATTGCAGGCTGCGCGGCAGGGAGAGCGGATTGTCATCAGCGTGCGCGACCATGGGCCAGGGGTGCAGACCGAACATCTGAGTCAGTTGGGCGAACCGTTCTACCGGGCGCCGGGGCAGACCGCTGCCGGGCATGGCCTGGGGCTGGCGATTGCCAAACGGGCGGCAGAACGGCATGGCGGCACGCTGACACTGGCCAATCATCCGCAGGGCGGCTTTGTGGCGAGTCTGGAATTGCCGTTTGTGCCGGGAGTTATCGTCCAGCCCTGAAAAGCCCCTCACCCCAGCCCTCTCCCCGAGGGAGAGGGAGCTGACCGAGGTGTCTGCCGTTGTGCATCGACCTTATGGATTCGCAGAAACTAGACGTCCGGTATCCCGACTCTGGATTCAGCGAAGGTCGCTCAGGTCGCTGTAATTCCAAAGCATCCCCCAATCAGTCCCCTCTCCCTCTGGGAGAGGGTTAGGGTGAGGGGCTTTTAATCTTCAGGCTTTAGCGGGCCAGGCTCTGACGAATTCAGCCAGATCAACCTTCTCCGCTACCCGCGGTTCTTTCTGCGGCGTGCCGAGATAGAGAAACGCGACCACTTCCTCGCCTTCCACCAGCCCCAAACCTTCAGCCACATGCTTCGAGTACGCCAGATCCCCGGTGCGCCACACGGCGCCAATCCCCTGCGCGTACGCCGCCAGCAAGATCCCGTGGGCCGCACAGCCCGCCGTGAGCAGTTGTTCGGCCTTCGGGTATTTCACGTGTTCCTGCAATTTCGCGATGACCACAACCACCAGCGGCGCGCGCAGTGGGCCGTTGCGGGCCTTGTCGATCATCGCTTCGGTGACTTCGCCGCTCTGCTGGCGGGCCGCCTCGGCCAGCAACTCGCCCATTTGCTCACGCGCTGCGCCTTCGACGGTCAAAAAGCGGTACGGCTGCAAATGCCCGTGATCCGGGGCACGCAGGGCCGCGCCGAACAGGGCTTCGCGCTGCTCGGCAGTGGGGGCCGGTTCGACCAGTCGGGGAACGGAAACACGGTTGAGCAACGCGTCGAGAGCCTGCATCGGCCACCTCCTTTGAAAAATGTGCGGCTATTCTAGCTTCATCTGCGCAGCGCCTGCCGGTTTACATGCCTTGCCCCGCAGGTAGAATGGCGCCCTTCTCCCACCAGCCCGAGCGGATTTCATGGCGTTGCCGACCTTACGGATCATTGGTTTCATCATCGGCATCTTCCTGATCACCCTGGCTGTGGCCATGGTCGTGCCGATGGCCACGCTGGTGATTTTCGAGCGCACCAGCGACCTGCCGTCGTTCCTCTGGGCGAGCATGATCACCTTTGTCGCCGGCCTCGCTCTGGTGATACCCGGCAGACCCGAACACATCCACCTGCGCCCGCGCGACATGTATCTGCTGACGGTCAGCAGCTGGCTGGTGGTGTGCATCTTCGCCGCGCTGCCGTTTCTGCTGACCCAGCACATCAGCTACACCGACTCGTTCTTCGAAAGCATGTCCGGCATCACCGCCACCGGTTCCACCGTGCTCAACGGCCTGGACAACATGTCGCCGGGGATTCTGATGTGGCGGTCGCTGCTGCACTGGATCGGCGGCATCGGCTTTATCGGCATGGCGGTGGCGATTCTGCCGCTGCTGCGCATCGGTGGCATGCGCCTGTTCCAGACCGAATCCTCGGACCGCTCGGAAAAGGTCATGCCGCGCTCGCACATGGTGGCGAGGCTGATCGTGGCGGCCTACGTCGGCATCACCATTCTCGGCAGCCTGGCGTTCTGGTGGGCGGGGATGAGCCCGTTCGATGCGATCAACCACGCGATGTCGGCGATTTCCACCGGTGGTTTCTCGACCTCCGACCAGTCGCTGGCCAAATGGACGCAACCGGCGGTGCACTGGGTGGCCATCGTCATCATGATCCTCGGCAGTCTGCCGTTCACCCTGTACGTGGCGACGCTGCGCGGCAACCGCCGGGCGTTGATCAAGGATCAACAGGTGCAGGGTTTGCTGGCGATGTTGCTGGTGACCTGGCTGGTGCTCGGCACCTGGTATTGGTGGACCACCAAGCTGCATTGGCTGGAAGCGCTGCGGCATGTGGCGCTGAACGTGACCTCGGTAGTCACTACCACCGGTTTCGCCCTCGGCGACTACAGCCTGTGGGGCAACTTCTCGCTGATGCTGTTTTTCTACCTGGGCTTTGTCGGCGGTTGCTCAGGTTCGACGGCGGGCGGCATCAAGATTTTCCGTTTCCAGGTCGCCTACATCCTGCTCAAGGCCAACCTCAATCAGCTGATCCACCCGCGCGCGGTGATCAAGCAGAAGTACAACGGTCACCGCCTCGACGAAGAAATTGTCCGTTCGATCCTGACCTTCTCGTTCTTCTTCGCCATCACCATCTGCGTGATCGCCCTGCTGCTGTCGCTGCTCGGAGTCGACTGGATGACCGCACTGACCGGCGCCGCCAGCACCGTGTCCGGCGTTGGCCCGGGTCTGGGCGAAACCATCGGCCCGGCCGGCAACTTCGCGACCCTGCCGGATGCGGCGAAATGGATTCTGTCGTTCGGCATGCTGCTCGGCCGACTGGAGATCATTACGGTGTTTGTGCTGTGTATTCCGGCGTTCTGGCGTCATTGACCGCGTCCGGCACCTGCGTCAGGCGCAAGCGGTATTCGCCGGGTGTGGTGTCGAACCAGCGGCGAAACGCGCGGAAGAAGTTGCTCGGGTCGGCAAAGCCCAACAGGTAAGCGATTTCCAGCAAGGTCATGCTCGGTTGCGCCAGATATTGCTCGGCCAGCTCGCGCCGGGTGTCGTCGAGCAACTGCTGAAAACTGGTGCCCTCCTCCTGCAAGCGTCGCTGCAAAGTGCGCTGCGACAGGTGCAGCGTCTGCGCCACGGTGTCGCGCTTGGGTTCGCCCTGGGGCAGCAAACGACACAGCACCTGCCGTGCCCGGTGCGTCACGCGACTCTCGGAAAACCGCGCCAGATATTCCCCGGCAAAACGGTCATGCAGCAGCGCCATTGCTTCGTTGGCCGTCGGCAGCGGTGCTTCCATATCGGCCCGTTCAAAGATCAACGCATCGTAAGGCGCGTTGAACACCAGCGGTGCGTGGAAGGCTTCTTTATAAGGTTGCAGATTTGTCGGCTGATCGCCCTGAACCAGCACTTTGACCGGGTGCAGCGGACGCCCGGTCAGCCAGCCGCACAGCGCCAGTGCGCAGGCCAGCGACGCTTCGGCACTTTGCCGGGTCGGCGGTAGATGATCGCCGTGCACGGTGAGTATCAGCGCGTAGCCTTCGTCGAGCAGGCGAAAGCTCAGGTCAGCGCTTTCGGCAATGATGCGTTGATAGCGCACCAGACGCTGGAAGCCTTCAGCCAGGGTATTGCTCGACATCAGCGCATAGCCGGCAACGTGAAACGATGCCGGGCGCACCACTTTGCCCATGTTCAGGCCGATCGCCGGGTTGCCGGAAACCTCCACCGCGCGCTGCCAGAGCCGGGTCATGGAATCCTGCGGGAAACGCGCATCCGGATCTTCGAGGGCACTGAAGTCCAGCCCCAGTTGCTTGAACAGAACCCGGCAATCCAGGCCGTCCATCTCCAGTGCTTTGACAATCCCCATCGCCCAGCTTGCAGAAGTCGTTCGTTCGCTCATGGTTGTTATTCTTTTACATGACGGGCTGCAGATAACCGCCCTATTTGCGAAGGATACTAAAGTGGCGCCGATTGTCACTGGCCCACGCCAATGATCACTCTAGACTCAAATAAGCTACCCGACGCACAACTTGTCGCCAGAACAATCACCACAGAGAGCGCGGTCGTGGAAAACATCAAGCAGTTCAACAGCTTCGCCGAGTTCTACCCGTATTACCTCGCCGAGCACAGCAACAGTACCTGCCGTCGTCTGCATTTCATCGGCACGTCTCTGGTCATCTTCATTCTCGCGCTCAGCATCGCCAAAAGCGCCTGGCTGCTGTTGCTGGCCCTGCCTCTGGCGGGTTACAGCTTTGCCTGGATCGGCCACTTCTTTTTCGAAAAAAACCGCCCGGCGACGTTTCAGCATCCGCTGTACAGCCTGCTCGGCGATTTCGTCATGTACCGCGACATGATTCTCGGTCGCGTGGCGTTCTGAATGAGGGTCTGCCCATGAATGCCCATGCTCGCTTCACCCATATGAAGGACGGCACCGAGAAAGACTGGGCGATCATCGCCGCTGATTTCAGTGCCTATGCCAGACAACTGCCATCGCGGATCCTCGCGCATCTGAAGCTGCTTGAGGGCGACTTCGGCGGTTTCCCCGTGGATCGCCTGACCCACTCGTTGCAAACCGCGACCCGCGCCTTTCGCGACGGGCGTGACGAGGAATACGTGGTCTGCGCGCTGTTGCACGACATTGGCGACACCCTCGGTTCGTACAATCATCCGGATATCGCCGCGGCGATTCTCAAGCCGTTCGTGAGTGCGGAGAATCTGTGGATGGTGGAGAAGCACGGAATCTTTCAGGGCTATTACTTCTTTCATCATCTGGGCATGGATCGGCATTTGCGCGAGCAATTCAAGGACCATCCGCAGTTCCACGCCACTGCCGAATTTTGCGCCAAGTACGACGCGGCGGCGTTTGATCCGGCGTATGACACGCTGCCGCTGAGTTTCTTCGAGCCGATGATGGAAAGGCTGTTTGCGCAACCGAAGAACTCGATTTACAAGGCTGCGATGCAAGAACACAGCCCGGCCTGAGAACACATGTGGGAGCGAGCCTGCTCGCGAAAGCGCGGTATCAGGCACAGAAGTTTCGTCTGACGCTACGCCTTCGCGAGCAGGCTCGCTCCCACAGGGTACTTTTTCGCTCAGGCGATTTCGGCGACTTTGGCAGCCTTGAGCTCCGCCTCCCGCGCCTGCGCATCCGCCAATCGATACAGCTCGATCGTGCCGTCCCAATGCTCGATCAGCGCCGTGCACGACTCGACCCAGTCGCCGCAGTTGAGGTAGTCCACCTCCCCCACCTTGCGAATCTCGGCATGGTGGATATGTCCGCAAACCACGCCATGCAGTTCGCGCTTCACGCATTCGTGGGCGATGGCTTCTTCAAAGTCGCTGATGAAACTCACCGCTGTCTTGACCTTGTGTTTCAGGTAGGCCGACAGCGACCAGTAACCGTAGCCATAACGGGCGCGCCAGTGATTGAGCCAGCGGTTGAGCGTCAGGGTGAATTCGTAGGCGGAGTCGCCAAGAAACGCCAGCCAGCGGTGATAACGGGTGATCACGTCGAACTGATCGCCGTGAATCACCAGCAAATGCCGGCCATCGGCGGTGACATGCACAGCTTCGTCGACCAACTGGATATTGCCCAGAATCAGATTCGAATAGCGCCGCAGGAATTCGTCATGGTTGCCGGTGACGTAGATTACCTCGGTACCGCGCTTGCTCATGGTAAGCAATCGGCGGATGACGTTGGTGTGCGCTTGCGGCCAGTACATGCCGCTGCGCAGTTTCCAGCCGTCGATGATGTCACCGACCAGATAGACCTTGTCGGCGTGGTAGCCCTTGAGAAATTGCGACAAGTGCTCGGCCTGACAATCCCGGGTGCCCAGATGCACATCGGAGATCCACAGGGTTCGCACCCGTTGTTTGCGACTGGGTCGGGCGAGCTCGGCGCTGGTCATGGGCAACCCTCTGCGATGTTTTCGCCAGCTTGCGCGCGCGCCGTTAATCGCCCGTGACAGGCGCGAGTCAGTCGTATGACAGCGCACATCGTTGAAAAATTGAGGAATCGGATGACAGACGCGACGGCGACAGCGCTTTAGACTGGCGCTCTTTTGATGAGTGTTCCCACGCTCCTGCGTGGGAACGATCAAAACTGTGTCTGGATTAAGGATTGCAATGACTCCGCGTACCGCCCTCGGCGCCCTGCATATCGGCGCTTTGATGTTCGGCCTGACCGGTGTGTTCGGCAAACTCGCTGCCGCATCGCCGGCGGTCATCGTGTTCGGCCGCGCTGCTTTCGCCGTGCTTGCCCTGGCCTTCTTCGCTCGATTCGCCAGCCAGAGCGGCTGGCAAAAGCTGCAAGCAGTGGACTGGCGACGCCTGGCGCTGAGTGGTGTGTTGCTGGCCGGGCACTGGGTGAGTTTTTTTGTTTCGGTGAAGATCGCCGGGGTAGCCATTGCCACCTTGGGCTTCGCCAGTTTCCCGGCGTTCACGGTTATTCTCGAAGGGCTGATCTTCCGCGAACGCATCCGCGCCAATGAAATTCTCCTGGTGGTATTGGTCAGCGTCGGTCTGGTGCTGGTAACCCCGGCGTTCGATCTGGCCAGCGGCGCCACCGTCGGCCTGCTCTGGGCGGTACTGTCCGGCCTGCTGTTTTCTCTTCTGTCGCTGACCAACCGCGCCAGCTCCGGACGCATCCCGGCGGTGCAGGCAGCGTTGTGCCAGAACGTCGTCGTGGCCTTGTGTCTGTTGCCGGTCGCGGCGCCGCAGTTGAGTCAGGTTCGAGCGCTGGACTGGTTGTGGATCGCCCTGCTCGGGGTGTTCTGCACGGGCGTGGCACACAGCCTGTTCGTCGCCAGTCTGGCGGTGATCAAAGCGCGCACGGCGGCGGTGGTGTTCGCCATGGAGCCGGTCTACGGCATCACCATCGCCTGGCTGCTGTTCAGTGAAACCCCGACCCTGCGCATGCTCATCGGCGGCGCGCTGATCATCGTCGCGATCGTGGTGTCGGCGCGGATGTCAGGCTCGGCCGACAAGAAAACCGTCGCCGCCGAGGCCGCCTCTCACTGAGTGCGGTCGTTGTGACCGAGGTCGCGGTCGGGATCGATCTGATCGCGCACCCGCTGTTTCAACACCTTGGCCTCGGGGAAACCACCGTCGGCCTTGCGCTCCCAGATCTGCACGCCCGCGCAGGTGATGTGAAACACCCCGCCGGTGCCCGGCACCAATGACACTTTGCCCAGGTCGTCAGCGAAGGTGCTGAGCAGCTCCTGGGCCAGCCACGCCGCGCGCAGCAGCCACTGGCATTGGGTGCAATAAGTGATGACAACTTCGGCTTTGGCGACGGTCATGATCGCTGAAACTCCTGAGACAGAGGGCGCCGCTATAATAGCCGGCTTTACCGCTTGCCCCGAGACTCACAATGCGCCGTTTGCTGCTCTGCCTGCTGCTTGGTTTCCTTCCCCTGCTGGTTCACGCCAGTGAAGCGCCACGACCGAAAGTCGGCCTGGTGCTGTCCGGCGGCGCTGCACGCGGGCTGGCGCACATCGGCGTGCTCAAGGCACTGGAAGAACAAGGCATCAAAATCGATGCGATTGCCGGTACCAGCATGGGCGCGGTGGTCGGCGGCCTGTATGCCTCGGGTTACAAGATTGACGAGTTGGAAAAACTCGCCCTGAGCATCGACTGGCAAGCGGCTCTGTCCGACGCCCCGCCGCGTGAGGACGTGCCATTTCGCCGCAAGCAGGACGACCGCGACTTTCTGGTGAAGCAGAAACTCAGTTTTCGCGACGACGGCAGCCTCGGCCTGCCACTGGGAGTGATTCAGGGGCAAAACCTCGCACTGCTGCTGGAAAGCCTGTTGGCCCACACCAGCGACACCCGCGACTTCGACAAGCTGCCGATCCCGTTTCGCGCCGTGACCACGGACATCGCCAATGGCGAAAAAGTGGTGTTTCGCAAAGGCCACCTGCCGCAAGTGATCCGCGCGAGCATGTCGATCCCGGCGGTGTTCGCCCCGGTCGAGCTCGACGGGCGCCTGCTGGTCGACGGCGGCATGACCGACAACATCCCGCTCGATGTCGCGCGGGAGATGGGCGTCGACATCGCCATCGTCGTCGATATCGGCACACCGCTGCGCAATCGCAAGCAACTGACCACGGTGGTGGATGTGCTCAATCAGTCGATCACCCTGATGACCCGGCGCAACTCCGAAGAACAACTGGCGACTCTGCACGCCAACGACGTGCTGATTCAGCCTGCGCTGGCCGCGTTCGGCGTGACCGATTTCGGCAAGGCTCAGGAGATGATCGATGCCGGCTACCGCGCCACGCGCATCCTCGACGCACGCCTGGCGCAACTCAAGCCCGCTGAAACCCAGGACGCCGAGCTCAACGCCGCCCGCCAGCCCGGACAGCGCACGCCGATCATCACGGCCATTCGTGTCGAGAATGACTCGAAAGTAGACGATGACGTGATTCGCTATTACATCCGCCAGCCGATCGGCGCGCCGCTCGACCTCGGCCGTCTGCATTCGGACATGGGCACGTTGTACGGTCTCGATTACTTCGATCAAGTGCGTTACCGCGTGGTGCACAAAGGCCAGGATCACACCCTGGTCATCAGTGCCAGCGGCAAGCGCAGCGGTACCGATTATTTGCGGGTCGGCCTCAACCTGTCGGACGACATGCGCGGCGACAGTGCTTTCAACCTCGGCGCCAGTTACCGCGTCAACGGCATCAACCGCCTCGGCGCGGAATGGCTGACCCGGGCGCAGATCGGCGACAAGCAGGAGCTGTACAGCGAGTTCTATCAGCCGCTGGACGTCGGCTCTCGCTACTTCGTCGCGCCCTATGGGTCGTTCGAGGCGCAGAACGTTGACTCGGTGCTGGATAACGATCCGATCGCGCAGTATCGCGTCGAGCGTTACGGCTTCGGCCTCAACCTTGGGCGGCAGATCGGCAACAACGGTGAAGTGCGACTCGGCATTGGGCAGGCCTGGGGCAAGGCTGACGTGCGCATCGGTGATCAGGATCTGCCGAGCGAAAGTTTCAACGAAGGCTTCTACACCGTGAAGTATTCCTACGACTCTCTGGACAACGTCTACTTTCCACACGAGGGCAAGGACGTCAGCCTGACCTTTACGCAATTCGAACCGGGACTGAGCTCGGACACGCGCTATCGTCAATGGGAAGTGAATTTCGACAAGGCCATGAGCCACGGGCCGGATACGCTGATACTCGGCGGGCGCTACGGTCGGACGCTGGACGATGCCAACGTGGTGACTTCGAGCTTCCTGCTCGGCGGCGCGCGGCAGTTGTCGGGGTTCCGTGAGGATGCGCTGTCCGGGCAGAACGTCAGCCTGATGCGCGCTGTGTATTACCGTCGCCTGACGCCGCGCTCATACCTGCCACTGGACTTCCCGCTGTACGCCGGCGCCTCGCTGGAGCGCGGTCGGGCGTGGAACAACGACAATGAATTCGACAGCGGCTACATCAATGCCGCGAGTGTGTTTATCGGCTTCGACACGCCGCTGGGGCCGTTGAATTTTACTTATGGCTTGAATGATGCGGATGAGCAGGCGGTTTATCTGAATCTGGGGCAGACGTTCTGACGTGAGACGGTGTTGGCCGATCTGACGCCTTCGCGAGCAGGCTCGCTCCCACAGGGAGAGCGCATTCCATTGTGGGAGCGAGCCTGCTCGCGAAAGCGGTCCAGGATGAACCCGAATCCGTTGGCGCTCAGCGAATCCCCGCCAACAACGTCCTTGCCGTCTGCTTCAACGGCTCGTCCCCTTCCCTGAGCAACTCATTGAGCAGCGCGATCGCACTGTCGATGTCGCCGTCGTCGATACAGGTTTGCGCCTGTTCGAGCTTGCCGGCGGCTTCGGTGTCGGTTTCGGTTTCGGTTTCGGTTTCGGTGGACTCGGGTAATTGCAGATCCAGAGGTTCCAGCACCAGCGACGTCTCGGGATCGCCGAACTCATTGAGGAAGTCATCGTCGAGCGGCTGGGCGTGGGGCTCGGGGATCCATTCAAGTTCGGCTTCTTCGCCAGATGCAGCCTGTGGCAGTTCAAAATCGACAGGCAGCACTGACAGGCTGGTGCCCAGTTCCGGATCATCGATCGGCGGTGCGGCGGAATCGACGCGGCTGTCGTTGAGATCCCAATTTGAATCCATCGACAGCTCGCCCAGATTCAATTCGAAATCATCCTCCGCGGGGCTGAGCGTCGATGCGAGCGGCGCACCGACGGTCGCTGCCGTGGCCACGGGCAGCTCGGGCGCCACTGGCGGTGTTGCAAACGCCGATGCGGCGCCCGCCAGTCTTGGATGGCGAGCGCGTGCTTCGACCAGTTCGCGGTCATCAACACCGAGGGCACGCAGATGTTTTTCCTGCTGTTCATAAGCGTCGCTGTCGCCCTGCCGCCCCAGTACTTCAAGGAGCTGCAAACCAAGATCGGTGCGCTCCGGTTCCTTGTGCAAGGCATCGCGCAACATGCCGGCGGCTTCGCTGAGGCGGCCGTAGGCCAGATAGATGCCCACGGCCTCCAGCACGTCGCCGGCACCGGGTTCGTCGCGATGATCGGCGCCCGCGTGCGACCCGACGGATTGTTGCAGTTCGGGCTCATCGACGTCGTCTTCGGCGCTCACCGGCAATAGCGGCAGCGCCGTGCCATCTGCTGTCGAACGTTGCTGACGGCGGCGTATGAGCAACGCTGCCAGCACCCCCAGCAGCAATATCAGTCCACCGAGCAATGGCCAGTTCAGCCCCTCGTCTGTTGACTCGACCGGAGCTGAAACAGCGACCGGAACCGGCGCGACCACGGGCGGTGGCGGTGCTTTCTGCACTTCGGCCAAGCGGGTTTGCAATTCGTCGATCTGCTTCTTGCCGTCGGCAATCTGCACTTGCTGCTCTTGCAGCCTGAGGTTCTGTTCGTCGATGGTCTTTTGCAGTTGCTGGGTCAGCAGCACGCTGGCGGCCAGTTGCTCGGCCTGCGCATCGTTGGCAACTGCCGCTGGCGTTGGCGGCGCAGGCGCGGCAGTGCGTTTGCCCTGGGCAGCCTGGGGCGGCGCGATAACCGGTTCGACGGTTGGAAATTCAGAAGATTGCGGGCGAGGATCCGGCTCGTCGGTGGCGGGCACGATGCCAGGCGAGCCCGGCGGATCGATCAGCACGGTGTACTCGCGCAGCAGACGGCCGTTGGGCTGATCGAGTTGCACGAGGAAATTCAGGAAGGGTTCGTTGACCGGCTTATCCGAGGTCACCCGGATCATCTGGCGGCTGCCGCGCAGGATCGGAGTGAACTTGAGATCGTTGAGAAAGAACACCCGCTCGACGCCGGCCCGGCCGAATTCATCGGCCGAGGCCAGGCTGGCCGAGAGATCGTTTTGCGTCAAAGTGCCGACATCGACCAGCGCGATGTCGGCCTTGAACGGCTGATTGAGGCCTGAGTGAACAGTGATTTCGCCCAACCCCAACGCCATCGACCAGGTCGAATAGCTGAATACGCCAGCGAGCAGCAGCCATTTGGCGCCCCCGCGCAGCACGTGCCGACTTGCGAGCATGAGCATCCCTTAAATAAGCAAAACCGGTTTCTATGCGTTCGCACATCCGGTACGAACACGATATTGCCCAGTAGTTCTTATAGTCCGCTCAGCGCGATCTCTCAAAAAATCGCTGCCGGGATGTGCCTCAAGATTTTTCCAGGTTGGCCAGAATGTGCCCGTGCACGCGCATGCACACCTTCAAATCCGCCTCGTCGACGCCTTCGAACAATTCGTGGCGCAGCTGCGTGGCAATGGTTTCGATCTGTTCGATCAGGGGCAGCGCAGGTGCGCAGAGAACGATTTTTTTCGCCCGACGGTCTTCCATCACGGATTGGCGTTGCACCAGTCCCTGGTTCTCCAGACTATCGAGCAAGCGCGCCAGGGTCGGGCCTTCGACGCCGACACTCTGCGCCAGTTCGCGTTGGGTCGGCGCCTCTTCAAAACGCGCCAGATGCAGCAGCACCAGCCAGCGCGCCTGTGAAAGGCCCAGCCCGGCGAGACGACGATCCAGTTCGGCACGCCAGCCACGAGACATCTGGGCCAGTTGCATACCAAAGCGATGTTGATCGGTTAACGGCATAAAACACTCACGGTTAGACTGAAAATACGGAAAATCTAATTATTAGTCAGCTAAGCATGGGCGGCAGTTATAGGCAAGAGTCGCTCTGTACTGAATCGTTACAACTGCGCGAAGATCAAAAGCCCCTCACCTTGGCCCTCTCCCAGAGGGAGAGGGAACTGAGTGGGGATGCTCTGAAAATTCGCCGACCTGACAGCGCTCGCTGAATCCATAATCGACTCGGTCTTGCAGGTCGATGTCTGCCGCCAGACACCGCGGTCGGCTCCCTCTCCTCGGGGAGAGGGCTGGGCGGGCGGCGTTCCGATGAGGGGTCGGGCCAGATTACATCTCGAATTCAGACTGCAACGCCGCCCGCACGCAATACAGCACGCCTTCAGGCACACGCCCGGCAAACAGCTCAGCCACTTCAGCGACCGACGGCAACTCGCCCTCACCATCGAGGAACGCGTCCTGCACTTCACCCATCAGTTCCTCAGGCAAGTCCAGCGCCTGCTCCAGCGACAACTGCTGCTTGCCGATGGCTTCGGCGAGCATGGCGTAGACGTTCTTCTCCGAGCACTGCAACTGCCCGGCGATCTGCAGCGGGGTCATGCCGGCGCGGGCCAGGGTGATCAACTCGTGACGGACATCGGCGACCACCTTCGGCGCCTCGGCCTCGCCGCCGAGCACTTCGAGGAAGGCTTCGCCGTAACGTTCCAGCTTGCGTGCGCCGACGCCGCTGACCCGGGCCATCTCCGCCAGCGAGGTCGGCTGGCTGCGGAGCATTTCCAGCAGCGTCGAGTCGGGAAAAATGACGTACGGTGGCACGCCGTGTTCTTCGGCCAATTTGCGACGCAGTGCGCGCAAGGCTTCCCACTGTTCGCGTTCTTCGCCGCGCACCAGTTGGCTGGCCTGGCTCTTGCTGCCGGTCTTGGCGGTGACTTGCGGTTTCAGGTCGCGGCGCAGTTCCAGCTTCACTTCGCCTTTGAGCAAAGGCCGGCAACTGTCATTCAAGCGCAGACCGCCATAACCCTCGTGATCGACATCGGCCAAGCCACGCGCCACCAACTGGCGGAACAGCGAGCGCCACTCGCTCTCGCTCAACGCCTTGCCCACGCCAAACACCGACAAATGCTGATGGCCGAAGCTGCGCACTTTTTCGTTGTCCTTGCCCAGCAACACGTCGACCAGATGCCCGACGCCATAACGCTGGCCGGTGCGGAAAATCGCCGACAAGGCCTGACGAGCAGGTTCGGTGGCGTCCCAGGTCTGCACGTCGTCAACACAGTTGTCGCAATGCCCGCACGGCTCAGGCATGTCCTCATCGAAATAGGCCAGCAACGCCTGACGCCGGCAGCGGGTCTCTTCACACAGCGACAGCATGGCGTCGAGCTTGTGCTGCTCCAGACGTTTATGCCGTTCGTCGCCTTCTGAGTTCTGCAGCATCTGCTTGAGCATCACCACGTCTTGCAGACCGTAAGCCATCCACGCATCCGCCGGCAGCCCGTCACGGCCGCCGCGCCCGGTTTCCTGGTAATAAGCCTCAAGGGATTTCGGCAGATCGAGGTGCGCGACGAAGCGTACGTTGGGCTTGTCGATGCCCATGCCGAACGCCACGGTCGCGACCATGATCAGGCCTTCCTCATTGAGGAAGCGTTTCTGGTGATAGGCGCGCAGATCATTGGGCAGACCGGCGTGATACGGCAGCGCCGGGAAACCCTGTTCGCTGAGGAACGCCGCAACTTCTTCGACCTTCTTGCGCGACAGGCAATACACGATGCCGGCATCGCTGCGCCGCTCGGCGAGGAACGCCAGCAACTGTTTGCGCGGCTGTTCCTTGGGCACGATGCGATAAAAGATGTTTGGGCGATCGAAACTCGACAGGAAGCGTTCGGCGTTCTGCAGGTGCAGGCGATCGACAATTTCTTCGCGGGTGCGCTTGTCGGCGGTCGCGGTGAGAGCGATGCGCGGAACGTTGGGGAACAGCTCGGCCAATTGACCCAGTTGCAGGTATTCGCGGCGGAAATCGTGGCCCCATTGCGAAACGCAATGCGCTTCGTCGATGGCGAACAGGGCGATTTCCAGGCTTTGCAGGAACGCCAGCATGCGCGGCTGGACCAGACGCTCCGGTGCGAGATAGAGCATTTTCACTTCGCCGCGTTTGATCCGCAGAGCGAGGTCGCGCTGTTGCTCGGCGCTCAGTGTGGAGTTCAGTGCAGCGGCGGCAACGCCCAGTTCTTCAAGGGTGGCGACCTGATCGTCCATCAGCGCGATCAATGGCGACACGACCACCGCCAGACCTTCACGCAACAGCGCCGGCACCTGGAAGCACAACGACTTGCCGCCACCGGTAGGCATCAGCACCAGCGCATCACCGCCGCTGGCCACGCGCTCAATGATCGCACCCTGACGGCCACGGAAACTGTCGTAGCCGAAGATGTCCTTGAGGACGCGTTGAGCCTGTTCGAGCATAAAAACTCCAAAAATCTACCGATACATCCCTGCTCAGGCTGGTTCAGAGCAGCTTCGGCTGCTTAAACAAAACGTAAGAACACATTGCATGACCAGCGCAGCGCCAGCAGGGATCGCAAAACGCGGCAGTATACCCGAGGCCTTCGCCGCAGAGGGTGCCGCTGAGAAGACACTGGTAAACCTGCCACACACAAAACCCTGTGGGAGCGAGCCTGCTCGCGAAAGCGACCTGTCAGTCGATGCAAAAGTGCCTGATACACCGCCTTCGCGAGCAGGCTCGCTCCCACAGGGTTATTCATCTTTCCAGTAAGGCCGGTAATTCGGGCAAATCTGCCAAGCGGCTGGCTAGAGCGCGCAAGAAGGCCTAGAATTCCCGCATTGTTTATTCCCCAAGGTAGCCCCGTAATGTCCTTCGCTGAGCAACTGACCCGCCTGCAAGTCTTCCTCGACGCCGACGAGCTGCACGACGAGGCGCTGGATTACGTCGCCGCCCACGGTTACCTGACCGCGCTGTCGATCTGCTCCGAAGACGTTCCGGAGCGCGAGTGGATCGACGCTCTGTTTGCCGAAGAGCCGCATTACACCGACGAAGCCCAGCGTGCCGAAATCGAAGCCACACTGATCGGCCTCAAAGCGCACATCGCTCGCCAACTGGCCTCGGATGAAGAATTCGAATTGCCGTGCGAACTGGATCTGGGCGAAGAGCCGGACGACTCCGAACTGCGTGGCTGGTGCATCGGCTTCATGGAAGGCGTGTTCCTGCGCGAAGCGGCCTGGTTCGAAACCGCCGAAGAAGAAGTCAGCGAAATGCTCCTGCCGATCATGGTCGGCTCCGGCCTGTTCGACGAACAGCCTGAGTTCGAAGACATCGCCAAGGACGCCAATCTGATGGACGACATGATCGTGCAGATCCCGGAAGCCCTGACCGCGCTGTACCTGCTGTGCCAGGCCCCTGACGAAAAACCGGCGATCCTCAAGCCTCGTCATCACTAAGAACCGGCCTATGGACAATCCCATAGGCAACCGCCCCCTGATGTTGCGCTACGTCCTGCTGGCCATCGGCTGGCTCAGCGTCGCATTGGGGGTGATCGGCATCTTCCTGCCGGTCCTGCCCACCACCCCCTTCCTCCTGCTCGCCGCAGCCTGCTTCGCGCGCAGCTCTCCACGCTTCTATCGCTGGCTGGTCGAACATCCACGACTGGGGCCCTGGATTCGCGACTACCTCGAAGGCAACGGCATTCCGCTCAAAGGCAAGGTCTACGCGATCGGGCTGATGTGGGTGAGCATTCTGTTCTCGTGCTATCTGGTGCCGCTGGTTTGGGCGCGGGGGTTCATGTTGACCAGTGCGGTGCTGGTGACGGTCTATATTTTGCGGCAGAAGACGTTGCGCAAAACTTGATACCTCCCAGTTGATCATGCTTGGCGAACTGGCAGTGAGTCGGGTGCTGGATAATCTGGAGTTGCCGGGGTGATGTTGGTCTGCTGAGTTACTTGGTGATCAACCCGGCCTCTTCGCGAGCAAGCTCGCTCCCACAATTGATCCTGGTCGGACACATATTCTGCATCCACTGAAGAACCCTGTGGGAGCGGGCTTGCCCGCGAAGGCGGACTCACAGCCAACACATCTGTACAGACACAAAAACCCGCCGCCCCCGAAACAACCGGGGCGGCGGGTTTTGTCGTTTCAGACATCAGGTCAAACCGTATCCACCTTCAACGAATGATCATTAAGCATCCCGCTGATGATCGTCGCCGTGTCATGCCCCCCAGCCACCATGCCGCCCGCCTCCGGTGTCACGCCGTAGTGGCTGGCGAGGTTAACGCCGGCGAGGTCGATGGTCTGGTTCGGCGTGGCGCCGGCCATGGCGCTGACGTCGATGCTGGTCATCACCGAGGCGCCGCTGCCGCTGACGGTGAAGTGCAGGTAGTCGTCCAGCGACGCGGTGCTGGCGTTTTCGCCTTGCAGCAGTTGCGACAGGTCGAGTTTGTCGGTGCCGGGGGTGAAGTCGGTGATCAGGTCGTGGCCGCTGTTGCCCTTGAGCCACTGGAAGGTGTCGGCCCCTGCCCCGCCGGTCATCGTGTTGTTGCCCATGCCACCGATCAGCAAGTCATCGCCAGCGCCGCCATTGAGGAAGTCGTTGCCGAGGCCACCGTTGATCACGCTGTTGTTGCCGTCGCCGATGAGGCTGTCGTTGAAGTTCGAGCCGATCAGGTTTTCGATACCGGTCAACGTGTCGGTGCCGGCGCCGAGGGTGTTTTGCGCACCGAGCAGGCCGAGGTTGACGGTGACGGCGGCCGTGGCGTGGGCGTAGCTGGCGGTGTCGCTGCCAGTGCCGCCGTCGAGCAGGTCATTGCCGGCACCGCTGTAGAGCAAGTCGTTACCGCCGTCGCCGTGCATTTCGTTGTTGCCAGAGCCTGCGGTGAGCACGTCGTTGCCTTCGCCGGCGTTGATCACGTTGTTGCCGCTGCCTGCCACCAGCACATCGTCGCCAGCAGTGCCGGTCAGGGTGTGGCCGTCCTGATAGCTGATGCTGACGTTGGCCGTGTCGCTGCCGCCGTGGTTGTCGTTGGCGGTGTAAGTGCCGTGGTAGTCCGGTGTGATGTCATGGGCCCCGGCGTAGTTGAGGGTCATGGTCAGTTGGTAGTTTTCCGCGGCGTTGGGGTTGCCGCCGCTGTTACCAATATTGGTGATGTGGATCTGGTAGACGCCGTCCGCCGAGGCGGTAAGCGTTTGCCCGTCCGCCAGCGCGGTGTAGGCGCCGCCGTTGAGCGAGTACTCCATGCTGATCCGACCGGCGTCCAGATTGTGATCAAGGTTGAGGGTTTCGCCCTGGCGCAGGTTCACGGTAATGCGGTCTTCATCGTTGGCATTGCTGTTGCTCACCATGCCGAGATAACCGCTGACCACCAGCACGGCAGTCATGGTCGCAGCATTGGCGCTGAAGGCGCTGCGCACGTTGGCCAGGTTCTGATTGGCCGCGCTGTTGCTCTGGTTAGTGAAGCCGATCAGGCCGCTGCCGGTGAAGTCCGCCGCTTTCGACACCCATCCGGTGTTGAAACTGGTTGGCGTGGCGCTGAGACTGTCGCCGTTCGGATCGGTGTCGTTGGCCAGCAACAGCTCACCTGGCACCACGATGTTGCCCGACAGCACGTTGGTGATGACGTGATCGTCCATCGCTACTGGCGGCGCGTTGGGAATCACTTTCACGGTCAACGTTGAGCTGGCCAGATCGCCGTCGTTGTCGCTCACGGTGAAGCCGATGTTTTCGGTGATCACCACTGCGGTGGTTTTCTGCGAGGTGTAGCTGTATTCACCAGTGTCGAGATTGACCACCAGCGTGCCGCTGTTGTTGGTGGCGATGCTTACGGAGTTGTTGGCGGTATTGAAGGTGCCGTGGTTGGCGCCGCCGCTCGCGGTCAACGAACCCTGGCCGCTGAGGGCTTTCGGATCGTAGGTGTAGGTGGTGCCGTCGACCATGATCGACTTGATAAAACCGCCATCAGCGCCGAACGAACCACCGTCACCCAGCAGCGAACCGGTGACCGGCGCGCCTTGAACAGTGCCGGACAGCACCGAGTTGAGCTGGTTGAGATCGGTGACCACCACGGCGTTGGTGTTGGTGTGGCTGATGCCATCGTAGGCCAGCGGATCGAGGTAGGCATTGCTTACGCCGTCACCCAGGCCGATGGCGTAGTTCTTGATGTTGTTGGCATCGAGGAAGTTTTTCAGAGCGGCCTCGTCAGCCGTGCCGATGTCGCCCTCGTTGGGCTTGCCGTCGGAGAAGAAGTAGCCGACGTTCTGTGCCCCGGTGAGTTTGCCGGAGGTGTTGAACGCGGTCTGCATCACCGCCACGGCGGCATCGTAGTTGGTGCCGCCGCCGGCGTTGAGGCCGGCGAGCAATGTCTTGGCAGTAGCGACATCGACCCACACCGTGGTGCGGTCGGCGGCATTGCTGCTGAACGTCACCAACTGCACTTTCACATCGCCCAGATCATCGTACTTGTCGAGCAAGGCGCCAATGGCCTGCTTGGCCAGTGCCAGCCGCGACAGGCCCGGCACCCCAGAGGGATCGGCCATGCTGCCGGAGATGTCGAGGACGATGAGGATGTTCGAATCGATCTCCACTGCGGTAACCGAGCGATCCGAGGCAACGGCTTTCGGCACGTCGTCGACGATGTTCACCACGAGGGTGCTGGTGGTGCTGTTGCCCAGTGCATCGGTGGCTTTGTAGGTGAACGTTTCGCTCAGGGTGTTCGGCCCGTCGTTGGCGCTCGGCGCGGTTTTCGCTGCCGACGTCAGCGTGTAGGTGTAGGTGCCGTCGGCGTTTAGCTGCAGTTGTCCGTAGCTGCCGGTGGCGTTGCCGACCAGGGTGTAAGTGATCGCGCCGCTGCCGCCACTGACCGAACCGACCAGCGTGCCGCTGGCGGTTTCGCCGGTATTGCCCGGATCGCTGCCGGTGACTGTGCCGGGGGCCAGGTCAGTGCCATCCTTGCTCAGGTCGAGGGCTTTTTCATAGACGGTGACGTCGGTGTCGCTGACGGCGACCAGGCAGCTGTCATGCACATCGATGGTGATGGTGGTGGTGCTTTCATCGCCGTCGGAATCGCGCACGGTGTAGGTGAATACATCCACCGCGCCCGGGCCGTTCACCACGTTCGGATTGCTGTGATAGACGGCGTTGCCGTTGGCATCGAGGGTGAGGTAGCCGTAGGTACCATTGATCTGCGAATTCAAACCGCCGACGGCTGAAGTGGAGGTATCGGCACCGGCACGCACGCCGATCACGGCACCGGAAACCGCCGGACCGTCAGCGCCGCCACTATCGTTAGCGAAGACGTTGCCACTGACGGTGCCGCCTTCCGCGACCGAAGCCGCATCCGGATTGGCGCTCGGCAGGTCATCGACGATATTGACGTTGATCTGACCGCTGGCGGTACTGCCATCGGTATCAGTGGCGACCACGTCGAAGCTCTCGCTGAGGCTGTTGGCACCGTTGGCGTTCGGATGAGCTTCATTGTCGACCAGGGTGTAGCTGTAGCTGACCACGCCGGAGGCCGGATCGTAACCGGTGATGGTGAAGGTGCTGCCCAGTGGCGAGACCACCGATTGCGGCAAACCGGCGGCGACGCTATTGCTGATCACCGCAATGCCGCCGACCGTGAGGGTTTGCAGGCCATCAAGCGCAGTGACGGTGAAGCTGCCGCTCTGGGTCAGCGCCGAGGTGTCGGGGCTGCTGCCGTCGCTGAGGTTTTTCTCGTAGACGGTGATCTCGCCGCCCTTCACATCGAGGCCGTCGAGGCACACCGGATCGTCGTTGTTATGGATGTTCAGCACCAGGTTGGCGGTGCTGGTGTCGCCGTCGGCATCGGTGATGGTGTAGGTGAAGGTTTCAGTGCCGTTGCCGCCGCCGTGGAGGTTTTTGAAGTCGGCGTCATTGGCGTCCAGCGAGTAGGTGTAAGTGCCGTTGGCGTTGAGCACCAGCGTGCCGTAAGTGCCAGTGAAAGTACCGGCAGTCACCGGGCCGCTAGCGACGCGGTCGGCGCCTTGCACATCATTGTCGAGAACGTTGCCGGTCAGGGTCAGCTGGGCTTCGGTCGCGTTGTCGGCATTGCTGTCATTCAGCGCTTTCGGCACGTCATCGACGATGCTGACAACGATGCTGCTGGTGACGACATTGCCAAGCGAATCGGTGGCCTGATAGGTGAAGGTTTCGCTCAGGCTGTTGGCGCCATCGTCGGCGTGCGGCGTGGTGGTCGCTGGCGAAGTCAGCGTGTAGGTGTAAGTGCCATTGGCGTTGAGGACGATCTGCCCATAAGTGCCGGTGGCGCTGCCGACCAGCGCATAACTGATCGCGCCGACCGCACCGGTGACCGAGCCGACCAAGGTGCCGGAAGCGGTTTCGCCAGGGCTGTTCGGATCGCTGCCGACCACGCTGCCCGCCGCCAGATCCAGGCCATCCTTGTTCAGGTCGAGGGCCTTTTCGTAGACGGTGACGTCAGTGTCGCTGACGGCTTTCAGGCAGCTGTTGTAGACGTCGATGGTGATGGTCGTGGTGCTTTCGTCACCGTCGGCATCGCGCACGGTGTAGGTGAACACATCCACCGCGCCCGGGCCGTTCACCGTGTTCGGATTGCTGTGATAAATGGCGTTGCCGTTGGCATCAAGCGTGAGGTAGCCGTAGGTGCCGTTGATCTGCGAATTGAGTCCGCCAATGGCCGAAGTCGAGGTGTCGGCACCGGCACGCACGCCGACCACTGCACCGGTAACCGCAGGACCATCCGCGCCGCCGATATCGTTGTTGAGTACGTTGCCGCTGACGGTGCCGCCCTCAGCCACCGAAGCCGCGTCCGCGTGGGCGGTCGGCAAATCGTCGACGATGTTGACGTTGATCTGACCGCTGGCGGTGCTGCCGTCGGTGTCAGTCGCGACGACGTCGAAGTTCTCGGTGAGGCTGTTGGCGCCGTTGGCGGTTGGATGAGCTTCGTTGTCGGCCAGGGTGTAGCTGTAGCTGACCACGCCGGTCGTCGGGTCATAACCGCTGATGGTCAAGGTGCTGCCCAGCGGGGTGACAATTGATTGCGGGAAGCCTGCGGCCACGCCATTGGTGATCACGGCGATGCCGCCGACTGTGAGGGTCTGCAGACCATCGAGAGCGCTGACGGTGAAAGTGCCGTTCTGGGTCAGCGCCGGGGTGTTGGGGCTGGTGCCGTCGCTGAGATTTTTTTCGTAGACGGTGAGTTCGCCACCGTTGACGTCGAGGCCGTTGAGCAGCACCGGGTCGTCGTTGTTGTGAATCTGCAGAACCAGATTGGCAGTGCTGGAATCGCCGTCGGCATCGGTGATCGTGTAGGCAAAGGTTTCCGTGCCGTTACCGCCGCCGGTCAAGGCTTTGAAATCGGCATCGCTGGTATTCAGGGTGTAGGTGTAGGTGCCGTCGGTGTTCAGCACCAACGTGCCGTAAGTACCGGTGAAAGTACCCGGCGTGACTGGGCCTGTTGGTACGCGATCGGCGCCTTGCACGTCGTTGGTCAGGACATTGCCGGTCAGCGTCAATTGAGTTTCTGACGCGGTGCCGTTGCTGTCATCGTTGGCTTTCGGCAGGTCGTCGACGATGTTCACATCGAGAGTGCTGTTGGCTATCGTGCCGTTGTCATCGACTACCGTGACTGCGAACTGCTCGGGCAGATTATTGGCGCCGTTGGCGTTCGGATGTGCTTCGTTGTCGGCCAGGGTGTAGCTGTAGCTGACCACGCCGGTGGCAGCGTTGAAACCAGTAATCGTCAGCGTGCTGCCCAGTGGCGTGGTGATCGATTGCGGGAAGCCTGCGGCGACGCCATTGGTCACCACGGCGATGCCGCCGACTGTCAGCGTGGTCACGCCGTCCAGTGCGGTGATGGTGAAGGTGCCGTTTTGTGTCAGCGCGCCAGTGTCCGGGGCGCTGCCGTCGCTGAGGTTTTTTTCGTAAACCGTGAGCTCGCCACCGGCGACGTTAAGGCCATCGATGATTACTGGATCATCGTTGTTGTGAATCTGCAAAACGAGATTGGCAGTGCTGGAATCGCCGTCGGCATCAGTGACGGTGTAGGCGAAGGTCTCTGTGCCGTTGCCACCGCCGGTCAAGGCTTTGAAATCGACATCGCTGGTATTGAGCGTGTAGGTATAAGTGCCGTCGGCGTTCAAAACCAACGTCCCGAACGTGCCGGTGAAAGTGCCCGGAGTAACCGGGCCGGTAGGCACGCGGTCGGCACCTTGCACGTCGTTGGTCAGGACGTTGCCGGTCAGGGTCAGTTGGCTTTCCGAGGCGGTACCGTTGCTGTCATCGTTGGCTTTCGGCAGGTCGTCGACGATGTTCACGTCCAGCGTGCCGGTGGCGGTGGTGCCGTTGTCATCGACTACCGTGACCGCGAATTGCTCAGGCAGATCATTCGCGCCGTTGGCGTTCGGATGTGCTTCGTTGTCGGCCAGGGTGTAGCTGTAACTGACCACGCCAGTTACAGCGTTGAAACCAGTAATCGTCAGCGTGCTGCCCAGCGGCGTGGTGATCGATTGCGGGAAACCTGCGGCGACGCCATTGTTCACCACGGCAATTCCACCGACGGTCAGCGTTGTGACGCCGTCCAGTGCGGTGATGGTGAACGTGCCGTTTTGCGTCAGCGCGCCAGCATCCGGGGCGCTGCCGTCGCTGAGGTTTTTTTCGTAGATCGTCAGCTCGCCACCGGCGACGTTCAGGCCATCGATGGTGACTGGATCGTCGTTGTTGTGGATCTGCAGAACCAGATTGGCGCTGCTGCTATCGCCGTCGGCATCAGTGATGGTGTAGGCGAAGGTTTCGGTTCCGTTACCGCCGCCGGTCAAGGCTTTGAAGTCGGCGTCGCTGGTATTCAGGGTGTAGGTGTATGTGCCGTCGGCGTTCAGCACCAACGTGCCGTAAGTACCGGTGAAAGTACCCGGCGTGACCGGTCCGGTGGGTACGCGGTCGGCGCCTTGGATGTCGTTGGTGAGGACGTTGCCGGTCAGGGTCAGCAAGGTTTCCGAGGCAATGCCGTTGGCGTCGTCAAACGCTTTAGGCACGTCGTCGGTGATATTCACATCCAGCGTGCCAGTGGCGCTGTCGCCGTTGCTGTCGGTGGCGATCACTGTGAACTGTTCGCTGAGGTTGTTCACGCCGTCGCCAGCCGCGTGGGTTTCGTTGCCGTTGAGGGTGTAGCTGTAGCTGACCGTGCCGGTCGCCGCGTTATAACCGGTGATGGTCAGGGTGTTGCCCAGTTGCGTGGTGATCGACTGGGGAAAGCCGATCGGCACGCCGCCAACAATCACGTTGATGCCGCCGATGCTCAGGCTGTTCAAACCATCCGCTGCCGAGACCGTGAAGTTGCCGCTTTGCGTCAGCGCGCCTGGATTGGCCGCTGTACCGTCAGGCAGATTGGCTTCATTGAGGTTGAGTTCGCCATCCGCTCCATTGAGGCCGTTGAGGATAACCGGATTGTTCACCGGTGGCGGTGGCACCACGACTGGCGCTGGCGTGTCGTCGCCATTGTCGATGTCCGCATCGCGACGATACTCGGGAAATTCGGGAATACCGTTGAAGCCAGCGGTGGGGAAACCAATGATCGGATCGACTCGGCCGCCGACTTCGGTGAGCAGAACGAAACTGTGCCCGCCGCCAAGTTCACCGGTATTGCCGGTGGGCGCGTTGGGGCCAGCCGCGGTGGCTTCGGCGGTTTTGCTCGGGTCTTCACCGGCGGCGATGGCTTGCTGGATCTGCTCGACATCGGTCAGTTGCGCATGGCTCGGGGTCTGCGCTTCGTCGACGTTCACCGGGACAGCCTGGTCGGCCAGCAATTGCCCGGTCATGGTGATGCTGCTGCCCCGGCCGAGGGTCAACTCCTCGCCGTTTTGCAGTTTCACTGCCACCGCGCCTTCCGCGCCGGTGATCAGTTGATCGCCGGCGTACAAACGATCGCCTTCGAACAGCGGACGCTTGATGCCGTCGCTCGCCTGAGCGAACACCTGACCAATGACTTTTGTGACCGTACCGATGAGCGCTGCCATGTGAAATCCTCCGCTGCCGACCACCGTCGGCACAGGTTCGCGAAGCAGCCCATGGCTCAATCGGGTTGCCGGGGGCGACGCTCGCACCCTCGACAGTTCGTTTCGCAGGCCCGGTTTGAAACGAATTGTCAGCGCCATCAAGCACTTGCCAACCCTGTTCAATCCATCGACCCACTAGCGCTACGTAACGGTGGTGAATCACCCAAGCGACAAAAATCTGTCGCTCAATCGCCGTTACGCGTCCCTCCCCTTCAGCGGTACTTCGCAGTGTCTTGCAAAGTGAATGGAACTTTCCTCAAGCCTTTTCGAGCTCCCTAAAGCGCATAAAACAAAGGCTTTCGAGCTGAACAATGTGCTGCTTTTGAAAAACCGCATAAGTTTTTTTTGGAATAAGTCTTATGAAAATTTTTTCTTAGCTACGCTCTAGGATGTTCTTAGCTCTGTTGTTACAAGAGTGAAACGCTTACACCCTAAATTTACGTCAAATATTTGGCGACAGTAACACAACATTGAGATCCAGGGAGATGCACCCATGCGCGTTTTAACCCCCCTCTGCAGCGCGGTTTTGCTGGCCATGGCTTGCACTTCCCAAGCCCAGGCGATGAACCTCACCGAGGCGATTCAGAGCACCATCGCTACCCACCCGGAACTGGCTTCGCGCGTGGACGCCCGCTTGTCTGCGGATGAACAGGTGAAAGTGGCAAAAGGCGGGTTTTATCCGTCGGTCGATCTGAACGCTGCCTACGGGCGCGGCTACAGCGACAACACCAACACCCGCGCCTTCGGTAATCACAACACCGAAATCCTCAATTACACCCAGTCCGAGCTGCGTCTGCGGCAGATGATCTTCGACGGCTTCAACACCGCCAACGAGGTCGAGCGCACCAAGGGCGTGTCCAATTCGCGCGCCTACTACGCGCAAGGCACCGCACAGGATCTGGCCCTGCGCACCATTGAGGTCTACCTCGAAGTGCTCAAGCGGCGTGAACTGGTGACGCTGGCCAAGAACAATTTGCAGGCGCACTTGCGCGTCAACGATCAGATCGGCCTGCGCACCGAGCGCGGCATCGGCAGTACCGCCGACTCCGATCAATCGGTTGCCCGTCGTGCACTGGCGCAGAACAACCTCGACACCGCCGAAGTCGATCTGGCCGACGCCGAATCGAATTTCTACAGCGTGGTCGGACGCATGCCCGATGAGCTGGAAACCCCGGCCTCGACTCGCGGTGAGATGCCGCCGGACCTGCGTGAAGCGCAGCAGAGCATGGTCGACAACAACCCTTACCTGAAATCGGCCCAGGCTGACGTGCAGTCCGCCGAGAGCCAGTACGAAGTGGCCAAGTCGCCGTTCTACCCGCGCTTCGATGCCGAAGCAGCAGTCGGCGCGAACAACAACGTGCAGGGTGATGAAGGCCACGACAACGAATGGCGTGTCGGTGTGGTGATGAACTACAACCTGTTCCGTGGCGGCAGCGACAAGGCACGTCTGGCGGCAAACGCCCACGACATCAACCAGGCGATGGACATCCGCAACAACGCCCTGCGTCAGCTCAACGAGAACATTCGTCTGGCCTGGAACGCCATGGAAAATGCCAAGAAGCAGACGCCGACCGCTCGCGAGTACGCAGAAACCACCAAACGCGTGCGCGCCGCTTATCAGGACCAGTTCGGCCTCGGCCAACGCACCCTGCTCGACCTGCTCGACAGCGAAAACGAGCTGTACAACGCCAACCGCCGCTACACCGAAATCCGCTACACCGAGGAATACTCGATGTACCGCGTGCTGGCGAACATGGGCCAGTTGCTGAGCAAACAGCGCGTGGTGCTGCCGGCTGATGCGATTGCCACGACCGAAGTGAAAAACCAGGCGCGCCTGCCGGAACTGAAATAAACGGTGCAGGAACTGACTTTGCCCTGATCGTTCCCACGCGCAGCAAAGGAATGCCTCAAGGGACGCTCCGCGTCCAGTGACGCGGAGCGTCACGGGCTGCATTCCCACGCAGAGCGTGGGAACGATCCGATAACCGAGCCCGTTCAACAGAGGCAATCACTATGACCAGCATGGAACCCGGCGCCACCGGGGTCGATCCGCGCCTGAGCTTCGACGACCCGTTACTCGACGGCCTGCTGATCCTCTGCAAACTGCATGGCGCCACGGTCAGTCGTGCCAGCCTGAGCGCCGGGCTGCCCCTGAACAAACAACGCCTGAGCCTCGATCTGCTGCCCCGTGCAGCCGCGCGGGCCGGATTGCAGGCGCGGTTGTTGCGCCGTGACCTGAAAGACATTTCGCCGCTGAACCTGCCGATCCTGCTGCTGCTCAACGACGGCCGCACCGCCGTACTGCGACGGTTTGGCGAAGATGGCAAAGCCCTGCTGCTGCCCAGCGAAGCCGACGGCGGCGAGCAATGGGTCAGTCGCGAAGAGCTCAGCGAACACTACAGCGGCCAGGCCTTGTTCGCCCGTCCGCGCCACGAACTCGAAGACCTGCGCGCGCCGCTGGTGCCACGGGTTAATGCGTGGTTTCGCGACACCCTTAAACTGTCGAAATGGCTGTACAGCGATGCGATCCTCGCCAGTTTCCTGATCAACCTGTTGGGCCTGATGGTGCCGTTGTTCGTCATGCAGACCTATGACCGCGTGGTGCCGAATCAGGCGACCTCGACGCTGTGGGTGCTGTCGATCGGCCTGTTGATCGGCACCGGTTTCGAACTGGTGCTGCGCGTGGTGCGTGCACACCTGCTCGACACCGCCGGAAAAAAAACCGATGTAATCCTCTCGGCAACCTTGTTCGAGCGCATCACCGGCATGTCGATGAAAGCGCGGCCGGCGACCATCGGCGGCTTTGCCCAAAGCATTCACGACTTCCAGGGCCTGCGTGAGTTTCTCACCGCCGTGACCCTGACCAGCCTGATCGACTTGCCCTTCGTGGTGTTGATGCTGGTGGTGATCGGCCTGCTCGGTGGCTGGCTGGTGGTGATTCCGCTGCTGGCGTTTCCGATCACGATCATTTTCGCCATGGTGATTCAGGTGCGCCTGCGTGACACCGTGCAGAAAAGCCTGAGCCTTGGCGCCGAGCGTCAGGCCGTGCTGATCGAAACCCTCGGCGGCCTGGAAACCCTCAAGGCCTGCGGCGCCGAAAGCGAGCGTCAGCACAAATGGGAAAGCACCCACGGCGCCCTCACCCGCCTCGACAGCCATGCGCGCAACCTGTCGGCGCTGGCCACCAACGGCACCCTGTTCATCCAGCAGTTTTCCGGGATGGCGACGATTGTGGCCGGGGTCTACAGCATCATCGCCGGCAACCTCAGTGTCGGCGCGCTGGTCGCCACTTACATGCTCGGCAGTCGTGTGCTCGCCCCGCTCGGCCAGATCGCCGGGCTGATCACCCGCTACCAGCAAGCGCAACTGACCATGAAAAGCACCGACGCACTGATGGCGCTGCCGCAGGAACGCGACGGCAAACAACGGCCACTGGAACGTACGCAGCTGCAAGGTGCCCTCGACGTCAGCGGCGTGACGTTTCACTACAACGGCCAGAACGCACCGGCGCTGAGCGAGGTCAGCTTCAGCCTGAAACCCGGCGAGCGGGTCGGCATCATCGGCCGCAGCGGTTCGGGCAAAAGCACCTTGGCGCGGCTGGTCATGGGTTTCTATGAAGCGGAGGAAGGTCAGTTGCTGCTCGACGGCCTTGATCTGCGCCAACTGGACGTGGCCGACCTGCGTCAGCAGATCGGCTATGTCGCCCACGACCTGCCACTGCTCGCCGGCAGCCTGCGCGACAATCTGACTTTGGGCGCGCGCTACATCAGCGACTCGCGCATGCTCGAAGTCGCCGAACTGACTGGCGTCACCGAACTGGCCCGACAACACCCGCAAGGCTTCGACCGACCGGTGGGCGAACGCGGGCAACTGCTTTCCGGCGGCCAGCGCCAGGCGGTGTTGCTGGCGCGGGCGCTGTTGCTCGATCCGCCGATCATGCTGCTCGACGAACCCACCAGCGCCATGGACAACAGCAGCGAGGACGCGCTGCGGCAGAAACTGCATGGCTGGGTGCAAGGCAAGACCCTGCTGCTGGTCACTCACCGCACCTCGATGCTGAGCCTGGTGGACCGGTTGCTGGTGCTGGACAACGGCCGGGTCGTCGCTGACGGCCCGAAAGAAGCGGTCATCGATGCACTGCGCAAGGGCCGTGTCGGCTCGGCGGCGGTCTAGGAGTTACGCCATGCCTGCTTCCTCCGATAGCAAATCACGCGGCTACTTCGACAGCTTCGGCAAAAGCGCCGAAGCCGAGTTCATGCCGGAAACCGCCGGCGCGGCGTTGCAGGATTCGCCGCGCAAATCGCGGATCACCGTGTGGCTGGCGGCAGCGCTGCTGATCGCCGCCCTGGTCTGGGCCAAATTCGCCGTGCTCGAAGAAGTGACCATGGGCGAAGGCAAGGCGATTCCGTCGAGCAAGGTTCAGGTGATCCAGAACCTCGAGGGCGGCATCGTCACCGAGATTTTCGTTCGCGAAGGCCAGATGGTCGGCAAGGGCGACACCCTGCTGCGTCTGGATGACACGCGCTTTCGCTCGAACAAGGGCGAAAGCGAGGCCGACCGATATGCGCTGACAGCCCAGGTAGAACGGCTATCGGCGGAGGCCGAGGGGCGCCCCTTCAAACTCTCCGCTGAAGTCATCGCCAAGGCGCCGCAAGTCGCCGAGGACGAACGCTCACTTTACGAGCAACGCCAACGCCGCTTGGCGAGCGAACAGCGCACCCTCAGCGAACAATTGCGGCAGAAAACCCAGGAACTGGCGGAGTTTCGCTCCAAGCAAGGCCAGTTCAGTTCCAGCCTCGCGTTGTTGCAGCAAGAGATGAACATGTCCGAACCGCTGGTGAAAACCGGTGCCGTGTCACCAGTGGAAATCCTCCGCCTCAGACGCAGTGCGGTGGAGATCCGTGGTTCGCTGAACGCCACCACGCTGGCGATTCCCCGCGCCGAATCGGCCATCGCCGAGATCCGCAGCAAGATCGACGAATCCGAGCAGACCTTCCGCTCCGAGGCCGCCAAAGAGCTGAATGAGAAACGCACCGACCTGTCGAAAATCACCGCGTCGAGCATCGCCATCGACGATCGCGTCAGCCGTACCACGGTGACTTCGCCGGTGCGTGGCGTGATCAAGCAGATGAAGGTCAACACCATCGGCGGCGTGGTCCAGCCGGGCAGCGACATGGTCGAAATCGTGCCGCTGGAGGACAACCTGCTGATCGAAGCCAAGGTCCGCCCGCAAGACGTCGCGTTCCTGCATCCGGGCCAGAAAGCCATGGTCAAGTTCAGTGCCTACGATTACACAATTTACGGCGGGCTGAGCGCCAAGCTCGAGCTGATCGGCGCCGATACGATCACCGATGACAAGGGCAACAGCTTCTATCTGATTCAGGTGCGCACCGACAAGAATCACCTGGGCGGCGATGTGAAACCGCTGCTGATCATCCCAGGGATGGTGGCGACAGTAGACATTATCACCGGTGAGAAAAGCGTCTTGGATTACTTGCTTAAACCGGTGTTGAAAGCGCGGACCGAGGCGATGCGCGAGCGCTAGTGATCTTTGAATTGCGGTGATTGATCTGGCGCTTTCGCGAGCAGGCTCGCTCCCACAATTGGAATGCGTTCCCCTGTGGGAGCGAGCCCGCTCGCGAAGAGGCCCGCACAGACAATGGTCATCTGTCGCCATGGTTACGCTGAAAAACCTCCTCCCCCATCGCCGCAATCTGCCCTTCGATCAGCGCTTCAAACGGCTTGAGCAACGGCGCAAACGTCGTCGGCGCTTCGAGGGTTTCCAGCGCCTGGACGATCGCCTCGATCGTCGATAGCGCCCCCGGCCCCGGTGCCTTGCGCAAGCGATAGCGCGACACGCCGCCCTCGGTCAGGGTCACCCGTGGCAGCGCCGCCAGCAGCGGATTGAGGTGCAGCATCTTGCGCGCCTTGCGCCATGTGCCGTCCGGCACCACCAGCAACAGCGGTTCCTCGGTTGGAGCATAAACCTGCAACGGCTGCGCATCCTCAGCCGGGAACAGCAAGCGCGCCTGATAGCCCGGCCGGTTCAACAGTTTCGGCAAATCCTCGAATACCTCACCAACAATCAGCTCGGCATTGCTCAGCCCCAGCGCCGCCAGACGCGCGGTATTGAGCGCGTGACTGACCTCGCTCGGATGCTGCAGCAGCAAGACTCGGGTGCGGCTATCAAGATGCGGAATCAATGGGCACAGGCAATGGGTCTGGGGGCGCAGGCAGCGCGGGCATTGGGCTCGGGACATGGTGGGTTACGCCTGATTCAATTGCGCTTTGAGCAAATCGCGGAAGGTCTGGATCAGCGGCTCGCGGCTGCGGCCCCTGCGCATGATCATCGAAAACGGCGCCTGATAACCGAAGGTTGCCGGCAGCAGAACGCGCAGATCGCCCTTGTCGGCCCAGGCCTGCGCGTAGTGCTCCGGCAGATAACCGATGTACGCGCCGGAGAGCACCAGAATCAGCTGCGCTTCCATACTTTCCACAGTCGCGGCGCTGTGTTTGAAACCGTGCCGGGCCAGTTCCGCCTGACTCCAGTACCCGCGCCCGACCATCCGTTGCTGGGTGATGACTTGCTCGGGGATGCGCCGTTCGTTGAACAGTGGATGGCGACTGCTGCAATACAGCCAGTGCTGTTCGCGGTACAACGGCATGTAGACCAGACCGCTCATGCGCGTGGAAAACGCACCGATGGCCAGGTCAAGGCGATTGTCCTGCACGCCGAGCTGCAATTCGTAAGGGCTCATCACCGACAGGTGCAGATGCACTGCCGGGTGTTCCTGGCTGTAGGCGCCGATGGCTTCAGCAAACGGCAGGGCCTTGTCGCTGACCGTGGAATCGATCACCCCGAGATTGAGCGTGCCGCGCAGTTCGCCCTTGAGCGCGGCGGCGTACTGTTCGAAGCCTTCAAGCTCGGCGAGCAGGCGCAGGGTTTCCTGATGGAACAGCTCGCCCTTGCTGGTCAGGCTGAAGCCACCGCGCCCGCGATGGCACAGCACCAGACCGAGCGCGGCTTCGAGCTGGCTCATGTAGGTGCTGATCGCCGAGGTCGACAGGTTGAGTTCCTGCTGCGCATTGGCGAAACCCTGATGGCGCACGACGCTGACGAAGATGCGCAGGAGTTTCAGGTCGGGTAAAGCGTTGGCCATTTCTGCTCCCAAGGATCGTTCCCACGCTCTGCGTGGGAATGCAGCCCGTGACGCTCTGCGTCACTTGCGAGTACGGCTGGACGCGGAGCGTCCGTGGATGCATTCCCACGCAGAGCATGGGAACGATCAGGTGTGGAAGTCTGGCATTAGTTTAGAAAAATCTGAACTAAGTTTTTGCCCGTAGCGATTCTTCCCCGTCACTACATTTCGCATGATCGGCCCAACAGCGGCGTCCGAACCTGTGCTCCACGGCGCGCCGGGATAAATAAAACAAAGACGATGAGGCCCTACCCGTGGACAAGATTCTTCACCAACCACTGGGCGGCAATGAAATGCCGCGCTTCGGCGGCATCGCCACCATGCTCCGACTTCCCCATGTACCGACCGCTGCCGGCCTCGACGCTGCCTTCGTGGGCGTGCCGCTGGACATCGGCACTTCGCTGCGCCCCGGCACCCGCTTCGGGCCGCGCGATATCCGCACCGAATCGGTGATGATCCGCCCGTACAACATGGCCACCGGCGCCGCGCCGTTCGACTCGCTGTCGGTCGCCGACATCGGTGACGTGGCGATCAACACCTTCAACCTGCTCGACGCCGTGCGCATCATCGAAGAAGCCTACGACAACATCCTCGAGCACAACGTCATCCCGATGACCCTGGGCGGCGACCACACCATCACCCTGCCGATCCTGCGCGCAATCCATAAAAAGCACGGCAAGGTTGGCCTGGTGCACATCGATGCCCACGCTGACGTCAACGATCACATGTTCGGCGAGAAGATCGCCCACGGCACCACGTTCCGCCGTGCCGTCGAAGAAGGTCTGCTCGATTGCGACCGCGTGGTGCAGATCGGTTTGCGTGCCCAGGGTTACACCGCCGACGACTTCAACTGGAGCCGCGATCAGGGCTTCCGCGTCGTTCAAGCCGAAGAGTGCTGGCACAAGTCGCTGGCGCCGTTGATGGCGGAAGTGCGCGAGAAGGTCGGTGGCGGTCCGGTGTATCTGAGTTTCGACATCGACGGCATCGACCCGGCCTGGGCGCCCGGCACCGGCACCCCGGAAATAGGCGGCCTGACCACCATTCAGGCGATCGAAATCGTCCGTGGCTGTCAGGGCCTCGACCTGATCGGTTGCGATCTGGTAGAAGTCTCGCCCGCTTACGACACCACCGGCAACACCTCGCTGCTGGCCGCCAACCTGCTGTACGAAATGCTCTGCGTACTGCCTGGCGTGGTTCATCGCTGAGGGTCGGGTCATGCACGCACGTGATCAGGTTTTGCACGCGGCCGCCGAGTTGGTCGCCGCGTTTGCGCGTAACGATCGCGAAGCTTACTTCGGCGCATTCAGCACCGATGCCAGCTTCGTTTTCTACACCCTCGACCAGCCGTTGCTGTCGCGCGATGCCTATCAGGCGTTGTGGGACCGCTGGCGCGCCGAGGAGGGTTTCGAGGTGCTGTCGTGCACCTCGAGCAACGCCTTTGTCAGCCTGCAGGGTGACGTGGCGGTTTTCATCCATGACGTGGCCACCGAGCTGCGCATGCAAGGGGAGCAACACTTCAGCCAGGAGCGCGAGACGATTGTTTTCAGAAGACAAACGTCGAGCCTAGAACAACAAGGCCTATGGCTGGCCTGTCACGAACATTTGTCCGCAATGCCGGAAGGGCTGCCACCCCCTTAGCCAATGGTGACGCTCACGCACGATGAGCGCGCCTGATGATCGGAGCAGATCATGAATAACAACAACAACGAAAAAAGCCTTAGCAGCATCGAAACAAACGGGGTCGAACAGATCCCGGATCATGAGCGCGACGCCCGACCCAGCGACTTGTTTCGCTTGATCTTCGGCGGCGCCAATACGTTTGCCACCGCTGTGCTCGGCAGTTTCCCGGTGCTGTTCGGCCTGTCGTTTCAGGCCGGTGTCTGGGCGATTGTGCTGGGTGTGGTGGTCGGTGCGCTGATCCTCGCACCGATGGGCCTGTTCGGCCCGCTCAACGGCACCAACAACGCCGTGTCTTCCGGTGCGCACTTCGGCGTGCACGGGCGGATTGTCGGGTCATTCCTGTCGTTGCTGACGGCGATCGCGTTTTTCTCGCTGTCAGTGTGGAGCTCGGGTGATGCGCTGGTCGGCGGTGCCAAACGCCTCGTTGATCTGCCGGAAACCGACCTGACCCTGGGCCTGGCCTACGGTCTGTTCGCGCTGCTGGTGCTGACCGTGTGCATCTACGGTTTCCGCATCATGCTGTGGGTCAACCGCATCGCCGTGTGGGCCGCGAGCCTGTTGTTCCTGCTCGGTATCTTCGCCTTCGCCCCTGCATTTGACAGCCAGTACGCCGGCAGCGTGGCGCTGGGTCAGGCCGGGTTCTGGGCGGCATTCATCGGCGCAGCGCTGGTGGCGATGAGCAACCCGATTTCCTTCGGTGCGTTCCTGGGCGACTGGTCGCGCTACATCCCGCGTGAGACGCCAAAGGGCCGGATCATGCTGGCGGTGATCGCCGCGCAACTGGCAACGTTGATCCCGTTCCTGTTCGGCCTCGCCACCGCGACCATCGTCGCGATCAAGGCACCGGACTACATCGCCGCAAACAACTATGTCGGCGGCTTGCTGGCCGTGTCGCCGAGCTGGTTCTTCCTGCCGGTGTGCCTGATTGCGGTAATCGGCGGCATGTCCACCGGCACCACGTCGCTGTATGGCACCGGGCTGGACATGTCCAGCGTGTTTCCGCGCGTGCTCTCCCGAGTCAAGGCGACCCTGCTGATCGGCGTGCTGTCGATCGCCTTCATCTTCATCGGCCGTTTTGCGGCGAACCTGGTGCAGAGCGTGTCGACCTTCGCCGTGCTGATCATCACCTGCACCACCCCGTGGATGGTGATCATGATCATCGGCCTGCTAGTACGGCGCGGCTTCTACTGCCCGGATGACCTGCAAGTGTTCACCCGCGGCGAACAGGGCGGACGCTACTGGTTCAACCACGGCTGGAACTGGCGCGGTCTCGGTGCATGGATTCCGAGTGCGCTGGTCGGCCTGTGCTTCGTCAACCTGCCGGGGCAGTTCGTCGGCCCGCTGGGCGAACTGGCCGGTGGCATCGACATCAGCTTGCCGGTGACATTGGGCCTGGCGTCGGTGGTGTATCTGACGCTGCTGCGCCTGTTCCCCGAACCTAGGGAAGTGTTTGGGCCAACGGATGTGCGCAGCGAAGCCGCCATAAAACCCGAACTACGTCAGGCCGCCTGAATAAACGCAAAACCCTGTGGGAGCGAGCCTGCTCGCGAAGACTTCAGCACATCCAACGTTGATGTGACTGACAGACCGCCTTCGCGAGCAGGCTCGCTCCCACAGGAAGCCTTGCAGACCCCATTTGCTTGACCATAAAAAAGACAATCGGAGACACGCCATCATGGCTTTGGATTTATTCGTCGTACTCATTTATGCCGCTGCGATGCTGATTCTCGGCTACTACGGCATGCGCAAGGCCAAGACCCACGAAGACTATCTGGTTGCCGGGCGTAATCTGGGGCCGTCGCTGTACATGGGCACCATGGCAGCAACCGTCCTCGGTGGTGCGTCCACCGTCGGCACTGTGCGTCTGGGCTATGTGCATGGCATTTCCGGTTTCTGGCTGTGCGCGGCATTGGGCTGCGGCATCGTCGCGCTGAACCTGTTCCTCGCCAAGCCCTTGCTGAAACTCAAGGTATTCACCGTCACCCAGGTCCTGGAGAAGCGCTACAACCCGATGGCGCGCACCGCCAGTGCGACGATCATGCTCGCTTACGCGCTGATGATCGGCGTGACCTCGATCCTGGCGATCGGCACCGTGCTGCAAGTGTTGTTCGGTCTGCCCTTCTGGATTTCCGTACTGCTCGGCGGCGGTATCGTGGTGATTTACTCAACCATCGGCGGCATGTGGTCGCTGACCCTGACGGACATCGTCCAGTTCGGCATTCAGACAGTGGGCCTGATGTTCGTGTTGTTGCCGATCTGCCTGTACCGCGTAGGCGGCTGGGATCAACTGGTCGCGCAACTGCCGGCGGCCAGCTTCAACTTCACCAGCATCGGCTGGGACACGATCATCACCTACTTCATGATCTACTTCTTCGGCATCCTGATCGGCCAGGACATCTGGCAGCGGGTGTTCACCGCCAAAAGCGAAAAAGTCGCCAAGTACGCCGGCACTTCAGCGGGGATCTACTGCATCATTTACGGCCTGGTCTGCGCCTTGATCGGCATGGCTGCGCATGTGCTGATTCCGGATCTGGACAACGTCAACAACGCCTTTGCCGCCATCGTCAAAGTCTCGCTGCCTGACGGCATCCGTGGCCTGGTGATCGCTGCCGCACTGGCGGCAATGATGTCCACCGCCAGCGCCGGCCTGCTCGCCGCGTCCACCACACTGACCGAAGACCTGCTGCCGAAACTGCGCGGCGGCAAACAGTCCAACGTCGCGGTCAGCCGCCTGTTTACCCTGCTGACGGGGATCGCGGTGCTGGGTATTGCTCTGGTCGTCAATGACGTGATCAGCGCGCTGACCCTGGCTTACAACCTCTTGGTCGGCGGCATGCTGATTCCGCTGATGGGCGCGATTTTCTGGAAGCGTGCGACTACCGCCGGGGCGATCAGCGCGATGACGCTGGGCTTTATCACGGCGCTGGTGTTCATGGTCAAGGACGGCATGGACGCGAACTCGCCGATCTATTACAGCCTGGGTGTCAGTCTGGTGAGCTTTGTACTGGTCAGCCTGTTCTCGCCGCGCCCGGCAACCGTGGCAACGGCGGTGTGAATCGGCTGTAACGACTTGACGTTTTCTTCAGCGGGTGTGGCGTCGGTGGCCACACCCGTTTTTTTCGCTTGGCGAAAAGCAAAAGATCGCAGCCTTCGGCAGCTCCTACACTTTGTAGAAACTGCCGACGGCTGCGATCTTGAAATCTCTGATCGCAGGTATTAACGGCGACGTGGCTGGCGTCGGCGCTGTTCGTCGTCCGTGCGAATCGGTACCGGTTGCAGAGGCGGTTCGATCAAACCGAGGGCAACTCCCAAATCGTGCAGCCAGTTCTGGATTTTCTCTTTCATCGTCATGCCCCCTTCAGGGTGGTGCTGAGCGGCCGGAATTCTGAGGCCGCTTCGCACTGATAATAGTCCGAAGTCCTACGCAATGCTCGGTCAAATCCGCAATGATCTGTTACTGAATTGAACAGAATCTGTTGCGATTGGTTCACGCTGTTTCACGCACTTCATGCAAAGCCACGGGATAGACCGCTTGCTGCACGTCGATCCAGGCATTCAGGTTGGCCCCGGCCATGCCCTTGCGCCACATGAGCCATGTTGTCGCACCCGCGAACGGCTCGGCCAACGGATGCACGGCGACGCTTTCACGACCCGGCAGGCTGGCCAGCATCGACTCGGCCATCAACGCCACACCACTGCCGGCAATCACACAGGCGAGCATGCCCTGATACGACTCGATCTCCATCGGCCGGCCCATCGCCGCGTGGTAGTGAGAGAACCACGCTTCCAGACGCATGCGATAGGAACAGCCCTGACGGAAGGTGAATACCGAGCGCCCCTCGACATCCCGCGCGCTGTGCACCGGTGGATGGTCGATTTCGGTGATCAGCACCAGGCGTTCTTCGCACAGCGGCACGCCATCGAGCCCGGCCAACTCCAGCGGTCCGTCGACCAACGCCGCGTCGAGGCGGCCGGTGAGCAACCCTTCGAGCAGTTCGCCGGTCGGCGCCGATTGCACCTGCAAATTCACCATCGGGTATTGCTTGTGATAACGCGCCAGCAGCGCCGGCAGATGGATCGCCGCCGTGCTGTACATAGTGCCGAGGACGAAATCTCCGGCCGGTTGCCCGCCCATCACCGCGGCACTGGCCTGATCGCGCAGGGCAAACAGTTTGCCGGTGTAGTCGAGCAGGACCTTGCCCGCCGGCGACAACTGCAAGCGCTGCCGTTCGCGGACGAACAGCTCAACGCCCAGTTGCTCCTCAAGCTGTTTCAGCCGCGTCGACAGATTTGATGGCACGCGATGCAGGCGCTCGGCGGCGCGGGTGATCGAGCCTTCCTCGGCGACCGCCTGAAATATCCGCAGCTGGCTGAATTCCACTACCTTCTCCTGAACAGAACAAGTTACTCACTATTATTCAATTTTAAAGAAAGTCAATCGATCCTAGCCTGACGGTCATTGCTGCTTTGAAGGAAGCCCGACCATGTCGCCACTGATACGTTTATCCGCCTGTTTCGTTGCCCTGATGATGGCCATGGGCATTGGCCGTTTCGCCCTGACACCTCAGATGCCGCACCTGCTCAGCGAAGGGCAGATCGACCTCACCGCCGCCGGTCTGATTGCAGCCGCCAACTACTTCGGCTATCTGCTCGGTGCCGTGGATGCGATGTTCGCCCAGCGGCCGCAGCAGGTGCAGCATCGCCTGCATGGCGGGCTATGGCTGTGCGTGCTGCTGACCCTGGCGTCGTTCTGGGCCAACGGTTTCTGGTCGCACTTGCTGTTGCGCTTTGGTACCGGCGTGGCGAGTGCCTGGGTGCTGGTGATGATTACTTCGCTTAGTCAGCCGCTGGCGGCGGCAGCAGGTCGCCCGCGCTGGGGTGCCCTGGTCTTTGCCGGACCGGGTCTGGGGATTTTTCTCACAGGGTTGCTGGCGCTGGTCTCACATCGCTTGCAGCAGACATCGGCAACCCTGTGGCTGATTTACGCGGCCGCCGCGTTGCTGATGATGCTCGGCGTCTGGCGGTTGTTGCCGCAGCCCACGGTGGTAGCGAGGCCAGCAATAACCCATGTGAACCCAGCGAATCGCGGCATTGCCCAGCTGGCGCTGGTATATGCGCTGTACGGCATCGGCTACATCATTCCGGCAACGTTCCTGTCGCAGATGGCCAACGCGCAGTTTCACGGCCAGTGGCAGGCGGATCTGTTCTGGCCGTGCTTTGGCCTCGGCGCGGCAATCGGGGTGTGGTTGGTGAGTCTGCGCCGACATGATCCCGAGACCACGCGGCACTGGCTGATGGCGACGTTGTGGCTGCAAGCGGCCGGTGTGTTCGCCTGTCTGCTGGGCAGCGGCCTCGGTCTGGCGCTGGGGGTGATCCTCTGCGGCACGCCGTTTCTGGCCTGCATGCAACTGGTCATGCAGCGTTCGCGAGAGCTGGCGCCCCACGCCACTCAGCGCAACGCCGGGATGCTCACGGCGTGCTTCGCTGTCGGCCAGCTGAGCGGCCCGCTGCTGGCGGCGCTGAGCAGCCATTTCAGCGGCGGTTTGCAGCCAGCGCTGCTGATCGCCGGCGCCGGCCTGTTACTAGCCGGCGCGCTGGCGATGCAGGCCAAGGCTACTGGCCCAGCGCCTTGCGCAAACGGCGACGCAGCCACTGTTCGGCGCTGACGAAAGTGATGCCGAGCAGCACCAGTACGGCGCCAATGACGAAGTTCAGGCTCAACTGTTCGCCGAGCAGCAGCACGCCGAAGGTCACGCCGAACAACGGCGTCATGAACGAGAAGACCGCAAGGTTGGCCGCCAGATAACGGCGCAGCAGCCAGAACCACACCAGGTAGCTGAAGAACGACACCACCAGGCCCTGGAACAGCACACTGGCCACCGCCACGGTAGTCAGGCTGACGTGGGTGATCTGGCCGCTGAACAACGCGATCAACAGCAGACCGATGAAACCGACCATCAGCTGATAAAACAGGGTCAATGTCACCGGCGCTTCCGACAGTCGCGAGGCCCGCACCACCACGGTGGTCGCGCCCCAACAGGCGCCGGCCAATACGCCGAGGGCATCGCCCAGCAGCATGCGGCGGTCGAGGTTGTCCCACGACACACCGCCGGCGAAGGCAATCGCGATGCCGATGAACGCCAGCAGAATCCCCAGCCATTGCAACGGGCGCAAACGCTCGCTGGCGAGCAGGAAATGCACGCCGAGTGCGGTGAAGATCGGCGCGGTATACAAGAACACCGACATATGCGCGGCGGTGGTCAGTTGCAGACCTTCGGCGATGAACAGGAATTCCAGACCAAACAGTGCACCGGCCAGCAAACCGCCGCGCCAGGTGCTGCCGACCTGATCCCAACCGCCCTTCCAGCAGATCAGCAAACCGACCAGCAACGCAGAAATCCCCGAGCGCCCCGCCGCTTGCATCACCGGCGCGATGTCCGTTGCCGCCCACTTGATCAGAACTTGCTGCACACCCCAGATCAGGCACAGGCCGATCATCACTTGCAGGGCAAAACCGTCGGCATTGCGCCGCTCGGCACTCACCGCAACACCTCGAACACACACAACATGGCAGGCCATCCAATGGTCAGAAAACAGTGTCGGGGATTATCAATCAGTCGCGCGGAAAAAGCCGTCTGGAAAAGACATTAAGTTGGTCAGTGGCGTCAGCGCTGAATGGTTGACGGCTGCGCCGTCATTCGCGAGCAGGCTCGCTCCCACAGAGGGTTCGGTGAATACGTGGGAGCGAGCCTGCTCGCGAAGAGGCCAGCATTGCCAACACAACTGCCGAATCAGCTCACGTGAATCGCTTCGCCATTAAATAACCCACCGTGCAGGCAACCGCCGTCGCCACTGTCCCCCACGCCCAATCCATCAAACTCACCTGCACCGACCAGTCGCGCAAGGTCGCCCAATTGGTCAGGTCATAAGTGCCGTACGCCACCAGCCCCAACAGCGCGCCCAGCTTCGCCGCCCTCTGCCAGCTCAGCGCCGGCAACACGACAAACACCACGCAGCCAATAACGTACAGGCAATAAAAAACCGCTGCGGGCAACAGCAGCGGTTTATCCAGCATCAGCGAACCGAGCAGTTCGCGATAGGTCGGCGCCATCAGCAGCCCGAGCCAGATGCCATCGAGCAGCAGAAACGTCAGCAACGTAGCGACGTAAGCGATCAGCGCCTTTTTCATTTGCCCTTCCTTCTAATGTAAGAGCTGCCGGAGGCTGCGATCTTTTGATCTGTTTTTTCAAGATCAAGATCAACAGATCGCAGCCTTCGGCAGCTCCTACCATGGGCCTGCGGGGAGTCAGGTTAGTTCAATGCGATCGGCGTGAATGACGATCTTGCCTTCCTTGTACAGCGAACCGATGGCTTTCTTGAAGTTGCCCTTGCTGACGCCGAACAGGCTGCTGATCAGTGCCGGATCACTCTTGTCACTGACCGCCAGGGTGCCGTCGTTTTCGCGCAACTTGCCGAGGATCTTCGAACTCAGACTGCTCGCCGCTTCCTGACCAACCGGTTGCAGGCTCAGGCTGATCTTGCCGTCGGCGCGCACTTCCTTGATGAAGCCTTTCTCGCGCATGCCCGAACGCATGAACTTGAAGATCTCGTTCTTGTGGATCAGGCCCCAGTGCTTGTTGTTGATGATCGCCTTGAAGCCCATGTCGGTGGCTTCAGCCACCAGCAGATCAACTTCCTGGCCCGGGCTGTAAGTAGCCGGGGTCTTGTCCAGGTAACGATCGAGGCGCGCGGTGGCGGTGATGCGGCGCGTGTGTTTGTCGAGGTAGACGTGCACTACGCAGTACTCGCCAGCGGTCATCTGGCGCTTTTCTTCCGAGTACGGCAGCAACAGATCTTTCGGCAGGCCCCAATCGAGGAACACGCCGATGCTGTTGACTTCAACCACTTTCAGGCTGGCAAATTCGCCGACCTGAACTTTCGGTTTTTCCGTGGTGGCGAGAAGTTTATCTTCGCTGTCCAGATAGATGAATACGTTGAGCCAGTCTTCATCTTCGCTGGGAATATCTTTAGGGATATAACGGTTGGGCAAAAGAATTTCGCCGTCGGCACCGCCGTCCAGATATAAACCGAAGTTAGTGTGTTTAACCACTTGCAAACTGTTGTAACGCCCGACTAAAGCCATTTCCGAAACCCTCAATACGTGGGCGGCATTCTACCCGTTTTTGCCGCCAACGTCGGGCGACAGATCCTCGCTGCGGAAAATCTGCGTCAACCTGTTGATTTTGCTTGATCACTGCCCTGCGGGGTGCCGCTCGTCAGTCCGGCCCGACGCTTCACAGCTGCGCTGATTGGCCTCATTTCAATTAAATGTTCTCATTTAAAACAGCAGGTTAGCTGCTGAATACAAGTGGCGGGCCGGCAATAATGCAGCGTTACGGTTGGTTAATCCGGGGGATATTTACCAAGCTATTGTCAAGTTATTCCTGTACGATGCCTGGCCGAGTTACTTTTCTAAAGGTTAATGGCCGCCATGCGTGTAAAAGCATCCACCAGCAAAGCAAAGCCAGCTCCAGCCGTTGAAACCAGCGAATCGATCAACGATCAGATCGCAGCATTCCTCAAGTCCGGCGGCGAGATCCAGCAAATTGCCAAAGGCGTCAGTGGCCAGACATTCGGCCCGTCCAAGCAGATCAGCCTGGGCAAGAAGTAATACCGGTTTCACCCCGTCCAGAGGCGCTTTGAGCTTCGAAGCGCCTGGACTGGCACCGCGCCACACCCCTTCGCTTTAAACAAAAATTCCTGAAAATCGACGAACGGCCATCAATGCCGGGTATTCGCCGGTATCCTTGCACGCGTCTAGATCAAGCGTTTCAGCAGGCCCTCGCCCTGCGCTCGCGGTTCATGGAGTGACGCATGCGCCCATTTCCCTGTTTATTGTTTGTCAGCCTGCTGTCAGGCGCGACCGCGCACGCGCAGGTTTTTCAGGGTGAACTGGGTGACTTCGATCTCAAGCTTGGCACCACGCCTAGCCGCAGCATGGCCCAGGGTCTGGTCAAACCGGCGGCGGTCGGTTCATTCCATGGCGGCCTCGACCTGAGCCACGACAGCGGCGTGTATTTCGGCCAGTACGCGCCGAGCATGGGCATCACACCGGGCAAGAACCTCGAGATCGATTCCTACGTCGGCTTCAAGCAGCCGTTCGATCAGGTGCTCGGCTACGAAGTCGGGATGATCCATTACAGCTATCCCCGCGTGGACACCCTCGACAGCCAGGAGCTGTTTGGTGGCCTGACCCTGCTCGGCAGTCGCTTCGGCATTGCCCTGAGCAACGACCCGGATAAACAGAACAACACCTTGTTTGCCGACCTCACTGGCAATCAACCGTTCGGCATTGGCGTGAGCATGAAGTACACCACTCACCAACTGAACACGCCGGTGGCGGTCGACGGTGGTTATGTCAGCAGTTTCACCGATTGGTCGGTGAAACTGTCGCGGCCGTTCATGGGTGTCGATCTCGATCTGATCTACAGCAATTCCAGCCTCAGCGGCAACGATTGCTCGGCCTATTCCGGCCACAACAGCGAGTGCGACGGCCTCGTCACCCTCAAGGCCGTACGCACGTTCTATTGATCGGCTGAACTGCCGCGCGCATCCTGCATCACATAAGAATCAGATTTCCGACGCCAGGCTCTCGCAAGGATTTGCCCATGTCTCGCTGGTTCAAACAGATTGCCGCCCTGCTGATCTTCACCCTCGCCCTCGGCGCTTGCAGCCGCGTGGGCTTGGCCTACCGCAACCTCGACGTGATCATCCCGTGGTCGCTGAGCGACTACGTGGACATGAATGGGGAGCAGAAAGACTGGTTCAACGACCGGCTCAAGGAACACTTGAGCTGGCACTGCACCACACAATTGCCGGGCTACCTTGATTGGCTGGACCGTTTACAGGCCATGGTCGAAAGCAATCAGGTCACGGACGCCGCCCTGCAGGAACGCACCGCCGAAGCCAAACAGGCCATCGCCGAAACCGCCCGGGAAATCACCCCTTCGGCCATCGAACTGTTGCAAGGCCTGGACGATAAGCAGGTCGCGGAAATGAACGACGCGTTTGCCAAGGATTTGCGCAAACGTCAGCAGGAATACGTGAAACCGCCGCTGGCCCAGCAAATCAAGGAACGCGGTGAGCGCATGGAAAAACGCCTGAACGATTGGCTAGGCCCGCTCAGTGACACGCAGAAACAACGCGTCGTGGCCTGGACCAACGCCTTGGGCGACCAGAACACCCAATGGATCGCCAACCGTGCGCATTGGCAGCAACAGTTCAGCGCCGCGGTTGCGCAACGCAAAAGCGCGGAATTCCCACAACGCATCGAGACACTTCTGGTCAATCGCGAGCGGTTGTGGACAGCGAATTACCGCAAGGCCTACGCCAACACCGAAGCCCAGGCCCGCTCGCTGTTTGTCGACTTGATGGCCGAGAGCACACCGCAACAGCGTCAGCGGTTGTTGAAGAAAATCGAGGCCGTGCGCAAGGACTTCAATGACCTCAAGTGCCTGAAGGCCGCGCAGAAACCTTGAATAAACCGATGGCCCATTGTGGGAGCGAGCCTGCTCGCGAAAGCGGTGTATCAGACAGTTCAATGTCACCGACAGACCGTATTCGCGAGCAGGCTCGCTCCCACAGGGCGGATTTCGCTGGCTCAGGCGATTTGAGCCTTTGAGGCGACCTCATCAAACGTCACTTCATCCAGCGCATCCTCCTGCTCATCCAGCACCTGACGCGGATGGTCATTGCCGGGGATGCTGCTGTCGATCAGGCTCAACAGGCTCGAACCCCGTGGCGTCAGGATGAAATTATTGCCGGTGCTGCCTTCATGATCCGGCCGTGGCTCGATGAATCCGCGCTCCAGCAAAAGCTTTTCATAATCACAGGCCAGGGTTTTCAAGTGATCGAGATTGTCGATCGGCTCGCCGGCGCTCGCTTTCTCGGCCGCATGGTCTTCGGCATAAGCGCGGGGAGCGAAGCTATGGCCTGCGCTGTTCTGCACTTCATGCAGCAAACGTTCAATCAAATCCCAGTTATAAGTCGTCATCCTGATCCAACCTCCGGTGCGGGTGATTTTGTGCCGCGTTCAAGGTTGTGACCGAAGCGCTGCGCAGCCGTTCAGCAGTATTTCCGGCCCCGACCGACCGACGGCTGTCGATTACCTCGCACGTTGAACGACTAGGCTGAAACAGCCGGTTCAACCCGCAGGAGACATCGTCATGAACGTTGCAAACCATCCGGTGGTATCACGCGAAGAATGGCTCGCCGCCCGCCAGCAGCATCTGGCCCACGAAAAAGCCTTCACCCGGGAACGCGATCGCCTCAGCTCCGAGCGCCGCGCCCTGCCGTGGGTAAAAGTCGACAAGGACTATCACTTTCAAGGGCCGAACGGCGAGCTCAAGCTCAACGACCTGTTTTGCAACAACAGCCAGTTGATCATCTACCATTTCATGTTTGCCAAAGGCTGGGAGGAAGGCTGCCGGGGCTGCTCGTTCCTCAGCGATCACATCGACGGCGCCAACCAGCACCTGGCCCATCACGATGTTGCGGTCGTCGCCGTTTCCCACGCGCCGTTGCGCGAGTTTCAGACGTTCAAACAACGCATGGGCTGGAAATTCGACTGGGTCTCGTCAGAAGGTTGCGATTTCAATTACGACTTCGGCGTCTGCGCCCGGGCTGAGGATGTCGCGGCGGGAAAGGCTACCTACAATTACGAAAAAACCGACAGCGCCGAGGAAGAAATGCCGGGGCTGAGCGTGTTTTATCGCAATGACGAAGGCGAGATTTTCCACACCTATTCCACATACGCGCGCGGCCTGGACATGCTGGTTGGTGCTTACCACTACCTTGATCTGACGCCCAAGGGCAGGAATGAAGACGAGATCATGGAATGGGGGCGGCATCATGATCGGTATGACGGTGCGCCGAAGTCGGGTTGCTGTCACGCCGATTGAGGACAATCCTGGCCCCACAGTTTCTGAACTTTTACCAGGCTTCAGCCCTCAACCGGTTAACCCGCCTTAACCGGAACTGAGGCCTGCCCATGAAAACCCTGATCAAGCTGTCCCTCGCCGCCACCCTTGCCTGCGCCCTGCCCGTCTGGGCCTGCACGCCGGAAGAGGCGACGATCAAACGCGAACAACTGGCCAAGGAAGTCTCCAGGCTCACCGAGCAGAATCCGGAAAAGGCCAAGGAGATCAACGCCGAGTTGCAGAAAATGGATCTGGACACGGCCAGCGCGGATCTGCCGGACAAGTGCCAGCTGATCGATCAGCGTTTGAAGGAACTGGGGTCGGCGGAGAAGAAAGCCGACAATTGAGACGAAAAAAAACCGGACAATGTCCGGTTTTTTTATGCGTTTAGAACGCGTTATTCAGCCGCTGGCTCGGCTGGCTTGCGGCGCTTGAGCGGGGCCATGCCGTCGCTGCTGACAAGGGAATCCGGCTTCGGCCGGTTCACGCTCTTGCGCTTGGTCGGCGTCTTGGCGGCGGTTTTCTTTTTGTCGCCCTTGGCGTCAGTCTTTTTCTTTTTCACGCCGACGGCTTTGCCCGAGGCCTTGACCTTTTTCGGTCCGCCGTAGGTGCCTTTGACTTCCTTGATGGTGCGGCGCTCGAAGCTCTGCTTCAGGTAGCGCTCGATGCTCGACATCAGGTTCCAGTCGCCGTGGCAGATCAGCGAGATCGCCAGACCGTCGTTGCCGGCGCGGCCGGTACGACCGATGCGGTGTACGTATTCGTCGCCGCTGCGTGGCATATCGAAGTTGATCACCAGATCCAGACCATCTACATCCAGACCACGTGCCGCAACGTCGGTCGCGACGAGGATTTTCACACCGCCCTGCTTCAGACGATCGATCGCCAGTTTGCGATCCTTCTGGTCTTTCTCACCGTGCAGCACGAACGCTTTGTATTCCTGAGCCACGAGGCGGCCGTAGATACGGTCGGCCATGGCGCGGGTGTTGGTGAAGACGATGGCCTTCTGGTAGGTCTCGTTGGCCAGCAGCCAGTTCACAATCTGCTCTTTGTGCTGATTGTGGTCGGCGGTGATGATTTGCTGACGAGTCGTCGAGTTGAGCTGGCTGACCGCGTTGAGTTGCAAGTGCTCCGGGTTGTTCAGGACCTTGGCGATCATTTCGCGCAAACCGGAACCGCCGGTGGTGGCGGAGAACAGCATGGTCTGCTGACGGTTCGGGCACTCATCGACCAGACGCTGCACGTCTTCGGCGAAACCCATGTCGAGCATGCGGTCGGCTTCGTCGAGCACCAGCACTTCGACTTCTTTCAGGTCGAGGTTGCCGGCATTGAGTTGCTCGATCATCCGCCCCGGGGTGCCGATGAGGATGTCCGGCACTTTGCGCAACATGGCGGCCTGGACTTTGAAGTCTTCGCCGCCAGTGATCAGGCCGGACTTGATGAAAGTGAACTGCGAGAAGCGTTCGACTTCCTTCAAGGTCTGCTGGGCCAGTTCACGGGTCGGCAGCAGGATCAGCGTCTTGATGCTGACGCGGATCTTCGCCGGGCCGATCAGGCGATTGAGGATCGGCAGGACGAAAGCGGCGGTTTTGCCGCTACCGGTTTGCGCCGTCACCCGCAGATCACGCCCCTGGAGCGCCAGCGGGATGGCCGCGGCTTGCACTGGCGTTGGCTCGACAAATTTCAGCTCGGCCACGGCTTTGAGCAGGCGTTCGTGCAGGGCGAATTGGGAAAACACGGGTGCTACCTCGAAGATATGCAAAAAAACAGCTGCATAGGTTACCGGTTTCGAGCGCTCAGGCCGAGTTTCTTTGTGCAAACGGCGACAATCAGTGGTTTTTTTGTTGCCCGATTTGTCACTCGCTGCAATACACAGCGTCTTAAATGCTCTAATCGGCCCTCGCGTCTTACAGAAGAAATGTTCCGCTTATGGATATCAAACAGCTCTGGCTCAAAGCCCAAGGCCTCTGGGGCACGCTCGAAGAGCACCCACTTCTGCAATCGGGACTGGCGCTGCTGGTGCTGCTGGTCATTGCGCTGGTGCTCGGACGGGTGGCGCGTTACCTGATCCTGCACGCCAGCCGCATGCTCGGCCGCCAACCGGCGCTGCACTGGATCAACGATTTTCGCCACAACAAGGTGTTTCAACGACTGGCGCAGATGACGCCGTCGCTGGTGATCCAGTTCGGCCTGCACCTGGTGCCGGAGCTGAGCAAAACCGCGATGAATTTTCTCGGCAACGTCGCGCTGGCGTTCACCATCCTGTTCCTGCTGCTGGCGGTCAGCGCCCTGCTCAACGCCCTGCTCGACATCTACGCGCGCACCGAGCATGCGCGTACACGCTCGATCAAAGGCTACGTGCAACTGGCGAAAATGGTTTTGTACGTGTTCGGCGCGATCATCATCGTCGCTACATTGATCGACCGTTCGCCGCTGTTGCTGCTGTCGGGCCTGGGTGCGATGTCAGCGGTGATTCTGTTGGTCTACAAGGACACGCTGCTGTCGTTCGTCGCCAGCGTGCAGCTGACCAGCAACGACATGCTGCGGGTCGGCGACTGGATCGAGATGCCGCAAGTCGGTGCCGATGGCGACGTGGTCGACATCACGCTGCACACGGTCAAGGTGCAGAACTTCGACAAGACGATCGTCTCGATCCCGACCTGGCGGCTGATGTCCGAGTCGTTCAAGAACTGGCGCGGCATGCAGCAGTCCGGCGGTCGGCGGATCAAACGCAGCCTGTTCATCGATGCCAGCGGCGTGCGCTTCATCCGCGACGACGAGGAAGAAAAGCTTTCCCAGGTGCACCTGCTGACCGACTACATGGGCCGCAAGAAAGCCGAGCTCAAGGCCTGGAATGAGGCCCAGGGCAATGTCGCGGCAATGTCGGCCAACCGCCGCCGCATGACCAACATCGGCACCTTCCGCGCCTACGCGCTGGCGTATCTGAAGAGTCATCCGGAGATTCAGCCGAACATGACCTGCATGGTCCGGCAGATGCAGACCACCGCGCAGGGCATTCCGCTGGAAATCTACTGCTTCACCCGCACCACGGTGTGGGCCGATTACGAGCGGATTCAGGGCGATATTTTCGATTACCTGCTGGCGGTGCTGCCGGAGTTCGGGTTGAGCCTGTATCAACAGCCGAGTGGCGGGGATTTGCGCGCAGGCTTGCTGCCAGCGGTGTTGGGCTCGGCGAGTATTCCGGAGCCGGAAAAACACCTGATGTAACCCAAAGATCAAATGTGGGAGCGAGCCTGCTCGCGAATGCAATGTGTCAGTCGCCCCATACTTATCTGACCCAACGCCTTCGCGAGCAGGCTCGCTCCCACAGGGGTTATGCGGCGCCCGGGGATTTGCGGATGCCCAACCGACTGATCCACACAGCCGCCAGAATCACACCCCCGCCAAGGAACAATCTCCCCAGTTCCTCATGTTGATTCCAGATCAGCAAATTCAACAGCAACCCCACCGGCACATGCAGGTTGTTCATCACCGCCAGTGTGCCGCCGTTGACCATGCACGCGCCCTTGTTCCACCAGTACAGGCCCAGCGCCGTCGACACCAGCCCGAGAAACAATAAAACCGCCCATTGCAGCGGCGCTTCCGGCAGGAAGTTCGACTTGCCGAACAACAGGAACGCTGGCAGCACAACCGCCAATGCGCCCAGGTAGAAATAACCGAAACGGCGGTAATGCGGCAGATCACTCGGATGCTTCGCCACCAGATGCTTGTACAGGACCTGCCCGGCGGCGTAGGTGAAGTTGGCCAGTTGCAGCAGCAGGAAGCCCATGAAGAAGTCGGGACTGATGCTGTCGAAGCGAATCACCGCCGCACCGCCGACCGCCACCAGCGCAGCAACCAATGCCCACGGATTAAAGCGACGGTTCAGCGCGTCTTCGATCAACGTCACGTGCAGCGGCGTGAGAATCGTGAACAGCAACACCTCCGGCACCGTCAGCACACGGAAGCTCAGGTAAAGGCAGACGTAAGTCACACCGAACTGCAACGCGCCGATCAGCAACATGCCACGCATGAACGCCGGCTCCACCGAACGCCAGCGGGTCAGCGGAATGAACACCAGCCCGGCCAACACCACACGGACCAGCACCGCAAAGTAACTGTCGACATGCCCGGCCAGGTATTCGCCGATCAGACTGAAGGAAAACGCCTGGATCAGCGTGACAAAAAGTAGATAGCCCATGCTCGCCTCGAAAATCGAATGGCGGCGACGATAGCGGGTTTTGCCGCTCACTGCGAATAGCCGGAAACACAAATAACCGGTGGGAGCGAGCCTGCTCGCGAAGGCAGCGTGTCAGACGGCAGATACTTTTCTGAGACACCGCTTTCGCGAGCAGGCTCGCTCCCACAAGGAGTCATGTGTTGTTCGTCAAATCGCAGACAAAAAAAAGCCCGATCTCGCTAAAGCGTTCAATCGGGCTACAGCACTCAGGAGCAAAAGTGCAAAGGGAGGTTCGATGCGCGTGGAACCTTGAAGGGGTTGCGCCAGGTCACTTAAACAATCGGCGATTATCTGGCGATTAACCGATCAAGCGACCTGAGACAGTTTGGCGTTGGCCTGATTCAGGCCCTTCTCCTGGAAGTCACCGCCCAGGTTCATGCCCTCAGCATGGATAAAGGTCACGTCGTTGATGCCGATGAAACCCATCACCTGACGCAGGTACGGTTCCTGATGATCCGCCGGGCCACCGGCATACACACCACCGCGAGCAGTCAGGACAAAGGCGCGCTTGCCGCCGAGCAGACCTTGCGGACCGGTTTCGGTGTACTTGAAGGTCACCCCGGCGCGCAGCACATGGTCAAGCCAGGCCTTGAGCGTGCTCGGGATCGCAAAGTTGTACATCGGTGCAGCCATCACCAGCACGTCGGCGGCGAGCAGCTCATCAGTCAATTGGTTGGAGCGGTCCAGGGACGCCTGTTCGCTGTCGTTGCGCTGTTCGGCGGGCTTCATCCAGCCACCGAGCAAGTTGGCGTCCAGATGCGGCACCGGGTTCGCGGCGAGGTCACGCACGGTGATCTGATCGGCAGGGTGCGCGGCTTTCCACTGAGCGATGAAGGTCTGGGTCAGTTGACGGGAAACCGAGTCTTGCTGGCGGGCACTGCTTTCGATGATCAGAACGCGGGACATGGTGTGTAGCCTCCATCCGAGATTGTTGTAAGTCGATGGAGTGAAGGTTAAACAGAGTTGAATCGATGAAAAAGCGCAAATATCCGCTGTAATCCATCGATAAATTCGTTTATAAGCTAAACCCATATCCCCTGTGGGAGCGAGCCTGCTCGCGAAAGCGGAATGTTCAGTCACATCATCTCTGGATAACGCTCCGTCTTCGCGAGCAGGCTCGCTCCCACAGGGAAATAGCGTTATTTCGGGGTGCAGGTCAGTTTGATGCGCAGCTTGATGATCTCGCGGGTGAACTTGGCCGTGGCGTTTTTATGCTTGCCGGCCGGCACATCGATGCTGCGCGTGCGCGGTGCTTCCGGGCCGTTGCTGAACACCGCACGGCAGGTCGCGTCGACATCACCGTAATTGGCCACACGGATCGAGCCGATGTCATTGTCCGTGTCGTACGTCTCGTAGTCGATCTTCATGCCGTTGAGATCCTTTTGCACATCGATCGGATAGGCAAACGCGGTCAACGGCAGCAGCGCCAGCACCACACAACAGAATTTTTTCATTCGGCAGTCTCCATGAGGGACGGCCAGCTTAGGACAAGAGGAGCTATTGATGAAAGCGCCCCGCGTGACCCTTGATCAATGGCGAACGTTGCAGGCCGTGGTCGACCACGGCGGATTCGCCCAGGCCGCCGAGGCCCTGCACCGCTCGCAATCGTCGGTGAGCTACACCGTCGCCCGCATGCAGGATCAGCTCGGCGTGCCGTTGCTGCGCATCGACGGGCGCAAAGCCGTGCTCACCGAGGCCGGCGGGGTATTGCTGCGCCGTTCGCGGCAATTGGTCAAACAGGCCAGCCAACTCGAAGACCTTGCCCATCACATGGAGCAAGGCTGGGAAGCGGAAGTGCGGCTGGTGGTCGATGCGGCCTACCCGAGCGCGCGGATCGTCCGCGCCCTGACCGCGTTCATGCCGCAGAGTCGCGGCTGCCGCGTGCGCCTGCGCGAGGAAGTGTTGTCGGGGGTCGAGGAAGTTCTGCTCGAAGGCGTGGCGGATCTGGCCATCACCGGCCTGAGCATTCCGGGCTACCTGGGTGCGGAGTTGAGCGATGTCGAGTTTGTCGCCGTTGCCCACCCTGATCACCCGCTGCATCGGCTCAACCGCGAGTTGAGCTTTCAGGATCTGGAAACCCAGATGCAAGTGGTGATCCGCGACTCAGGCCGCCAGCAGCCGCGCGATGTCGGCTGGCTCGGCGCCGAACAGCGCTGGACCGTCGGCAGCCTCGCCACCGCCGCGACCTTTGTCAGCAGCGGCCTGGGCTTTGCCTGGCTACCGCGGCACATGATCGACCGCGAACTCAAGGATGGTTCGCTCAAGCTGCTACCGTTGGACCGAGGCGGCAGCCGCAATTCGAGTTTCTATCTGTATTCGAACAAGGACAAACCCCTGGGCCCGGCCACGCAAATCCTTATTGAATTGTTGCGCACCTTCGACACCTTGCCGCTGGACGCACCGTTTGCCGCACCTGAACAAGCCTGACACGGAGTTCACCGATGGCGTATTTCGAGCATGAAGGTTGCAACCTGCACTACGAGGAATATGGCCACGGCACGCCGTTGCTACTGGTTCACGGGCTCGGCTCGAGCACCCTGGACTGGGAAATGCAGATCCCCGCGCTGGCCGCGCACTACCGGGTGATCGTCCCGGACATTCGCGGCCACGGGCGCTCGGACAAACCCCGCGAGCGCTACAGCATCGCCGGGTTCAGCGCCGACCTGCTGGCCTTGATTGAACACCTGCGCCTCGGCCCGGTGCACTACGTCGGGCTGTCGATGGGCGCAATGATCGGCTTTCAGCTGGCCGTCGATCAGCCGCAAGCACTCAAGAGCCTGACCATCGTCAACAGCGCACCACAGGTCAAATTGCGCAGCCGCGATGATTATTGGCAGTGGTTCAAACGCTGGAGCCTGATGCGCCTGCTCAGCCTGGAAACCATCGGCAAAGCCCTCGGCAGCAAACTTTTCCCCAAGCCGGAACAGGCCGATCTGCGACGGAAAATGGCCGAACGCTGGGCAAAAAACGACAAACGTGCTTATCTCGCCAGCTTCGATGCGATCGTGGGCTGGGGCGTTCAGGAACGACTTTCACGGGTGTCCTGTCCAACGCTCGTCATCAGCGCCGACCGTGACTACACACCGGTGGCGTTAAAGGAAACCTATGTAAAACTGTTGCCGGATGCGCGGCTGGTGGTCATTGACGACTCGCGCCATGCCACCCCGCTCGATCAACCCGAACGCTTCAATCACACGCTGCTGGATTTTCTCGCCACAGCCGACCTTCACTCTCAGGATCACTGACCCATGCTGAAAAAACTCGCCCTCGCCGCCGGCTCCGTACTGTTTGCCGCCAACCTGATGGCTGCTACCCCGGCCAAGGCGCCCCACGTGCTGCTGGACACCACCAACGGCCAGATCGAAATCGAACTGGACCCGGTCAAGGCGCCGATCAGCACGAAGAACTTCCTTGAATACGTCGACAGCGGCTTCTACAACAACACCATTTTCCACCGTGTGATCCCGGGCTTCATGGCTCAGGGCGGCGGCTTCACCCAGCAGATGCAACAGAAAGAAACCAAGGCGCCGATCAAGAACGAGGCCAGCAACGGCCTGCACAACGTTCGTGGCACCCTGTCGATGGCGCGTACTTCCAACCCTGATTCGGCGACCAGCCAGTTCTTCATCAACGTTGCCGACAACGCATTCCTCGATCCGGGCCGTGACGCCGGTTACGCGGTGTTCGCCAAAGTGGTCAAGGGCATGGATGTCGTGGACATCATCGTCAACTCTCAGACCACCACCAAACAAGGCATGCAGAACGTGCCTGTCGACCCTGTGATCATCAAGTCAGCCAAGCGCATCGACTGAGTTTCGCCGGGCATATCGAGCGGCGTGGGGCTGAGCCTGCGCCGCTCGCACTGATAAAAGGAGAGCCCGGATTCCGGGCGGTTATCTGATGCTCTATCGCCGTTTCGAACAACTGATCGATATCTTCCGCGACGCCCCGACGGCGTCCCCGCCGGACCGCGTCTGGCCCTTCTACGTCTATTACCTGAAGCAGGTCTGGCCAAGTTTCGCTGCCCTGCTCGTCATCGGCCTGTTTGCCTCGTTGATCGAAGTAGCGTTGTTCAGCTACCTGAGCCGCATCATCGATCTGGCGCAAGGCACGCCCAACCCGAATTTCTTCAGCGACCACGCCCTCGAATTGACCTGGATGCTGGTGGTCGCTCTGGTGCTGCGACCGATCTTCTTTGCCCTGCACGACCTGCTGGTGCATCAGACCCTGAGCCCCGGCATGACCAGCATGATCCGCTGGCAGAACCACAGTTACGTGCTCAAGCAGAGCCTGAATTTCTTCCAGAACGACTTCGCCGGGCGCATCGCCCAGCGCATCATGCAGACCGGCAACTCGCTGCGCGATTCTGCCGTGCAAGCGGTCGACGCGCTGTGGCACGTGGTGATCTATGCGATCAGCTCGCTGGTGCTGTTCGCCGAGGCCGACTGGCGCCTGATGATCCCTTTGCTGACCTGGATCGTCGCTTACATCGGCGCGCTGTATTACTTCGTGCCACGGGTGAAGGAGCGCTCCGTGGAAGCCTCTGACGCGCGCTCGAAACTGATGGGGCGCATCGTCGATGGCTACACCAACATCGCCACGCTGAAACTGTTCGCTCACACCAACTTCGAACAGCACTACGCCAAGGAAGCCATCGAAGAACAGACCGTCAAAGCGCAAATGGCCGGTCGCGTGGTGACCAGCATGGACGTGGCGATCACTACCATGAACGGCCTGCTGATCGTCGGCACCACGGCGCTGGCGTTGTGGCTGTGGACGCAGTCGCTGATCACCGTCGGCGCGATTGCCCTGGCCACCGGCCTGGTGATTCGTATCGTCAACATGTCCGGCTGGATCATGTGGGTAGTCACCGGCATTTTCGAAAACATCGGCATGGTCCAGGACGGTCTGCGCACCATCTCTCAACCGGTCAGCGTCACCGACCGCGAGCAGGCCAAACCGCTGGCCGTGGCCTCGGGCGAGGTGCGCTTCGAGCACGTGGATTTTCACTACGGCAAGAAGAGAGGCATCATCGGCGACCTCAATCTGACGATAAAACCGGGGGAGAAAATCGGCTTGATCGGCCCATCCGGCGCCGGCAAATCAACCTTGGTCAACCTGTTGCTGCGCCTGTACGACGTCGAGGGCGGGCGCATCCTGATCGACGGGCAGAACATCGCCGAAGTCGGCCAGGAAAGCCTGCGCGCGCGGATCGGCATGATCACTCAGGACACCTCGCTGCTGCACCGCTCGATCCGCGACAACTTGCTTTACGGCAAACCGGATGCGACCGATGCCGAGCTGTGGGAGGCGGTGCACAAGGCTCGCGCTGACGAGTTCATTCCACTGCTGTCCGACGCTGAAGGCCGCAGCGGTTTCGATGCGCATGTCGGCGAGCGCGGGGTGAAATTGTCGGGCGGTCAGCGCCAGCGCATCGCGATTGCGCGGGTGCTGCTCAAGGACGCGCCGATCCTGATCATGGACGAAGCGACCTCGGCACTGGATTCGGAAGTCGAAGCAGCGATTCAGGAAAGCCTCGAGACCTTGATGCAGGGCAAAACCGTGATCGCCATCGCCCACCGTCTCTCGACCATCGCGCGCATGGACCGTCTGGTGGTGCTGGAAAACGGCAAGATCGCCGAGAGCGGCACCCACGCCGAACTGCTTGCGCATCGTGGTTTGTATGCACGGTTGTGGGCGCACCAGACCGGAGGGTTTGTCGGCATCGATTGATGCCTGGCGGTGCGGTGAAAAAACTGTGGGAGCGAGCCTGCTCGCGAATGCGATGGATCAGCGACAAATTCGTCAACTGACCCGACGCTTTCGCGAGCAGGCTCGCTCCCACAGGGGATCTGGAACTAGGTTTGGCGATAGGGCAACGCGGTGCGGGCCTCTTCGGCATAGGCCAGAACCCCGGCGTGCTCCTGCTGAAGAAAATCCTTCACCGCCGCCTTCAACCCCGGATGGCGCAGGTAATGCCAGGAATGGGTGATCACCGGTTCAAAGCCGCGAATCAATTTGTGCTCGCCCTGCGCCCCGGCATCGAAACGCTGGATGCCATGGGCGATCGCGTAATCCATGCCCTGATAGAAACACGTCTCGAAATGCAGCCGATCAAACTCGGCCAGGCAGCCCCAATAACGCCCGTAGAAACTGTCGCCACCGACCAGGCTGAACGCCATCGCCACCGGCCGTGAGCCCTGCTTGGCCAGGACCACGCGAATCGCCTCGGGCATGCGTTCAGCCAGCAGGCTGAAGAACTCCCGCGTCAGATATGGCGCCTGACGCCGCACCGCGTAGGTGTTGGCATAGCAGGCGTACACGAAATCCCACTGCGCCTCGCCCAGCTCACGCCCCTCCAACCACTCGAACTCAAAGCCCTGCCCCGCCACCTGCTCGCGTTCCTTGCGCATCTGCTTGCGCTTGCGTGAGCTGAGGGCGTCGAGGAAGTCCTGAAAGTCGCGGTATTCACGGTTCTGCCAGTGATATTGACAGCCGATGCGCTGCAGCCAGCCCGGTTGCTCGGCCATCGCCGCATCGGTAAACGGATCGGTGAAGTTGATATGCGCGCTGGACAGTTCTTCGATCTGCAAATAGCCCGGCAGGCTTTTCAGCAGTTCGAAACCGTCTTCGACCTTCGCCGCCAGCAAGCGCGGGCCGCTGACCGGGCTGAACGGCACGGCTGTCAACAGTTTGGGGTAGTAATCGATGCCGGCGCGGGCGCAGGCGTCGGCCCAGCCGTGATCGAAAACGTACTCGCCGTAGGAATGCCACTTGCGATAACTGGGCAGTGCGGCGATCAGTCGATCATCTTCGATGTGCAGCAAATGCTCGGGCTGCCAGCCTGAATGCGGGCCGACACTGCCGCTGTCTTCCAGCGCGCTGAGGAAGGCGTGACGCAGGAACGGCTGGTTGTCCGGCACCAGCGCATCCCAGCTTGCCGGGGCGATTTCTGACAGGTCTTGCAGGCGTTGCAACGGCATTCACTGGCACTCCACAGCTTGGCGACAAAGCCCGGCGAGTATCGCTGATCGCGGCCCGGTTGCACACGCTCAATCGGCCGACAGCGCTCTAGGTCGATAGTTCACGCCTGATATGTATCGTCATCAACCTGCCATCACTGTGCCACCGCTCTGTCATAAACCATCGCGATACTGGCGCCTGTTTTTAGAGCGCCGGGTTCTAACCCGGAGACAGTTTTCCGGCCTCCAGGCCGGTTGTGCCCAGGATGGTTCAGCCATCCCCTTCATCTTCGGAGATTGCTATGCGTCTTGCTTCCACGAAAACTGCAGCGGCCCTGTGCGGCGGCTTGTTGCTGGCCATGAGCGTTCCGGCCAGTGCTGCAGTCGACGCCAAACTGCTCGACATGCTCAAGGCCAACGGGTCGATTTCCCAGGCGCAGTACATCGAGCTGCAAACAGAACTGGCCAAGGATCAGAAGGCTCAGCAAATCGCCCAACAGGCGCAGCAGGAAACCAACGAACAAGTGGCGGCGGTCGCGAAGAAGACCAACGAACAGAGCCTGTTCGATCAGAAACTGGCCTGGGCGGCCAAGACCCAGTTCAAGGGCGACGTACGTATCCGTCAGGAAACCATCAAGATCGACGGCGAGCCGAACAACGGCGGCCGCGACAAGGACCGCCAGCGCATCCGTGCGCGACTGGGCGCCTATACCGAGATCAATCCGCAAGTCGACACCGGTATCCGTATCGCCACTGGCGGCGGTGACGACGCGCGCTCGACCAACCAGGATCAGGACAACTACTTCGACAAGAAGCAGATCTGGCTCGACCTCGGCTACATCGACTATCACCCGGATCAGATCAAGAACCTGCACGTTATTGGCGGCAAGATGCTGCAACCGTGGGTGAGCATGGGCGATGTGATCTGGGACAGCGACATCAACCCGGAAGGTCTGGCCGTTACCTACAAATACCCACTGGGCGGCAGCGCCGAACTGTTCGGCAGCCTGGGTAACTACAACCTCAAGGACAACGTTGACGGCGACGGCGTGCAATTTCGCCACGACCTGCGCCTGACCGCTGGCCAGTTGGGCAGCCGCTTCAACATCACCGACAACCTGAAAATGACCGTCGGCGGCAGTGTCTACGCCTACCAGAACGACGAAGACAGCCGCTGCACCGGCACCTCGACCCCGTGCGCATTGGCAGTCAACGGCAACTCGGCTGACAACGAATTCCGTCTGTATGAAGGGTTCAGCCAGATCGACATCGGCGGCCTGCCAATGCCGCTGTCGTTCTACGGCCAGTACGTGAAGAACAACGATGCCGTGACCGATCAGGACACCGCATGGTTGCTCGGCGCCAAGTCGAAAGTCTTCGGCTTCAACCTTGACTACAACTACCGCGACGTGCAGCGCAACGCCGTGGTCGGCGCTTTCACCGACTCCGACTTCGCCAACGGCACCACCGGTTCGCGCGGGCACAAGTTCAAGGTCGGTTACGACATCGACAAGAACTTCGCCGTCGGCGCCACGTACTTCCTGACCAAGGCCGACTTCGCCAGCCGTAGCCAGCGCGATGCAGATGCCAACACCCTGCAGCTGGATGCTGAAGCGAAGTTCTAGGAAAACAGCTGCAAGCTGCAAGCTGCAAGCCAAGAGTTGCGAGTGAATGCCTTTACTTGCAGCTTGAGGCTTGAAGCTTGAAGCTGCCCCTGTAGGAGCTGCCGAAGGCTGCGATCTTTTGATCTTGATCCTGAAAACAAGATCAAAAGATCGCAGCCTCGTTTCACTCGTCAGCTCCTACAGGGGATTGTCTTTTCGTCGTTGCTCGGCCAAGCGCTTGGCCAGCGCATCGACATTCTCGTCCGCTCGTTCCGGCAACGCCTTTAGCGTCGCCTGCATCACGCGCATCTGCCGCATGAAGCGCCGGCAGTTGGGGCAGAACAACAGGTGATGACGCACCATCAGCGTCTCGCGAAAGCTCAGTTGGCCGTCGAGATAATCGCTGGATCGTGCCACTTGCTCCTTGCAGGTCAACATTCTCCTGTCTCCTCAAAATGTTCCACGGTCGCAAAGACCTTCAAGCGTGCCCGGTGCAGCAGCACGCGGACATTGGAGAGCGAGATCTCCAGAAGATTACAGATCTCTTCCAGCTCCAGGCCCTGGCGTTCGCGCAACAGCAGGACACTGCTCTGCAACTCGGACAGACTCAGCAACGTGTGTTCGAGGCATTCACGCAGTTCGTTTTCAGTCAGCAGCGCTTCGGGGGTGTCCTGATGCCAGGCAAATGGCGCGACCAGCCAATGACCGTCGCTCGAGGAAAATCGATCGTCACCGATGGTGCCGTGGGGCGATGGCAGGTCGTCGAGCAGGACTTCGCGGCGATTGAGCTTGTAGCGACTCTTGGCCGAATTGGCGGTAATGGTCAGCAACCAAGTCTTGAGGCTGGAACGGCCTTCGAAGCTGGCCAGATGGCGCACCACCGACAGCCAGGCATCCTGCACCACTTCCTCGACATGACGCTGGCCGACAATCGCGTAAGCCACCGCACGCATGGCGCTCTGATACGTGGTGACCAGTTCCTTGAAAGCCTTTTGCTCCCCCGCCAGCAGGCGCGTGAGCAGTTGGGTGTCGTCAGCCGCCATCCATCAATCCCCTTGTCCGGACTTCGAAAATGAACGCGGCAGGTGTTCACCTGCCGCGACGTCCGAAAAATTACAGCGTTTCAGCCGCTTCGAATGTAGGAAAGATCGACGCGATTAAGGGGAAATTAACCTATATCAGCGCTTGCGCAGCAACACGCTACCGATCGAATAACCGGCACCAAACGAACTGAGCACCGCCAGCGAACCCGAGGCCAGATCATCCTGGTATTTGTGGAAGGCAATGACCGAACCGGCCGAGCTGGTGTTGGCGTAACTGTCGAGAATCACCGGGGCTTCTTCTTCGGTAGCTTCGCGGCCGAGCAGCTTGCGCACGATCAGGTGGTTCATGCTCAGATTGGCCTGGTGCAGCCAGAAACGCTTCACGTCGCCGACGTTGAGCTGGTTCTCTTCCAGGTGCTCGCCAATCAGTTCGGCGACCATCGGACAGACATCCTTGAACACCTTGCGGCCTTCCTGCACGAACAGCTTGTCGCGGGCACCGATGCCCTCTTCCGCCGCACGGTTGAGGAAGCCGAAGTTGTTGCGGATATTGTTGGAGAACTTGGTCAGCAGTTTGGTGCTGACCACGTCGAACTGGTACTTGGACGTCGCCAGATCCGCGCGCTCGATGATCACCGCAGTCGCGGCATCGCCGAAGATGAAATGGCTGTCGCGATCACGGAAGTTCAGGTGCCCGGTGCAGACCTCCGGGTTGACCATCAGGATCGCCCGCGCCTGGCCAAGCTGTACGCTGTTGGCGGCGGCCTGGATGCCGAAGGTGGCGGAAGAACACGCCACGTTCATGTCGAAACCGAAACCTTCGATGCCCAGCGCTTCCTGGACTTCGATGGCGATGGCCGGGTAGGCGCGTTGCAGGTTCGAACAGGCGACGATCACGCCGTCGATGTCGGCGGCGGTTTTGCCGGCTCGTTGCAGGGCTTGTTCAGCCGCGCCGACAGCCATTTGGCAGAGCACCGACCATTCATCGTTGGAACGCTCGGGCAGGCGCGGGGCCATGCGTTGCGGATCGAGGATGCCGTCTTTGTCCATGACAAAGCGGCTCTTGATGCCCGAGGCCTTTTCGATGAACGCGGCGCTGGATTCGGTCAGGGCCTGGACTTCGCCGCTGGCAATGGCCTCGGCGTTATCGGCGTTGAACTGGGCGACGTAGGTATTGAAAGACTGCACCAGCTCTTCGTTGGAGATGCTGTTGGCCGGTGTGTACAGGCCGGTGCCGCTGATGACGACGTTATGCATGGTCGTTTCTCTAATCTGTTCAGGCAGAAAGTGCTGGAACCGTCGTACCAACACGCAAAGGGGTCTATTCCCATCCGGGGGACGCAAACCTGGCATCGTTTTATTCCGCAGCGCGACACGGCCGAAGGCTCTGGGTCGCGAAACGGCGGGTTATGGTGGCGAAGTTTGCCATAAACCCGAGGTTTTGGCGCCGTTCTCAAGCACAACTGCCATTCACTCCATGAACTCAACTCTGTGGCGAGGGGATTTATCCCCGTTCGACTGCGAAGCAGTCGCCAACCCACTACGCTCGGTATCTGATGAACCGAGGCGTAGGTTTTGGGGCGGCTTCGCCACCCAGCGGGGATAAATCCCCTCGCCACAAAGACCAATTCCACGGGGAATTGTGTATGGCTGCAGGGTCAGGGCTCGACCTGGCTCCACTGTTTGCTCAGGCGCTTGTCGGAGATCGGCACTTTGGTGCCCAACTGTTGGGCGAACAGCGATACGCGGTATTCCTCCAGCCACCAGCGGTACAACTCCAGCTGCGGATCACGCTTGCCTTCCTGCGCATGCTTGGCCGCGCGGGCCTGGTATTGCGCCCACAGGCCAGCGAGTTCGCCGCTCCAGACCCGATCCTTCTGCACCTGTGCGCCGAGTTTCTCGAAACGTTGCTCGACCGCTTTCAGATAACGCGGCAACTCCTTGAGCCACTGCATCGGCGTTTCGCGGACGAAACCCGGATAGACCAGATTGCCGATCTGCTGCTTGATGTCGTTCAACGCCACCGCCTGGGCAAGATCGATCTTGCCCTTGAAGCGTTTTTGCAGACCGTGCCACATCTTCAGGATTTCCAGCGTCAGCCGCGCAACCCGCTCGGCGTGCTCGGTCCAGTTGCCGCGTTTGCGCTCGGCCAATGCCGCCAACCCGGCGCCATCACGGGGCAATGGGTCTTCGCCTTCGAGAATGCAGCTGTCGAGGCTGGCCAGCAGAATGTCTTCGACCAGCGCATCGACCCGGCCCAGTTCGCGATACAACAGGCCCAGCTCAGTCTGCCCTGGCAACTTGCCCCGGAGGAACTTGGCCGGTTCGGCCAGTTGCTGCATCAACAAGCGCTGCAGGGCACGACGATGCTGGAACTCGGCTTCGGCGGGGGTGGAGAAGCGTCCCTCCTTGACCGTGCCGCCCTCTTCCACCAGCGCCGGGTACACCGTCATCGACAGCCCGGCGATCTTCTGCTGGGTCTTTTCCGCCACCGGCGCAAATACTTTCGCCTCGACCGGTTGCTGACTTTTCGCACTCTGCGGCACCGCCAGCGCGGCCTGGCTGGCTTCGGCGAAGCGCGCGGTCAACTCAGCCAAATCGCGGCCTTCGCCAAGGAACTTGCCCTGGCCATCGACGATTTCCAGGTTCATGCGCAGATGGCTCTCAACCTGCTGCGCCGCTTCTGCCCACGCTTCATCGCTGACCCGCGCGCCGGTCATGCGCAGCAGCTCGCGACCGAGCGCTTGCGGCAGCGAACCTTCGGCGAAAGTCATGCGCTGCAACGCGGCCTTGATGAAGTCCGGCACTGGCACGAAGTTCTTGCGCAGGGCCTTGGGCAGATTACGTACCAGCGCAATGCACTTGGCCTCGATCAGGCCCGGCACCAGCCACTCCAGACGCTCCGGCGGCAACATCGGCAGCAATGGCGCTGGCACGCGCAAGGTCACGCCGTCGCGCGGGTGATTGGGCTCGAAATGATAAGTCAGCGCCAGTTCCAGATCGCCGATGTGCAGGGTGTCCGGGTAATCACGGGCGGTGACTTCACTGGCCTCGCGAGCCAGTACGTCTTCTTCGCGCATGATCAGCAGCTGCGGGTCTTTCTGGCTGTTGACCTTGTACCAACTGTCGAAGGTCGCGGTCTGGTGGATTTCCGCCGGCAACCGCGCATCATAGAAGGCGTAGAGGGTTTCTTCGTCGGCGAGAATGTCGCGCCGGCGCGCCTTGGCCTCCAGTTCGTCGAGCTGCTCGAGCAGTTTCTGATTGGCGCTCAGGCATTTGGCCCGCGACTGAATCTCGCCGCGCACCAGACCTTCGCGGATAAACAGCTCACGCGACACCACCGGATCGACCGGGCCGTAATGCACCGGGCGGCGACCGACCACGATCAGGCCGAACAGGGTGATCTGCTCATAGGCTACGACCTGGCCGCGCTTCTTCTCCCAATGCGGCTCGAAATGGTTTTTCTTGATCAGGTGCCCGGCCAGCGGTTCGATCCAGTCGGCGTCGATCTTGGCGACCATGCGCGCGTAAAGCTTGGTGGTTTCCACCAGTTCGGCGGTCATCAGCCACTGCGGGCGCTTCTTGCCGATGCCCGACGACGGGTGAATCCAGAAGCGCCGCTGCCGCGCGCCGAGGTAATCGCCGTCTTCGGTTTTCTGGCCGATCTGGCTGAGCAATCCGACCAGTACCGCTTTGTGCAGCTTCGGATAATCCGCCGGCTCTTTGTTCAGGCTCAGCTGCATGTCGCGGCAGATCAGGCTCAACTGACGATGGGAATCACGCCACTCGCGCAAACGCAGGTAATTGAGGAAGTTCTTCCGGCACCAGTTACGCAGCGGGTTGGCAGTGAGCGCCTGGCGCTGCTCTTCGAAACCGCGCCACAGATTGACGAGCCCGGCGAAGTCGGAATCCGGATCCTTCCATTGCGCATGGGCCTGATCCGCCGCTTGCTGACGCTCCGGTGGACGCTCGCGCGGGTCCTGAATCGACATCGCACTGGCAACGATCAGCACTTCCTGCAAGCTGCCGAGCTTGGCCGCTTCCAGCAGCATGCGGCCCATGCGCGGGTCGACCGGCAAGCGCGCCAACTGGCGACCGAGTGGTGTCAGCTGACTGTTGCGATCTACCGCCGACAGCTCTTGCAGCAGGTTGAAACCGTCGCTGATTGCCTTGCCGTCCGGCGGCTCGATAAACGGGAACGCGGTGATTTCACCGAGGCGCAGATGGAGCATCTGCAAAATAACGGCGGCGAGGTTGGTGCGCAGAATTTCCGGATCGGTAAATTCCGGGCGCCCAAGGAAGTCCTCTTCACTGTACAAACGCACGCAGATACCCGGCTCGACCCGCCCGCACCGACCTTTACGCTGATTGGCGCTGGCCTGGGAAATCGCTTCGATCGGCAAACGCTGGACCTTGGCCCGATAGCTGTAGCGGCTGATGCGCGCGGTGCCGCTGTCAATCACATAGCGAATGCCCGGTACGGTCAGCGAGGTTTCGGCGACGTTGGTCGCCAGCACCACGCGGCGGCCCGGGTGCGATTGGAAAATCCGCTGCTGTTCAGCCGGCGACAGGCGCGCGTACAGCGGCAGGATTTCGGTGTGCTTGAGCTGGGCCTTGCGCAGCATATCGGCGGCGTCGCGAATCTCGCGCTCGCCGGGCAGGAACACCAGCACATCGCCGGGGCTGCGCCGTTCGCTGCGCTCGTAGGCGGCGATTTCGTCGAGGGTGGCGAGGATCGCCTGATCGACGGTGAGGTCGTCCTCGACCCGGTTGCCCTCTTCGTCCTGCTCCAGCGTCAGCGGTCGATACCAGGTTTCCACCGGGAAGGTACGGCCCGATACTTCGACGATCGGCGCGTTATCGAAGTGCTTGGAGAAGCGCTCCAGATCGATGGTCGCCGAAGTAATGATGACCTTCAGGTCGGGACGGCGTGGCAGCAGGGTTTTCAGGTAGCCGAGGAGGAAATCGATGTTGAGGCTGCGTTCGTGGGCTTCGTCGACGATGATCGTGTCGTAGCGTTCCAGATAACGATCGTTCTGGGTTTCCGCCAGCAGAATGCCGTCGGTCATCAGCTTGATCAGGGTGTTGGCATCGCTCTGATCTTCAAAGCGCACCTGATAGCCGACCAGCGCACCGAGCGGCGTGCCGAGTTCTTCGGCGACACGGCTGGCGACGCTGCGCGCAGCGATCCGACGCGGCTGGGTGTGGCCGATCAGACCGTGCTGGCCGCGCCCGATTTCCAGACAGATTTTCGGCAACTGGGTGGTTTTGCCCGAGCCGGTTTCGCCGGCGATGATCAGCACCTGATGTTGCTCCAGGGCCTTTTTGATCTCGTCGCGCTTGGCCGCGATCGGCAAACTGTCGTCATAACGAATCACCGGCAGGCTGGCACGGCGCGCCAGCACCTGATCACAGGACGCCTGCATGCGCGTCACCCACTGGGCCAGTTTGGCCTCGTCGGGTTTCTTGCGCAGCTCAAGCAACTGCCGCCGCAGCCGGTGACGGTCGGCGAGCATGGCGTGATCGAGGTTTTTCAGCAGTTTGTCGATGGAGGGCGATTCGTCGGTCATCGGGTAGGCAATTCGGTCGTCTATTTATGCAGGGGGCGGATTGTCGCAGAAAAGCAGCTGCAAGCGCCAAGCTACAAGTCGCAAGTCACTGCGGCTTTCAACTTGCAGCTTGAAGCTTGCCACTTGCAGCTGCGTCTTGTTATTCGTTGTCGAGGCCCTTGCGCCGGTATGGGAAGACGTCGATCACCTTCCCCGCCCGAATCGCTTCCTGCAAGCCCTTCCAGTAATCGGCGTTGTACAACTCGCCATGCAACTGATCGAACAACTTGCGCTGCCCGGCATCGGCAAACAGGAACGGCGGGAATTCTTCGGGAAACACGTCCAGCGGGCCGATCGAGTACCACGGTTCGGAGGCCATTTCGTCCTCCGGCGTGCGCGGTTGCGGGATGTGGCGGAAGTTGGCTTCGGTCAGGAAGCAGATTTCGTCGTAGTCGTAAAACACCACTCGCCCGTGACGGGTGACCCCGAAGTTTTTCAGCAGCATATCGCCGGGAAAAATATTCGCCGCCGCCAATTGCTTGATCGCCAGACCGTAATCTTCCAGCGCTTCACGTACCTGGGCGTCGTTGGCGTTTTCCAGGTAGAGGTTGAGCGGAGTCATCCGGCGTTCGGTCCAGCAGTGGCGGATCAGCACGGTTTCGCCTTCGACCGACACCGTCGACGGCGCCACTTCAAGCAGCTCTTCGAGACACGCCGGATCGAACTTGCTCAGCGGAAAACGAAAGTCGGCAAACTCCTGGGTATCGGCCATGCGCCCGACCCGATCAACGCTTTTCACCAGCCGGTACTTTTCGATTACCGTGGCGCGGTCGACGTTTTTCGACGGCGAAAAACGGTCCTTGATGATTTTGAACACGGTGTTGAAACCCGGCAGGGTGAACACGCTCATGACCATGCCGCGCACGCCCGGGGCCATGATGAACTGATCGTCAGTGTTGGCCAGGTGATTGATCAGCGCGCGGTAGAACTCCGACTTGCCGTGCTTGTAGAAGCCGATCGAGGTGTACAGCTCGGCGATGTGCTTGCCCGGCAGAATGCGTCGCAGAAAACCGATGAACTCCGCCGGCACCGGTACATCGACCATGAAATACGAGCGGGTAAACGAGAAGATGATCGACACATCGGCTTCGTCGGTGATCAACGCATCGATCTGAATGCCACGACCTTCACGGTGCAGCAGCGGAATCACCAGCGGCCATTGTTCGTCGCGGGTGTAGATGCGTCCGACCAGATACGCGCCTTTGTTGCGGTAGAGCACCGAGGAAAACAGCTCGACACTCAGCTCCGGGTCTTTGCACACCCAGTCCGGCAGGTTCTCGCGCAATTGCGCTTCGAGCCGCAGCAAGTCGCCGGGCAAATCAGCGTAATCCTCGCTGAAGCGGTAATCGGAGAAGATGCTGGCGAGCATCCCGGACAACTGGCCCTGCGGCTTGTACGTACGGGTTTGCGCGGCGCGGGCACGGCGCAGGCTTGGGCGCGTGGTGTGGATGAACATGCAGCCGTCGCTGATCAGGTCGTGGCTGAACAGCCCGCAGAAAATCGAGTTGTACCAGGTTTCGGACAGCTCATCGTCGAAGCGCAGGTCGATCACACTGATGTAGGCGCTTTTCACCAGCGGCCAGCAGCTGACGTTCATCAGCGTTTCTTCGTCGAAATACTCGCGCAGCCGAGCAACGGTTTCGCCGACCTTTTCTTCGTACAGATTGATCCGCGCCGCCGAGGCGGCCTGTGCCTCCTGCCAGCGCGCCTGTTCGAAACGCTCACGCGCGCCGTCGGTGATGCGGCGGAAATGCTCGCGATAATCGTCGAAGCCGGCGAGGATCATCCGGGCGATCTCGGTGGCTGGCCATTGCTGCGACATAAATGAACCTCGGCGGGAAATCGATTCGTTTGAGCTTAGTCACGGAAACGCTCGCAGGAAAAGCGCAATTTCTGCCAAAACCGATACAGGGCTGACCGTTGATGCGCTTTCTCGAGCCGATGCATCGGCAGGCAAAATTAAAAGCCCGAATAGCGGTTGCCATGATCCGGACGCTCGGCAACACTCTCGTCCCGATCAAGGAAGGAGCCCGCCGTGAGCCCTGTCGATATTTTCCGCATGTTGTCGCTGGCCGCTATCTGGGGCGCGAGTTTTCTGTTCATGCGCATCATTGCCCCGGTGATCGGCACGATCCCCACCGGGTTCTTTCGCGTGTCGATCGCGGCGGCCGGTCTGCTGGTGATCCTTGGGCTGATGCGCATCAGTTGGGACTTCAAGGGCAAGCTGAAAACCGTGATGCTGCTGGGCGTAATCAACTCGGGGATTCCGGCGACGCTGTATTCGGTTGCCGCCCAGGTTTTGCCGGCCGGCTATTCGGCGATCTTCAATGCGACCACGCCGCTGATGGGCGTGTTGATTGGCGGCCTGTTTTTCAGCGAAAAACTCACAGCGGCCAAGCTCAGCGGCGTGTTCCTCGGCCTGTTCGGCGTCGGCGTGCTGACACGCGCAGGTCCGGTGGCCTTCGATCTGCAGCTGCTGATGGGCGCGGTGGCCTGCCTGCTTGCGACCACTTGCTACGGCTTTGCCGGTTTCCTCGCGCGGCGCTGGCTGGATCAGGCCGGTGGGCTGGACAGCCGTTTGTCGGCATTGGGCAGCATGCTCGGGGCGACGTTGTTTTTGCTGCCGCTGTTCGCCTACAGCACCATCACTGCGCCGCCGGTCAGTTGGGGCGGCTGGCAGGTCTGGCTGTCGCTGCTCGGCTTGGGCCTGGGTTGCACGGCGTTTGCCTACATCATCTATTTCCGCCTGCTCAGCTCGATCGGCCCGGTGAAATCGATGACCGTGACCTTCATGATCCCGCCGTTCGGCGTGTTGTGGGGGGCGTTGTTGCTGGATGAGCCGTTGTCGATGGCGCACATTTATGGCGGAGTGTTGATTGCGGCGGCGTTGTGGCTGGTGTTAAAGCCGGCGGTGGTTAAGCCTGCAAACGCGTCAGTCCGTTAGATTTTCTGCCGCAGATATTCGCGAGCAGGCTCGCCCCTACAGAAGAATACATTCCAATGTGGGAGCGAGCCTGCTCGCGAAAGGCGGCGCAACAAGCGCCACCTGCCTATCGGCTATCCGGTTTTACGGAACACAAATACCAACCCAACAATGATCAGCAGCATCCCCAGCACACTCAACGCCGCCAGCCGATTACCGAAAATCAGGTAATCCATCGCCGCCGTCACCGCCGGCACCAGATAGAACAGGCTGGTGACGTTCACCAGATTTCCCCGCGCAATCAGCCGATACAGCAACAGCGTCGCCAGCACTGAAACCACCAGGCCCATCCATAACACCGGGACAATGAAGCCTGCGCTGTGCTCGAAGTGAAACGGCTGGAACGGTACGAACACCGCGCACAACAACAGCCCGGCCAGATACTGCACTGGCAGCGTACCGAGCGGATTGTCGGTGATGCGTTTCTGCATGATCGAGCCAAGCGTCATGCTCGCCAGCGCCAGCAAACCGAACAGCATGCCAGCCCAGGACATTCCAGCCAGACCGATCCCTTGATAAACCACCATGATCAGCCCGGCCAGGCCCAGCGCCAGGCCGAACAGGCGGCTCGCCGAACGCTGCCGTTCCATCAAGACCACGGTAAGGATCGGCTGAACGCCCATGATCGTCGCCATCACCCCCGGCGTGACTTTGCAGTCCAGCGCCAGCAGATAAAAGATCTGATAGGCCCCGAGCAACACCAGTCCCGTGGCGATCGCGAACAGCATCGGCTTGCCACCCTTGGGCAACTTCAATCTCAGCAGCGGCGCCAGCAAGACCAGCCCGCACAGGGCGATGGCGAAGCGAATCAGCAGAAAGGCAAAGGGCGAAGCATGGGCGAGGCCCCATTTGGAGAAAATCGCCCCGCTGCTCCACAGCAGAACGAACAGGCTCGTGGACGCCGCCGCGAGCGAGGATTGTTTCGAAAGGACAAACATGAATACCACCTGTAGTCAGGCAAGAAGCCAACTCAGCCGAAGCTGAAATTCAGTAGGTTTTTCTGGCGGGCGCGGGGGCAGCAGAAACTGCCGATCAGCCCCGAACGCCAACGCCCGGCGGCGATACGACTGCGCACACCGGCGTGCTACTGACAGGTGGAGGGTAATGACTGATCTGCACAGGCTGCTGATTCCCGCACGGCACGACGCCAGCGTTGACCGCTGAATCGACTACCGCGTTGATGAAGGATGCAGGCATGAATGCTGATCTTTATTGAGGAAATGAACGCGCGAGCCAGGCGGCTCGCGGGCTGACTATAACCAGCCCGGGACACAGATTGCAATGACTTGGGCGAAGGGCCGGTAGCGACAGTCTGGCGCCGGGTGGTTAGGGTTATTGGCGTGGCAACGGATTGTCAGGAGACATGGAATGCAAGAGATCATATGCCAAGGGAACGGACGTATTTGCGGTATCAGGTTTATCGGTCAGAGGCGAGGAAGCGGGCCGCTTCGCAGATTGCCGGCTTACAGGGCCAACTCAAGGCGGCCGACGCTTCGATTATGGATTTATCTCTGATTCGGTTCGAACCGATAAACAGGCATGCGCTGAATGCTTTTGAAACATGGGAAGAACCCTGCTTTTTCTGGCATGAAGTCATCGCGTGGAAATCACGTGAACCACGCGCACTGGACATCTCTATCTGGTTCGACGGGCAGCTCTGCGGCCTGTGTTTTGCGAACCCGAACAATAGTCGACGAAGATTACGAGTTGTGAGACTGGAAGGGCGCCCTGGCGGAACACATCCTTTGAAAAATCGGATCGGACTACTAGCGATGATGGTAATTGAGCAATACGCGCATTTCGTTGGCTGCGATGTTATCGAAATACAAGAGCCGCTGGACGGTGCGATACCCGTTTATCAGAAGCTGGGTTTCAGCTACGACATCGAAGGCCGCCTTGTCAAAACCTTGGAGAATCCAGTACTGTGAAAACCAATCAATTACTGATCGAACCGGGAGGCGACATGAAAAAAGCGAAACAGAGACCTCCCGAAGCGCTGGTCAGATCGCTGAAAACCAAAAGACTGGCTGATCACGAATTGACCGCTAATCAACGGCGTCTGTTGCAACTGCTGATCACCGGTATCGAAGATGAGCCCTCGGTGCTGGCCGCTGGCCGATTGTGAAAAAACCGCTCCTGAGGAGCGGTTTTTTATTTCTGTTCCAGGCTCAACCAAACAACCAATACCCCAGCAACGTCAGCACCAACACCGCCAGCACCGGGCGCATTACCCTGTAGGCCTTGGGATGCCGGCGCTTCCACTGCTTGACCACGCCGCTGAAACGGTCGCTGAAGTTCTTGCTCCAGGCATAAGCCTGGTTGATGCCGCCAACCCGTTCGTCGTCCAGATTCTGCGGCGCGGTGGCGCGGCCGAGCCAGCCGCTGATGAAGCGGTTGATCCGGGTCATCAGGCGGCTGCTCAGCGGGCGTTCGATGTCACAGAACAGAATGACGCGAGTCTGAGCGGTTTCATTCTTGACCCAGTGCACGTAGGTCTCGTCGAACATCACGTCATCGCCGTCGCGCCAGGCGTAAACCTGACCGTCGACGAAGATCCGGCAATCGTCGGAGTTGGGTGTCGACAGGCCGAGGTGATAGCGCAGCGAGCCGGCGAACGGATCGCGGTGCGGGTTGAGATGACTGCCGCCCGGCAGCAGTGCAAACATCGCGCCCTTGACGTTGGGAATGGCACTGACCAGCGCTACAGTTTTCGGGCACAGGGCTTCGGCCGATGGCAGCGGTTTGTCGTACCACTTCAGATAGAAACGCTTCCAGCCTTTTTTGAAGAACGAACCGAAACCGGCGTCGTTGTTCTTCTCGGCGGCGCGAATGTAGCCCTCGTCAAACAGGTGCATGGCTTCGTCGCGGATGGTTTCCCAGTTGTCGCGCAGTACATCCAGCTCCGGAAACTTGCTGCGATCCAGATACGGTCTGGATGGCACTGCGGAAAACAGGTACATCAAAGCGTTATATGGGGCGAACAGCGCCGAATGGTTGACGAACTGACGCAGCACCGGCAAACGCGCCTTGCCGCGCAAATGCACATAGAGCGTGCTGCCCAGAAACAGCAACAGCACAAACGCCTTGGCGGCAAACGAAACGCTCATCAACAACTCCTTGAATAAAGACAACGCTGCGCAATGCCCTTTACCCGGCATGGCAGCCGGCCATGATAAACACTACCGGCTCCGGGAAAAACCCGCCTGCCACAAGATTCAGTGTTAAGCATTACGCAACAAAGCCTTTATTAACATGCGGCGCCTGAACCCTGGCTGACATGAATCAACAGGCTTACTGCTGGTTCTCCTGCTCGGTGAACAGGTCACTGAACAACATGCTCGACAGATAACGCTCACCCGAATCCGGCAGCACCACGACGATGGTTTTCCCCTGCATCTCTGGTTTCTCCGCCAGACGCACCGCCACCGCCATGGCAGCGCCGCAGGAGATGCCGCACAAAATCCCCTCTTCCTGCATCAGGCGCAAAGCCATGGCCTTGGATTCTTCGTCAGTCACCTGCTCGACACGATCGACCATCGACAGATCAAGGTTCTTCGGCACAAAACCGGCACCGATGCCCTGAATCTTGTGCGGGCTCGGCTTGATCTCGGCACCGGCCAACGCTTGTGTAATCACCGGCGAAGACGCTGGCTCGACGGCCACCGACAGAATCGGTTTACCGGCGGTGTTCTTGATATACCGCGAGACACCGGTAATGGTTCCGCCGGTACCTACTCCAGCCACCAGCACATCCACGGCACCGTCGGTGTCGTTCCAGATTTCCGGGCCGGTGGTCTTCTCATGAATCGCCGGGTTGGCCGGGTTATCGAACTGCGCTGGCATGAAGTATTTGTCGGCATCGCTGGCGACGATTTCCGCAGCTTTCTCGATGGCGCCCTTCATGCCCTTGGCCGGCTCGGTCAACACCAGTTCCGCGCCCAGGGCTTTCAGAACCTTGCGGCGCTCGATGCTCATCGACGCCGGCATGGTCAGCATCAATTTATAGCCACGCGCAGCGGCAACGAAGGCCAGACCGATACCGGTATTACCGGAAGTCGGCTCGACAATGGTCATGCCCGGCTTGAGTCTGCCGCTGCTTTCGGCGTCCCAGATCATGTTGGCGCCGATTCGGCATTTGACCGAATAACCGGGGTTGCGCCCCTCGATCTTGGCCAGGATCGTGACCCCGCGCGGCGCGATGCGGTTGATCTGGACCAGCGGCGTATTACCGATGGAATGGGCGTTGTCAGCGTAAATACGGCTCATGGCTGGGTCCTTATGCAGCGTTGAATTCAGCCTTCCAAGGTAAGCCCGTTGCCGATCACAGTCCAGTCGGGTCGAACGTCTGCAAACGCGCGGAGTCAATCGCATTGAATCGTCAAGCCACACTCTTGAAGGAACAATGGCATGAAACGTCGTTACAGCTGGCCGCTCTGGACCCTGGCGGGTGTCGTGGTGCTGCTGGTCGCCCTGCATTTCGCCCTGCCCTATCTGGTACGCGACTACCTCAATGACAAGCTCGCGGACATGGGCGATTACCGTGGCCAGATCACCGATGTCGACCTCGCGCTGTGGCGCGGCGCCTACAAAATTAACGGCCTGAAGATCGTCAAGGTCGACGGCAAAGTGCCGGTGCCGTTCGTCGATGCGCCGTTGATCGACCTGTCGGTGAGCTGGCATTCGTTGTGGTACGACCATGCCGTGGTCGCGCAGGTGCAATTTCTCAACCCCGAAATCAACTTTGTCGACGGTGGCCCCAATAAGCAGAACTCGCAGACCGGTCAGGGCACCGACTGGCGTGAACAATTGGGCAAGCTGCTGCCGATCACCCTCGATGAAGTACAGATCAACGACGGCCGTATTACTTTCCGTAATTTCAATTCCAAGCCGCCGGTGAACATGAACGCCAGCAACGTCAACGCCAGCATCTACAACCTGACCAATGTGGTCGACAAGGAAGGCAAACGCGACGCGCGCTTTGAAGGCAAGGCGTTGCTGCTGGGCCACGCGCCGCTGGAAACCACCGCCACCTTCGATCCACTGAGCAACTTCGAAGACTTCGAATTCCGCCTGCGCGCCCGTGACATCGAGCTCAAACGCATGAACGACTTTGCCGCCGCCTACGGCAAATTCGACTTCAACGCCGGCCACGGCGATGTGGTCATCGAAGCCAAGGCAGAGAAAGCCCGACTCACCGGCTACATCAAACCCCTGCTGCGCGACGTCGACGTATTCAACTGGCAGCAAGACGTCGAAAACAAGAACAAAGGCCTGTTCCGCTCAATCTGGGAAGCATTGGTCGGCGGCACCGAGACCGTGCTGAAGAACCAGAACAAAAACCAGTTCGCCACCCGCGTCGAACTCAGCGGCAATGTTCACCAGCAGAACGTCAACGCCTTCGAAGCGTTTTTGCAGATTTTGCGCAATGGCTTCATCCAGGCATTCAATGCGCGATATGAGCGGCCGAAGCCGGATGAGGGTTAATTTTTGCGGTTGACGACATATCGACCTGTGTCTTCGGCCGCTATCGATGAACGCTGTTGCAGCGAATCCCAGCCCAGACAGGCCAAGGCCAAAGAACGTGGCACTGCTTCACGCCCATTGCTGTAACGGCTGATGCTGCGAGCGCTCACACCGAGCGCTTCGGCCGCATCATTGAGAGAAAGTCCGGTACGGGCGCGCCAATCGATAAAAATGCGCGTGTTCTCATCCTGGGCATTTTGCGCTAGCGCATCCATATACAAGGTGTCTGCACCGATCTGTACGTCGGGTTCAACCCATTCAACGATCCAACCCTCGTCCCCGACTACGGCAGTCGCAAAGACTTCGCGATCAAGCAGTGGCCGCAGACCTGGATAAGTATGAATATCCATCCCCAAATCAACTGTCAGTTCCTGACCATTGATAAATGCCAGCGCCAACCTGAAATCCGACACGACGTGCGCAGATCGCAGACGCGGCCGTTTCATGGGTAACATCGATTTTCTGCCTTTTTACTAACCGAGTAGGAAAGGCTATCGCCAAATCGGCGATACCGGAATACTGGCCATCCGCCGAGACTGAGTCAACATGTGACGCTCCATTCAGAGACTGAATAAGCCGTCTGCGTTCACAGTCGACCGGCGTGCGCGTTATAGTCGGGCATCCGATTATTTCGCCCCGCCCTGCCCGTAAGGTCGGCGTTACCGTTCGAGGATCTGCAGATGAAGTTCGAAGGCACCCAGGCCTATGTCGCCACCGATGACCTGAAGCTGGCGGTCAACGCCGCTATCACCTTGGAGCGGCCTCTGCTGGTCAAGGGCGAACCGGGCACCGGCAAGACCATGCTCGCCGAGCAACTGGCCGAATCGTTCGGCGCCAAATTGATCACCTGGCACATCAAGTCCACGACCAAGGCCCATCAGGGTCTGTATGAATACGATGCCGTCAGCCGCCTGCGGGATTCGCAACTGGGCAATGAAAAAGTCCACGATGTGCGCAATTACCTGAAGAAAGGCAAGCTTTGGGAAGCCTTCGAGTCCGAGGAGCGGGTGATTCTGCTGATCGACGAAATCGACAAGGCCGACATTGAGTTCCCCAACGACCTGTTGCAAGAACTCGACAAGATGGAGTTCTACGTTTACGAGATCGACGAGACCATCAAGGCCAAGAAGCGCCCGATCATCATCATTACTTCCAACAACGAGAAAGAGCTGCCGGACGCCTTCCTGCGCCGCTGCTTCTTCCACTACATCGCCTTCCCCGACCGCACTACCCTGCAGAAAATCGTCGACGTGCACTACCCGGACATCAAGAAGGATCTGGTCAGCGAAGCGCTCGACGTGTTCTTCGACGTGCGCAAGGTACCGGGCCTGAAGAAAAAACCTTCGACGTCCGAGCTTGTCGACTGGCTGAAACTGCTGATGGCCGACAACATCGGCGAAGCGGTGCTGCGCGAGCGCGATCCGACCAAGGCCATCCCGCCACTGGCTGGCGCGCTGGTGAAGAACGAACAGGACGTGCAACTGCTTGAGCGCCTGGCGTTCATGAGCCGGCGCGGCACCCGCTAAGAGGCTGCTGCCATGTTGCTCAACCTGTTCAACGAAATGCGTGCAGCCAAGGTACCGGTCTCGGTGCGCGAGCTGCTGGACCTGATCAACGCGCTGAAACAGCGCGTGACCTTCGCCGACATGGACGAGTTCTATTTCTTGTCGCGGGCGATCCTGGTGAAGGACGAACGCCATTTCGACAAGTTCGACCGCGCGTTCGGCGCCTATTTCAACGGCCTGGAAAAACTCGACGATCACTTGCAGGCGCTGATTCCCGAAGACTGGCTGCGCAAGGAATTCGAGCGTTCGCTGAGCGACGAAGAACGCGCGCAGATCCAGTCCCTCGGTGGGCTGGACAAGCTCATCGAAGAGTTCAAGAAGCGTCTGGAAGAACAGAAGGAACGCCACGCCGGCGGCAACAAATGGATCGGCACCGGTGGCACCAGTCCGTTCGGCTCCGGTGGTTTCAACCCGGAGGGCATCCGGGTTGGCGATGCCGGCGAGCGTCAGGGCAAAGCGGTCAAGGTCTGGGACCAGCGCGAGTACAAGAACCTCGACGATTCGGTGGAACTGGGCACGCGCAACATCAAGGTCGCTCTGCGTCGTCTGCGCAAGTTCGCCCGCCAGGGTGCGGCGGAAGAACTCGACATCGACGGCACCATCGACCACACCGCCAAGGACGCCGGCCTGCTGAATATCCAGATGCGCCCGGAACGCCGCAACACGGTGAAGCTGTTGCTGTTGTTCGACATCGGCGGCTCGATGGACGCGCACGTAAAGATCTGCGAGGAATTGTTCTCGGCCTGCAAGACCGAGTTCAAGCACCTGGAGTACTTCTACTTCCACAACTTCATTTATGAATCAGTGTGGAAGAACAACATGCGCCGCACTTCCGAACGCACCTCGACCCAGGATCTGCTGCACAAATACGGCGCCGACTACAAAGTGATCTTCATCGGTGACGCCGCGATGGCGCCTTACGAAATCACCCAGGCCGGTGGCAGCGTCGAGCACTGGAACGAAGAGCCGGGTTACGTGTGGATGCAGCGCTTCATGGAGAAATACAAGAAGCTCATCTGGATCAACCCGTATCCGAAGGACACGTGGGGCTATACCTCGTCGACCAACATCGTCCGCGATCTGATCGAGGATCAGATGTATCCGCTAACGCTGCGCGGGCTTGAGGAAGGGATGCGGTTTCTTTCCAAATAATCGTTAACTCGACGAACGCCTTCGCGAGCAGGCTCGCTCCCACATTGGAATGCTTTTACCTGTGGGAGCGAGCCTGCTCGCGAAGCTTTTAGCGATCTTTGAAGCGCTGCAAATATTCGACATGCTCGCGGTGCGCGACGTCCTGCACTACCGGCCTCAATCTTACCTTCGCTCCCGGCAGGCACTGCGCCAATCGTGCCAGCGCCAGCGGTGTCAACGCGCCCAGGCGCGGATAGCCACCAATGGTCTGCCGATCATTGAGCAACACAATCGGCTGCCCGTCCGGCGGCACCTGAACCGCGCCCAACGGAATCCCCTCGGAGATCATCGGCGCGCCCTGATATTGCAACGCCGCGCCGAGCAGGCGGATGCCCATGCGGTCGGCGCGACTGTCGATGGTCCAGGCGCTGTTGAAGACATCGAACAGGCTCTGCCCGCTGAACTGGCCGATCTGTGCGCCGAGCACCAAGTCCAAAGGCGCATGCGTTTTGAAATCCGGCCGCAGCGCCGAAGGCATTTCCCGTACTGCCAACGCTTCGCCGCTGTAACCGAGCACCGCCCCTTTGGCGAGCGGAAAGCCCATGCCATCAAGCCCGCCCAATTCTTCGCGCAGCACCGTGGCACTGCTGCCCAATACCTTCGGCGCAGTGAAACCACCGGCTGCGGCCAAATAAGCCCGGGCGCCGAGCAACGGCTGGGTGAAGCGCAATGTCTGCCCTTTCGCCAACCGGAAGCTGCGCCACGGCGCCAGCGGTTGGCCGTCGATCTGCGCGCCGAGATCCGCTCCTGCCAGCGCCAACAGGCAATCCTCCTCAGCCACCACGGCAAACCCGCCGAGGGTGATTTCAACCACCGCCGCATCCAGTTCATTACCCAACAGCCAATTGGCCCAGCTCATCGAGCACCAATCCGCCGCGCCGCCCTGCGTCACGCCCAGATGTCGCACGCCAAACCGCCCGGCGTCCTGCAACAGGCACAGCGGTGTGCTGGCTTCGATCGTCAATCGACTCACGCCAACGCCTCCAGTGGTGTGTCATCGCCGCCCAAGCGTATGAATTCGGCGTGGTCGACCGCTTCGAAGCGCACCGTGTCGCCCGGTTGCATCAGGCTGTAGCCGTCGCGGTGGCGATCGAAGAGTTTCGCTGGGGTGCGCCCGATCAGGTTCCAGCCACCGGGTGAGACCACCGGATACGCTGCGGTCTGCCGCTCGGCGATACCGACGCTGCCGGCGGCGACTTTCTTGCGCGGTGTGCTCAAGCGCGGCGCGGCGAGCATTTCTTCGACCAGGCCCATGAAGGCAAAACCCGGCGCAAAGCCAAGAGCGAACACCTGATATTCCCGTGCGCTGTGGCGACGAATCACCTCCTTCACCGCGAGGCCGCTGCGTTCGGCCAACAGGCTCAGATCCGGGCCGACACTCAAGTCATACCAGACCGGCAAGACATGACACTGCCCAGCGCTTCGCGCATTTGGCGACAGGTCAACCAACGCCTCGGCGATCAATTCGCGCGCCTGCGCCGGACTCAACAGCGTCAGATCGTAATGCACCATCAGCGTCGTATAGGACGGCACCAGATCGATCAGCTGCGCGCCGAATGCCGCACGCAAGCGCTCGCTGGCGGCGAGCATCCACGGCGTGTTGGCTTCGGCAATTTCATCGAACAGACGCAGCATCAGGCAATCGAGCGCCACCACTTCAATCCGTGGATTCATGACGCACTCGACTGCTGCATGGCCTGACGAATGCGCTGCACGGCGGCCACGGAACTGGCGTTGTCGCCGTGGACGCACAGGGTGTTGGCGCGCAGGATCAACGCGCTGCCATCGCTGGCAATAAGCTCGCCGCCACGGGCGATGGTCAATGCTTGCTCGATGATTGTCTGCGGATCGTGATGCACGGCGCCCGGCAACTGCCGCGAAACCAGCCGGCCAGCGCTGTCGTAGGCACGGTCGGCGAACGCTTCAAACCAAAGAGTTACGCCGTATTCATCGCCGATCTGCTGCGCCGCAGCGTTGTCTCGGGTCGCCATCAACATCAGCGGCAAGCTGCGGTCATAAGCGGCCACGGCCTGCACCACTGCGCGCAACTGCGCCGGGTTGGCCATCATGTCGTTGTACATCGCGCCGTGGGGTTTGACGTAACTCACACGCCCGCCCTGCGCCTTGCAGATGCCGTCGAGGGCGCCGATCTGGTAATGCAGGATGTCCTGCAGCTCTTGCGCGGAATACGCCATGGAGCGCCGGCCGAATCCGACCAGATCCTGATAGGCCGGGTGCGCGCCAATCTGCACGCCGTGTTCGAGGGCCAGCGCCACGGTTTTGCGCATGATGCTCGGGTCGCCGGCATGGAAACCACAGGCAACGTTGGCGCAATCGATGAAGGGCATGACTTCGGCGTCCAGACCCATGGTCCAGCTGCCGAAGCTCTCGCCAATGTCGCAATTCAATAGCAGGCGGCTCACGGTGAACACTCCTGTAGCTGCTGGTCTTTTTATCTGTAGGAGACTTCTGCGCAGGGTATCAGTTACTGCGCGTCGAGTTGCTTGCCACGGGTTTCCGGCAGGCTCAGCGCCGCGAGAATCACCACGCCGTAAGAAACCGCCGCGAAGGCGCCGATGCCCATGCTCAGCGGCACTTTCTGGCTGAGCAGGCCGATCAACAGCGGGAACAACGCCGCCAGTGCGCGGCCGATGTTGTAGCAGAAACCCTGGCCCGAGCCGCGAATCCGTGTGGGGAACAATTCGGTGAGAAACGCGCCCATGCCGCTGAAAATCCCCGAGGCGAAGAAGCCCAGCGGAAAGCCCAGCCACAGCATCACGCCGTTACTGACCGGCATCTGCGTGTAGAGCAGAACGATGGTGAACGAGCCGACCGCGAACAAGATGAAATTCTTTTTCCGCCCGAGCAGGTCGGTCAGATAAGCACTGATTACATAGCCAACGTAGGAACCGACGATCACCATCGCCAGATAACCGCCGGTGCCGAGCACGCTCAGACCGCGCTCGTTCTTGAGGAAGGTCGGCAGCCAGGAGGTGATCGCGTAGTAGCCGCCCAGCGCACCGGTGGTCAGCAAGGAAGCGCGAAACGTGGTGAAGAGCATGCCAGGGGCAAAGATCTCGTAGAACCTGGCCGGGTTTTCCGGGGTTTGCGCGGCTTTGGCTTCGCGATAAATCTCAGGATCCTTCACCAGGCGACGGACAAAAATCACGAATATCGCCGGCACGATGCCGAGGATGAACAGCGCGCGCCAGGCATCTTCCGCTGGCAAAACCGAGAACAGCAGCGCATACAAAATCGCCGTCAGGCCCCAGCCCAGCGCCCAGCCGGATTGCACCATGCCCACCGCTTTGCCGCGGTCCTTGGCGCGGATCACTTCACCGATCAGCACCGCGCCGGCGGTCCATTCACCGCCGAAACCGAAGCCCATCAGGGTGCGCGCGATCAGTAATTGTTCGTAGTTTTGCGCGAAGCCGCAGAGGAAGGTGAAGAAGGCGAACCACAGCACCGTCAGTTGCAGCGTTCGCACGCGGCCGATGCGGTCGGAGAGGATCCCGGCGACCCAACCGCCGATGGCCGAAGCGATCAGTGTGCTGGTGTGAATCAGCCCCGCTTCGCCAGTGGTGATGCCCCACATCGCGATCAGCGTCGGCACGACGAAGCTGAGCATCTGCGTGTCCATGCCGTCCAGACCGTAACCGATCTTGCAGCTCCAGAACGTGCGGCGCTCCTGCTGGTTGATGTTGCGATACCAGTCGAACGGCCCGGGGCGCGTCACAGGCTTGGATAACGGGAGGGTGTCGGGAGCACTCATGGCAAATCTCCGCAGGGCTTTTATTGGTCTTGTTCGAAGCTCCGACGACGCCTATCGTGGGAACCGGATGCGCCGATTTTTCGTCGCCCTGCCCTGCGCCGTCCAACGAATAAAAACCCGCCTTAGGCATAAGAAAAATTTGTCAGCCGAGCCTTGTCCATGAATCTGAAGTTTCTCGAGACCTTTGTCTGGGTCGCGCGCCTGAAGAGTTTTCGCCTGACCGCTGACAAGCTGTTCACCACCCAGGCGTCCATTTCCAGCCGCATTGCCGTGCTCGAAGGCGAACTGGGCGTGAGGCTGTTTCTGCGCGATTCACGCGGCGTCAGCCTGACCCCGGAAGGCTTGAAAGTACTCGACTACGCCGAGCAGATGCTCGAGACCATGGCGGCGCTGAAACAGTCGATCGAGACCCGTTCGAGCAAGGTCGGGCGGGTGCGTATCGGCGTGATGGACACGGTGATTCATACGTGGCTGAGCCCGCTGGTGGCGCAGATGACCGATCTGTATCCACGGGTGGAGATCGAGTTGGTCGCGGATACCGCGCTGAACCTTTGCGATCAGCTGCAAAAAGGTTTTCTCGATCTGGTGTTGCAAACCGATCTGATCCGCCACGAAAGCGTGCGCAGCCTGGAGTTGGCCAGCCATCCGCTGGGCTGGATCGTCGCCAGCAATTCGATCTACAACCGCAACTACGCCGACCTCGCCGAACTGGCGCAGGAGCGGATCATCACTTACTCGAAAAACTCGCGACCGCATCAGGATATCGTCGCCCTGATGCAGGCCAACGGCGTGCTGGCGCCACGGTTGAATTGCGTGAATTCGGTGTCGGCGATTACCCGTTTGTTGCGTGACGGCTTTGGTATCGGCGCGCTGCCGCCGGTGCTGGTCGCCGAAGAACTGGCGCGCGGCGAATTGATCTTGCTCGACATTGACCAGCGGCCGGCGAATCTGCCAGTGGTGGTGTCGTGGCGGGTCGGGGTTGAGTGGGTCGAGGAGATTGTGACGTTGTGTCAGCAGGTGCTGGCGGGGTATGCGCACAGAGTGGGTGGAACCTACATCGTGTTGTGTACTTGAAAAGCAAAAGATCGCAGCCTTCGGCAGCTCCAGGTGTTCACATTCCCCTGTAGGAGCTGCCGCAGGCTGCGATCTTTTGCTCTGGAGCCCTTAGAGGCCGCGGACGTCGCGATCTTCGATCGGTCGGCTCTGGCGCAGGCGGCGGCCGCCGAGCACTACCCAGTCGATCAGGCGGAACAGGCATTCGACACCGAACGACAGCAGCAACGCGCCGCTCATGCCCCAGATCATTGCCTCTGGTGTCAGCAGGATCTGATAGCTGTAGCCGTTCCAGGTTTCCTTGCGAATGTCCGGATCGGCGGCCAGGACCACTTGCAGGAAGCGCACATACCACGGCCCTTGCATCGCCTGGAATTGTTTATCCAGCGCCACCTGTCGAGTGAGCAAAGTGTTCAGGCTGTCGGCATCGCTGCGGAAAATCGGGTCTTCGCTGGCCCGGTAATGCGCGACCAGCGCCTGCATGTCGCCTTTGAAAAACTGGTCGGCCGTGCCTTGGAAACCACGCAGGCCGGTCTGCGCTTCGATCAGATGCGCTTCTACACGCTGGGCGTAATCGTTGATGAACCCCGGCACCTGGACACCGATCAACAGACCCGCCGCAAACAACACCAGCCGTAGATAACTGAGCAACATGGATGCAAATCCTTATTCGGTCTTGCCCTGGCTGACGCATTCGCCGCGTCGCCACAGGCTCCATTGGCCCGGTTCGTAGCGGGTCCAGGTTTCGTTTTCGGTCAGAGGCTCGGTGGCAATCACCGTGACCACATCGTTGGGCGTGGTTTCGGCCTGGAAGTCGACAATCACATCGACATCCTTGAGCCGCGCCGGGCCGAACGGTGCGCGGCGGGTGATCTGAGCCAGTTTGGTCGAGCAGTAACAGAACAGCCAGTCGCCGTCGCTGAGCAGGCAATTCAACACGCCCTTACTGCGATATTCAGCGCAAGCCGCGACCAGATCCGGCAGCAGCACTTCGATATCGACCGGCTCGGGGAAGGCTGCGCGTACCCGGTTGAGCAGGTCGCAGAATGCCGCTTCGCTGTCGGTATCGCCGACCGGGCGGTAGAAGCTTTTGATCGGAATGAAGTCGGCGAGCTGGCCGTTGTGCGCGAAGCACCAGTTGCGCCCCCACAATTCGCGGACGAACGGGTGGGTGTTGGACAGGCAGACCTTGCCGACGTTGGCTTGGCGGATGTGGCCGATGACCACCTCGCTCTTGATCGGATAGCGCTGCACCAGGTTGGCCACTTCCGACTCGCTGCTCGCTGCCGGGTCCTGAAACAGACGCAAGCCGCGCCCTTCATAGAAAGCGATGCCCCAGCCGTCGCGGTGCGGGCCGGTGCGGCCGCCGCGCTGCATCAGGCCGGTGAAGCTGAACACGATGTCGGTCGGCACGTTGGCACTCATGCCCAGTAATTCACACATGTGCGGACTCTCGGGTTACAGACGCGGCTCGACCCGCATGCGCTGCGGATTGTTCGGCACTGGCGGGCGACCGTAGCGGTCATCACCGGCGCCGCCGAACGGTTGATCATCGTCGCGCTCTTCGGCACGGGCGGCGGCCTTGGCGGCCTCGGCGCGTTCACGCCGCGCTGTCGAGGCGCGCTCGATCGGCAGGCGGATCAAGACGAAAACCAGATACACCCCGAAGGCGATCATGCCGTACATGAACAGATCGGAAACCGCGCGCCAGGCGTTGTTGCCGACCTTGAACAGCATGTCCAGGGCGGTGATGGCGATGGCCGGTGCAACTTTGGCTTTCACCGGATCGACGATGGTCGGGCTGAACAGCAACACCGCCATCAGCACACGCAGCGGCTCGCGCAGCCAGCGCCACATCCAGGTGGTCAGGCGCATCCATACCAACAGGCAGCCCACGGCGGCAAAGGCGTAAAGGCCCCAGGCGATCAGATAGTCGTTCTCGGTCATGGTGTCCATGGCAAGGCAGGCAAATAGGCGCTTATAGTAACGACTTTTCGCCCATGCGGCTTGTCCCAATACCAGACGGCCAGCAGCCGCCCCTGTGGGAGCGAGCCTGCTCGCGAATACGGACTGTCAGTTGCAATAGCTATGCCTGACACACCGCTTTCGCGAGCAGGCTCGCTCCCACAAGGGCTGCGGCGCTTTCAAGACCCGCGAAAAACCCAATTCCGAATATTGTCCGAGAGCCTTCCATGCCCGAATCCGCCATTGCCATCACTGCCCCGATTGCCCAGCGGGCGCCCGGCGCCGACCCGTATGCCTGGCTGCAGGAGCGCGACACCGACGCGGTGCTCGACTACCTCAAGGCTGAAAACGCTTATCAGGAAGCGCAAACCGCCGATCAGGCCGAGCTGCGTGAAAGCCTGTTCAACGAGATCAAGGGCCGGATTCTCGAGACCGACCTGTCCTTGCCCTCACCTTGGGGCCCGTATCTGTATTACACGCGCACCACTGCCGGTGATGAATACGCCCGGCACTACCGCTGCCCGCGTCCGGCGGACGACAGCCTGACGCTGGATGAAAGCCGCGAGCAACTGCTGCTCGATCCGAACGCGCTGGCCAATGGCGGCTTCTTCTCGCTGGGCGCTTTCAGCATCAGCCCCGATCACCAGCGCCTGGCCTACAGCGTCGACACCTCGGGCGACGAGATCTACACGTTGTTCGTCAAGGAGCTTTCCAACGACCGAGTCAGCGAACTCGAATTCGAGGACTGCGACGGCAGCATGACCTGGGCCAACGACAGCCTGACCCTGTTCTTCGGCGTGCTCGACGACACCCATCGCCCGCATAAACTGTTCCGCTATCGCCTCGATGGCACTGCCGCCGAAGAAGTCTTCCACGAGCCGGACGGGCGTTTCTTCCTGCATTGCTACCGCTCCAGCTCCGAGCAGCAATTGCTGCTGTCGCTGGGCAGCAAGACCACCAGTGAAGTCTGGGCGCTGGACGCCAATCAGCCACATCTGCCATTCAGTTGCCTGGCGCCACGGGTCGAAGAACACGAATACGACGTCGACCACGGCCTGCTCGACGGCGTCTGGACCTGGTTTATCCGCACCAACCGCGACGGCATCAACTTCGCCCTGTATCAGGCCCCGGACACTGGCGTGCCGCCAAGCGAGGCCGACTGGCAGAACCTGATCCCGCACAACAATGACGTGATGCTCGACGGCGTCAGCCTCAACGCAGAGGCAATGACCTTGAGCCTGCGCGAAGGTGGTCTGCCGATCATCGAGGTTCACCCGCAGGGCTCGGCGCCGTATCGCGTGCAGTTGCCCGATGCGGCCTACAGTCTGCATGTGCAAAACAGCCTGGAATTCGAGAGCGATCGCATTCGCTTGCGCTACGAAGCGTTGAATCGCCCGGCCCAGGTGCGCCAGTTGATCCTCGCCAGCGGCGAGCAAACGGTGCTCAAGGAAACTCCGGTACTCGGCCAATTTGATGCCGACGCCTATGTCAGCCAACGTCTATGGGCCACCGCCCCGGACGGCACGCAGGTGCCGATCAGTCTGGTGATGAAGCGCGAGATGGTCGGTAAACCGGTGCCGCTGTATCTGTACGGTTACGGCGCTTACGGTTCCAGCCTCGATCCGTGGTTTTCTCACGCGCGCCTGAGCCTGCTGGACCGCGGCATGGCCTTCGCCATCGCTCACGTACGCGGTGGTGGTGAGCTGGGCGAAGCCTGGTATCGCGCCGGCAAGCAGGAACACAAACACAACACCTTCAGCGACTTTATCGCCTGCGCCGAATTCCTGATCCTCAACGGCATCACCACTGCAGAAAAACTGGCAATCAGTGGCGGTAGCGCCGGTGGCCTGTTGATCGGCGCGGTGCTCAACCAGCGCTCGGACCTGTTCGGCGTGGCGATTGCCGAAGTGCCGTTCGTCGACGTGCTCAACACCATGCTCGACCCGGATCTGCCGCTGACTGTCACTGAATACGACGAATGGGGCAACCCGGAAGAACCGGACGTCTATGATCGGATCAAGGCTTACGCGCCGTACGAAAACGTCACCGCGCAGGCGTATCCGCCGCTGCTGGTGATCGCCGGCTACAACGACAGCCGTGTGCAGTATTGGGAGGCGGCCAAGTGGGTGGCGAAATTGCGCGCAACCAAGACCGATGACAACGTGCTGCTGCTCAAGACCGAACTGGGCGCCGGGCATGGCGGCATGAGCGGGCGCTATCAGGGATTACGTGACGTAGCGCTCGAATATGCATTTGTGTTCAAGGTTTTGCAGATTGCCTGAGGAACTCTGAGGGTGGCTTGGGTCTTAACAGCAGACCCAAAGCCTCCACCGATTCCCTGTGTAGGAGCTGCCGAAGGCTGCGATCTTTTGGTCCTTGTTTTGAACAACAAGATCAAAAGATCGCAGCCTTCGGCAGCTCCTACATGGGGACCGTGTGCTCCTTGGAAACAGTGATAACAAAAAGACCGCATCGACATGTCTGAACCGACCTTTCTGAACAACGAAATCCGCGACTGGCTGATGGACTGTGGCCTGTTCGATCAATTGCAGCTGGCCGACTTTGCGGCCGCTTCCGGTTACTTCAGCATCAGCACCGTGGCTGAGGGCGAGGCGATTTTCCGCGAGGGCGATGCCGGCAGTTTCATGTGCATCATCCACACCGGCCAGGTCGCCGTGCAGAAAACCGGCGCCGACGGCCAGGTCATCACCATGGCCACCCTGCGCAGCGGCCGCGCCTTCGGTGAAATGGCCGTGCTCGACGGCGAACGCCGCTCGGCCACGTGCATCGCGGCGAGCAACTGTCAGTTGCTCAACCTGGGCAAGGACTCGCTGGAAAAAATGCTCAACGACGCACCGAAAATCGCCGCAAAAATCATCCGCGCCCTCGCCGTCTCGCTGTCCAAACGCCTGCGCATGGCCGACGGCCAACTCGCCGCGCAACAGGTTTAACCGCCGGGGGACTTGACCTTGTTGCCGTTCGGCTCGATGCCCGGCACCGGTTGATCCTTGCTCGGCGGGCTGGGCATTTCGATCGGCACCAGCGGCGGGCTGCCGCTGCCGGCGCCGGACTTGGGCAGGGTGATCGGGGTGATCTGCGGATACGGCGTCGGCGTCGCGGTGCCGGGCGAACCGGGCTGCGGCGTCGGGCTGACCGGAACGCTCTGCTGGGCCTGCACTGCAGTAATCGCGAGCGCGGCCAGGGTAATGACCGTTAGAATGGTGCGCTTCATCAAGGGCTCCGTTTGGCCTTTAGTCTGTGCTCAGGCTACTCCCAACGCGCCTGCTTGCCTTCCCCCTTGTAGAGATTTCCATGAAACGTTTCGTTCTGCTCGACACCACCCCGATCCCAGAAAATGGCGGTGCCCTGTGCCTGTTCGAGTATGGCGAGGACTTCGTCATCAAGATCCAGGGCGGCGACGGCGGGCAGTTGATGAACACGCGCATGCACGGTTCAGAAGACGCACTGGCCGAGATTCCCTGCCGCAAGGTCGCCGGCCGGCCGAATTCGCGCGTGTTGATCGGCGGCCTGGGCATGGGCTTCACCCTCGCCTCGGCACTCAAGCATCTGGGTAAGTCCGCCGAAGTGGTGGTCGCTGAGCTGGTGCCCGGCGTAGTCGAGTGGAATCGCGGCCCGCTCGGGGAAAAATCCGGTCGCCCATTGCTCGATCCGCGAACGGTGATCCGCATGGAAGATGTGGCCAAGGTGCTGCAAAGCGAGCCGAACGGTTTCGACGCGATCATGCTCGACGTCGACAACGGCCCTGAAGGCCTGACTCAAAAGGCCAACAGTTGGTTGTATTCGGCTGCTGGTCTGAATGCCTGCGCCAAGGCCCTGCGCCCCAAAGGCGTGCTCGCGGTGTGGTCGGCCAGCGCTGACCGGCAGTTTTCCGACAAATTGAAGAAGGCCGGCTTCAAGGCCGAAGAAGTCCAGGTCTTCGCCCACGGCAACAAGGGCACCCGCCACACGATCTGGATTGCCGAGAAGCTTAAGGGCTGAGCTAAACTCTGCGCATAACCGTCATCAGTCTTTCTGCAAAGGTGAACCCATGAGTTCGTCCACCCCCACCAACACGTCGAAGCTGGACCGCATCCTCGCCGACAACCAGCGCGACAAGGAAATGGGCTACCGCGACAAGGCCCTGAAGATGTACCCGCACGTCTGCGGCCGCTGCGCCCGTGAGTTTTCCGGCAAGCGCCTGAGCGAACTGACCGTGCACCACCGCGACCACAACCACGACAACAACCCGCAGGACGGCTCGAACTGGGAGCTGTTGTGCCTGTATTGCCACGACAACGAACACTCGCGTTACACCGATCAGCAGTATTTCGGCGACGGCTCGCTGAGCACACCAAAAATCGCCAAGGCCACGCATAATCCGTTTGCGGCCCTCGCTGGCTTGATGAAAAAAGAAGACTGAAGATCTTCATCGCCTGAGCTGGCCCTTTCGCGAGCAGGCTCGCTCCCACAGGGGATGTGGGAGCGAGCCTGCTCGCGAAAGCGGCCGGCCAGACATCACAAATCTCGAATCTGCCCGCCCTCCCCCAATCCCCGTATAATCGCCCTCTTTTTCCGAAGGCACCCCGCTCGTGGCAGACAAACGGTACAGCTGCATTGGTTTGTACAACCCCAAATCTCCGGAGAACGTCGGTTCGGTGATGCGCGCCGCAGGCTGTTATGGCGTGGCGTCGGTGTTCTACACAGGCAAGCGTTATGAACGCGCCGCCGACTTCGTCACCGACACCAAACGCGTGCACTACGACATCCCGCTGATCGGCATCGACGACCTGAAAAAAATTCTCCCGCTCAACTGCGTGCCCGTCGCCGTGGAACTGGTCGAAGGCGCCCGCCCATTGCCGGAATACACCCACCCCGACCGCGCCCTGTACATCTTCGGCCCGGAAGACGGTTCGCTGGATAAAGAGATTCGCGACTGGTGCGAAGACGTCGTGTACATCCCGACCACCGGCTGCATGAACCTCGCCGCCACGGTCAACGTCGTGCTCTACGATCGTATGGCCAAAGGCTTGAACACCCGCTCCGGGCCGAAATTCCGCTGAAGCGTCGCACATTCGATGGAACAAGCTGACCGCCGTGGCAGTCAGCTTATCTATCAATCGCACCCTGCCTGGAGATAGATCATGAGCGAGCTCAAACGCGTAGAACGCATCGAATCCACCCCGTTCCAGTCGCCTTCGCATAAAAATGTGCACGGCTGGGAGCGCGTCGGCTCGTTGACCGGCGGCGTCCTGATGGTCGGCAAGGGCCTGCGCCGTGGCGGCGTGTTCGGCCTGATTCAAGTGGCGCTCGGCGGCATGGCCGTGGCCCGTGGCATTACCGGGCACTGCTCGGCGAAAAGCCTGCTGGAAAAAGGCCGTCAGGACATGAGCAACGTGCGGGCGAAGATCGAACGCGCCGGGGAAGAACTGAGCAAGCTGAAAACCAATGCCGAGGTGGCCACCGAAACGGCGACCGTTACCGGCAATGATTCGCTGACCTCGCCGAAGGCTGGGGTTTGAGGTTTTAAAGCAAAAGATCGCAGCCTCCGGCAGCTTTTACACGGAATCACGTTTTCCATGGTAGGAGCTGCCGAAGGCTGCGATCTTTTGATCTTTACGGGTTCAAGAACCCACCACTTCATCAGCCCGCGCGAAAAATCAGATGATCTTCCCAGTCATCCTCCGGCACGCTGCCTTCGGCGAGCATGCGCCCGGACTGGGAAATCCGCTCATGGTGCACCGCGTCGCGGTCGCCACACACCAGGTGATGCCATAACGGCAGATCCTTGCCCTCGCTGACCAGCCGATAACCGCAGGTTGGCGGCAGCCATTTGAATTCTTCCGCCTGCCCTGGCGTTAGCTGAATGCAGTCGGGGACAAACTTGATCCGGTTCGGATAATCGCTGCACTGGCAGGTCTTCAGATCCAGCAGTTTGCAGGCGATGCGCGTGTAATAGACGCTGTTGTCTTCTTCGTCCTCGAGCTTTTGCAGGCAGCACAGACCGCAGCCGTCGCACAGCGATTCCCATTCCTCATGATCGAGTTGATCGAGGGTTTTGCGTTTCCAGAACGGTTCGACTATCGCGGCCATGGCTCAAGCATCAACATCAAGGTGGTGAAAAGGCCGCCAGTCTAGTGCCAGCAGGCGCGGGGGCCAAGCGCTGGCGACTGTCGGTAAATCCGCTTGTCAGCCCCAGCGCCGCCCAGTAGGGTTTTGCAGCGAACTTCTTCCCCCTCCGTTGCAAGGAATCCTGCATGAGTGCCAACCCTCGCGTTGCCGATTACGCCATTCACCCGCAGTTCACCGAGCGCTGGTCGCCCCGCGCCTTCACCGGCGAAGCGATTGCTGAAGAAACCCTGCTGAGCTTTTTCGAAGCCGCGCGCTGGGCGCCGTCGGCGTACAACTCGCAACCGTGGCGCTTCCTCTATGCACGTCGCGATACACCGAACTGGGAGCGTTATCTGGGCCTGCTCAACGAATTCAACCGCAGCTGGGCACAGCACGCTTCGGCGCTGGTGATCGTTATTTCCAAGACCACGTTCACTGCACCGGGTGCGACGGAAGAATCCCCTGCCCTGTGGCACACCTTCGATACCGGTTCGGCGTGGGGCCATCTGGCGTTGCAAGCGAGCCTCAGCGGCTGGCACACCCACGGCATGGCCGGCTTCGATCAGGAGTTGACCCGCAAGGAACTGAACATTCCTGAGGAATACGCCCTGCACGCGGCAGTGGCGGTGGGCAAACTCGGTGACAAGGCCACCCTGGCCGAGTACCTGCAAGCCCGCGAAATGCCGAGCCCGCGTCGCCCGCTGAGCGAGCTGGTGGCTGAGGGCGATTTCACCCTTTGAAAGCAAAAGATCGCAGCCTTCGGCAGCTCCTACATGGGACTGCATTCCAAATGTAGGAGCTGCCGAAGGCTGCGATCTTTTGATGACACCTCAATATCCGCGGCTGAAATCCACCTCGCCACGCAACGCTTCACCCGTCTCATACGCCTTCAGGTTCTGCACAAACAAATCCACCATCAGCGCCGGCGAGGTCGGTGCCGAGCTGTGCCCGGTCAGCAGCAAGCCCCACGCGGTCCAGAACGGGTGACGTTGCGGCAATGGTTCCTGACGGCAGACGTCGATTACCGCGCCGGCCAGGTGCCCTTCTTTCAAAGCTTCGACCAGATCGGCATCAACCACCGCGACACCACGCCCGGCATTGATGAACAAGCCGGTCGGCTTGAATTGCTTGAACAGTGCCGCGTCGTAGATATCGTGGGTGTGTTCGGTGTTCGGCAGCAGATTGACCACGTAGTCCACCTCGCCCACCAATCGCGGAAGATCCGCCAGCGCGCCGACTTCGACAAACGGCGCCTGTTCGCGGGCGCTGCTGGCGATGCCGTACAGTTCGACGCCGAACGGCCGCAGAAACTGCGCAACGCTCTGGCCGATGTCACCGGTGCCGACGATCAGCACCTTGCGCCCTACCAGACTCTGGCCGCTGCGGTTGTCCCACTTGCGCTCGACCTGGCTGACCAGCCGCGCCAGCACTTCGCGTTCGTGGCCGAGGATGTAGGTCAGCACGTATTCGGCCATGACCTGACCGAAAATCCCCACGGCGCGGGTCAGGCGATAGTCGCGGCGCAGGCCGTCGGCGAGCAGCGGCGTGATGCCGGCCCAGGTCGATTGCAGCCATTGCGGTTGATGGCCCTGGCGCAGCAGGGTCGCGAGCAGATCCGGCTGGCCCAGCCACACCGGGCAATCGGCGGCCTGCCGCGCCAGTTCGGCGGAGTCGCCGCTGGTCAGGACGTCAAGCTCGGGGAGTGCCTGACGCAGCAGGCGGGCGTATATCGCGTGGTCGTGTTCAGCAATCAGAACGCGCATCTTCAAACCTTTCGCAAACCGTGCAGACGGCCGCCGGGTTGGGGCCGGCCATCGCGGTAAAAACAGTTCCAGGGTTAACCGAGGCCCAGGACAGGGCCTCGCGGGTCAGACCGGGTCGTTGCGTCGCAGCAACTCTTCGGGCAGGTGCTCGATGTACTCGTCCTCGGCCGGCGGCATTTGCAGGTGATAGCCCTGCTTGTCGAGGTTTTCCAGGACCACGGTGATGTCTTCGCTGGCCAGTTTGCGCTCGGGCGACAGCACCAGATCGAAGGAATGCTTCGCTTTGCCGAAAGCCGTCATCAGCGCATCCGGCACGCGCTCGAGCGCATCGCTCTTGAGCACGTAGAGATACATGCCGCTGCGCTTGGAGCTTTGGTAGATGGAGCAAATACGTTTCAAGGCTGTTCTCCGGCGGTGGCCAGGCTGTCGAGCAGCTTCTGGCCGAGCAATTCGCGGCGCCAGCCACGCAGCGAATCGGGCAATTGGTAAGGACCCTCGGGGAAGCCGCTCTTGATCAGAGCTTCGAGGGTTTTCTTGCGCAGCATCAGTTCCGGGGCGATCCCGAGGCGTTCGGCCTCGGCCTGACCCAGCGCGCGCAATTGTTTGATCAACGCAGCGGCTTCGATCGGCAACGGCTCCGGCACTGCCGGCGGCCATTGATCCGGCCCCACACTGCCAGAGCGCTTGATCAGATCAAGCAGAAACTGACCGTCCTGACGTACGGTACGCGGGTGCATGTCTTCGATCTTGCCCAGCGCTGCGAGGTTATCCGGCTGCGTGCGGGCCAAGGGCCACAGCGAGTGTTCCCGGACGATGCGGTTGCGCGGCAGATCGCGGGCGCGGGCTTCTTTTTCGCGCCAGGCGCACAGTTCACGCAGCACGGCGAGTTGCGCCCGGGACAGCTTCCACGCCAGTTTCGCCTCGCGATAGACCTCGTACGGATCGGTTTCGCGGCGCAGGTTGGCAACCAGTTCGGCGCCATCCTCCAGCACCCAGGCGAACTTGTCGGCGGATAGCTTGGGACGCAACTCGACGAACACCTCGGCCAGATGCACGGCGTCTTCGGCGGCGTAGCTGATCTGGGTTTCGGACAGCGGGCGCTGCAACCAGTCGGAGCGGGTTTCGCCCTTGGGCAGGTCGATGCCGAGTACTTCCTGCACCAGTCGCGAGTAGCCCATCGAAAAGCCGAGGTTCAGGTAAGCGGCGGCCAGTTGCGTGTCGAACAGCGGCGCCGGCAGGCTGCCGGTCAGGCGCAACAGCACTTCGAGGTCTTCGCTGCAGGCGTGCAGGACTTTCAGCACCGCCGGGTTCTCCAGCAACGCGGCCAGCGGTTGCCAGGCGTTGATGGTCAGCGGATCGATCAGGTAGGCGCGTTTGCCATCGCCGATCTGCAACAGGCCGGCAATCGGGTAGAAGGTGTCGACCCGCATGAATTCGGTGTCGAGGGCAACGAACGGCAGCTGCTGCCACTCGGCGCAAAACTGCGCGAGGCTTTCGTTGTCGCGAATCCAGTGAATATCGATAGCCACACGGCTCTCCCTTGAAGAATGGCGCGCAGTATATATCGCCACCGGCGATTTACGCGCCTTTGAAGGGCAAGAGCTGTAAGGAAATGTCTTGCCTGTCAGCAAGAATAGTCTGACAGCAGAAACAGAAAAGCCCGTCGCATTGGCGCGACGGGCAGGAAACACTTCACTGCTTGGCCAACACGCCGTCGATCACCGCGCCGCGACAACCGGCAAACATGTCCAGCGCCGGCTGATACACGCTGCTGCGCACTTCCAGCAGGCCGAGCATCGAGTGAAACAGATTGTCCTGGCTCAGCGGTTTGTCACGGCTCAGTTGCAGGCAATGGGTGTCGACCGAGTAGGCCTTCTGATAGCTGTCGGAGAACCACGCCAGCATCGCTACATGCTTTTGTTGCTCGGGCGCCAGCATGTACGGCGTGCCGTGCAGAAACAGGTTGTACTCGCCCAGCGATTCGCCGTGGTCCGACAGATAAAGCATGGCGGTGTCGACTTTGTCCTGATTGCTGCGCAGCACATCGATCAGGCTCGCCAGCACATGGTCGGTGTACACCAGCGTATTGTCGTAACCGTTGACGATACTTTCGCGGCTGCAATTGTTCAGCGCGTTACTTTCACAGACCGGAGTGAAGTGTTCGTACTCCTTGGGATACCGCTTGAAGTAATCCGGGCCATGACTGCCCATCTGATGCAGAACCAGCACGGTGTCCTTGTCCAGGTGATCGATAAAACCTTGCAGACCTTGCAGGAGGATTTCATCGCGGCATTCGCTGTTGGCGCACAACGCCGGATCCTGCAACTTGCTGACATCCTGCACCGTGACGCGGTCGCAAGTGCCTTTGCAGCCGGACTGGTTATCGCGCCAGATCACATCGATGCCGGCACGCTTGAGCACATCGAGCAAGCCTTCTTCATTCCTGGCCTTGCTGGCGTTGTAATCCTTGCGGCCCATGTTGGAGAACATGCACGGTACCGAGACTGCGGTTTCCGTGCCGCAGGAATGCACGTCAGTGAAAGCGATCAGCCCCGCTTCCTTGTCCAGTTGCGGGGTGGTGTCTCGGTCGTAACCGAGAATGCCGAAGTTCTGCGCCCGCGCACTCTCCCCCACCACCAGCACCGTGAGGGATTTGCGTGGCTGTAACTGCAAGTCGGGGTTGCGCTGGGCATCTTCGCCGATCTTGATGAACGGCTGCTGCGCCGAGACCACTTGCTCTTGCAGATAACCAATGGATGCGCCGATGTAATTGCTCGGCACCAGCATCAGGCGAATTTCGTGGTGATTGCGAAACAGCGACGACAAGCCTTGATAGTTGGCCAATGCCACAACGCCGATCACCGCCGCCGAGGCAACACTGACAATAACTTTGCTGAACAACTCACGATGCCAGCGGCGATAATTGACCGGTACTTTCCACAACAACAAACACGGCAAAATACCCAGCAAGAGAATATAAGCAAACAACTTCAACGAGAGCAGATCGCGCACTTCCGTGACGTTGGTCTCGGCAAAGTTGCGCAACATGCCGGCATCGATCATCACGCCATATTGGCTCATGAAATAAGCCACGCCGGCGCTGACTAAAAACAACAGGGTCAATAGTGGTTTAAGCAGTGGCCGGAAAGCGAATAACGTCAGGACTATGTTGAACGCGGCGAAGATCATCACGCCGAACGCCACGCGCATGGCGATGCCCTTGCCATCGGCGGCGGTGATCTCGAACAGATGTTGCCAAAGCACCAGATTGAAACCGAGCAATAAAAAGGCGCTGGCAAACAACGTCACCCATTCCGGGCGCACGGCTTTTAACTTCAACATGATGAGTGACTGTTCCTGAAAGAAGAGCCTCGTCGATTGTGAAAATTTCATTCACCGAGGCATGCCAAACTTTAGGCAGCCATGGATCAATTTTTCGTGAAAAAGATGCTAATGATTAGTTGCTTCGGAGTACGAACGTGAAAGTTTGCGAGTATTTGAGAATGGTTCAGGTTTTATTCAGTTTCAGGCACTTCGCAATGTCCTCTGTGGGAGCGAGCCTGCTCGAGAAAGCGCAGTGTCAGCAAAATGAATGTCTGTCTGGAGGAACGCATTCGCGAGCAGGCTCGCTCCCACATCGGGACAGGGTGTTATCGAGTTTTTAGGTCTGGCCCGGGGTTTTCTGATTTGCCGATGCGCGCGTCGCGACGCCTAATCTTCAGCCCCTGCATTTGAAGGCCCGCTGATGAATCACTCCCGCCCCGCCGCTTGGCTGATGCTCGCAATCATTCTTGTCGCACTTAATCTGCGCCCATCAATGGCAGCCATCGGGCCGCTGCTGTCGGCGATCCGTGGCGATACACCGTTGAGCTTCAGCCTCGCCTCACTGCTGACGATGCTGCCGGTGATGGCCATGGGGCTGGCGATGTTTTTCGGCCTGGGCCTCAGCCGGCGCCTGGGCGAGCAGCGCACGGTCCTGCTGTCATTGCTGATCATCGGGCTGGCGACGTTGTCACGGCTGTTTATCGATTCGGCGGTCGAACTGATCGTCAGCGCGATCGTGGCTGGCATCGGCATCGCGCTGATTCAGGCATTGATGCCGGCGCTGATCAAGACGCGCTTTGCTGACAACGTGGCGTTGTACATGGGCGTCTACGTGACTTCGATCATGGGCGGCGCTGCGATTGCCGCATCGTTCGCGCCGCTGGTGATGACGCGAACCGGCAGTTGGCGCATGGGGCTGGCCATTTGGGCGGGGCTGGCTTTAGTCGCCTTGCTGGTCTGGTGCTTGCAGCCCGCGCCAGCCATATCGACAGTGACCAAGCGGGAGTCTTTCATCACCCGCCGTCGCGCCTGGTTGCTGGCGATTTTCTTTGGCCTAGGCACTGCGTCCTACACCTGTGTCCTCGCCTGGCTCGCCCCGTATTACGTGGAAAAAGGCTGGAGTGAACAGAGCGCCGGGCTGCTGTTGGGTTTTCTTACAGCGATGGAGGTCATTTCCGGCCTGGCAGTGCCTGCGATCGCCAATCGCAGCCGTGATCGACGTGGGATAGTGGCGATTCTGCTGTTGCTGATCATCGGCGGTTTCTGCGGGCTGATACTCGTCCCGCAATATTTGGCCCTGCTGTGGCCTTGTCTGTTGGGCCTGGGGATTGGCGGTCTGTTTCCGATGAGCCTGATCGTAGCGCTTGATCACTGCGACGAGCCGCAGCGCGCCGGTGGCCTGACCGCGTTTGTGCAGGGGATCGGTTATCTGATCGCAGGCCTGTCGCCGCTGTTGGCAGGGATGATCCGCGATCGACTGGGCAGTTTCGAAGGCGCGTGGTGGGCGCTGACGGCGGTGATGGTGATCATGCTGTTGATGGTGATGCGCTTCGACCCTCGCCACTACGCACGCCACTTGCCTCGCCCGGGCTAGAGGCCTCTGGCCATCTTTTGCGCACGAGATTGGCAACGTCGTGTTACTAAAAGTTTCTGTCCCACATGTGTCCGTGAAATGTCCTACAAGGGTTTCTCCTGGCACCATCGTTCCGTTAGGATCGTACGCACACGTTTGCGCGAAATCTGCGCAAGGGGGCACAGCGAGACGGAACTCATGCTGAACAGTAATTTGCTTCGCAAGCTCGACATGCAGGACTTGATGGTATTTGTGGCCGTGTACGAGCAGAGCAGTGTCACCGATGTCTCGGAAACTTTGTTCGTCAGCCAGTCCACCGTCAGTTATTGCCTGAAGAAACTGCGCACCAGTTTCGAAGACGAACTGTTCATCAACACCCGCACCGGCATGCGCCCGACCTACAAGGCCTGCAGCATGTACGGCCATGTGCAGAAAATCCTCGAAAGCATCAACCTCTGCCACGCCGGTGCCCCGGCCTTCGACCCGAGCCGGCAGGCGGTGACTTTCAACATTTGCGCACCGGAATACTTCGAGCAACTGATTCTGCCGCGACTGTTGAAGCGCTTCGACTTCGACGATTTGCCGGTGATGGTCAACATGCACAAGTTTGAAACCGACGTTCCGGCCGAAGAGTTGCGCGACGGCAGCCTCGATCTGGTGATCAGTTTCGGCCCGCACTTTCACCGCCAGCATGCGGATCTGAAATCACGGATGCTGCTGGAAGATGACCTGGTCTGCGTCTTCGACAAACGCGCCACGCCACTGGAACCGCGTTTGAGCCTGCAAGCATTCACCGAACGTCGGCATGTGTTCCCGACGCCGTGGACCTCGAGCACCAACATGGTCGATGGCTGGCTGGCGCGGCAGGCGCAGAAACGCCAGATCGTCGCGCGCTCGAATAGCTACAGCGCCGCGTTGAAGATGATCACCGGCACCGATTTCATCCTCACCCTGCCCCGGCGTATCCAGCGTTTGCTGACCAACGACGCGGTGTTCAACCACTGCGAGGCGCCCAATGGCTTGCCGGGTTTCACCCTCGACATGCAGTGGAGCCAGAACGCCGATCAGGACAGCGCCAACGTCTGGCTGCGCGAACAGGTGATTCAAGTGTGCAGCGAGCTGGAAAACGCCTGAGCGTCAGACGCCGATCGCGGCTTTGCTGTAGGACTCGCGATCGATGTCGAGCAGTTCGACACACAGTTGCACTTCGAGCCCGGCCGGCCATTCGCAGAGTTCCTGCAACACTGCCAGCAGACTTTGCGAGAGCTGCTTCTTGATCTCCGCCGAGCGCCCGCTGAGCAAGGCCAGCTTCACATGGACGAAGGCACGCTCGCCTTGCGCCGTGCCGACCTTGAAGTTGTCGATCTTGATCGCGCGGCTCTTGATATCGAACTCTGCGCCGAACTGACCGGAACCGACCAGCGTGTTGTTGAGCCGGATCAGGGCGATGTCGGCGTTCAACTGCGTCAGGTTGGCGGTGTATTCCATGTGCAGGTGTGGCATTGCGGATCTCCAGTCGACGGATGCGGGGGGCGTACATATACCACAATCACACAGCGTCATTTGTGGGAGCGAGCCTGCTCGCGAAAGCGTCCTTTCAGTTTGCACATCCGCGCCTGCCGAACCGCTTCGCGAGCAGGCTCGCTCCCACAGGGTTGTGTGGTGCTTGTCAGGACGGAATCAGCGACCTTTCACTCATGAACGCTTCGAGCCGCGAGCGCAGCCAGCGTTCGGCCGGGTCACTGTCGACGTGGCTGAGCCAGACCATCGACAGGTCCAGCGTCGGCGTCTTGAACGGGAACGGTTCCTGGAACAACAACCCTGACGCCGCCATGGCCGCTGCGGTGTAATCCGGCAGGCTGGCAATCAGATCAGTGCCCGCCAGCAGCGCCGGCAGTGCGCTGTACTGCGGCACCGACAGCACCACCTGCCGCGTGCGACCGAGTTCCGCCAGCCACTCATCGGCGTAGCCACTGACATTGGCCGTGTGCGACACCAATACATGCGGGCGAGCGCAATATTCGTCGAGGGTCAGCGGCGTATCAGAGGCATCGGCACGCAGGATGCTCGGCTGGATGTGCCGCAGCAGTTTGCGTTTGGCGTTGGCCGGCAGGCCGCGGGTCTGGCTGATGCCGACGGTGATATCGCCGGCAGCGAGCAGGTCGGGAATGCGCCAGTAATCGACATGCTGCACCACGAACACCACGCTCGGCGCCTCTTGGCGCAGCGCGCGCAACAGCGGCGGCAGCAGGCCGAATTCGACGTCGTCGGACAGACCGATGCGAAAGGTCATGGTGCTGGTGGCGGGATCGAAATCGCGGGTCAGGCTCAGCGCCGCCGAGAGTGAATCCAGTGCCGGTTTGAGATGGCGGTAAATGTCTTCGGCGCGGGCCGTCGGCTCCATCCGATGGCCGACGCGGATGAACAGCGGGTCGTTGAGCATCGTGCGCAAACGGTTGAGCGCCGAACTGATGGTCGGCTGGCCAAGAAACAGCTTCTCCGCCGCGCGAGTCACGTTGCGTTCGAGCATCAGGGTCTCGAAGACCACCATCAGGTTGATGTCGGCCTTGCGTAGTTCATTGCGGTTCATCCATTGCCCCCTGCTCCCCCGGAATAGCGGCAGTGTAGAAAAGCCCGGGACCCGGCGTCCATCAACGGTTACGCGGTTTACTGCACACTCACGGATTTCACGCCCAGGCCCATGATGCGTGCGTCATCGCTCATTCCGAGACTGCGCGGGCTGACGGCGTCGGGCAAATGCAGTTCAAGTCTCAGCGCGCCATCCTCCGGCAGGGTTTGCCTGACCTGTTCATTCAACGGGATTTCCAGAGAATTGCCCTGAAAGGCTGTCAGCCGAGTCGAAAGAACTTCAACGCCGTTGAGCCTGACGATGACTCGCTGAGCAAGAGTTGGCGGCATGACGAACGCCAGCGCCTGGATCGAAATCGATTTGGCTTGCGCTGGCACGCGCAGCGCCATTTCCGCGTCATGGCCCTCACTCCAGGTGCCCCACGCTTCCGGCGCTCCCCAGCCTTTGATCAGTTGTCGACTCTTGCGATCGAATGTGTAGACAACGCCAGGACGGCTCAGCGCGATGGATGCCAGCGCCCGCCCCTCATCGATCATCGGCAGACATTGCTGACAACGCTTCCAGCCTGGTGCAAGCACAACGAAGTCATCGACCCGGGTCAGCAGATCGCTATCGCTGTGAACGCTTTTGGCCGCCAGAGCCTGCGCTTCATCGTCCAGGATATATAGAGAATCGGCTTCGTACTCTCCGGTTTGCAGCCGATGCCGAGCCACGCGCTGCGCCTTGTCGAGCGCCGAAATGCTCATGCGCCCCATGTACACCGCGTCGGTTTTCAGTCCATGTGTTCCAGCGAAATCAGCGATCGCTTGCCAGCGTTCGGGCTGGTTTTGCGGCAGCAACCCGCGAACATTCCTGTAGTGCCCGGCCGCGCTGTTCCAGAAGGGGTCGCGCATCGGACTGACCCAGTCCGATGCGGGGGCTACCATCCTTGATGCGCGCAGCCCCGCCCAGCCGTTGTGCGTATCTGCCACCTGCACCACCAGCGCCAAGGCGAGTAACCCCATGGCAACTGGCGCGCGAAAGCCCCGCACAAGCAGGTACACGAGGAACAGTTCGATTGCATAAAACACCGGCCAGAACATGCGCCCCGAAGCGCGAAAAATACTGGCCAGCCGCTCGATGAATGTCGGCAACGGATAGTTGAAAGTCTGCGTCCCAACACCGATGTGATGGGACAACGCGAACAGGGTCAGGCCGATCATTGCGAACACCAGCCACCCTCGCTCGCCCAGCGCAGCCCTCGGCGAAATCCCGCCGCGCAACCCTGCCACCGCCGCCAGCGGTAACAGCATCAGCACACCGAGGCCGAAATAATTGAAGCCTTCATAATCGCCGCCGCCCGTGCGGATGTCCGGCAATACCTGCGACCAGCCATCCGAATCGAATGGCGCCAGCAGATTCATCCGGTAAAAACCGAACCCCCCACTGCCAGCGCCGTCGGCAATGCTGAAGTATCCGGCCTGCCAGCAACACACGCTGACCAGTGCGAACAGACCGCCGAACTCGATCAGCCCCTGACGGCGAGTCAATCGGTCAAAAATGACTTTGCCGAGCAGATCGGCAAACCAGATCAACGCCACCATGACCAACAGATACGCATGCACCAGCGCTGTCGCCGCCAGCAGACAGCCCCAGGCCAGCCGCCGCCGTTGCAACGCAGGATGCAGCGCCAGGTAAAGTGCCGCCAGTAGCAGAAAGTGCCCGGCCAGAGACAGATGTCCTCCGGCACGAACAAACATCGGCGGGGAAAACAGCAACAGTCCCGTGGCCAGAAGCCGGATTACGACGTTATCCGTGATCAAGCCGAGCAGCTTCCAGCCGAACCACGCTTGCAGTACGAAACAGATGAGCAACCACAAGCCAAAATACTGGAACGTTTCTGGCAGCCAGGCGTTGAACGGTTTGAACAGCAGTGCCAGCAGCGGATTGGAGTCAGAAAAGATGATCGCACTGCCCAACTCCATGCCGTAGGACGGGTTGAGCCCGAGGGGAAAAGTCCACGGTGACTGGCGGAAAAAAACCCAGCCCAGATAATGCGTAGCCGGATCGCCCTCGCTGAGCCAGGCAATGTTCTGCGGATCGAGTGCGCGCGGACCGATCACCATGAAAAAAGCAAGCACGCCCAACAGCAACGGCAGAATCGTCAACGCTGAAGATCTGTTCCAGGGCTTCATCGATACGTCCAGAAATTATGCAAAACGAAAGTGAACGCCGGAATCGTCAGGGCCACTGCACCGATGCCGAACAGATAATTCAACCCGGCCATCTGCGCAGCCCAGGCCACCAGCATCGCCAGCAGAAAACCACCCGCCGACACCGTCAGAAAGCGCAGCAACGTGCGTCCATGCAGACGCGCGGAGAAGCTCCAGGCGGTATTGATCACATAAGAAACCACAGTCGCCACGGCAAAGGCTAAACCATTGGCCAGCGGCGGTTCGGGCGCGATGAAGCGGATGAACAGCACAGCCACCAGCGCATGCAACGCGGTGACGAACAGCCCGGTTACGGCAAAGCGCAGACCGCGCCGGACAAGCGCAGATTTGTCGCCGGCGATCACGGTTTCTGCGCCAGCACGAAAACGCTCAAACCGGCCAGCCGGTTTCTCCTCATCAACGGCAGCTCAAGGCGGCACAGGGTCTTGAGCACACTGTTCACCCACGGGTGATGACGCTTGAGTTGCGACTGCGGCTCTGCGGTTTGCGAACCTTGAGGCATCAGGCGCAACGCAGCGGCGATAGGAAACACCGCACCGAAATAGTAGGCGCCGCGCTGCACGGTCAAACCGGCATCGCCCGCCAGGGTTTCGAATTGCGCGAGGGTGTAGCGGCGCTTGTGCTCGAGGAAATCGTCGTGACCGCTCCAGAGAAACTGAAACGCCGGCACCGTCAGCAGAAAACGACTGCCCGAAGGCACTTTATCGACGTAGCTTTTGAGCAGGCCGAGGTCGTCGTCGACATGCTCGAGCACATCCATCAGTAACACCAGATCGGCATCAATGCTGTCGATGTTGCGTCGGTAATGCACCGGTTTGCCCGCAGTGGTGGCGCTTGAATCGGCGGGGTAACTGATGTCGACGCACCACGCCTCATGCGCGTCGGTGTGGGTCAGCAGATGATGCGAGAAAAACCCCGAGCCGGCACCGACATCGAGTATTCGTCGGATCGGCATGTCACCCAGCAATTGCCGGGTCGCCGCCGCTTTTGAGCAGTAATACCAATGCTCATCGATGCTGTCGCCGAGGATGTCGGTTTCCTTGAGATCCATCTGTCAGTCCTTGGGGTCGTAGACGCGACGCACCAGAAAAACCGGCCGGCGTTTGGATTCGATATAAGTGCGGCCGAGGTATTCGCCAAGTACGCCGATGCCGATCAATTGCAGACCGCCGAGAAACGTGACCGCGACCATTAAAGACGCATAACCGGGCAGATCGATACCGTGGATCAGCGTGCGCAAGACAATGAACATCGCGAAGGCAAACGACACCAGCGAAACCGTCGCTCCCAGGTAAGTCCAGACTCGCAGCGGTTCGGTGCTGAAACTGGTGATGCCCTCCAGAGCGAAATTCCACAGGCGCCAGCCATTGAACTTGCTCTGTCCGGCCACGCGCTCGGGGCGCTCGTAGTCGACATGCGTGGTGCGGAAACCGACCCAGGCGAACAGACCTTTCATGAAGCGGCGCGACTCGGGCAGGGTCAGCAAGGCATCGACCACGCAGCGGTCCATCAAGCGGAAGTCGCCGACATTTTCCGGTAACGGCTGTTCGGCGATGCGGTTGTGCAGGCGATAGAACCAGTGGGCCGAGGTCGATTTGGCCCAAGTGTCGCTGCGGCGGCTGACGCGATGCCCCAGCACCACTTCGTAACCTTCGCGCCAGCGCTCGATCATCTGCAAGATGACTTCCGGCGGGTCCTGCAGATCGGCGTCGATCGGCACTACGATCTGCCCGGTGGCCATTTGCAGACCGGCCGACAACGCCGCTTCCTTGCCGAAGTTGCGACTCAGATCAACGATGCGCAGACGCGAATCCTGCCGTTGCCGTTCAAGCAAGCGCTCAAGGGTCGTGTCGGTGCTGCCATCGTTGATGAAGACCAGTTCAAGATCGATCAGCGCCTGCGCCTGAAAGACATCGTCGATGCGCGAAAGAAAGCTGTCGAGGCTGTCGGCCTCATTGAAAACGGGGATCACCAGCGACAACGTCACCTGCCCGGCCTGTTGCGTTCCGTGCTCAGTCAAAGGAGTGCTCTTTTTATGGTTTGTCGGTCATCGAAAGTATTTCGAGGCCATGAGCCGTCCCGTATTAAGCAGTAGCAGGCACGCACGTGCAAGCATGACACGGCGTCATATCGGCCAATTCGCCGGGCAGTCGCGGCGCTCTGGCCAGCGTCTTTGAGAAACATCCGCGAACGATTGGAAACAAATCCCCGATAGCCAAAAAAACCCGCTGCGCTAGGCTTGCGTCGATGCGCCACACTGGTTGGCGCACCTTTCTATCGCAGGGAGCGAACCCCATGTATTTCGAAATCTACCGACAAACCCGAGGCACCCCAAGCACAGGCAAAGGCCAGTGGCGCTGGCGTCTGCGCGCGCGCAACCACGAGACAGTGGCCAGTGGCGAATCGTATGTGAACAAGGCTGATTGCCTGCACGTGATCAACCTGATCAAAGCCGTACAGGACGAGACGCCAATCAAGGAAATTTGAGCGACGTCCGGTTCATCTGCAAACCGGCACCGTTTGTCGCCCTTCAAGGCGTTTATTTGAATGCTTGCCAGCGGTGTTCATCAAAGGTGCATGTACTGCAATTTTTGCTGCCATGCACCCAAGGATTTCAGCCATGTCCCATGAGCACCGCTACCTCATCAGTTTCATCGTCGACAACCAGCCGCAAAGCCGCACGCTGATCCACGATGGCGACACCCTTGATCCGGGTCTCGCTGAAACGCTGGTCAAGACCGCTTTTCCCGAATTGAAGGCCGCTTCACTGAGCGACGTCCAGGTGCAGAAACGCATCAGGCTCGACGAAGGCGACAACGTCCCCGGCCACTATCAGCAGCCATGAGCCGATCCCGGGCCGCCACCATCCATTGATGCTGCGGAGATTACGCGCCATGAAATCACTCGCCGTGATATGCCTTGCGGTTCTGGCTATGAGCGTCCAGCCAAGCCATGCAGACACCATCGACGCCTTCATCGAAGAGGCGGCACAGCAAAGCCTGTTCCAGCACAACAGTTCGCGCATCGCCCTGGAAAAGGCAAGCTTGCCCGAAGTCAAAGCGTTCGCCAGACAAATGATCGCCGACCATGAGCACTTCGATAAACAAATCAGGCAGCTGGGGCAAAGCCAACATATGGTGGTTCCCGCCGAACCCTCCGTGGCATCCAAAGCCAAGCAGCTACGCCTTGAATCAAGGGACGACTCCTTCGACCGTATCTACATCGACAGCCAGGCCGAAACCCTCGAACAAAGGCTGATGCTGTTCAAGAAAGAGGCCATGTCATCGCAAAACCCGCAGCTCAAGGCGTTCGCCCAATCCGCGTTGCCGAGCATCGAGAAACAGGCAAAAACTGCCCGCGACCTGCAGGAAAAACTCAAGCCTTCCGCTGGCGCACTGAAATCCGTCAACCCCTGACCAACCGGGGAACAATCAAAGCTGTAATAGAGCTACGCCCAACAGCACGGCAATCACTGCCGATACCGCCAGCACTTGAGTCGAAGTCAAGGCCAGCGCCGCGTCCTTTGAGCGGCCGATAAAGCGGCCACGGGTCTGATGCCGATCCGGCTGCGCTTCGAACAGGTTGTCCGGGTGCTCGTTGTCCTCAGGCTCATTGGTCTGCTGACCGGACCATGCACTTCGCGCCATCAAACGGTCGAGAAGACCGGGCATGACCGATTGGCCAATAATCGCTTTGATCGTCGATCCACCGAGCCAAAGCTCACGAGGCGGGTGCCTGACCACACTGAAAATCGCTCGCGCCGCGACGTCGGGGTCATGGATCGGTGGCACCGGTTGCGCACGCTTGGGCAATTTGTTGCGCGCCCAGTCGAACTGCGGCGTGTTGATCGCCGGCAACTGCACCATGCACACGCGAATATGGCTGCGCTCATGCAGCAACTCACAGCGCAATGAATCAGTAAAACCGCGTACAGCGAACTTCGCCCCGCAATAGGCGGCCTGCAACGGAATCGCGCGATAGGCCAATGCCGAGCCGACCTGGATGATCAGGCCCTTGTTGCGCGGACGCATCAACGACAGCGCCGCCAAGGTGCCGTGAACCGTGCCGAGATAGGTCACCTGAGTGACGCGCTCGATCTCGGCGGCAGACAATTGATCTATCGGCGAAAGCACTGTGACCATCGCCGCGTTGACCCAGACTGCCAGCGGTCCGAGCATGGCTTCCAGTTGCTGCGCGGCCTCCTGCACGGCGAGCGCATCGGCGACATCGACGCTGACGGTTTCAACCTGCACGCCATACGCTTGCAGCTCCTCTTGCGTGGCAGCCAGTCCCGCCGGATCACGCGCCAACAGGCCGATGCGGTAGCCGCCAGCGGCAAACCGGTGGGCCACTGCGCGACCCACGCCAGCACTGGCGCCGGTTATCACTACCAACGGTTGCTCCCGCATGGATCGCCCTCCCGGCGGTCAATCAATCGGCCCGATATTGATCATCAGGTCATCGCCCAGCCCTTGCACCTTGGCCAGCACGTCCACCGGCGTTTCGCTGGAAAAATGCACAACATAGCCCATGCCGCTGCCATCTTCTTCGATTGCACTGACCCACGACTCCACCTCGTCAGCATCCAGCCCCAGCGCCTGGCCGAACTGGCGGTTGCGGTGATCGGAATCGGTTTCGTCCATCGGATAATCGCTCATTGCCAACATCTCCTCGGGGACTGGTTCCCTCAATGAATGCTCAACGTGGTCTTAAGGATGGACGCCGGCCCCGCGCCGACAGTTCGTTTTTTTAATCGAGCATCGAGCGCAGCTTGCGCAACAGATCCACCGGCGCGTAGGGCTTGGCAATCAATTCGAACTCATTGTCAGCCAGCTCATTGGGCGCCGACTCGTCCGCGCAGTAGCCGGTCGTCAGCAGGATCTGCATGGCCGGATAGCGCTGGCTGATTTCCCGCGCCAGTGCCAGCCCGTTCATCTCTCCGGGCATGACCAGATCGGTGAAGACCAGCTCATAGTCGCTACTCCGCAGCGCGGCCAGTGCCTCGCTCGCGTCTGCAGCGATGGTGATCCGGTAACCCTGTTCGGACAGTACGAAGCGCGCCAGTTCAGCGACTTCGGCGCGATCCTCGACGATCAGGATGCGCTCCGTGCCCTTGAGACTTTCTGCGGTTTCAGCGGAGCCAGGTGCCGATAGCTGACTGTCATCCGCCGGGAAGAACAGGCGCACCGTGGTGCCGAGCCCCGGCGCCGATTCGATTTTGACCACACCGCCGGATTGCTTGACGAAACCGTAGACCATCGACAAACCGAGGCCGGCACCGTTGCCCTCCTCCTTGGTGGTGAAAAACGGTTCCATCACTTTGTCGAGATCGTCAGCGGCAATGCCCACGCCGTTATCGGCAATCGCGATGCAGACGTAACGCCCCGCCGCCAGTCCGCCCTGGTGCGGGTCCGTCGCGTCCGGGACAACGACGTTGCGGGTCTGCACGGTGATCTCTGGCTGCGGTTGCCCCAGCAGGGCGTCACGGGCATTGGACAGTAGATGATTGAGCGCCATCTCGGCCTGCGCCGGGTCGAGCCGGCAATTCCACAAGTCCTCGGCCAGTTCGAATCGCGGCTCCAGATCGGCGGATTCATGCGTCGGCAGCGCAGAGCGCTCAAGCATGGCATTGAGATTGATCACTCGGCCTTCGAGCCTTTGCCGGCGGGAAAACGCCAGCAGATGCTGGGTCAGCAGGCGTGCTTTCTCTGCCGCCGCGCGGGCGTGACCGGCGCCTACCACAATGCGCTGCGGATCGATGCTCGGCCGCTTGGCGGTGTGCTGGATCAGCTCGATGTAGCCGATCATCACTTGCAACAGATTGTTGAAATCGTGGGCAATGCCACCGGTCAACTGGCCCAGCGCTTCCATGTTCTCGCTGTAGCGCAGACCGTCCTCGGCGTCGCGTCGGCGGCTGACGTCCATTTGCGAGGCGAAGAAATACACCAATTGTCCGCGCTCGTTGAAAAGCGGCGCGATGAACAGCTCGTTCCAGAACGACGAGCCGTCCTTGCGATAGTTGAGCACCTCCACGCAGGTTTCGTGTTGATGTTTGAGCGCTTGCTTGACCCGTTGCAACACGGCGCGATCAGTCTGCTCGCCTTGCAGAAATCTGCAGTTGCGCCCGAGCACTTCTTCCAGCTCGTAGCCGCTGAGTTCAAGAAACGCATTGTTGGCAAAAATGATGGGATCGTCGGGCTGCGCAGGATCGGTGACAATCATGGCCATGCGGCTGACCTGCACCGCCGCGAAAAACACATCTTTGCGTTCTTGCGAAAGGGTCGCCGCATCGGCGCGGTCGACGATCGGCCTGGATTTTCTGGGCAATTTGACCTCCGCTGAGTTACTGCCGTTTCGCTGTGACCATCATCTGCGAGCGTAGTGCCAAGGCCGGACGCCGATAGCGCGGGCGTCCGATGAATTGCCGCAGAACATCGACGGATCCGAATCGTGTCGCTGATTGTCGAAAGCTCACCGAGGTCCGCCAGGGAGAACCACCGTGGATTTGTTGTTTCTGGGCACGTCTGCCGGCGTGCCGACCCGCCAGCGCAATGTCAGCGCAACGGCATTGATCGCTTCTGCCGGCAAAGGCTGGTACCTGATCGATTGCGGCGAAGGCACTCAGCATCAGGTGCTGCGCACGCCGCTGTCACTGAGTGAATTGCGGGCGATTTTCATCACTCATGTGCACGCCGATCACTGCCTGGGCTTGCCAGGTCTGCTGGCGAGCACCGGCATGTCCGGACGCACGCGGCCGCTGGACATTATTCTGCCGGCGGCGCTGCAGCCGTGGCTGAGAATGAGCCTGGAGGTGACGCAATCGCATCTGCCCTTCGAGATCAACCTGCACGCTGTGGAAACGCTTACCGAATGGCGCAACTTCAACGTTCAGGTGCAGACCGTCGAGTTGTCCCACCGTGTGCCGTGTCATGGTTATGTGTTTACCGAGTCCGACCCGGAGCCGCGTCTGGACGTGGGGCGCCTGGATGCCGAGGGCATCGAACGCGGCCCGCTCTGGGGTCAGTTGGCCCATGGTCAGGATGTGGAGGTTGACGGGCGAATGCTGCACGCTCGCGACTATCTGCTGAGCGCGCGACCTGATCGGCGCATCATCGTCTGCGGCGACAACGATCGGCCGGCACTGCTGGCAGAAGTGGCGCAATCGGCGGATGTGCTGGTGCATGAAGCGACATTCGTGCAGGCAGCAATCGACCGCGCTCGTGCCAGTTACGGCCACAGTAGCGCCGCCGCTGTCGCCGGATTTGCCGAGGCCGCCGGTGTGCGCAATCTGGTGCTGACGCACTTCAGCGCGCGCTATCAGGCCAACCCGGCGGTGAGTCCGTCGATCGAAGATGTGCGCAGTGAAGCGGCGGCGCTGTATAACGGCCAACTGATTCTGGCGCGGGATCTGCAGCGCTATCACCTCGACCGCTTTGGGCATTTGCAGCCCGTGGCAATCGAGCGCAAAGCGATGGAAATCGCGCCGTAGCTTTGATACCGCGTCCGCCCGCTCGGCAGGCGGACGCTGGTGGGCAGGGTTACTTCTTGGCTTCCTTGTCCGGATCCGCCGAGCGTTCCAGAAACGCTTCGGTCAGTTGCGGCAAATGCTTGAGCAGCCATTCAGCCATGGCCACTTCCTGCGGCAGAATCTGTTCGCAGGCCTTCTGCGTCTGCGTGTCCCCCGCCGCTTTAGCCGCTGCGATCAACACGGTATAGCTGGCGACCTCCATGTTCTCGAAAACGTAGCCGGCCATGGCGCCCTTGATCACTTCATCGCTCATCAAGGAGCCGCCAACAGCCTGACCGAACGCCATCAATTTGCCGCCCAGGTCTTTCATCGTCGAGGATTCACCGCCCAGACGTTGCAGGCATTCGTCGATGAGTTTCTGCTGGCCGAGGGTTTCTTCGATGTGCTGATCGATGCGCGCCTTGAGCTGCGGGTAATGTTCCAGACGCTTGGATTGTGCCTTGAGCATTTGCTCGGCCTGTTGCTCCATGGCATGGGCGTCACGCAGCCAGTCGAGCAGGTTTTCCTGTGGAGTAGCCATTGTCGAGTCCTCTTCTTGATGATTTCACAGTGATCAACCGGGGCGCGCCGGCTGATGTCCGGCGCGCCCCACGTGTCTTACAAACCAGGCTTGGCCTGCGCGCCGGAGCCCAGATCCGCACCGGTGACCGGCTCGCTGTTGGGGTCGGACATGGTGCGCATCTTCATGTTTTCCAGCAGCGCTTCGTCGGCGCTGTCCAGTTGCACGGTGGCCAAGCCATCACCGCCGTCGACCGCCGGCGTTGGGCTTTCGACGAACTCCCAATCGTCGCCCTGATTCCACGGGCCGCGCATGCTTTCGGTGCCTTGCGACATGTTGAAGTAGACGTTGGTGAACTCAGGCATGCCGGGCAGCTTGCCTTGCGGGAAGTTTGGCTGAATCGAATGCAGGGCTTTTTCGAACGACAACTGGTGCGCAATCTCACGGGTCATCAGAAAGCCCAATGCTTCTTTTACGCCGGGATCATCGGTGACGTTCATCAAGCGCTCATAGACGATTTTCGCCCGCGCTTCAGCGGCGATGTTGGAGCGCATATCGGCGGTGGGCTCGCCGATGGTATCGACGTACGCCGCCGTCCAGGGCACGCCGGCCGAGTTGGTCAGCGGCGAACCGGCACCGTAGAGCAGGCTGGTGATATGCGAGTCATTGCCGTTGCCATTGAGCGAGCGATACAGCTCGCCTTCTTGCTCGACGCCTTCAGCCATCCGGCCTTTTGCGCCCTTGTTGAGCATGACGATGATCGAGCCAATGATCTCCAGGTGACTGAGTTCTTCAGTGGCGATGTCCATCAGCAGGTCTTTGCGTCCCGGATCGTCCTCGGCCAGGGCTTGCGTGAAATAGCGCGAAGCCGCCGCCAGTTCACCTTGTGCGCCGCCAAACTGCTCGAGCAACAGATTGGCCAGCCCCGGATTGGGCTCGGCGACACGAACGGTGTATTGAAGTCGCTTGTTATGTAGAAACATGACAAATCTCCTCAGTCGGATAAGCGTGGCAAGTCGTGGGTTAAAAGCCTGCCTACCCTTTTGTGAAGCATTGTCTGTGCGAAAATTTCAAAAAAATCGTGGGGACAGGACAAATGGTTTGAACCGTGCGAGCAAGCGAAGCGGGGGTGTACCGCTGGGGATATTCGCACTGGAACGACTGGAACTTATTGCCGGAATCGAGTCTCCAGCGCGCGATTCGATTTCCGGCGCCGCGATCACTAACGCAGCAGATGCACCACCAACCCGACCAGCGCACAGCCCAGCAACACCTGAATCACTCCGCGCTTGAAGCGAAACAGCGCAATGGCCGCGGCAAGCGCACTCAACGCCGACGGCCAGTCCAGGCTGCCGCTGAAGCCTTGCGGCCAGAGCACGTGGTAGCCGAAGAAACACGCCAGATTGAGAATCACGCCGACCACCGCAGCGGTGATCGCGGTCAGTGGGGCGGTGAATTTGAGTTCGTCGTGCGTCGACTCCACCAGCGGGCCGCCGGCGAGGATGAACAGGAAGGAAGGCAGAAAGGTGAACCACGTCACCAGTGCGGCAGCGACCGCTCCGGCGAGAAACACCTGATCGGCGCCGAACACCTGCGTCACATAAGCGCCGACAAAACCGACAAACGCCACCACCATGATCAGCGGCCCCGGTGTGGTTTCGCCCAGCGCCAAGCCGTCGATCATCTGCGTCGGGGTCAGCCAGCCGTAGTGCCCAACCGCACCTTGATAGACATAGGGCAGCACCGCATAAGCTCCACCGAAGGTGAGCAGCGCTGCCTTGGTGAAGAACCAGCTCATCTGCGTCAACGTGCCCTGCCAGCCGAATAGCGCGGTCAATACTCCCATCGGCAACGCCCAAAGCGCGGCACCGATCACGGCGAGCGTGGCCAGTTTCGTCCAGCTGAAACGGGCATGGGCCGGGGTTGGCGTGTCGTCGTCAATCAACGCCGCGCCGAAAGACTTCTTCGCTGCGCTATGCCCGCCGGCCCTGAATTTCTCCGGTGCCAGTCGACCGCCGAAATAACCAATCACCGCCGCACCCAGCACGATCAACGGGAACGGCACATTGAACGCAAAAATCGCGGTAAACGACGCCGCCGCAATCGCCCACAGCCAATTGTTCTTCAGCGCCCGCGAACCGATGCGATGCGCCGCCTGCACGACAATGGCCGTCACCGCAGGCTTGATCCCGTAAAACAGCCCGGCGACCACCGGCACTTCACCGAAGGCGATATAGAGCCACGACAGGAAAATCAGGATGAACAGCGAAGGCAACACGAACAACGCCCCGGCCACAATCCCGCCCCAGCTCCGATGCATCAGCCAGCCAATGTAAGTCGCCAACTGCTGCGCCTCAGGCCCGGGCAGCAACATGCAATAGTTCAAGGCATGCAGAAAACGCCGCTCGGAAATCCAGCGCCGCCGCTGGACCAACTCCTGGTGCATGATCGAAATCTGCCCGGCCGGCCCGCCAAAACTGATAAAGCCCAGCTTCAACCAGAACCAGAACGCCTCGCGCAGACTCACGGCCTGCGGCCTAACGTCGTCATCACCCACCAACGGCTGAACTTCACTCATCGAGCTGTTCCTTTTATGCAGTCGGCAGGTTGTACCTGAAAAGCCTCACGAACAAAACGCCAGAAACGAAAAAGCCCCCGTAATCAGTAACGATTACGGGGGCTTCGTCTTGTTCAATAATGGCGGAGAGATAGGGATTCGAACCCTAGGTACCGGTGAAGGTACAACGGATTTCGAATCCGTCCCATTCGGCCACTCTGGCATCTCTCCAACGGCGCGCATCATAACAACACTTTCGTTGGTTGCGAACCCCCCAAACGAAATTTTTTCCGTGCTATCAGATGCTTGCGTCGATTAAAGCGGTACGCCCAGACGAGCGGCGACTTCTTCGTAGGCTTCGATGACGTCACCGAGGCCCTGGCGGAAGCGGTCCTTGTCCATCTTCTTCTTGGTGTCCTTGTCCCACAGACGGCAGCCGTCCGGGCTGAACTCGTCGCCGAGGACGATGGAACCGTCGCTGAACACGCCAAACTCAAGCTTGAAGTCGACCAGCAGCAGGCCGGCGTCGTCGAACAGTTTGCTCAGGACTTCGTTGACCTTGAGCGACAGTTCCTTCATGCGCGCCAGTTGCTCGGCGGTGCCCCAACCGAACGCTACGACGTGGGATTCGTTGATGAACGGGTCGCCCTTGGCGTCGTCCTTCAAGAACAGTTCGAATGTGTACGGGTTGAGCTTCATGCCCTCCTCGACGCCCAGACGCTTGACCAGGCTGCCGGCGGCGTAGTTACGCACGACGCATTCCACCGGGATCATGTCGAGCTTCTTCACCAGGCATTCGTTGTCGCCCAGCAGTTTGTCGAACTGGGTCGGCACGCCGGCCGCTTCGAGCTTCTGCATGATGAAGGCGTTGAACTTGTTGTTCACCATACCTTTGCGATCGAGCTGTTCGATGCGCTTGCCGTCGAACGCCGAAGTGTCGTTGCGAAACAGCAGGATCAAGCGGTCAGCGTCGTCGGTCTTGTAAACCGATTTGGCTTTGCCGCGGTAGAGTTCTTCACGTTTTTCCATGATGGGCTCCGCTTGCTAAGTAGGTGGGCTAGGCGATGTGGCGCCAGTCGAGCCCTGAATCTTGATCGGCCAGTTGCAGCCAGTCCGGGTCGCACCCGAGGGTGTCGACAAAACATTGCCGGGCCAGCTGCGGCAGGTTGTTCTTGCTGCTCAGATGGGCCAGGACCAGGTGTTGCAAACCCTGCCAGCCCAACTCGGCCACCAGGAATGCCGCCTGATGGTTGTTCAGATGTCCGCGTTCGCCGCCTACCCGCTGCTTGAGAAAGTACGGGTAGTGACCACGGGCCAGCATGTCGCGGCAATGGTTCGACTCGATCATCAATGCATCGAGGTCCCGATAGCCGTCCAGCACCCGCTCGCAGAACGACCCCAGGTCGGTCAGCAGGCCGAAACGTCGCTGATCCTGATCACTGAAGACGTACTGGGTCGGCTCCTGCGCGTCATGGGCCACGGCAATGACCCCGACGTTCAGTGCGCCGATCTGCAGTTGTTCGCCGCCGGCCAGAAAGCCTGCCGGTTCCAGCGGTTTGCGCATCCCGCGCAGCGTGCCGCGACTGAGGTAGACCGGCAGATTGTAGCGCCGAGACAGCAAACCCACGCCATGCACGTGGTCGGCATGTTCGTGGGTCACAAGTATCGCGCTCAGTTGCGCCGGGTGCACACCCAGGCGCAACAGACGTCTTTCGGTTTCCCGCAGGGAAAAACCACAATCCACCAGCACGTACGTATCAGCACTGGCGATCAGCGTGCCGTTCCCTTGGCTACCGCTGCCGAGAACGGCAAAACGCATATCGGATCAGCCCAGGTTGTCCTGAATCACGCTCAACACTTTACGCGCGACATCGGCCGGCGCGACGGTGTTGATGTTCTTTTCGACGGTAACCTGGATGTTCTCGCCCACCTTGCTCAGGCGAACCTGATAACGCTCGGCGCGGGCTTCGACTTCTTCCTTGCTCGGCGCACTGCCGAACAGGCTGCTGAAGAAGCCAGGCTTGTCGTCTTTCTTCTCGGCTTTTTCGGCCAGGTTGATGTAGTAAAGGCCCAGGCTGCGGTTGATGTCTTCAACGCGCCATTCGCCCTGTTCCAGCGCACGGCCGACGCTCGACCAGGCGCGGTCCAGATCGGTACCAACGTTCAACACCGGGTTGCCGCTGCCGTCTTCGTTCAGGCTGACACGGCTCGGCGCATCGAAATCACGCGAGGCCAGCATCGACACCGAACCGCCCTTCTCGGAGGTGCGGCTCATGCTCGCGAGCATGTCGTCGACCAGCGCAGCGTCCAGGCCAGTGTTGACCGAACGGTTGGTGAAAGCCACGTCGGCCGTGCTGCCGGCAGGACGCTCGGCGCTGACCACGTAGATCTCACTGGTGTTGCGCTGCACGCCCGGCTCGATGCGCACACGCACGCGGGTTTCGCTGTCGCTGGCGATACCGGCCGCACTCAGGCGTTTGGCCATCGACGCGGACAACTCGTCGGAGTGCTGCCAGGTGGTGGTGAATTCACCGGTCTGCGGACGCTGTTCATCCAGACGGAAACCGTTGTCCTGGAAGAACTGCAACGCCACTGGCCAGACTTCGGCCGGTGGGTGCTGGGCCACGACCCAACGCGAATCACCGCTCTTCTGCAGCGAGTAATCGGTGGCATCGGCAACCGCCGACAGCGGCTGAGGACGCGGCACGACGTATTCGCCCGTCGCGGTGTCATCGGCCACGTTGCGCGGGATCGGCAACAGCGGATCGAGGCGCTTGGCAGTGCTCACATCCGGTGGCAATTGCATCGGTGCAGTCTGTTGCGCTTGCAGGTAATCGCTTCCACGGTCGCGGAAATAACCTTCCGGCCCCCAGACCCATCCGCAGCCACTGGTGCTGGAGATAATCAAGGCAAGTGCGGAAAGTCCGGCCATTCGCTTCATGCGTTGTACTTCCTCAATTAAACCAGGACGCTGCACTGGCGCAGGGCCGAGCGCAGCGTTTCATGACAAGGGGTGCTCAGCCAGGTCAGTGGCAGGCGGATGCCTTCGTGCATCAGGCCCATTTCGACCAAAGCCCACTTCACCGGAATCGGGTTGGCTTCGATGAACAGGTCCTTGTGCAGCGGCATCAGTTTTTCGTTGATTGCGCGTGCGGTATCGGCGTCGCCCTTCAGCGCAGCCTCGCACAGGTCAGCCATTTCGCGCGGGGCGACGTTGGCGGTGACCGAGATGTTGCCTTTGCCGCCCAGCAGGATCAGCTCGACAGCGGTCGGATCATCGCCGGACAGCACGATGAAATCCTTGCTCACGCCATCGATGATCGCTTTGGCGCGCTTGAGGTCGCCGGTAGCTTCCTTGATGCCGATGATGTTCGGCACGGTGGACAGGCGAATCACCGTCTCGGCCTGCATGTCGCAGGAGGTGCGGCCGGGAACGTTGTAGAGAATCTGCGGAATGTCGACCGCTTCAGCGATGTGCTTGAAGTGCTGGTACAGACCTTCCTGGGTCGGCTTGTTGTAATAAGGAACCACCAGCAGGCAGGCATCGGCGCCGGCGGCCTTGGCGTTGCGGGTCAGCTCGACGGCTTCGCGGGTCGAATTGGCGCCGGTGCCGGCGATGACCGGAATGCGCCCGGCAACCTGTTTGACCACGGCTTTGATGACGGCGATGTGCTCTTCTACATCAAGGGTGGCCGACTCGCCGGTAGTACCGACGGCGACGATGGCATGGGTGCCGTTCTTGAGGTGGAAGTCCACGAGTTTGCTGAGGCTGTCCCAGTCAAGACGCCCTTGTGCATCCATGGGAGTGACCAGTGCCACCATACTGCCCGCAATCATGAAACCGCTCCTGCCGGAAAAAGAGAGCGGTAATGGTACTGGCGCCAAGATGCTTGCACAAGCGAAGTACTGCGCCGCCGCCATTCCCCTTGGCGCCGCTTTTCGCTACCCTTCAGACTTTGATCGGTACAGATCAGCTTGTACGCCGGGTTTCAGCCTCCCCTTTCGGCCTCCCAGGCCCCGTTCCTGCGTCGCATCGACGCGCTCCCGCACAGTGGAGCGAGCCGCGATCGCTGGCCGGGTCTCTTTTTACGGACCGCCAGAACAGGCACTCCCGGCTACCAATGCCCGTCAACCTACCGACCGCTCATCGCTTTAGGAATGCTGCATGTCCACCCCCACAGTTCGCGAACAATTCCTTGTCATCAGTGCCCTCGGCGCCAACCCCATGGAGCTGACCAACGTCCTGTGCCGCGCCAGCCATGAAAACCGCTGCGCCGTCGTCACCTCTCGCCTGACCCGCCACGGCGAGTGCAGCGCCCTGGTGCTGGAAGTTTCCGGCAGCTGGGACGCCCTCGCGCGCCTCGAAGGCAGCCTGCCGTTGCTGGCCAAGCGTCATGCTTTCACTGTCAACGTGGTGCGCAGCGCCGCTCTGGAAAATCGTCCGCAAGCGCTGCCTTACGTGGCTTACGTCAGCTCGGCGTATCGCCCGGACATCATCAATGAGCTGTGCCAGTTCTTCATGGACCATAACGTCGAGCTGGAAAACCTCACCTGCGACACTTATCAGGCGCCTCAGACCGGCGGCACCATGCTCAACGCCACGTTCACCGTGACCCTGCCGGCGGGCACCCAGATCAGCTGGCTGCGCGATCAGTTCCTCGACTTCGCCGATGCGATGAACCTGGATGCCCTGATCGAGCCTTGGCGCCCACAAAACCCAATGTAAGGAAGCTTTCATGGCCGTTGTCATCGACCAACCGGTTGCGGATTTCACCGCGCCTGCGACCAGCGGGCAGACCGTCAGCCTGTCCGAACTCAAGGGCAAGCAAGTGGTGATCTACTTCTACCCGAAGGACAGCACCCCGGGCTGCACCACTCAGGGCCAGGGCTTTCGTGATCAATATGCGGCTTTCAAGGCTGCCAACACCGAAGTCTTTGGCATTTCCCGCGACAGTCTGAAGTCGCATGAAAACTTCAAAGGCAAGCAGGAATTTCCGTTCGAGCTGATCAGCGACAAGGACGAGGCGGTTTGCCAGTTGTTCGACGTGATCAAGCTGAAGAAGCTGTATGGCAAGGAATACCTGGGCGTTGATCGCAGCACTTTCCTGATTGATAAGGACGGCGTGCTGCGTCAGGAATGGCGTGGTGTGAAAGTGCCGGGGCATGTTGATGCCGTGCTGGCGGCGGCTGAGGCTCTGAATAAAGCCTGATGTTTTTGCTGCGTCTGTAAAGACGCCTTCGCGAGCAGGCTCGCTCCCACAGTTGAAATGTAATCACCGCGGGAGCGAGCCTGCTCGCGAATAGCCTCTCTGTAAAATCCGGATCAACCGCTAAAGCAACGGCGCCACCACCGGCTCCTTGCGCGGCCACGCATCGAGCACAGCCTTGAACAGCGTCGCCAGCGGGATCGCAAAGAACACGCCCCAGAATCCCCACAACCCGCCAAACAACAGCACCGCGCAGATGATTGCCACCGGATGTAGATTCACTGCTTCCGAAAACAGCAACGGCACCAGCACGTTGCCGTCCAGCGTCTGAATGATCCCGTAGACCGCCATCAGGTAGATGAACTGATCGCTCCAGCCCCACTGGAACAGCGCAATCAGCAGCACCGGTACGGTCACCACCACCGCACCGACATACGGCACCACCACCGACAAGCCGACCAGCAACGCCAGCAGCGCCGCGTAATTCAGGCCCAGCGCGATGAAGGCGATGTAGGTCACGCCGCCGCAAATCACGATCTCGATGCCTTTGCCACGTATGTAATTGGCGATCTGCCGGTTCATTTCCTGGGCGACGCGGGTGATCAGCGCGCGCTCGCGGGGCAGATAGCCGCGCACCCACTCGCCGATCATCGCCCGATCCTTGAGGAAGAAGAACACCAGAATCGGCACCAGCACCAGGTAGATCATGATGTTCACCAGCAGCGGCAGACTCGACAACGAGAAAGTCAGTGCCCACTGACCGAACTTGCCAATCTCGCCCCGCGCCGCTTCGATCGCCTGCAAGACTTGCTCGTCAGACACCAGATGCGGATAGCGCTCGGGCAATAGAAGCAGCAGCGATTGCCACTTGGCGAGCATGCCCGGCAACTCGTTGAACAGCGTGATCAACTGATGCCACAGCAATGGCAGCACCACCACGATGAACAGCATCAGCGCGCCCATGAACAGCGCAAACACCAGCCCCACCGCCACCCCGCCCGGCACGCGCAGCCGCTCGAGCGTCACCACCAGGCCCTGCATCAGATACGCCAGCACCATCCCGGCCAACACCGGCGCAAGCATGCCGCCGAGGGTGAGCACGGCGGTGAAGGCCAGAAACAGCAGCACTGCCAGCACCACGGCTTCTTCATCGGAGAAGTAGCGCTGAATCCAGTCGCGTAACACTTTGAACATCAATAATCCCTTCGATTTTTAGCGCGGCGCTTCAGGCTTTTTTCAACCAGTAACGGTAGACGCCAGCCTCGTCTTCTTCGCGCAACAGCGCATGACCGGCGAGTTTGGCAAAGGTACGGAAGTCGCGTTGCGAGCCGGCATCGGTAGCGATCACCTTGAGCACAGCGCCACTTTGCAGTTTGTTGAGTTCCATTTTTGCCTTGAGCAACGGCAACGGACAGTTCAGGCCACTGGCGTCCAATTCTACGTCATGGGCTACAGCGTCAGTCATTGCGTCACTCCGGTTCGGGTTGTCGAGCTGCCTAGAATATCTGGTCGCGGCTTCGGTGTCCGGCTACAGTAAGGTCTTTGTCCTCCAAGGCTTTGTGCATGACTTTTCTGCGCCCTACCCTGCTGACGCTCGCTTGCCTGCTCGCCTCACCAGGCTTTGCCGACGATCTGCCGTCACTCGGCGACGCCAGTTCTGCCATCGTCTCACCGCAACAGGAATACCAGCTCGGCCGCGCCTGGCTGGCCATGCTGCGCAGCCAGGTTTCCCAGCTCAACGATCCGCAACTCAAGGATTACGTCGAATCCAGCGTCTACAAGCTGGTGGAGACCAGTCAGGTCTCCGACCGACGTCTGGAATTCATCCTGATCAACAGCCCGCAACTCAACGCCTTCGCAGCGCCGGGCGGCGTGGTCGGGGTCAACGGCGGCCTGTTCCTCAACGCCCAGACCGAAGGTGAATACGCCTCGGTGCTCGCTCACGAATTGGCGCACTTGTCGCAACGCCACTTCGCTCGCGGCGTCGAAGCCTCACAAAGAATGCAGGTGCCGATGATGGCCGCGTTGCTGGCGGGTATCGTCATCGCGGCGGCAGGCGGCGGTGATGCCGGTATCGCCACCATCGCCGGCACCCAGGCTGCGGCGTTGCAGGAACAACGGCGCTTCTCACGGCAGAACGAACAGGAGGCCGACCGTATCGGCATCCTCAATCTGGAAAAGGCCGGGTACGACCCGCGCTCGATGCCGACCATGTTCGAGCGTCTGATGCGCCAATACCGCTTCGATGCCAAGCCGCCGGAATTCCTCCTGACTCACCCGGTCACTGAATCGCGTATCGCCGACACCCGCAACCGCGCCGAGCAGGCGAAACCGGGCGGCATCGAAGACAGCATGCGCTACCAGTTGATCCGCGCGCGGGTACAGTTGATCTACGAGGAAACCCCGGGGCTGGGCGCCAAGCGTTTCCGCGCCCTGCTCGATGAGAATCCGAAAAACGACGTGGCGCGTTACGGCCTCGCCATCGCCCAGATCAAGGGCGGCCAGCTCAATGAAGCGCGGGAGAACCTCAAGCAACTGCTGGCCAAGTCACCCAACGAGATCATCTACAACCTCGCTCAGGTCGATCTGGACATCACCAACAATCGCCTGCCCGATGCGCAGTCACGGGTCGACCGCATGCTTGCGCAGTTCCCGGGCAACTATCCGCTGAATCAGGTGCGCGTCGATCTGCTGCTGAAACAGAATCGCGCCGCCGATGCCGAGAAGGCACTCGACAGCCTGCTCAAGTCGCGCCCGGATGATCCGGACGTCTGGTATCAGGTTGCTGAAACCCGCGGTTTGTCGGGCAACATCATCGGCCTGCATCAGGCGCGCGCCGAGTATTTTGCACTGGTCGGCGATTACCGCCAGGCCATTCAGCAGTTGGACTTCGCCAAGCGCAAGGCGGGCAACAACTTCCCGCTGTCCTCGCGCATCGATGCCCGCCAGCGCGAACTGATGGAGCAGGAGCGTATGGTCAAGGACATGATGGGCTGAGTCTTTCCCGACTAAGACAAAAACTGCAGACACAAAAAAACCGCCTCTTTCGAGGCGGTTTCGTTTTACCTGCCTGCTGGCTTATTCCACCAGTTTGAAGGTGATGAAGCTGGCACGGCCCTGACGCAGCACGCGCATCGACACCGAACGGTTCTTCGGCAACGCCTTGGCGATGTCGGTGAACTCCTTGGCCGAGCCGATGGCCTGGTTGTTCAGGTGGGTGATCACGTCACCCGGTTGCAGACCGATCAGGGCCGCAGGACCGTCCTGCACTTCCTTGATCACCACACCGCCTTTGAGGTCGTAGGTTTTCTTCTGCTCGGCGGTCAATTCACCAACCGCAACACCGAGGCGGTTGCTGCTGCTTTCAGCGCCGGATTTCGGCAGCGCGTCCAGCTCTTTGTCCTCGTCCGGGATTGCGCCGACGGTCAGCTCGACGTTCTTGCGCTTGCCTTCACGAATCACTTCCAGATTGGCTTTGGCGCCAGCCTTCAGCGCGCCGACCAGATGCGGCAGATCGGCAGACATGACGATCGGCTGACCGTTCATGCTCAGGATCACGTCGCCAACCTGCAGGCCGCCCTTGGCCGCAGGGCCGTCATCCTGGATCTGCGCTACCAGCGCGCCAGCTGGCTTGTCCAGACCGAACGACTCGGCCAGATCCTTGTTCACTTCCTGAATGACCACGCCCAGCCAGCCACGGCTGACCTTGCCACCGCTCTTGAGCTGATTGGAAACGTCCATCGCCACGTCGATCGGAATGGCGAACGACACGCCCATGAAGCCACCGGAGCGGGTGTAGATCTGCGAGTTGATGCCGACCACTTCACCGTTCAGGTTGAACAGCGGGCCACCGGAGTTGCCCGGGTTGATCGGCACGTCGGTCTGAATGAACGGCACATAGTTTTCGTTCGGCAGGCTGCGACCGACGGCGCTGACGATGCCTTGGGTCACGGTGTGGTCAAAGCCGAATGGCGAACCGATTGCGACGACCCACTGGCCGGCCTTCAAGTCCTGGGATTTGCCGAGCTTGAGCACTGGCAGATCCTTGCCTTCGATTTTCAGCAACGCCACGTCAGAACGTGGGTCGGTGCCGACCAGTTTGGCTTTCATCTCACTGCGATCAGCCAGACGGACGAGGATTTCGTCAGCATCGGCGATCACGTGGTTGTTGGTGAGGATGTAGCCATCCGGCGAAATGATGAACCCCGAACCCAGCGATTGCGCTTCACGCTGGCGGCCATCGCCACGTGGCGAGCGCTGCTGAGGCGGCATGCCGCGCTCGAAGAATTCGCGCAGCATCGGTGGCAGGCCTTCCAGATCCGGCATCTGCTGGTTGACGCGACGGTCCGGCAGTTTCTGCGTGGTACTGATGTTCACCACCGCGGGCGACGCTTGTTCGACCAACTGGGTGAAATCAGGCAGATCGGCCGCTTGCGCAGCAGGGACCGCCTGACCGAGCAACAGCACGGTGGCGAAGATGGAAAGGTAAGACTTCAAACTTGGTATCGACATACAGCTCCCGTTACGACGAGCAGGGTTAAGCGATATGGAGCAAAGGAACACCGGAAACCACAGACCGGCATTTTTGTTCCGGGAACAACAAACAAGGCCAGAGCCGTGAGGCTCTGACCTATAAAAAATTTTCAGGGGTTTTGCAAATGAAAATGCTCAGCAAACATTTCGACGTCTCGACGACGAAGTGGAAATGACTGAAATCAGCTCACTGCTTGCTGGTCGCAGCGCCATCGTTGTTACGCATCGATAGAGCGATTCGTTCGGCGGTGCCAATCGGAATTTCACCGACCACCGTGACCATCATTTCACCCTGCGGCGTGGTCAGGCGACGGGATACCGCGACGGTCGGGCCCAACTGAGTGCGGGTGTCAGTGACGGTTGCGCCATTCAACGGTTCAAGGAACACCGAGAAACGCGCCAGACCATCGTCATACATCAGGCTGCTGACTTGGGTCTTGGTCTGCGCATCCTTGTGCGAACTGCTGCTGGTCAGCTCAAAGCCTGGCGGGAGCCAGTCCGAACGCCAGTTTTGCACGGTTTTAGCTGCAGAAGCCTTGTCGCTTGCAATGTTGATCGGCTTGCAATCAGGGTCCGCCAACAAGTCCTTGTCCGACGGGATTTCATCCGTGTCGAGGCTGGTGAACTGGAAACGCTCGAGCAACTGCCCTTTGTCATTCAACAGCAACGACTTGAGCGGCAGCCCGGTTCTCTTGTCCAAATGCAACTCGAAACCGTAACGGTGCTGATCACGAGGGGTCAACGAGACGATCACTGCCTCACGGCCAGCCACGCGCGACTTGCCAATGACGGCAAGGTCATACCAATTCTTCAGCTTTTTGGGATCCAGCGCACGGGCGGCAGCGTTGGGTGAGTCACCCAATCCCGCAATCAGGGTGCCGCTGACGCATTGAGTACGTCCATCAATGCGCACGACTTCCTGAGCCGAGCCGTCGAGCTGCAATAACCGCTCGCGGACCTGGCCATTCTGGACGCGATGCCAGATGTTGTGCGTGGAAAAACTGCCGTTGCGCTCGTAAACGAAAGTGCCGTGGAAGCTTTGCTGCTGCTCGGCCTGGCCCAGACGGGTCAACCAGTCCTGGGCCTCGTCAGCGTGGGCTGGAACAACGAACCAGCCACTGAGCAGAAGCGAAAGTAGAGGGATGGCGCGCATGATCCTCCTTAACGGTTTTCCAGGCTTGCGGCACGTGCGTATGGCAGCGCGCTTTCAGTTCCTTTGAGTGCAGCCTGCTGAGCGTGCTGACGCAGGTAGCCTGGCAGACGCTGGTCATGCCAGCCTGGCTGACCTTGCAGAACGCCGTTAGCCATAGGGCCAGTCACTTCCGAGCTTTCGCTGTAACCAGCCAGAACTGCCGGACCCTTGACCTGTGGAGTGGCCAGAGTAGGCTGATTCGACTGCTGGGCCAGTTCAACACCGGCGATTTCGTCCTGATTGTACAGGCGAACACCGGCCAGAACGGCCACGGTCACCGAAGCGGCAACAGCGAGGCGACCCAAGTTGCGCCATGGGCTGCGGGATACTTTGGCCGGAGCCGTTTCGTCTTCCAGCGCAGCGGACACTGCCGCAGCGATATCCAGACGCGGAAGCAGCAGATCCTTGTGCATGGCTGCCCGAGCGATCTGGTAACGAGCCCAGGTCTCACGGGTATCTACATCATCCAGTGCGCTGAGCACTCGACGCAATTCCAGTTCGTCCGCTTCGTTATCCATCACTGCGGACAGCGATTCCTGCAGGGCTTCACGACTCATGGCGTTCCTCTCTTGGCTGTCGCCGCTGTCTCAGTTTTCCTGCAACAACGGTTGCAGGGCTTTATCGATGGCCTCCCGAGCGCGGAAAATCCGGGAGCGCACGGTCCCCACCGGACACTGCATGACGCTCGCAATGTCCTCGTAACTCAGACCATCGAATTCACGTAAAGTTAAAGCCGTACGCAAATCCTCTGGCAGTTGCTGGATGGTCCGATGGACAGTGCCTTCGATCTCATCCCGCAGCAATGCACGTTCCGGTGATTCGAGATCCTTGAGGCCGTGATCGCCATCGTAGAACTCTGCATCCTCTGAACTTACATCGCTATCCGGCGGCCGACGGCCGCGGGAAACCAGGTAGTTCTTTGCCGTGTTAATGGCAATACGGTACAGCCACGTATAAAACGCACTGTCACCGCGGAAATTTCCAAGTGCCCGATACGCCTTGATAAAGGCTTCCTGAGCAACGTCCTGGGCTTCATGGGTGTCGTGCACAAAACGCACGATCAACCCGAGAATTTTGTGCTGATATTTCAGCACCAGCAGATCGAAAGCTCGCTTGTCGCCACGCTGTACGCGTTCGACCAGCTGCTGATCCTCTTCCTGGGTTAGCATGAACACTCCTCGATAAGCCCGGAGGAGACTTGCATTACTAAACGACCAGACTTGCAAACATAGACTCGGGCTTTTCGCAAAAGTTCTCCCCCTCCAAGCAAGTTTCCTGCGGGCTCTGATTTGGCACGCACGAAAAACGCAGCGCGGGTTGAACCGGCTGCGCGAATAATCTTGTTATCGGTTTCGCCGGCAGGAATCCAAACGCAGATTCCGCACTGAAGCCGACACTGTCCCTGGTTTCTGGCACCGTCTATTGATCTTGGGCCTTTGGCAAAAGTTCCAATTATTTATAGCCGTACCCACCTGACATTGCGCAACCCTGCTCGGAAAAGACTGTTTCAGCGCCGATACAGGTGTCTATTCCCGAAACCGCCGGAAAAAACTTCCGACGAAGCACAGCGCTTTTTAATGCGCAGTAGTCTCACAATGCCATCTGGGCCCGGCTATTGTGCCGCCCAACCCCTCTATATACTAGTGGGCTGTGTGGCTGTCTTGACTCGCCGATCCAGCTGTCTTGCGCCAACCCCGACCCGGGTCGCTTTGAGCGGAATCCTGAAATGAGCCAACAGTTCCAACACGATGTTCTGGTGATTGGCAGCGGTGCTGCCGGTTTGACTCTCGCTTTGACCTTGCCCGGTCACCTGCGCATTGCCGTATTGAGCAAAGGCGATCTCGCCAACGGTTCGACCTTCTGGGCCCAGGGCGGCGTTGCCGCCGTGCTCGACGATACCGACACTGTCGAATCCCATGTCGACGACACCCTCAATGCGGGCGGCGGCTTGTGCCATGAAGACGCCGTACGCTTCACCGTCGAGCACAGCCGCGAGGCCATTCAATGGCTGATCGACCAAGGCGTACCGTTCACCCGCGACGAACAGTCCGGCACTGAAGACGGTGGTTTCGAATTTCACCTGACCCGCGAAGGTGGCCACAGCCATCGACGCATCATCCATGCTGCCGACGCCACCGGCGCGGCGATCTTCAAGACCTTGCTGGCCCAGGCCAAAGAGCGTGAAAACATCGAATTGCTGGAACAACGCGTCGCCGTCGATCTGATCACCGAACGCCGCTTGGGCATGGAAGGCGATCGTTGCCTGGGCGCTTACGTGCTGAACCGCGCCACGGGCGAAGTGGACACCTACGGCGCACGTTTCGTGATTCTGGCTTCGGGCGGCGCGGCCAAGGTCTACCTTTATACCAGCAACCCCGACGGCGCCTGCGGTGACGGCATCGCCATGGCCTGGCGTTCCGGTTGCCGCGTGGCGAATCTGGAATTCAACCAGTTCCACCCGACCTGCCTGTATCACCCGCAAGCCAAGAGTTTCCTGATTACTGAAGCGCTGCGCGGCGAAGGCGCGCATTTGAAGCTGCCCAACGGCGAGCGCTTCATGTATCGCTTCGACAAACGAGCGGAGCTGGCGCCTCGTGACATCGTCGCGCGGGCCATCGACCATGAAATGAAGCGTCTGGGTGTCGACTGCGTTTATCTGGACATCAGCCACAAGCCTGAATCGTTCGTCAAAAGCCACTTCCCGACTGTTTATGAGCGCTGCCTGGGCTTCGGCATCGACATCACCAAACAACCGATCCCGGTGGTCCCCGCCGCGCACTACACCTGTGGCGGGGTGATGGTCGATCAGCACGGTCGCACCGATGTACCCGGCCTCTACGCCATCGGCGAAACCAGTTTCACCGGTCTGCACGGCGCCAACCGCATGGCCAGCAACTCGCTTCTCGAATGCTTCGTTTATGCCCGTTCGGCAGCGGCGGACATTCTTGCGCAACTCGATGACGTTGCGGCGCCAAGCGCCCTGCCCGTCTGGGACGCCAGCCAGGTCACCGACTCGGATGAAGACGTGATCATCGCGCACAACTGGGACGAGTTGCGCCGATTCATGTGGGACTACGTCGGCATCGTGCGCACCAACAAGCGTCTGCAACGGGCGCAGCACCGGGTGCGTCTGCTGCTGGATGAGATCGATGAGTTTTACAGCAACTATAAAGTCAGCCGCGACCTGATCGAGTTGCGCAACCTGGCACAGGTTGCCGAATTGATGATCAGCTCAGCCATGGAACGCAAGGAAAGTCGCGGACTGCATTACACCCTCGACTATCCGGATATGCTGCCCGAAGCGCTCGACACTATTCTGGTGCCGCCCACCTACGCCGGCTGAACTTGAGCCGCACTCGCAGGCGTCGGTGCAGATCCGCCGCCTGCGAGTCACGTGGCACGCAGATCGATCTGACCCGCCACTCTCCGCGCAGACGAAAGCGCAGCACCACAATCAATGGCAGCGCCAGACTGTCCGGGCGCAGTTGCACCGCTTGCCAGCCATCAGCCTGATTCCACACCTGCCAGCCATCGCCATCGCGGCGCAAGCCGCAAAATGCTTGCGGATGACTCAGCAAAATCTGCCGTGGCAGCACCCAAAAACCATGCAGCGCACAGGCGCAAGCGCCGAGCAGACTGGCCCAGAGTGGAATCGACAGCAGAAACAACGAGCCCATGGCGAACGCCTGGGCCTGCAGATACGCCGCCAGCAACTGCCGTGAGGCATGCCAGCGGCATTCGAACGTATTACTTGGGCTGGACACGATCCAGAATCATCCGGACCATGCGTTGCAGCTCGGGGTCTTCCGACTCGCTGCGCTCCATGAACCAGCCGAACATGTCCTGATCCTCACAGGTCAGCAAACGCACGTACAGATCGCGATCCACTTGATTCAACGTCGCGTAAACCTCCTGCACGAACGGCACCAGCAGCACGTCAAGCTCAAGCATGCCGCGACGGCTGTGCCAAAAGAGGCGATTCAGTTCAACTTGTTCGACCATGGAGCCCTCCCGAATTTGCCGGGCAGTATACAGCCCCGGCGCGGGCCGCACAGTCGGCTTTGGTCGGGGACCCCTGATCCTTTATCAACTACCCATTTCAACCCTGCCCCCTTATGATGTGCCCCAGTCTATTTACCCTGCGATGACCCATGGCCGATTCTGCTTTTTTCTGCACCCTGTCTCATGAAGGCGTACTCGCGGTTCGCGGTGCGGACGCCGGAAAATTCCTGCAAGGCCAGTTGACCTGCAATATCAATTACCTGAGCGACACCCGCGCCAGCCTTGGCGCCCGCTGCACGCAGAAAGGCCGGATGCAGTCGAGCTTCCGCATCCTGCTTGAAGGTGACGGCGTGGTGATGGCGATGGCCAGCGAGCTGCTCGAGCCGCAACTGGCCGACCTGAAAAAGTACGCGGTGTTCTCCAAATCGAAACTGACCGATGAAAGCGCCGCCTGGGTGCGCTTCGGTCTGGCGCATGGCGATGCAGCCCTGACCAGCCTCGGTCTGGCACTGCCCGCCGAAACCGACAGCGTTGTGCGCCATGAAGGCCTGATCGCAATTCGCGTTTCGCCCGAGCGCGCCGAACTCTGGGTGCCTGCCGCTCAGGCGCCAAACATTCAAAGCCAACTGTCGACCGCGCTACCTGAGGCCGAACTGAATCAATGGCTGCTGGGCCAGATCCGCGCCGGTATCGGTCAGGTCATGCCTTCCACTCGCGAACTGTTCATCCCGCAGATGCTCAATCTGCAGGCGGTCGGCGGGGTGAGCTTCAAGAAAGGCTGCTACACCGGCCAGGAAATCGTTGCGCGCATGCAGTACCTGGGCAAGCTCAAGCGTCGGCTGTACCGCTTGCGCCTCGAAGCAGCAGAGTTGCCGGAGCCCGGCACTCAGTTGTTCGCGCCCAGCCATAACAGCTCGATCGGCGAAGTGGTGCTGGCGGCCAATGCCGAGGGAAACATTGAACTCCTGGCCGTGTTGCAGGCCGAAGCTGCCGAAGCCGGTGATTTGCGTCTGGGCGCCCTCGAAGGCCCCGCGTTGCACGTGCTCGACCTGCCTTACGAACTGGATCGCGACCGCGAAATCCAGCGTTGATCGCAGCATTGTTGCAACACCCTAGAGAGTCCAAATGAGCGAACTGGCGGAAAAGGTCCAACAGGATTTGGTTGCGGCCATCGATAACGATGACCTGGTTCTGCCAACGTTGCCGGAAGTGGCCCTGCAGATTCGCAAGGCCGCCGAGGATCCGGAAATCAGCGTCAGCGATCTGAGCAAAGTCATCGGCCGCGACACCGCGCTGTCGGCGCGCCTGATCAAAGTGGTCAACAGTCCGCTGCTGCGCGCCGCGCAGGAAGTCACCGACCTGCACACCGCCATTACCCGTTTGGGCATCAACTACAGCAGCAACCTGGCGATCGGTCTGGTGATGGAGCAGATCTTCAACGCCCGCTCCGAGGTGGTCGAACAGAAGATGCGCGAAGTCTGGCGCAGCAGTCTGGAAATCGCTGGCGTCAGCTATGCGCTGTGTCGTCGTCACACTCAGCTCAAACCCGATCAGGCGGCACTCGGCGGGCTGGTGCATCAGATTGGCGTGCTGCCGATTCTGACTTACGCCGAAGACCACAATGAACTGCTCTCCGATGCGGTCAGCCTGACCCATGTGATCGAGCAGATTCACCCATTGCTCGGCGAGAAATTGCTGCGGGTCTGGGAGTTTCCCGAGCGCCTGGTGCATTTGCCATTGCTCTATCAAGACTTCAGCCGCGACTCGACGCGCATCGATTACGTCGATGTCGTGCAAGTAGCCAATTTGTATTGCCGCAAGGACACCGATCATCCGTTTGCGCGGATTGACCCGTTTAGCGTGCCGGCGTTCAGGAAGCTGGGGATTGACCCGGAGAACAAACAGTTTTGCGCGGATCTGGAAGAATCGCGGTCGATGTTCTACTGACCTGTGGTGAGGGGATTTATCCCCGTTGGGTTGCGAAGCGACGCTGAACTCTGCGACCCGGTTTTTTCCAGACAGATTGTGATCGCTGAACTGCGACTGCTGCGCAGCCGAGCGGGGATAAATCCCCTCGCCACAAAAAACCCTTGCCACAAAAGTATTACCCGGCAATAAAGCTGACCCGCACCTTCAACCCTGCCTGCTCGCCATCATGCAAGGTGATCTGCGCCAGATGCGCGCGACAGATCTCGCCGACAATCGCCAAGCCCAGACCTGAACCGGCAACCTGCTGATTGCGCCGATAAAACCGTTCGAACACTCGATCACGCTCGTGCAGCGGGATGCCCGGCCCGTCGTCCTCAACCTCAAGCACCGCCGGGGCCGTGACCCGCAGAATCACATTGCCGCCCGATGGCGTATGCGCCAGCGCGTTGTCGACCAGATTGCTCAGCAGCTCATTGAGCAGCGTCGGCTCACCGCGCAGCCACACCGGTTCATCCGCTTCAAGCGCCAGCGCCACGCCGCGCTTGTGCGCCAACGGCGCCATGGCCATGCCCAGTTCACGAGCCAATTGACTCAGATCGAGCAACTGCGCGCCGCCCTCGGCAATCGCCCGCGCACCGTTTTCGACCCGGGCCAGCGATAGCAGCTGATTGGCCAGATGGGTCAGGCGATCGGTGCTTTGCGCGGACGATTCAAGGGTGGTGCGCCAGGTCTCCGGCTCGTTCGAGCGCAGGCCCAGTTCCAGGCGTGCCTTGAGTGCGGCCAGCGGCGTACGCAACTCGTGAGCGGCATCGGCGATGAACTGCGCCTGCCGCTCGAACTGGCCGCGCAGGCGCTCGGTGAAATGATTGAGCGCGCGGACCAAGGGTCCCAATTCATGCTGCACTTCCACCAGCGGCAGCGGCCGCAAATCGTCGGGCTGGCGTTCCTCAACAGCGGTTCTTAACCGCTCCAGCGGGCGCAACGCCGCACTCACCGCGAACCACACCAGCAGCAATGCACCCACGGCCAGCATGCCCAAGCGCAACAGGGTGTCAGCCGCCAGACTGCGCGCCATGCTGACCCGCGCTTCGTCGGTTTCAGCCACGCGGATTTCCGCCATGCCGTTCATGTTCGGCTCGCTTACCGCTTTGAGCAGGCTGACCACACGCACGTTCTGGCCGTTGTACTTCGCGTTGTAGAAGCGCGCGAGCGCCGGATAGCTGTCGGTACGCGGCGTGCCGGGCGGTGGCCCGGGAAGATTTTCGTAGCCGGAAATCAGCTTCTGGTGAATGTCGTTGACCTGGTAATAGATGCGCCCGGCGCTGTCGTAGGCGAAGGTATCAAGCGCCACGTAAGGCACGTCGGCGCTGAGGCTGCCGTCGCGTTGCGATAACCCGGCAGCGATGGTCCGTGCCGAGGCCAGCAGCGTGCGGTCATACGCGGTGTCGGCGGCCTCGCGACCGTTCCAGTAAGCGCTCAAGCCACTGGCGAGCATCAGCACCACCAGCAACCATCCAAGGTTCCACAGCAACCGCCAGCGCAGGCTGCTGGGCTTATGCATCGCGGCTTTCCAGCAGATAGCCGAGGCCACGGAAGGTCACGATGGCCACGGGCTGGCCATCGAGCTTCTTGCGCAAGCGGTGCACGTAGATTTCGATGGCGTCGGGGCTGGCTTCTTCGTCGAGGCCGAACACCTGCGCGGCCAGTTGCTCCTTGCTCATCACTCGCCCCGGCCGGGCGATCAACGCTTCCAGGACGGCTTGCTCGCGGGAGGTGAGGGTCAGCAGTTCGTCGCCGAGGGTGAAGCGCCGCGTATCGAGGTCGTAAGCCAGCACGCCACAGCGCTGCTGACGCTCGCCGCCAAGGACACTGCGGCGCAGCAAGGCTTTGACCCGCGCTTCCAGTTCCGTCAATTCGAACGGCTTGGCCAGGTAGTCGTCAGCACCGAGATTGAGGCCATGCACGCGATCCTTGACGTCACTGCGCGCGGTCAGCATCAACACCGGCAGGTTCTTGCCCCGTGCACGCAGCCGCGCCAGCACCTCGAAACCGTCCATGCGCGGCAGGCCTACGTCGAGGATCGCTACGGCGTATTCCTCACTGCCCAACGCCAGGTCGGCGGCCACGCCATCGTGCAGCACATCCACGGTCAGACCGGTGCTCTTGAGCGCCTGAGCGACGCTTTCGGCCAGTTGCAGATGGTCTTCGACAAGCAGGACACGCATGGATTTGTACCTCGTTCAGGGTTGGCCGACGCCGCGCTTTGCCGCGGAGTTTACAGCCGCAACCGCCGCTGTGAAGCCCGAAAACCGTGAAAGACAACTGAAAGGTTGTTGAAAGGTTAGCCGGTTAGAGTCGGCCCACGGACAGTTTCGACTGTCGCCGCTGCTGCCACACAGCGCAACGAAAAACGCCATGAAGCGTTTTCGACTCATAAGAACAATAACGGAGTACCCCAGCATGCCCTCCATGCGCACCAAGGCTGTAATGCCTGCTCGCCTTGCCCGATTCCACCATTGCACTGTCGGTTTCTCGCCGCAGTCCTATATCCCCTCCGTTGTTTCAGTCCTTGCGCGCGCGCCGCGAGAAAACTGCGCCTGCCGCTAAGCTTTGGCGTTGCCCTTTGGTCATTCGGTCCATCCATAACAACAACTCCTCTGGAGACTCAAATGAACGTATCACTGCGTAAAGTCGCTCTCGCCGCTGGCGCGATGCTGTTTGCCGGCCAACTCATGGCCGAGCCGAAACGTCCGGAATGCATCGCCCCCGCCTCCCCCGGCGGTGGTTTCGACCTGACCTGCAAACTGGTGCAGAGCGCACTGGTCAACCAGAAGCTGCTGAGCAAACCAATGCGCGTGACCTACATGCCCGGCGGTGTAGGCGCGGTGGCGTACAACGCAGTAGTGGCGCAACGTCCGGCGGATGCCGGCACGCTGGTGGCGTGGTCGAGCGGTTCGCTGTTGAACCTGGCCCAAGGCAAGTTCGGCCGCTTCGATGAAACCAACGTGCGCTGGCTCGCGGCCGTCGGCACCAGCTACGGCGCCATCGCAGTGAAAAGCGATTCGCCCTACAAGACCCTCGACGATCTCGTTCAGGCGTTGAAGAAAGATCCAGGCTCGGTGGTTATCGGCTCCGGCGGCACCGTCGGCAGCCAGGACTGGATGCAGACCGCACTGATCGCCAAGGCTGCCGGAATCAACCCGCGTGAACTGCGCTACGTCGCCCTTGAAGGCGGCGGTGAAATCGCCACGGCCCTGCTCGGCGGCCACATCCAGGTCGGCAGTACCGACATCTCCGACTCCATGCCGCACATCCAGAGCGGCGACATGCGCCTGCTCGCGGTATTCGCCGACAAACGTCTCGACGAGCCGGAAATGAAAGACATCCCGACCGCTCGCGAACAAGGCTACGACATCGTCTGGCCGGTGGTGCGCGGCTTCTACCTCGGGCCGAAGGTCAGCGACGAAGACTACGCCTGGTGGAAAGACGCGTTCGACAAACTGCTGGCCTCCGAGGAGTTCGCCAAGCTGCGCGATCAGCGTGAACTGTTCCCGTTCGCCATGACCGGCCCGGAACTGGACACCTACGTGAAGAAGCAGGTCGCCGACTACAAAGTGCTGGCCAAAGAGTTCGGCCTGATCCAGTGATCGTCTCTGTCTAGTGGCTGCGTCTCCTACGCGGGGACGCAGCACAGGAGCTCCCATGCTTATTCAACGCATTTTCGCCTCGGTGTTGCTGCTGGTGTGTGCCGGCCTGGCACTGATGGCGTGGCCGTACCAAGCGGCTTTTTCCTACGAACCGGTCGGCCCGCGCGCCTTTCCGCTGCTGATGCTCGGCCTAATGGGCCTGGCGCTGCTGTACATGGTGTTTCGCCCGGCGCCGATCAAACACAGTGAAGACGAGCCGCCGCTGGATCGCGAAACCCTGACCAAGATCGGTGTATGCGTGGTGCTGCTGCTGGTATTTGCCGGCACCTTCGAACCCCTTGGCTTCATCGTGGCCAGCATCATTACCGGCGTACCGATGGCCCGTCTCTATGGCGGCCGCTGGCTGCCGAGCGTGGTGATCATCAGCCTGATGGCGGTTGGTCTCTATCTGCTGTTCGATCGCTTGATGGATGTTCCGCTGCCCCTCGGCCTGCTCAGCGTCCTGGAGAACTGATATGGATACCCTTGGCTATTTGGGTCAGGGCTTCGGCGTCGCGCTGAGCCCGTACAACCTGGTGACCGCCCTGTGCGGCACCCTGATCGGCACCGTCGTCGGCCTGCTGCCGGGCCTCGGTCCGATCAACGGCGTGGCGTTGCTGATTCCGATCGCGTTCGCCCTCGGTCTGCCGCCGGAGTCGGCGCTGATCCTGCTCGCAGCGGTGTATCTGGGCTGCGAATACGGCGGCCGGATCAGCTCGATCCTGCTGAACATTCCGGGCGAAGCCTCGACTGTAATGACCACCCTCGACGGCTACCCGATGGCCCGTAAAGGTATGGCCGGTGTCGCCCTGTCGCTGTCGGCGTGGAGTTCGTTCATCGGCGCGTTCATCGCCACCTGCGGCATGGTGCTGTTTGCGCCGCTGCTGGCGAAATGGGCGATTGCCTTCGGACCTGCGGAATACTTCGTGCTGATGGTGTTCGCAATTGTCTGTCTCGGCGGCATGGCCGGTGATCGACCGTTGAAGACCTTTATCGCGGCGCTGATCGGTCTGTTCCTTTCCACCGTCGGCATCGACGCCAACAGTGGCGTGTACCGTTTCACCGGCGACAACATTCACCTGACCGACGGCATTCAGTTCGTTGTGCTGGTGCTGGGTCTGTTCTCGATCAGCGAAATCCTTCTGCTGCTGGAAAAGACCCACCACGGCCAGGAAGCGGTGAAAGCCACCGGCAGGATGATGTTCAACTTCAAGGAAGCGGCGTCGGTTTTCGTCGTCAACGTCCGCTGCGGCGTGCTCGGTTTCATCATGGGTGTGCTGCCCGGTGCCGGCGCAACGCTCGCCAGTGCCGTGGCCTACATGACCGAGAAGCGCATCGCTGGCTCCAGCGGCAAATTCGGTGAAGGCGACCCCCGTGGTCTGGCCGCGCCGGAAACCGCTATCGGCGGCGCGGCGTGCGGCGCTCTCGTTCCGATGCTGACCCTCGGCGTTCCGGGTTCGGGTACCACCGCAGTGATGATCGGCGCGCTGTCGCTGTACAACATCACCCCGGGTCCACTGCTGTTCCAACAGCAACCGGACATCGTCTGGGGCCTGATCGCGTCGTTGTTCATCGCCAACGTGATGCTGGTGATCCTCAACATCCCGATGATCCGCGTATTCACCCGCATCCTCGCCGTGCCGAATTGGGCGCTGGTGCCGATCATCGCGATCATCACCGGGATCGGCGTTTACGCGGTGCACGCGACCACCTTCGATCTGTTCCTGATGATCGGCATCGGCATCTTCGGTTACATCCTGCGCAAGCTGGATTTCCCGCTGTCGCCGCTGCTGCTGGGCTTCATCCTCGGTGGCCTGATGGAGCAGAACCTGCGTCGCGCCCTGTCGATCTCCAATGGCGCGCTAGAGATTCTCTGGTCGAGTCCGATCACCTTCGGTTGCTGGATCCTCACCGCGATCATGCTGCTGATGCCGCTGATCCGCATCTGGCGCAAGCGTTCGGCGGCACGGCGCGTCATTGCCGATGTTTGATCGCTTGTCCCTGAAAGCCTGGTGGGGCACCCCGCTGGTCGGTCTGCTTGGCGGTTTCATCGCCAGCCAGATCGGCTGGCCGCTGCCGTGGATGGTCGGCTCGTTGCTGGCGATCATCCTGGTGCGCTGCCTGACGCCGTGGCAACTGGCGGAAATCCCTGGCGGGCGCAAGTGCGGCCAGTGGATCGTCGGCATCGGTATCGGCCTGCACTTCACCCCGCTGGTGATGGAACAAGTGCTCAGTCATTTCGGTTTGATCTTCTTCGGTGCGCTGGTCACGAGCCTGTCGGCGGTGGTCGGCGTATGGCTGATGCGCCGCACCGGCGAGGATCGTGCCACGGCGTTTTTCTCAAGCATGCCCGGTGGTTCCGGGGAGATGGTCAACCTCGGCGCCCGTAACGGTGCACTGCTCAGCCATGTCGCGGCCGGGCAGAGTCTGCGGGTGTTGGTGGTGGTGTTGTGCGTGCCGGCGGCGTTCAAGTATCTGCTCGGTGACGGTACGCCGATTTCTCACGCCGGCAGCGTCGATTGGCGCTGGCTGGCGATTCTGTTTCCGGCGGGCGCCCTGCTCGCCTGGTTCTGGCAGCGTCTGCGCCAACCCAATCCATGGCTGTTCGGGCCGTTGCTGGTCAGTGCGGCGGTGAGCATTACGTGGGATTTGCACATCGGTTTGCCCAATGGCGGCAGTCAGATCGGCCAATGGCTGATTGGCAGCGGTCTGGGCTGTCACTTCAATCGGCAGTTCTTCCGCCACGCGCCGTCGTTCATGGGCCGGACGTTGATCGGCACGGCGCTGACCATGTTGATCGCGTCGCTGGCGGCGTTGGGCTTGAGTGCGTTGACCCATCTGGATCTGCGTTCGCTGACCCTGGGCATGATGCCCGGCGGGATTGCCGAAATGAGCCTGACCGCGGAAACCCTGCAATTGTCGGTGCCGCTGGTGACGGCGATGCAGGTGATGCGGCTGTTGTTCGTGCTGTTTCTGGCGGAGCCGTTGTTCAGGTATTGGAACCGTCATCCCGCGTAAGACTGAAAACCGAGTTGCCCTTTTCGCGAGCAGGCTCGCTCCCACGGGGTTTTGTGGCTTGCACACAATTGCTGTGGGAGCGAGCCTGCTCGCGAAGGGGCCAACCCGATCGAGACATCAAATCGGTGGCAAGCGCCAGTCGATCGGCGTTTCGCCATTCTGTTCGAGAAACTTGTTGGTCCGGCTGAAATGCCCACAGCCCAAAAACCCGCGATATGCCGACAACGGCGACGGATGCACCGAGGTCAGCACCAGGTGCTTGGTCGCGTCGATCAGCTTCTGCTTGCTCTGCGCATGGGCGCCCCAAAGCATGAACACCAGATGCGGCTGCCGTTCGCTGACCACCTCAATAATGCGGTCGGTGAAGTGTTGCCAGCCCTTGTCCTTGTGCGCGTTGGCGTTGGCGCGCTCAACCGTCATGGTGGTGTTGAGCAGCAGCACGCCCTGTTCGGCCCAGCTCTGCAGGTAGCCGTGGTTGGGAATATCGATATTGAGGTCGCGTTTCAACTCTTTATAGATGTTGACCAGCGACGGCGGCGCCGGCACGCCCGGTTGCACCGAGAAGCACAGACCGTGGGCCTGGCCCGGGCCGTGGTAAGGGTCCTGGCCGAGGACCACCACTTTCACCTTGTCCAGCGGCGTTGAGTTCAGCGCATTGAAAATCATCGGTCCCGGCGGATAGATCTCCTTGCCGGCCGCCCGCTCCTGCTGCAGAAAGCTGCGCAACTCTGCCATGTAAGGCTGGTCGAACTCAGCACGCAGTGCCTCCTTCCAGCTCGGTTCGAGTTTGATACGGTCGTCAGCAGTCATGGTCATTTCCGGCAAAAACAATGGGGCGAACCCTAGGAAAGCCGACCACGCTTGTCAATTGATCTGACGCAGATCCGGCACTTTCCCCCATAGCGATCATACTGTTCGCTCAAATTCCCGATCGAGGTCACGATGAATCTGCACTTCGAAGAACTGACCGGCACCGACGGCGCCCGCATCGGCATCGCCAGCCTGGATGCCGAAAAATCGTTGAACGCGCTTTCACTGCCGATGATCAACGCGCTCAGCGACAAATTGAACGCCTGGGCCAATGACCCGCAAATCGTCTGCGTGCTGCTGCGCGGTATCGGCAGCAAAGCCTTCTGCGCCGGTGGCGAAGTGCGCAGCCTGGTCGAAGCCTGCCGCGCTCACCCCGGCGAAGTCCCGCCGTTGGCCGCGCAGTTTTTCAGCGCGGAATATCGCCTCGATTACAGCCTGCATACCTATCCGAAGCCGCTGATCTGCTGGGGTCACGGTTATGTGCTCGGTGGCGGCATGGGCCTGTTGCAGGGCGCCAGCACGCGGATCGTCACGCCGAGCAGCCGTCTGGCGATGCCGGAAATCACCATTGGTCTGTATCCGGACGTTGGCGCCAGTTGGTTTCTCGCCCGATTGCCGGGCAAGCTCGGCTTGTTTCTCGGCCTGACCGGCGCGCACATCAACGGCCGTGATGCGCTGGATCTGGATCTGGCCGACCGCTTCCTGCTCGACGAACAGCAACCGCAATTGATCGAAGGCTTGTTGCAATTGAACTGGCAGGAACAGACCGCCATGCAGCTCAACAGCCTGCTCAAGGCTCTGCAGCAGGAAGCAGTTGAGCAAATGCCCGAAGCGCAGTGGCTGCCGCGTCGTCAGCAGATCGACGAACTGCTCGATGTCAGCGACGTTGCCTGTGCGTGGAAAGCCATCAGCCTGCACCGCGACAGCAGCGATCCGTTGATTGCCCGCGCGGCGAAAACCATGACCGAGGGCTCGCCGCTGACTGCGCATCTGGTCTGGGAACAGATCAGCCGCGCGCGGCACATGTCGCTGGCCGAAGTATTCCAGATGGAATACACCCTGAGCCTCAATTGCTGCCGTCATCCGGAATTCAGCGAAGGCGTGCGCGCGCGTTTGATCGACAAGGATCAGAAGCCGCACTGGCACTGGCCGGATATCAATAACGTGCCGGATGCGGTGGTCGAGGCGCACTTTCATAAAGTCTGGGAGGGGCGGCATCCGTTAGCGGATCTGACCCAGTATTGAGGTGACGCGAGGCCCGCGATGGCGACTGGAATGCCATCGCGGGCCGGCTCAATCGGTCATCTTGTCAGACATTCAGTTCGTAGAACTCAATGATTTCCTTGATTGCCCGCTGCGCTTCATCGTCGCCCTTTAGCAAAATATCCTCGACATCCCTCAGTGGCGGAAGCGGGTGCAGACGTTCAGCAATTTGCCTTGCGCTGTAGTCTTGAGTCGCTGTTCCTTCGCTGACTCTTATGAAGCCAATAGCGCTTTCACCTGCGGCAAAATGACTGGAAACCCGGATTTTCGGCGCCATGCCGTAATCCACCACAATCACCAGATCATCGCGCTCACGATGAAACTTGAGGTTGTCGATCGTCAGCCTGCGTTCGGAAAAATCGATCCCGTCCCGGCCGCCTCCGTTGTTGATGATCACGTCTCTGCCGAGGCCATCGTATCGGTAGATATCATTTCCAGCGCCGCCGGCCAGCGTGTCATTGCCCGGCCCACCCACCAGCAGATCATCACCGGGGCTGCCCGTGAGCACGTCATCCCCGTGCATGCCTCGGATCTCTCCCGCGCCGCTTATGGTGTCGTTGCCGCGACCGCCCACGAGTGGCAGCGCTCGTCCGTCTCGCAGGGAGGTTGAACGGCTGGGATTGTTGACGATGACACCCGTATGAAAAGTCTCGGGCGCAGGTCCCAGCTGACTTGATTGCAGCAGTTGCTTCAAACTTGCGACCGCCCCATCGGCAAACTTTACTAGCTCAATACCGGCCCCCTCAAGTTCACCGTTGTGGGGCAAGACGATGCGGACTTTTTGCGTCCCGCCCCATTGGATATCGAGTGTCGGATGAAGCATTTTCGCTCTCGGCGGGTTGCGGTAAGCCCCGCGACTCGGGTTGGGTTCCAGCTTGACATGGGTGGTCTCTATCAGCGCAGCACCCCAGCTCAATTGCAGTGCATCACGCCTCGCTTCTGCTGGAAGGACGACCGTGTCCTGATCAATCAATCCGTACTCGTCTTTCCACCCCGCTACGCCAACTTCTGCTCGGTGGAAAACAGGGTTGAGCACGTCCGCAATTGTGGTGGTCGCTGCGGCGTGCGCTTGCACGATGTAGGTGTCGGCGCCGTCCTCGCCGTACAGCCAATCCTCCCCTGCACCGCTGAGCAGATAGTCGGCGCCTTCGGAACCGAGCAAGGTATCGTCACCTGCCCCGGCGGATAAAAACGCGCCCGGTGTTCTGTCGCCGACAGTGCCGTAGTCAAGTGGGGAGCCTGCATAAGCGACGATCAGATCGTCTCCCGCGCCGCCGTGGAAAACGTTTTCCACTTCGACGTTGATTCGCCCGCCGGCATCGTCGCCATGGACGACTTTGCGTTTGATCGTTTCAGTTGTGACATCCCAGCGAAACGCCTTGGGCACTGTTGCGCCCGAACTGAAGCTTGCTGCCGGATAGACGTACCAGCCTTCAAGCGCGCCGGACTCCTTTCGGTCTTCAACCAATACCTCGCCCTTGTTGAATGAAAACCCGTTGGCCGAGCCGGATCGATAATAGCGAGGCGCCTGACTTGAGAAGGCTATTGCTCCCTCGGCTTTCACCGGTTTATGTTCGACACGGGTTGTGGTTTCCGACTGCCTTTCACTGACTACGGCTTGCCCGCCATCAGCCTTCATCCATGGCGGCGTTTCAGACAGTGTTCCTGCGTCGACGCTGTCCTCGCTCAGCTCGGTGTGAGTGGTGTAACCGGTGTCGCTGGTGGTGACATGACTGCGCACCCAAACGCCTTGCTCATTCAAGGTAAAACCTGTGGCGTGTTTGCGGGCGGAGCGTTTTGACTTGGTTTGCGCGAGGAACTCATCGGTCCAGTTGACCGTTTGAACAGATGCCACCGGGCCTTGCGCCGCAGCGGTGACATCGTCTGGCTGAACCGGATCCTCAACTTTGCTTTCAGGGGTTGCCGGGGCGGTGACAGGTTCCGGTACGGGTGGCTCGGACATCTCTATCGGTGGCAGTGTTTTGCGCAGGACATCTGCGTAATCAAGTACCCCGCCGTCGCTGAAACTGAATGTGGAATCCTTCCACTTCTCGTGATTCTTGATGAGTATCGCGTCGCCCGTGCCATTGGCCAGTCGCAATACCGTGCCGACGGTAACTTCGATAATGTCGGCTTTCAGGCTCTGCGCGCAAAAGCCCGCGCCGAACCTGATGGTGTTGCGGCCGCCGGCATCGGTGACGATATCCAGGCCGTCACCAGCGCCGAAATAGTAGACGTCGGCGCCATCCATGCCATCCAGCACGTCAGCACCGGGACCGCCATCAAACACGTTGTCGCCAGAATCGCCGCGAAGGTAGTCCGTGCCTTCCCCGCCCAGCAGGGTGTCGTTGCCACCGCCTCCGAGCAACGTGTCGTTACCTGAGCCACCGTGCAGATAATCGGCATTGTGCTCGGCCTCAGCGCTGTTTTCGTAATCGCCGGCAAGAATGTCGTCACCCGTACCGCCGTCCAGCGTGTCGGCACCGAAACCACCCTGTAACGTATCGTTTCCTTCGCCGCCCTGAACCACGTCATTGTTGCTTCCGCCCGGCTGCAGGTCAGACACATCGCCATCGAGAAAATCCGCCCCTGCGCCACCCGCCAGCGTATCCGCGCCGCCCATGCCGCGCAGGGTGTCATCCCCCGCGCCGCCATCGAGAAAGTCGTTGCCGTGATAGCGAACCGGATGCTCAGGGCTGTCGCCGATCAGATCGTCATTACCTTCGCCGCCGAAGAGCAAATCATCGCCACCGCCGCCCCAGAGCGTGTCATCGCCGGAGCCACCGTCCAGCAGATCATCGCCAAAAAAATGCGCGGCATCGCCTTCGACGCCATCCAGTACGCCGTCATCACCCTGCAAAATGTCGTTGCCAGGGCCGCCATACAAAGCGTCGCTGCCACCGTTACCGCCGAGTGAATCATCACCACTGCCGCCGTCCAGCACATCGTTGCCATGGTGTCTGCTGGGCAGGCCACCGCCCCAATCGAGGTTGTCACCAAGCATCACGTCGTTGCCGCTGCCACCGGCCAGGGTGTCGTTACCTTGATCGCCTTTGAGAAAATCGTCGTCAGCTCCGCCGTCAAGCAGGTCCTCACCCCAGCCGCCGTTGATAATGTCCTTGCCGCCCTGCCCATACAGCACGTCACTACCGCCCTCGGGCGCACTGTTTATCGAGGCCTTTGAATAGACCGCTCGGTGACTGGTCACACCGCGAGCAATCGTGACGGCAGCGCGCTTGACCGACCAACCTTGTTCCAGCGCACCGGTGGTTTCGTCTCCGGATAACACATCGTCGCCAGCACCGCCGATCAAAGTATCCCGGTCATTGCCACCGAGCAGAACGTCTCGGGATGCCGTACCGATAAGCAAATCGTCACCTTGCCCGCCGTCGAGCCAGTCTCCGCGGCTTGCCTTGCCCTTGGCGTCACCGTCGGCCATAGCTTTTTCGAGCGTCGTCTGCTTGTCGCCGAATAACCGATCGTCTCCAGCCTTGCCGAACAATCGATCAGAACCGCCCAGGCCGAGAATGACGTCGTCTGCCGCGGAACCGTAAAGTACGTCGGCCTTGTTGCGCTGTTTAACCTTGGGCAGCAGCACCACGTTGCCCAGCTCATCAAAGGAAGGCTGATCGCCGGGGACAGTGGGATCGGCGTCTTTGGCTTTCCAGTCGCCCTGAAGCGTCAAATCCGCAGCAGTGAGCGGCTGCCCCTCATATTCAGGGAGGCGGATGCCAAGCATCCCGGGCTGAAAGTTCTTGATGACCACCAGATCGCTCTGGCCATATTTGATGTTGAGGGTGTGTTCAACAAGCGTCAGGGTGATGGACCGATCCTCGGTAGACCAGATATTGCTCAGAGGCGCGCAGCGTTTGAGTTGGGGAATCGGCGCGCCGTTGATCCACAGTTGCCCATCGGCGTTGGCATCAAGAATCTCGTCGATGCCATCGCCGCTGGCGAATTCATAACGGTCGTTGCCTTCGCCCCCGATCAAAGAATCGTTACCCTTTCCTCCGAGCAGAACATCGTCACCGGCCATTGCGTATAGCGCATCATTGCCGTCACCTCCGGTTAGCGAGTCATTGCCGCGACCACCTTCAATGACATCGTGACCGGCCATCCCATCGATGGAGTCATTGCCCTCGCCGCCATACAGATGATCGGCATTAGCGCCGCCGGCGAAAGATCGCCCGCCGTCATCACCGAACAGGGCCAGCGGGTTCAACACACCGGTGGTCATCGGCGCCTGTTTGCCTGAGACGAGATCGGAGTAGGAAAACTGCTGCAGCGAGTGTTCTGCGAACGAGCCTTGGGTTCGGGCAATCAAACGGGCGAGCATCTGCGCACGGTCCGCCAGCCACTGCGCGGTGATAAAGCCTTCGCCAGTGTGCGGATCGTAAAGCTCGAGGTTGCGATCGGGATAACCGTCGGCTCGTTCTATGACGACTTCACTGAGTTGCTGCAAAGAGTTGCGCAACGCCACACCGAGCGGCGTCGCCTCGCCTGCCAGTTTCGCCCATGCATTGGCATTGCCGAACTCGCCTATTGTCCGGGTGACGATGCTTTGCGACTGCTCTGGGGAGAATGCCGAGAAGAAGGCGTAAGCGTTGCTGGCGAAGGTGTCGTTGGTGGTGGGTATGGCAGCAGAATCGCCATCGTACGTGCGCTTGAACATGTCGAGAAATTCGTTCTGGCCGTAGCGCAAGATCAGCTCGACCACGGCGGCAACAGGCGTGCCTTTGACTACATGTTGAATCAGCGGATTCACACTGCCACTGGCCAGCGCGATATTGATTTGCTCCGGCACCACTGAAAGCAGACTTTGCAGTGGATTGATGCCGAAATTATTGATCGCCGCTCGCAGGCCGACGCTGTAGGAATCGACGGCGAAGAGAATGTTTTTATAGTCGTCGAGCCGGTTGGGTTTTGCCTGAAGGGGTGGTCCGTCATCTTCCCCGTTCGAATCACCGGCGGAGATCAACCGCCAGGTTTCATAGGGAGGCTTTCCACCTAACAAGCTGAAACCGACCGTTCCAGACCAGCCGGCGTTACGCTTGACGGCGGTGTCGTCCTCCCCGCAAACCTCCTTGAACAGGGCCTCGCCAATCGCGCTGGCGTCGATTTCTGCGATCTGGCTGATTGACGGAACAGTCCAGGGTGCCAGTTGACCGGCAAGGGATCCGTTGATCAGGGTATTGATGAAGTTGACGGCAACCTGGTTGGATGAAAGCTGCATCAGGTCTTCACTGAAAATTGTATTCAGTCTCAGTTCACCTTGGCGGGAGGTGTAACCACGAATCAGGGCAGAGTAGGCACCGTTTCCACCGTTGGCATCAATGGCCACGGCAAGCCAGAGTCTGGCGCTTTTCAGCACCTCTCCAGCCTCTTTATCGACAGCTGCAACGTCAGAAACTTTCTCACCAATAATATCGAACAGCTTTTGGTACAGGGGGGCGCAGCTTGCCCCTGCTAATTTCAGTGCATTGTACTGAAGTTGTTTTGAGCGCAGCCTCATTCCTTTGCAAATATTTGCCGCGTTGAAAATCTCGGATTTTTCCATATCGCTGAACACATAACTCATTGTTACTTCCTTGTAATAACAGAGCGTGAAAGATAGTCACTGAGATATTTGAGCATCTCAGGTGCTTCGCGTAATGACGCTAATCCGAGTCCTACGCTACCGTGCCCCCCGGCAAAGTCGAAGTTATCCAGATTGATATTGCAGAAGAAATTCAGTTTGCCGAAATCAAGATTTTCCAATTCAGTTCTGCTGAACCTTGCCAGTTTCTCGTCAGTCAGTTTTTCCTCCGCCGCCGGGCGTATCAAACCGTCACAGTTGATCAACCGAGGGGTTCCATCTCGCCGCGGCCAGCCACTAATGACAAACGTTCTAACCGAGTCTTCATTCTTGAAATGCGGCGGAGGTGCATCCAGCCAAATCTCCAGCCCCGGATAATTCTTTAGTTTCACAATCAACTCATCCGGCCAGTTGACGTGCCGATAACCGCGCTCATGGGGTTCGGTGGTTTCTTTTCTGGTAAAAAGCCCGGCATTCAATTTATAAAGCCGCCAGCTTTCGGGGATCGGTTCCATGCGCTGATCCTGGTACCGGTGCAGCCCCGTCCCGGTCCACCAGAACAGCCCCTTCAGAGCAATCGCCAGACACGCTTTCTTGTTCACCATTTCAGGCATGCCAACGTAAAACTCAGGAATCAGCGTCTTATCTATATAGGCGCCGCCTAATATCGGCACTTGCTGCATGCTCGCCAGTTTGTTCTGGCAAGCTTTCTCGTTTGCCTGGTGAATAGCCGCCGACTCGGCCGATTGTTCTTTGCGAATATAAAATTCCGCTACGCAATAACAGACATAAAAGAACAATCCATACTTCAATAACTTTTTAAACCACTTGATCGCCTGCTTACGCGACTTCCTGGACATTTCAAACCTCCCGCTCAAACTGCGGAACGGTTGGTATGTCGTTATGCCCGGTTATCGCGCTTGCGAAAACCTCAAAATATTGGTTCACGCCCGATTCCACACTGAACCGACCTGCCGTCAACTTCGCGGCGCTGGCAAGACCATCGTACTCACCTGCCGACTTCAAAACCTTGCTTACACTTCTGGCAATTTCTTGATGGTCAAAGAAATCCACCAATATGCCATTAGCCCCCTCGACAATGACTTCCCTTACCGGAGCCGTATCCGACGCAACAACCACACAACCGGACGCCATCGCCTCCAGTAACGACCAGGACAAGACAAACGGATACGTCAAATAGACATGAACTTTCGAACACTGCAGAACCGCTCGATAAGTCTGGTAAGGAAGTTTCCCTGTGAAATGCACTCTGGAGTGATCGAAACTGACCTCCGCCTCCATCCTGCTGCGCCAATCCGGGTACCCGACCGGCTTACTCCCATAACTGACACCATCACCGCCAACCACTATGATCTGCGCATCGGGGCACTCGGCCTGAACAAGCGGGATCGCTCGCATGAAACTGTGAAAGCCGCGATAAGGCTCAAGGTTTCTGGCGATATAGGTAACGATCGGCTGTCCGGCTTTGAGCTCGATTCCATTGGGCAATCTGACTGCCCCGACTTTCGCCAGGTCATAACTTTGAACCACACCTTCATGGATGACCCGAATCGCCGACCGGTAAGCGGCCGGAAACAGGCTGCGCTGCCACTGGGTCGGCGCGATTGCGATATCACATTGTTGAAGATTCAACAGATGCAGCGAGTTGAGCACGCGTAGCCGTGACGACTCCCTTGCGGCTCGGCGGAATTCAGGGTCGAACCCGCAATCGGCGCCCTGCGCTCGATAGTAATACTCGCAATAGTGAACAAGCGGCGTATCGGGGTAGACGTCCTTGGCGAACAGCGTTTCTCCCCATCCGGGATGAGCAAGAATTACATCTGGCTGATAACCCGAACGTTTCAGCCGGCCCAGAATTTCAAAAACCTCGTGCCCGTCAATCACTGCTTGTTCGTAGCGGATCAGATACGGGTGAATATTGCCGGGCGCTCGCCCCGTCGCTCGATATCGATGGGTGTTCACACCGGCGACGCCCGGTGCCGTGTCCCGGCCTATCGCCACAACCTCATCACCGCGCTCCAGCGCCGCCAGCACCACATGACGGAACTGACCGGGAAAATTTTGGTGAATAACCAGAAGCTTCATAGCGCTAAACGTCCATTTTTCGCCGCTATCGAGCTGAGAATTGCTCGCCTCGTTCGGCATCCACGAACGCTAACAAACACCACGAAATGAAACTGTAGGACGCTTCCGGGATTGTCCTAGGAGATGGCCAACGAAAGGACTTTTCGACGGGCAAAAAAAAGCGGCGCTTGATGCGCCGCTTGTTCGTTGCGGTGATTTACCAGCGGTTGCCACGGCCGTTGTAGTCACGGCGACCGCTGTGACGATCGTAGTTGCCGCGACCGCGGTGGTCATTGTCCCAACCGCCGCGACGGTGGCCGTCCCAGCGTCCGCGATCATTGCCGTGCCAGCGACGGCTTTCGTAATAACGCGGGGCCGGTTGATAGTGCCTTGGCGCCTGATAATAACGCGGTTGCTGGTAGTACCGCGGCGCTGGCTGGTAGTAGCGCGGCTGAGTGTAATAAGTGCCGCCGCTGCGGTAATAGGAGCCGCCACCGCTGTAATAGGCCGGTGCGGGTGATGTGTAGACCTCTGACCTGTAGTAGCTGTCTCCGTATGAATAAGGGACGCATCCGCCAAGGGAAAAAAGCATCACGGCAAGCAATAGGATTCGGCGATACATGGCGGCCTCCTGGACCGCGGGTTGGCCACACCAGCGACGCTGGCAGGCGACCGTCAGCAATTGCGTGACTGTCGAAGAATCAGACAGCGTTTTCGGAATCTGGTGCGTTCCTGCAACAAGTTGAAACAAGTGATTATGAAATCTTGTTTATCCGCAAAATCAGCGACCAGTGAACCTTAAACGCGCTGCATGACGGTGCAACCGCGCACCACCACGATGCGCTATCGATCGCCCCGCTCGTCTCGACAATCCAGCAGATCCCCGCCCCAGAGGCCTCGGCGCGACTTGGCACGTCTCTCGCTTTAACAAACCCGTGCAGGAGTCATCACAGGTTCGCGGCACCACAATTTGCAATGGCTGACTAGGGTTCCGGCTCGCAAGCGCGAGTGGCTGGTCCGAGAGTTGGCGACCTCCAGTTGAGGTTACACGGCGGGACAAAAGCCCGGGAGACAAGCCACCGTTCGCGGTGCCGCGTTGCCTTCCTGTCCGCCCTCGATCAACTGGAGAATCCGCAATGATCCGACTACGTTTCCCCGCCCTGCTCGCCGCCGCTTTCGCCGCGCTCATCAGCACGCAGCCTTCCGCCGCCCAGAAAGACCACTTCAGCGTGTGCTGGACGATCTACGCCGGCTGGATGCCATGGGAATACGCCGGCAGCCAGGGCATCGTCGACAAATGGGCGAAGAAATACGGGATCAAGATCGACGTCGTGCAGCTCAACGACTACGTCGAATCAATCAACCAGTACACCGCCGGCCAGTTCGACGGCTGCACCATGACCAACATGGATGCACTGACCATTCCCGCTGCCGGTGGCGTCGACAGCACCGCGTTGATCGTCAGCGATTTCTCCAATGGCAACGACGGCATCGTGCTCAAAGGCGAAGGTAAAAAAGTCGCTGATCTGAAAGGCATGGACGTCAATCTGGTCGAGCTGTCGGTCTCGCATTACCTGCTGGCTCGCGCGCTGGACTCGGTGGACCTGACCGAGAAAGACCTGAAAGTGGTCAACACCTCCGACGCCGACATTGCCGCCGCGTTCAACACCGACGACGTCAACGCCGTGACCACCTGGAACCCGATGCTCTCGGATATCAAGGCCAAACCCGGCGTCACCGAAGTGTTCAATTCCAGCCAGATCCCCGGCGAGATCATGGACATGATGGTGGTCAACAGCGCCACCCTCAAAGACAACCCGGCACTGGGCAAAGCGCTGACCGGGGCGTGGTTCGAAGTGGTCGCTTTGATGAACGCGAAAAATGCCGCGAGCAAAGCTGCGCTGGAACACATGGCCAAGGCCTCGGGTACTGATCTCGCCGGCTTCCAGGCGCAACTGGACACCACAAAACTGTTCGCCACGCCGAGCGAAGCGCTGAATTTCGCCACCAGCAAACAACTGCCGGACACCATGCGCAAGGTCGCCGAATTCTCCTTCGAGCACGGCCTGCTCGGCGAAGGCGCGAAGGACCCGAGCGCGGTCGGCATGTCCTTCGCCAACGGCGTGACCAGCGGCGACACCGCCAATCTCAAGCTGCGTTTCGATCCGACTTACGTGCAGATGGCCGCCGACGCCAAGCTGTAAGCCACGGAGGATTTGGCCATGCGCCTGATCAATCGCCACCCTGATCGCCCGAGTCGCCTGTTGCTGGTGATCCTGCCGTTCGCGCTGGTGCTGTTCGCCTATTTCACAGGCTCGGCCGAGCGCCTGGCGGACAACCCCAACGACAAACTGCTGCCCAGCGCCGTGCAGATGAGCGACGCGGTAAAACGCCTGGCCTTCAACGCCGACAGCCGCACCGGTGAATACCTGCTGTGGCAAGACACTGCGTCCAGTCTGCGGCGTTTGGCCATCGGCCTCGGCATCGCGGCGCTGGCGGGTCTTTGCCTCGGTATTGCGGCGGGCACCCTGCCGCTGTTCGGCGCGCCGTTGTCGCCGTTGCTGACGGTGCTGTCGATGGTGCCGCCGCTGGCGATCCTGCCGATTCTGTTCATCGTCTTCGGCCTGGGCGAGTTGTCGAAAGTCATGCTGATCGTGATTGGCATCACCCCGGCGCTGGCGCGGGATCTGGAACAGCGTGCCCGTGACATTCCAGTCGAACTGCTGATCAAGGCGCAGACCCTCGGCGCCTCGACCTGGACGCTGATGCTGCGCGTGGTCTTGCCGCAGCTGTTGCCGCGCTTGCTGATCTCGCTGCGCTTGATGCTCGGTTCGGCGTGGCTGTTCCTGATTGCCGCCGAAGCGATCGCCTCCACCGATGGCCTCGGCTACCGGATCTTTCTGGTGCGGCGCTACCTCGCCATGGACGTGATCCTGCCCTACGTGGTGTGGATCACCCTGCTCGCCTGGCTGATGGACTGGGGCTTGAAACAGCTGACCCAGCGCGCTTTCCCCTGGTACGAGGGGGCGGCGAAATGAGCTTCATCACGGTGAAAAACGTCTGGCAGCAGTACGCCGATCAAGTGGTTCTGGAAGGCTTGAACCTGAGCGTCAACGAAGGCGAATTCTGCACCTTGGTCGGCGCCTCCGGTTGCGGCAAATCGACCTTCCTGCGCCTGCTGCTCGGCCAGGAAAGCGCCAGTCGCGGGGAGATTCTGCTCGACGGCCAGCCCTTGGCCAGCGAGCCGGATGCCAGCCGTGGCGTGGTCTTTCAGCGCTACTCGGTGTTCCCGCACCTGAGCGTGCTCGACAACGTCGCCCTCGGTCTCGAATTGCCGCGTGCGCCCTTGCTTGGCCGGCTGTTCGGCAACGCCAAACGCGATGCTCGCGAGCAGGCTGCAGCCCTGCTGACAAAAGTCGGCCTCGGCCATCCGCTGGACAAGTACCCGGCACAGCTGTCCGGAGGCATGCAGCAACGATTGGCCATCGCCCAGGCGCTGATCATGAAGCCGCGTGTGTTGCTGCTCGACGAGCCCTTCGGCGCACTCGATCCGGGCATTCGCAAAGACATGCACGCGCTGCTGCTGGAGCTGTGGCGCGAGACGCAACTGACGGTGTTCATGGTCACCCACGACCTGTCCGAAGGCTTCAGCCTCGGCACGCGTCTGCTGGTGTTCGACAAGGTGCGCCTCGACCCGCACGCCCCCGGCGCCTATGGCGCTCGCATCACTTACGACATCCCGTTGAACAGCGACCGCCGCGCCCAGCGCGCCGCCGTCGAGGCCCTGCCGCTGGCGGGCACCCTTCGCACTGCTTGAGAGGACTGCTCCAATGACTGATTCAATCCAACTCTTCCCACCCTTCGCTGAAGAACTGCTGCCGGGCGGCGGCCACCGTTCATTCGTGCTCAAGCGCGGCCAATTGCTGCGCCTGACTGACCTGCGCGGTGGCGCCAATGTCAGCCTGACCTTGCTCAATGCCAATGAAAAAACCGAGCGGCTGAACCTGCCCGACAGCCTCAAATGCCAACACACCGCCAAGCTCACCGCCGGCCACTGCCTGTACTCGGACATGGGCCGCGTGCTCGCCGCGATCACCGCCGACACCTGCGGCTGGAGCGACAGCCTCGGCGGTGTGCTGTGCGCGCAAGAGGTCGCAGAAAAATACGGCCAGGGCCGCTACCAGGAACTGCGCAACGGCTTCTTTCGCAACGGCACCGACAACCTGCTGTTGGAGCTCGGCAAGTGGGGCCTGGGCCTGTCCGACCTGCTGATGACCCTCAATCTGTTCAGCCGCGTGAACGTCGATGAGGCCGGGCGTTTCCACTTCGTCGAGGGCAATTCGAAGGCCGGCGACTACATCGAGTTGTATGCGCCGATGGACACCCTGGTGGTGCTCACCGCCCTGCAACATCCGATGGACCCGTCCCCCGAATACGCCCCGAAACCCTTGAAGCTGAGCTGGATGAACGCCGACGCCAGCGTCGCCGAACACTGCCGCACTTCGCGCCCGGAAAACGAGCGCGGCTTTATCAACACCGACCGTTTGTTCGCCTGAGGATCGCAGCCATGTCACTCGCAATCGCCACTTCGCACAAGCAAGCCGACAGCGCGATCTACCGCGCGACCATTCCCGCCGGCGAGCCTTGGCTGATGGAGGTCAAGGCCGGGCAGACCCTGCGCATCCTCGATCTGGAAGGCAATCAGGCAGTCGACACCTTGTTCTACAGCCTCGCCAACCCCAAGGAACGCTACGATGTACAACGCACCTTGCGCCGGCAGAACAGCGTCTACCTGAGCACCGGCAGCGTGCTGTATTCCAACCTCGGCCAGCCGATGCTGACCATCGTTGCCGACACTTGCGGGCGCCACGACACCCTCGGCGGCGCCTGCGCGCAAGAGAGCAACACCGTGCGCTACGCCCTGGAAAAACGCTACATGCACAGCTGCCGCGACAACTACCTGCGCGCCTGCGCCCACGACGGTCGTCTGGGCAAAAGCGACATCGGCCCGAACATCAATTTCTTCATGAACGTGCCGGTAACGGCGGATGGCGGGCTGACGTTCGAGGACGGTATTTCGGCGCCGGGCAAGTACGTCGACTTGCGCGCGGAGATGGACGTCATCGTGCTGATTTCCAACTGCCCGCAGCTGAACAACCCGTGCAATGCCTACAACCCGACCCCGGCGGAGTTGCTGGTATGGAACTGACCATCAGCCGTTTACGCCGTTGGCTTTTTGCACTGTGCCAGGCGCGTTCCGGGCAGTGCCTGAAATCCACCAGACAACCCTGAACCCTGTGGGAGCGAGCCTGCTCGCGAATGCGCCGTGTCATTCAGCATTGATGTGGCTGATCCACCGCCTTCGCGAGCAGGCTCGCTCCCACAGGGGGTTTGTGGTGGGTTTGAGTGAAGTGTGTTTTTTCCATCCGGGACGGCCCGGATGTCTGTCAAAAAACAGCGGGACGGCCCGCTCCCCCTTCAGGGGTTATGCCATGTTCGAAAAAATCCTGATCGCCAACCGTGGCGCGATTGCCTGTCGCATCCTGCGCACGATCAACGTGCTGAAGGCCCAAGGCGTAGCCGTGTATTCAGAAGCCGATGCTGCCAGCCTGCACATCTCCCAGGCCGCTGAAGCGCACAGCCTCGGCGAAGGCGCGGCGTCCGCGACGTATCTGGCGGTCGACAAAATCCTCACGATCGCCAAACAAAGCGGCGCCACGGCGATTCATTCCGGCTACGGATTTCTCTCGGAGAACGCAGCGTTCGCCGAAGCCTGCGAAGCGCAGGGCATCGCCTTCATCGGCCCGACGCCGGAGCAATTGCGGGTGTTCGGCCTCAAGCACACTGCTCGCGCGTTGGCCAAACAGCACGGCGTACCGATGCTCGAAGGCACCGACCTGCTCGACAGCCTCGATTGCGCGCTGAGCGCCGCCGAACAGGTCGGCTACCCGGTGATGCTGAAAAGCACCGCTGGCGGCGGTGGCATCGGCATGCGCGTGTGCCGCAGCGCCAGTGAATTGAGCGAATCATTCGAAGCGGTGAAACGCCTCGGTCAGAACAACTTCAGCGACGCCGGGGTGTTCATCGAGAAGTACATCGAACGCGCGCGGCATTTGGAAGTGCAGGTGTTCGGCGACGGCTGCGGTGAAGTCATCGCTCTCGGCGTGCGCGACTGTTCAGTGCAGCGGCGCAACCAGAAAGTCCTCGAAGAAACCCCGGCGCCAAACCTGCCAGAAGGCATGGCCGATGAGCTGTGCGCAGCGGCGATCAAACTGGCGCAAGCGGTGAATTACCGCAGCGCCGGCACCGTCGAATTCGTCTTCGACAGCGAGGCCCAGCGCTTCTATTTTCTCGAAGTGAACACACGCTTGCAGGTCGAGCACGGCGTCACCGAACAAGTGTGGGACGTGGATCTGGTGCGCTGGATGATCGAGCTGGCCGCCGGTGATCTGCCGCCGCTGAATGAGTTGTATCAGGGCCTGGAACCGCAGGGCCATGCGATTCAGGCACGTCTGTACGCGGAAGATCCGGGGCGTGATTTCCAGCCGAGCCCGGGCCTGCTGACCGCTGTGCAATTCCCGCCAGCCAACGGCGTTGAGTTGCGCATCGACACCTGGGTCGAGGCCGGCGTGGAAATCCCGCCGTATTTCGACCCGATGATCGCCAAGCTCATCGCGTGGGCGCCGAGCCGCGAACGGGCTCGCGCCGAACTCCATCAGGCATTGGGCGACAGCCTGCTGTATGGCGTGGAAACCAACCGCGATTACCTGCGGCAGATTCTGCTCGATCCTCCATTCGCCAGCGGTCAGCCGTGGACCCGTTGCCTGGAAAATCTGCTGTATCTCGCCAACACCTTCGAAGTGCTCAGCGCCGGCACGCAGACCAGCGTGCAGGACTATCCCGGACGCCTCGGTTACTGGGCCGTCGGCGTGCCACCCTCGGGGCCGATGGACAGCCGAGCGCTGCGCCTGGGCAATCGTCTGCTCGGCAATGAACAAGGCGCCGCCGCACTGGAAATCACCATGAGCGGGCCGATCCTGCGCTTCAATTGTGACGCGGTGGTCGCGGTGACCGGCGCGCCGATTGCCTTGACCCTTGACGCTGAACCGGTGCCGATGAACACCGCGCTGCTGATCCCGGCCGGCGCGACGTTGCAGCTGGACAGCATCAGCGGCGCCGGCGCGCGCAGTTATCTGTGCCTGCGCGGCGGCGTGCAGGTGCCGGATTATCTGGGCAGCAAAAGTACCTTCACCCTCGGCCAGTTTGGCGGGCATGGCGGTCGCGCGTTGAGGGCCGGTGACGTGTTGCATGTGCCGGCATTGACCGAGCGCAGCGTCGGCCAGCAACTGGCCGAACAGCACATCACGGCGCTGCCGAGCGTGCGCCAGATACGGGTGATCTACGGCCCGCACGGCGCGCCGGAATACTTCAGCGAAAACTACATCGCCACGTTCTTTGTGACCCAGTGGGAAGTGCATTTCAACTCCAGCCGCACCGGCGTGCGCCTGATCGGACCGAAGCCTGAGTGGGTGCGTGAGGATGGCGGTGAAGCGGGTCTGCACCCGTCGAACATCCATGACAATCCGTATGCGATTGGCGCGGTGGATTTCACCGGGGACATGCCGGTGATCCTCGGCCCGGATGGCCCGAGCCTGGGTGGGTTTGTCTGCCCGGTGACGGTGATCGAGGCGGACCTGTGGCAGCTGGGGCAGCTCAAGGCGGGCGATAAAATTCAGTTCATTCCCGTCGACCTCAAGACCGCCCGCGATCTCGCCCTGAAATGGGATGCCCCCTGTGGGAGCGAGCCTGCTCGCGAAAGCGTCGGCAAAGACAAATCGATATTGACTGACACGGCCTCTTCGCGAGCAGGCTCGCTCCCACAGGGTTTGGTGTCGCCTGTGGTGTTGGCGTTGGGCCAAGGCGATCAGCGACTGGTTGCACGGGTTTCTGGCGACACTCATTTACTGCTGGAAATCGGCGCGCCGGAGCTCGATCTGGTCCTGCGCTTTCGCGCCCACGCGCTGATGCAGGCGCTGGAAAGCCAAGCCCTGCATGGGGTGATCGACCTCACCCCGGGCATTCGCTCGCTGCAGGTGCACTACCAGCCCGAGCAACTGCCGCTGGCCGATCTGCTCGGCATCATCGCCGGCGAATGGGACGCGGTGTGCGCCGCCAAGGACTTGCAAGTGCCGTCGCGCATCGTGCACTTGCCGCTGTCGTGGGACGACCCGGCCTGTCAGTTGGCGATCGAGAAATACATGACCACCGTGCGCAAGGACGCGCCGTGGTGCCCGAGCAATCTGGAGTTCATCCGGCGCATCAACGACCTGCCGAATCTCGACGAAGTGCAGCGCACGGTGTTCGATGCGAGCTATCTGGTGTTGGGCCTTGGCGATGTTTACCTCGGCGCGCCGGTGGCCACCCCGCTCGACCCGCGTCATCGTCTGGTGACCACCAAGTACAACCCGGCACGTACCTGGACCGCCGAGAATTCGGTGGGCATCGGCGGGGCCTACATGTGTGTGTACGGCATGGAAGGCCCGGGCGGTTATCAGTTTGTCGGGCGCACTCTGCAGATGTGGAATCGCTATCGCGAAGTCGCCGCGTTCGATGGCAAACCGTGGCTGCTGCGCTTCTTCGATCAGATCCGCTTCTATCCGGTCAGCGCCGAAGAACTGCTGCGCATCCGCCGCGATTTTCCCCTGGGGCGCTTCGATCTGAACATCGAACACAGCCAGCTCAACCTCGCCGACTATCAGGCATTTCTCAGTCAGGAAGCCGAGGGCATCAGCGCTTTCCGTGCGCAACAACAGGGCGCGTTCAAGGCTGAACGCGAGCGCTGGATCGCCAGCGGCCAGGCGCATTTCGACAGCGAAGAAGCCGTGCCTGACGCCAGCGAAGAAGCACCGCTGCAAAGCGGTGAACACAGCGTCGACAGCCAGATCGCCGGCAATCTCTGGCAGGTGCAAGTCGAGACCGGCCAGCGCGTCGCGGCGGGCGATGTGCTGGTGATTCTCGAGTCAATGAAGATGGAAATCCCTGTGCTCGCGCCGCTGGCCGGTGTGGTGCGAGAGATCCGCGTGCAACCCGGTTCGGCGGTGCGCGCCGGACAACGGGTGGTGGTGCTGGAACTCGACTGAAGCCATTTTTTATGAGGATCAACCGATGAATCTGCAACTCGATGCACTGCGCCAGGCCTATCGCAATGGCGACACCACACCGCGCCAACTGCTGCTGCAATTGCGCGAAAAAGCCGCTGCCCTGAATCCCGACTATCACCTGTTCATTCACTTGCTCAGCGTCGATGAACTGGAGCCGTATCTGGCCGCCCTCGACGGTCGTGACCTCGACAGTCTGCCGCTGTATGGCGTGCCGTTCGCGATCAAGGACAACATCGATCTGGCCGGCATTCCCACCACAGCCGCGTGCCCGGCGTTTGCCTATGTGCCGCAGCAGTCGGCGACCATCGTCGAGCAGCTGTTGGCGCTGGGGGCGATTCCGCTGGGCAAGACCAATCTTGATCAGTTCGCCACCGGCCTCAATGGCAGCCGCTCACCTTATGGTGCGTGCCCGAACAGCGTTTTGCCCGAATATCCGTCTGGCGGCTCCAGCGCCGGCTCGTCGCTGGCGGTAGCGTTGGGTGTGGCGAGTTTTGCCTTGGGCACTGACACCGCCGGTTCCGGGCGAGTGCCGGCGGCGCTGAATAATCTGGTGGGATTGAAGGCGAGCAAAGGCCTGATCTCCACCGCCGGCGTGCTGCCGGCGTGCCGCACGCTGGACTGCGTAACCACCTTCACCGCCACTGCTCGCGAGGCCAGTCAGTTGCTGGCGTTGACGGCAAAACACGATCCCCGCGATGAATACAGCCGGCCCAATCCGGCATGGAACGACAGCTCGGCATTCGGCGCGCCACGACCGTTTCGCTTCGGCGTGCCACGGGCGCAGGACGTTGAATTTTTCGGCTGCAACGAAGGGCCGCAACTGTTCGCAGCGGCCATCGAACGGCTCAAGGCACTGGGTGGCGAAGCGGTCGAACTGGACCTGTCGCCATTTCTCGAAGCAGCGCGTCTGCTCTACGACGGGCCTTGGGTCGCCGAGCGTTACAGCGTCGCCGGTGAGCTGATGGAGCAGAATCCCGAAGCGGTGCTGCCAGTGATCCGAGCGGTGCTGGCCAAGGCTCCGGCAGTGACCGGCGTGCAGACCTTTCGCGCGCAATATCGATTGCAGGCGCTGAAGGCCCTCTGCGACGAGGCCCTCGAAAATCTCGACTGCGTACTGACGCCGACCATCGGCCGTCCAGTGACCCTGGCCGAACTTCAGGCCGAGCCGGTGCTGCGCAATTCCGAACTCGGCTATTACACCAACTTCATGAACCTGCTCGACTACGCCGCCGTCGCCGTGCCGACCGCATTCATGAGCAATGGTCTGCCGTGGGGCGTGACGTTGTTCGGGCGGGTGTTTACCGATCAGTATCTGTTGAGCGTGGCCGATGCCTTGCAGCGCCAGCAGGACAGTGCCCTGCCAGCTCCGGCGAACGCTGCGCGCAATGACCGCGCTCGATTGGTAGTGTGTGGCGCGCACCTGCAAGGGCTGGCGCTGAACTGGCAATTGACTCAACGTGGCGGGCGCTTGCTGGAAACCACTTTCAGTTCGCCGGACTATCGACTGCACGCCCTCGCCGGCGGCCCGCCATTGCGGCCGGGCATGGTGCGGGTCAAGGACGGCGGCGTGGCGATTGCCGTGGAGGTTTGGGAGTTGCCGAGCAGTGAGCTGGGCTCGTTTCTCACCGGGATTCCGGCGCCGCTGGGACTGGGCAAGGTGCAACTGGCGGATGGGCGCTGGGAGAGCGGGTTTATCTGTGAGCCGTATGGCCTGGAGGATGCGGTGGATATCAGTCATTTGGGGGGATGGCGGGCATACCTCAAAACCCTGGCCTGAATCTGTCGCCCTGTGGGAGCGAGCCTGCTCGCGAATGCGGTATGTCATTCAACATGGATGTGGCTGACCCACCGCTTTCGCGAGCAGGCTCGCTCCCACAGGTTCTGGCGCACCACCCCCGAATAAAGGAACGACCATTCACGCCGCACAGGGAGCAGTTATTTGCGCGCAGTGCCACTAGAATGCATCCCATCGGGCCACTGCCAACGGATCTGCCATGCCGCTTCGTTCTCCCTTGTACTCGCAACGTTCACTGGTGCTCACCCTGGTCGCCCTGCTCGGCGCCGGCTTTCTCGCTACGTCACTGTTGAGCTATTTCGCCTCCCGCGCGTCGATCCGCGACAACATCGTCAACACCGAACTGCCGCTGACCTCCGACACGGTCTATTCGGAAATCCAGAAAGACCTGGTCCGGCCGATCCTGATTTCCTCGATGATGTCCCGCGATACATTCATGCGCGACTGGGTGGTCAATGGCGAACAGAATCCCGAGCAGATGACCCGCTATCTCGACGAGGTCATGACCCATTACGGCGCCTACACGGCGTTCTTCGTTTCCAATGCCACGCTCACCTACTACCACGCCAAAGGCGTGCTCAAACAGGTCAAAGTCGATGAGCCGCGCGACACCTGGTACTTCCGCGTGCGCGACATGCAGGACCCGTACGAGATCAACGTCGACCCGGATCTGGCCAACAGGGACAACCTGACGTTCTTCATCAACTACAAGGTCTACGACTACCACAACCGCTTCATCGGGGCGGCGGGCGTGGGCCTGACGGTGGACGCGGTGATCAAGCTGATCGACAAGTATCAACAGCGCTATCAACGCAGCGTGTACTTCGTCGACACCTTCGGCCGCCTCGTGTTGACCGGTGCCGAGGGTGGCCCGGAAGGCGCGCACATCGGCCAGAGTCTTGGCGAACTGGAGAGCATGAAAAGTCTGGTCAGCCAATTGCCCAAGCCACACAGCGGCAGCTACGAGTATTCCACTCAGGGCCAGGGGCATTTTCTCAACGTGCGGTTTATCCCCGAGTTGAACTGGTACCTGTTCGTCGATAAACGCGAGGACGGCGCGCTGAGCGAGATCCGCCAGTCGCTGTATCTCAATCTGCTGATCTGCCTGCTGGTGACGTTGATCGTGCTGGCGCTGCTCAATCGGGTGATCAAGCGCTTCCAGGCGAAGATTCAGGCGCACGCCACCCTCGACAGTCTCACTGAACTGCCGAACCGACGCGGCTTCGACATCCTCGCCGCGCAAGCGCTGCACGAGGCCCAACGGGAAACCAAGCCGCTGACCGCGTTGCTGCTCGACCTCGACCACTTCAAAGCCTTGAACGACACCTATGGCCACATGGCTGGCGATCAGGTGTTGATCGGTTTCGCCCGCGACCTGCAAAGTTGCCTGCGCCACGCCGACATCGTCTGCCGCTGGGGCGGTGAAGAGTTCATCGTTCTGTTGAAAGACACCGACGGTGAGACCGGGCAGAAAATCGCCGAGAAAATCCGTCAACACGTCGAGCAACACGAATATGCCTACGATGGCCACAGCCTGCATCTGACCGTGAGCATCGGCGCCACCACCGTGCAACGCGATGACACCTTGCACAGCTTGCTGTCCCGGGCCGATCATGCGATGTACCGCGCCAAGCAAACCGGGCGCAACCGCACCTGCATGGAAATGCCCCACTCGACCTATGCCTGATAACGACGTCAAACCCGACCACTGCCCGGCCTGCGGCGCCCGCAACGATTGCAGCCTCGCCGACCCGCGCACCGCCGACCGCGAATGCTGGTGCTATGGCGTGACCATCGACCCGGCGGTGCTCGACGCGCTGCCGGCCGCGCTGCGCAATCAAGCCTGCCTGTGCCCGCGCTGCGCACAGGTCGAAGCGCAACTGCAAGCAGGCCGGCGGCCGATCCCGTAAGATGCGCGGCCCTTTGTCCGTTGAATCCTGACCATGCGCGTCGACCGTTTCCTCAGCAATCTGCCCCGCTACAACCGTCAGCAGGTTCGCCTGTTGCTGGTGGAAAAGCGCGTGCGGATTGACGGAAAAGTCGTCAGCGACCCGCACAGTGAGGTGCTGGAATTCAGTCGGGTCGAAGTCGATGATGAGGTGCTGCAAAGCGGTAAACCGGCGCGCTATTTCATGCTGCACAAACCGCCGGGCTGCGTCAGCGCCACCCGCGATCCGCAGCATGCAACCGTGCTCGACCTGCTCGATGAACCGCACAAGGACGATCTGCACATCGCCGGACGTCTGGATTTCAATACCACCGGGCTGATGCTGATCACCAATGACGGCACCTGGTCGCGACGCCTGACGCAGCCGCAAACCAAACTGCCGAAGGTCTATTACGTCGAAACCGAACAGGACATCGACCCGAGCTACGCGCTGAAATTTGCCAAAGGCATTTACTTCGCTTTTGAAGATCTGACCACGCAACCGGCGCAACTGGAGCTGCTCGGCCCACGCTCGGCGCGACTGAGTATCGTTGAAGGCCGCTACCATCAGGTCAAGCGCATGTTTAGTTTCTTCAACAACAAAGTCCTGCGCCTGCACCGCGAATCCATCGGCGAACTGACCCTCGATCACGCGCTAAAACCGGGCGAGTACCGCGCTTTGCGCACCGAAGAGATTCATTTGTTCTAAGCCGGCGACCGCTCAGCCGAAGTTGTCGAACAATTCGCCGACGCCACTTGCGTGATCCTGAGTCCCCTGCTTGAATCAGGACGTCGGCCGAAATGTGACCGATGAGTCACCACATACTTCCAAGAAACTTTTTGTCGGTCGTCTGCCCTCAAGGGCTGCGCCTCAGCCGGCAATCTGCCCGCCAATAACAACACCCGTCGACCTGCCTTACCGGATCGACATGGGCCAGCAAATTTCAGGCGTATGCCTACCTGTCACAAAGCTCGTGCAATCTCGATTGCGCGCATACCCGCTTGCTTGCCAGGAGTCTTATGACATGAGGCCAGAAATCGCTGTGCTGGATATACAGGGTCAGTATCGGGTCTACACGGAGTTCTATCGCGCAGACGCCGCAGAAAAGACCATCATTCTGGTCAACGGCTCGATGGCCACGACTGCGTCGTTTGCACAGACCGTGAAAAACCTGCACCCGCAATTCAACGTGGTCTGCTACGACCAGCCCTACGCGGGCCGCTCAAAAGCCCACAACCGGCATGAGAAACATCTGACGAAGGAAGTCGAAGGGCAGATTCTGCTGGAACTGATCGATCACTTCGCCGCCGAACACGTGCTGTCGTTCTCCTGGGGCGGCGCCGCCACCCTGGTCGCCCTCGCCCAGCAACCGCGGCGCATTGAAAAAGCCGTGATCAGCTCGTTCTCACCGGTGATCAATGCGCACATGCTCGATTACCTCGAGCGCGGCGTCGATTACCTCGGCAGCCGCGACGGCGACCGGGTCGGCCATCTGGTCAACAACACCATCGGCAAACACCTGCCGTCGCTGTTCAAGCGCTTCAACTATCGCCACGTCAGCAGCCTCGCCGAGCATGAATACGGACAGATGCACTTTCACATCAACGACGTGCTGCACAGCGACCGGCAGTGCTATGTGAATGCGGCGAAAAAAATCAACGTGCCGGTGCTGTTTCTCAACGGCGAATGGGACGAATACACTGCCGCCGAGGACGCGCGCCTGTTCGGCAATCACGTCGCGCACAGCAGCTTCACCACCCTGCAAGCCACCGGGCACTTTCTCGACATGGAGCACAAAGCCGCCTGCCGCGACAGCCAGAACGCCCTGCTCGGCTTTCTGAAACCTGCGCCGCAAGCCAGCCGAACGCGCTACTCGTTTGTGCAGGATCAACATGCACTGGCCATTTGAAACAGCGTCATCGCGGGCAAGGCTGCAAGCTTGAAGTGCCTGTTGCACCGGCGCAGCCCTTGCTCGCGATCGACCGATTTCTGCGCGGCAAAGCCCTCGCAGAGAAAAGAAAACTTCAAATCCGTGGCCGAGTCTGGTACAAAGTCAGCCGCTCTGAGCGGGTATAGTTTAGTGGTAGAACGAAAGCTTCCCAAGCTTTAGATGAGGGTTCGATTCCCTCTACCCGCTCCACCGAATATTGATCTCGCGTTGTGTTGTCCGACGAGGGATGCAGGAATAGAAAAGACCGGCATTGATGGCCGGTTTTTTTGTGTCTGGAAGTTGGTGAAAGACAATTTCCAAGGAAAAGCCTTCAGCTCCAAAAAGAACCCCAGCGACTCTGAAAATCATCCAGAGAAGGATCGCTACCAACGTCGCCCTCCTTCGTTGAAACGACGGGTAAGCTCGCTCTATCAGTCGCAATGACTGGCTGAGCGATCTGCTTTCATTTTGCGGCGTAAATGTCACCGCAAAACACTGCAACACAACCATCGTTCCTCCAAACACGCGCGGCCTAGACTGGGTTGACCACCTCGCCGGACGCCACAATGGCTGAACGGTAGCAAGTCTATTGATCTGTAGAATTCAGTAGGTATAGTAACCACCAAGCACACCACAGGGAGGTGTTGTGAACAGCCGTTTTTTAATCGGATAACTCGTCGCGGACGGTTGGTTTCTGGTACGTATTCGGGGCAGTCATCATCACTTCAAACATCCAACCAAACCAGGATTGGTAACAGTGCCGCATCCAAAAAAGGATCTGCTCAAAAAAACGGCCATCAGTATTTTGCAACAGGCCATGCTCTGAATCCGTTCTCAGCGTTGCCTTGGAGGATCACGAACATGCTTTACCCGATTGCGATTTCAATAGGCGACGAGGAACACGCTTGGGGAGTTGAAGTGCCGGACATTCCTGGCTGCTTTTCTGCCGGCGACGACCTTGATGACGCTGTCGCCATGGCGCGCGAGGCGATCGAAGGTCATTTCGAAATTCTGGCAGACGACGGTGCGCCGATTCCATCGGCCAGCAAATTGAGCCTGCATGTCGCCAATCCGCAGTACGCCGGATGTGCGTGGGCGGTAGTGGATATCGACGTGGTCAAATACCTGGGCAAAGCACAGAAGCTCAACATCACTCTGCCGGGGCACTTGCTCAATCGCATTGATGAGTACGTGTTGCATCATCCTGAGGAGAAAAGCCGATCGGGGTTTCTGGCTTCGGCGGCGTTGAAAGTCTTGCAGCAGGGTTAAAAAATTCTTACTGCCCAACCGGCTCTCAGTCGCCGGTTTTTTCATGTCTGACGTTTGGGGAAATTCTCGCTCTGCTGATTGAAAAGTATGAGGAGCAGCATTTTCCGATGCAGCCCTCTGATCCCATTGAAGCCATCAAATTCCGTATGGATCAGCAAGGCTTGACGCCGCGGGATCTCGAGTCCTTTATTGGCACCAGTGGCCATGTTTCGGAAGTATTGAACCGCAAGCGCAAGCTGAGTCTGGCAATGATCAAACGTCTGCACGATGGCTTGCGTATTCCTTAGCAGACCGGTAGGAAGTCCAAAACCCGGCTCACCCGAGGGTGCCATGTGCACAGCCCCATCAAGTGCAGGCGAAGCCTGACTGGAAGGTACATGTGCAACCGTTGGTCAATCCAGGCCGGGCTGCTAAACCCGATCACTGGAAATCAGTGACGCGAACCAAGTTACCGACCGCCCGCCAGCCGCACAAGCAGGCGGATTCTGGCGTACCGGTAGGCAGCGGCGCAAGGATTTGTAGGCATCGGGACGTAACGCGATTCGACTTTAAACAGCCATGGCGCACCACGTGTAAAAGCCTGAAAAACAGAGGGAAATTTCCGACGAGTTCAGCGTGAACGAGTTGAAAGGATGCCAGAGGACGGTGATGGTGGCGGTGCGGCGGTGATCGGGGTTCTGCGCCAAGAAGCCCCTCACCCTAACCCTCTCCCGAGGGAGAGGGGACCGATCGGGTTGTTCTTGCGAGTTACGCCGACCTGAACCAATGCGTCGAACTCACGATAAAAAACGAGCTAGACGAATGAATATTTTCAACGGGTCGCAACAATAAACAAACGTGGAAACGGCAACAGCACCGAGCCGTCAGCCAAGGCCGGATAAGCTTTGGCAACCTCCGCCAGATACCGTTGCAGATACTGCGCCCGCTCCTCCTCGGTCAATGGGCTCAGGAATGGAATCAACCCGCTACCCTTGAACCACTCCACCACCCCCGCCGCACCATCGCGAAGTTGGTGATGATAGGTGGTGCGCCACACATCGACCCGCGCGCAGTGCGGGCGCAGCATTGAAAAATACTCACTGGCACTGGCCATGTCGGTACGCTGCCCGGCAGCGTCTGCGAGCTTGCTCGCCCACGGCCCATTGGCGGCGACCTCACGCATCAAGCGGTGGGACGGTTCGTTGAGGTTGTCCGGCATCTGGATCGCCAGGCTGCCACCGTCTGAAAGCTTGCTCGCCAGGGCTGGCAGCAGCGAGGCGTGATCCGGCACCCATTGCAACACCGCATTGGCGAAGATCATATCGAACGGGCCTTCATCGGCCCACTTGTCGATCTCGGCCACCTCGAACTGCACATTGGGCAAGCGCTTGCGCGCGGCGGCGATCATGTCCGCCGAACTGTCCAGGCCACTGACCCTGGCCTCGGGAAAACGCTGCACCAGCAACTCGGTGGAATTGCCCGGCCCGCAACCAATATCCACCACCGCCCGGGCCTGTGCCGTGGGCACCGCCGCCAACAGATCACGGGCCGGGCGGGTGCGTTCATCCTCGAAAGCGACGTATTGCTGGGCAGACCAACTCATTGCGTTCTCCTGTTGGGTGTTCAATTGCTTTTCACGATACAGGCAGCATGAAAGGCAATTCCAGTGCGAACGTTGCATGAGGTGTCTGAGTGAACGGTCGACTCTCCATCAATCGTAATAGCCGACAGTTTTTTTCAGATGATCCGAGAACTCATAGATGTCATCTACCGAGTTGATCGCATGACGGGTCTCGTTTTTTTCTTCATCGAAGATGCCGAGATACTTTTGTGATCGATTGAAATGCAAACGGCAGATCGGTTTGCGATTATTGTCGTCCAGCAAGATACCGAAATAGCTCTGTGTATCGCGCTGAACAATTCGCTTGGCATCGACGACAGATCGAACCAACGCCCGAACGATGTGATAGCCCTCCAGCTCTTCCAGCGTTGTTAAAACCTTGTCATCTGATTCGTCACGCGGATCTACCGGATCAGTTCCGGCAGAAACTAATGGCAGGGAGGCCAACGCTGGCTGGATAGCGCCGCTCATGGCCGATTTGAGCCGATCATTGATCTGGTCATTCAAAAATTGACCGACAGCTTTTCTGGTCAGCTCGTGAAACTGGTCGCGCACTTTCTGCGTGATCACGCCGTCATAAACCCGAGAAGCGAAAACCTTTACAAAGTCATCGTCCGGCTTGCTGACCTGCGCGGCGAGGACCTTTTTGATTTGGCTGACATATTTCAACTCCCCCGCTGCGTTGATGATGGAATCAACATCAAAAGCTGACTTCGTCAACTTTACCAACTCGGGGACTGAATACTCATCAATGTCCAACAAATCCAATTCAAGGAACGGTTTCTCATCCATTTTGTTTGGCGCGTCCAGATCGGTGAAAAATTTATAGACTTGGCCGTTGGTAAGAATGGAGATTCGAGCGCTGGTGACATGGAAATATCGGAACAACTGTGAGGCGTGATTGATGTGCAACGGTTCACCGATCTTTTTGCATTCGATCAGAATCTGCACTTCCCCCTCTTTCATGATCGCGTAGTCGATCTTCTCGCCTTTTTTGGTGCCGATATCGCAGACGAATTCGGGGGTCACCTCAGTCGGGTCAAAAACGTCGTAACCCAGAACCGTGCTGATAAAAGGCATGACGAATGCATTTTTCGTTGCTTCTTCAGTCTGGATCGCAGCGCTCTGCAAGCGGACTTTTGCGGCTAGGCTGGCTAACTTTTCGAAGAATTCCATGAGGCGCCTCTTACGGGTTTCTATCCGTGGAATGAGCTGATGGCAGTTTGACTGCCATTTGATACTAGACCTAAACCTCCACAATGAAAGGTGTCCATATATAAGCCTAAGATTGGCAAGTCCTAACCCAGGTATTGAGTGAACGAAGAACTTGTAAACAGAATTTTCAGCGCAACGCCGATGTCTGAATTTCAAGCTCCCAAAACAAGGACTCCCATCATGAAATTCGCAAAAATTGCCCAAAAACTTGCCCTGTGGGCCGGTAGCCCGAAGACGTTCATGGGGGCGTTGATCCTGATCGGGTTGTGGGGTTTGAGCGGGCCGATTTTTGGTTACAACGACACTTGGCAACTGATCATCAATACTTCGACGACGATCATCACGTTCCTGATGGTGTTCCTGATTCAGAACACGCAGAACCGCGATACCGACATTCTGCACTTGAAACTCGATGAGCTGCTGCGGGTGAACAAGGAAGCGCAGAACGCGATGCTCGGGCTGGAGGCGCTGGATCTGAAGCAGCTAGAGGCACTGCGCCGGCATTACCGCGCGCTGGGTGAGAACCAAGTGTTTGATCTTGAGGGGCTTGGCGAAAAGAGCAAGCCAAAGCAGGATTTGAACGAGTGCTGAGCAAGTAAACACACCCTGTGGGAGCGAGCCTGCTCGCGAAGACGGAGGTCAGTCAAAACATCATTGACTGACACACCGCTTTCGCGAGCAGGCTCGCTCCCACAAAGGAAACATGCATTTCAACTGAAGGCTTCGTTCGCGCTGCAACAATACGGCGAAGTTAGCGACTGGCCTGCAACGCCCGGGCCTTCTCCAGATGGCTTTGCAGCTTCGGCAAGGTCTCATCGGCAAACGCTTTGATTTCCGGCACGTCGGTAGTCTGTGCCTGTTGCTCGATCTGGGTGATGGCCTCTTCGGTCGCCTTGACCTGGCTGGCGGCGTAAGCCTGATCGAATGTCGCGCCGTCCTTCACTTCCGGCATCAGCTCTTTGGCCTTGTCGGCGAGCTCTTCGCGAGGTGCGACCGGCAGGTCGAGCTTCTTGGCGATTTTCGCCAGGTGCTGGTTGGCTGTAGTGCGGTCGTTGATGACGACGATGGTGTAATCCTTGACCTCTTTGGATTCGGTCTTGCCGTGGGCCTGACGACTGGCTTCGATGTCAGCCATGCCTTTGGCGGAGGCATCGTTGATGAATTCGGCAGGCGACTGGGCGAACGCAGTGCTGGCGCACAGGCCCAGCAGAGTCGCAAAACTGGCATTACGTAAACGGGTGGCCATCCGGCTCATGGTCGCGCCCTCCTTCGTTGAAAATTCAAGCGGGCCGTGATTCGCCCGCTGCTCAAATGCTCGTTGCGGACAATTGTCCGCCTCAGTTAGGAATGCTTTGGCGTTCAAAGGTTTAGAAAAACTGACCCAGGCGCGACGAACGGCATGTGTATCAGCCCTTGTTCGGCAGCAAACCGGGCAGCGCGTGCAGCAGCGCATTGATGGCGAAGCCGATAAACATCACTCCGCATAAACGCGTGATGAGCAGTTCGTGACGCTGATACACGGTGCGCACCCGCTGCGCGCCAACCACGCCGATAAGGATGGCGTAGGCCAGCGCCCCGCCGATAAAACTCAGGGCGATCAGCGCCGGCAGCATCGACCAGTTGAGCAGTTCGGCGCGGCTCGACAGCAGCGCCGTGAAGGTCGCCACCGCCACCGGGTAGGCCTTGGGATTGGTCAGGCCGAAGACGATGCCGTGCCAGAACGGCTGTCGCGCCGCCCCTTGCGCCTCGTCGCCGCTGCGGCGTTGGGCACGCACCGCACGCCAGCCGAGCCAGAACAGGTACACCGCGCTGAGCACGCCGAGTACATCGAACGCGGTGCTACCGATCTCACGGGCGCCGACGATTGCCACCAGCGCGGTACTGCACCAGATCACGTCGCCGAGCAGATGCCCACACAGAAACCCCGCCCCGGCCCGCCGCCCATGGGCCGCGCCAATGCCGAACACCGCCAGCACGCCCGGCCCGGGGGTGATCCCGTAGATGAAACCCGAAGCCAGAACGGCCAACAGCAATGATGGAGTCATGGAAAACCTGCGAGCGCCAGAACACGTGGCGGCCAGTCTATATCAGCCGACTGCGCCCGATCACTGCGCGTCGTTAAAACGCATGCCGGGGTACGGTTTCTGCCGACACGCAGCCAGCCGCGATTGCAAATCGCCGACATGGGCTTCCAGCTTGTGCCCGTCGGGGTCGAGAAAGTAGAACGACGCGCCCTCGCTACGGTTGTCTCGCCACTGCGGCACCTGAGCCGATTTCAACGTCTCAACCAGTGAAGTGAAGTCTGCCGCGCTCACGCTCAAAGCGTAATGGGTATAGTCCGCGCCCGGCTCCCCACTGCGCTGAGGATCTTCTGACAAGCACAACCACAGTCCGGGCAGTGACAAATAGGCGCCGTTATCCCACGTCGCTTCGACGTTCAATTGCAGCACATCGCGATAAAACGCCAGACTGCGCTGCAGATCGCGGACGGCCAGGGTCAGGTGGTTAAGACCAGTAAGCATCGAATCAGTAACCTCTGAAGTCTTCGGGAAGGACATATTGCTGGCCGTCGTAGATCAGGGTGACCTGGGTGTTCTTCAGGTTGGTGGTTTTCGAAGCGCATTGTTTGCCTGAAGTGAAAGACTCCATCAACGAACCGCTGGAGCTGACGATCAGATCCGCAAACCCGTTGTGGCTGGATGAGCCAATTTCGACAGTCCTGCGAATGCGTGTGTCTCGCGTATCGCACTCCCCGGTACCCTCACCGAAATCCTTGCGCACCACCAGGCCTTCCAGCACTGGGCGTAAGCGATTGCCTTCACGAACATACAAAGCCAGGTCGGTTTTGGAGTACGGATTCGCTCTGGAACCGTGGCTCATGAACGTCGATCGCAGCCCGAACGCACGGACATCCGCCGCCAAGCGGTAACGCGCCGTATCGATGATCAGATCATCGAAGCTGATCGCATCGGAGTCGTAAGCGCCGGGTTTGGCATAACTGGCGAATGTGCTGCCCGTCGTGGCGTTGATTACTGACAGGGCCAGATCGAACACGCCGTCCTGAGCACCCGCAGAATCGGGAACGAAGGTGGCCTTCGCTGCAATTGATTGAGTGTTGAACGCAGGCCAGACTTTGCAGCGCGAGAGAGTATGGCCGTCGAATTTTTTTACTTCGCAAGCCGCATGGACCTGAGCCGTAAGCGCGAACAAGCCGAGTGCGATATAGATTCGGAGATGAAGATTCATGATTCTTCCCTGAAGTATTCGTATCAGTGACATTAGTCACATGCCCTTGAAACCTTGCGGCAAAACGTAGGTTTTGCCGTCATAGCGCAACGTGGTCAGCACCGGCTTTTCGTGGGTAGTTTTCGATTCGCAGGTGTCAGCCGGTCCCTCACCGACCAGGCCCATGGTGACCGAGCGGACAATGATATCGGCGTAACCATGGGAACTGGTTTTACCCATCTCAAGCGTGCGCACCGTCTCCGATCGCTCGCCCGCGCAGTTGCCATCCCATTCGCCACTGAAGCTGTAGACGACCAAGCGATCCAGCACCGGGCGCAGTTTGTCGCCTTCTTTCACGTAAAGCGACAGCAGGGTCTCATCCAGCGGATTGACGCGCGACGAGCCTTTGAAATGGGCGCGTACGCCGAATGCGCGAAGGTCGGGCGTGAGTTTATAACGCGCCGTGTCGAGTTCCAGACTCTCCAGCGCGATCGCATCGGAGAGAAACGTCGACGGCTGATGATAGGTCGCCAGCGGGTTGGAGCTGCCGGCCGCGATGACGGCCAGATCCAGATCGTATGAACCCACCCTGCCCTCCTGGCCATAGACGGGATCGGGCACGAACGTCGATAGCGCGGTAATCGTCAGCGACGGATAAGCCGGCCATTCCTTGCACAAAGAAAAGTCCGCTTCGCCACTGACCGCAGGCGGCGTGCAATCGGCCCACGCCTGCCCAGCCATCAACCATCCGCAGAGCGCGGCAGCGCTGATCCATATGGACTTCATTGTCAATTCCCTCTCCTTGATGACATTGCAGCCGCGCACTATCCCCTTCTGAATCGGACGATTCAACCGCACCAGGCCAGATTGCCAGTACAGAGGCAGGCAAGCGTACATAGCCCCATGTCATTTGGTGCTGTAAGGTGATTTTCTTGAATCCACTTGCACCGAGATTACAGATGTCTCCCTCCTCTCCGCTTTTCCCCGACGTAGGCAACGAAACGCTCACAAGGGTCGATATATCGACGGGCCGGAACGAGGCTGAATTGGCATCAGATACTTCCCGCGACTACCCAGCAGAACAATGGCAAATCCGGGAAGTCCAGCGAGCAGCGCAGGAAGCCGACGACGGTGATTTTGCTTCTGCAGACGACGTCAGGACTATTGCGCAAAAGTGGGAAGGAACGTTGTAGCTGCCGGGTGATTCTGAAGGTTCATCAGTGCTTATGAACCGGCCTTCGCGAGCTGGCTCGCTCCCACAGGAAAGCCGCATTGCAAATGTGGGAGCGAGCCTGCTCGCGAAGGCGTCATCACAGACGCCGCAAATCTCAATACTTGTCCAGCGTACGCAACTTCTGCGGCAAGCCCCACAGCAGCAGCGCTGCGGCGATCAGCGCGGCGACGCCGATGACGTACAGCGCCGGGGTGGTGCTGCCGGTGAGGTCCTTGATGCGTCCGACCATGACCGGGCTGACGATCCCGCCGAACTGCCCCAGGGTATTGATCACTGCGATCCCGCCTGCCGCGCCGGCACCGGCGCCCGCCAGCAGTTTCGGTGGCAGGGTCCAGAAGCTCGGAATCGAAGCGATGATGCCCGCGCCGAGCAGGCCGAGCGCGACGATCAGGAAGGTCGTGTGGCTGGCGAAGATTCCCGCGCTGAAGAAGCCGATCGCGCCGACGATCACCAGCCCGGCGACAAACTTGCGCCGTTCTCCGGTGGCGTCGGACAAGCGTCCGATCACCACCATGCTGATCGCCCCGCAGATGTACGGAATGGCGGTCAGCAGGCCGATCATAACCGGGCTTTCGGTGCCGGCACTGCGGATCAATTGCGGTGCCCAGAAATTCAACCCGTAGGACGCGACCTGAATCAGGAAGTAGATCAAACCCAACGTCAGGAACCCGGGGATTTTCAGCGCCGCGAGCAATGAGCCGCCGCTTTTGTGTGGCTCGTGATGAGCGATGCGGCTGGCGAGCAACTTCTTCTCGTCAGCGGTCAGCCAGTGCGCATCCTCGATGCGGTCCTTGAGCTGAGTCAGCACGAGAAAACCGAGGGCGATGCATGGCACGCCTCCGAGCAGGAACAACCAGTGCCAGCCGCGCATCTGCAACACGCCGTCGAGGTGTTGCAACACCAGCCCCGAGAACGGCGCGCCGACCAGCCCGGCAAACGCCGAGGCCAGAAACAGCATCGAGGTGATGCGGCCACGGAAGTGCTGCGGAAACCACAGGGTCAGGTAATACAGCACGCCCGGAGCAAACCCGGCTTCCATCGCGCCGATGACGAAGCGCAGCGCATAGAACTGCCATTCGCTGTTGACGAAGACCATCGCCGCCGTCGCCACGCCCCAGGACATCATGATCCGCGCAATCCAGCGCCGTGCGCCGACCTTGTACAGCATCATGTTGCTCGGCACTTCGAACAGCACGTAACCGACCACGAACAGCCCGGCGCCGAGGCCGTACGCGGTGTCGCTCAGGCTCAGGTCGGTCTGCAACTGGAATTTGGCGAAGCTGATGTTGATACGGTCGAAAAAGGCGAACAGGTAGCAGACCATGATCAGCGGCATCAGGCGCCAGGCGACTTTGCTGACCAGGGCTTTTTCGGCATCGTGATCGACGGACGGATTCACGCCCGCCTCCATTACATTGAGGCTCATCGATTTTTCTCCAGACGGACTGCCGATGGGCGTCCGATTGTTTTTGTTGTCTGGTGGTACTGCTGAATGCTTTTGAACTGTGGGAGCGAGCCTGCTCGCGAATGCGCCAGATCAGTCGATACCGATGTTGAATGACACACCGCGTTCGCGAGCAGGCTCGCTCCCACAAGGGTTTTGTATCTTCAGGTGGGCATCGGATGCAGATCGCAGTTGCGCCCGGCCTTGGCCAGTTGACCGGGAACTTCGTGGCCCAACAGATCGGGCAAGCTGCGCGAAAGCTTCAGCAGCAGCGGCAAATCGATCCCCGTGGGAATGCCGACTTCAGCGCACAGGTTCACCAGGTCTTCGGTGCAGATATTGCCCGACGCCCCCGGTGCAAACGGGCAGCCACCGAGGCCACCGAGCGCCGCATCGAAACGCCGCGCGCCGGCCTCGTAAGCGGCCAGTACATTGCACAAACCAAGGCCGCGAGTGTTGTGGAAATGCAGGGTCAGGTCGGCCGGCGAAACCCGCTGCAAAACGCGCCGCACCAGGCGATCGACCTGACGTGGATTGGCCATGCCGGTGGTGTCGGCGAGGCTGATGCCCTGAATGCCGAGCTCTTGATAAGCGTCGACAATTTGCAGCACGCGATCCTCATCGATCCGGCCTTCGAACGGACAACCGAACGTGGTGGCGATGCTGCCGTTGAGGCGCACTCCAGAGCCGCTGACGAACGCAACGATGTCAGCGAACGCGGCCAGCGACTCCTCGCAACGCATGCGCATATTGGCGAGGTTGTGGGTCTGGCTGGCGGACATCACCAGATTCAACTCATCGGCATTGGCCGCCAGTGCGCGTTGTGCGCCTTTGAGATTGGGGATCAACGCCACGTAAATCACCCCTGGCTGACGCTGGATGCCGTTGAATACCTGCTCGCCGTCACGCAGGGCCGGAATGGCTTTGGGCGAGACGAACGAGCCGGCTTCGATGCGGCTGAATCCGGCCTGCGAGAGTTGATTGATCAGGGTGATCTTGTCAGCGGTTTCCACCCAGGTCGGCTCGATCTGCAAGCCATCGCGGGGCGAGACTTCCTGGACGATCAGGGTTTGCGAATAGTCAGTGATCATTGCACCACCCCTTGGTTTTTCAGGCGTTCGATGTCGAGTTCAGTCAGCCCCAACCCGGCCAGAATAGCGTCGGTGTGCTGGCCCAGTTTCGGCCCGGACCAGTTTACCCCGCCGGGGGTCTCCGAGAGTTTGGGGACGATGCCGGGCATTTTCACCGTTGCGCCGCCGGGCAACTCGGCATCGAGCAGCATGTCCCGCGCCTGATAGTGCGGATCGGCGACGATGTCAGCCACCGAGTAGATGCGCCCGGCCGGCACTTCAGCGGCTTCGAGGGCGGCCAGTACCTCGTCAATCGGCAGGCTGCTGGTCCAGTGCGTGATGGCCGCATCGAGCAAACCGCTCTGCGCCGCACGACCGTCGTTGTGGGCGAACTCTTCTGCGTCGGCCAGGTCGGCGCGGCCGATGGTGTGCATCAGGCGCTTGTAGATCGGGTCGCTGTTGCCAGCAATCACCACGTAGGCGCCGTCGGCCGTGAGGTAGGTATTGGAGGGCGCGATGCCCGGCAAGGCGCCGCCGCTGCGTTCGCGGACATGGCCAAGCATGTCGTATTCCGGCACCAGACTTTCCATGACGTTGAACACGCTTTCGGCCAGCGACACATCGACGACCTGCCCACCGCCCTGCCCGGTCTTGACCCGCAACAGCGACATCAGCGCGCCGATCACCGCGTGCAGCGAGGCCAGCGAATCGCCGAGGCTGACGCCGACCCGCGCCGGTGGCGAGTCGGGATTGCCGGTGGTGTAGCGAATGCCGCCCATGGCCTCGCCAATCGCACCGAAACCGGGACGGTCGCGGTACGGGCCGGTCTGGCCGTAGCCGGTGATACGCACCAGGGTCAGGTTCGGATTCAAGGCATGCAGCACGTCCCAGCCCAGACCGAGCTTTTCCAGCGCACCGGGGCGCAGGTTTTCAATGATCACGTCGGCGTCGCCGGCCAGTTGCTTGACCAGTTCGATGCCTTCAGCGGATTTCAGATTGAGCGCCAGGGATTTCTTGTTGCGCGATTGCAGGTACCACCACAGCGATGTGCCTTCGTGCAGCTTGCGCCATTTGCGCAGCGGGTCGCCCTGACCCATGGCTTCGATCTTGATCACCTCGGCGCCGAACTCGGCAAGCATGCGCGCGGCAAACGGCGCGGCGATCAGGGTGCCGATCTCGATCACTTTGATTGCACTCAAAGGGGCAGTCATCACGGGTACCTCTTGTTCTTGGAATATGTCGCCAAGGCTAGAGGAACGATGATTGACGAATCCAGCCGTCTCTCGGCAATGGGCGTTCGCGAAATGCGAATGCTCCGCAGTGATTGCGTGGTGAATTCAGGGCCGCCTTCGCGAGCAGGCTCGCTCCCACAAGGATCTGTAGTGGTTTCAGATTCTGTGTTCACACAAGTTCAATGTGGGAGCGAGCCTGCTCGCGAAGGGGCCATCAGCCGCAATGAAGATCTACCGCCCGCGCAAATGCTCAAACAACATCCGGCTCACCGGCGACAACCCCGCCTCATCGCGCACCACCACAATCAGCGCGCGATCCGCCCAGGCATCGGTCAGCGGCACCGCGCGCAAGCCCAGCGCCTGACCGAACAACTCATAGGCTCGCTGCGGCAGAATGCCGATGCCCATGTTCGCCTGGACCATCCGGCACACCGCATCGAATCCCGGCACATGAATGCGGATGCGCAGGACTTTGCCGGCCTGCCGCGCCGCCGCATGGGTACGCATGTTGATCGAACTGGCTGCGTGCAAGCCGACGTAGTCGCTGTCGAGGGTTTCACTGAAAGTCACCGATTCGCAGGTAGCCAACGGATGCTCCGGCAGAATCACCACCACCAGTTTGTCCTGACGGTACAACACGCTGTGCAGGCCTTTGGTGTCGCTGTCCTCAGAGCAAATGCCGAGGTCGGCGACGCCATCGAGCACACCCTGAATCACCCCGGCGCTGGGGCGTTCTTCAAGGTCGGTCTTGACCTGCGGATGCTGCGCCGAGAAGTCACGCAAGTCTTCAGGCAGGAACTGAATGATCGCCGACAGATTGGCCAGCATGCGCACGTAACCGCGCACACCGTGGCTGTGCTCACCCAGCTCCAGGCCCATTTTTTCTACGTTGAAGAGCATCTGCCGCGCATGGTGCAGCAGGGTTTCACCGGCCGGCGTGAGGATCATGCCTTTGGCCTGGCGCACGAACAAAGCGATGCCCAGCGCCTCCTCCAACTCCATCAGACGTTTGCTGGCCGCCGACACCGCGATGGCTTCGCGCGCAGCCGCACGGGTCAACGTGCCTTCCTCGTGGACGGCGACGAACAGTTGCAGAGTGATCAGGTCGAGACGGCGGATCAGGCTTTTTTGCAGCATGGGAAGCTCGAGTACTGAGTGATTTGAATCGGCAGGATAGCCCGGTTTTCGTTTTAGTCAGACATGTGAACAGTCCGAAGACTTTCATGGTTTCGCCCTACAAACTAAACTGCGCCGCCTCTCAGGAATGACGGAAACCGCCGATTTATTCCGGACTTTTTGCTTTGTAAAGTCTTTGCACCAGCGGTGGATCCGTAATGCAGGGCAACAAGCGACTGAACAGGGATGAGCCATGAACGCCCGCGTCACCCTTTTGATCACCTGCAGCACGGTTTTCCTCGCCCAACTGGGCATGAGTATTTATCTGCCGGCGCTGCCGGAGATTGCCGTTTATCTGCGCGCCGAACCTGCGCAGGTGGCGTGGGGGTTGTCGCTGTACCTTATCGGTATGGCGCTGCCGATGTTGTTCTGGGGCAGTCTGGCGCAGCGCATCGGACGCAAACCGGTGTTGCTGGCAGCGCTGGTTATTTATGGGTTGAGCAATCTGGCGTTACCGACGGGTTCGACGCTTGAATCGTTTTTGCTGCTGCGATTGTTGCAAGGCGTGGGTGCCAGCGGTATTTCGGTGATGGCGCGGGTGCTGATCCGCGACAGCTTTCGCGGCGATCTCCTCGCCAAGGCGCTGTCGTGGATTTCGATATCGTTCGTGGTGGCGCTGGGTATCGGCCAATATCTGGGCTCGCTCATCGAGGTGACGCTGGGCTGGCAGGCGATCTTCTACTTGCTCGGTGTGACGTGCCTGTTGATGGCGGTGATTGTCTCGCGAGTGACTTTCCCTTCGATGACTGACGAACCCGTCAGCACCTCATCCTGGTCCGCTTATCGACGGATTGCGTTGCACCGGACGTTTCTTCTTCCGGCTCTCGCGGGTGGTTTGGGCTACGGCGTGATCATCGCTTTCAACACTGCCGCACCGCTGATTTTGCAGGGGCCGTTCGCGTGGTCGACGGTGGATTACGGACTGCTCGGCTGGCCGATCAGCGCGGCGTATTTTCTCGGCGCACTGGCTGTTAACCGCTTCGTCGTGCGTACCGGTCAGGCGCGGTTGATGACCATTGGCGTCGGTATGGTCTTGGCGGGCAGTGGCGTGATGTTGCTGGGAAGCTTGACGGCCAGCTCCATCGCCATTCTGTTTTGGCTGCCCTATTGCGTGGCAGTGTTTGGCCAATCCTTGAACTACCCGATCAGCCTGTCTCGCGCCAACTATGGCGCACCGATCGCCGGGGCTTATGCGATGGCGTTGAGCGGTTTTATCCATCAGTTGATGGCGGCGATCATTGGCGCGATGGCCAGCCTGATCGCCAGCCCCCAAGCCTGGCCGTTGTCGCTGCTGTGCGTGTTACTGGCAGTGGGCGCGATGCTGTGCGTGCGGTTCACGCCGAGGGGAGACATCCGTTAGAACGCGTTGCGAGCTTTACCTTGAATCGATTATCGGCGACGGCGTTGTGCGGGTTTTGTGATGGCCGCGGTCAGCAAGCGAACCAACTGCGCGCTGTCGTCTTTGCGGCCCAAAACCAGGATGGATGAGCCTTGCAAGCAGGCATCGATGGCAGGCCACGAAATGTCCTTCGCGCCTTCGATATCAAAAGAATCATCCACCGCGCCGTCGACCTCAAAACCTCCCGTCAGCAAGCCTCGTGAATTGCCCGAGGTTTGCCCGACCGCGACGATCCGTCCGTCGTCGATATCATTCAGCGCGAAGCCTGCCTTCCAACTCCTGAGATCGAGTGTCTGTATTGCGGGGGTGATCACAGGATTCTCGAACGCTGTATCCATCTGACCGGCGTCGGTGATACCGCTGATCACACCATGCTGGAGCTTCATACCTTGCGTTGATTCGACCGCCGAACCGAGCAGCAGCAGGCGCTCTGCCGTTTGCGCAACGATGTTCTCCACGTGGCTTTCGAGCGGTTTGCCATCCCTTTGGATGTTCAGCACCAATACTCCCTTGTCGCCAAACTGTTCTGCGACGTTTCCGCTGCTGTCGAATGCCATGACCAATCCCTGATTGGTAACTTCGATTTTGCCATGCACCAGAATCAGCCCGTTGGCGAGCTGAATGATCCCCGACAATGAAATGGCTACCTTAGGCAGCGTCAGGACCAGCCAGCCTTTGTCAGCGAACGATGGATCATTCGCGCCACCGCGAAGCAACCGCGTCAACAAACCACTACCGTTTTGAGACGTCACGAAAAGCAGCCCGTCCGCCCCTTCAACCTGCGGGGTAGATTTCGTCAGAATAAATCGCCCATGCGTGGCACCGGACAACAAAGGGATACGCGTAGGCACAATCTGGTAGCCGCTCCTGTCGTCGCCGAACGCGATGTCCGGCGAGCCGTCGGGCAAGAACCGGGCGATGACCTGGTGGAGTTTAATGACCTCGTCCTCGATGATGCCAATCACCCCACACATCCAGATCAGCCCATCGTCCGCATCCACTAGCAAGTGTCCGCCTTGCGAGAGCAGAGGTGTACCAAAGTGGCCAGTCAGATAGCCGGCCTCACCGAAGCTCGAATCCGGATTTCCATTGGCATCCAGACGCGCAAGACCGTAGTACGAATGACCTGATCGCTCAACGGTTGCGCTGACCATGATCTTCCCTGAAGGAGTGATCGCCACGCCTTTGCTGATGGTTTTGCTCGCCCCGGGAAATTTCAGGGTTCGCAAACCAAAAAGCTCATCCAGCTCTCCGGCTGACTGTGCTTTAGGTGCCTTTGGCGCGGGGGATTTCGACATGTTCGTATTCTCTTCAAGAGATCGACGTCGACCCCCTTGTTCAGAGCATTCGACCCGAAGAAGCCATGTTGAACAACTGACATAAATGACAGTTTTTTAGAACTTAAGGCTATTGACGTCCAACCAACCAAGTCTAAAAAACTGGTAGTTCTTACAGGTCCAAAACCGGTTAAAATCTGTAAACCTGTTCATTCATCATTTCTGAATGAGCAAACCGGTCATGAGTAGCGGACATCCAACGGACGCCCGGCCGGGGCTTCCGACGATCGTATTTCCTTTTGAGGGCGGTAAAACCGCACGCCGTCCCGTACTGTTCGGAACGGGGCCGGCGGGTGGTTTGATCGAGATATGGGATGCCGGGGAAAACTTCCATTACGCTTCAGGCCCCATCGGTAGCGACGAACGCTGGACAGTTGATGTTTTCGAAGAAATCGCTCCGGGACTTCATCAGATCCGTGCTCGCGTGATAGCGGGCGCCGCCTCGGAGTGGTCCGCCCCTCGCTCATTCAGAGCCAACGCAACAGATGATGCCCCTGTCATCAATTTGCCTGGGGAAAGCGAGCAGGTCAGCGATGTCGTGACATTCCAGGGAAGAGTGCCTCGCGCAGGCGGTTACGTCGACATTGTCGATCTGAACGACGGTCGCCACCTCGCTCAGGTAAGGGTTGGGCCTGACATGACCTGGTTCACACAGCTGACCGGTCTCGGTGCGCGAGTACACAGAGTTTCCGTCAATCATCGATTGGACGGCGTCGCGTCGAACTGGGCGGGCGTACGCACCTTTACGGTGGTCGCAGAAGCGAGCGAAGGACTGTTCGACTTCGCTCGCCTGCGCACCTTCATTCAAAATGCGTTACGGAAAATCTCTTCGATCTGGCGCTGATCCGCTGCCCGTGGATTGGTCAGTCCGCACGCGTCCTTCAAGGCATTGGCGGCGAGCACAGGGATGTCGCTGAGCTTCGCGCCCAGCTCGCGCAGTCCGCCGGGAATCTCGACGTCTTTGGCAAGGTTGCGAATGGTATTGATGGCCGCCTGCGCGCCCTCTTCTGCGCTGAAACCGCGAATATCCGCGCCCATGGCGTGGGCGACGTCCCTGAGTCGGTCAGCGCAGACCTGCGCATTGAAACTCTGCACATGCGGCAACAGCACAGCGTTGCAGACGCCGTGGGGCAAGTCGTAGTAGCCGCCGAGCTGATGCGCCATGGCGTGGACAAATCCGAGCGAGGCGTTGTTGAACGCCATGCCGGCGAGGAACTGCGCGTAAGCCATGTTCTCCCGCGCCGCCAGGTCGCTGCCGTCGCGCACGGCCAGACGCAGGTTGCTGCTGATCAGGCTCATCGCTTTAAGCGCGCAAGCATCGGTGATCGGGTTGGCGGCGGTCGAGACGTAGGCTTCGATGGCGTGGGTCAGCGCATCCATGCCAGTGGCGGCGGTCAGGCCTTTGGGCATCGCGACCATCAGTTCCGGATCGTTGACTGACAGCAGTGGCGTGACGTTGCGGTCGACGATGGCCATTTTCACGTGGCGCGATTCGTCGGTGATGATGCAGAAGCGGGTCATTTCGCTGGCAGTACCGGCGGTGGTGTTGATGGCGATCAGCGGCAATTGCGGCTTGCTCGAGCGATCGACGCCTTCGTAATCGCCGATCTGCCCGCCATTGGTTGCGCACAGGGCGATGCCCTTGGCGCAATCGTGTGGCGAGCCGCCACCCAGCGACACGACAAAATCGCAACGGCTTTCCTTCAACAGCCCCAACCCGGATTCGACATTGGCCGTGGTCGGGTTCGGTCTGGCGCCATCGAAGATCACCGAATCGATGTCCTGCATCGCCAGTTTCTCGGCGATCATTGCGGCCACGCCAGCCTTGGCCAGCCCGGCGTCGGTGACAATCAGCGCCTTGCGAAAACCATAATTGCGAATCGCGACCATGGCTTCGTCGAGGCAGCCGCTGCCCATGATGTTGACCGCCGGAATGAAGAAGGTGCTGCTCATCGTGTGTCTCCTGACTGGAGCCGGATCGACTGCCTCGATTCGGCGGGTGCACACAGGATCGACCGATCGGTCACGAGCAATGTTGATCTGGCTCAATGTCCGCTCGTGATAAAGTCGCCGTCCATCTGCCCTTTGTTTTGAGACCGCCCACCCAATGACCGATTTTCTCGATGTCGACGCCACCCTCGAAGACTGGAATGCCTTGCGCGCCGCGAACGATTTCCAGGGTTTGCTGGTGGGCAATGGCGCCAGCCGCGCGGTGTGGGATGACTTCGGCTACGACTCGCTGTTCGAAAACGCCCGTACGGTCGAAGAGAAACCGCTGAGCCCATCGGAACTGGCGGTATTCGACGCGCTGCAAACCCGCAGCTTCGAGCAAGTGCTGGGCGCCCTGAAAACCACCAGCCGGGTCAACAAGGCGCTGGCGGTCAGTTCAGCGGCGCCGCGCAATCGCTATTACGCGATCAAGGAAGCGCTGATCAACACCGTGCACGCGGTGCACATCCCGTGGCGGCTGGTGCAGCCTTCGACACTGACGGTGCTTAATGCAGAACTGGCGAGCTATCGCACGGTGTTCACCACCAACTACGACCTGCTCAATTACTGGGCGCTGCAACACCCGGGCGAGGCCATTGACGACCTGTTCAACGGCGCTGACGCGAGTTTCGATCTGAGCCAGAGCGCCACCGAAAAACCGCGCCTGCTGTACCTGCACGGCGGGCTGCATCTGGTGCGCAATCAGGACGGCACCGCACGCAAACTGACCTCGACCGAGGGCACCCTGCTCGGCAGTTTCGCCATCAACAACACGATCAAAACCCTGGACGACGTGCCCCTGTTCGTCACCGAAGGGCCGAGCGCCGATAAGCTAAAGACCATCCGCAGCTCGGATTATCTGTCGTTCTGCTACGAGCAGTTACTGGCCCATGGCGACAGCCTGTGCATCTTCGGCCACGCGCTGGGCGAGCAGGATGCACACTTGGTGCGGGCGCTGCGCCTGGCCAGACCGAGATGCGTGGCGATCTCGATTTATCCGCGCAGTGCCGCATTCATCCAGCATCAGAAGCGTCACTACGCCAAGGTGTTTGAAGGTACCGGAGTTGAGTTGCGGTTCTTTGATGCCAAGAGTCATGCGCTGGGCAGTCCGAAATTGGCGGTACCGGTTGAGGTTTGATATTGGCCGGGCTGACGCCTTCGCGAGCAGGCTCGCTCCCACAATGGAATGCGGTCACCTGTGGGAGCGAGCCTGCTCGCGAAGACGGCCTGGCAGCCAATCCAAAAGGTGACTGGAACACCGCTTTCGCGAGCAGGCTCGCTCCCACAGGTTGATGTCGGATTTCAGAGGACAGGCAGGGTCTTGTCCTTGATGGTTTTCGTCGACCCGTTGGCCTTCACGCTGGCAATGCCCTTGTCGCACGCGCCATCCGATGAATACGACTCGCTGCTGCCGATGACCTGGTGATTGGCCGCCTTGAGGTTGAAGTACGGGTGGCCGTCCTTGGTCGATTTTTTCTCGTAGCGCTCGTCATGCGGGCTGTTGGCCTGCACCGAGGCAATGCCACCGTCGGCACCGGCGCGGGTGCTGTAGAGCTCGCTGGTCAGAATCGTTTCGGCGTTCGCTGCTTTCAACACGAACCTGAATTGGCCGTTGCTGCTTTTGCTCACTTCGTACCATCCGGACATGTCTGTTTCTCCTCGGGCGATTGAGAGATTTCGCGCTTCAGAGTAAAGACCAGCGTCTGCGATCTGTCGCCTGCCCCGACTACAAGCTGATTTTCGTACCGAGCAGACCGAGGAAACCGGCCAGCCATTTAGGATGCGCCGGCCACGCCGGAGCGGTGGCGAAATTTCCCTGAACATGGCCGTCGGTCACCGCAATGTCGATGTAGGTGCCGCCCGCCAGACGTACTTCCGGGGCGCAGGCCGGATACGCGCTGCACTCACGCCCTTCGAGCACACCCGCCGCCGCGAGCAATTGCGCGCCATGGCAGACCGCTGCGATGGGCTTGCCGGCGTTGTCGAACGCGCGCACCAGTTCGAGGACTTTGTCGTTCAGCCGCAGGTATTCCGGCGCACGACCGCCGGGGATCAGCAGCGCGTCGTAATCGGCTTCGCTGGCCTTGGCGAAATCGAAATTGAGGGCGAACAAGTGACCGGGTTTTTCGCTGTAGGTCTGATCGCCTTCGAAATCATGAATCGCGGTGCGCACGGTGCTGCCAGCGGACTTGTCCGGGCACACGGCGTGGACCGTGTGGCCGACCATCTGCAGGGCCTGGAACGGCACCATCACTTCGTAGTCTTCGACGTAATCGCCGACCAGCATCAGGATCTTTTTCGCGGCCATGGGAAAACTCCTCGGGGAAAGGTCTGGGGAGTATTCAAGGTAGACCCAAATTGAGCTGCAAGCTGCAAGCTGCAAGCTGCAAGAAAAAGCAGGATCACCCAAATCAGGCACACCAGCGTCATGCTTCAACTTGCAGCTTGCCGCTTGAAGCTTGCAGCTGCCTGTTAAGGCATATAGCCGTCAGCGCGCAGCAGTGTTTCCAGGCAGTGTTCGCTGATGTGGTAGAACGCCTTGAGCTCTGCGATCTTCGCCAACAACTGCGTCGGATCGACCGGTTCGGCGCGTTTCACCGCGAGAATCATCTTGTTCTTGTTGGTGTGTTCCAGCGAAATGAATTCGAACACCTTGGTCTCGTAACCGCAGGCTTCGAGGAACAACGCGCGCAAGCTGTCGGTGACCATTTCCGCTTGTTGGCCGAGGTGCAAGCCGTATTGCAGCATCGGTTTGAGCAGCGCCGGGCTCTGGATCTGCAGGCGGATCTGTTTATGGCAGCACGGCGAGCACATGATGATCGACGCGCCCGAGCGGATGCCGGTGTGGATCGCGTAATCGGTGGCAATGTCGCAGGCATGCAGGGCGATCATCACGTCCAGCTCACTCGGCGCCACTGTGCGCACGTCACCGCACTTGAACACCAGCCCCGGATGCTCAAGCTTGGCCGCAGCGGCGTTGCACAGGTTGACCATTTCTTCGCGCAGCTCGACGCCGGTGACTTCGCCCTCGGCCTTCAGCGTGTTGCGCAGGTAGTCGTGAATGGCGAACGTCAGGTAGCCCTTGCCCGAACCGAAATCGGCGACCCGCACCGGTTTGTCCAGCGCCAGCGGCGACGAGGTCAGGGCATGGCTGAACACTTCGATGAACTTGTTGATCTGCTTCCACTTGCGCGACATCGCCGGGATCAGCTCGTGCTGCGCATTGGTCACGCCCAGATCCTTGAGGAACGGGCGACTTAATTCGAGGAAGCGGTTTTTCTCGCGGTTGTGCTCGGCGGACGGCGCTTCACGCAATTGCTGAGGCTTGCTCTTGAACAGCGAACTCTTGCCCTTTTTGCTGTATTCCAGCTGCGCTTCGTCGGTCAACGCCAGTAAATGCGCATTTTTGAACGAGGTCGGCAGCAGACCGGCAATCAGCGCCACGCCTTCGCTCAGCGGCAGGTTCTTGGTGATGTCGCGGGTCTTGTAGCGATAAACGAATGACAGGCACGGCTGCGCCTTGACCGTCACCGGTTTGATGATGACCCGTTGCAGATCCGCCTCTTCACCGACGTATTTGGCCAACACCAATTTTATTAAACCGCTGTCGTCGAGGCTGTTTTGCAGCAGCTCGATGAACTGGGCGTGGTGATCGGCGGCCTGTTTGGCGGACGGCGCGGAAGAAGCGGAAACGGACATGGACAAGCGGCCTCGGACGGGCGGAATCAGGAATGGCGGGTATTTTAGGGGGGATGGGGGTTGAGGACACCCTCTTATTTACCCAACGGTTCAGAAGCCCCTCACCCCAGCCCTCTCCCGGAGGGAGAGGGGGCCGATCGCGCTGTTCTCCAGAACTACGCCGACCTGAAAAAACGAGCCGAACTCAGGTTCTCAATCCATAGTCGACTCGGACGTTCAGGTCGGTGTCGAGCAAAAGACACCTCGGTCGGCTCCCTCTCCCTCCGGGAGAGGGCTGGGGTGAGGGTCTGGGGCTCAAGTGAAAAGCCATATCAGCCCAACACCACCAACCGATTCGGCAACTCGTTCCTCACCTGCGTCACCGGCACATGCACCTTCAACAACTCGCCACACGCCTCCACGCACGTGACAAACCCTTCAAGCGTGCGGCCTTCGCGGACCTGTTCGGTAAACGCCGCGACAATCGCGTCCCAGTTGCTGTTATCCAGCCGTTTGGAAATCCCCTCGTCCACCAGAATCTCCACATAGCGCTCAGCCTCGCAGACAAAAATCAGCATGCCGGTGCTGCCCACGGTGTGGTGCAGGTTCTGTTCGAGAAACTGCCGCCGCGCCAGGTTGGAGGCGCGCCAGTGGCGCACGCGGCGCGGCACCAGATGGGTGGTGATTTTCGGCAGACGGAACAACAGGCAGAGGACGATGAACATGCCCCATTGCACCAGCAGCAGGCTGCGCAAGGTCAGCCAACCGGTGAGGTAGTGGACGATGCCCGGCAACACCAGCGCCAGCAGGCTGGCCCAGAGCAGCGGGATGTACGCATAATCGTCGGCGCGGGCAGCGAGCACCGTGACCAGTTCGGCGTCGGTGTCGCGCTCGACCCGGGCGATAGCCTCGGCGACTTTGCGTTGTTCGTGTTCAGTCAGTAATGCCATGTCGAAAAGTGCCTGCTCATTATTCTTTTGATCTCACCAGCCGCCGGACGAACCGCCGCCGCCGAAACTGCCCCCGCCACCGCTGAAGCCGCCACCGCCACCGCCACCGCCGCCAAATCCGCCGCCTCCGCCAAAGCCGCCCCCTCCTCCGGAGCCACCCCGGCCGGCAGGCAGGATACCGAGCATCTGGCAGACAAACACCGTCAGGATGAACAACATCACCAGAAACATGAACAGCGCCGGGTGCCGCGAGATGAAATCATCCGCCGGGTCGCCGCTGGATTCGTATACGGTCGACGGTTCGTCCAGCGGATTGCCACCGAGCACCACCAGCATCGCCGCAACGCCGTCGCTGATGCCTTTGCTGAAATTGCCGGCCTTGAACGCCGGCGTGATGACCTGATGAATGATCACCGACGACTGCGCATCGGTCAGGCGATCCTCCAGGCCATAACCGACTTCGATGCGCAGTTTGCGCTCGTCACGGGCGACGATCAGCAAGGCGCCGTTGTTCTTGTCCTTCTGGCCGATGCCCCAGTGCCGACCGAGCTGAACGCCGAAATCCTCGATGGTGGTGCCCTGCAGATCCGGCAGCGTGACCACCACCAATTGCTCGCCGGTGGCCTGCTCGTGCGCCTGCAATTGCTGGCTCAGTTGCGCGCGAATCGATGGCTCGAGCATCTGCGCCTGATCGACCACGCGCCCGCTCAGCGGCGGAAACGTCAATTCGGCCCGGGCGCTGACGGCGAACAGCCACAGCATCAGCACCAGGCCCAGTTTCAACAAACGCATGGGCAACCTCGAGTCAGAATTTCACTTCCGGGGCCTTCTCCGCGCCGGGCGTGGTGGCTTCGAAGGTTTCGCGCATCGGCAGATCGCTGTACATCACGCTGTGCCACAGGCGACCGGGGAAAGTGCGGATCTCGGTGTTGTACTTCTGCACCGCCAGAATGAAATCGCGACGGGCCACGGCAATGCGGTTTTCCGTACCTTCGAGTTGCGATTGCAGGGCGAGGAAGTTCTGGTTGGCCTTCAGATCCGGGTAGCGCTCGGAGACCACCATCAAACGGCTCAACGCGCCGGTCAGTTGATCCTGTGCCTGCTGGAACTGCTTGAGCTTCTCGGGATTGTCGAGGGTGCTGGCATCGACCTGAATCGAGGTGGCCTTGGCTCGCGCTTCAATGACTGCGGTCAGGGTTTCCTGTTCGTGGGCCGCGTAGCCCTTCACGGTTTCCACCAGATTGGGGATCAGGTCGGCACGGCGCTGGTACTGGTTCTGCACCTGGCCCCAGGCGGCTTTGGCCTGTTCGTCGAGCGTCGGGATATTGTTGATGCCGCACGCGGTCAACAGCGTGGCGAACACCAGCAACGTGGCGATCTGTAGCCGTGAACGGGAGGTTGAGCTGATATTCATTGCAGTGATGCTCCATGACACATTTGATTTAAAAACCGAACGCTGGGCATTCCCGGCCAGCGGTTGGGGCATAATCGGCGCCGCCACTGGCATGCGACGGGCTAATCGGCTAAAAAGTGCCCTTCGCGTTCACGTTGCCGCTGTCGGCTGCGGTTTTCCGGCTCAGGATTTTGCGCCGGTATCCGAACAACAATAGTCGCTCCCTACATTTTGGCTGGCCGGTGTTGCATCACCGTTTGGGCTCTAGAGAAAAAATTCATGAAGAAGCTGTGTTTGCTGGGTCTGTTCGTCAGCCTGGCCAGTCATCAGGTACTGGCCGCCACGACCCCGGTACCTTTGGAGAACAAGGACGCTTTCATCAGCAACCTGATGAAACAAATGACCCTCGACGAGAAGATCGGCCAGTTGCGCCTGATCAGCATCGGCCCGGAAATGCCCCGCGAGCTGATCCGCAAGGAAATCGCCGGCGGCAATATCGGCGGCACGTTCAACTCGATCACCCGCGCGGAAAACCGTCCGATGCAGGACGCGGCCATGCGCAGTCGCCTGAAGATTCCGATGTTTTTCGCGTACGACGTGATCCACGGTCACCGTACGATTTTCCCGATTCCGCTGGCCCTCGCATCGAGCTGGGACATGGACGCCATCGGCCAGTCCGGTCGCGTTGCGGCTAAAGAAGCCGCTGCCGACAGCCTCGACATCACCTTCGCGCCGATGGTGGATATCTCCCGCGATCCGCGCTGGGGCCGCAGTTCCGAAGGTTTCGGCGAAGACACCTACCTGACCTCGCGCATCGCCAAAGTCATGGTCAAGGCCTATCAGGGCGAGACCCCGAGCGCCGCCGACAGCATCATGGCCAGCGTCAAGCACTTCGCCCTGTACGGCGCGGTCGAGGGCGGTCGCGACTACAACACCGTCGACATGAGCCCGGTGAAGATGTACCAGGATTACCTGCCACCGTACCGCGCCGCGATCGATGCCGGTGCTGGCGGTGTGATGGTGGCGTTGAACTCGATCAACGGCATCCCGGCCACGGCCAACACCTGGTTGATGAACGACCTGCTGCGCAAGGACTGGGGCTTCAAAGGCCTGGCAGTCAGCGATCACGGCGCGATTTTCGAACTGATCAAGCACGGTGTCGCTCGCGACGGTCGCGAAGCGGCGAAGCTGGCGATCAAGGCCGGCATCGACATGAGCATGAACGACACCCTCTACGGCAAAGAGCTGCCGGGGTTGCTCAAGTCCGGCGAGATCGAACAGAAAGACATCGATAACGCCGTGCGCGAAGTGCTCGCCGCCAAATACGACATGGGCCTGTTCAAGGACCCGTACCTGCGCATCGGCAAGGCCGAGGATGACCCGGCCGATACCTACGCCGAGAGCCGCCTGCACCGCGCCGAGGCCCGCGAAGTGGCACGTCGCAGTCTGGTGCTGCTGAAGAACCACAACGAAACCCTGCCGCTGAAGAAAGACGCGAAAATCGCGCTGGTCGGTCCATTGGCGAAAGCGCCGATCGACATGATGGGCAGCTGGGCCGCCGCCGGGCGCCCGGCGCAATCGGTCACTTTGTTCGATGGCATGAGTTCGGTAATCGGCGACAAGGCCAACCTGATCTACGCCCGTGGCGCCAACATCACGGGCGACAAGAAGGTCCTCGACTACCTGAACTTCCTCAACTTCGATGCCCCGGAAGTGGTCGATGACCCGCGCCCGGCCAACGTGCTGATCGACGAAGCGGTGAAAGCAGCGAAGGATGCTGACGTAATCGTCGCGGCAGTCGGCGAGTCCCGTGGCATGTCCCACGAATCCTCGAGCCGCACTGACCTGAACATCCCGGAAACCCAGCGCGAACTGATTCGCGCACTTAAAGCCACTGGCAAACCGCTGGTGCTGGTGTTGATGAACGGCCGCCCGCTGACGATTCTCGAAGAAAACCAGTCGGCCGATGCGATCCTGGAAACCTGGTTCAGCGGCACCGAGGGCGGCAACGCCATCGCCGACGTGCTGTTCGGCGACTACAACCCGTCGGGCAAACTGCCGGTGACCTTCCCGCGTTCCGTGGGCCAGATCCCGACCTACTACAACCACCTGAGCATCGGCCGGCCGTTCACGCCGGGCAAACCGGGCAACTACACCTCGCAGTATTTCGATGACACCACCGGCCCGCTGTTTCCGTTCGGTTATGGCCTGAGCTACACCACCTTCGCCCTGAGCGATATGGCGCTGTCATCGACCACCCTCAACGCCAGCGGCAAGCTCGACGCCAGCGTCATGGTCAAGAACACCGGCAAACGTGACGGCGAAACCGTGGTGCAGTTGTACATCCAGGACGTCACCGGTTCGATGATCCGGCCGGTGAAAGAACTGAAGAACTTCCAGAAGATCATGCTCAAGGCCGGCGAACAGAAAGTCGTGCACTTCACCATCACCGAGGACGACCTGAAGTTCTACAACGCCCAGCTCAAATACGCGGCCGAGCCCGGCAAGTTCAACGTGCAGATCGGCCTGGATTCGCAGGCGGTGACGCAGCAGAGCTTTGAACTGCTGTAACAGCAGCAACACTGCAAAACACTGTGGGAGCGAGCCTGCTCGCGAAAGCGATCATTCAGACAAAAAATTGCTGAATGACACACCGCTTTCGCGAGCAGGCTCGCTCCCACATTGGATTCAGGGTGTATTCAAAATCGTGGTTATCCGCGTCTATCGAGAATATTCACCACCAACCGATCCACCCAGCCCCACACCCGCTGCTTGACCCGCCGCCACAACGGTCGGCGCTGCCATTCCTCCAGGCTCACCAGCTGACTCAAGCCGAAGTCCTTCACGAAGCTCGACTCCACCGCTGCCGTCAACGCCGGGTCCAGTGCTTCCAGATTTGCCTCCAGATTGAAACGCAGATTCCAGTGATCGAAGTTGCACGAACCGATGCTTACCCATTCGTCGACCAGAACCATTTTCAGGTGCAGGAAACACGGCTGGTACTCGAAGATCTGCACCCCGGCCTTGAGCAGGCGCGGGTAATAGCGATGCCCGGCGTAGCGCACTGACGGGTGATCGGTGCGCGGCCCGGTCAGCAACAGCCGCACATCGACCCCGCGTGCAGCGGCTTTGCGCAGCGAGCGACGGATTTTCCAGGTAGGCAGAAAGTACGGCGTGGCCATCCAGATGCGTTTTTGCCCGCTGTTCAGCGCGCGAAACAGCGATTGCAGAATGTCGCGGTGCTGGCGGGCGTCGGCATACGCCACACGGCCCATGCCCTCGCCCTTGTCCGGCACGCGCGGCAAACGTGGCAGACCAAAATGCGCGGCCGGGCGCCAGGCGCGGCGGTAACGGTTGGCGATCCACTGGCGATCAAAAAGCAATTGCCAGTCGATCACCAACGGGCCGCTGATCTCGACCATCACCTCGTGCCACTCGCTGACATCATGGCCCGGCGTCCAGAATTCATCGGTCACGCCGGTGCCGCCGACCACTGCCAGGCATTGGTCGACCAGTAGCAATTTGCGGTGGTCACGATAGAAGTTGCCGACCCAGCGCCGCCAGCTCAGGCGATTGTAGAAACGCAGCTCGACTCCGGCCTGAGTCAGGCGCTGGCGCAGATGCAGCGTGAACGCGAGGCTGCCGTAATCATCGAACAGGCAACGCACGCGCACGCCGCGCTCGGCCGCCGCGACCAGCGCCTGGACGATGGCTTCGGCGCAGGCGCCGGCCTCGACCAGATAGAGCTCCAGTTCGATCTGCTCTGTAGCTCCAGCGATATGCTCAAGCATGCGCGGAAAGAACTGCGGGCCGTCGATCAACAGTTCGAAACGGTTGCCGTCACGCCAGGGGAACACCGCACCGCGCATGTCAGCGCGCCGTGAAGATCAGCACCGCACCCACCGGCACCGACAGACTGATCGCCGACAGATCGGCGAGTTTGCGCAGGTTTTCCAGGCCCGGCGCCAGATCGAAATCCTCGGCGTTGATCACCAGCGGCTCCAGTGTCACCACCTGAAAGCGCCGGTCATCCAGACGCGTGGCGAGCAACTCGGCCGGGTATTCGTGCTGCTTGCCGTGCAGGCTGACGGTCAGCGGCAGGCGCAATTCCAACTGCGCGCCGGGGGCCAGATCGTTAATCGGGCGCAGATCGATCTGGGTGGTGATGGTCGCTGCCGGAAATTGCTCGATCTGGAACAGCTCCTTGCGCATGCGCTCATCGCGCAGGGGAATGCCGCTGTTGATCGATTCGAGCTCGACTTCGACCTCGGCGCGACCGTTGGGGTCGACCTTGCCGTGCAGCACCAGAAAACGCTGCACTTCCGACACGCTGGCATTTTTGGTGCTGACGAACGACAGCCGCGACGACTCGCCGTCCAGGTACCAATTGGCCTGGGCCGGCAGCGCAGCGGCGGTCAACAGCAGACTGGCGAAGGTTGTATAGAGGGAGCGGTTGAACATTGAACACTCGTGGGGGCGATAAACCTGCACGAACCTTAACCGCCCGCCAAGTTATTGCAAGCCCTGTGGGAGCGAGCCTGCTCGCGAATGCAATGCTCGCCGCACAGCATGTATTGCGGCTTGCGACGATTTCGCGAGCAGGCTCGCTCCCACAGGGGAGACCAGATAATTCAAGGCTGTAAGCGACAGCCCTGGCGTTCGCTCAGCCACTGCGCGCTGTTGCTGCGGCCCATGCCGCTGACGGTGATGGTTTTGCTCGAAGCGTCATCGGTAAAACCGCTGGTTGGCAGCCATTGCTTCACATAACCACGGCAATACCCAGCGTCGTTGTTCATCACATAACGACACGAGCAATATTCCTTGGCGGTGTAGGCGCTGATGATGTCCGGGAAAGCCCAGAGGTTTTCCCGTTCATACCAACCCCAACCGAGCAGCACGACCAACAGCAACAATAGAAACCGCCTCATGGCCGCACCGCCTGCAACACGCGTTTGAGCAATTCATTGTGCTGGTAGCGGCCATCACGATCATCGGCGTAACGCACGATCACCAGTTTCTCGCTGGGCATCACGTACAGCGCCTGGCCCCAGTGGCCGAGGGCGGCGAAGGTGTCGGGCGGTGCGTCGGGCCACGGCGACGTTGCACCATCGACAGGACGATTGAGCCACCAATGGCCGCCGGGCATGGCTTCGTCCTGATGCGCCTTATAACCGGCAAAGGGCTTGAGATTGAATGTCACCCAATCCTCGGGCAACAATTGCCGATCATTCCAGCGCCCACCGCGCGCCATCAGCAGACCGACCCGCGCCAGATCTCGCGCGGTGAGATAGGCGTACGACGAGGCGACAAACGTGCCGCTGGCATCGCTTTCCCACACGGCATGGCGAATGCCCAACGGCTCAAACAATGCTGTCCACGGATAATCGGCGTAACGCTCTGGGCCGACCATGGTTTTCAGGGCGGCGGCGAGCAGATTGCTGTCACCGCTGGAATAGCGGAATGCCTGACCCGCTGCGGCGTAACTGTCGTGTGCGGCGGTGAATGCGGCCATGTCGCGATGGCCGCGGGTGTAGAGCATCGCCACCACCGAGGATTTCAGCGGGGCGTATTCGTAGTCCTCCTGCCAATCGAGACCGGAAGCCCAGTTCAGCAGATGGCCGAGGGTGATCGCCGGGTGTTTTTCCAGCGCCGGGTAGAACTTCAGCGCCGGATCGTCGAGCTTGAACCGGCCTTCGCCGTAGGCCACGCCAAGTACCGTGGCCAGCAGACTTTTGCTGATCGACCAGGTCAGGTGCGGGGTCTGTTCGGTGGTCGGACCGGCGTAGCGTTCGTAGATGATCTGGCCGTCGTGGATGATCAGCAAGGCGTCGGTGCGGATGCCGTCGCGGGTGGCGTCGTTGCGGGGTGCGAAGGCGTAGCTTCCCAGCGCTTCGACAGCCGGGCCGCTGATTGGCGAGCCGATCGGCCACTGCTCGCCGGGCCATTGTTCGGCGCGGACGGTGAGGCTGATCAGCAGCAGGAACAGCGACAGGCCTTTGAACATGGTGGGGGCTCTGGGAATGAACCTGTCGAGACTAGTCGGGGTTTATGACAGATGTGTGGTGTTCTTGAGGCCGCCTTCGCGAGCAGGCTCGCTCCCACAGTTTGATCGCATTTCAATTGAAGAATACCGTCCCTGTGGGAGCGAGCCTGCTCGCGAAGGGACCGCTCAGGTCACCGCCAAAGCCTTGGCCAACCGCTTGGCCCTCGCCCCCGCCGCCAACTGCATCACGCCCTTGTCCCGCTGCCACATCTGCGCCCACTCCGCCGGGCCATTGCCCAGCGCCTCATCTACCTCCCCCGCCAGCGCTTCAAACTGCGCAAACAACCCGCCCAGCACTACATGCCCGGCCGGACTGTTCGGCGCTTGCCGGCTGGCCTCGGCGCACCCGGCCAGAAGCGCCAGCAAACGCAATTGCAGGGCCTGCGGCCAGTCGCTGTCCTGGCCGACGCCATACAACCACGCGGTCATGGCGCTGAGCACGTAGACATCTTCAAGACTGCGAAACGGTTTGACGTAGGCGTCCCAGCCATCGCCGGCGAGCAGTTCGCACAGGGCGCCGTCCAGATGCAGGCGGCCGTGGCTGATGTCCGGCATCAACGGTAACGCCGGCAGTTTTTCCACCTTCACGCCGGGCTCGCCGGGATACACCACCGCCAGACTCAGGCGCGGTGTTTCGCCCGGCTCCTCACTGCGCGCAGCCACCAATAACCAGTCGGCGGTGTCGCCGGCGGTGACGAAATCCTTGCGCCCGCTCAAGCGCAAATCTTTCAGCCGCGTTTGCATGTCGGCCGGACGCAGGCTGCGTTGTTCGGTCGCGCACAAGGCGCCGAGGCTCAGCGGCGCGCTCGGCCACAACATGCGCAGCGCCGCCTGATAACCGACCAGAAACGCCAGCCCCGGCGTCGCCATTCGCCGCCCGCCGGCCACCGCCAATTCAAACGGCGTGACGTTGCCCAGCGCCTGCAACAACGTTGCAAAGCCCTCGGCCAGATCAGCAGCGGCGGGCAAGCGTTCACGGCGGTGCAACAGATCTGTCCAGGGCATGGGCGCCTCCTTGTGGGCTGTCATATAAGCATCACCGAACGTTCATGGCGATGACACCGGGGCTACATAGCCTGACTTTGCACAACACGGCTGCATAAAGAAAGTCGATCGGCTGCAACCCACGACGGGTTAAAGGCCCGTACGGAGATTCACATGACGCAAATCGCCCGCATCAGCGACACCGGCAATGAACGCCGCCTGCAAGCCGAACGCCTGATCGGCGCCGAAGCCTTGCAGCAAGCCCAGGCCCTGCGCTTCGCCGTCTTCAGTGGCGAGTTCAACGCCAAACTCAAAGGCGCCGAACTGGGTCTGGACATGGATGATTATGATGTTCACTGCAGCCACATCGGCGTGCGTGATCTGAACACCGGGCGCCTGGTCGCCACCACGCGTCTGCTCGATCACACCGCCGCCAGCAGCCTCGGCAAGTTCTACAGCGAAGAAGAATTCAGCCTGCACGGCCTCGCCCACCTGCAAGGCCCGATTCTGGAAATCGGCCGCACCTGCGTCGATCCGGCGTACCGCAACGGCGGCACCATCGCCGTGCTCTGGGGCGAATTGGCCGAAGTGCTCAATCAGGGCGGCTACAGCTACCTGATGGGGTGCGCGAGTATTCCGATGCAGGACGGCGGCATTCAGGCCCACGCGATCATGCAGCGTCTGCGCGAGCGTTACCTGTGCACCGAACACCTGCGCGCCGAGCCGAAAAATCCGCTGCCGACGCTGGATATCCCGTCCAACGTCATCGCCGAAATGCCGCCGCTGCTCAAGGCCTACATGCGCCTCGGTGCGAAGATCTGCGGCGAGCCGTGCTGGGACGAAGACTTCCAGGTCGCCGACGTGTTCATCCTGCTCAAGCGCGACGAACTCTGCCCGCGCTACGCCAAGCACTTCAAGGCGGCGGTGTGATGAGCCGGTTGCGGGTGTACGCGCGAATCGCGCGAGTGCTGCTGGTGGTGACGCTGGGCCTGACCATGGCCAGCGTCTTCGGCGTGTTCGAACGCATCGGTCTGGCCCACTCGATGGAGCGGCGCCAGCGCTGGTCGCGCTTCTTCATGGCGCGGCTGAGCAATGCCCTGCCGTTTCGCGTGAGCGTCCAGGGCGAGCTGCCAAAACAGCCAATGCTGTGGGTCAGCAATCACGTGTCGTGGACCGACATTCCGCTGCTGGGCATGCTCACGCCGCTGTCGTTTCTGTCCAAGGCCGAAGTGCGCACCTGGCCGGTGGCCGGCTGGCTCGCAGCCAAGGCCGGCAGCCTGTTCATCCGCCGTGGGTCGGGCGACAGCCAGTTGATCCGCAAGCAGATGACCCGTCATCTGCAAACCGAACATGCGCTGCTGATGTTCCCCGAAGGCACCACCACCGATGGCCGTTCGCTGCGCACCTTTCATGGTCGCCTGCTATCGGCGGCGATCGATTCCGAAGTGATGCTGCAACCGGTGGCGATCCGTTATCTGCGTGACGGCGAAATCGACACGCTCGCACCGTTCATTGGTGACGATGACCTGCTCTCGCACCTGATGCGCCTGTTCAGCCATGACTGCGGCGACGTCGAAGTGCATCTGCTCAAGCCGATTGCCTGTCAGGGCCGCGAGCGCGCGGCGCTGGCGTTCGAAGCGCAGCAGGCGGTGCAGAAGGTGTTGTTTGGCGAGGTCGCAAAACCTGCCGAACCGCGTCGCACAGGCAACCTGATAGCCGCCTGAACCAATACAAATCCTCTGTGGGAGCGAGCCTGCTCGCGAAGGCGGCGTGCCATTCAGCATCTATATTGGCTGAGACACCGCCTTCGCGAGCAGGCTCGCTCCCACATTCAGATCTTCAGTGGATCAGAGTTTTGCGCAAAATCCTGCAATTGCGGATAAAACAGGCTGAAATCTTCACTCAGCGGCTCATACAACCGCCGCAACTCCGCCATGGCCCCGGCCAATTCCTCCGGCCTGGTCAGGCGCCGCGAGATCCCGCGCAGCACCTGCTCCAGCACCTCGAATTCGCGATACGAGCCCAGCCAGTCGTTGGCGACCATGTGCGGGGCGATCTTCGCCAGCCGTTCCGGCAACTGTCGTTCGCGGGACAGCACGTGATAGACGTCTGCGGTGAACTGCTCCAGCGGTCGGTCGGCATACAGCGTCCAGTCCCGCGCCAGGCAATGATCGAAAAACACATCAAGGACTATCCCCGCATAGCGCCGCCGCGTCTCGGTAAAGCGCCCCAAAGCAATGTCGACCAGTGGATGGCGATCGGTGAAGACGTCGATGCGCCGATGCAGCGCAATCGCCGCCTCCACTTCCGGGTCGAACTGGCCTTGCAGCCGACCTTTGACGAAGTCGCCATACAGGCTGCCGAGTAACTGACCGGGGCGCTGGCCGCCGAGATGCAAATGCGCGAGATAGTTCATGGGCGCAGCTTAGCACTGCGTTCGGTCATCCGGCACGCTCATATCGTTATAACCCGATATAGCGATTTACAAGATCCTCAGACCATTTTCATATTGGTATATCGCGATCCAACGATTTAAAGTTCGCTCCATCGCGATATATCGCCACTGCCAACACGAGCCCAAGCCATGAACCTCGACCTCGACGAAATAATAAAAGCCCTGGCGCACCCAGTACGGCGAGACATCCTCAACTGGCTGAAGGACCCGAAAGGCGAATTCCCCGAGCAGTTGCACAACCACGAGTACGGCATCTGTGCCGGGCAGATAGATCAGCGTTGCGGCCTGTCGCAATCGACCGTTTCCGCGCATCTGGCGACCCTGCAACGGGCCGGGCTGATCAGCAGCCAGAAGGCCGGGCAGTGGCATTTTTTCAAACGTAACGAGGACGTCATCCAGGCGTTTCTCAGCACCCTCAGTAAAGAGCTCTGACCCTTAACGTCAGCCAGCCGACAAGGAAACCTGCATGCCCCTTTCGCTTCTCATCCTCGCCCTGAGCGCTTTCGCCATCGGCACCACCGAGTTCGTCATCATGGGCCTGCTGCCCGACGTGGCGGCGGACCTCGGCGTGTCGATTCCCGGCGCCGGCTGGCTGGTCACCGGTTACGCCCTGGGCGTGGCCATCGGTGCACCGTTCATGGCGCTGGCCACCGCGAAGCTGCCGCGCAAGGCCGCGCTGGTGGCGTTGATGGGCATCTTTATTGTCGGCAACCTGCTCTGCGCCATCGCCAGCGACTACAACGTGCTGATGTTTGCCCGGGTGGTCACGGCGCTGTGTCACGGTGCGTTCTTCGGCATTGGCTCGGTGGTGGCGGCCAATCTGGTCGCGCCAAACAAACGTGCCTCGGCGGTGGCGTTGATGTTCACCGGTCTGACCCTGGCCAACGTGCTCGGCGTACCGCTGGGCACCGCATTGGGTCAGGAAGCCGGCTGGCGTTCAACCTTCTGGGCGGTGACCGTCATCGGTGTGATCGCGCTGATCGGCCTGATCCGCTTCCTGCCGGCCAAGCGTGACGAAGAAAAACTCGACATGCGCGCCGAACTCGCTGCCCTCAAAGGTGCCGGCATCTGGCTGTCGCTGAGCATGACCGCGTTGTTCGCCGCTTCGGTGTTCACCCTGTTCACCTACGTCGCCCCACTGCTCGGTGAAGTCACTGGCGTGTCGCCGCGTGGCGTGACCTGGACACTGATGCTCATCGGCCTCGGTCTGACGGTCGGCAACATCATCGGCGGCAAACTCGCCGACAAAGGCATGGCCGCCACGCTGATCGGCGTGTTCATCGCCATGGCCGTGGTTTCCACGGTGCTGAGCTGGACCAGCGTTGCGCTGATCCCGACTGAAATCACCCTGTTCCTCTGGGCCACAGCGTGTTTCGCCGCTGTGCCGGCGCTGCAAGTCAACGTGGTGACCTTCGGCAAGGCTGCGCCGAACCTGGTTTCGACCCTGAACATCGGCGCCTTCAACGTTGGCAACGCCCTCGGCGCCTGGGTCGGTGGCAGCGTCATCGCCCACGGCTACGGCCTGACCAGCGTGCCACTGGCCGCTGCGGCGCTGGCCGTGCTTGCCCTGCTGGTGACCCTGATTACCTTCCGCCAGAACGGCAATGCCGAGCTGGCGCCTGCTTCCAACTGATCAACTTCCTTAATTAAAGCGAGGCTTTTAGACATGGCGACTATTTTCGACCCGATCAAACTCGGCGACATCGAGCTGAACAACCGCATCATCATGGCCCCGCTGACCCGCTGCCGCGCCGACGAAGGTCGTGTGCCGAACGCGCTGATGGCCGAATACTACGTACAACGCGCCTCGGCCGGCCTGATCCTCAGTGAAGCCACTTCGGTAACGCCGATGGGCGTCGGCTACCCGGACACCCCGGGCATCTGGTCCAACGATCAAGTGCGTGGCTGGGCCAACGTGACCAAGGCGATTCACGGCGCCGGCGGCAAGATCTTCCTGCAACTGTGGCACGTTGGCCGCATTTCTCACCCTTCGTACCTGAACGGTGAAGCGCCGGTCGCGCCAAGCGCCATCCAGCCCAAGGGTCACGTCAGCCTGGTGCGCCCACTGGCCGACTATCCAACGCCGCGCGCTCTGGAAACCGCTGAAATCGCCGACATCGTCGACGCCTACCGCACCGGCGCCGAGAACGCCAAGGCCGCCGGTTTCGACGGCGTGGAAATCCACGGCGCCAACGGTTACCTGCTCGACCAGTTCCTGCAAAGCAGCACCAACCAGCGCACCGACCAGTACGGCGGCTCGCTGGAAAACCGTGCGCGCCTGCTGCTGGAAGTGACCGACGCCGCGATCGAAGTCTGGGGCGCGGGCCGCGTTGGTGTGCACCTGGCACCGCGTGCAGATTCCCACGACATGGGCGATGACAACCTTGCCGAGACCTTCACCTACGTCGCCCGTGAACTGGGCAAGCGTGGCATCGCGTTCATCTGCTCGCGCGAAAAAGAAGGCGCCGACAGCCTCGGCCCGCAACTGAAAGAAGCGTTCGGTGGTCCGTACATTGCCAACGAGAAGTTCACCAAGCAAAGCGCCAACGAGTGGTTGGCCAGCGGTAAGGCAGACGCCGTAGCGTTCGGCGTGCCGTTCATTGCCAACCCGGACCTGCCGGCACGTTTGCAGGCCGATGCGCCGTTGAACGAGCCGCATCCGGAGACTTTCTACGGCAAGGGTCCGGTCGGTTATATCGACTATCCGACCTTGTAATCACGCTGTAGCGCAGAAATGAAAAAGCCCCTGACTTGTGAGAGTCAGGGGCTTTTTGCTGTTGGCGCAGGGTAAGAGCCAGCGAACACCGTTTCACAACAGCGACACAATTTCCCTACAAAATCCACGGCTGGCTACGTTTAAACTCCCCACCGCAATAATCGGCCATAGCGGCTGATTGACATCCTGCCGGGCAATTGCGCATTTTGTTTCATTTGCGCAGGCTTGGGCTCAGGCGCAGCATGTCCAGCCCGGTGTCGACCCAGCGTTCAGCCTCGGCGTGCAGTTCGAAGCTGTCCGGGGCCAGCAGCCAGCCGTACAGTAGGCCGTCGATGTAGGCATGAATGCTGATGGCCGCGCGGGCAGTGTCGAGGTCTTCCGGCAACTGGCCGCGATTCACCGCGTTACGCAGGGTCAGGCCGATGCGCACGTTGCAATCGAGACTGGCCGTCCGGCGCTGCTGGCGCAGATCGCACATTTCATCGGTGAACTCGCACTTATGAAACAGAATTTCGTTGATGCGCCGGGTTTTCGGGTCCAGTGCAACTTGATGAAACAAATGAATCAGCAACTGCCGCATGCAGCCCAGCGGGTCCGGTTCGTCCTCGCTTTCGCTGGCCTTGGCCAGTTCATCCAGCGGTTCGTGCAGGCTGTCGAGCATGGCCTGGACCAGGTCGGCCTTGTTGCTGAAATGCCAGTAGATGGCGCCACGCGTCACGCCGGCGAGGGTCGCGATGTCCGCCAGGGTGGTGCGGGCAACCCCCCTTTCATAAAAGGCTTTCTCGGCCGCTTCCAGGATCTGGCTGCGGGTTTCCTGAGCTTCCTCTTTGGTACGACGGACCATGGCAGTAAAACCTCAAACAGGATGTTTCAGGGATGGCTGAATATCCGCTGAATAAAGAGGGGGCGATCTCTCGTGAATCGACTCCCCGGCCTACAATTTCAAACCTTGCGACGACTTTTGTATCAGGGTGGGTACGCGGCGCAGGTGTTTACAAACAACCATGAACGTAAGTATATTACTTAGCAAGCTACTTATCCACCCGGTGCCCGATTTTTACTCTTTCACACTTCTTGTGCGCTTCTTGCGCGCCTGACCCGAGGATCTTCATGCAATTCAAGCCAGCTGTTACCGCTCTGGTCACTGCCGTCGCCCTGGCATCGCTGCTCAGCGGATGTAAAAAGGAAGAAGCGGCCCCAGCCGCTCCGCCTCCTCAGGTCGGCGTCGTCACCCTGCAACCACAAGCCTTTACCCTGACCTCGGAACTTCCGGGCCGCACCAGTGCGTTCCGCATCGCGGAAGTTCGCCCGCAGGTCAACGGCATCATTCTCAAGCGTCTGTTCAAGGAAGGCGCCGACGTCAAAGCCGGCCAGCAGCTGTATCAGATCGATCCGTCGGTCTATGAAGCTACGCTGAAAAGCGCCGAAGCCGAGCTGCGTTCGACCAAGTCGATTTCCGACCGCTACAAGCAACTGGTCGACGAACAAGCCGTGAGCCGTCAGGAATACGACACCGCACTGGCCAACCGCCTGCAATCGGAAGCCTCGTTGCAGAGCGCGCAGATCAACGTGCGCTACACCAAAGTCTACGCGCCGATCTCTGGCCGTATCGGCCGCTCTTCGGTGACCGAAGGCGCACTGGTCAGCAATGGTCAGACCGATGCGATGGCAGTGATTCAGCAGCTCGACCCGATCTACGTCGACGTGACCCAGTCGTCGGTGGAACTGCTGGAACTGCGCCGCGAACTGGAAAGTGGTCGTCTGCAGAAGGCTGGCGACAACGCCGCCGCAGTCAAGCTGACCCTGGAAGACGGCAGCCAGTACAAGCTCGACGGCAAGCTGGAATTCTCCGAAGTCTCGGTTGACCAGACCACCGGCTCGGTGACCCTGCGCGCGGTGTTCCCGAACCCGGATCACACCCTCTTGCCAGGCATGTTCGTTCACGCCCAGCTGCAAGCCGGCGTCAACAGCGCAGCGATCCTCGCGCCGCAACAAGGCGTGACCCGCGACCTCAAAGGCACCCCGACCGCACTGGTCGTCGGCGCCGACAACAAGGTCGAACTGCGTCAGCTCAAGGCCAGCCGCACCGTCGGCAGCCAGTGGCTGATCGAAGACGGCCTGAAAGCCGGCGATCGTCTGATCACCGAAGGGCTGCAGTACGTCAAACCGGGCGTCGAGGTCAAAGCGACCGAAGCGACTAACGTCGGCACCAAGAACCCGGCCCCCGCACAGGCAGCTGACAAAGCCGCCGGCGGCAAAGGGGAGTAACCCATGTCAAAATTCTTCATCGACCGTCCGATTTTCGCCTGGGTAATCGCCCTGGTGATCATGCTGGTCGGGGCACTTTCGATCCTGAAATTGCCGATCAACCAATACCCGAGCATTGCGCCACCGGCCATTGCGATTCAGGTGACCTACCCAGGCGCGTCCGCACAAACCGTGCAGGACACCGTGGTGCAGGTCATCGAGCAACAGCTCAACGGTATCGACAACCTGCGTTATGTGTCGTCGGAAAGTAACTCCGACGGCAGCATGACCATCACCGCGACCTTCGAGCAAGGCACCAACTCCGACACCGCGCAGGTCCAGGTCCAGAACAAGCTGAACCTGGCCACCCCGCTGCTGCCGCAGGAAGTGCAGCAACAGGGTATCCGCGTGACCAAGGCAGTGAAGAACTTCCTGCTGGTGATCGGCGTGGTGTCGCGCGACGGCAGCATGACCAAGGACGACCTGTCCAACTACATCGTGTCGAACATGCAGGACCCGATCTCGCGGACCGCCGGTGTCGGTGACTTCCAGGTCTTCGGTGCGCAGTACGCGATGCGTATCTGGCTCGACCCGGCCAAGTTGAACAACTTCAACCTGACCCCGGTCGACGTGAAAAACGCCATTGCTGCGCAGAACGTCCAGGTGTCGTCCGGTCAGCTCGGTGGCTTGCCTGCCGTGCAGGGCCAGCAACTGAACGCGACGATCATCGGCAAGACCCGTCTGCAGACTGCTGAGCAGTTCAAGGAAATCCTGCTCAAGGTCAACAAGGACGGTTCGCAGGTTCGCCTCAAAGACGTGGCTGAAGTCGGCCTCGGCGGTGAGAACTACGCGATCAGCGCCCAGTTCAACGGCAGCCCGGCGTCCGGTCTGGCGGTGAAACTGGCCAACGGCGCCAACGCCCTCGACACGGCCAAAGCGCTGCGCAACACCATCGACAGCCTCAAGCCGTTCTTCCCGCAAGGCATGGAAGTGGTGTTCCCGTATGACACCACTCCGGTGGTGACCGAATCGATCAAAGGCGTGGTGCACACCCTGGTCGAAGCGATCGCGCTGGTGTTCCTGGTGATGTTCCTGTTCCTGCAGAACTTCCGCGCCACCGTCATCACCACGATGACCGTGCCCGTGGTACTGCTCGGCACGTTCGGCATCCTCGCCGCCGCCGGTTTCAGCATCAACACCCTGACCATGTTCGGCATGGTGCTGGCCATCGGTCTGCTGGTGGACGACGCCATCGTCGTGGTGGAAAACGTCGAGCGGGTGATGAGCGAAGAAGGCTTGTCACCGAAGGAAGCGACGAAGAAATCCATGGGCCAGATCCAGGGTGCACTGGTCGGTATCGCCCTCGTGCTCTCGGCGGTACTGCTGCCGATGGCATTCTTCAGTGGTTCCACGGGTGTGATCTACAAGCAGTTCTCGATCACCATCGTGTCGGCCATGGCCCTGTCGGTACTGGTTGCCCTGATCTTCACCCCGGCGCTGTGCGCGACCATGCTCAAGCCGATTCCGAAAGGCGAGCACGGTACCCCGAAGAAAGGTTTCTTCGGCTGGTTCAACCGCAATTTCGACCGTGGTGTACGCAGCTACGAGCGCGGCGTCGGCAACATGCTGACCCGCAAGGCGCCGTATCTGCTGGCGTACCTGTTGATCGTGGTGGGCATGATCTGGCTGTTCACCCGCATCCCGACCGCGTTCCTCCCGGAAGAAGACCAGGGCGTACTGTTCGCTCAGGTGCAGACCCCGGCCGGTTCCAGTGCCCAGCGCACGCAGGTGGTGGTGGATGAAATGCGTGAGTACCTGCTGCGTCCGAACAAGGACGGCGGTGAGGCGGACGCGGTGGCTTCGGTGTTCACCGTGACCGGCTTCAACTTCGCCGGCCGTGGTCAGAGCTCGGGTATGGCGTTCATCATGCTCAAGCCGTGGGGCGAACGTAACGCGGACAACAGCGTGTTTAACCTCGCTGCGCGTGCCCAGCAACACTTCTTCAGCTTCCGCGACGCGATGGTGTTTGCCTTCGCCCCGCCAGCGGTTCTGGAATTGGGTAACGCCACCGGTTTCGACGTGTTCCTGCAGGACCGCGCCGGTATTGGTCACGAAAAACTGATGGAAGCGCGTAACCAGTTCCTCGGCATGGCGGCGCAAAGCAAGGTGCTGACCCAGGTGCGTCCGAACGGCCTGAACGATGAGCCGCAGTTCCAACTGGAAATCGACGACGAGAAGGCCAGTGCCCTCGGCATCACCATCAGCGACATCAACAACACCCTGTCGATCGCGCTGGGCAGTAGCTACGTCAACGACTTCATCGACCGTGGTCGGGTGAAGAAAGTCTACGTGCAGGGCCAACCGGACTCGCGCATGAGCCCCGAAGACCTGAAGAAGTGGTACGTGCGCAACGCCGAAGGCACCATGGTTCCGTTCTCGGCGTTCGCCAAGGGCGAGTGGGTCTACGGTTCGCCGAAGCTGGCGCGCTATAACGGTGTGGAAGCGGTCGAGGTCCTCGGGGCTCCGGCGCCGGGCTACTCCACCGGTGAAGCGATGGCTGAAGTCGAAGCGATTGCCAAGAAGCTGCCGTCCGGTGTCGGTATCTCCTGGACCGGTCTGTCCTACGAGGAACGTCTGTCCGGCTCGCAAGCACCAGCGCTGTACGCCCTGTCGCTGCTGATGGTGTTCCTGTGTCTGGCGGCGCTGTATGAAAGCTGGTCGATTCCGATCGCGGTCATGCTCGTGGTACCGCTGGGGATCATCGGTGCGCTGATGGCTACCAGCCTGCGCGGTCTGTCCAACGACGTGTACTTCCAGGTGGGCTTGTTGACGACCATCGGTCTGGCGGCTAAAAACGCCATTCTGATCGTCGAATTCGCCAAGGAACTGCACGAACAGGGACGCACCCTGCGTGAAGCGGCGATTGAAGCCTGCCGCATGCGTCTGCGCCCGATCATCATGACCTCGCTGGCCTTCGTTCTCGGTGTTGTGCCGCTGGCGATTTCCACCGGCGCCGGTTCAGGCAGTCAGCATGCGATCGGTACCGGCGTGATTGGCGGTATGCTCACGGCCACGATCCTGGCGATCTTCTGGGTCCCACTGTTCTTCGTTACTGTGTCGTCCATCGGTCAGCGTAAAAAGACCGACGCGGATGAGACTACTGAAACTCCTAAAGAGGCTGGCCAATGAGCAAGTCGCTACTCTCCATCGCAGTCGCCGCCTTCGTGCTGAGCGGTTGCTCGCTGATACCTGACTATCAGCAGCCTGAGGCTCCGGTCGCAGGCCAGTACCCGCAGGGGCCGGCATATTCGCCGGCCCAGGCTCCGGCGCAAGCCGCTGCCGAACAGGGCTGGAAGCAGTTTTTCCATGACCCGGCCCTGCAACAGCTGATCCAGGTCGCCCTGGAAAACAACCGCGACCTGCGTGTCGCGGCGCTGAACATCGACGCTTACGCGGCGCAGTACCGCATCCAGCGCGCCGACCTGTTCCCGGCAGTGTCGGCCAATGCCGCCGGCAGCCGCCAGCGTCTGCCGGCCCGTGCCTCGCAGACCGGCGAGTCGATGATCAGCAGTTCGTATTCCGCCACCGTCGGCGTCAGCGCCTACGAACTCGACCTGTTCGGTCGGGTGCGCAGCCTGAGCGAGCAAGCGCTGCAACAGTACTTCGCTACTGAAGAAGCACGCCGCAGTACGCAGATCAGTCTGGTCGCCAACGTCGCCAATGCTTACCTGACCTGGCAAGCGGACAAGGAACTGCTCAAGCTGACGCAGGACACCCTCGGTGCCTTCGAAGAAAGCTACAAGCTGACCAGCCGCAGCAACGAAGTCGGTGTGGCGTCGGCGCTGGATCTGGCGCAGTCGCGCACTTCCGTGGAAAACGCCCGGGCGCAACTGGCACGTTATACCCGCCAGGTCGCGCAGGACGAAAACAGCCTGACCCTGCTGCTCGGCACCGGTATTCCGGCCAACCTGCAAACGGCCAAACCGCTGTCTGATGACCTGCTCAGCGATGTGCCGGCCGGTCTGCCTTCGGACCTGCTGCAACGTCGTCCGGACATTCTGCAGGCCGAGTACAACCTGAAGGCGGCCAACGCCAACATCGGCGCGGCGCGTGCAGCGTTCTTCCCGAGCATCAGCCTGACCGCCAACGCGGGCAGCCTGAGCCCGGATCTGTCCGGTCTGTTCAAGGGTGGCTCGGGGACGTGGCTGTTCCAGCCGCAGATCAACCTGCCGATCTTCAACGCCGGCAGCCTGCGCGCCAGCCTCGACTACGCCAAGATCCAGAAGGACATTGGCGTGGCGAACTACGAAAAGTCGATTCAAACGGCCTTCCAGGAAGTCGCCGACGGCCTCGCCGCCCGCCAGACTTACACCGAGCAGCTGCAAGCGCAGCGTGACTTCGTGCAGGCCAACCAGGATTACTACCGCCTGGCCGAACGTCGCTACCGCATCGGCGTCGACAGCAACCTGACCTTCCTCGATGCCCAGCGTCAGTTGTTCAGCGCGCAACAAGCGCTGATCACCGACCGCCTCGCGCAGTTGACCAGTGCGGTCAACCTGTACAAGGCCCTGGGCGGTGGCTGGAATGCGCAGACCGCGCAGAACGAAGCGCTGAAAGAAGAAGCGCCGAAGATGAAGCTGTTCTGATCATCGGCTGAATACAAGGAGCCCACCGATTGGTGGGCTTTTTGTTGCCTGCCTGAAAGGTGTGTTGTTCGGGCTGACCCCTTCGCGAGCAGGCTCGCTCCCACATTTGAAATGCGCCCACCTGTGGGAGCGAGCCTGCTCGCGAAGAGGCCCGCACATCCGCCCAAAAAACCCGGCTCAATCTTGCGTTCGATAATCGCCCAAAACCCGCTTTTACCAATTGAATCAAAACATCCGCGCCCCGCACCATTCGCTCCACAAAACCAATAACAACAAGGTTCGACACCATGCTCCTGCGCCCTGCCCCGCCCGGCTGACCGCCACCGCTGCATCTCATAACTGCATCACTTCGCCCTGCGCCGCACCCGCCGCGACAGCGCAGCCGTTCGCCCTAAAAAAACAAGAGAGACCCAAGTCCATGACAGTTTTCCCTGTGCCTTACGCATTGCCCGCTGTGATCGCCCTGGCCATCGCCGGTCTGGCCCTGCCAGCCAGCGCTGAAGAAAGCGGCTTCGTTGAAGGCGCCAAGGTCAACCTCAACCTGCGCAACTTCTACATCAACCGCAACTTCACCAACCCGACCAAGGCCCAAGGCAAGGCTGAAGAGTGGACGCAGAGTTTCATCCTCGACGCCAAATCCGGCTTCACCCAAGGCACGGTCGGTTTCGGCATGGACGTACTCGGGCTGTATTCGATCAAGCTCGATGGCGGTAAAGGCACGGGCGGCACGCAGTTGTTGCCGCTGGACCATGACGGGCGCCCGGCGGACAACTTCGGCCGCACCAACGTCGCATTCAAGGCCAAGCTTTCGCAGACCGAAGTCAAGGTCGGTGAGTGGATGCCGGTGCTGCCGATCCTGCGTTCGGACGACGGTCGTTCGCTGCCGCAGACCTTCCGTGGCGGCCAGATAACCTCCAAGGAAATCGCCGGCCTGACCCTCTATGGCGGCCAGTTCCGCGCCAACAGCCCGCGCGACGACAGCAGCATGAGTGACATGTCGATGACCGGCAAAGCCGCGTTCATCTCTGATCGTTTCAACTTCCAGGGCGGCGAATACCTGTTCAACGACAAGCGCACGCAGATCGGCCTGTGGAACGCGCAGCTCAAGGACATCTACAGCCAGCAGTACCTCAACGTGCTGCACAGCCAGCCGCTCGGCGACTGGACGCTGGGCGCCAACCTCGGATTTTTCTACGGCAAGGAAGATGGCAGCGCGCGTGCCGGCGATCTGGACAACAAGACCTGGTACGGCATGTTTTCGGCCAAGTACGGCGGCAGCACGTTCTACCTCGGCCTGCAGAAACTGACCGGCGACAGCGCCTGGATGCGCGTCAACGGCACCAGCGGCGGCACCTTGGCCAACGACAGCTACAACGCCAGTTATGACAACGCTCAGGAACGCTCCTGGCAGTTGCGCCACGACTACAACTTCGCCGCCCTGGGCATCCCCGGCCTGACCCTGATGAACCGCTACATCAGCGGCGACAACGTGCACACCGGGACGATCACCGACGGCAAGGAATGGGGTCGCGAATCGGAACTCGGTTACACGGTGCAGAGCGGCACTTTGAAGGATTTGAACGTCAGATGGCGCAACTCGACCATGCGCCGCGACTTCAGCAACAACGAGTTCGATGAAAATCGCCTGATCGTCAGCTACCCGATCAGCCTGCTGTAATCACCGATCCCGTGTAGGAGCTGCCGCAGGCTGCGATCTTTTGATCTTGTTTTTAACAATCAAGATCAAAAGATCGCAGCCTTCGGCAGCTCCTACAGGGGAATGCATTCCAAGGTGGGAGCGAGCCTGCTCGCGAAAGCGGCAGACCGGCCGCCATTATTCTCGAGATTCGATGCCCAGCTCATCCCACACCGACTCCGCCAAATGAAACGTCGCATTCGCCGCCGGGATGCCGCAGTAGATCGCGCTCTGCATGATCACTTCCTTGATCTCGCCACGGCTGACCCCGTTGTTGGCCGCCGCACGCAGGTGCAGTTTCAGTTCGCCCTCGCGGTTCATGCCGATCAGCATGGCGATGGTGATCAGGCTGCGGGTATGACGGGGCAGGCCCGGGCGGGTCCAGATGTCGCCCCAGGCGTGGCGGGTGATCATCTCCTGGAATTCCAAGTTGAACTCGGTCAGCGTGGTCAGGCTGCGATCGACGTGGGCATCGCCCAGCACCGCGCGGCGGACTTGCATGCCTTCGTCGTAACGTTGTTTCTCGTCCACAAATTCTTCCTCACTGAGCCTGCAAAAACGCCAGCACACGGTCGCTGAAAGCGGCACCGGCCTGCACGTTGGACAAATGCGCCGCATGGAACTCGGCGTACTCGGCACCGCGCACGTGGTCGCGAATGAAGTGCCCGCCGGACGGCGGCGTCACCGCATCTTCGCTGCCGGCAATGACCAGCAACGGCACGTTGATCGAAGCCAGTTGTTCACGAAAATCAGCATCGCGTACTGCCGCGCAGTTGGCCGCATAACCTTGTGGATTGGTCGCGGCAAGCATGTCGGTAATCTTCTTCGCCTCCTCGGGATGGGCCGCCGAAAAGTCAGGGGTAAACCAGCGCGCAATCGAGGCATCACGCAGTGCGACCATCGCCGCCGGGCCGTCACGCAGTACGGTTTCGATGCGCGGATTCCACACCGACGGGTCGCCGATTTTCGCCGCCGTATTGCATACGATCAGCTTGTGCAGACGATGGCCGGCGTTGATCCCCAGCCACTGTCCGATCAGCCCGCCCATCGACAACCCGCAGAAATGCGCGCGCTCGATATGCAGCGCATCGAGCAGACCGAGCACGTCGCGACCGAGTTGTTCGATGCTGTACGGCCCCTCGGTGACCAGCGATTGCCCATGGCCGCGCGTGTCGAAACGCAGCACGCGGAAATGCTCGGTGAACGCCGGCATTTGCGCGTCCCACATGTGCAGGTCGGTGCCCAGCGAGTTGGACAGCACCAGCACCGGCGCCTCCGCCGGGCCCTCAATTTCATAGTGCAGTTCGCCATCGGCGAGTTGAACGAAAGCCACAGCCCTCTCCTTCAGACAGTCAAAGCGTTGTGTTCAGCCACCGCGCGCTCGATCCAGGCTTGCGCCTGGCCAAGGTAATGCGCGGGGTTCAGAAGATCATCGAGTTCAGCGCCACTGAGTTCGGCGGTGACTTGCGGCTCGTCAGCGAGCACCGCACGCAAATGGCGTTGCTCGGCCACGGCGCGTTTGCAGCATTGTTCGAGCAGGTGATGAGCGGTGTCGCGGCCGACGCGTTGGGCAAGGACGATGCTCACCGCTTCGGCCAGCACCAGGCCTTGGGTCAATTCGAGGTTGCGGGCCATGCGCGCCGCGTCGACTTCCAGACCCTCGGCCAACAAGCGCGCCTGTTGCAGCGAACCGGACACCAGGCAGCAGATTTCCGGCAGGGTTTCCCATTCGGCATGCCACAAACCGAGGCTGCGTTCGTGCTCCTGCGGCATCGCGCTGAACAGCGTCGACACCAGCCCCGGCACCCGCGTGGCCGCGCCGATCAGCACCGCCGCGCCGACCGGATTGCGTTTGTGCGGCATGGTCGACGAACCGCCCTTGCCCGGTGCCGCAGGTTCAAAAACCTCCGCTGCTTCGGTCTGCATCAACAGGCTGATGTCGCGGCCGAATTTGCCGAGGCTGCCGGCGATCAGGCCAAGCACCGCGCCGAACTCGACGATGCGATCACGCTGGGTGTGCCACGGTTGCTCGGGCAGGGTCAGTTGCAGCTCTTCGGCCAAGGCTTTGGCAATCGGCAGGGCCTGCTCTCCTAACGCAGCTAGCGTTCCGGAAGCGCCACCGAATTGCAGCACCAGCAGCCGTGGCTTGAGTTGTTGCAGACGCTGACGGCTGCGCGTGACGGCGCCGAGCCATCCAGCGATTTTCATACCGAGGGTCACTGGCGTCGCGTGTTGCAGCCAGGTGCGCCCGGCCAGTGGCGTGGTGGCGAAGCGTTGGGCCTGAACAGCAAGTGAGTCGGCCAGTTGCGCCAGTTCGCTTTCGATCAACGCCAGCGCCTGGCGCAATTGCAGGACCAGCCCGGAATCCATCACGTCCTGACTGGTCGCGCCCAGATGCACATAGCGCTCGGCTTCGGCATCGCTCGAAGCGATCTGCTTGCCCAAGGCCTTGACCAGTGGAATCGCCGAATTGCCAGCCGTGGCAATCGCCTCGCCCAGCGCCGCAAAGTCATACAGGCCCGCCTCGCACGCTGCAGCAATCGGCGCCACAGCGGATGAAGGAATCAGCCCGACCCGCGCCTCGGCCCGGGCCAGCGCCGCTTCGAAATCGAGCATCGCCTGCACCCGGCCCTGATCGCAGAACACTTCGCGCATATCGCGGGCGGTGAAGTAGGCATCGAACAATTGATTGCCCGGTCGCTGAGTCATAAACAGTCCTTGCCGGCGCGGGCCTCGCAGCCCGGCACATGGGTTTACAGATCGTGGTGCAGATACTTCGCCTGCTTGGGCAAACGCAGGCTGAACAGGAAAGCCACCGCCATCATTGCCGTGACGTACCAGTAGAAGGCGTTTTCCATGCCGCCGGCCTTGAGGCTCAGGGCCACAAACTCTGCCGAACCACCGAAGATTGCATTGGCCACCGCGTAAGCCAGGCCGACACCGAGGGCGCGCACTTCCGGCGGGAACATCTCGGCTTTGACCAGACCGCTGATCGAGGTGTAGAAGCTGACAATCGCCAGCGCCAGAGTGATCAGCACGAAGGCGAGGAACGGGCTGCTGATGCTTTTCAGGCTGAGCAGAATCGGTACGGTGAACAGCGTGCCGAGGGCGCCGAACCAGAGCATCGAGTTACGCCGGCCGATCTTGTCGGCGAGCATGCCGAACAGCGGCTGCATGCACATGTACAGGAACAGCGCGCCGGTCATGATGTAGCTGGCAGTCTTGGCGTGCATCCCGGCGGTGTTCACCAGGTATTTCTGCATGTAGGTGGTGAAGGTGTAGAAAATCAGCGAGCCGCCGGCGGTGTAACCGAGCACAGTGATGAACGCCGCTTTGTGATCGCGAAACAGTGCAGTGATGCTGCCGGCGTCTTTGTGTGCGCGGGTTTCCTCGTTGGTGGTTTCCTTCAGCGAACGACGCAGGAACAGCGAAATCAGCGCCGCCACCGCACCGACCACGAACGGAATCCGCCAGCCGTAGGCACGCAGGTCTTCTTCAGTGAGGAACTGTTGCAGCACCACCACCAGCGACACCGCCAGCAGTTGTCCGCCAATCAGCGTCACGTACTGGAACGAGGCGAAGAAACCGCGCTGGCCCTTGAGCGCAACCTCGCTCATGTAAGTCGCGGTGGTGCCGTATTCGCCGCCCACCGACAGACCTTGCAGCAAACGCGCGAACAGCAACAGCACTGGCGCCCAGACGCCGATGTCTTTGTAGGTCGGCAGGCAGGCAATCAGCAGCGAGCCGAAGCACATCATCAGAATCGAGATGAGCATCGAGTTCTTGCGCCCGTGCTTGTCGGCGACGCGGCCGAAGATCCAGCCGCCAATCGGCCGCATCAGGAACCCGGCGGCGAACACGCCAGCGGTGTTGACCAGTTGCACGGTGGGGTTGTCGGAGGGGAAAAACGCCGGGGCAAAATAGATTGCGCAGAAGGCGTAGACGTAGAAGTCGAACCACTCGACTAGATTGCCGGAGGAAGCGCCGACGATGGCGAAGATGCGCTTGCTGCGCTCTTCGCCGGTGTAATGGGAGGTGGGCGTTGTCATTGTTTTTTCACTCGATAGGGACAGTCACAGTCTAGACATACTTTGCAACAGTCCCGTTCCGCATCGGATCATCACCCACGTCTGGATCAGCCTTTGTGGCGAGGGGATTTATCCCCGCTCGAGTGCGAAGCACTCGCAAATCAGATACACGCGGTTCATCTGAATACCGCGCCGACTGGTTTTTGGGGCTGCTTCGCAGCCCAGCGGGGACAAATCCCCTCACCACAGGGACTCTGTCCTGCAGGGGATTTGGGGTGTTCTCTCAATAATCGAAGAACACCGTCTCGGCATCGGTGCCCTGCAGGACCACATTCCACTGGTACACACCCGACGCATCCGCCTTGGCCAGCAACGTCTGGCGACGCTCCGCCGGCACACACTCGAGCAACGGGTCAGCAACGTTCGCCGGTTCACCTTCAAAATAAATCCGCGTCAGCAAATGCTTGACCAGACCACGGGCAAACACCAGCACCACCAGATGCGGCGCCTGGGTCGAGCCTTTCAACCCCGGCACGGTGCCCGGTTTGATCGTGGTGAAACGGAAGCGCCCTTCGGCGTCCACCGGTACCCGGCCGAAGCCTTCGAAATTCGGGTCGAGTGGCTTGTCCTGATGATCTTCCGGGTGGTCGTACTTGCCGGCGGCGTTGGCCTGCCAGACTTCGAGCATGGCGTCGTTGACGACATCGCCATTGCCGTCGACCACCTGGCCGGTGATCGCCACGCGCTCGCCGAGGGTCAGCTCGTTGGCCAGGGTTTCGCGGTTCAGCCACGTCAGGCCGATGTGGTAATACGGCCCGACGGTGTGGGACGTGGTCGCATAGAGCGTCATCTTATTTCTCCATCGGCGTGGCTTCACGGCCGCGCAGTACGATGTCCCAGCGGTAACCGAGGGCGTAGGACGGAATGGTTTTTTCCAGATCGAAAGCAGCGATCAGGCGTTCCTTGGCCGAAGTGTCCGGCACGCAGTTGTAGATCGGGTCATACGCCAGCAACGGGTCGCCGGGGAAATACATTTGCGTGACCAGTCGGGTGAGGATGCTCGGCCCGAACAGGGAAAAGTGGATGTGCGCCGGGCGCCAGGCGTTGTGGTGGTTGCCCCACGGATAGGCGCCGGGCTTGATGGTCTGGAACTGGTACCAGCCATCGGCATCGGTGACGGTGCGGCCGGTGCCGGTGAAGTTCGGGTCCAGCGGCGCGTCGTGCAGGTCACGGGCATGGTTGTAGCGGCCGGCGGCATTGGCCTGCCAGATCTCCACCAGAATCCCCGGCACCGGCAGGCCGTCTTCGTCGAGCACGCGGCCGTGAATGATGATGCGCTCGCCCAACGGCTCGCCTTCGTGCTGGGCGGTCAGGTCATTGTCCTTCTCGGCAACGTGTTCGGCGCCGATGGTCGGCCCGGTGATTTCCGACAGCGAGTGCGGCAGGTGCACCAACGGCTTGGACGGCGAGCGCAGGTTGGTGGATTGATACGTCGGGTGCAGGTAGTCAGGCTGAGTGCCTGCCTGTGGGCGACGGTAACCAGGCTTGTCAGTCATTTCGCTTTCCTCAGTTCTTGTAAGTGCCGCAGCGCGTCAGACACGTTCGATGGCCAGGGCCAGACCCTGGCCAACACCGACGCACATGGTCGCCAGACCTTTCTTGCCGCCAGTCTTTTCCAGATGATGCAGGGCGGTCAGCACCAGCCGCGCACCGCTCATGCCCAATGGGTGACCGAGGGCAATCGCGCCGCCATTCGGGTTGACCTGCGGCGCATCGTCGGCCAGGCCCAACTCGCGCAATACCGCGAGGCCCTGGCTGGCAAACGCTTCGTTGAGTTCGATCACGTCGAAATCGCTGACCGCCACGCCGAGGCGCTCGGTCAGTTTGCGCACCGCTGGCACCGGGCCGATGCCCATCACCCGAGGTGCGACACCGGCGCTGGCCATGCCGAGCACTTTTGCGCGGGCGGTCAGGCCGTGTTTTTTCACCGCTTCGGCTGACGCCAGAATCAGCGCAGCAGCACCATCGTTGACCCCCGAGGCATTGCCGGCGGTGACGGTTTTGTCCGCGCCGTTGACCGGTTTCAGTTTGGCCAGCGCTTCAATCGTAGTGTCGGCGCGCGGATGTTCGTCCTCGCTGACCACGGTTTCGCCCTTTTTGTGGGCGATGCGCACTTCGACGATTTCTTCAGCGAAGTATCCGGCGGCTTGAGCGGCGGCGGTACGTTGCTGACTGCGCAAGGCAAAGGCGTCCTGATCTTCGCGCGAGACTTTATAGTCGTCGGCGACGTTATCAGCCGTCTGTGGCATGGCATCGACGCCGTACTGCGCCTTCATCAGCGGGTTGATGAAACGCCAGCCGATGGTGGTGTCTTCCAGTTTCATGTTGCGCGAGAACGCCGCGTCGGCCTTGCCCATCACGAACGGTGCGCGGGACATCGACTCGACGCCGCCGGCAATCGCCAGCTCCATTTCGCCACTGGCGATGGCGCGGAATGCGGTGCCAATCGCGTCCATGCCCGAAGCGCAGAGACGATTGAGCGTAACGCCCGGCACGCTGTCCGGCAGCCCCGCCAGCAGCAGCGCCATGCGCGCGACGTTGCGGTTGTCTTCGCCGGCCTGGTTGGCGCAGCCGAGGAACACTTCATCGACGGCATTCCAGTCCACCGAAGGATTGCGCTCCATCAAGGCCTTGATCGGCACGGCGGCCAGGTCATCGGCGCGCACGGCGGACAATGCGCCGCCGAAACGGCCGATGGGGGTGCGAATTGCGTCGCAGATATACACGTCACGCATCATGCTTCTCCCGGTGCCTGACCGTGGGCGGCGGCGGTGCGCGCTTCAAGATCACGCAGCGCCGTCAGCTCGACTTCGGTCGGCTCAGCGGTGGTTTCAACGGAGTCGGCAAAACGGATCGCCCAACCGGTGGCGGCGACCACTTGCTCGCGGGTCACGCCCGGATGCAGCGCGGTGACCACGAATTCGTGGGTACCCTCCTCCGGTTCCATGATGCACAGGTCGGTGATGATCCCCACCGGCCCGGCGCCCGGCAGGCCCAGACGTTTACGCGAATCGCCACCTTCGCCGTGACCGACCGAGGTGATGAAGTCGAGCTTGTCGACAAACGACCGCGCCGACTGTTTAAGGATGATCAACACGCTTTTCGCCGAACCGGCGATCTCCGGCGCGCCACCGGCACCCGGCAGACGCACTTTTGGCGCGTGGTAGTCGCCGACCACGGTGGTGTTGATGTTGCCGAAACGGTCGACCTGCGCGGCGCCGAGAAAACCGACGTCGATGCGCCCGCCCTGCAACCAATAGCGAAAAATCTCGCCGGTCGGCACCACGGTGTCGGCGGTCTCGGCCAGTTCACCGTCACCGATGGACAGCGGCAGTACGCTCGGCTTGGCGCCAATCGGGCCGGATTCGTAGATCAGCACCACGTCTGGCGATGAAGTCAGGCGCGCGAGGTTGGCGGCTTTCGATGGCAGGCCGATGCCGACGAAGCATACCGAGCCGTTCTTCAGGCGCCGGGCCGCCGCGACGGTCATCATTTCATTGGTGGTGTAAGTCATTACTTGGCCTCCGAAGCAGCGGCCAATTTGGCCTGGAATTCGCTGAAGTCAGCGCAGCCATGGATGTATTCGTTGATCCACGCGGTAAAAGTCTGACGGTCGCGAGCGATCGGGTCCCACGCCTGATAGAAACGATTGTCACGCTCGGTGTAACCGTGGGCGTAGGACGGATGCGCGCCACCCGGCACATGACAGACCGCACTCAAGGCCCAGGTCGGCAGTACGCAAGCGTTCATCGGTGCGTTGAGGTCGTCGACGATTTCTTCCACGGTGACGATGCAACGCTTGGCGGCCAGCGCGGCTTCTTTCTGCACACCGAGAATGCCCCAGAGCAACACGTTGCCTTTGCGGTCGGCTTTCTGCGCGTGAATCACGGTGACGTCCGGGCGTACCGATGGCACTGCCGCCAGCACTTCGCCGGTGAACGGGCAGGTCACGGTTTTGATCAGCGGATTGACCTTCGGCAGGTCGGAGCCGGCGTAGGCACGCAGCACCGCGAACGGCAGGCCGGACGCGCCGGCGACGTAGGCGTTGGCGAGGTCGGCGTGGCTGTGTTCTTCAATTTCCAGCGCGTGCGGCCACTGTTTCTCGACCGCGTCACGCAGGCGGTGCAGCGAGCCCACACCCGGGTTGCCGCCCCAGGAGAAAATCAGTTTGCGCGCGCAACCGGCGCCGATCAGTTGGTCGTAGATCAAGTCAGGCGTCATCCGCACCAGCGTCAGATCTTTCTTGCCTTGACGAATGATTTCATGACCCGCTGCCGTAGGGATCAGGTGAGTGAAGCCTTCGAGGGCGACGGTGTCGCCGTCGTTGACGAATTGCTTCACCGCGTCGTGCAGCGAAAGGATCTCAGCCATGGAGCGGGCTCCTGTTCTTGTAAGGAATCGCCAGTGATAAAAAGGCGCGAGGTTCAGCGCCGGAGTCACTGAAGATTAAGCTCGGGAAATTCGCCAAACAATCCGATAATCGACTGAGTGTTCGTTTATCGAACAGATTGTTGTTCAGCTAACAATCAGATCAAAAGCTTCGCGAGCAGGCTCGCTCCCACCTTGGAATGCATTCCAGAATGTGGGAGCGAGCCTGCTCGCGAAGGGGCCAGCCTGTTCAATAACGATCTGCGCCCGACTCAGGTCGCATCCGCATGGCTGACCATGCCCTTGATCAGCACCGCCGCCGTCGCCAACCCCGCCGGGATCACCAGAGCGGTCAGCACTTGCTCGAAATTCCAGCCCAGGCCGAGCAAGGTTGCGCCCATCCACGCGCCGAGGATCGCGCCAAAGCGGCCGATGCCGAGCATCCACGACACACCGGTCGCGCGGCCTTGAGTCGGGTAGAAGCGCGCGGCCAATGACGGCATCGCCGATTGCGCGCCGTTAACGCACATGCCCGCCACCAGTACCAGCGTCGCCAGCAAGGTGATGTTGCCCAGGCTCTGCCCCACGGCGTAGGCAAACACCCCCGCCAGCAGGTAGAAAATGCCGATGACCTTGTGCGGATTGAAGCGATCCATCGCCCAGCCCACCCCGACCGCGCTCAACACGCCGCCAAACTGGAACAACGCACCGATGAACGCGGCCTGCTCCATGCTCGCGCCGCTGTCGCGCATCAGCGTCGGCAGCCAACTGGTCAGCAGGTACACAATCACCAGGCCCATGAAATAGGTCAGCCACAACAGCAGCGTGCCGGTGCTGTAAGTACCAGAGAAGATCACCGCAAAGACATTACGCGCCTTCACGGTCTTCTGTTCCGGCACGCTGAAGCTCGCAGCCTGGGCAACGGTAACCGGGTCGATCGGCGCGAGAGTCTTGCGTACTTTGTCGGTGCCACGGTTGCGCACCACCAGGTAGCGCGCCGATTCCGGCAGCCAGAACACCAATACCACGGCGAGGATCAGCGGCAGGATCCCGCCGATCATCAGCAGAGCATGCCAGCCGAACGCCGGGATCAGCTTCGCGGAGATGAAACCGCCGCCGGCCATGCCGAGGTTGAAACCGCAGAACATGCTGGTCACCAGCAGCGACTTCTTGCGCTCGGGTGTGTATTCCGAGAGCAGCGTCGTCGCGTTGGGCATGCCCGCACCGAGACCGAGGCCGGTGAGGAAGCGCAACACCAGCAGTTGTTCGACGTTGGTGCTGTACGCCGAGGCCAGGCTGAAGCCGCCGAACAGAATCACCGCACCGACGAGTACGACTTTGCGCCCGAAGCGGTCAGCCAGAGGGCCGGAGCCGAGCGCACCGAAGACCATGCCGATCAGCGCAGCACTCATCACCGGGCCGAGGCTGGCGCGGTCGATGCCCCAGTCTTGCGACAGCGCCGGGGCGATGAAGCCCATGGCGGCGGTGTCGAGGCCGTCGAGAAATACGATCAGGAAACACAGGATCACCACCCGCCACTGATAGCGCGAGATCGGTTGGGCGTTGATGAAGGTCTGCACATCGAGGCAGTTACCCACAGCGGACTGAGGCTGGTTCATTATTTTTATTCCACGCAAAAAACGCAGTCGAACGGCGGCCGGCCAGAGAGCACGGCACGGTCACAAGAATAGAAGGTTGGAATCAGGCGTTGCGCGGGACCCGGCAACAACGGGTGAAACACAGACAGACGGGGATCGGGCGCATAGTGAGTTGCCTCTTGTCATTATTATGGGGTCGACAGTCCGGCGGGCTCATACACGTCAGCACCGGATGACGCTGCCGCGACATTAATGATCCGAGGGTTTTAGCGTCAATTCGATAAACGCAACACTGTGCGTTTATCGAACAGCTTCCTCAGGCGAACAGTTGCGCACTGAGGTCGCGACTGGCGCTGAGCAGGCCGGGCAAGAAGCGCTGCTCCAGCTCGGCACGACTGACCCGCCCGGCATGGGTGCTGACATTCAGCGCGGCGACCACTTGCCCCGAGGCGTCGTACACCGGCACAGCGATCGAGCGCAGTCCCTGTTCCAGTTCCTGATCGACAATGCACCAGCCCTGCTGCCGCACCTGCTGCAAACATTCGAGCAACGCGTCCGGGGTATGAATGGTGCGGCTGGTCTTGGCCACCAGTTCGGCGTGGTCGAGATATTCGCCCAGGGAGGTGTCGTCCAGCGCGGCCAACAGAATGCGCCCCATCGACGTGCAATACGCCGGCAGCCGTCCTCCGACGGAAAGGTCGACCGAAATCAATCGCTGAGTGGTCGCCGAACGCGCGATATAGAGAATGTCATCGCCCTCCAGCGTCGCCATGTTGCAGGCCTCGTGCAGTTGCTCGCTCATGCGATCCAGATACGGTTGGGCGGAGACGGCCAGCGGGGTTGAGGACAGATAGGCGTGGCCGAGGGTCAGCACTTTCGGCAGCAGCGAATAGGTGCGCCCGTCGGTGGTGGCGTAGCCGAGCTTGATCAGCGTGTGCAGGCAACGGCGCACGGCGGCGCGGGGGATTTCCGTGCGATGACTGATCTGCGCGATGGTCAGGTGGCGTTTGCGTTCCTGAAACGCCTGCACCACGGCCAGGCCACGGGCCAGCGAGGTCATGAAATCCGGATCACCGGTCAGCGCCTGAATGCGCTTGGCCGGCGAGGCGACGATGGGCGGCGCCACCGACGTGAAGGAGTTGCGCATTTGATCGTTCATTTCTTGTCCTTGTCCGGCACGCATCGATGCCTAGTCAAACGGCTCGCCGCGCAATGCACAAGCACCGGGGCGCCAACATTGGGCGATTATCGAACCGCCGACCGATAATCGCAATCCAGCCCCCCGCCCTCCTCTTCATGCTAGAAGCAGCTTTAGCGATTCTGCCCGCAACTTAGTTGTGCTAGTTAATGGCGCCAAAAACAGAACGCCTGTTCTATAACGCTGTCTTTACACTTAACTAGCGGCAAAAGTTGCCAGCAACAAAACCATCACACATTCAGAACCGTTTTTAACTTGGCAAAGATAGTCATTCCCGAATCGGCCGCTATAATGCACCCTGGTCGCGGCGCTTTAATCAAAGGCCCGCGACTTGCTGAAACGAGGTCCTTCGTCTCAGCTCCGGCCAGCGCCCGGCGCCCATCACACATGCAACGCCAGCGCTCGCTGAAACAGGAAACTGATGCTGCGTCAGTTTTTATCTGGTGCCGTAGCCGCCTGTAACACGGAAGTCTTGATCGCCTCTGCAATGTCTCCGCGCCCGATCGGGCTGTGGATGACTGGCGGGGGCGCGCAATTGACTCGTTGCAGTGTGTTTCACCGGATATTCAATTCAACTCATACAGGTAGCACCGTGACAAAAGACGAACTGCGCGCGGAACTAGAGCGCCAGGAACAACGTTACAAGGAAGTTTACGGCGGGGAAGTCACCACCTACGCCGCTCAGCCGGAACCGGAACGCAAGGCATGGCGCAAGCGCCCTACCGTTCAGGATCAGGTGTTCAAGCAGGAAATCGAAAAGATCGAAAAGGAACTCAAAGCCGAAGAGCCATGAGCCACGGCGGTTGAGCATTCGAAAGTCGACGTCCGCCTGAGCCACAGCGCGGTGGAAGACGACACCTCGCGCGCCCGCTAACCGCGGGCAGCGGCTGCATCGCTGTTTTGCGTCTTATGAACGAGCGTCCCACAGGTTTCAGAGATATTTCAGACAAGCGTTTGAGCCTTTGCGATGTCTGAAAAAACGGCTCGAAAATATAGTTTATTCAATAAAATCAATTAGTTGAAAAACCCTGCGTGCTGCTTGGTTTTCACGCCCTGCAACAAATTAAATCGAAGAAGGGTGTGACCAGTGAGCAGACGGGGCATCGATTTCCTGTCTTTTCTGGCATAATCGCGCCCCCTTACGACCGGGTCAGAAAACCTTCATGATCGATTTATTCAGCGGACTGGATGCTTGGGTGCTTGTGAGCCTCTTGCTCGCCCTGACGTTTGTCCTCGCCTTCGAGTTCATCAATGGATTTCATGACACCGCTAACGCGGTAGCCACTGTTATCTACACCAAAGCCATGCCGCCACACCTGGCGGTGTTCTTTTCCGGTGTGTTCAATTTCCTCGGCGTGCTGCTGGGCGGCGTTGGCGTGGCGTATGCCATCGTCCACTTGCTGCCGGTTGAGCTGCTGATCAATGTGAACACCGGCCATGGCCTGGCGATGGTGTTCTCGTTGCTCGCCGCGGCAATCGCCTGGAACCTGGGCACCTGGTACTTCGGTATCCCGGCTTCCAGCTCGCACACCCTGATCGGCTCGATCCTCGGTGTCGGCCTGGCCAACGCGCTGATCAACGACATTCCGTTGAGAGATGGCGTGAACTGGCAGAAAGCGATCGACATCGGCGCCTCGCTGGTGTTCTCGCCGATGGCCGGCTTCCTCATCGCCGCGCTGGTGCTGATCGGCCTGAAATGGTGGCGCCCGCTGTCGAAGATGCACAAGACGCCGGAACAGCGCCGCAAGATCGACGACAAAAAGCACCCGCCGTTCTGGAACCGTCTGGTCCTGGTGATCTCGGCCATGGCCGTGAGCTTCGTGCACGGTTCCAACGATGGCCAGAAAGGCATCGGCCTGATCATGCTGGTGCTGATCGGTATCGTCCCGGCACAGTTCGTACTCGACCTGAACAGCACCACCTACCAGATCGAACGCACCCGCGACGCGACCCTGCACCTGAGCCAGTTCTACCAGCGCAACGCCGATTCGCTGGGTGAGTTCCTGGCCCTGGGCAAGAGCGTGGAAGGCGACCTGCCGGAGAAATTCCGCTGCAATCCGCAGCAGACCGAACCGACCATCACCGCCCTGCTGCACACCCTCAAAGGTGTAGCGGACTACCATTCGCTGTCGTCGGACAGCCGCATCGAAGTGCGTCGCTACCTGCTCTGCCTGGACGACACGGCGAAGAAAGTCGGCAAGCTGCCAGGCCTCGAAGCCCGTGAAAAGGCTGACCTCGACAAGCTGCGCAAAGATCTGACCACCACCACTGAATACGCCCCGTTCTGGGTGATTCTGGCGGTCGCCCTGGCACTGGGCCTGGGCACGATGGTTGGCTGGAAACGTGTTGTGCTGACCATTGGCGAGAAGATCGGCAAGCAGGGCATGACCTATTCCCAGGGCATGTCGGCACAGATCACCACAGCCAGCCTGATCGGCATGGCCAACATCTTCAGCCTGCCGGTGTCGACCACTCATGTGTTGTCTTCGGGTGTTGCCGGGACCATGGTTGCCAATAAAAGCGGCCTGCAGGGTGGCACGGTCAAGACCATTTTGCTGGCCTGGGTGCTGACCCTGCCAGCGACTGTGGCGCTGTCGGCCGGGTTGTTCTGGTTGGCTTCGAAGGCTTTGGGTAGTTGATCGTTAGCTGTTGATTGGAAAAGGCGTGATTCGTGAGGATCACGCCTTTTTTGTTATTGGGGCTAAGAAGTATGCCGAAGGGGCAAAAGATCAAAAGCCAAAGCAAAAGCCAGATCAAGAGCCCCTCACCCTAGCCCTCTCCCGGAGGGAGAGGGAACTGACCGAGGTGTTTAATCGAAGTACGCCGACCTGAGATACCGAGTCGATGCAGGTTTTGAACACCACACAAATCGGCCCCCTCTCCCTCGGGAGAGGGCTGGGGTGAGGGGCAGCAACAATGCAAATCAAAAGCCGAACACCCACGCTTTTCACCACTCAATAGGCCGAGTGTCAGCTCGCCTGCTCTTGATCTTGATCCACCGGCGACGTCGGAAGGCTGAGTGGAGGGATTGATCCGGGCGTGGGAGCGCAGCGACCGTCTGGCGCAGCCAGACACAGCGGAAGGAGGTGCAGCGAAGCAAACCGGAGCCGCTGCGCCCGGATCAGTCCCGGAGCGAAGGGACCCGAGCCTGCGAGGGCCGAACGCAGGAGCTAGCGTTTTGGTTACTTTTTGGCGTCTGAAAAAGTGACTCGCCGTAAGGGCGAAACCGCCAGCCGCCACACCCGAAGCAACGGATATTCACCCAAAACCCCAACAGCCTGGTCGGCCCACAGGCCGCCAAGGCACAAAAAAAAAGGGGCAACCGAAGTCGCCCCAAAATGCCTTGCGTGCCCATCAATCCAGAAGAACTCACTTGCGCCGCTTATGCGCATCCTTCCAGATAAAAAATCCAAACCCTGCAAAAAACAGCACCATGAGCCCCACCGTGAGAACCCCGGCAAACACCACGTTATCGAAAAACATGACTGACCTCCCGGCCCTGCTTTGCTTTGCTGCGATGGATTCAAATTAACAAACACACAGGCGCACATATTGACCAGGATCAATATCCGCAACGTTGAGAAATAAAGGAGGGGAAATAACTGACCTGCATCAACCAATGCAGCGGGAGATCAACGCTTTTTCGGCTTGTTCTTCGACTTTTTCTTGGCTTTTCCCAACGGCATCGCCTGCTCGAAAGCCTGGCGCACTTCGTTCAGGCGCTTCTCGTTGAGGTCATGCACACGCTTGGCGCGTTCAGTGCTGAGGTCGATCAGTTTGTCGTCTTGGCTCATGGCGTCCGGCACATCGCAAAAGAGATCACAGCTGCCGTCACCGACAGGATTGCGCCAATCATGCCGCTTGGCGCAGGCGCTGACCAGTCACTGCTCAAATCTCGATATCGACCCACAGCCCCTGACGCGGCTGATCGTCTATCAACGGCACCACCGGCACGGTGTTGTCGGCGTTCAACTCGGTACCCGGCACGGCCAGATGCTCTTCAGGATCTTCATCCGCCTCGCGGCGTCGGCGGTCACGTTCCTGTTGACGACGCTGTTCTTCGCGCGCCAGCAGACGATCCTCTTCCGGATCACGCTTCTGCAGATCGATCGTGCTTTCGTTGGAGCTTTCCTGCACCGGCACCACTGGCGGGATGTCCGGCCGCTGGCGGATCGGATCCTGCTGGGAAGTGATCGGCACGGCGCTCAAGGGGAGCATCGGTGGCAACATATAAAGGTCTCCTGTCTGCAGGCTATCGGCTGGGGCGCAGGCGCCTTGAGCCGCCTGTCGCAAACTTGTGACCCGGTAGACACTGACAGGTGCCCTGCCGCTTGAAAAAAGCGACACATGACGCCTCGGCTTCAGCTTGCAGCTCGAAGCTAAAAGCTTGCCGCTGCTCCTATTCCTTTGGCCCTGAAGCCCGCATTCCGTTAAGATAGCCCGCTTTTTCAAGGTGGGAGTCAGGCAGCATGGCGCAGCAGTATCAACCGGGGCAACGCTGGATCAGTGACAGCGAAGCAGAGCTTGGTTTAGGCACCGTTCTGGCACAGGACGGCCGCTTGCTGACCGTGCTTTACCCGGCCACTGGCGAAACCCGCCAGTACGCGCTACGGAATGCGCCCCTGACCCGCGTGCGGTTCTCGCCGGGCGACTCCATCACCCATTTCGAAGGCTGGAAGATGACCGTGCAGCAGGTCGACGACGTCGACGGGCTGATGGTCTACCACGGTCTCAACGGGCAGAACGAGGTCGTTACCCTGCCGGAAACCCAGCTGTCGAACTTCATTCAGTTCCGCCTCGCCAGCGACCGCCTGTTCGCCGGGCAGATCGACCCGCTGCCTTGGTTCTCCCTGCGCTACAACACCCTTGAACACACCAGCCGCCAATTGCAGTCCTCGCTGTGGGGCCTGGGTGGCGTGCGTGCGCAACCCATCGCGCACCAGTTGCACATCGCCCGCGAAGTCGCCGACCGTATCGCCCCGCGCGTATTGCTGGCGGACGAAGTAGGTCTGGGTAAAACCATCGAAGCCGGTCTGGTCATCCATCGCCAGCTGCTTTCGGGCCGCGCCAATCGCGTGCTGATTCTGGTCCCGGAAAACCTCCAGCATCAGTGGCTGGTGGAGATGCGCCGCCGCTTCAATCTGCAGGTCGCGCTGTTCGACGAAGAACGCTTTATCGAAAGCGATGCCACCAACCCGTTCGAAGACACGCAACTGGCGCTGGTCGCGCTGGAGTGGCTGGTCGATGACGAGAAGGCACAGGACGCCTTGTTCGCTGCCGGTTGGGACCTGATGGTGGTCGACGAAGCGCACCACCTGGTCTGGCATGAAGACAAGGCCAGCGCGGAGTATTCGCTGGTCGAGCAACTGGCCGAAGTCATCCCCGGCGTGCTGCTGCTCACCGCCACCCCGGAACAACTCGGTCAGGACAGCCACTTCGCCCGTCTGCGCCTGCTCGACCCGAACCGTTTCCACGACCTGGCCGCGTTCCGCGCCGAGAGCGACAACTATCGCCCGGTGGCCGAAGCGGTGCAGGAACTGCTCGACAAGGGCCGTCTCTCCGCCGAAGCGCACAAGACCATTCACGGTTTCCTCGGCAACGAAGGCGAAGCCCTGCTCACCGCCGTCAACGATGGCGATACTGAAGCCAGCGCGCGCCTCGTGCGTGAACTGCTCGATCGCCACGGCACCGGCCGCGTGCTGTTCCGTAATACCCGCGCCGCTGTGCAGGGTTTCCCGGAGCGCAAACTGCATCCGTATCCGCTACCGTGCCCCGACGAATACCTCGAGCTGCCGCTGGGCGAACACGCCGAGCTGTACCCGGAAGTCAGCTTCCAGGCCCAGCCGGAAGCCAGTGAAGAAGAGCGCTGGTGGAAATTCGATCCGCGCGTGGAGTGGCTGATCGATCAGCTGAAAATGCTCAAGCGCACCAAAGTGCTGGTGATCTGCGCCCACGCCGAAACCGCGATGGACCTGGAAGACGCCCTGCGCGTGCGCTCCGGCATCCCGGCCACGGTGTTCCACGAAGGCATGAACATCCTTGAGCGTGACCGCGCCGCCGCCTACTTCGCTGATGAAGAATTCGGCGCGCAGGTGCTGATCTGCTCGGAGATCGGCAGTGAGGGTCGCAACTTCCAGTTCGCTCATCATCTGGTGCTGTTCGATCTGCCGTCGCACCCTGACTTGCTCGAGCAGCGTATCGGCCGTCTCGACCGGATCGGCCAGAAGCACATCATCGAACTGCACGTGCCGTACCTGGAGACCAGCCCGCAACAGCGCCTGTTCCAGTGGTACCACGAAGCGCTCAATGCGTTCCTCAACACCTGCCCGACCGGCAACGCCTTGCAGCACCAGTTCGGCCCGCGCCTGCTGCCGCTACTCGAAGAAGCCGATGACGGCGAGTGGCAAGCGCTGATCGACGAAGCACGCGCCGAACGTGAACGTCTCGAAGCCGAGCTGCACACCGGTCGCGACCGTCTGCTGGAACTCAATTCCGGCGGCGCTGGCGAAGGTGAAGCGCTGGTAGAAGCGATCCTTGAGCAGGACGATCAGTTCGCCCTGCCGATCTACATGGAAACCCTGTTCGACGCCTTCGGCATCGACAGCGAAGACCATTCGGAAAACGCCCTGATCCTCAAGCCGAGCGAGAAGATGCTCGACGCCAGTTTCCCGCTGGGCGACGACGAAGGCGTGACCATCACCTACGACCGCAATCAAGCGCTGTCGCGTGAAGACATGCAGTTCATCACCTGGGAACACCCGATGGTGCAGGGCGGCATGGATCTGGTGCTGTCCGGCTCGATGGGCAACACCGCCGTCGCGCTGATCAAGAACAAGGCGTTGAAGCCGGGCACCGTGTTGCTCGAATTGCTCTACGTCAGCGAAGTGGTCGCACCGCGCTCGCTGCAACTGGGTCGCTACCTGCCACCGGCGGCGCTGCGTTGCCTGCTCGATGCCAATGGCAATGACCTGTCGCCACGGGTGTCGTTCGAAACCCTCAACGATCAGCTGGAAAGCGTGCCACGGGCCAGCGCCAACAAGTTCATCCAGGCCCAGCGCGATCAGCTGACGCCACGGATCAACGCTGGCGAAGAAAAGATCGCCCCGCGTCACGCCGAGCGTGTGGCCGAAGCGCGCCGTCGTCTGGCCGCCGACACCGACGAAGAACTGGCGCGCCTGACCGCGTTGCAAGCGGTCAACCCGACCGTGCGCGACAGCGAACTGGAGGCGTTGCGCACTCAGCGTGAGCAGGGTCTGGCGATGCTCGACAAAGCGGCGTTGCGCCTGGAAGCGATTCGGGTGCTGGTAGCGGGTTAAACCGCCCTGCTCCACCGCTGAAAACCAAGAGGCCCGCAGTGATGCGGGCCTTTTTTATTTCAGAAGCAAAAAGCAAAAGATCGCAGCCTTCGGCAGCTCCTACAGGGAGAATGCGTTCCTCCTGTAGGAGCTGCCGAAGGCTGCGATCTTTTGATCTTAAGCAGTCGCCGCAGAAATTTCTGGCTCAACCACCGCCACCAACCCCTCCTTCATCCGCTGCGCATCGCGAACAAAACACCGCGATGCCAGAAACAGAAAGACCATGGTCAGGAACAGCGCCACCGGGATCAGGTACATCGCGTCGTGCAGGCCAACAGCCTTGAACGCTTCGGTCATCTGCTCAGCCCCCGCCGCCAGCATCGCCGTGTGCGCGAAGTGATCCGACAGCCCACCGACGACCACTGGCCCCAACCCGCCGCCGAGCAGATACAGACCGGCGAAGAACAACGCCATCGCCGTCGCCCGCAGGCGTGGTTCGACGACGTCCTGAATCGCCGTGTACACGCAGGTATAGAAGTTGTACGCGAACAGCCAGCCGACGCTGAACACCGCGACAAACACACCGATCTCAATGCGCCCGGCATGCAGCGCCCACGCTGTGCACAGGGTCGAAATGATCAGACTGAACGCGGCAAACAGCAGCCGCCCACTGGCGAAACGCTGATGAATCTTGTCGGCGATCCAGCCGCCGAGAGTCAGCCCGACCAGTCCGGTGACGCCGACGATCACGCCCGTGGCCACCGCCGCCTCCTGCAACGGCATGAGGAAATAGCGCTGCAGCATCGGCACCAGAAACGAGTTGCAGGCATAGGTCGCGAAGTTGAAGCACAGCCCGGCCATCACCAGCCAGAGGAAGGTCGGCACGGCGAGGACGCGGCGGATCGGCTTGTCGACTTTCTCTTGCGAGACCTGCACGGATTCCGCGGCACCGCGCTTGGGCTCTTTGATAAAGAACATGAAGATCGCGAGGATCAGCCCCGGCACGGCGGCAATGAAGAACGGCGCGCGCCAGCTGTCGAACGCCTTGACCATCGCGCCGATGGTGAAGAACGCCAGCAGCAGCCCCAGCGGCAGGCCGAGCATGAAAATACCCATCGCCCGCGCCCGACGGTGCGCCGGAAACAGATCGCCGATCAGCGAGTTGGCCGCTGGTGCGTAACTGGCTTCGCCGATGCCGATGCCCATGCGCACGATCAAAAAGCTCCAGAAACTGCCGACCATGCCGTTGACCGCAGTCAGCGCACTCCAGGTCGCCAGGCCCCAGCCCATCAGCTTGCTGCGTGAACCGGTGTCGGCCATACGCCCGAGTGGCAGGCCGGCAATCGCGTAAACGATAGTGAACGCAGTGCCGATGATGCCCAGCTGAAAGTCGCTGAGGTGCCATTCCATGCGGATCGGTTCGATGATGATCGCCGGGATGGTGCGGTCGAAGAAATTGAACAGGTTGGCGAGGAACAGCAGGAACAGAATGCGCCAGGCATTCGCCGCTTGGGTCGAGTTCTGCATGGGTCCGTCTCTTTATTGTTATGAGGGCTTCACTGCCAGCGCGTCGAGCCCGGAACCTGCAATCTAGTCAGCCGCGCGGGGGCTGTCTGTCATCATTCGTCAGCCTGATATCGAACCATCGCACTGTAACGAAACGTAAGCCCTTGATAACTCTGGAATCCCCCGCCATACGGGGCTTTCGCGGCAAAATCCGGCGACAAAAAAATAGTTTCGCGCCCCCCTTCCCAACGCCATGGCAAAGCCTAGAATGGCCGCCGGATCCGTCCGGATCTTCCGATCAATCCCTTTGATACCTCCGCCCATGTCCGAAGCCAGTCCGTGTCTGAATTGCGGTGCCTGCTGTGCCCATTTTCGCGTGTCTTTTTTCTGGGGTGAATGCTCATCCTCCGGCGGGACGGTCCCCGATGAATTGGTCGCGCAGATCACCCCGAGCCGAGTGGCGATGATCGGCACCGACCGCAAACCGGCGCGTTGCATGTCTCTGGCGGGTGAGGTCGGCAGCGCTGTGGCCTGCACGATCTACGACAAGCGCTCGAGCACCTGCCGCGAGTTTGAAGCATCGTGGGAGAACGGCGAGCACAACCCGGACTGCGACAAGGCCCGCGCCGCGCACGGCCTGCCACCCTTGCCACCACACTGGAACGACCTGCCGCTGGAGCGCATTGCCTGAGTCTTAGCGCGAATCGCTATGAGGCTAATGGCAAAATCATTACCACCAATATGCCACTACGCCTTCGAGCCTGAAAACCGCCTCTATACTCCTCCCATTCGCCTGCGCTGACTGACGCACGGCCTTATGAATCCGAGACGGGGCACGCTATGGAGTGGCTTGGTTTGCAGTTTGTTGCCGAGCTGCCGGCGAGCGGGCAGATTCTCCTCGATTGCAGTCACAATCCCTTGCTGGTGCTGGTGGCCTATCTGGTCGCCTGCGCGGCCAGTTTCGCCACGCTCGATATGGCCGAGCGCGTCGTGCATGCCGAAGATCCAGGGTCGCGGCGAATCTGGCGCTGGATCGGCGCGACCTGCCTGGCCGGCGGCATCTGGGCCATGCACTTCATCAGCATGCTGGCTTTCCAGACACCGATCGACATTCAGTACGACCTCGGCGTCACCCTCTTCTCGTTACTGATCGCCCTGCTCGCCTCGTGGCTGGCCATGCACACTCTCAGTGAGGTGCAGCCGAGCGCGTTGCATTGCCTGAAAACCGCGTGTGTCATTGGCTTGGGCATCGCGGGCATGCATTACGTCGGCATGGCGGCGATGAAGTCGAGCGCCACCGCCTACTATCAGCCGGGGCTCTTCGCGTTGTCGGTGCTGATTGCCATCGGCGCCAGTTTCGCCGCGCTGTGGGTGGCGCGCTATCTGAGCGAAGGCAGCGGCGTGGCGCATCAATTGCTCAAGTACAGCGCTGCGCTGATTCTCGGTGCCGGCATCATCAGCATGCACTTCACTGGTATGGCTGCGCTGGACCTGGTGCTTCCCGAAGGCGCTCTGGCAGCAAGCGGCGGCGACACCGGGCATCTGCAACTGGGCCTGACCGTAGCGCTGATCATCCTGCTGATCCTCGGCAGTGCGATCAGCGCCGCCCTCGCCGACAAGAAACTGCAGAACAAGGAAAACGATCTGCGCCGGGTCAACGCCCTGCTCAGTCAGCTCGATCAGGCGCGCATGTCCTTGCAACAAGCGGCCAATTACGACGCGCTGACCAACCTGACCAACCGCCGTGGCTTCAACCAGCTGTTCGCCGAGAAGCTCAGCCAGAAAACCAGCGAGGGCGGCATGCTCGCGGTGATGTTTCTCGACATCGACCACTTCAAGCGCATCAACGACAGCCTCGGCCATGATGCCGGCGATGCGCTGCTCAAAGTCATCGCCCAGCACATCAAGAGTTCGGTGCGCAGCCATGAAGACGTGGTCGCGCGGTTCGGCGGCGACGAATTCTGCATCCTTATCAGCCTGCGCGATCGTGAAGAGGCGCGCGGCATGGCGCAGCGCATCATGCACAAGATGAAAGAGCCGATCGAACTGGCCGGCCGGCGCATGGTGATGACCACCAGCATCGGCATCAGCCTGTTTCCCGAAGACGGCACCACTTGCGAAGAGCTGCTCAAACACGCCGACCTGGCCTTGTACCAATCCAAGGGCGCCGGGCGCAACGGTCTGCACTTCTTCAATTCCAGCCTGAAGACCCGCGCCAGTTTCGAGCTGCAACTGGAAGAAGAACTGCGCAGTGCGCTACGGCAAGACCACGCGCTGATGCTCTACTATCAGCCGATCTTCGAACTGAAAACCGGGCGCGTGACCAAGCTCGAAGCACTGATTCGCTGGCAGCATCCGGTTCACGGTTTGCTTACACCGGATCGCTTCATCGGTATCGCCGAAAACAACGGTTTGATCGCCGAACTGGACAATTGGGTGCTGCGCCGCGCCTGCAGGGATCTCGGCGAGCTGTCGCGGCATGGTTGTGCCGAATTGAAAATCGCCTGGAACTGCTCGCCGCTGAATCTGGCGCGCGAAGAGCTGGCCGAGGAGATCGAGCACGCCTTGCACACAGCAGGCGTGGCACCGGAACGCCTGGAATTGGAAGTCACCGAAAACGCCTTGATGGGCAACATCGCCAACACTCTGGTGCTGTTGCGGCAGATCCGCGCCCTCGGTGTGTCGCTGTCGATCGATGATTTCGGCACCGGCTACTCGTCGCTGGCCTACCTCAAGCGCCTGCCGCTGAACACCCTGAAGATCGACCGCTCGTTCATCCTCGACATCCCCACCGCCACGGCGGACATGGAGATCGTCCAGGCGATCATCGTCATGGCTCACACCCTGCATCTGCAGGTGGTCACCGAGGGCGTCGAGAGCCTGGAGCAATACGAGTTTCTCGAGCGTTCGGGCTGCGACTTCATTCAGGGTTATCTGCTCAGCCGCCCGGTGCCGCTGGACGAATTACGCGCGGTGCTCGATGAAATCAACCAGCGCAAACCCGTGCTCGGGGTCAATCCGTTGAGTCTGGCGCGCGATACATTTGCACCAGCGTCGCTGGATCCTTCGCTAAAAAGCCTTGCGCCCCATGCAGGCGCATCAATTGTGCGGCCAATCCGCTGATTGGCGTCGCCGAGCCCTGCTCGCGGGAAAATTTCACCGCCGTGTCGAGATCCTTGAGCAGCGTACGCACGTGCCACTTGATCGGCTCGAAACGGCTCTCGGCCATTTGCGGGGCAAGGATCTGCAAAGGCTTGGAATCTGCAAAACCACCGGCCAACGCCTCGGCGATCAGACTGGCATCGACCCCGGCCTGCTCGGCCAATGCCACCACTTCGGCAATCACCAGCGCATTGCAGGCGACAATCATCTGGTTGCACGCCTTGGTCACTTGCCCCGCACCGATGCCGCCCATGTGCGTGACGCGCTGGCCGAGAGTGAGCAGCACCGGGCGCACGCGCTGAAGATCTGCCGCTGCACCACCAACCATGATCGCCAGGCTGCCGGCCTCGGCGCCGACTACGCCGCCGGACACCGGGGAGTCAAGCCAGCCCATGCCGCTTTTCTCGGCCAGCTCTGCGGCCATCTCGCGAGTCGCGGTCGGTTCAAGACTGGAGAAATCCACCAATAGCTGGCCGTTCTTCGCACCTTCGGCAACGCCGCCAGCGCCAAACACCACCTCACGCACCACGGCAGTGTCGGCCAGGCACAGCATGACGATGTCGGCGTGTGCGCACAGTTCGGCGGGGCTCGTCACTTGTCGGGCGCCGGCCGCAACCAGTGGCGCGCACTTGTCCGGGTTGCGGTTCCACACCGTCAGCGGGTGACCCGCCGCCAGCAGACGCTGGCACATCGGCAGACCCATCAGGCCGATTCCGGCAAACCCCAACGAAGGTAGCGTTGACATCATTTCGCCTCTTTTCGATTAAAGAACACCGAATCATGGCCGATTCATCAACGATCAGGAAAGGATTCCGCCCGGCGATCAGACCAGCCAGCACTACGACGCCCGGGCCGTATTCGCGCACACAAGACGCGAGATCTTATTCCGTGAGGTTCGCCGGCAATGTTCGGCGGGCCAACCCAGTCCAGGTAAATGGCGCACCATGACCTCCAAAAACAACCCCGCCAGTGCAACAGCCGATCTGACCCTGAGCCCCGCCGCGAACAGCGCGTCATTATCGAAACCCGCGCCGCCTTCGCGCCCGCTGTCGACCCAGCAATACCTGTACTTCACCGAAACCAACACTGACCGCATCCTCGATAACCTCGACGGCCTGCGCGATTCGGTGTTCCCGCGCCCGGCGCATCAGGAAGGCGACAACGAACAGCACAACGACCAGGAATTCCCCTCGGTGTGCCTGATCGGCCTCGGTCGCTGCGGCTCCAACATCGCCCTCGACGTGGCGGAGCTGGTGTACAACGCGCGCAAGTTCTACCTCAACGAATTCAACAACGAAGACCGCCCGACCGACCGGCGTCTGGCCGACAAGGGCTACAGCCCGGCGCAGTGGATCAAGAACAACCTGCGCATCGGTACCAGCAAATCGACCAAACCGGTGTTTCTGGTCGAACCGCTGGTGATGCTCGGCGACCTCGACAAGGACATTGCCGGGCGCATCCGTTTCTCGCGCAAGGGCGAGAAAAGCGGCTTCCTGCGCGACTACAGCAAAATGAAGATCATGGACTTGTCCGAAGTCCACGCCGGTGGCGCCGGTAACGCGCCGATCCTCGGCCAGTACCTGGCGAAGATCATCCTCAACAAGGACACCCAGCGCTTCTCCAGCCCCGACTGGAAAATGATCCACTCGTACCTGATCGACAGCTGCGGGATCAAGGCCAACCAGTCGCGCCTGTATTTCTCGATTTTCAGTGCCGGCGGCGGTACCGGTTCGGGCATGGCCTCGGAGTTCGGTCTGGCCCAGCAGCACTCGTACATGAACAAGACCTTCGACACCAAGCCGATGGACGAGCATGACGGCAAGAGCGGTCATTCGTTTGTCTTTGAGCCGATCTTCACCAGTGGCATCTGCGTGCTGCCGAACATTTCCGACCACCGCAGCGAAATGTCCGAGGCGCTGCACATCAACGCCGGGCGCCTGCTGTGCAAATACCTGTCGGAGGAATGGGATTTCTCCTACAACTTCGCCAACGAAGACAGCAGCGAAGCCAGCGTGATGGGGCGTATCCGCCCGTGGAACGCGATGATGCTGATCTCCAACGACATCATGCGTTACGCCGAAGAAAGCGATGACGGCAATATCCAGAACATTGATGTCAATGCCATGGAGAAGCACGCCAACCAATACATCTCGCAGCAGATCTTCAACATTCTGACGGCGCAGGCAGTCACCACTGACTACGACCAGAACTACTTCCGCCGCGCCGGCATCGACATCGGCGAAACCATCCGCCTGGACGCCAACGACCTGTTCATGAGTCTGGCCGGGCCGGTGGCGATTGCCTACGCCGAATCGGTGGTGCCGGAAACCCCGCCGCCGAGCAGCGACAAGTTCAAGGTCTTCGATAAAGAGCCGCAGCGCCTGAACATCGACGACCTGTTCTTCCGTTCGATCGACCTGCCGCACTTCAACAAGGTCACTCAGGCCATCGAAGGCATCAGCCTGCTGCCGATCGAATCCAAGCGTTATCGCGCTTCGCTTGAGCAGTACAAGAATTCCGGCTACGACGCCGCCGCGCTGCACGACCTGCACTTCTTCAAGAATTGCTCGTCGGTGGTCTCGATCGTCTCGCTGCCGAAAGACTACAAACTGTCGTACATGGACCTGAACCGGTTGAAGACCCACCTCAACAGCCTGTTCCCCAACACCACGCTCAAGCGCTACGCGCTGGTGATCGGCGCTTCGGCCAACCTGTCGCTGACGACCCTGATCGCCAAGAGCCCGTGCCTGTCGGACGACTTCCTCACGCTGATCGTGGCGTTCATCAAGCGCTGCTTTGCGAAGAATCCGTACCGTTTCGACGAGACGCTGGATAACTCGATTCTCGACTTCATCATTCAGGAAGACTTCGACGAAGAGCGGATCGACGACCTGCTCAACGAATTCGAAAACCCGGCGAAGATCCTCGATACCAACTGGTACGCGATCAAACCGATGTACGAGAAGAAGTACCGCGAGTTGATCAACGACAAGGACAAGTTCGTCTCGATCAATGACATTCGCCTGTCGCGCGATTGCGTGAAGAAGTCGATCAAGTACCTGCGCGAGATCTACCGCCACCGGATTGGCAAGACCAAGGTGATTTCGCTGAATAACCATACCGGGAAGACTTACTCGGTCTGATCCAGTACCGAGTCGCCCCATTCGCGAGCAGGCTCGCTCCCACAGGAAAGTGCATTCCAAGGTGGGAGCGAGCCTGCTCGCGAAGGCGCCCTCGACTTCACCGACAAATTCAGCTTTACGAACATCCAGAAACAATTAAGCGACCCTCAGGCCGCTCCATAAACTGTTCCCGTTACGTTTACGTCACCGTGAGGCGTGGCATTTCTCCACGGCAAGGTGCCATCACGCTACTCCGCTACACACTTGCGGCGCGGCAATCGAGGCACCAAAAGAGTGCGAGCAATTAAACGGCCGCCCTTTCCTGGATCAGAATCCACGGCGAAACCACCACTGCCCACAGCTGTGGATCTCGCTCGAAAATATCCAGCGCCCGCGTTTCAGACAGCTTGGCGACCTTGTCGTCGGCCAGCCAGGCCGCGACTTTCTCGCCTTCATCCGAGGCCACGGCCTCGGCGGCGGCGATCAAATCCAGGTCAGGGTCGACCCACAATAGGGCACCCTTGGCGAAGAACGGCTCCAGCTCTTTCCAGGTAATAGATGCCGTTTCACCAAGCAGCTTGGCATAGAGGGTGCTAGGTTCTTGATTCATGGGAGCTGTCCGGAAAAGAAATCGACGCGAATGATAACGTCGGTGGTCCGGCAGAAAAACCCGGTTGCAAATCGCTGCACCGAACGAAAAGAGCAGGAACGCCAGGGAATGCTGCCTTTTGGGATATATGCCCCCGATTGCCCCGCCGCAATTCTGTCTCTTTCATTCAAAAATGCGACACCCCCAAGTTTTGCCCCGTGGCGCCCGCTTCCCAGTTGATCAAGCGGCGCTCTACACTGTACCGGTACAGTTGCCGGGGCATTTTCCGGAGGGTATCGCAAAGATATCTGACCCGGTTCTGCTGCTACGGCGCCAGAACTCTAAAAAATACAACAGTAAGAGTGGAGCACTATGACTAAGGCTACTAAGCAGATTTCCAAACTGTTTGCCGCTATGGTTCTGGCCGGGGTTGCCAGCCATTCGTTCGCAGCTGACACCATCAAAATCGGTATCGCCGGTCCTAAAACCGGTCCAGTAGCCCAGTACGGCGACATGCAGTTCAGTGGCGCGAAAATGGCCATCGAGCAGATCAACGCCAAGGGCGGCGTCGACGGCAAGAAACTCGAAGCCGTTGAATACGACGATGCCTGCGATCCGAAACAAGCGGTAGCGGTAGCGAACAAGGTCGTCAACGACGGCGTCAAGTTCGTGGTCGGTCACCTGTGCTCCAGCTCCACCCAGCCAGCTTCGGACATCTACGAAGACGAAGGCGTGATCATGATCACCCCGGCTGCTACCAGCCCGGACATCACCGCCCGTGGCTACAAAATGATCTTCCGCACCATCGGTCTCGACAGCGCCCAGGGCCCTGCCGCCGGCAACTACATCGCCGATCACGTGAAACCGAAAGTGGTTGGCGTGCTGCACGACAAACAGCAGTACGGTGAAGGCATCGCCACCGCCGTGAAATCGACCCTCGAGAAGAAAGGCACCAAGGTTGCCGTCTTCGAAGGCGTCAACGCTGGCGACAAGGACTTCTCTGCAATCATCGCCAAGCTCAAGCAAGCCAACGTCGACTTCGTCTACTACGGCGGCTACCACCCGGAGCTGGGTCTGATCCTGCGTCAGGCTCAGGAAAAAGGCCTGAAAGCCCGCTTCATGGGTCCGGAAGGCGTGGGTAACGACTCGATCACCCAGATCGCCAAGGACGCGTCCGAAGGCCTGCTGGTGACCCTGCCGAAATCCTTCGACCAGGATCCGGCCAACGTTGCCCTGGCTGACGCGTTCAAAGCCAAGAAGGAAGATCCGAGCGGTCCGTTCGTGTTCCCGTCCTACTCGGCAGTGACCGTGATTGCCGAAGGCATCAAGGCGGCCAAGTCCGATGACGCGACCAAAGTGGCTGAAGCCATCCACGCCGGTTCGTTCAAGACCCCGACCGGCGACCTGAGCTTCGACGACAAGGGCGACCTGAAGGACTTCAAATTTGTCGTGTACGAGTGGCACAACGGCAAACCTAAAACCGAAGTTTCGCCTCAGTAAGGCCTTGCCCGACTGACTGCCAATAAAGCCCACGGCGTGCCGTGGGCTTTGTTTTGCGAATGTATGGGCCGCGCTGGCGTGATCCGCCAGTCGACCCACCTGAAAATCTCAAAACCGTCATCAGCGGTTCGCTGGCAAAACCCGGATTCGAAGTGGATAGAGATCCACGGGGCCGGGCGGGAAAATGACTCCACCAGTGAAATGCGTACAGGTTTTTAGGAGCGCTGTAATGCCTGACCTCTATCACTTCTTCCAACAGCTGGTTAACGGCCTCAACGTTGGCAGCATGTATGCCCTGATCGCCATCGGCTACACGATGGTCTACGGCATCATTGGAATGATCAACTTCGCCCACGGCGAGGTGTACATGATCGGTTCCTACGTGGCCTTCATCGCCATCGCCGGGCTGACCATGATGGGACTCGACAGTGTCCCGCTGTTGATGACCGCGGCGTTCATCGCCAGCATCGTCGTCACCAGTTCCTACGGTTACAGCATCGAACGGATCGCCTACCGCCCCCTGCGCGGCAGCAACCGTCTGATCCCGCTGATTTCTGCCATCGGTATGTCGATCTTCCTGCAGAACACCGTTCTGCTGGCGCAAGACTCCAAGGACAAAGCTATCCCCAACCTGATCCCGGGCAACTTCGCCTTCGGTCCGGGTGGCGCACAAGAAGTGCTGATTTCCTACATGCAGATCGTGGTGTTCGTGGTGACCCTGATCGCCATGCTCGGCCTGACCCTGTTCATCTCCCGTTCCCGCCTGGGCCGCGCCTGCCGCGCCTGTGCCGAGGACATCAAGATGGCCAACCTGCTCGGCATCAACACCAACAACATCATCGCCCTGACCTTCGTCATCGGTGCTGCGCTGGCAGCTGTTGCAGCAGTCCTGCTGAGCATGCAATACGGCGTGATCAACCCGAACGCCGGTTTCCTCGTCGGCCTCAAGGCCTTCACCGCTGCGGTACTGGGCGGCATCGGCAGCATCCCCGGGGCCATGCTCGGCGGTCTGGTGCTCGGTGTAGCGGAAGCGTTCGGTGCCGATATCTTCGGCGACCAGTACAAGGACGTCGTTGCGTTCGGCCTGCTGGTTCTGGTGCTGTTGTTCCGTCCGACCGGCATTCTGGGCCGTCCGGAGGTTGAGAAAGTATGACTAGGAATCTTAAACAGGCACTGTTCAGTGCCTTGCTGGTGTGGGCGGTGGCCTACCCGGTACTGGGTCTGAAACTGACCATCGTCGGCATCAATCTGGAAGTGCACAACACCAGCCCTGCGGTACTCGCGACCATCGCGATCTGCTCGGTGCTGATGTTCTTGCGCGTGCTGTTCAACCAGCAGATCAGCAAGGCCTGGCGCTCCTCGCCGGGCATGCCGCTGATCCCGGCCAAGGCCAGCAACTTCCTGACCCTGCCAACCACCCAACGCTATTTCATCATTGCGCTGATTCTGATCGCCCTGGTCTGGCCGTTCTTCGGCTCCCGTGGCGCGGTGGATATCGCCACGCTGATCCTGATCTACGTGATGCTCGGCCTGGGCCTGAACATCGTTGTCGGTCTGGCCGGTCTGCTTGACCTGGGTTACGTCGGTTTCTACGCCGTCGGCGCCTACAGCTACGCGCTGCTGTCGCACTACTACGGCTTGAGCTTCTGGATCTGCCTGCCGATTGCCGGCCTGATGGCGGCGACGTTCGGCTTCCTGCTGGGCTTCCCGGTGTTGCGTCTGCGTGGCGACTATCTGGCGATCGTGACCTTGGGTTTCGGCGAAATCATCCGTCTGTTCCTGCGTAACCTGACCGACATCACCGGTGGCCCGAACGGCATCAGCAACATCGAGAAACCGACGTTCTTCGGCCTGACCTTCGAGCGCAAGGCCGCCGAAGGCCTGCAGACGTTCCACGAGTATTTCGGCCTGCAATACAACTCGATCAACAAGGTGATCTTCCTTTACCTGGTTGCGCTGTTGCTCGCACTGGCCGCGCTGTTCGTGATCAACCGTCTGCTGCGCATGCCGATCGGCCGTGCGTGGGAAGCACTGCGTGAAGACGAAATCGCCTGCCGCGCGTTGGGCCTGAACCCGACCGTGATCAAGCTCTCCGCCTTCACCCTGGGTGCTGCGTTCGCCGGTTTCGCCGGCAGCTTCTTCGCCGCGCGTCAGGGCCTGGTGACGCCCGAGTCGTTCACCTTCATCGAGTCGGCGATCATCCTCGCCATCGTCGTGTTGGGTGGCATGGGCTCGCAACTGGGCGTGATTCTGGCGGCGATCGTGATGATCCTGTTGCCGGAAATGATGCGTGAGTTCAGCGAGTACCGCATGTTGATGTTCGGTGCGCTGATGGTGCTGATGATGATCTGGCGTCCTCAAGGTCTGCTGCCGATGCAACGCCCACATATGGAGTTGCGCAAATGAGCCGCGAGATCCTTAAAGTCGAAAATCTGAGCATGCGCTTCGGCGGCTTGCTCGCGGTCAACGGCGTGGCGCTGACCGTCAAGGAAAAACAGGTGGTTGCGCTGATCGGCCCGAACGGCGCCGGCAAGACCACCGTGTTCAACTGCCTGACCGGCTTCTATCAGCCTACCGGCGGCAGCATCCTGCTCGACGGCGAGCCGATCCAGGGCCTGCCGGGCCACAAGATCGCCCTCAAAGGCGTGGTGCGGACCTTCCAGAACGTGCGTTTGTTCAAGGACATGACCGCGGTCGAGAACCTGTTGATCGCCCAGCACCGTCACTTGAACACCAACTTCCTGTCCGGCCTGTTCAAGACCCCGGCGTTCCGCAAAAGCGAGCGCGAGGCGATGGAATTTGCCGAGTACTGGCTGGAAAAGGTCAACCTCAAAGAGTTCGCCAACCGCACCGCCGGCACCCTCGCCTACGGCCAGCAACGGCGTCTGGAAATCGCTCGCTGCATGATGACCCGCCCGCGGATTCTCATGCTCGACGAACCGGCCGCCGGCCTGAACCCGAAGGAAACCGAAGACCTCAAGGCGCTGATCGGCGTGCTGCGTGAAGAGCACAACGTCACCGTGCTGCTGATCGAACACGACATGAAACTGGTCATGAGCATTTCCGACCACATCGTCGTGATCAATCAGGGCACACCGCTGGCCGACGGCACGCCGGAACAGATCCGCGACAATCCTGAAGTGATCAAAGCCTACCTGGGGGAAGCGTAAATGCTGCAGTTCGAAAACGTTTCCACCTTCTACGGCAAGATCCAGGCCCTGCACAGCGTCAACGTCGAAGTCCGTCAGGGCGAAATCGTGACGCTGATCGGCGCCAACGGTGCCGGCAAATCCACGCTGCTGATGACGCTGTGCGGTTCGCCGCAGGCGCACAGCGGCAGCATCCGCTACATGGGTGAGGAACTGGTCGGCCAGGACTCGTCGCAGATCATGCGCAAGAGCATCGCCGTGGTCCCGGAAGGGCGTCGGGTGTTCGCCCGTCTGACCGTGGAAGAAAACCTGTCGATGGGCGGATTTTTCACCGACAAGGGCGACTATCAGGAACAGATGGACAAGGTCCTCGGACTTTTCCCACGCCTGAAAGAACGCTTCAACCAGCGCGGCGGCACCATGTCCGGCGGTGAACAGCAGATGCTCGCTATCGGCCGCGCGCTGATGAGCAAGCCCAAGCTGCTGCTGCTCGACGAGCCGTCGCTGGGTCTGGCACCGATCATCATCCAGCAGATCTTCGACATCATCGAACAGCTGCGCAAGGACGGTGTGACGGTGTTCCTGGTCGAGCAGAACGCCAACCAGGCGCTGAAAATCGCCGACCGCGCCTACGTTCTGGAGAACGGCCGCGTGGTCATGCAAGGCACCGGTGAAGCGCTGCTGACCGACCCAAAAGTACGCGAGGCGTACCTCGGCGGTTGAGTGTTATCGCTGAACAACGAAACGGCCTTCGGGCCGTTTTTTGTTTCCTGAGCACCACCAAGGTAACCCTGTGGGAGCGAGCCTGCTCGCGAAAGCGCTCTGTCATTCAACATTATGGGTGCCTGACACACCGCCTTCGCGAGCAGGCTTGCTCCCACAGGAATACCGCTGAATCCGAAATTTTTTATAAATTTCTCGCCCCGCCTGTAACGCATCCCCCCCACCCGTTCTCTAGAGGGACAAGCAAGCGCAAACCGCTTGCAGAAACCCTGATAAAAACTGGAGAAACATCATGACTGCGACTACCCGTACCCTGTCCGCTACCGCCCTGGTTCTGGCCCTCGGTTCCGCTCTGAGCATCGCCACTGTCTCCACTGCCCAGGCCGCCGATGCCAACATGGAAAAATGCTTCGGCGTGGCCATGAAGGGCAAGAACGATTGCGCCGCAGGTGCCGGGACTACCTGCGCCGGCACGGCGAAAATGGACTATCAGGCCAACGCCTGGAAGCTCGTTCCGAAAGGCACCTGCGCCACCACCGAAAGCAAAACCTCGCCGACCGGTTTCGGTCAGCTCGAAGCCTTCAAAGCCAAGTCCTGATCCACGGCCTGCCTGAGTGACGCCCATGTTCAGTCATCACGAACCGTCCCTGCCGCGCACTCAGGCAGCTCGCACCGAGCTCCCTGCCCGCGCCGGGCTGGGGCTCAAGACCGGGCACTTCCTCGAAGTGCTCGGTTCCTTGCCGGACCTCGGTTTCTTCGAAGTCCACGCCGAAAACTACATGGTGGCCGGCGGCCCGTTTCATCATTTCCTCGGTCTGATTCGCGAACAGTACCCGCTGTCATTGCACGGCGTGGGCCTGTCGATCGGTGGCGAAGGCGCGCTGGACAGCCAGCACCTCAAACGCCTCGCCGAGCTGATCGAGCGCTATCAGCCACAAGCCTTTTCCGAACACCTGGCCTGGTCGAGCCACGGCCCGGTGTTCCTCAACGACCTGCTGCCACTGGCTTACGACACGCCGACGCTGAACCGCGTCTGTGCGCACATCGACCAGGTGCAGAACACTCTGAAACGACCGATGCTGCTGGAGAATCCGGCGACTTATCTGGCCTTTGAGCATTCGACGATCGACGAAGCCGAGTTCATCGCCGAAGTGATTCGCCGCAGCGGCTGCGGCTTGTTGCTCGACGTCAACAATGTCTACGTGTCGTGCATCAATCATCAACGCGATCCTTTGGCCTACCTCGATGCGTTACCGCTGCACGCAGTCGGCGAGATTCATCTGGCCGGCTTCGCTGAAGATTGCGACAGCCTCGGCGATCGCTTGCTGATCGACGATCACGGCGCGCCGATTGATCAGGCCGTATGGGATCTGTACCGGCAAGTGCTGCAACGTATCGGCCCGGTGGCGACGCTGATCGAGCGTGACAATCACGTGCCGGCCTTCGACGTTTTGCTCGCCGAAGCGCAGCACGCCGAGACGCTGTTGCGCCAAGCGGAGCGTGCGGCATGAGCACGCAAGCGGACTTCGCCGCCGCCCTGCTCAATGCGCAACTGCCGTATCCCAAGGGCCTGTGCAGCCGCAACGGCGCCGATCCGTCGCGGCGTTTCGCGGTGTATCGCAATAACGTGCAGAGCTCGCTGATCAATGCCCTGGCCGACAGCTATCCGGTGGTGCTGCAATTGGTCGGCGAGGAATTCTTCCGCGCCATGGCGGCGATTTTCGTCCAGAGTCAGCCGCCACACAGTCCGTTGATGAGCCGCTATGGCGAGCACTTCGCCGACTTCATCGCACAATTCGAACCCATCGCCGGCGTGCCTTATGTGGCTGATGTTGCGCGGCTTGAGCATCTGCGCACTGTCGCCTACCACGCCGCTGATGCGCAGCCGATCCGGCCTGAACAAGTCAGTGCCGCGCTGGCCGATCCGCAGTCGCTGAGTGAACTGTGTTTCGAACTGCATCCCTCGCTGCACCTGCTCGACTCTGCTTTTGCGGTCGTGGCGATCTGGGCAGCGCATCAGCAGGAGCCAACTCTGGCGGGCATTGGCCTCAATCAAGGCCAGCATGCCCTGGTGCTGCGCAATGGTCTCGACGTTGAGGTGTTCGCTCTTGAACCGGGTGCGAGCGTGTTCCTTCGTCATCTGCTCCAGGGCTCGCCACTGCTCGCGGCGGCAGAAAACAGCCCGCCGTTCGATCTCGCCCAAACCCTCGCCTTACTGATTGCGCATAACGCGATCACCCAGCTGAATTACAAGGAGTTGCCATGAACGCTTTGGTCTTGCGCGTCATTGCGCTGTTGGAAAAAATCCCGCACAGCCTGATCGCCCTCATCGCGCGTTTTTCCATCGCTGCGGTGTTCTGGAAATCCGGGCAAACCAAGGTCGAAGGACTGGCCGTGGATTTGATTGACGGCACCTTTGAACTGGGCTGGCCACGCTTGGCCGACTCGACGATTCCGCTGTTTCAGAGCGAGTACGACGTGCCGCTGCTCTCGCCGGAAACTGCCGCGCATCTGGCGGCTTTTGCCGAGCATGTGTTTCCGCTGTTGATTCTGCTCGGTCTTGCCACACGGTTTTCAGCGCTGGCATTGCTTGGCATGACCCTGACCATTCAATTGTTCGTCTACCCGGATGCCTACCCCACCCACGGCACCTGGGCGGCGGTGTTGCTGTACCTGATGGCGACCGGGCCGGGCAAATTGTCGATCGACCAGCTGATTGCCCGCCGTTTCGCAAAATAAGATCCCCCCTGTGGGAGCGAGCCTGCTCGCGAAAGCGGTGTGTCATTCAACATCGGTATCGACTGAACTGACGCATTCGCGAGCAGGCTCGCTCCCACAGGGAAATCACATCAGCGCTGCAGTCGATCCAGCGCCTCGCCACTGCGCTTGAACCAGCCCATCAGATAATCCGCCAACACCTGCGTGCGCTTGGGCAATCCACCCTGATACGGGTGCACCAGATACATCGGCATGCGTCGGGTCTGGTAATCGCGCAGCAACCAGCGCAAGCGACCGTCCGCCAGTTCCGCTTGCAGCAGATACGACGGCAAACGCGCGATGCCGGCGCCGGACAGCGCTGCTTTCTTCAACAGGCTGTAGTGATTGCTGGCAAACGGACCCGAAACCCGCACCCGCAACAACTCGTGCTGCTGGTGATACAGCCATTCTTCGCGACCGCTGTAATGGCTGTTGAGCAGACAACGATGCTCGGCCAAGGCATGCGGCGTCGCCGGCTCGCCGAAGCGCTCGAGGTAGGCCGGGCTGGCGCAGGTCATTTCGTGCCACGCCAACAGCGGCCTGGCCACCAGCCGATCGTCATTGGCCACTTCGGCACGAATCGCCAGATCAAAGCCATCGCGGGACAGATCGCGATAACTATTGTTCAGCTCCAACTCGATCTGCACCTGCGGGTATTGCCCGGAAAACTCCAGCAACAAGCCATCGAAGAAGGTCTCGCCGAGCGACACCGGAACGGTCATGCGCACCGGGCCGGCCATGTCGTCCTTCAACCGCGCCAACGCCTGCCGCGCGCGTTCGACCTGGACCACCAGCGCCTGCGCCTGCGGCAGCAGCGCCGCCCCCGCTGCCGTCAGGCTCAAGCGCCGGGTCGTGCGTTGCAGCAACACCACACTGTATTGTGCCTCGAGCTGGCTGATGCGCTTGGATAACTGGCCCTTGCTGCAGCCCAACTGCTGCGCGGCCAGGGTAAAACTGCCGGCCTCGATCAGTACGGCGAAAGCGGCAAGGTCATCCATTTCGCTCATGGATTGTTTCCATTTGAAAACCAAAGGTTGCCTATTAGTGCGCTTATCCGCAGAAAAAACCACTCTAGACTGAAACCTCATTCACACACATGAGGTACAGCTCGATGAAAATTCTGTTGATAGGCGCAGGCGGCACCATCGGTTCGGCGGTGGACAAAGAGTTGTCGCAACGCCACGAGGTCATTCGTATCGGTCGTAACAGCGGTGACTTGCAGGTGGATATCAGCGACAGCGCGTCGATCCGCAAGCTGTTCGAACAGACCGGCAAGTTCGATGCCTTGATCTGCGCGGCGGGCAACGTGACGTTTGCAGCGCTGGACGAGATGACTGGGGACAGCTTCGCCCTCGGCCTGAAAGACAAGCTGATGGGCCAGGTCAACCTGCTGCTGATCGGCCGCGAATTCGCCAATGACGGTGCCTCGTTCACCTTCACCACCGGTGTGCTCAGCCACGACCCGATTCGCAGCGGCGCCTCGGCAGCACTGGTCAACGGCGCCATCGACAGCTTCGTCCGCGCCGCCGCCATCGAACTGCCGCGTGGCCTGCGGGTGAACTCGGTGAGCCCGACCGTGCTGACCGAAGCCCTGGGCAAATACGCGCCCTACTTCCGTGGCTTCAAGCCGGTTGCTGCAGCGGAAGTGGCATTGGCCTACGCGAAAAGTGTCGAAGGCCTGCAAACCGGTCAGACGTTTCACGTGGGTTAAGGCCCTTGTGATGAACGGTCAGGCTGCGTAACGTGGCAGCACTTGTCTGGAGAGCCAAAGATGCGTGTTGCCCGTTCGATCGTCCTCGTTGCCCTGCTGCCGTTGTTTGCCGCCTGCCAGTTGTTCGACGGCCAGCGTGAAAGTGTGTCCCATGCCGGGCAGACGCGGATGCAGGGGCAACTGACCGCCGCCGACGGCAAACTGGTGTTCCAGCCGTGCCAGGAGCAGCGGCAACTGGTGGTCAACGACATCGGCGGCACCAGCGTCCTGCAAGAAGCCGCCACCCTCGCCGACGAGCAGGGCAAGCTGTTTGCCGATGTGCGCGGCAAGGTTTCCGGCGATCGTCTCGACCTCGGCCAGTTGTATCGCGTCGAGCGCTCGGGCACGGCCTGCGACGATCCGAATTTCAAACTGCTGATCCTGCGCGCCGCCGGTCATGGCCCGGAATGGAACGTCAAGGTCAGCGGCAAAGGCATGGTCATCGAGCGCGACGGCCAGCCGCCGCTGGCCGTGCCGTATGTGGAAGAGCAACTGGGCGACGGCCGCTTCAATCTCAGCAGCGAAGCCAACAACCAGCGCATCGAATTGTGGGTCGCGCCACAGCGCTGCGTCGACAGCAGCACCGGCAGCGTGCAGCACATGAGCGCCGAATTGCGTATCGACGGTCAGGTGCAGCGCGGGTGCGGCTATTTCGGCGGCGCGCGTAACGACTGATCGTTTTTCTCCCACGGATCCGCTCGCGGCGGCTTATAATCGCCGCCTTCAAACGCCCTGGCGCAGTTGTGCGCCCCGCGAATCCGGATCCCCGCCATGTTACGAATCACTGAACTCAAGCTGCCAATCGACCATCCCGAAGAAGACCTGCGCGTCGCCATCGTGCAACGCCTGGGCATCGCCAGCGATGATCTGCTCGATTTCACCTTGTTCAAGCGCAGCTATGACGCGCGCAAAAAGTCCTCCGAACTGTGCTTCATCTACACCATCGACCTCAACGTACGCGACGAGGCCAGAGTGTTGGGCAAGTTCGCCGACGACCGTAACGTCAACGTGGCGCCGGATGTCAGCTACAAATTCGTCGGCCAGGCACCGAGCGATCTCGGCCAGCGGCCGATCGTCGTCGGTTTCGGCCCGTGCGGCATCTTCGCCGGCCTGCTGCTGGCGCAGATGGGCTTCAAACCGATCATTCTCGAACGCGGCACCGAAGTCCGTCAGCGCACCAAGGACACCTGGGGCCTGTGGCGCAAAAGCGTGCTCAATCCCGAGTCCAACGTACAGTTTGGCGAAGGCGGCGCGGGCACGTTCTCCGACGGCAAGCTGTACAGCCAGATCAAGGACCCGAAATTCCTCGGCCGCAAAGTCCTGCACGAGTTCGTCAAGGCCGGCGCGCCGGAAGAAATTCTCTACGTCAGCAAGCCGCACATCGGTACGTTCCGCCTGACCGGTATGGTCGAAAACATGCGCGAGCAGATCCGCGAACTGGGCGGTGAAGTTCGCTTCCAGGAGCGCGTCAGCGACGTGCTGATCGAAGACGGCCAACTGGTCGGCGTGAAACTGGCCAGCGGCGAAACCCTGCATTCGAAGCATGTGGTTCTGGCCCTCGGCCACAGTGCCCGCGACACCTTCCGCATGCTCCACAGTCGTGGTGTGTTCATGGAAGCCAAGCCGTTCTCGGTGGGTTTCCGCATCGAGCACCCGCAATCGCTGATCGACCGTGCGCGTCTGGGCAAATACGCCGGCCACCCGAAACTCGGCGCTGCCGATTACAAACTGGTGCACCACGCCAAGAACGGGCGTTCGGTGTACAGCTTCTGCATGTGCCCGGGCGGCACCGTGGTCGCTGCGACGTCGGAACCGAATCGCGTGGTCACCAATGGCATGAGCCAGTACTCGCGTAACGAGCGTAATGCCAACTCCGGCATCGTCGTCGGCATCACCCCGGAAGTCGATTATCCGGGCGGCCCGCTCGCCGGTATCGAGTTGCAGGAGCGCCTGGAATCCCACGCGTTCATCCTTGGCGGCAGCGACTACAAGGCCCCGGCGCAACTGGTTGGCGACTTCATCAACGGCAAGCCGTCGACCGAACTGGGCGAAGTCGAGCCTTCGTACAAACCAGGCGTGGCGCTGGGCGATCTGGCCTTGGCGCTGCCGGATTTTGCCATTGAGGCGATCCGTGAAGCCTTGCCCGCGTTCGAGAAGCAGATTCGCGGTTATTCCCTGCACGACGCCGTGCTGACCGGAATCGAGACCCGCACTTCATCGCCGCTGCGCATCACCCGCAACGAGTCGCTGCAGAGCATGAACGTCAAAGGCCTGTTCCCGGCCGGTGAAGGCGCGGGCTATGCCGGCGGAATTCTCTCGGCGGGTGTCGACGGGATTCGCATTGCCGAGGCAGTGGCTCGCGATATCCTCGGACTGGAAGCCTGATCAGCATCAGCTGACCCAACACAAAACCCTGTGGGAGCGAGCCTGCTCGCGAAAGCGGTCTGTCACTCAACGAAGTTGTTGAATGTGACTCCGCCTTCGCGAGCAGGCTCGCTCCCACAGTGGTTTCTGCATTTGGCTTTAGATGTTCGCGCGCAGCACCGAGGTCGGCAGCGCCTCCCCGCGCTCGGCACTCGCCGCCACCGCTGCAATCAAATCACCCAGTTCATACCCTTGCGCTTTCAGCCACTCCTGATCGTAATACGTGTCGGCATAACGCTCGCCGCCATCGCACAGGATCGCCACGATCGACCCCGACTGCCCCGCCGCTTTTATCTGCTGCGCTGCCATCAGCGCACCGATCAAATTGGTCCCGCTCGACCCGCCGACATGCCGCCCCAAACGCTGCGCCAGATAATGCATGGCCGCCAGCGACAAGGCGTCCGGCACCTTGACCATCGCATCGATCACCTTGGGCAGGAACGACGCTTCCACCCGAGGCCGGCCAATGCCTTCTATGCGTGAACCGCAATCCAGACGCAGGCTGGCATCACCGCTCTGGTAAAAATCGAAGAACACCGAACGCTCGGCATCGGCACACAACACGCGGGTGCAGTGCTGGCGATAGCGCACGTATCGACCAAGGGTCGCTGTAGTCCCGCCAGTGCCGGGGCTGGAAATCAGCCAGGTCGGCTCAGGGTGCTTTTCGTAGCGCATCTGCTGGAAGATCGATTCAGCGATGTTGTTGTTCGCTCGCCAGTCGGTGGCGCGTTCGGCGTAGGTGAATTGATCGATGAAGTGACCACCATGCTCGCGGGCCAGGCGCTCGGATTCGGCGTAGATCTGCGTCGGATCCTGCACCAGATGACTCTGGCCACCGTAAAAGGCAATCTGGGCAATCTTCTCTTTCGAGGTGGTCGCGGGCATCACCGCGATAAACGGCAAACCGAGCATGCGCGCGAAATACGCTTCGGAGATCGCCGTCGAGCCGCTGGATGCCTCGATCACTGGCGCGCCGGGTTTCAGCCAGCCGTTACACAGCGCGTAAAGGAACAGCGAACGGGCCAGGCGATGCTTGAGGCTGCCGGTCGGGTGGCTGGATTCGTCCTTGAAATACAACTCGATGCCGGCAAAACCGGGCAGCGGCAAAGGGATCAGGTGGGTGTCGGCGCTGCGCTGGAAGTCCGCCTCGATGATGCGGATGGCTTCGCGTGCCCACTGTCGGTTGTCGCTCATGGTTTCGGTTCTCATTGAATCAGGCAGGAGATCGGTCTCCTGAAAAGGTCTGCCGCAAGCTTAGGAAAAATCCCGCAGGCGGCAAAGATACAGCTGAGTCTCAATGTGTCAGGCAACTGCTAGGCTCAGTGCTGCCCGAACCAGACAGCCTGTAACGACATATAACAAAAAAGAATATAACTTTTGTTTTAACAACTAACGGTACGGGTTAGGGTAGCCCATCTTTTTCACGATTCCATGGAGAGCGACCTTGCCTCTGCGTAGCACTTTCACGCGTTTCTTTCAGTTGGAAGCCGCCAGCGGTCTGCTATTGATCGCCGCAGCCGTTCTCGCGCTGATCATCAATAACTCATCGCTGTCGTGGCTGTACACCGGCCTGCTCGACACTCCGGTGGTGGCGCAGATCGGCGCGTTGAAAATCGCCAAACCTCTGCTGCTGTGGATCAACGACGGCCTGATGGCGATGTTCTTCCTGCTGATCGGCCTGGAAGTGAAACGCGAAGTGCTCGACGGCCAATTGTCCAAGCCTTCGCAAATCGTCCTGCCCGGCGCAGCGGCGATCGGCGGCATGCTGGTGCCGGCGCTGATCTACTGGTTCCTCAATCGCGACAACCCTGCGGCCCTGAGTGGCTGGGCCATTCCGACCGCCACCGACATCGCCTTCGCCCTCGGCGTACTGGCGCTGCTCGGCAAGCGCGTGCCGGTGTCGCTGAAACTGTTCCTGATGACCCTGGCGATCATCGATGACCTCGGCGCCATCGTCATCATCGCAATCTTCTATTCCGGCGAACTCTCGACCCTGTCCCTTGGCCTGGCGGCTGCGTGCATTGCCGCGCTGGTGGCGATGAACCGGCTCGGCGTGGTCAAGCTCGGGCCTTACATGATCATCGGCCTGATCCTCTGGGTCTGCGTGCTCAAGAGCGGTGTCCACGCGACACTGGCCGGCGTGACCCTGGCTTTCTGCATTCCCCTGCGCACGAAAAACGCCGAGTCGTCGCCGCTGCTGACCCTCGAACACGCGCTGCACCCCTGGGTCGCCTACGGCATCCTGCCGCTGTTCGCCTTCGCCAACGCCGGCCTGTCACTGAGCGGCGTCACCGTCGAAAGCTTCACCCACGACGTACCGATGGGCATCGCCATCGGCCTGCTGCTGGGCAAGACCGTCGGCGTGTTCGGCCTGACCTGGCTGGCGGTCAAGATCGGCATCGCCGCCCTGCCCCAAGGCGCCAACTGGGGCCAGGTCCTCGGCGTGGCGATCCTCTGCGGCATCGGCTTCACCATGAGCCTGTTCGTCGGCTCGCTGGCCTTCGAACCGGGCGTGAGTGATTACGCCGGCATGGATCGCATGGGCATCCTCACCGGCTCGATCCTCGCGGCGGTGATTGGCTATGCGGTGACGGCGGCGGCGAGTCGCAAGAATTCACAACTGCAATAACCCCTGTGGCGAGGGAGCTTCACCCCTCGCCGCAGATTTCTCGCCTCAGAGTTACGCAGCGAACAATCCCCACTTCATTAGCGACGCGTCCTACAGCCACACTTTCCCCGCTTCGATAACGTCGTGCGGCCCCTACTCGAGGGGCTGTCGATGGTGAACGAAGGGACGATCAGTGGCGCGGAACAAGGACATTCCCCGGGTGCAAAACCCACCGCAGGGCGACGGACAATACCTATCACCCCGCCCCCGATACGTCGGATATCACAGCCTTTCCCGATTTAAGAAGAGCAAAAAAGAAAACGCCGTTCAACGGTGGGCTCCGGGATCGCTGGATCAATGCAAAAGGCCGAATAATTTATGAATGGGACTATTTACATGGCGAGCTTGAAGCCTATCGCGCAAGTGATGGCAGCCATTTAGGCTCTTACGACCACAGAACTGGTGAACAGATAGATCCACCCAAAAAAAACCGTAGTATTAAAAAATATTTATGAGGATTACATGGGACTCAAAGCCAGACTCGAATGGTACGACCAACAAACCGAACTGGGTGAGGGGGAGGAACTGTCGAAAGATTTTGGCGAGGACGGCTCATTAATGGAAGCATTAGGCCTACCGTCGAAAAGCTTCAATAACGGCGGATTTGATGTAAAAGCCGATTGGATCAAGACTCTCCAGCCCCACTTCCAGCATTCCATTCAATTTTCTTCTTACGACTATCAGGTATCGTTCGTTTACCGGGATCAATGGTAGATGGGACTGGAACTGAGATTGGAATGGTACGACACAGCAACCTTGGAGTTTCAGGGGGAAGAGTCGTCAAAAGACCTGGGTGGTGACGAGTCAGTGTTAAACGCCTTGGGGATTCCCGCCGCGGACAACATCAACAATGGCAGTTTCAACGTCGCTCAAAATTGGCTCGCCACCATTCAGCCGTATTTTCAACATCAAATCGATTTGAGAGTTCACGACTATCAAATTTCGTTTGACTACGGCTAACAGCCCCGGAAGTATTAGCTCCATGCACTTTCTTTTAATTACCGGTTTTTTCCCTGACGAAGCCCAAGATGACTCCTTGCAATTCGAGCTGGATATCACAGGCAGCGAGATGAATGAAAAAGTGGCCCAGCTCATTGAATCCAAGCCCTTGGATGAGGTGGAACCCGGCGAGTTGTTGTTAACTCTGGATCAGGTCACCGCATTGGAAAACCTGCTCGACGTCAGTTTTCCAAAGGGCCTCGAATACTTCATGGGCACCTGCGCCACATACTGAATGAACAATTCACAAGCAAAGAAAAACCCCGACCAGTCACCTGATCGGGGTTTTCTTTTACCCGGTTTCCCGCTTAGTGCGAAACGCGGCTGGTTCCGCCAACGGTGGAAATCCGTACCCGCTCGCCAACGCGGAATACTTCATTTTCCTGAACCTGCTGCACATAGGCGCGCATGCTGCCGTCGTCTTCGCGGACGGTGATTTCCACGCCCTGGGTGCGGGTCAGGCCTTCTTCGGTGGCCGAGCCAAGCAGGCCGCCGGCCACTGCGCCGATGACCGCAGCGACGATGCTGCCCTTGCCGCCGCCGATGGCGCTGCCGCCGACGCCGCCGACCACGGCGCCTGCTGCGCCACCGATCGGGGTCTTGGTGCCTTCGATTTTTACCGGTCGCAGGGATTCGATGGTGCCCATGCGAATCGTCTGCACACGACGCGCTTCGTCACGGGAGTAGGAGTCGCCAGTGAGGCTCGATTGGCAGCCGGTCAGCAACATCGCCATCGTCGAAAAGGAAGCAACCAGCAGAACAGACTTACGCATAGCATCAACTCCAAAAGAACATGTGTTCATTAAACTCCGTGGCCTGGCGCCTGTCACGACACCACCCGGATAAAATTGGCTTCCATTCAGGCTGGGTACAGATGCCCGCGAGCGTCCCACTTAAAGTAGCGTGAAATCATCGATCCTGCGCCATTGCCCTTTATCCGCTCGGTAGACTGCTCAGGGTGCCAGTCGTTCAAGAATCCACTCGGCGCCCTGGAGGCGGTAGTTGAGGCGATCGTGCAGGCGGCTCGGACGGCCCTGCCAGAACTCGATGCGCTCAGGCACCAAGCGGTAACCACCCCAATGTTCCGGGCAATGCGGCTGAGTGTCGCTGAAGCGTTGCTCGGTGGCCTTGAGCAAATCTTCCAGTTCGCCACGACCGTTGATGACCCGGCTCTGCGGCGAGGCCCAAGCGCCGAGGCGGCTGCCCAGCGGACGCACTTGATAATAGGCATCGGACTCTTGCGCCGTGACCTTGACCACCCGCCCCTCGATGCGCACCTGGCGCTCCAGGGTTGGCCAGAAGAAGGTCATGGCGGCAAACGGGTTGGCCGCCAGTTGCTGGCCCTTGGCGCTGTCGTAGTTGGTGAAGAAGGTGAAGCCCTGCTCGTCCAGGCCCTTGAGCAACAGAATGCGGCAATGCGGACGACCGTCGGCGTCGACCGTGGCCAGGGTCATGGCATTGGCTTCCACCGGCGCCTGCTCGGTTTTCACCGCGTCGGCGAACCACTGGTGAAACAGCGCAAACGGCTCGGCCGGGGCTTGCGCCTCGGTCAAACCGTCACGGGTGTAGTCGCGACGCATATCGGCCAGAGCCTGGGTCATGGCGGATTCCTTTTCGTTAGCGGATCACTTCTTGGCAGCGTCGGCTGCCGCGACTTTCTTGTCGGTCGCGGCGGCTTTGGCTGGTGCAGTTTTTTTCGCTGGAGCCTTGGCCGGAGCCTTCTTCGCCGGAGCCTTGGCGGCGGTTTTCTTGGCTGGCGCTTTTTTCGCCGCCGGCACAGCGGCTTTTTTCGCCGCAGGCGCCGGGGTAACCGGTTTGACCACTGGCTTGACATCTTGCGCAGCAACCATCGTCACCGGCTTCGGCGCTGGCATGTTGTATTTGCTCAGCAGCGCAACCATGGTGTTTTGCGGAGTCACCAGCAGTTCGACACGACGGTTCAAGGCACGGCCCTCAACGCTGTCGTTGGCCGCACGCGGCGCTTCGGAACCCATGCCACGCAGCATCAGGCGATCACGCTGCAAGCCGCTGAGGCGGAAAATTGCGGCGATGGATTGCGCACGCTCCTGGCTCAATTTGACGTTGGCTGGCGCGGAACCGCTGGTGTCACTGTGACCGAGCACCAGCACCGCGGTTTTCGGGTCGGCTTCAAGGATTTTCGCCACGCGAGTGAACGGGCCAAGGGTGACCGGCAGCAGCATCGCCGGGCGGTCCGGGTTGAACGAACCTTCCACCGGCGCCGTCACCACCAGTACGTTGTCGCGACGTTCGAGTTGCAGGTTGCTGTCCTTCACCGCTTCACGCAAACGCGGTTCGTAGTCATCGAGCCAAGCCTGGGTCACCTTCGGATCGGGCATCGGCACGGCTTTGACGGTTGGCTGGTCCTTGCCGCCGAACGGCCACCACCATTTGCCATTGGACTGCGCCTCGGCTTTGGCCACCTCGACCGGTTTGGCTTCAGGTTTGACCTCGGCTTTCAGATCAGCCTTGATCGCTTCATCGCTGGAACCGAACGGCCAATACCACGGGTTGCTGCTTTCGGCCTTGGCAACTGGTGCGGTCGCTGCAGGTTTCAAAGGAGCCGGTGCCGGATCTTTGGCCGCGACTTTGTCGGAAGAGCCGAACGGCCACCAACTGCTGCCGTCCGCATCGTTTTTCGGGGTCTGTGCGCAACCGGTGAGCGCTACACACAGGGCCAGGGCGAGGGTCTTTTTAGATGACATTGAAAATCCACAAAATGAAGTAATGAAAAATCAGAGCACTTTCGCCCGGATAAACAGCCGTTTTGAAACGAAAATCCTTTCGAGGTTCCGACCCTGGAACCCCTGTTGAAGCTTTACAGACAAGTGGCAAGCACCCGCGCCAGCTTTTGCGCGCGCGGATCCATCAAAACGTAAGGTCCCAGGGTATTTGTCACGAAACCGAAAGCCACATCGTGCTCAGGATCAGCAAAACCGATCGAGCCGCCCGCTCCCGGATGGCCGAACGCGCGTGGGCCGAGGCCGTAGGTGGCGTTGGGCACGTCCGGTTGATCGAGCATGCAGCCGAGGCCGAAACGGGTGCGCGTGAGCAAAGTCTTGTCATCGCCAAGGCTGTGCTCGCGGGTCAGCTCTTCGAGCATCTCGCTCTCGAGCAGGCTGCCGTCGAGCAGGCCGGCATAGAACCCGGCGAGACTGCGCGCGTTACCGTGGCCGTTGGCCGCCGGTTGCTGCATGCGGCGCCATTCCGGCTTGTTGGTGCTGGTCAGCACGGACGGCGGATTGGTGAAGGCGCGGGTGGTCATCGCCGTCGGTTCGCGCATGGTCACTTGCAGCAGGCGCTGCGCCGCAGCGTCGCCGGCGTTGCCCTTGCCACGGGCGATGTGCGCCACGCGATGAAACTCTTCGTCGGCCAGGCCCACGTGGAAATCCAGGCCCAACGGTTTGGCGACCCGAGCGACGATCGACTCGCCCGGCCCACGACCGTCGGCGCGGCGCAGCAATTCGCCGACCAGCCAGCCGTAGGTGATCGCGGCATAACCGTGACCGGTGCCCGGAGTCCACCATGGCGCTTCGGCCGCGAGGGCGTCGACCATGGTTTGCCATTCGTAAAGGGCTTCAGGCGCGAGCAGTTCGCGCAGCGCCGGCAAGCCGGCCTGATGGCAGAGCAATTGGCGCAGGGTGACGGATTCTTTGCCGGCGGCGGCGAATTCCGGCCAGTAGCGGGCAACCGGGGCGTCGAGTTGCAACTTGCCTTCAGCGACCAGTTGCAGCGCGGTAACGGCGGTGAAGGTCTTGGTGCAGGAGAACAGGTTGGCGATGGTGTCGCTGTGCCAGGCTTCGCTGCCGTCCTTGTCGGCGGTACCGGACCAGAGGTCGAGGACGGTTTCTCCACCGACCTTGATGCACAGGGCTGCGCCGCGTTCCTGGGGATCGTCGAACAGTGCGGCGAAAGCCTCGCGCACCGCTTCGAATTGAAGCTCGTAATGTCCCTGAATCTGCACCCGCAACTCCCCCGCGAAAACGCTCTACAAAGTGGCCCGCATTGTTCCAGCCCTTGAGGGATTTGGGAACAGGCGCGGGCCAGACGGTTGATCGGCAATTTATGGTGATCCCTTCGCGAGCAGGCTCGCTCCCACAGGGGATCTCCTCTGCTGTTGATATCCAGTGTGGGAGCGAGCCTGCTCGCGAAGAACGATAACGCGGTCTGAAACCTAGTGACCATTCCCCGAATGCCCACCCGCCTGCGCAGCCCCCGGCGCATTGCCAGCCTCGGCCTTGCGCCCACCTTCAACCTCGGCAACCGGTGCTTTCTGCGCCTCCTTGCCCAACTGCTCCAGCGCCTGCAGATTGCTTTTGCGCACCGCCTCGACGAAGCCCTGATAAGGCAGATCGGTCACCCCGACCAGACCGAAATGCCCGTTCTCGCCGTCGAGCAAACGCCCGGTCACCGGTTGGTCGAGATACTGGAACCAGTGCACGCCAACAATCGACGGTTCGCTCAGCGCCTGTTTGAGGAAGTTGACATAAGCCGGACCGCGATCTTCTTCCTTGGCCAATTGCGTCACGCCGCCCCAGAACGGCCCCCGGTCAGCCGAGCCGAAGTTGAATTCGGTGATCAGCACCGGTTTGTCCAGCGCTGCCAGTGCGGCGAAGTCGTAACCGTCCTGCGGCTTGAGCGTGTACATGTTGAAGCTCAACACATCGCAATACTGCGCGCACGACGCCATGGCTTCAGGCGTGCTGATGGCGAAGCGACCGCCAAGCAGCATCTGGTTGGGCGCGTGCCATTTCAGCGAATCGGAAATGGTCTTGAAATAGGTGTCGGCAAAGACCTTCTGGAAGTATTTGAAATCCGCTTCGATCTCCGGATGTTCCGGGTTCGGCAATGGCGGCACGAACCCCGGATCTTCCATCAACTCCCATGCCGGCAAATCGATGCCCCAGGCCTTGGACAGTCCGGCCTGATTGCGGTACTTGTCGCGCAATTGCTTGAGAAAGGCGCGTTTGGCCGGTACGTCGGTGGTCATTTTCAACGTGCCGTAGGCCAGCGCGTAGCGAGCCTTCGGATCGTCACCAGGGCCGGCCCAGGCCAGTTCGTTGTCGGCGTAATAACCGATCAGCCACGGATCGTCACGATGATCGCGGGCGGCAATGGCCACGGCGCGCTCGGTGGCCATGGCAAAACGCGGATCGAACGGATCCGGCATGCCGCCCCACCAATCGCTGCCAGTACTGATACTGGCGTAATCGCCGACGATCGACAGCGGCAAGGTGTACGGCACGCGTTCAGCGTCCGCCAGCGACGGCACGCTCCAGTTGCCCACCGTGTTGAAGCCCCAGGCTTGCAGGCGGTCGAGGGTATGGCGGGTCCAGCGTTCTTCATCAATCGCGGCTGTGCACGGAGCGGTTTGCGCGCTGGACGCTTGCACCGCATCGGTCTGCGCCGCTTCGGCAATACCCGATTTCGGCTCGGCAGGCACCGCTGCAGTCTCAGCAGCCTGCACCGAGCCGGCCTCAGCCGCGCCCGCCTTCGCCGCTTCGGCAATCCCGGCCTTGTTGTCGCTGTCCGCCTTGCACGGTTCGCCGTACAGGCGTTGCAGATTGGCACCATAGAAGTCGTACCAGCGGCCGTTGCCGTAGCCACGGCCCTGATCGGCGCCATTGCCGCCACGGTTGTCGCCCTCGCCGAAATGCGCGGCCAGCGGGTCGTCGTTCTTCGGCAACGATTCGAACATGTACTCACGACCAGCCACGTAGGTCTGGTTGACCTGCGGGCTGACGGTGTTGACGCCCAGCGAATAGAACGGGTGGCCTTCAGGGGTCACCAGATACCAGCGGCCATCACGTTTTTCCGTGCGGAAGAAGCCGCTGGCCTTGAACGCCGGGCCTTTGTTCCAGCCGCCGAACTTGTCCAGCGAAGCCTTTTCACGCTCGGTCAGCCACGTATTCAGTTGTTGCTGCTCTTTGCTGGCGGCGCTTTTAAGTTGCTCGTCGCTGCTGACTTTTTCCGGCCACTTGCTGCGGGTTGACTGGCCGTATGCGTCGACCAGATTACCGTACACCGCGCGCGTCACCGACTCGCCGTCCTGCACGCCGAAACGCTCAAGCAACAGGCTCTGCGCAACTTTCGGCTGATCCATCGACAGACTCACCGAAACCACCTGGCTGCGATCGATCTCGCCCGTGCTGCTGGCCAGCAGAATGCGTTGGCCATCAATGGTCATCGGCATCGGCGGCCCGGCTTTCATACCCTGGCTCAGCGGCGTCGAAGCCACCAGCGGCACCAGCAAGGTCTGCGCGGGGCCGGCCGGCAGATCGACGCGGCTGACCAGAGTGCGGCCATCGTTGCTCTGGATCTGCACATAAACCGTCACCGCCCAGTTCATCGCACTCTGCAGTCGCAGAGTCATCATGCTGGACTGCGACCAGTCCCAAGCGCCGGTCTGCGGAGTCAGGCGCAAGGTCGGCCGCGCGACCGGGTTGAACGTCACCCGGCGCAGCACTTCGCCTTCTGCGGTCTGTTCGGCATTGGCCTGGGGCAGGTCGGCGTTTTCCGTGGCGACCTTGACCACGTCGGCCGGGCGCACGAAGTTGAACAGCGTCTGCTGACCGGCGGGCGCGGCCAGCAACGGCGCGGCAAAAATCATGGCGAAAACAGCGGGCAACGAACGGCGGATCATAAGAACGGAGTTCTCCCTAACGACCAGTCAAGGCCAGTGGAAAAGCGGTGGCAGAGAGATAGACAACGCGGCGGGCCAATCGGCCCACCCGTGTCTCAGGATATTTCACGACGGAAAGGAGGCAACGCATTGAGGATCGCCTTGCCGTAGCGCTGGGTGACCAGCCGCCGGTCGAGCAAGGTGATGGTGCCGCGGTCTTCTTCGGTACGCAGCAGACGGCCGCAGGCCTGAACCAGTTTCAGCGAGGCATCGGGCACGGAGATTTCCATGAACGGATTGCCGCCACGGGCCTCGATCCACTCCGACAACGCAGCTTCGACCGGATCGTCGGGCACCGAGAATGGAATCTTGGCGATCACCACGTGCTCGCAGTAGGCACCCGGCAAATCGACACCCTCGGCAAAACTGGCCAGCCCGAACAGCACGCTGGAATCACCGCCATCGACCCGCGCCTTGTGCTTGTTGAGGGTTTCCTGTTTCGACAGATTGCCCTGAATGAACACTTGCTTGCGCCAGTCGCGATCAAGGCCGTCGAACACGTCCTGCATCTGCTTGCGCGAAGAGAACAGCACCAGCGTGCCACGGGAACCTTCCACGAGATCGGGCAGCTCGCGAATGATCGCCGCCGTGTGGGCGGCGGCATCGCGCGGGTCGGCCTTCAGGTCCGGCACGCGCAGCACGCCGGCATCGGCATGATGGAACGGGCTCGGCACCACCGCAGTGACAGCTTTTTTCGGCAGGCCGGCGCGCATGCGGAAACGGTCGAAAGTGCCCAGCGCCGTCAGCGTTGCCGACGTCACCAGGCAGCCGTAAGCGACGTTCCACAAACTGCGACGCAAGGTTTCCGCCGCCAGAATCGGGCTGGCGTTGACCTCGATATCGAACAGCGAACCGCTTTCGGCCAGGGTCAGCCAGCGCGCCATCGGCGGGCTGTCTTCCGGGTCTTCGGCGGTGAACGCGGTCCACAATTCCCAGTTGCCGGAAGCGCGGGACAACAAGCTGCCGAACAGCGGATACCATTCTTCGGCCTGATTGCTGGCGATGCCGATATTGACCTCACCGTCCATGCCTTCCTTGAGCAGGTCGGTCAGGCGCTGGAACAGATCGTTAAGGCGCGAATAGCCTTTTTTCAGCTCGATGCCCATCTCGCGCATGTCCTCGGGAATCACCCCGCCGACAAAGCGATGACGCGGGCGCTCGCGGCCTTCGACGTCTTCGCCTGGTTTGAAATCGGCGATCTGCTCACACGCGGTGAACATGAACTGCTGCTGGGTCTTGATCTCCCGCGCCAGCTCGGGCACCTGCTCGATCAGCTTGCCGAGATCGCCCGGCAACGGATGCTGGGCCAGTAGCTTGGTGAGGTTCTTGGCGGTGGTTTCCAGCCAGTCGGCGGTGGAGCGCAGGCGCGTGTAGTGAGCGAAGTGGCCGATGGCCTTGTCCGGCAAATGGTGACCTTCGTCGAACACGTAAATGGTGTCACGCGGATCGGGCAGCACGGCGCCGCCGCCCAGTGCCAGATCCGCCAGGACCATGTCGTGGTTGGTGACGATCACGTCAACCTTGCCCATGCCCTCGCGAGCCTTGTAGAAGGCGCACTGGCCGAAGTTCGGGCAATGACGGTTGGTGCACTGGCTGTGATCGGTGGTCAGGCGCGCCCAGTCGGCGTCTTCCAGCGCGTTGGGCCAGCTGTCGCGGTCGCCGTCCCATTTATTGCCGGCGAGCTTTTCGATCATGCTGGTGAACAGCTTCTGACTGGCCTCGTCGACTTCGATCTTGAAGCCTTCTTCTTCGAACAGCTGCGCGGTGGCGGTTTGTGCGTGGCCTTCCTGCAGCAGCATGTCGAGCTTGGACAGGCACATGTAGCGGCCACGGCCCTTGGCCAGGGCGAAACTGAAATTCAGCCCGCTGTTGCGCATCAGGTCAGGCAAATCCTTGTAGACGATCTGCTCTTGCAGGGCGACGGTCGCGGTGGCAATCACCAGACGCTTGCCGGCCAGTTTCGCCGTGGGAATCGCCGCCAGGCTGTAGGCCACCGTCTTGCCGGTACCGGTGCCGGCTTCCACCGCGACAATCGCGGGGTCGCCACTGCGCCGGCCTTCGTCATCGGTGTCGATATCCCCGAGGACCTTGGCGATTTCGGCGATCATCAGGCGCTGGCCGTAACGCGGCTTTAGGCTCTTGGCCTCTAGAAAACGCGAATAGGCGCCCTGGATCGTGGTTTTGAGTTCAGTGCTGATCATTGAGTGTCGGGCGCAAAAACGCTGGATAAATTTTCAGTAGTTTGGTTCGGCGGCTATCATACCCCGCTAATCGATCCCGCGCAGAACGGAGTGACCCAATGACACCTTTTAGCCTCGTTTACCCCCTGCATGTCCTTGCCGCTCTGGTGTGGGTTGGCGGCATGTTTTTCGCCTGGATGGTCTTGCGCCCTGCGGCTGTGAAGGCTCTGGACGGCCCAGCTCGCCTGACCCTGTGGGTGGAAGTGTTTCAAGGTTTTTTCCGTTGGGTCTGGGTCGCCGTGATCCTGTTGCCGATCAGCGGCGTGGGCATGTTGCATCTACAGCAGGTCGGCTTCGAGACCGCGCCGAAGTATGTGCAGGTGATGATCGGTTTGTATGTGGTGATGACGGCGCTGTTCATCCGCATTCAGGGGCTGATGCTGCCGGAATTGCGCAAGGCGGTTGAGGCGAAGGATTGGCCGGCGGGTGCGGCAGTGCTGGGGCGGATTCGGCGGGTGGTGGGGCTTAATCTGCTGGTCGGGTTGGTGCTGGTGGCTGTGGCTGCGGCTCGGCCGATATTCTGAAGATTGGGGACTGAAATCAAAAGCCCCTCACCCTAGCCCTCTCCCGAAGGGAGAGGGGACTGATTGGGGGATATTTGGAGAGTTACACCGACCTGAAACTGCCCTACCGAATCCATAATCGACCGGTTTTTTTCAGGTCGACGTTCAACTCACGACACCTCGGTCGGCCCCCTCTCCCTCCGGGAGAGGGCTGGGGTGAGGGCTTGCCTTTAGAGGCGCTGCACAGTAACCGAACCAGCCGCTCCCTCCGGCCCCGGCTGGCCATCCGCGCCGGCCTTGCCGTTCTTGCCGCCATCAGCGCGGTACACCAGGCAGCCCTTGGCCTTGCCGCCCTTCCCCGCCTTGCCGCCAACACCCGCCGGGCCGCCGGCACCGCCAGCCACGTTGACCTTGATCAGCTCGGCAGGAAAATCCCGTGGCACGGCCAGGCGTACCAATGCACCCGGCGCGCCCGGCTGGCCATCGCTGCCGTCACTGCCATCGGCACCGTGGCCGGCGGAGCCATAGGTGCAGCCCGGATCTTCACCGTTGCCGCCGTCGAGCCCGACGAAACCCGGAGCGCCGGTGCCGCCACGGGCATCGACGGTCAGTTGCGGCGCGCTCAGGGCTTGAAATTGCAGGTTCAGATTGCGCCCGGCCCGGGCGGCTTTTTCATAAGTGCCACGGGCGCCACGTGCGGTGATCTGGCTGCCGTCGCTCAACTCGGCGCGTTTCACCTTCATCTCCAGCGCCTGTTCAGCCGGAACGATGGCGATGCGTGCTTCGTGGCCCAGGCGCAGTTCATCGATGGTCAATTCGGTAACGTTGGACGGGATCAGCAAGGTGCCGTAATCGGCGACTTCCAGCTTCTCCAGCTGCAGTGTGCTGGTGGTGTTGGGCAAACGCATCAGCGAATTGCTTTGCACGTTGACCACCTGGGCGCAGGCCAGTGGACTGATGAATGCAGCGAGCAGGCAGAGTTTACGCATGGGAAGAAGCCTCCGGAGCGGCCGGGGCCGGGATGGTTTGCAGGTGGAAAACGCCGAACAACAGAATGCGGCCACGGTCACGCCAAGGGTGCGGACGGCCCTTGAGGCTGCGGTTGCACAGCAGCACTTCGAGTAGATGAATCAGCAACAACAGAGCGCCGGCCAGATTGACCAGCAGATGCAGCGGATGAACAAACGGCACCAGTTGATTGGCCAGTACCACGCAGCAGAACAGCAGGGTCAGCAAACGCCCCAGCCCCCAGAACACCTTCATACGCTCCCCCGTGTTGCGAATTATTCTTTGCACGCACAGTACCGGCTTCTGCGGGGGATAAGCCAGAGGGAAAAATGAAATTTGTGCAAACGCTGATGAAATGGCTGCCGGGCCGATGATTTCGACCCGGCAGCTCTAGCCGGCGGACTACAGACCTTTCCTAACGATTGATATGCAGCTCGACCCGGCGATTTTCCGCGCGGCCTTCATCGGTGGCGTTATCGGCGACCGGCTCACTTTCGCCTCGACCCTCGCTGGTAAGCTTGTTCGGCGCCAGGCCCTGACTGAGCAAGTACGCTGCAACACTGCTGGCGCGGCGTTCCGACAATGCCTGGTTATAGGCGTCGGAGCCTTTGCTGTCGGTGTGCCCGATGACTTTGATACTGACCACATCGGCATTGCGCAGCTTGTCCATCAAAGTGTCGAGCTGGGCTTTTGCCGCCGGGGTCAGATCGGACTTGTCGAAATCGAACAACACGTTGCCGGCATCGCTCAAGGTGATCACTTCAGTTTGCGGCGCCGGTTCAACCGGTTTGACTGCGACCGGATATTGCGGAAGCGGGCAGCCACGATGATCGACTTCGGTATTTTCCGGCGTGTCCGGGCAGCGGTCGCGGCGGTCGAACACGCCGTCGCTGTCCTCGTCGCCATCCTGGGCGTAACAGATCAGCCCGCCGGTGACGATACCCAATGCCGCGCCGCCACCGGCCCAGCCGGCGCTTTCAATGGCGCCAAGACCGCCGCCGACCAGGCCGCCAAGCAGGCTGCAGATCGGCCACGTACGTTGATTGAGGGGGGCGGTGCCATCGCTGTGAGTGGCACAACCGGTGAGCAAGCTGCCTAGCAGCAGCACCGGCAAGACGGACCTTGAGAAAACACGCATTTGTGAACGCTCCTGTGTACCGGCCCATACCGGTTACACAGGAGTAAAGACCCGCATCCGCGACTGCACAAGCCGCGGATGCGAGAGGGGCTAGCGGACGATTTTGATTTCGGTGCGACGGTTCTGCGCGCGACCATCGGCCGACTTGTTGTCAGCGACAGGCTGGCTTTCACCGAGGCCCGACACCGAAACGAAGCTGGCACGTGGCACGCCCTGCTGGATCAGGTATTCCACCACCGAGTGCGCACGACGATCCGACAGTTTCTTGTTGTAGGCATCGCTGCCGACACTGTCGGTGTGACCGGTCACGGTCAGTTGCGCGGTAGAGGATTCCTGCTTCAGGCGATCGGCGACCTTGTCCAGCACCTGCTTGTCAGGGCCGGTCAGCGTGGCTTTGTCGAACTCGAAATGCACATCACGAATGACGATTGTTTCTTCCTTGACCACAACCGCTTCTTCGACCACTGGCGCAGGCGTCGGTGGCGGGCAACCGTCAGCATCGACCTGCACGCCTTTAGGTGTGCCCGGGCACTTGTCGCGACTGTCCGGCACGCCATCGCCGTCTTCATCGCCGTCACCATGCACCCAGCAATAGGCCGCTGCCGTACCACCGACAAGCAGTGCACCGTAACCGGCCCACGAAGCGCTTTCCGTCGCGCCGAGACCGGCACCGACCACACCGCCGACCGCCGCACAGGTCGGCCAGTCGGTCTTCTGCAAACCTGCACAACCAGTCAACACACTGGTTAGCAGAACCAAGGGTAATGCTGTCCGAACTATGCTCATCTAGTTTTCTCCTGAGGGATCGGCTTAAAACCGATTCAGGGAGTAAAGACCGGAGTTTTAATCTCCGCCAGCAATAGGCCACCGCTGTTTGCGACCGTGTTCACAGGGGTTCGCCTCTTTCGGCGAAAACCGCCGCCACCGGGCGCTTTGCCGACGCGGTCTGGCAGGCTAGTCTTGGCGGTCTGACTGAGGAGCTTCGATGAACGTCGCCATTTCTTCGCGCACGCCACAACAGGCGTTGGCCGCTCTGCTGGATCGCTACGCCCCGGCTCGATTGCTGTTGATCGGCGCCAGCGAGTTTCCCGCCTTGAGCGCTTTCAAGGACGCGCATCCAGATACCGTGGTCGCCCATGCCGCACCCGGCGGTCTGCCGGCTGAGCTGGCCGCGCAACGCTTCGATCTGGCGCTGGTGGTCGATTGCCTGGAACATTTGCCCAAGCGCGATGGCCTGAATCTGTTGGGCGGCATCCGCAATCTCAACGCCAGTCGCATCGCGGTGCTGGCGGATCTGGCGGCCAGTGGCTGGCAGGAAACCGACTTCTACTCATTGGCCCTGCAGGCCAGCGAGCGTTTCCAGCGCGACGAGCAGGTGCTGACCCTGTTCACCTACGATCTGCTTGACTACAAACAAGTCCCCGACTGGCTCAATTCACGCTTCTGGGCCAATCCGGAAAACTTCGGGAAATACTGGTGGTAATGCAATGAGTACAGCCATTTGCCCTTGCGGCAGCGGCAATCTGCTGGATGCCTGCTGCGGCCCTTATCACGACGGCCACCCGGCGCCGTGTGCCGAAGCCTTGATGCGCTCGCGCTACAGCGCTTACGTGCTGGGGCTGGTCGATTATCTGGTGGCGACCACCCTGCCCGCGCAGCAGGCGGGCTTGAACCGACAATCGATCAGCGACTGGAGTGCACAAAGCACCTGGCTCGGCCTTGAGGTTGAAAGCTCGGAAGTCTTTGGCGGTCAGCCGGAACACGCTTTTGTGACCTTCACCGCGCGCTGGCATGACAGCCAGGGCGAGCACAGCCATCGCGAGCGCTCCTCGTTTGTGCAGAACGGCGGGCGCTGGTACTTCATCGATCCGACGGTGCAGATGAAGCTGGGGCGCAATGACGGCTGCCCTTGCGGCAGCGGGCAGAAGTTCAAGAAGTGTTGTTCGGGTTATTTCGGCGCTTGAGCTGAAGATCAAAAGATCGCAGCCTTCGGCCGCTCCTACAAAGAATTTGCGTTCATTCTGTAGGAGCTGCCGAAGGCTGCGATCTTTTTAGGTCTAGACTGGCACCAAAGGGAGTAACACCATGCTCGGTCATCGACGCACATTACATTTTCTGCTGTTGATGCTGACCCTCAACCTCGGCGGCTGCGCCTCTTGGTTCAGCGATGACAGCGTCGAGCCCGCCGTGCATCTGGTGAAAGTCGAGGTGGTGCGGGCCAAACTGCTCGAGCAAAAATTCATCCTGCACTTTCGCGTCGACAATCCCAACGACAGCGACCTGACCGTGCGCGGCCTCGAATACCGGATTCATCTGGCCGACATGCTGCTCACCGAGGGCGAGCACGAGCACTGGTTTACCGTCGGCCCCAAGCGCAGCGCTTACTTCAAAGTGCCGATCCGAACCAACCTGTGGCCGAAGGTCAAACAGGTGGTGAAACTGCTGAAAAATCCGAACCAGCAGATTCCCTATCGATTGCAGGGGGAAATGGAAACCGGTTTATTCATCGCCCACTACGTGCACCTTGAGCGCAATGGCGTGATAATCCCCGCCGATCTAACTCCGGAGTGACCTCGATGACCCAGCAACCCCATGTCCATGGCCCTGACTGCAACCACGATCATGACCACCATCACGATCACGATCACGACCATGGCCATGTCCACGGCCCGAACTGCGGCCACGCCCACCAGGAACCGGTGCGCAACGTCCTGAAAGACGTCGGCCGCAACGATCCTTGCCCATGCGGCAACGGCAAGAAATTCAAGAAGTGCCACGGCGCTTGATGTGACTGGCGAAGATCTTCTTCGCCTGACACATCGCCTTCGCGAGCAGGCTCGCTCCCACAGTGACCGCGTACCGATCTCCTGTAGGAGTGAGCCTGCTCGCGATGGGGCCGGCACCTCCAACATTGTTGGCGCCTGACACACCGCTTTCGCGAGCAGGCTCGCTCCCACAGGGATCGCGTTTCATCTGAAGAAATATGGTCACTGTGGGAGCGAGCCTGCTCGCGAAGGCGGCGGCGCCTCCACTACAAAACTTCAGCCTGCCGCCAAAACCTGCACACTACTGACCACCGTCGCATACTCCCCATGCAGATTGCCCAGCGACATCCCGTGCACCTCTTCAGCGGTACGCGGTGTGCCGAAATAATCGGCCTTGTCGAAGGTGAAGCACGCATCCTCAGCCACAAACGTATCGAACGCCAAATTGCCTGCGGTGCGCGCCGTCGACTCAACTGAGTTGTTGGTCGCCACACCGACGATGATCAGTTGCCTGATCCCTGCCTCACGCAACCGCCCTTCCAGCCCGGTCGCGCAAAACGCATCCGGAACGTCTTTCTGGATCAGCCATTCACCGTCCTGAGGGACAAATCGCTCTTGAAACTCCACCCCGGACTGCTCCGGCCAGAACACCGAATCAGGCGAGCGCGACAAATGTTGCACGTGGATCACCGGCCGCCTGCTCCGCCGCCACAGCGCCAGCAGCTCAAGCATTCTTTCCTCGGCCTGAGGATTATTCCGCCGCCCCAGACGCGGGTGCAAAATGCCTTTCTGCTGGTCGATGATGATCAGCGCAGCGTTGCTCTGAAGCTCCATAGCGATCTTTCTCCTGACAGGGCTCGGGACTCGTTCCGTAGTTCAACATCAGCGCTTTCCCACAAGCAACTGTCACGCCTCTGACCGATCAGCCGACAACTGCATAAATAACCGCTCGCCCCGCTTGCGCGGCCCTCGCGCCGTCACTAACGTAGCGGCTTTATTGCGCCCCCAGCCTTATACCCCCGCAGGAGCTTCGCCATGGCCTCGCCAGCCCTTACACATTTTCTTCCCCGGTTCGGCGTTGCCGCAGCAGTGGCCGGTGTTCTCGGCCTGTCCGGTTGCCAGACCTGGAACGCCCAGGACAGCCTGCCGCCGACCTCCGGCGTGCAACCGCTCAAGGGCCTGGCGCAGAACGTTTCGGTGCGGCGCAATGCGATGGGCATGCCGCTGATCGAAAGCAACAGCTTCCATGACGCGCTGTTCAGCCTCGGTTACGTCCACGCCAGCGACCGCATCAACCAGATGGTCACCCTGCGCCTGTTGGCTCAGGGCCGGTTGGCGGAAATGTCCGGCGCGTCGATGCTCGATGCCGACCGCTACATGCGCGCAGTCAATCTGAAGAAGAGCGCCGGCGAGCTGTACAAGGCCTCGTCGCCACGGCTCAAGCGTTTCTTCGAAGTCTACGCACGGGGCGTCAACGCCTACCTGTTCCGCTACGCCGACAAGTTCCCGGGCGACCTCGCCGCCAGCGGTTACAAACCGGAATACTGGAAACCGGAAGATTCGGCGCTGATTTTTGCCCTGCTGAATTTCAGCCAGTCGGCCAACCTGCCGGAGGAAATCCAGTCGCTGGTGCTCGCGCAAACCGTCACCACTGACAAACTCGCCTGGCTGAGCCCGTCGGCGCCTGATGAAAACCTGCCAGTGGCTGAAGCCGACAAACTGCAAGGCCTCAAGCTCAACGGGCAGATTCCGGGGCTGACGGAACTGAGCAGCGCCAGCCAGCAACTGTCGGCGCTGAACCTGCTCGCCACGCCGACTGCGAACAATTGGGCGATTGCCCCGCAACGCAGCCGCAGCGGCAAGAGCCTGCTGGCCAGCGATGCGCACGGGCCGCTGGCCGCGCCGTCGCTGTGGAGTTTCGTGCAGATACGTGCGCCGAAATATCAGGCCGCCGGCGTCACGGTTGCCGGTCTGCCGATGGTGCTCGGTGGTTTCAACGGCAAAGTGGCGTGGAGCATGACCAGCGTGCTCGGCGATAACCAGGATCTGTTCCTCGAGAAAATCCGCCGTCAGGGCAGCAGCCTCACTTATGAAGTCAACGGCAAATGGCAGCCGCTGGGCGTGCGCAACGAAACCTACTTCGTCAAAGGCCAGCGGCCGATTCGCGAAGCCGTGTACGAAACCCGCCACGGCGCGCTGCTCAACAGTGCCCAGGCAGCGGCGCAGGGCAGCGGTTTCGGCCTCGCCTTGCAGACGCCAAGCTTCACTGACGACAAAACCCTGGATGCCTTCTTCGACCTGACCCGCGCGCAGAACGTCGAGCGCGCCTCGGACGCCAGCCGCGAAATCCGCGCCATCACCCTCAATCTGGTCTTTGCCGATGCGAGCAATATCGGCTGGCAAGTCACCGGGCGCTTCCCCAACCGTCGCGAAGGCGAAGGTCTGCTGCCCTCGCCGGGCTGGGACGGTCGCTACGACTGGGACGGTTACGCCGACCCGATGCTGCACCCCTACGATCAGGACCCGGCACAAGGCTGGCTCGGCACCGCCAACCAGCGGGTGATTCCCGACGGCTACGGCATGCAGTTGTCGAAATCCTGGGCGGCACCGGAGCGTGGCGAACGCTTGGCGGAAATGGCTGGCAGCGGCAAGCACGACAGCCGCAGCGTGATCGCCATGCAGTACGACCAGACCACCACCTTCGCCGCCAAGCTGAAAAAAGTCTTCGAAGCGCCGGGCATGAAGCAACCGCTGAAACAGGCGATCGACGCCCTGCCGGAAGCCGAACGCAGCAAGGCGCGCGAAGCCTTCACCCGTTTGATGGCGTTCGACGGCAAGCTCAGCCCGACCTCGGCGGATGCGGCGATTTACGAACTGTTTCTGCAGGAAAGCATGAAGCAGATCTTCCTCGATGAACTGGGTCCTGAGTCGAGCCCGACGTGGAAGGCCTTTGTCGCCAATGGCGATCTGTCCTACGCGGCGCAGGCCGATCATCTGCTGGGGCGTGAGGACAGTCCGTTCTGGGATGACCTGCGCACGCCGCAGAAGGAAGACAAATCCGTGATTCTCGCCCGTAGCCTCGCTGCGGCGATTACGGCCGGCGACAGTCAGTTGGGCGGCGATCATCGCGCCTGGCAGTGGGGCAAATTGCACAGCTATGCGTGGAAAAACAGCAATGGTCAGACCGTTCGCGGGCCGCTGGCGGCTGGTGGCGATCACACCACGCTGAACAGCTCGGCATTTGCCTGGGGTCAGGACTTCGCCACCACGCGCGCGCCGTCGATGCGCTTTATCGTCGACTTCGGCCAGAGCGAGCCACTGATGGCGCAGAACGGTACGGGGCAGTCGGGCAATCCACTGAGTCCGAACTACCTGAACGGGATCGATGCGTGGCTGAAAGGTCAGTACATCGGCCTGCCGATGCAGCCGCAGAACTTTGATCGGGTGTATGGCAGGGCCCGCTTGACCCTGACTCCAGGGAAATAAAGCAAAGATCAACGGCCCCTCACCCTAGCCCTCTCCCGGAGGGAGAGGGGACTGATTGGGGGATGCTTGGGTCTTGCGCCGACCTGAAAGAGAGAGAGTGAATCCAACATTGGATCAGGCTCAAGGCTGTGCCAGATCCATATTCAACTCGGTCGGCCCCCTCTCCCTCTGGGAGAGGGCTGGGGTGAGGGTAGCGCTTCAAAGCCGATCGAACTTCCAGCCTCACGCCCGCCTCATAGCTAACAAGCCCCCCATTCCGGTCACGACATGGATCTTGTTATTGCCCGACCTGAAGGTCTCTACTGCCCCGCCGGGGATTTCTATATCGATCCGTGGCGGCCGGTCGAGCGCTCGGTGATCACCCATGCCCATGGCGATCACGCGCGCACCGGTAATCAGCACTACCTGTCGAGCAGCGCCAGCGCCGGGATTCTGCGCGCGCGTCTGGGTCAGGACATCCAGTTGCAAACCCTCGACTACGGCCAGCGCCTGACCCACCACGGCGTCACCTTAAGTTTTCACCCCGCCGGGCATGTCCTCGGTTCGGCGCAGGTGCGCCTGGAATACGGCGGCGAAGTCTGGGTCGCATCGGGGGATTACAAGGTCGAGCCGGACGGCACCTGCACGCCATTCGAACCGGTGCGCTGCCACACTTTCATCACTGAATCGACCTTCGGCCTGCCGATCTATCGCTGGCAGCCGCAGGCGCAGATCTTCGCCGAGATCAATCAATGGTGGGCGGGCAACATTGCCGCCGGCAAGGCCAGCGTGCTGTTCTGCTACTCCTTCGGCAAGGCCCAGCGGATTCTCCATGGCATCGACGAAACCCTCGGGCCGATCCTCAGCCACGGCGCGGTCGAACCGTTGAACCGTGTGTACCGCGACGCCGGCGTGTACCTGCCACCGACGATCTACGCCGGCGACGTGAAAAAAAGCGATCCGATCATGCGTCAAGCGCTGGTCATTGCTCCGCCGTCAGCGGGCGGCAGTACCTGGATGCGGCGTTTCGGCGAGTTCAGCGATGCCTTCGCCAGCGGCTGGATGCGCCTGCGCGGAACCCGACGGCGGCGCGGTGTCGATCGCGGTTTCGTCCTCTCCGATCACGCCGATTGGCCCGGCCTGCTCTGGGCGATCAACCAGACCGGCGCGGAACGGGTGATGGTCACCCACGGCTCGATCGGCGTGCTCGTGCGCCATCTGCGCGAACAGGGCCTCGATGCACAAGGCTTCACCACCGAATACGGCGATGACGAAGACGACAACATCGCCAGCGAACCCACCGTTGCCGAGACATCGCCATGAAAGCCTTCGCCGAGTTATATGCCGAACTCGACGCCACCACGTCGAGCAACGCCAAGCTGGCGGCGATGCAGGCGTACTTCGCGCAGGCCGCGCCAGAAGATGCCGCGTGGGCGGTGTATTTCCTTTCCGGTGGACGGCCGCGACAACTGGTGCCGGTACGCATCCTCCGCGAGCTGGCGGTGGCAGTCTCGGGGCTGGAGCCGTGGTTGTTCGAAGAAAGCTATCAGGCGGTCGGCGATCTGGCCGAGACCATTTCTCTGGTGCTGCCGGAAAATCCCCACAGCTCCGAGGCCGGTCTCGCCGAATGGATCGAAGACAGGCTGCTGCCACTGCGCGGCGAAACGCCGGAGTATCTGGCGCGGCAGCTGCCAATGTTGTGGGCACAACTGGACCGGCCGAGCCTGATGCTGTGCATCAAGCTGATCACCGGCAGTTTCCGCGTTGGCGTGTCGAAGTTGCTGGTCACCCGCGCCCTGGCGTCGATGGCCGGGCTCGACAGCAAACGCGTGGCTCAGCGTCTGGTCGGTTACACCGATCTGTCGAACCGACCGAACGCCGCCAGTTATCTGAAACTGATCGCCCCGGAATCAGCCGACGAACATGCCCAGCGCGGCGGCCAGCCCTACCCGTTCTTTCTTGCCCACGCCTTGTCGCAACCGGTCGAGGAATTCGACGCCCTGCTCGGCCCGGCCAGCGACTGGCAGGTGGAATGGAAGTGGGACGGTATCCGCGCGCAAGTGGTCAAGCGCGACGGCAAGCTGTGGGTGTGGTCGCGCGGCGAGGAACTGGTGACCGAGCGCTTCCCCGAGTTCGATGTGCTGGTCCACGGCTTGCCCGACGGCACGGTGATCGACGGCGAAATCGTCGTGTGGAAGAGCACCCATCCGACCACCGAAGATGCTTTCGATCCGCAATCCGATGAGCCGCCGGCCGTGCAACCGTTCGCCCTGCTGCAGCAACGCATCGGTCGCAAGACGCTCGACAAAAAGATTCTCGAAGAAGTGCCGGTGGTGGTGCTGGCCTACGACCTGCTGGAGTGGCAGGGCGAAGACTGGCGCAACCAGCCGCAGGTCAAGCGGCGGGCGCAACTCGAAGAGGTGATCGCGCGCTGCAACAGCCCCGTACTGCTGCCCTCCCCTGTATTGACCGGCGAAGACTGGCTCGACCTCGGCCGCCAGCGCGAAGCGTCACGCAAACTCGGCGTCGAGGGCATGATGCTCAAGGCCCGCGATTCGCTGTATGGCGTCGGCCGGACCAAAGACATGGGCGTGTGGTGGAAGTGGAAGGTCGACCCGTTCAGCGTCGACGCGGTACTGATTTATGCCCAGCGTGGACACGGCCGCCGTGCCAGTCTGTACAGCGATTACACCTTCGCCGTGTGGGACGGCCCGCCGGAATCCAGCCAGCGCTCGCTGGTGCCGTTTGCCAAGGCGTATTCGGGGCTGACCGATGAAGAGATGCGTCAGGTCGACAGCATCGTGCGCAAGACCACCGTGGAGAAATTCGGCCCGGTCAGCAGCGTGAAACCGAGCCTGGTGTTCGAACTCGGCTTCGAGGGCATCGCCCTGTCGCGCAGGCACAAGAGCGGCATCGCCGTGCGTTTCCCGCGCATGCTGCGCTGGCGCAAGGACAAGAACGTCGAAGAAGCCGACAGCCTCGCGACTCTGCAAGACTTGTTGGCCTGATTCATTCTCGACACATCGCAGAATCCTGTGGCGAGGGGATTTATCCCCGCTGGGCTGCGCAGCGGCCCCCAGCAATTTCCCCCTGAAAATCGTGAACTCAGGTTTTTGCGCCTGCTGCGCAGCCGATCGGGGATAAAGCCCCTCGCCACAGTTTCAACTGCTCCGAGCCACGCGCTTGAACCGAAACAGTGCATGCAAACAGCAATGCCCATTTCCGGGCATTCAACTACCCTTGCCTGTCTCCACTCGACCTTTTAAAACACCTGTTCGGCACTCTGGTTCGGAAATTGCTACTTTCTATAGGTCGTAAGCGTTGCAGTAACAATAATTCTGCGCCACAAGCGCTCATATTGGTTCTTAGGGATTGAATAATGAAAAAAGCATTGCTGACCCTTTCTGCACTGGCGTTGTGCATGGCCGCCGGCTCCGCGCTGGCCAAGGAATACAAAGAGCTGCGCTTTGGCGTTGACCCTTCGTACGCACCGTTCGAGTCGAAAGCGGCCGATGGCAGCCTGGTCGGGTTCGATATCGATCTGGGCAACGCGATCTGCGCCGAACTGAAGGTCAAGTGCAAATGGGTCGAAAGCGATTTCGACGGCATGATTCCGGGCCTCAAGGCCAACAAGTTCGACGGCGTGATCTCGTCGATGACCGTGACCCCGGCCCGCGAGAAGGTCATCGACTTCTCCAGCGAACTGTTTTCCGGCCCGACCGCTTATGTGTTCAAGAAAGGCTCCGGCATCACCGCCGATGTCGCTTCGCTCAAGGGCAAAACCGTTGGCTATGAGCAAGGCACCATTCAGGAAGCCTATGCCAAAGCCGTGCTGGACAAGGCCGGTGTGAAAACCCAGGCCTATCAGAACCAGGACCAGGTGTATTCCGACCTGACCTCCGGCCGTCTCGACGCCGGTATCCAGGACATGCTGCAAGCCGAACTGGGCTTTTTGAAGTCGCCAAAAGGCGCCGATTATGAAATCAGCCAGCCGGTCGACAGCGAATTGCTGCCAGCCAAAACCGCTGTCGGTATCAAGAAAGGTAACACTGAGCTGAAAGCACTTTTGGATAAAGGTATCAAAGCGTTACACGACGACGGCAAATACGCCGAGATTCAAAAGAAACACTTTGGCGACCTGAATCTGTACAGCGGCAAATAATGCCCCGGCGCCCATCCCCGATGGGCGCCTTTTCCATCCGCTCAGGTTGCTGATTTATGCTTGAAACCCTCCTGCAAAATCTGGGGCTGGCCTCGTTCAGTCTGCAGGGCTTCGGCCCGTTGCTGCTGCAAGGCACCTGGATGACCATCAAATTATCGGCGATGTCGCTGCTGGTGGCCGTGTTGCTCGGCCTGCTCGGCGCCAGTGCCAAACTGTCGAAAGTCAAACTGGTGCGCCTGCCTGCACAGCTCTACACCACGCTGATTCGCGGCGTGCCGGATCTGGTGCTGATGCTGTTGATCTTCTACAGCCTGCAAACCTGGCTGACGTCAATGACCGACTACATGGAATGGGAATACATTGAAATCGACCCGTTCAGCGCCGGCGTACTGACGCTGGGCTTCATCTATGGCGCGTATTTCACTGAAACCTTCCGTGGCGCCATCCTCGCGGTGCCGCGTGGTCAGGTCGAAGCCGCCACCGCGTATGGCCTCAAACGTGGCCAGCGTTTTCGCTTCGTGGTGTTTCCGCAAATGATGCGTTTTGCCCTCCCAGGCATCGGCAACAACTGGATGGTCATGCTCAAGGCCACCGCGCTGGTGTCGATCATCGGTCTGGCCGATCTGGTCAAGGCTGCCCAGGACGCCGGTAAAAGCACCTATCAACTGTTCTACTTTCTGGTCCTTGCCGCTTTGATCTATCTGCTGATCACCAGTGCTTCGAACTTCATCCTGCGCTGGCTCGAACGTCGCTACGCCGCCGGTGCCCGGGAGGCCGTACGATGATCGAACTTCTTCAGGAATATTGGCGCGCCTTCCTTTATACCGACGGCCAGAACATCACCGGGCTGGCGATGACGATGTGGCTGCTGACCGCCTCGATCTGCATCGGCTTCGTCGTCTCGATTCCGCTGTCGATTGCCCGCGTCTCGCCGCACTTCTACGTCCGTTGGCCGGTGCAGTTCTACACCTACCTGTTCCGGGGCACGCCGCTGTATATCCAGTTGCTGATCTGCTACACGGGCATCTACAGCCTCGCCGCCGTGCGCGAACAGCCGATCCTCGACAGTTTCTTTCGCGACGCGATGAACTGCACGATCCTCGCTTTCGCGCTCAATACCTGCGCGTACACCACGGAGATTTTCGCCGGGGCGATTCGCAGCATGAACCACGGTGAAGTCGAAGCGGCCAAGGCTTATGGCCTGACCGGCTGGAAGCTGTACGCCTACGTGATCATGCCGTCGGCCTTACGCCGTTCGTTGCCTTACTACAGCAACGAAGTGATCCTGATGCTGCACTCGACGACCGTGGCGTTCACCGCGACCATTCCCGATATCCTGAAAGTCGCGCGGGATGCCAACTCGGCGACCTTCCTGACCTTCCAGTCATTCGGCATCGCCGCGCTGATCTACCTGACCATTACTTTTGCGCTGGTCGGTGTGTTCCGCCTTGCCGAACGCCGCTGGCTGGCCTTCCTCGGGCCGACTCACTAGCACCGGTTTGAAAATAAAGAGATAACAATGCGCCACCAGATTCATGACTTGCTGGCCCCGCTGCCGGGGACCGCACGGCAGATTCACAGTTTCCACTTCGGCCCACAGCAGGCCAAGGGCAAGGTGTACATTCAGGCCTCGCTGCATGCCGACGAACTGCCGGGCATGCTGGTCGCCTGGCACCTCAAGCAGCGTCTGGCCGAGCTGGAAGCTGCCGGCCGCCTGCGCAGCGAAATCGTCCTCGTGCCGGTGGCCAACCCGGTCGGCCTCGAACAAGTGCTGATGGACGTGCCGCTGGGCCGTTACGACCTGGAGAGCGGGCAGAACTTCAATCGCTGGTTCGTCGACCTCAGCGAAGAAATCGGCAACGCCATCGAAGGCCAATTGAACGACGATGCGCAGCACAACCTCGAACTGATCCGCACCAGCCTGCGCAACGCCCTCGCCCGCCAGACGCCGACGACGCAACTGCAATCCCAGCGTCTGACCCTGCAACGCCTGGCCTGCGATGCCGACATGGTGTTGGACTTGCACTGCGACTTCGAATCGGTGGTGCACCTGTACACCACGCCCGAGGCGTGGCCACAGGTCGAGCCATTGGCGCGCTACATGGAAGCGCAGGCCAGCCTGCTCGCTACCGATTCCGGCGGGCAGTCGTTCGACGAGTGCTTCACCCTGCTCTGGTGGCAACTACGCGAACGCTTCGGCGAACAGTTCGAGATTCCGCTGGGCAGCTTCTCGGTGACCGTCGAATTGCGCGGCCAGGGCGACGTCAATCACCCGCTGGCCAGCCGCGATTGTCAGGCGCTGATCGACTATCTGATCCAGTTCGATGCCATCGTCGGCGAGACCAAGCCGCAACCGCCACTGCCGTACCCGGCCACGCCGCTGGCCGGGGTCGAACCGGTGACCACGCCAGTCGGTGGCCTGTTGGTGTACTGCGCGACACCCGGCCAATACCTGGAAGCCGGCCAGCAGATCGCCGAAATCATTGACCCGGTCCACGACAAGGTCACCCCCATTCATTGCACCGCCGCCGGCCTGCTGTATGCGCGCTCGTTGCGGCGCATGGCCACTGCCGGCATGGTCATCGCCCACGTCGCGGGCGCCGAAGCCTATCGCAGCGGCTACCTACTTTCGCCTTGAGGATGCTCGTCCATGTACAAACTGACCGTTGAAGGCCTGCACAAAAGCTATGGCGATCATCAGGTGCTCAAAGGCGTTTCGCTCAAGGCCAAAACCGGCGACGTGATCAGCCTGATCGGCGCCAGCGGCTCGGGCAAAAGCACCTTTTTGCGCTGCATCAATTTCCTTGAACAACCGAATGACGGCGCCATGAGCCTTGATGGCCAGGCGATCCGCATGGTCACCGACCGCCACGGCATGCACGTTGCCGACGCCGATGAACTGCAACGCCTGCGCACGCGGCTGGCGATGGTGTTCCAGCATTTCAACCTGTGGAGCCACATGACCGTATTGGAAAACATCACCATGGCCCCGCGCCGGGTGCTGGGCTGCAGCAAACAGGAAGCCGAGGATCGCGCCCGGCGGTATCTGGACAAAGTCGGCTTGCCGGCGCGAGTCGCCGATCAATACCCGGCGTTTCTGTCCGGCGGTCAGCAACAGCGCGTGGCGATCGCCCGGGCGTTGGCGATGGAGCCTGAGGTGATGCTGTTCGACGAACCGACCTCGGCGCTCGACCCGGAACTGGTCGGCGAAGTGTTGAAAGTGATTCAAGGCCTGGCCGAAGAAGGCCGGACGATGATCATGGTCACCCACGAGATGAGTTTTGCGCGCAAGGTGTCGAATCAGGTGCTGTTTCTGCATCAGGGCTTGGTGGAAGAAGAAGGCGCGCCCGAAGAGGTGCTGGGCAATCCCAAGAGTGAACGGCTGAAGCAGTTCCTCAGCGGCAATCTCAAATAACGCCGTACACAATTCCCCTGTAGGAGCTGCCGAAGGCTGCGATCTTTTGACTCTGCCTCAAAGATCAAAAGATCGCAGCCTCGTTTCACTCGTCAGCTCCTACAAGGGAATCGCGTTGTTTTAAACCTTTGGTCTGTTGCTGTGGTCTCTGAAACAACACCTCCAGAGCGCACGCAGCCGGCATGGCGAAATCCCCCGACTTTGCAAAAACCTGGTTCAGCGCCCGCGACTGGAAGCCGTTCGCCTTTCAAAAACAGGTGTGGGCGGCGGTGAAAAGCGGCGAATCCGGATTGCTCCACGCCAGCACCGGCGCCGGTAAAACCTATGCGGTGTGGTTTGCTGCACTCAACCGCTTCGCCCGCTTGCAACCGCCCGTGGCCACGCCGCGCAAACGCAAACCGCCGGCCGAGCCGTTGACGGTGCTGTGGATCACGCCGATGCGCGCCCTCGCCGCCGATACCGCCCGCGCGCTGCAAAGCCCGGTGGATGATTTACAGATTCCGTGGAGCATCGGCCTGCGCACCGGCGACACCAGCAGCAGCGAACGCGCTCGTCAGGGCAGGCGTTTGCCAACGACGCTGATTACCACCCCGGAAAGCCTGACTCTACTACTGGCCCGCGCCGATGCGCGCACGGCGTTGTCGACCCTGCGCATGATCGTCATCGATGAATGGCACGAATTGCTCGGCAACAAACGCGGCGTGCAACTGCAACTGGCTCTCGCCCGCCTGCGTCATTGGCAGCCGGAACTGATCGTTTGGGGCGTGTCCGCCACCCTCGGTAATCAATCCCACGCCGAGCAAGTGCTGATCCCACAGGGCGGCGGCGTCAGTGTTCAGGGCAAAAGCGAAAAAACCCTGCAAGTCGACACCCTGCTCCCACCGGCCATCGAGCGTTTTCCCTGGGCCGGGCACATCGGTCTGAAGATGCTGCCGCAAGTGGTGGCCGAACTCGACGCCTGCGCCAGCAGCCTGGTGTTCACCAACACCCGCGCACAATCGGAGATCTGGTATCAGGCGCTGCTGGAAGCGCGGCCGGACTGGGCCGGGTTGATCGCGCTGCACCACAGCTCACTGTCCCGCGATACCCGCGATTGGGTCGAGCAGGCGTTGAAGAATGGCCAGTTGAAAGCAGTGGTGTGCACCTCGAGCCTGGACTTGGGTGTGGATTTCCTCCCGGTTGAGCGCGTATTGCAAATCGGCTCGGCGAAAGGCGTCGCGCGACTGATGCAACGTGCCGGGCGTTCCGGCCACGCGCCGGGGCGCACCTCGCGGGTGACGCTGGTGCCGACCCACAGCCTTGAACTGATCGAAGCGGTTGCCGCACGCGACGCCGTCGAACAGCGGCGCATCGAGCCGCGTCTGTCACCGCACAAGCCGCTGGATGTGCTGGTCCAGCATTTGGTCAGCATGGCCCTTGGCGGTGGCTTTATTCCTGAAGACTTGTACGAAGAAGTCCGTGGTGCCTGGGCTTATCGTGACCTGACAGAGGCAGACTGGGCCTGGGCGCTGGCGTTCGTGCGCCATGGCGGGATGTCTCTTACAGCGTATCCGGATTACCGCCGGGTCGAGCCGGACGAACACGGCGTCTGGCGTGTGCCGGATGCGCGTCTGGCACGGCGCCATCGCATGAGCATCGGCACCATCGTCAGCGACGCGAGCATCAACCTGAAATTCTGGAGCAAGGGCGGCGGCGGCAAACAACTGGGCAGCGTCGAGGAAGGCTTTATCGCCCGGCTGAAACCCGGCGATGGTTTCCTCTTCGCCGGGCGCTTGCTGGAACTGGTGCGGGTGGAAAACATGACCGCCTACGTCAAACGCAGCACCGCAAAAAAAGCCGCCGTGCCGCGCTGGAATGGCGGGCGCATGCCGTTATCCAACGAACTGGCCGAAGCAGTGGTGACGCGCTTCAGCGCCGCTGCTCAAGGTCAGTTCAAAGGCCCGGAAATGCAAGCGCTGCGGCCGCTGCTGGAGACGCAGATACGCTGGTCCGGCTTGCCCACCACGGAAAATCTGCTGGCCGAGGTACTGAAATCCCGCGAAGGCTGGCATCTTTTCCTCTATCCGTTCGCCGGGCGCCAAGTGCATCTGGGACTGGCGAGCCTGCTGGCGTGGCGCGTCAGTCAGCGGCAACCGGTGACCTTCTCGATTGCCGTGAATGATTACGGCCTGGAACTGCTCAGCGCCACGCCGGTGGATTGGGCCGCGCATCTCGACGCTCACCTGTTCAACGCCGATGACTTGTTGCTGGATGTGCTGGCCAGTCTCAATGCCGGTGAACTGGCGTTGCGCCGCTTCCGCGAAATCGCGCGCATCGCCGGGCTGGTCTTCGCCGGGTATCCGGGCGCACCGAAAAGCACCCGCCAGGTGCAGGCGTCGAGCGGCTTGTTTTTCCAGGTGTTCAAACAATATGACGCCGACAACCTGCTGCTAGCCCAAGCTGGGGAAGAAGTCCTACGCGAGGAACTGGATATTCGTCGTTTGGAACAGACATTGGAGCGGATCAATCGGATGAAACTCGACGTGCATCAGGTTAAACGTCCTACACCGTTGGGCTTTCCGCTGCTGGTGGAGCGGATGCGCGAGAGCATGAGTTCGGAAAAACTGGCTGACAGGATCAGAAGAATGGTCGGTGACCTGGAAAAAACCGCTGATAACGGAAAATCGTCGTGAGTGCGTACCCGGTGCGTCTGGCCGGTGAGGAGTTGTGGCTGCTGCCGGAGAAAGCGCTGTACTGGCCAGCGCAGGAGGCGCTGCTGATCGCCGACGTGCATTTCGGTAAGGCGGCGGCCTATCGCAGCCTCGGCCAGCCGGTGCCCCATGGCACAACGGCGAGCAATATCGAGGTGATCGACGCGTTGCTGGCGCGGTTGCCGTGTCGCCAGTTGATCTTCCTCGGGGATTTTCTGCATGGGCCTGGTTCCCATGTCCCGACCACACTGAATGCGCTGGCAGAGTGGCGAGCGCAGCACGCTGACCTGCCGATGACGCTGATTCGCGGCAACCACGACAAACGCGCGGGCGACCCACCGGCATCGTTGAATATCCGCGTGGTGCCCGAACCATTGCTGCTCGGCCCGTTCGCCTTACAACACGAGCCCGATGCGCATCCGGAACGGCACGTGCTCGCCGGCCACGTGCACCCGGTTTATCGATTGCACGGCAAAGGTCGGCAGAGCTTGCGCCTGGCCTGCTTCAGGTTGGGTGAGCGCATCAGCCTGATGCCGGCATTCGGTGCGTTTACCGGCGGCTATCAGGTCGAGCGCGACGACAGTTGCAAGGTCTTCGTGATCGGCGACAACGAAATATGGCCCGTCAGCTAGATCGCAAATCGATCAGGCTGACGGGCCATATTCATGACGGTCGGTCAGGCAACAGGCGCCGGAGGCGGCTCGTCCGGCAGCGTCGGTTCGCCTGGTTCGGTCGGTTGTTCGTTGGGAGTATCGGGATCGGGCTGGCCGGGCACGCCGCCGGACAGGCTCAAAGACGGATTCGCCAGTAACGACCAGGCCAGAACGCCTATCTGATTGGGCTCAAGCCTTGCCAGTTCAGCGCTGATTCGCGGGTCGATCTTCATAGGGCACTCCTCAGTGAAGGCCCGAATTTGTGTGTAACAAAAACGGGCAGTACACCCCATAGAGTGTCTGCCCGCCAAAGAATTCCCGACATCCGTCGGATGGTCGATCAGGTACGCGGCAAGGTTACGCCACGCTGGCCCTGATATTTGCCGCCACGATCCTTGTAGGAAACTTCACATTCTTCATCGGATTCGAGGAAGAGCATCTGCGCCACACCTTCGTTAGCGTAGATTTTCGCCGGCAGATTAGTGGTGTTGGAAAATTCCAGGGTCACGTGACCTTCCCACTCAGGCTCGAGCGGAGTGACGTTGACGATGATGCCGCAGCGCGCGTAGGTGCTTTTACCCAGGCAGATGGTCAGCACGTTGCGCGGAATGCGAAAGTACTCGACGGTGCTGGCCAGGGCGAAGGAGTTCGGCGGAATGATGCAGACGTCGCTGTGGATGTCGACGAAGCTGCCGGCGTCGAAGTTCTTCGGGTCGACAATGGCCGAGTTGATGTTGGTGAACACCTTGAAGTGGTTGGTGCAACGCACGTCGTAGCCGTAGCTCGACACGCCGTAGGAAATCACCCGGCTGTCGTCGCTGCCGCGCATCTGGCGCTCGACGAACGGTTCGATCATGCCGTGTTCCTGCGCCATGCGGCGAATCCACTTGTCCGATTTGATGCTCATGGCGGGTTTGTCCTGAATAGCGAGGTGGAAAAATTCTGTCCGGCATCTTACCGGGCGCGTCGCCGCGTTCAAAGTGCGCAACGCAATTCTCGGCGAACACCCCGTATTTACGCGATGTGGCGACGAACCGTCGCACCGCCGATCCCTAAAACACAGAATCCTTTGCAAGAAACATTGGCACGTTCCGGAAAAAGGGTTAAGGTGGCGTCACTGTGTTGCTTGTGTCACTGAGAATCTCTACACGATATGTTGAATTTCGATCCAACCATCTACAAGAATTTTTCCTGCTCTTTGCACTCAGTCTCGGCCAGGGTTCTTCCTGAGTCGCAGTTATCTTTGTTCAAGGAGTTACACCATGTCTAATCGCCAAACCGGTACCGTTAAGTGGTTCAACGATGAAAAAGGCTTCGGCTTCATCACTCCACAATCCGGTGACGACCTGTTCGTTCACTTCAAAGCTATCCAATCCGACGGCTTCAAAAGCCTGAAAGAAGGCCAACAGGTTTCTTTCATCGCTACCCGCGGTCAGAAAGGCATGCAAGCTGAAGAAGTACAAGTTATCTAACTTGTAGCTTCTTTAGAAAAGAGCCCCGCCCTTAAAAGCGGGGCTTTTTTGTGGGCGCCTGTTTTGTTCAGGCAAAAAAAATCGCAGCCCGAAAGGCTGCGATTTTTTGTTTGTGCTTTTACCAGGCCACGCCAAACCCTGCGGTATAACGGGTCTTGTTCAGATCCGCATCGTTGGTGCCGCTGATGATGTCGCGCTCGGCCTTTAGGTTGAGCGAGGCCCAGTCGGTGACCTTGTAGCGCAGGCCCAGCTCGGCATCCAGCGCGTAATCGGCAACGCCCGACAGCGGCTTGCCGACTTCGCCATTGGTGAAGAACTCGACCTTCTTGCCGATCAGGTAGCGGTTGTAGTCCCACTTCATCGCGACGGAATAGAAGTTGTCCTTGCTGCCATCGCGATACTCGTAATCGGTGCGGTTGAGCAACGAGCCCAGCGAGAACGCGCCGAGTTCGTCGTCCCAGAACTGGTAGCCCGGACCGGTACCGACCACACGCTGGCGGGCCAGCTCTTCGATGTGATCACGCTTGTAGTTGATGCGCCCCTGCCAGAACCACTGGTCGGTGAGGAAGCGGTCGAGGGAGTATTCGGCGCGCCAGTTGTTGGTGGTGGTTTCCGCATCCTGGACTTCGCGGTTGTATTCCCCCTCGGCGGTATGCCGCCAGCGACCGTGCCGCGCCGAGGTCTTGAAGCCGACGTCGTAGTCGTCGGTGTCCTTTTCGGCGCGCTGATAGTCCAGCGCCAGATCGACGTTGCCCTTCCACACCAGGTCGGTGACGATCGGCTTGGGCTTGAGTATCTGCTGAATGCTCGCCAATTCGACAGTCTTCGGCTCCTCGCCGTTGGCCAGGGTGACCTTGCCATCGTCGGCCGCGGTGAGCGACTTCGACACTTCGCCGGCATAGGCGTCCTGCTTGACCAGCAGATGCTGATCGCTGTCGAGGGTCTTGACCTCTTTCCAGTCAATCGCCACCGCACCGGCGTATTTGGTCTGGATCAACAGCTTGCCGCCGTCGAATACCGTGATAGTGCCGCTCAGCTTGTCGCCGTTTTTCAACCAGACGGTGTCGGCAAGCAGGGGCGTGGACGCGCTGAAAACAGCAAGGCACAACAAGGTTCTGGGGAACATAAGCAGATCGGGGGCTCAGAGTTGGCGAAAAAGATCGGCATTATCCGGAGGATTTTGCCCATGACAAGGACTGACCGGACTATTTCAATTGAGTTCATTTCTCAACTGCGCCACGAGCGATTACCCTTGTCGCCATCGTCACGCCAATGCTCAGGAGCCGCGTACGTGAAAGACCCGCTCGACAGCGTCGAAAACGACGCGCAAATCCGACGCACGGCACTCTACTCGACACTCGCGCAAGTGCCCGAAGGCAAAGTCGTCAGTTATGGCCAGTTGGCCGAACTCGCCGGGCTGGGCCGCGCCGCGCGCTGGGTCGGGCGGACTTTGAGCCAGTTGCCCGGCGACACCAGGCTGCCCTGGCACCGCGTACTCGGCGCCGGCGGGCGCATCAGTCTGCCGGTCGGCAGCCCTGCCGGTGACGAGCAGCGCGCGCGATTGCGCATGGAAGGCATTACCGTCCAGAACAATCGTGTGGATATTCGGCGCCATGGCTGGCGTCCGGTAGAGCACAGCGGTTAGAGTGCGCGCTTTGTTTTCGCAATTTTGAGGCAGACTTCAGCCCATGCCCCGTAAAACCTGGCGCGCCGCGCTCGCCGCCTATGCCAGTCCTTCGACGCTCGTGCTGTTGTTGCTCGGTTTTGCCGCCGGCCTGCCGTACATGCTGGTGTTCTCGACGCTCTCCGTATGGCTGCGTGAAGCGGGCGTGGCCCGTGAAACCATTGGCTATGCCAGCCTGATCGGCCTGGCGTACGCATTCAAATGGGTCTGGTCGCCGCTGCTCGATCAATGGCGCCTGCCCTTGCTGGGCAAACTCGGCCGTCGCCGCTCCTGGCTGGTGCTCTCCCAGGCACTGGTGATTCTCGGGCTGATCGGCATGGGTTTCTGTGATCCGCAGAAACATTTGTCCTGGCTGATCGCCATTGCCGTCGTCGTCGCCTTCGCCTCGGCCACGCAAGATATCGCAGTCGACGCTTACCGTTTGGAAATCGCCGATGACAGCCGCCAGGCCGCGCTCGCCGCCAGCTATATGTCCGGCTACCGCGTTGCCGCCCTGCTCGCCACCGCCGGCGCGCTGTTCTTCGCCGAAGGTTTCGGCTCAACTGGCTTCAACTATAAGCACGCGGCATGGACCGGCACTTATGTGCTGTTCGGCGCATTGATGGTGCCCGCGCTGCTGACCACGCTGTTCATGCGCGAACCACCGGTGCCGTTGCGCACGCAGTTGCAAGCCGGGCGCTACACGTTCATGCATCAACTGATGTCGGTGTTCGTGCTGATCGTTTTGCTGGTTTCCGTGCCGGCGATGTTCACCCAGCTGTACAACACCGATTTCGCTGGCGTGCTGTTCGGTGACATGAGCCCGCTCGATTTGCTGCTCGAAGACCGCGCCTTTCTGCGCGCCATCCTCTACATATTGCTCACCGGCATGTGCCTGTCGGCCATGGGCCGGCGCGGACTGGCGCCGGTACTCACGCCGGTGAATGACTTCATCCTGCGTTATCGCTGGCAGGCGCTGTTGCTGCTGGGCCTGATCGCCACTTACCGGATGTCCGACACGGTAATGGGCGTCATGGCCAACGTGTTCTACATCGACCAGGGTTTCACCAAGGATCAGATCGCCAGTGTCAGCAAGATTTTCGGCCTGATCATGACCCTCGTCGGCGCCGGCATGGGCGGGCTGTTGATCGTGCGTTTCGGCATTCTGCCGATCCTGTTTATCGGTGGCGTGGCTTCGGCGGCGACCAACCTGCTGTTCGTCATGCTCGCGGACATGGGCCCGAACCTGCAGATGCTGGTGGTGACCATTTCCCTCGACAACTTCAGTTCGGGCCTGGCGACCTCGGCGTTCGTCGCCTACCTGTCGAGCCTGACCAACCTGAAATTCTCGGCGACGCAATATGCCCTGCTCAGCTCGATCATGTTGCTGCTGCCGCGTTTGATGGGTGGCTACTCCGGCGTGCTGGTGGAGAAATTCGGCTATCACAGCTTCTTCCTCATCACCGCCCTGCTCGGCGTGCCGACGCTGCTGCTGATTGCACTGCACTGGTTTCAGGAGCGCCGCCGCGAAGGGCCGACACCAACGCCCGAGCCTGCACCGACGCCGGTCACCGAAGACTCGTAGGACGCTTCGCCAGTGGCGGGAGGAATCCCGCCACTCGACCTCTGTGCCGGCCACACTTCTGTACGGCAGCAAAACTCGCCGGTACACTGCTCCGTCATTTCCAGTCATAGCAACCGACAACGGCCAACCATGCGCACCAGTCAATTTTTGCTCGCCACACAGAAAGAAACGCCTTCCGACGCTGTCGTGATCAGCCACCAGCTGATGCTGCGCGCCGGCATGATCCGCAAGCTTGCCTCGGGCCTGTACACTTGGCTGCCGATGGGCCTGCGAGTCATGCGCAAGGTCGAAGCCATCGTTCGCGAAGAGATGAACGCTGCCGGTTCTCTGGAAGTGTTGATGCCGAGCACCCAACCGGCCGAGCTGTGGCAGGAATCGGGGCGCTGGGAAGAATACGGCCCTGAGCTGCTGCGCATCAAAGACCGCCACGGTCGCGACTTCTGCGCGGGCCCGACCCACGAAGAAGTGATCACCGATCTGATGCGCAACGAGTTGAGCAGCTACAAACAGCTGCCAATCAACCTGTACCAGATCCAGACCAAATTCCGCGACGAAATCCGCCCACGCTTCGGTTTGATGCGCGGCCGCGAATTCATCATGAAGGACGCTTACTCGTTCCACGCAGATCAGGCGTCGCTGCAGATCACTTATGACCGCATGCATGAAGCCTACTGCAACATCTTCACGCGTCTGGGTCTGAAATTCCGTCCGGTTGAAGCCGACAACGGTTCGATCGGTGGTGCCGGTTCCCACGAGTTCCACGTGCTGGCCGAGTCCGGCGAAGACGATATCGTTTTCAGCAACGGTTCCGACTACGCGGCGAACATCGAAAAAGCCGAAGCGGTGCCACGGGAAACCTCGCGCCCTGCGCCAACCGAAGAACTGCGTCTGGTCGACACGCCGGACACGAAAACCATCGCGGCGCTGGTGGAAAAATTCAATCTGCCGATTGAAAAGACTATCAAGACCCTGATCGTCCATGCCGAAGAAGAAGGCAAGCTGATCGCGCTGGTGATTCGTGGCGACCACGAGCTGAACGAAATCAAGGCTGCCAACCAGCCTGGCGTGGCCAGCCCGCTGGTCATGGCCTCCGATGCCGAACTGCGTGACGCGATTGGCGCCGGCGCCGGCTCGCTCGGCCCGCTGAATCTGCCACTGCCAATCATCATCGACCGCTCGGTCGCGATGATGAGCGACTTCGGCATCGGCGCGAACATCGACGACAAGCACTACTTCGGCGTGAACTGGGAGCGCGACCTGCCGGTTCCAACCGTTGCCGACCTGCGCAATGTGGTCGCCGGCGACCCAAGCCCGGACGGCAAAGGCACGCTGGAGATCAAGCGCGGCATCGAAGTCGGCCACATCTTCCAGCTGGGCAACAAGTACAGCAAGGCGATGAAGTGCGAAGTGCTGGGCGAGAACGGCAAGCCGGTGACCCTGGAAATGGGCTGCTACGGCATCGGCGTATCGCGCGTGGTGGCTGCTGCCATCGAGCAGAACAACGACGCCAACGGCATCATCTGGAGCGACACGCTGGCGCCATTCCAGATCGCGCTGGTACCGCTGCGCTATGAAACCGAGCAGGTGCGCGAAGCCACCGACAAGCTGTACGCCGACCTCACGGCCGCCGGCTTCGAAGTCCTGCTGGACGATCGCGACAAGAAAACCAGCCCGGGCATCAAGTTCGCAGACATGGAGCTGATCGGCATTCCACACCGGATCGTGGTCAGCGACCGCGGCCTTGCCGAAGGCAACCTGGAATACAAGAGTCGCACCGAAGGCGAGGCGCAAGCCTTGCCGGTGGCCGATGTTGTGTCCTTCCTTCAGGCCCGTATCCGCCGCTGAAACCAGATAGAGACGTCATGTTCAAGCGAAACACCTTAGGCCTCGGTGGCGCCGCCCTGTGCGGCGCCCTGCTGGTCAGCGGCTGCGCCAATCACATGTCGCAACGCAGCGAGCACGAAGAGCGGGTCGAGCGAAAGTTGCTCGATCACAGCCTGCAGATCGATGTCGGCGAGCCCAAGGTGCTCGAGCTGCCGCAGCGACGCGTGAAGATCAACGAGCAAAAGACTTTCGAAGTCACCGAGTTCGAGGTCACCCGTCGTTACGACCGCTACACGCCTTACCAACCCTGGCGCGAAGTCTACGAGATTCCGCTGGGCGCGGTGGCCGTGGTCGGTGGTGTCGGTGCCAACGTGGTCAACGTGTTCGCTCTCGGCAACCTGCCGGACAGCGTCACCAAGGATTGGCTGAGCTACGGTTTCGCCGGGCTCAACCCGTTCATGAACGTGCAGTCCAACGGTCGCGCGCAGCAGAACCTCGCGGGCATCGACGAAGTCCAGCGCGACAAGCGCACGGAGTATTCGAGCCTGCCGTGGAGCGAACGACCGGTGCAGGTCAGGGCCGGCAAGCAGACGTTCGACATGACCACTGATCGCAACGGCGTGCTGCGCTTGAATCTGCTCGACAGTCCGTTCGCCGAACATGACCTCAACCATGTTGGCCGCTTGCAGATCAGTGTCGAGGACGCCAAGGACGATGTGCATACCGACTCGACCCTGATGCTCAGTGGCCACCTGCGCGGCAAGCTGATCGAGGCGCACGGGCTGATTTATGACGATCTGGAAGATGATGAGGTGAGCCAGTGGGTACACCGGGTCAAACGCCTGTCGGAGCTGGGCCTGGAAGAAGAAGCCAGCGAATTGGAACAAAGCCTGATCGAACTGACCCGCAATGATCCTGAGTTGCAGACTGAGTTTCTCAAGTCTCTGGCCAAGGATGCCGGGCGCTTAGTGGCTGATCCGGGACCGAATTAAAGCTTAAAAGCTTCGCGAGCAGGCTCGCTCCCCAGAGGAATGCATTCGAACTGTGGGAGCGAGCCTGCTCGCGAAGAGGCCCTGCCAGGCGCCGCAAATTTACCGCTCAAACAACTCCATCTGCTCAAACCCGCCGCGCAAATCCTCCAGCCTCACCCCCACCCCCAACAACCGCACCGGTTTGCCACCGCGGTTGAACGCCTGGGTCAGCATCAACTGATAGCTGCCCAAGTCACGCCCTGCCCCGGCCTGTTCCAGGGTGGTCTGGGTGAAATCATGAAATTTGACTTTGACGAACGGCTTGCCCGGTCGATAACTGCTGTCGATCCGCGCCATGCGGGTTTTCAGGGTCTCGAGCAGCTCGGGCAGTTTGTCGAGGCAACTGCGCAAGTCCGGCAGATCAACGTCGTAGGTGTTTTCCACACTGATCGACTGACGCCGGCTGTCGTTGTGCACCAAACGGTCATCGATCCCACGGGCGAGATTCCACAAGCGCTCGCCGAAACTGCCGAATTCGCGCACCAGCGCCAGCCTGCCCCACTCGCGCAGGTGCTGGCAGTCGACGATGCCGAGCTTGCCGAGCTTGTCGGCGGTGACCTTGCCGACGCCGTGCAGCTTGCTCACCGGAAGACTGCTGACGAAATCCTCGACCTGATCCGGGGTGATCACGAACAAACCGTTGGGTTTTTTCCAGTCGCTGGCGATCTTCGCCAGAAACTTGTTCGGCGCAACGCCAGCTGAGACGGTGATGTGCAACTGGTTGGAGACCCGGCGGCGAATGTCCTGGGCGATGCGCGTGGCGCTGCCGCCGAAATGCGCGCTGTCCGACACATCGAGGTAGGCCTCGTCCAGCGAAAGCGGCTCGATGAGATCGGTGTAGTCGGCAAAGATCGTATGAATCTCCTTCGACGCTTCGCGATAAGCCTCCATGCGCGGCTTGACGATGGTCAGGTCCGGGCACAGCTTCAATGCATGCCCGGAGGCCATGGCCGAGCGCACACCATAGGCGCGCGCTTCATAGTTGCAGGTGGCAATCACCCCGCGCCGATCCGCCGAACCACCCACCGCCAAAGGCTTGCCGGCCAGACGCGGATCATCGCGCATCTCGATGGCGGCGTAGAAACAGTCACAGTCGATGTGGATGATTTTTCGCTGGGTCATGTCGGAAAAAGACAACGTGGCAAGCCGGAGCCGCAGTATCTCATTGGCACCTGTATATAGCACCAGTGGTTGAATGTTCTTTTCCGACCGTAGGAGATTTCCGATGAATTTATTTTTTCAATCACAGATCAACGGGCAATAGAGCTGAAAGCCTTGCGCCACCTGCCCTGCGCGCCGGCCAACCGCCGCAAAAAGACGCTAAGCGCTTGAACCTCAACAGATTTATCCCGATTGACGGTTGACACACTCGCGAACCTCTGTAGAATGCCGCCACACAGACGCGGGATGGAGCAGTCTGGTAGCTCGTCGGGCTCATAACCCGAAGGTCGTCGGTTCAAATCCGGCTCCCGCAACCAAACATCAGAAAAGGCTATTCGAAAGAGTGGCCTTTTTTGTGCGCGTCTGTTTTGCAAACTGGCGCGCCGCGCAGTCGCTAGCGAAGCGGCAATCCGTTACATTTCCGAAACTTACGGATTACCTGCGACCGTTTGCCGCGATTTTGCAGTTATTTGGCCCATTCCGGGATTAGCGGTTGACACCTCGTCGTTCGCCTGTAGAATGCCGCCACACAGACGCGGGATGGAGCAGTCTGGTAGCTCGTCGGGCTCATAACCCGAAGGTCGTCGGTTCAAATCCGGCTCCCGCAACCAAACATCAAAAAAGGCTACTCGAAAGAGTGGCCTTTTTTGTATCTGTTGAAAAAGTCCTTTCGCAACAATGATCTGTCACTGTGCAGTGAACCGCTGGGGATCATCAGAACCACTGACTTGCGACTATGCTTGAGTCGCAGACAGGGTTTGTGCAATCCAGGAACTGCCCTCGCCGATGCCCGACGAGAGGCGTAGTATTTTGTGATTATTTTTTTCTACAGGGATTGGTAACTTGGCTGGATACCTCCATCCTGTCGCGCACAATCCAAGAGGTGATTGATGCGCGCCAACTCGTCTGATCCACAAGACACCGTTACAGCAGAACAACCGATCAAACCCGAGCGTTTGCGCTGGCTGGATCGGTTAAGCAAATACCGTCAGCCGATCGGTCTGGCCGTCACGTTGCTGCTGTTTGCCATTGCCCTGATTGCCTGCCGCCATCTGCTCGCCGAGCTCGATCTCTATGCGCTGCACGACTCGATTCTCGACGTGCCGAAACCGGCCCTGCTCGGCGCCATCGGCGCGACCGTGGTCGGCTTCATCATTCTGCTCGGCTATGAATGGTCGGCCAGCCGCTACGCTGGTGTGAAACTGCCGCCGCGCACCCTCGCGCTCGGCGGCTTCACTGCGTTTGCGATCGGCAACGCGATCGGCCTTTCGCTGCTTTCCGGCGGCTCGGTTCGTTATCGTTTATATGCGCGACTGGGCGTCGGTGCGTCGGAAGTCGCGCACATGACCTTGTTCGCCAGTCTTTCGCTGGGCTGCGCCTTGCCGCCGCTGGCAGCGCTGGCGACCCTGAGCAATCTGCCCGCTGCCTCGCAGGCCCTGGGATTGTCCGAAGTCTTGCTCGGCTCCGTCGCCGCAGCCGTATTGATCCTCGGTGCAGTGCTGGCGATCGGCATCTATCGCCGTCGTCTGCCGGAACAACCCTACCCCGACAATCTGCTGGTCCGTGCCGGGCGGCGCACGTTGCGCCTGCCGGGTCGACGCCTGACCTTGCTGCAACTGGTGATCACCGCCCTCGATGTCGCGGCTGCCGCCACCGTTCTCTACTTGTTGCTGCCGGAAGCGCCGCCGTTTGCGCCGTTCCTGCTGGTGTATCTGTTGGCGCTGGCCGCCGGTGTACTCAGTCATGTGCCGGGCGGGGTCGGCGTATTCGAGGCGATTCTGCTCGCCGCGTTTGCCGACAAGCTCGGCGCCGCACCGCTGGCCGCTGCCCTGCTGCTGTATCGTCTGATCTACGTGGTGCTGCCGCTGCTGGTCGCTTGCGTACTGCTGCTGATCAACGAAGGCCAGCGCCTGTTTCAATCCCAGACCATGCGCGCGGCGTCCGGTCTGGCTGCGCCGGTTCTGGCGGTGCTGGTGTTTCTGTCTGGTGTGGTGTTGCTGTTTTCCGGCGCCACCCCGGAGATCGACACGCGCCTGGAGCACATCGGTTTTCTGATCCCGCATCGTCTGGTCGACGCCTCGCACTTCGGCGCCAGCCTGATCGGCGTGCTCTGCCTCTTGCTTGCCCAAGGCCTGCGCCGGCGCCTGTCGGCAGCGTGGATGCTGACCACCATTCTGCTGCTGGTCGGCGCCCTGCTTTCGCTGCTCAAAGGCTTCGACTGGGAAGAAGCCACGCTGATGACGTTGACGGCCGCGCTGCTCGGCGTGTTCCGCCGCTCCTTTTATCGCCCGAGCCGTTTGACCGAACTGCCGTTTTCGCCGCTGTATCTGGTCGCCAGCCTGTGTGTGCTGGGCGCTTCGGCCTGGTTGCTGTTGTTCGCCTATCAGGACGTGCCCTACAGCCATCAGCTCTGGTGGCAGTTCACCCTTGATGCCGACGCGCCTCGCGGGCTGCGCTCGCTGCTTGGCGCTGCTGTGTTGCTGGTGGTGGTTTCGCTGACATGGCTGCTGCGCACCGCGCGGCCTGTGATTCATTTGCCAACTCCAGACGAACTGGATCGCGCGGCAAAGATTCTCATGGCCTCGTCGCAACCCGACGGCGGCCTCGCGCTGACCGGTGACAAGGCGTTGCTGTTTCATCCCAACGACGAGGCGTTCCTGATGTACGCCCGCCGTGGCCGCAGTCTGGTGGCGCTGTACGACCCGATCGGGCCGAGCCAGCAACGTGCGGAAATGATCTGGCAGTTCCGCGACCTCTGCGACATCCATCACACCCGCCCGGTGTTCTATCAAGTGCGCGCGGAGAACCTGCCGTATTACATGGACATCGGCCTGACCGCGATCAAGCTCGGCGAAGAAGCCCGGGTCGATCTGCTGCGCTTCGATCTGGAAGCCAAGGGCAAGGAGATGAAAGACCTGCGCTACACCTGGAACCGTGGCACCCGCGATGGTCTGTCGCTGGAAATCCACGAGCCGGGTCAGGCGCCGATGGATGAGCTGAAGGTGATTTCCGATGCCTGGCTGACCGGCAAGAACGTGCGCGAGAAAGGCTTCTCCCTCGGCCGCTTCAGCGACGATTACCTCAAGCATTTCCGCATTGCGGTGATTCGCTTCGAAGGCCGCCCGGTAGCGTTCGCCAATCTGCTCGAGACCTACAGCCACGATCTGGCCAGTCTCGACCTGATGCGCGCGCACCCGGAAGCGCCGAAGCTGACCATGGAATTCATGATGGTCGGCCTGATTCAACACTATAAGAGTCACGGATACGCGCGCTTCAGCCTGGGCATGGTGCCGTTGTCGGGGCTGCAACCCCGGCGCGGCGCACCGCTGACCCAGCGCCTGGGCTCGATGGTTTTCCGCCGTGGTGAGCAGCTGTACAACTTCCAAGGCTTGCGCCGCTTCAAAGACAAGTTCCAGCCTGACTGGGAACCCCGTTATATGGCCGTGCCCGCCGGACTCGATCCGCTCGTGGCACTGGCCGACACTGCTGCCCTGATCGCGGGCGGCTTGACTGGATTGGTGAAACGCTGATGATTCAACGCTCCCTGAAGTACATCCTGGCCGGCCTGCTGGTGCTGGCCGTGATTGCCGGCGGCGGTTACTGGTACCTCAAACGCCCGGCACCGGAACCGACCGTCGAACAGCTCAAACCCGCCGATGGCGCAGCCATGACCCGGGTCATCCCCGGCAGCAAGCCGAAGGCTCAGGTGCTGGTCGCCGTCACCGACGAACAGAAGCTCTCCGAGAAACAACTGACCACCCTCAGCCGCAGCGCTTCGGCGCAGATCGTTCAGGTGATCCTGCCCAAGGACTGCCTGCTGCAAAGCCGCGCCCTGCAATCGGGCCTGCGCGAACTGAACGGCCCGGCCACCCTGGTCAGCGGCATCGGCCCAGGCGCTGTGCTGGCGTGGCGCTGGCTGGCCGAACAGAAAGACGACAAGGCCCAGGCCATCTCCGTCGATCTGGCCCTGGAAACACCCGGCTGCACCCATCTGTTGCCAAAATCCGCCGCCCACGGCCACTGGCTGGTGGCGTGGAACGACAACCCGGACGACGCCAGCGCAGGCTTCGTGCGCGATCAGCCGAACGCCGAAACCAGCATCAGTGACTACGACATCAACCTGCCGCAAGTGCTGAACAACGAACTGCGCAAAATCCTCGTCGGCGGCGACAAGGCCAACGGCGGCCTGGCGATTCCGGTCGTGGAAGTGCCGGCCGGTCAGGCCAACGACACCGTGACCCTGTTCCTCTCCGGCGACGGCGGCTGGCGCGACCTCGACCGCGACGTGGCCGGGGAAATGGCCAAGATCGGCTACCCAGTGGTCGGCATCGACACCCTGCGCTACTACTGGCAACACAAGAGCCCGGAGCAGAGTGCACTGGACCTCACCGAACTGATGCAGCACTACCGGCAGAAATGGGGCACCAAGCGCTTCATCCTCACCGGCTACTCGTTCGGTGCCGACGTTCTGCCAGCGATCTACAACCGCCTGCCAGAGAACGAACAGCAGCGCGTCGACGCGATCATCCTGCTCGCCTTCGCCCGCACCGGCAGCTTCGAAATCGAAGTCGAAGGCTGGTTGGGTAACGCCGGTAAAGAAGCCGCCACCGGCCCGGAAATGGCCAAGCTGCCAGCGGCCAAGGTTGTGTGCATCTATGGTGAAGAAGAGACCGATGAAAGTGGCTGCACCGACAAGACTGCTGTGGGTGAAGCGGTGAAACTGCCCGGCGGGCATCACTTTGATGAAAACTATCCGGCGCTGGCCAAGCGCTTGGTGGAGCTGATTCAGAAGCGCCAGAGCAAGGACTCGGTCGCCGAAGAGTGATCTGAAGCGCATCCACAAAAGCCCCCGCAACTTCACGGTTGCGGGGGCTTTTTACATCCCAGCAGCCACCAAATTCCCCTGTGGGAGCGAGCCTGCTCGCGAAAGCGGTGGGTCAGTTTACAGATTCGTCGACTGACACTACGCCTTCGCGAGCAGGCTCGCTCCCACAGGGGAATTGCGCTGGATTCAGCGGTTTTGTGGCAAGGCTCGTAAATCTCTTGACTCTTCAGGAAGCTAAAATCACCAAATGTCCACATTCCATAAAACGTGGACACCTGCTTAATTGGCATTATCGAATCGTCAACTCCACACCCATTCATCTACCGAACAAATACCCACAAAATCGCCAGCAACGTTTAGTTTCGTTTACTTCCAGTCTCGCAATATCAGATGACGCCCACAGACCTTGTAGGCAAACTCCGAAACTCTTGTTGGGCCGCTGTGCCGCTCTATTGCGCTGTTTTTCAACGGGATACTCTCCGGACGTCGCTGACCCATTCAGCGATCGGGTGTGGTAACCCGGTTAGGCAAAGTGCAACAGTGCCTCCATCACGACATCAGGCGTTCTTTTACGCCTGTAATTTACTGTCATGGCAGCTGTACGTGGGAGACCTTCGGGTCTGCCGGTTTCTTTGCTCTCCCGGTTTACCACCCTGCGTACAGCTGCCACCCATTCGTGTGGTAACGAATGCGGCAGCTCCTCGTTTTAGGGAGCAAAACAATGAGCAAAGAAATTCCGTCAACGCCTTCAGACCTTACAACAATCGGCTTCACCCCTTTCCTCTACAACGCGGATCAAGCGTTCTTCAACGTCCGCTCCGGCGTCCCGATCATCAATGCCTTGTCCCAATCCTCCGACCTGCTGTCCCTCGCCAAATCCTTCGCCGAGGATGCTGCTTTCATCAAAGACACCGACCGCCATGCCTGGGCCGCGCATTACCTGACGGTGATGGGCAAAGCCTTGATTGATGATGTGATCCAAGCGCTGATCCCACGACCTGCGCGGACGAAGACCGAGTCTGAAGCTGATCTGTCTGAACGCACCTCTTGATTCAACCCAATACCCTTGTGGGAGCGAGCCTGCTCGCGAATGCGGTGGTTCAGCCACCACATGCTTCGACTGACACTAAGCCTTCGCGAGCAGGCTCGCTCCCACAGGGAATCAGCGGTGGTTTGAGGATTGGGCACAGGCACAAAAAAGCCCCCGCCAGCCGCAAGGCTGACGGGGGCTTTTCAGTTGAGGCGCAGGCTACATCTCCACCTGCGTCCCCAACTCGATCACTCGGTTTAACGGCAGATTGAAGAACCGCAAATTGCCATTGGCATTCTTCAACATGAACGCAAACAGCGCCTCACGCCAACGCGCCATCCCCTCGAGTTTCGAGGCAATCACCGTCTCGCGACTAAGGAAATAGGTCGTGCGCATCGGGCTGAAGTCCAGATCATCCAGATGACACAGCTTCAACGCCTGCGGCACGTCGGGCTCGTCGGTGAAACCGAAATGCAGGATCACCCGGAAGAAGCCCTCCCCGTGCGCTTCGACTTCGAAACGCCGCGATGGCGGGACGCGCGGGATGTCTTCGTAAACCACCGTCAGCAGCACCACTTGCTCGTGCAAAACCTGGTTATGCAGCAGATTGTGCAACAGCGCATGCGGCACCGCGTCGGAGCGGGCGGTGAGGAACACGGCGGTGCCCTGTACGCGATGCGGCGGTTGCACGCGGATGCTGCTGATGAAGATCGGCAGCGGCAGCGCGCCTTCGTCGAGGCGTTCGACCAGCAGTTGTTTGCCGCGCTTCCAGGTGGTCATCAGCACGAACAGGGCGATACCGGCGATCACCGGGAACGCGCCGCCCTGAACGATCTTCGGCACGTTGGCGGCGAAATACAGACCGTCCACCAACAGGAAGCCGAGCAGCACCGGCACCGCGAGGATCGGTGGCCATTTCCACAGCAGCAGCATGACCGCCGACACCAGAATGGTGGTCATCAGCATGGTGCCGGTCACCGCCACTCCGTAGGCCGAGGCCAGTGCGCCGGAGGATTCGAAGCCGATCACCAACAGGACCACGCCGACCATCAGCGCCCAGTTCACCGCGCCGATGTAGATCTGGCCCTGCTCGTCGCTGGAGGTGTGCTGGATGTACATGCGCGGGATGTAACCGAGCTGGATCGCCTGGCGGGTCAGGGAGAATGCACCGGAAATCACCGCTTGCGAGGCGATCACCGTGGCCAGGGTCGACAGGCCGACCAGCGGAATCAGCGCCCAGCTCGGTGCCAGCAGGTAGAACGGATTGCGCGCGGCGTCAGGGTTTTCCAGCAGCAATGCGCCCTGGCCGAAGTAGTTGAGCACCAACGCCGGCAGCACCAGCAGGAACCAGGCGCGGGCGATCGGCTTGCGGCCGAAGTGGCCCATGTCGGCGTACAGCGCTTCCGCGCCGGTCAGCGCCAGCACCACGGCGCCGAGAATTGCGACGCCCATGCCTGGGTGCACAACGAAAAAATTCACCGCCCACATCGGGTTCAGTGCGTGCAGCACTTCCGGCGTGTGACTGATGCCGTACACCCCGAGGGCGCCGAGGACTAGGAACCAGGTGACCATGATCGGCCCGAACAGAATGCCGATCCGCGCGGTACCGTGGCGCTGGATCAGAAACAGCGCGACCAGCACCACCAGCGACAGCGGCACCACCCAGTGATCGATGCCTTCAAACGCCAGGCCCAGGCCTTCGATCGCCGACAGCACCGAAATGGCCGGGGTGATCATGCTGTCGCCATAAAACAGCGCCGCGCCGATCAGCCCGCACACCACCAGCAGCGTACGCAGACGCTTGCGCCCCGCCGCTGCCCGCCGTGCCAGTGCAGTGAGGGCCATGATGCCGCCCTCGCCCTGGTTGTCGGCGCGCAGGACGAACATCATGTATTTGATCGAGACCACCCAGATCAGCGACCAGAAGATCAACGACAGGATGCCGAGCACGCCGTCGTGATTGACCGGCACACCGTAGCCGCCGGAAAACACTTCCTTGAGGGTGTACAACGGACTGGTGCCGATGTCGCCATAAACCACCCCGACCGCCGCGACCAGCATGCTCAGCGGTCTGCTCGCCGAACCCTCGGCGCCCGCCGCATGACTACTTGCCTGACCCATCCAACACTCCTGATCTCGATACTGGCTTCTTTGAAGGAAGCACTATGCTTTGTAGTGCAGCATGCGCTGTTTTACCTGTTGTTACAGACCAATGATTGACTGCACGAAATCGGTAAAGCTCAACGGCGCGAAGCATAGCGCAGCACTCGTCGTATTTCCCCGTATAAAGCTGGTCAAGTGCGTTGCCCGCCGCTAGAATTGCGCACTTTTTGATCAGAGGCGCATCTCAAGCGCCCATCCGTCAGCTGCCGCGTGTGGCCAGCGACGTCACAAAACACCGAGGTTAGACATGTCCACCACTCCTGCGCCGGCCAATCCAAAGGTTGGCTTTGTATCTCTGGGTTGCCCGAAAGCACTGGTCGACTCCGAGCGCATCCTGACCCAGCTGCGCATGGAAGGTTATGACGTGGTGTCCACCTATCAGGACGCTGACGTCGTGGTGGTCAACACCTGCGGCTTCATCGATTCGGCCAAGGCTGAATCTTTGGAAGTGATCGGCGAAGCGATCAAGGAAAACGGCAAGGTGATCGTTACCGGTTGCATGGGCGTGGAAGAAGGCAACATCCGCAACGTCCACCCGAGCGTGCTCGCTGTGACCGGTCCGCAGCAGTACGAACAAGTGGTCAACGCCGTGCACGAAGTGGTGCCGCCGCGTCAGGATCACAACCCGCTGATCGACCTGGTGCCGCCACAAGGCATCAAGCTGACCCCGCGCCACTACGCGTACCTGAAGATTTCCGAAGGCTGCAACCACAGCTGCTCGTTCTGCATCATCCCGTCGATGCGCGGCAAACTGGTCAGCCGTCCGGTCGGTGACGTGCTCGACGAAGCTCAGCGCCTGGTCAAATCCGGCGTTAAAGAGCTGCTGGTGATCTCGCAAGACACCAGCGCCTACGGCGTCGACGTGAAATACCGCACCGGCTTCTGGAACGGCGCGCCGGTGAAAACCCGCATGACCGAGCTTTGCGAAGCACTGAGCACGCTGGGCGTCTGGGTCCGCCTGCACTACGTTTATCCGTACCCGCACGTCGACGAGCTGATTCCACTGATGGCCGCCGGCAAGATCCTGCCGTACCTGGACATCCCGTTCCAGCACGCCAGCCCGAAAGTCCTGAAGTCGATGAAACGCCCGGCGTTCGAAGACAAGACCCTGGCACGCATCAAGAACTGGCGCGAAATCTGCCCGGACCTGATCATCCGTTCGACCTTCATCGTCGGCTTCCCGGGCGAAACCGAAGAAGACTTCCAGTACCTGCTCAACTGGCTGACCGAAGCCCAGCTCGACCGCGTCGGCTGCTTCCAGTACTCGCCGGTCGATGGCGCGCCAGCGAATGATCTGGATCTGGAAGTGGTACCGGACGACGTCAAGCAGGATCGTTGGGAGCGCTTCATGGCGCACCAGCAGGCGATCAGCTCGGCACGCCTGCAAATGCGCATCGGTCGTGAGATCGAAGTGCTGGTGGACGAGGTTGACGAACAAGGCGCGGTTGGCCGCTGCTTCTTCGACGCCCCGGAAATCGATGGCAACGTGTTTATCGACAATGGCAGCAACCTGAAGCCGGGCGACAAGGTCTGGTGCAAGGTGACTGATGCCGACGAATATGATTTGTGGGCTGAGCAGATCTGAACGTCAAGAGCCCCTCACCCTAGCCCTCTCCCAGAGGGAGAGGGGACTGATCGAGGTGTTCTCGCGAGCTTCATCGACCTGAGCCATCCAGTCGAACTCAGGTTTTGAAAAGCACAAAGATCAGCTCCCTTCCCCCTCGCCCCCTCTGGGGGAGAGGGTTGGGGTGAGGGGGAGAGATCTTGCCGGCGACAGAAATAGCCAGCCAGACACCGCAACAAATCAAAAAAGCCCCGCTCTTTTCCGAGATGCGGGGCTTTTTTGCGGCTATCGTTTAGCGGGGGACGGACTCCCTTGAACCGCACAAGAGGCACACGCACATGCGTCAGCATTCGGTCATCCACACACCGAAAATCAGCGATTACGAAGAACTGACCCGGGTCTGGGAGGCCTCGGTCCGTGCGACTCATCAGTTCCTGCCGGACAGCTATATCGAGCTGCTGCGCAATCTGGTGCTCACCCGCTATCTCGATGCGGTCATGCTGATCTGCACCAAGGACCGCCAGCAGCGCATCACCGGGTTTGCCGGTGTGGCGGCGGGCAAGATTGAAATGTTGTTCATCGATCCTGATCATCGTGGTCAAGGCTTGGGCAAGCAGTTGCTCCGATATGCGATCGAACGGCTCAACGCCGATGAACTCGACGTCAATGAGCAGAACCCGCAAGCCTTGGGCTTTTATGAAAAGCAGGGCTTCGAGGTGATCGGCCGCTCCGAAGTCGATGGCATGGGCCAGCCGTATCCGCTGCTGCATATGCGCTTGCGGCAGTCCCAACAGCGCTCAAGCAACGGCTGACACACCATGGAACCCCTGTGGGAGCGAGCCTGCTCGCGAATGCGGTGTACCAGTCACTGCACACATAGACTGGCAGGACGCCTTCGCGAGCAGGCTCGCTCCCACATTGAATACAGCGCCTGCAAATGGAACCGGGCTTAACCGCTTCCACACAGGTACAATGCCCACCCCTTTTTTGTTACGGCCCTGTCATGACTGACCCGATTCGCCTCTCCAAACGCCTCATCGAACTGGTCGGTTGCTCCCGCCGGGAGGCCGAGCTGTTCATCGAGGGCGGCTGGGTCACCGTGGACGGCGAAGTCATCGATGAGCCGCAATTCAAGGTCGGCGAGCAAAAGGTCGAGCTCGACAAGGACGCCAAGGCCAACGCGCCGGAGCCGGTGACCATCCTGCTCAACGCCCCCGCCGGCATGGATGTCGACAGCGCCATGCAATCGCTCAGCGCCGAAACCCTCAGCGAAGAGCATCGCTACGGCAAGCGTCCGTTGCGCGGGCATTTCCTGCGCCTGACCGCCAGCGCCGACCTGCAGCCCAAGGCCAGCGGCCTGCTGGTATTCACCCAGGACTGGAAAATCCTGCGCAAGCTCACCGCCGACGCAGCGAAGATCGAGCAGGAATACATCGTCGAAGTCGAAGGCGAAATGGCTGCCCACGGCCTCAACCGTTTGCAGCATGGCCTGACCCACAAGGGCACGGAGCTGCCGCCGGTCAAGGCCAGCTGGCAGAACGAAAACCGCCTGCGCTTCGCCATGAAAAACCCGCAGCCGGGAATCATCGCGCAGTTCTGCGAAGCGGTCGGCCTGAAGGTCATCGGCATCCGTCGCATCCGCATCGGCGGCGTGTCGATCGGCAAAGTCCCGGTCGGCCAATGGCGCTACCTGTCCGGCAAAGAGAAGTTCTAAGACTTCCACTGCCGCCCCACATTCCGGCAGCGCCCGCGAGCGCTGCCCACAACGCATCAGGAATACCGACATGGTTCATAACGACGTACTGCGCAGCGTGCGCTACATGCTCGACATCAGCGACAAGAAAGTTGTCGAAATCATCAAACTGGGCGGCATGGACGTCACGCTCGCCGATGTCATCACCTGGCTCGACAAGAAAGAAGAAGACGAAGAAGGCTTCGTGCGCTGCCCGGACGAAGTCATCGCGCATTTCCTCGACGGCCTGGTGATCTTCAAGCGCGGCAAGGACGAAAGCCGTCCGCCGCAGCCGATCGAAGTGCCGGTGACCAACAACATCATCCTGAAAAAACTGCGCGTGGCCTTCGAACTGAAAGAAGACGACATGCACGCGATCCTCAAAGCCGCCGAGTTTCCGGTATCCAAGCCTGAACTGAGCGCGCTGTTCCGCAAGGTCGGCCACACCAACTATCGCCCGTGTGGCGACCAGTTGCTGCGTAACTTCCTCAAAGGGCTCACGCTGCGCGTGAGAGCCTGATAGCAGCGGCAAGCTGCAAGCCTCAAGCTAGAAGCTAGAAGCGGCACGGCGGAGTACTGTTTTTAACTTGCCGCTTGCCGCTTGTGGCTTGCAACTCGAAGCTGGCCGCATGGCCCCTCATTCCCTGCAAAAATAGTGGCTCCGCTTTTCGCGGCTGACGACTAGGGTGTACTGATCCCTAATCTTCAGGACTCGCCATGCATCCCTACTTCTCCCTGCAAGGCCGCACCGCTCTGGTGACCGGCGGCACCCGTGGTATCGGCAAGATGATCGCCAAGGCCTTCGTCGAGGCCGGCGCCCATGTCTATGTGTGCTCACGCGACGTCGAAGCCTGCCAGCAAACCGCTGAAGAACTTGGCGCCATGGGCATCTGCCACGGCGTGGCGGCGAATCTGGCCACTGAAGAAGGCGTGCGGGAACTGGCCGCGCGCCTGGGCGAGCAGATCACTCATCTGGATATTCTGGTGAACAATGCCGGCACCACCTGGGGCGCGCCGCTGGAGAGTTATCCGGTCAAGGGCTGGGAAAAGGTCATGCAGCTCAACGTGACCTCGGTGTTCAGTTGCATCCAGCAGTTTCTGCCGTTGCTGCGCAAGGCTGGCTCGGCGGCGAATCCGGCGCGGATCATCAATATCGGTTCGGTGGCGGGGATTTCTTCGTTTGGCGAGCAGGCATATGCCTACGGGCCGAGCAAGGCCGCTCTGCATCAGTTGTCGCGCATTCTGGCGCGGGAACTGGTGAGCCAGCACATCAACGTCAACGTGATTGCGCCGGGGCGGTTCCCGAGCAAGATGACCCAGCATATTGGTAATGATGAACAGGCGTTGGCTGAGGATACTGCGCTGATTCCGATGAAGCGCTGGGGGCGTGAGGAAGAGATGGCGGCGCTGGCGATCAGCCTGGCGAGTACGGCGGGGGCTTATATGACCGGGAATATCATTCCTCTTGATGGTGGATTCAGTCTGTAGATCGGCGGTGCGGCATTCGCGAGCAGGCTCGCTCCCACAGGGATTTCGTACACAACGCAGCTACATTGTGGGAGCGAGCCTGCTCGCGAAGAGGCCAGCCCTGTCACCACCAGACTTGAAGCGAGCCGGGTTATCATGCCCGCCCTACCCGCTTCGATCCCAGACCATGACTTACAGCGTCTCCCCCATCGGCTTCGTGCGCTCCTGCTTCAAGGAGAAGTTCGCCATCCCCCGCCAGCCGCAACTGGCACCGGCCGCCCGTGGCGTGCTGGAACTGGTCGCGCCGTTCGATCAGGGTGACGCCGTGCAGGGGCTGGAGCAGGTCAGTCATGTTTGGCTGTTGTTTCTGTTCCACCAAGCCCTGGAAGACAAACCGCGCCTGAAAGTGCGCCCGCCACGCCTGGGCGGTAACAAGTCGATGGGCGTGTTTGCCACCCGTGCTACACACCGACCGAATGGCATCGGCCAATCGGTGGTGAAGCTGGACAAAGTCGAAGGCAATCGCCTGTTTATTTCCGGGATCGATCTGCTCGACGGCACGCCGGTGCTGGATATCAAACCGTACGTGCCGTACGCCGACATCATCCCCGGGGCGACCAATGACATCGCCAGCGCCGCGCCGCAGCTGATCGAGGTGCGGTGGGCCGAGTCAGCCTTGAAACAGGCGTACACACACGCTCAGCGGCTCGATGAGCCATTGGTTGAGCTGATCGAGCAGTGTCTGGCTCAGGATCCGCGTCCGGCGTATCAGACACCGGCACCGGAACGTGAATATGGTGCGCAGTTCTGGGATCTCGACGTGCGCTGGCATTACCCGACGCCCGACCAGATCCGCGTGCTGGAAGTCATCCCGGCCGAGGCATAAAGCCCGCAAACGAAAAAGCCCGCGCTGCCTCCTCAGGCAACGCGGGCTTTACTGTCACACCCAATAACCAACTGTGGGAGCGAGCCTGCTCGCGAAGGCGTCGTGTCAGGCAACATCAACGTTGAAGACAGACCGCATTCGCGAGCAGGCTCGCTCCCACAGGTATCGCAGGTTATTTTTCTACGAACGCACGCTCGATCAGGTAATCACCCGGCTCGCGCATCCGCGCCGAGATCTTCAGGCCGAAGCTGTCGAGCACTTCGCTGGTCTCGTCGAGCATGCTCGGGCTGCCGCAGATCATTGCGCGGTCGTCCTGCGGGTTGATCGGTGGCAGGCCGATATCGCTGAACAGCTTGCCGCTGCGCATCAGGTCAGTGAGACGGCCCTGATTCTCGAACGGCTCGCGGGTCACGGTCGGGTAGTAGATCAACTTGTCACGCAGCGCTTCGCCGAAGAACTCGTTCTGCGGCAGGTGCTCGGTGATGAATTCGCGGTAGGCAACTTCGTTGACGTAGCGCACGCCGTGAACCAGGATCACTTTTTCGAAGCGCTCGTAGGTTTCAGGGTCCTGAATGACGCTCATGAACGGCGCCAGACCGGTACCGGTGCTCAGCAGGTACAGGTGCTTGCCCGGGTTCAGGTCATCGAGAACCAGCGTGCCGGTAGGCTTCTTCGAGATGATGATCTCGTCGCCTTCCTTCAAGTGCTGCAGCTGGGAGGTCAGCGGACCGTCCTGCACTTTGATGCTGAAGAACTCGAGATGCTCTTCCCAGTTCGGGCTGGCGATCGAGTAAGCGCGCATAAGCGGGCGGCCGTTGGGCTGTTGCAGGCCGATCATCACGAACTGACCGTTCTCGAAGCGCAGGCCCGGATCGCGGGTGCACTTGAAGCTGAACAGAGTGTCGTTCCAGTGATGAACACTGAGGACACGCTCGTGGTTCATGTTGCTCATGTACGTTTGACTCCTGGAGATTGGTCTGCGCGGCTCAATGAGGCTTAACGTGCGCAATTGCATCGCATTCTAATAGCGACGACAATATCTGTTAACTGGATTATTAAGATAAGGGTTATCGGTTATATCGATATGCGATTTACTCTCCGTCAACTGCAAGTCTTCGTCGCCGTCGCCCAGCAGGAAAGCGTATCCCGTGCTGCGGGTCTGCTCAACCTCTCGCAATCGGCGGCCAGCACTTCGATCACCGAGCTTGAGCGCCAGTCCAGCTGCCAGCTGTTCGACCGCGCCGGCAAACGCCTGAGCCTCAACGCCCTTGGCAAACAACTGTTGCCGCAAGCGGTGGCCCTGCTCGACCAGGCCAAGGAAATCGAAGACCTGCTCAATGGCAAATCCGGTTTCGGCTCTTTATCAGTGGGGGCGACCCTGACCATTGGCAACTATCTGGCCACCCTGCTGATCGGCAGCTTCATGCAGCGCCACCCCGAAAGCCAGGTCAAGCTGCACGTGCAGAACACTGCCAATATCGTGCAACAAGTCGCCCACTACGAAATTGATCTGGGTCTGATTGAAGGCGATTGCAGCCACCCGGACATCGAAGTGCAGAGTTGGGTCGAGGATGAGCTGGTGGTGTTTTGCGCGCCGCAGCATCCGTTGGCCAAACGCGGCAGTGCGACGATGGAAGAGCTGACCCATGAGGCATGGATTCTGCGCGAACAGGGTTCAGGCACGCGGCTGACCTTCGACCAGGCCATGCGTCACCATCGCAGCGCGCTGAATATTCGCCTGGAGCTGGAACACACCGAAGCGATCAAACGTGCAGTGGAATCAGGCCTGGGGATTGGCTGCATTTCGCGGCTGGCCCTGCGCGATGCGTTCCGGCGCGGCAGTCTGGTGCCGGTGGAGACGCCGGGTCTGGATCTGGCGCGGCAGTTTTACTTCATCTGGCACAAACAGAAATACCAGACCTCGGCCATGCGCGAGTTTCTCGAGCTATGCCGCGCGTTCACCGCCGGGGTGCAGCGCAGCGACGAGATAGTGTTGCCGACCATCGCTTAAAGCAGAATCACCGCCCACACCAGCGCGATCATGCTCAGCGCCACGAACTGCGCGGCGCTGCCCATGTCCTTGGCATTCTTGGACAAAGGGTGCAGCTCCAGCGAGATGCGATCAATGGCCGCTTCCACCGCCGAATTCAGCAACTCGACAATCAGCGCCAGCAAACACACGGCAATCAACACCGCCTGCTCGACACGGCTGACATTGAGGAAAAATGTCAGCGGAATCAGCACCACGTTGAGCAGCACCAATTGGCGGAACGCCGCTTCGCCGGTGAAGGCGGCGCGCAGGCCGTCGAGCGAATAGCCGGACGCGTTGAGGATGCGTTTCAGGCCGGTCTGGCCCTTGAAAGGTGACATAAGGAGAAACCAGCCAAAAAGGAGTGGGGAAGCTAGATCAACGAAAGTCAAAAAAGCGTGAAACCGCCAGCCATCACTGGCTTGGAATTGACTCAAGTTGTTGCAGCAGTAAAGCCGCCTGCGTGCGAGTGCGCACATTCAATTTGCGAAAGATCGCCGTGACGTGGGCCTTGATGGTCGCTTCCGACACGCTCAACTCATAAGCGATCTGCTTGTTCAGCAATCCCTCGCAGACCATGGTCAGCACGCGGAACTGTTGTGGCGTCAGGCTGGCCAGGCCATCGCTGGCGGCTTTCGCCTCATCCGACACACTCACTGCTTCGAACGCTTGCGGCGGCCAGAACACATCGCCGTCGAGCACTTTCCGCACTGCTTCCTGGATTACGCTCAAGTCGCTGGATTTGGGAATAAAGCCGCTCGCGCCGAACTCGCGGGATTTGACCATCACCGAAGCTTCTTCCTGGGCCGAGACCATCACCACCGGAATCTGCGGATACTGCCCGCGCAGCAGCACCAAGCCGGAAAAACCGTAAGCACCAGGCATGTTCAGATCCAGCAGGACCAAGTCCCAGTCAGCCTTTTCGGTCAGGCGCGCTTCCAGTTCGGCGATGCTCGCCACTTCCACCAGTCGCACGTCCGGGCCAAGGCCCAGCGTCACCGCTTGGTGCAGGGCGCTGCGAAACAGGGGGTGATCATCGGCAATCAGGATGTCGTATGTGGCCATTTTTCAAATGATCCTGTTTTTGATGGCAGACGCGGTAGATTCCGGTCTGGCCAAAGCAACTCGAGACAACGCTTGTAAGCGCTATCCACAGGGGCACGTTCAACGCCAATCAACAGCAAACACGGCGTCTCAAACCTTGGCCGCACCCTAATCGGCGCCAAGCATGCCCAGCGCAGCCGGGGTGGTCAAGCAAGATGGCCAGCGCTGTGAACAGTATGGGCCACTATCGGGCCAACTCCGGCTGCGGCTTTCGTATATAGGGCAACAGCTCGGCGTGAGCGGGCGTTGATTCATTCATGTCCAGTTGCTGCTTGGCCCCGAGGTAATGCTGGCTGAACACATCGAAATAGGCGTCCAGCGCCGAGGCGGCATCGCTGTCACCGGCCAGTTCCAGGCACAACGCCGCGACTTCGGCGGTGCACAGGTGCTCGCTGCGGGTCGAACGGCGCAAGCGATAGCGCGAGAGTTTGTCGGGCAGCAGGCTGAGAATCGGCAAACGATCGAAATACGGACTCTTGCGAAAGATCTTGCGCGCCTCGGTCCAGGTCGCATCGAGCAGAATGAACAACGGGCGCTTGCTGCTTTCGATGCTCACTGTGTTGGTCACCCGCGACGGTTCGACGTATTCACCCGGAAACACCAGATACGGCTGCCACTGCGGATCGTTGAGCAGTGCGAGCATCTGCGGGTCTGGCTCGGTGCGTGACCAGATGAACGCGTGGTTGTCGCGCACCACATCGGCAATCAGCCAACCGGTGTTGCTTGGCTTGAACACTTCCTTGCCGGTCATGATCAGGCACACGCCAGAACGGGTGTCGACGCTTGGCCGCCACGCGCACAGGCAATGACTGATGATGACCCGGCAATCGCGGCAACGCTCGGAGCGAAAGCCGCGCGCCTGAATCGGCTTGATGCCTTCGTCTTCCCGCTGATCGCGCAGGCGGGCCACGGCGTTGGGGGCATGGATCATCGCAGGCAATACCGGCAGACAGGGAAACTCGACACGAAAGACACTCGGCAGGGCAATAAAGGCCGGCAGTTTACCAGAGCGACGGCCACAAGCCTGTACCGTCCAGACCGGCTCCCCTATAATTCGCCGCCACTGAACGCACCGCCCCGTGACGGGTCGAACCACCAGTCACCGAATCAGGAGAGTTTCATGCTGCGCCTTATCGTTCCCACCGCTGCCATTCTGCTGGCGTCGTCCTTTACCGCTCAGGCTGCGTCCCTGAGTGAGCAGAATCTGAACCGAGAGCTGCGCAACGTCGCCGCCCAAAGCAGCGTCGGCACGCCACGGGCGATCAATGAAGACATTCTTGATCAAGGCTACACCGTCGAGGGCACGCAGCTGATCAACCATCTGAGCGTGCAAAAGAGCCACGCCGACAAGATGCGCGCCGATCCCAAGGCGGTGTATTTCCAGTTGGGCGCGTCGGTGTGCAACAACCCGTCGTACCGCAAGCTGATGGCCAAAGGCGCGATCATGCGTTACGACTTCACCGAAGTGAAAACCAACAAAGCGATCGGCTCGGCCAGCTACCAGGAATCCGATTGCCCGAAAGCCGCGCCAGCGAAGAAGAAGTAATCAGCGCGAAGCCTTGGCGCGCCGCTGTTCATCCTCGGCGCGCAATTCCGCTACCAACGCCTGCAGATAGCGCGAGCGACGTTCGCCGCCAGCCAATCGTCGGCAGCACTCTTCTTCGAGACTCAATTGATGCGTCTCGGCCGACTCCTGCAACATTCGATACAGCTGCGTATCGATCTCCAGAACCACTCTGACCATGCATCCTGCCTCCTTGCCACCCACGAATCCTTGAATTGCCTCGCCTTGCGCAAACGCAAGGTCGTCTTGCGACGTCTGTCTTTGAGTAAATCAGAGTGATGGCCCTTCGCGACACGTTCAGACGAGCGGCGGGGCTTTGGCGCAAATCAGCAAGCGGTTGCCAGGCAAAACGTTACAGCGCATTGTTCAAGTCAGCGCGAATGCGTGCGAGGGTCTAGATTGAGAGTATTCCCGATCATTCGTTAACGGCAGAAATGGAACTGCCGGCCCTGTGTGTTTTTGCAGTGCGGCCCGGACGCTGGTTGTCAGGGCTAACCGCTCTGTACAGAAGGAGACGTTGAATGCCTTATCAGCCGAATGACCTCTTGAGCCGTCATTTTCAGGAAAGCGGCGACCTCATCAGCCAGGTCGAAGCACAACTCAACCATGTTTCCGCCAACAGCCCGAACATCCCCATCTACCGCGACATGATCCTGACCGTGCTGCGCATGGCTCAGGAAGACCACAACCGCTGGAATGCCAAGATCACCCTGCAAGCCCTGCGTGAACTGGAGCAGGCGTTCCGTGTACTCGAACAATTCAAAGGCCGGCGCAAAGTCACCGTGTTCGGCTCGGCGCGTACGCCAGTGGAACATCCGTTATACACGATGGCCCGCGAACTCGGCGCAGCGCTGACGCGTGCGGAAATGATGGTGATCACCGGCGCCGGCGGCGGCATCATGGCCGCCGCCCACGAAGGAGCCGGGCGTGACCACAGTTTGGGTTTCAACATCACCCTGCCCTTCGAACAGCACGCCAACCCGACCGTGGATGGCACCGACAAGCTGTTGCCGTTCCACTTTTTCTTCACCCGCAAACTGTTCTTCGTCAAAGAGGCTGATGCGCTGGTGCTGTGCCCGGGCGGTTTTGGCACCCTTGATGAAGCGCTGGAAGTGCTGACGCTGATTCAGACTGGCAAAAGCCCGTTGGTGCCGGTGGTGTTGCTGGATGTTCCGGGCGGTACCTTCTGGCAGGGAGCGCTGGACTTCATCCGCAATCAGCTGGAAGAAAACCGCTATATCCTGCCGACCGATATGAAGTTGATGCGATTGGTTTACAGCGTTGAAGACGCGGTGGACGAGATCAATCAGTTCTATAGCAACTTCCACTCCAGCCGCTGGCTCAAGCGGCAGTTTGTGATCCGCATGAACCACAAGCTCAGCGATCAGGCGCTGGCTCAGATGCAGGAGGAATTCGCTGATCTGTGCCTGAGCGACGAGTTTCATCAACACGCCTACAGCGGTGAAGAACACGACGATGCACAGTTCAGCCATCTGGCACGGCTGGCGTTTGCCTTCAATGGCCGTACCCATGGTCGCCTGAGAGAGTTGGTCGACTTTATCAACCTGCCGGAAAACTGGGCCGATTCAAAACCGCCCACTGCACAACGCTCACGCGAGCCTTCCAACGTAATTTGAAGGCAAAAAAAGGCCCGCTATTTTCTAAAAAATAGCGGGCCTTTTTTGTTGAATCGGTTTAATCGTCCATCCCTCGACCGCTGAACAAGCGGTTGATCATCTCCATCGAGAACCCCCGATACGCCAGAAACCGGCCTTGCTTGGCCCGTTCTTTCGCATCAATCGGTAAATGTCCGGAGAACTTGCGTTGCCACGTATCCTGAAGCTGCGCCTGCCAGTTGATACCGCTTTCGCGCAGGGCGATTTCGATATCGGTACGTTGCAAACCTCGCTGGCTGAGCTCCTCGCGAATTCGCAGAGGGCCATAGCCGGAACGGGCGCGGTAGGAAACAAAACTTTCAAGGTAACGGGCTTCGGAAAGCAGCCCCTCTTCCGTTAAACGGTCGAGGGCTGTTTCAATCAGCTCCGCCTCGGCGCCGCGCTGACGCAGCTTGCGCGTCAACTCGACTCGACCGTGCTCGCGACGTGCGAGCAGGTCCATGGCGGTTCGCCGCACCGCGACGAGGGTATCAAGTACAAGAGTCATTCAATGACTTCAAACGTCGACATCGGCCTCAGCCATGTTATCGACCTTGTCCCGAGAGGCCAAAGCCTTGACGTCTGCCACTGGTGCCAGCAGCTTGTCACGCAGTTGCTTCTCAAGCTTCGCGGCGATTTCCGGGTTGTCCGCCAGGAACTTGGCCGAGTTCGCCTTGCCCTGACCGATCTTGGTGCCTTCGTAGGCATACCAGGCGCCGGACTTCTCGACAAAACCGTGCAGCACACCCAGGTCGATCATCTCGCCGTTAAGGTAGATGCCTTTGCCGTAAAGAATCTGGAACTCGGCCTGGCGGAACGGCGAAGCCACCTTGTTCTTCACAACCTTGACGCGGGTTTCGCTGCCGACCACTTCGTCGCCTTCTTTCACCGCACCGGTACGGCGGATGTCGAGACGAACCGAGGCGTAGAACTTCAGCGCGTTACCACCGGTGGTGGTTTCCGGGCTGCCGAACATCACGCCGATTTTCATGCGGATCTGGTTGATGAAGATGACCAGGCAGTTGGCGTTCTTGATGTTACCGGTGATTTTACGCAGCGCCTGAGACATAAGACGTGCTTGCAGGCCGACGTGCATGTCGCCCATTTCACCTTCGATTTCAGCCTTCGGCACCAGTGCCGCCACGGAGTCGACGATGATCACGTCAACGGCGTTGGAGCGCACCAGCATGTCGGTGATTTCCAGGGCCTGTTCGCCGGTGTCCGGCTGGGAAACCAGCAGGTCGTCAACGTTGACGCCCAGCTTGCCGGCGTACTCTGGATCAAGCGCGTGTTCGGCGTCGACGAATGCGCAGGTCGCGCCGGCTTTTTGCGCCTGGGCGATGACCGACAGTGTCAGTGTGGTTTTACCGGAAGATTCAGGACCGTAGATTTCAACAATACGGCCTTTTGGCAGGCCGCCAATGCCGAGTGCAATGTCCAGACCCAGAGAGCCAGTAGAGATGGATGGGATCGCCTGACGGTCCTGATCGCCCATACGCATTACGGCACCCTTGCCGAATTGACGTTCGATCTGACCCAGGGCCGCAGCCAAGGCTTTCTTCTTGTTGTCGTCCATTAAAGTCCTCACGTAATCAATAAGGCCTGACGGCCAACACCTGTATAAGTAGCCAGTATTATTCCACAGCGTTCGAAGATCGCCTACCCCTGATTTTCGATTTCTCGTGCCGCTAGTCGCACAAGTCCCTCTAGCGCGGCCTTCACCGTTTGTCGGCGGACTTCATCACGGTTGCCGGCGAAGTGCTGAACCTCGCTGGAAACCGCGTCGCCAACGCCCCAGGCCAGCCACACCGTGCCCACTGGCTTGTTCGGCGTGCCACCGTCGGGACCGGCGACACCGCTGACCGCCACGGCAAAATGCGCCAGGCTGTGCTGCTGCGCACCGCGCACCATGGCCTCGACCACTTCGCGACTGACCGCCCCTACCGTCTCGAACAAATCGCCCGGCACATCCAGCTGCCGGGTTTTCTGCCGGTTGGAATACGTCACGTACCCCGCTTCAAACCAGGCCGAACTGCCGGGAATCCGCGTAATCGCTTCGGCGATCCCGCCGCCGGTGCAGGACTCGGCAGTGGTGACGTGGGCATTGAGCACTTGCAGACGTCGGCCCAGTTCTGCGGCCAGTTGGGTGATCTCTTTCACGGCAAGCTCCGGATCGTGTGGAATGCCTTCACCGTACACGAGCCGGACGCGCTTTCAATACACAGGATCATTCAAGATGTTCGGGCGCCAGCGCTCTGACATAGGCCTGACAGGCCTGCAAGGCAATCAGTGCGCGGTCGCCGGTGTCGGTGATGGCGATAATTCGTTGAGCATGCGCCGGGTCAAGTCGGGCGCGTACGGTTGCAGAATCCACGCCGCCGGTGCCGGCGGTGGCTGGCAGCGCACAGCCGTGGGCAACGTCGCCGGCGTCGACAAGGACTGACAGGCGCACATCGGCAGTAGCAAGGCGATCGCGCAGGCGATCCTGATCACGTTGGGCATCGCTCAGCGCTCGATAATGAGTTTGTTCACTGGCCGCGAGCCGTTGCTCCAGCGCCAGGCGTTTATCCTGCTCGGCCTGTTGCGCGGTGGCGGCGGTCTGCGTCAGTTGATTGAGGGTTTCGGCGTTTAACCGCCCCTGCTCGGCCAATTGCCGCCCGTAGCGCCAGTCCTGCAACTGCCATGCAGCTGCAAACGCCCCGGCCACAAGCAACATCAGACCAATCACGCGCCAGGAGCCGGACATAGCACCGCCCTCGCCCGCGCCCAGATCTCGAGGCGATCCTGCAAGCCGTTCAACCCGCCGTTGATGCGGCGGGTGATGGTGTTGAACTGGTCCGCATCCGCCAGTTCATTCAGGCCCTTCTGCGCCCAGAACCACGCCGCCGATTCCGCCGCCCATTGCGGTTGCTCGAGCAATTCGGGTAACGACAAAAGACGCTCATCGCCAAACAAACCGAGGCTGCATTGGCGATAGTTGGCGCGACCGGTGATTTGTATGAGCCCACGCCCCCGATATTTTTGCCCGTCGCCATCCGCCTCGGGCGTATTACCCAGACGCAGCGCCAGGGTGCCGGTGTCGTATTTGCTCAGGTATTGGTTGTTGCCCAGTTCACGCACGTAACGCAATTGGCCCGACTCGTGACCAACCTGGGCGAGGAACGCCGCAACACGTTTTGGCGTGTCGATGCGATGCCTGGCCATGGCGGCGTTGAGTGCTAAAACAAAAACGCCCGCTTGGGAGCGGGCGTTGGGCATGATGTCGATAAGGTGTTTTTCAGTTAATTGCATGATGCTTGATCCTCCCTGGATATGGCCCCGATTGAATCACGGCTGGCGACTGATGCCTGCCAGCCATTTTTTTCCGGAGTTTTCAGGGTTCTATCGCAACGCTCGGCCCACCTGATGAGGGTCCCGGACAGCGGTTATCAAAACTTGATGACGTACAACAGCGCGGTGTTCATCGGCCGAGCCTCGTTGCCGCCCGCGGCCGCCATCGAGATCGTATGCGTATGTTGCCCGGCGGCATCCACACCGACGTTGTGCGCATGGTTGCCGTCCGCCACGATGCCGTGGGTGTGAGCGGGGGCGTTGGTTGTAAAGTTGCGATTGATGAAAGGCGCCGAGCTCGATCCCATGATGGAACCTGCGGTATTGCCGCCGTTGATTGTCCCCTGCCCGCCCATGACCGTGTCGATGTTGAATGCGCCTCCGCCGGTAACAGCGCCGCCATGCGCGTGTACTCCGGCAGCATCAGTGCGCGCCGTGTGAGCATGGTTACCTGCAGCAGCGGCTGACACATCGTGAACGTGGGAAGCATTTTGCCCGGCCTGCTTGCTACCCAGAACTCGCCCCGGATCGACACCACGGCCCTCGTCCAGACCCCGGACAAATTCACCACGCAAATCCGGCACATTGAAGGTATTTGCACCGTCACCTGCACCGAACCGGGTGCCGATTGCTGCGAAAAGATTGGCATATTGGGTACGCAACACAGGCTGTCCGTTGCACTTGAGCCAGCCACTGGGTGCGTCTACGGTAGCGACGGCTTTCACATCGCCTACGTCGGCACCCAACTGTCTGGCCACGCCGGTACTGGCGATCAGAATCCAGGCGCCGCTGCCCAGCGAGCTGTTCCATTGCACCCAGACATCTCCCGTCGCAACGATTTCACCCGAGCGAAGCGGAGTATGGTCAAGACCAACCAGCGGTTTGGCGACCGAACCGGCTACGGAAAATGTACTGGCGCCGGTATTGGTATTCAAAGCCTTGAAGCGCAACACCATGCCGTCTACCAGCGTCGCAGGTGCCGGCGAATAGTTGGCTGCATAAGCATTGGCCGTACCGGTATCGAGTGCGAAATCGATGAGCCCGGCCTGACTGATCTTGCGCACGGCTGTCAGCAATTGTCCGACATCGGCTTCATCGGGCTTGAGCGCACCGCCCTTGATCACACCGAGTATTTCTTCGGTTACCGCATTGCCCCATGATGCCGGAATCAACGATCCCGGCGTGCCTGCCACCGGGTTCTCATCAACAAACTTGCCATCGACCAGCCCGACGCTGGGTACGCTTTTTGGATAATCCATTTATTCAGTCCTTAGTCATAATTGATGTACACCCGGGTATGCGCCGGTGCACTGCGGTGAATGAGGCATTCCAGAGCCGAGCCTGGGTACATGCCGAAACGTTCGCCCCAATAACTGGCGCCGAAACGCCGCCCGATAGCCAAGCGGCCACCGGTGTTGAGGATCCACATGAACTGCCCTTTCCAGGTGCCGAAATGCGCGCCGCCGAACCGCGAACGCCCCATTCGCGGCACCCGTAGTTCGGTCACCGTGGCCTCTGGATAGCCTTGGGTGCGTGCGACCTCAATGAAATACGCGGCGGACTGGTTGCCCACCGCCAGCAACCGCCGACGGACAGCCAGGCGGCGATCGTCATAGAGCGGAGTCGCACCAAGACATGGGTCGGGCAGGTTCATCACTGCCTCCCAGTCGGGTACCAGTTCGCTGACGCCAGCCGGATCCATCTCGTTGAGCAGATCCGCTGCCCGGGCATCGAGGCGAGCCAGTTCCTGAGCGACGCCTTCAAGAACCTGCTCGAGTTCCGGCACTCGTTCCGGGTCCCAGGCCGGACCGCTGGGCAGCAGGCTGCGCAACTGCTGCCGGTATTGTCTGGGACTTCTCAGGACAGCCATTCGCACCCCCCGAATGTCAGCAATTGATTGCTTTGGGCGCTAACGTTGGCCGAGGGGCTGATGAGACTGTGATCGCTTTCACCGGTGGCGCTGCTGATGGCTTCGGTGATGTGGCTGAGCAACAACGTATCGCCCAGCCCCGCCTCGCGGTTGTGCAGATCCCGCAACTGGGTTTCAACCGCCGCGCGCACTGCACTGGTGTTCGGAGTAACGCGCAACTTGTACTTGACCAGCACTTGTACCGGCGCCATCACCCTCACGTCCGCGGTCACCGGTCGCAGCGGTTCGATGTAGGCTTCGACTTCCGCCAACTGCTCTTCGTTGGGAATCGGTTGCGGATCATCGTCACGCATGACGAACACGCCGACGGTGCCAGGGCCGAGGAAGTTGCCACGACACCATGCACGGGTAATACCGGGGCACTCCAGCGCCCAGGTTTCGTAGTCTTGCGCCGAGCCGCCGTGAGGAATCAATCGATAAGAGCGAATGACTCTGGCGCGCAGCGATTCAAGGCTTTCGGTGCCGACGCCGCCTGTGAGGCCAGGTGGCTGAACGATGAAGCTGTTACCGATCACACCGGCAATCGGTTGCACCGGATTCAACGTCAGACCGGCGTCGGCATTACCCACGCTACCGGCATCGAGCGCAGCGATCGTGGTGCTGTTAGTGCCGCTGACGGCGATGCGCGCGGCCGTGACTTTGTAGGTGCGTCCATCATCGGACTGCAGCAAGGTGTCGACATCCAGCACAGCGCCGGTGCTGGCGCTGAAACTGACGCTGCCGGTAGCCACTTGCGCAGCTTTGCGCGGCTGATTCAGGCGCAGCGCGGCGATGCGTTCCAGCGTCGATTCATCGGCCTTGTCGGGCAGGATCTGTTGGGCAATCCAGTCTAGATAACCGTACAGGCCATAAGCGGCGCCGCCGAGGGTGCGGGCGAGCACTTGCGCATCGGACTGGCGCAGCGAATCGCCGGCCAGGTCGCTTTGGGTGCGCTTGATCAGCACCGGCAGCGAAGGGGTTTCAAACGGCATAGATCACCTGCCAACTGTTATCGGGGTTGATGTCCAGACGTTCACCGTCGGCCAGGGTCAGGACCGTGCGCAGGTTCAGGCGCTGGGCGTCGAGGCGTTCGCTGATGATGTCGATGGCGCTGCAGTGGCCGTCGTCGAGCAGCCATTGCAGGGCTTCGCGGGCATAGAACTCGGCGTCCATCTGCGTTTGCCGGGTCAGCTTGACCCGGCGCAACAGCCACAGCCGCGAGCCGATGCGATCGTCGGCAACCGTGGGGAAACTGTCGCCCCACCAGCCGAAGCGTTCTTCGTCATCGAGGGCGTCGTCATCGGCGGCGCGGCGCCAGGTGAACAGGCTGATCAGTACGGCGCGGGTCAGTGCAGCGTGGAGGTTATGGCTGATGAACATCACTGGCCTCCTGCCGGCGCGCCGGTCTGACCGTTACCGGCCTGCACGCCAACATGCACGTGCTTGATCTGGCTGATGCCGCCGGCCAGTTGATCACCGGTGGAAACGATCTTGCCGGTCTGGTTTATAACCGGCGTGTCGAAGTTCACCGCGCTGCTGGCGCGGATGTTCAGCGTGGCGGTTTCGATGTCGATGATCCGCCCACGCTTGAAATGAATTTTGTCGCCCTCGTCGGTGTAGATCGCCACTTCACCGGCAGCGAGTGCTTGCAGGCGATAGCGACGGTCGGCGATGACCAGGGCGATGGCATGGGAACGGTCGCCGCCGATGAAGGTGACAACCCCCTCGGCGCCGGCCAGCGGATGGCTGGTGAAGCCGTAGGGTTCGAAGTGTTCGAGGTCGTCGTTCACTTCACCGGCAGTGAGGCGCATTTGCAGCGATTGCAGTTTCGAAGCCGAATTGGCGAGCACGACAGTGCCGCGCGCCAGCAGGCGTGTCAGTAGGCTCATGGGATGTCCTTGAAAAGAGTCGCCCGAATGGAATCAGTGTGGGAGCGAGCCTGCTCGCGAACGCGGCGGGTCAGGCGCTGTGATGTTGAGGCTGGCGACGCTTTCGCGAGCAGGCTCGCTCCCACAGGGTTCGGGGTCAGGCTCAGGTTTTTTTCGGGGGCGTCGGATCAGGATCAAAGGTATGCGGCGGCGCCACTTGCAGCGTGGTCACCGAACCCTGCGCCGACAACGAATAGGTGACCTTGGAGATCAGCATGTCGCCATCAAAATCCAGCACCGGATCCTTAACCTTCACCAATGTGTTGTGGCGCCACAAGTCGCCATTGCTCTGCCGCCAGCCCTGCACCTGATAGGTGGTGGTCTGCGCGCGGCCCATGCGGGTCGCGCTTTCCCATAGGGCACGCTGCTGCGCCAACTCAAAGGTCAGTTGCGTGCCTTCGTTGATCACCGTGGTGCGCCGCCGTTTGAAACTCAGATCGGCCGCGGTCGACTCGACTTCACTCACCGCCGCGCCGCTTTTTGCGTCCGAACCTTTTTGCTGGCCGATCACCCGGTACTCGGAGAACACCTGGCTGAAATCCATTGGCGCATTGGCCGACAGGATGTTCTTGCCCAGCTCCAGCGCATCACTGGCGCGCCCACCGCTACCGGGTTTGGCCAGCACCAACTGGCCCAGCTCGTTGTCGGTGGAAAACACCCGCAGCAGCGACAGCAATCGGTCGATCGACTGGAATGCCGTTTCACCCGGCACGATGGTGTGTTTGGTCAGGCGTGTGGTTTCGCTGATCTCGTTGACCACTGACAGCCCATATTCGCTCGCCAGATCGCGGACGATAGTCAGCAAGGGTTGTTGCTGCCATTGGCTGGGCAGGTTGCGGGCGGCGCAATCGACCAGATCCTGGGTTTTCGAACTGCCTTCGATGCTCAAGCTGATCTGCCGCCCGTCATAGCGGATCGGTGCTTTGAACACGTAACCGGTGAGCACCAGGTCCTTGCCGATTTTCACTTCGCAGGGGTCGCCGGGTTTGATCCTTTCGTCCACGGCCTGCCCTGGCCATTGCCAGGTGATGTCGAGTTTGAAGGTGCGGAACTGACGCTCCAGATCGGCGGTGATCTCGACGCTTTTCCAGCCGCCGTATTCCATGTCGTTGACCGTCAGCGTGACGTGATTGTCCATCTCGTTCATGGCATCACTCCCGCGAGATTTTCACGTCGTTGGGCGAGAAACCGGGATGGGTAATCCCGTTGCGCTGAGTCACTTCATCGACCCGCGTAGCGTCGCCAAATTGTTTGTAGGCCACGACTACCGCCGGAAAGCTTTCCTGAAACGACTTGCTGACTTGCCGCACGCCGGAGGACGCCACCGCTTTGAGATGAGCCACCAGCGCTTCCTTTACATCGTTGATTGCCTGGTAGTGCGCAGGCCCGGCTTTCGCGAGCATTGGGTCGATGGCGGCAGTCACCGCCGTGCGCAGCGCTTGCATGTCATCGCTGACCGGGACTTCCTGACGGCTGACCGGCGAGGTCGACTGTTGCGCCACCGACGGTGTCGACGCCAGCTTCACCGGCGTGGTCGCCACCGGCATCGACGCGACCCACTGTGCGACTTTGACCAGCACCGTGTCTTGCACCAGATCAGCCATCGCTTGGGCTGCGGCATTGGTGTCCTTGCCCGTGGTGATCTTCGGCGCATCAGCCTTGCGAATCGCTTCGAGTTGCTGCGACACATCGGCAATCACGCCCCGGTAGCCTTCCTTGGCGAACGCTTTGAGCTCCTTGATATCGCCGAGCAAACCCTTGAATTCCGCCGCCACTTCCTTGGGCAGCTCCTTCACGGCTTTGACCAGTTCAGTGATCTGCCGGTACTGCTCGATCAAAGGTTTCAGTTGCTCCTTGATCACGTCATAGACGCCGGTCAGGCTATTGCGCAGGTTGGTAATGCCGATCCGCGCGGCCTTGATCAGCGTCATCGCTTGTTCGAAACGCGCCACCGCCGAACCCAGCAGACCGTCGGCCTTGGCCAGTAGCACTTTCTGCGTGCTGACCGTGGCGGTCGGAAACGGCAGGGGTTGGTCGGGATAGAACTTCAACGCGAATGTCACCAACCCACCGTCCTGGCGGGTGTGAGTCATGTCGCATTCGCCGACTTTGACTTGCAGGCGTCCGAGCCACGGATGCACCAGTTCGCCACGGCCCTGCTCCAGCGCCTTGAGCAGCTTGTCGCGCTGCTCCAGGCAATCGGGGCCGATGATGAACGCGGTCAGATCGTGGGTCTTGGCCTGCTGGCCGAGGTCCTCGAAAAACGGCAGGTCGCGTTGCGGGTATTCATGCAACTGCCCTTTGCGACCGACCGGGGTTTTCGCCTGGTCGATCCAGAAACCGACACCGCGAAAGGATGCCGGCAATAAACGGTCACGCCAGTTCATTGGGAACCTCCCATCGACAGCGAGCGATAGCCGATGCGTGAAGACACGGCCAGGCCAGGTTGATTGGTTTGCGGTTGTTCGGTGCGCAGGCCGGCCGGTGCATTTTCGAAGCGCACGGTCAGGCCGCCTTCAAGTTGCGTACGGTTGCTTGCGGCGCTTTGCTGGATCAAGCTGTTGGAAGTTTGCGTCAGTGAATTCGAGGACTGTGTCAGCGCCGCCATCGACGCTGGACGTGTGGCAGCGGAATCAGCACTGGAGCCGAAAAACTCTGGCGCCCATTCCCCCTTGCCTTGGGCATTGGTCCGTTCCTGGGCATGGGTGAAGACATCGACCTTGGCCGACGCTTCGGCAGCGAGCTCACCCAAACCTCCATTGAAAAACGCCCTGACCGGTGCAAGCGCCTGGTAAAACTTCTCGCTCCATTTCTCGATCCATATCGTCACCGAGCCCCAGGCTTGAATGATCAACTCCAGAGGCGACCAGCCCAACTGCTCGCGGATCACCGCATACAGGGCGAGCACGGGCAGTTTGATTGACTCGACAAGGTCCTGGAAAAAAGCCCCGACCGGTACTGACACCGCTCTGAGCAGATCCCAGATCGACGCAAAAAGTCCGACCAGAGGCGCCCAGTTCTTCAAAATCAGCGCCTGCGGGGAATACGCAAACAACGTTGCATAAAAGTCGATGACCGGCGCAGCCAGCGCCTTGAGCACATTCCAAAGCGCCGCGAAGAACGTGCTCACCGGTCCCCAGTTGCTGATCAGCATGCCCATCGGAGTGAACCCGAACAGGGTCCGAAAAAAACTGGCCATCGGCATTACGACGGGGGCGATTTCTTGCCACAGTCGAGCAAAAAAAGCCGAGACGGGTTTCCAGTTGGCGACGATCAGCCCGGCCGCCAGGGCAACCCCGGCGGCGAATATCCCGACGGGTGAAGCAAGCAGCGTCAGCACCGCGCTGAAACCGGCAGCCGCTGTTGTCACCAGCGTAAACGCCAGCGCTGCCGCCGCCAGCCCCTCCACGAGTTGGGGATGATCGGCGACAAACTTACCGACCGAAGTCACCACCGGCACCAGCGCCGTTACAAGGCCGTTGACGGCTGGTAACAACGCCTGACCGATCTTCAATGAAATGTTGTCGAGCGAGACGTTGAACTTCGCCAGATTGGCCGAGGTTTCCCCCTTCACTACCGCCGGTACCTGCGCCGTAACGGACTTGTTCAACGGTGCAGGAATCAGCGCGTCTTTGCCCAGCGTCGGCGTATTGAGTTTTTTGCTCTTGGTCGCCAGTTCGTCTTCGGCCTTGATCGCCTTCTTCAGTCCCTCCTGAAAAGGTTTGAGCAAGCCGCCACCGGAAATGAAACCGGACAAATCAAAGGGCTTGATCGAACTGCTTTCCAGGCTTTTCCTGAACGCCGCCACCTTGCCCCGGACGCCCTTCATCTCAGCGTCCATCTTCTGCAGACCCTGCATCACGACGAGCATGTTCACGGTAGTCTGCATGTTTTGCTGGAGTGCATTTATCTGAGTATTGGCCATCACTGCACCTGCTGCATCGCATTGATCCGTTGCGCGTGCTCCAGCGATTCGCGGAGCACATCCAGTGGCCTGGCCATCATCTGTTCGGGGTCAACCTTCCAGAACCAGGCCAGGTCATAGGCGACGGCGATCAGGTCGGTGATGGCGCCGACGCCGCACTCATGAAAAAACTCGCAACGGCCCAGCTCAGCGCATTGAGGTCAGCCAGATCCAACTGGTTGACCGACGACGGCGGGATGCCGGCGCACACGGCGATGTATTTGGCCGCCACGTCCATGTCGAGGCTGACTTCTTCGCTCTTGTCGATCTTGTACGGCAGCGCCTTGATCGCTCGCACTTCCTGCACCGTCGGACGGCGCAGGACGAGTTCGGTCAGAGGCTCGCCGTGGGCTTCGATCGCAACCTGAAGCTTCACGGCGCCGCTCATTGCCAGGTCCCCTTGATGCCTTCGAATTTCAGTTCGATGGTGGCGTCGTCGCCCTTGGAGACTGGCTCCTCGACCAGATAGGCGCCGGCCAGCACGTAGACTTTGCCGTTGCTGAATTCGCAGGTGACGGTGATGTCGGTGCCTTCGATCAGCTTCTTCAGCGGGAAGTCGGCGGTGTGCAGCGCGGTCACTTTGAACGACGGCGCGATATCGGTTTCCTTGTAGAAACCGGGCACGACGGTTTCACGTTTGACCGCCATCAGCGGCGCTTCGCAGCCGCCATTGATGGTCAGTTGTGCGCCGTCGACCTTGACGTAGCAGGTGCCTGCAATCAGTTGACCCATGGTATTTCTCCCTTCAAATAAAAAGCCCACGCGAGGTGGGCTGAATGCTTAATGCCGACCGCGCGGATCAGGCCGCGTCGTCGTACTGCAGACGGAACTGGTTGAGCAGTGCGAACACGCGCAAGCCATTGATGTAATCCGGCGGGAACAGCACGTTCACGCGGCTCGGGTCCTGCACGTCGCGCTCGACAATCAGGTGCTCGGCGAACAGCTCGGCGTTCTCCACATGACCTTCCAGCTCAAGCTTGGCGTACTGCGCGATCAGCTCGCCGCGAATGGTCGCTGGCGTGACGATCGGCTGGCCGGCGCCGAAACGGGTGCCGTCGGAGGCCAGTTTGTGGCGGCCGTATTTGCTGGTCATCACACTTTGCAGACGACGCACGATGAACGCCGACTGGTGCATGGTTTCGCTGTCCAGATAGGAGTTGTCGGCCTGGCCGTAAGCGTTCTTCTGGTAGGTGGTGATCGAGCGCTGGATGCGCACGTAACCGCCTTCGTAGTAGGCGGTGGCAATGCCGTAGTTGAGCAGCGACTGACGCTCGGTCAGGGTGAAACGTTCGCTTGCCGGCGCCGGGTCAACGCCCGGCAGGCTGCCGCTTTGTGTCGGACGGCTGGCATCGGCGGAGATGAACACCGCCGTGCGTGCAGCCAGCGCGGCGGCCTGTACCCAAAACGGTTGCGGTACGCCCGGCTCCAGCGCCTGGATGGTCATGTGCTGATCGTTGCGCGCCTGGCCTGCGGCGACCAGAGTACCGACGGTGCCGCGCTTGGCACTGTAGACGTGACCGAACAGTTGCTTGGCCCACGACCAGCGCCCGGTGCTGTCATCCATGACCGCTTGCCAAGTGTTGAGGGTGGCCAGATCCGACCACGGCAAGGCGATGAATTCGAACGGCTCATCGCCCAGCGCCGCGACGGCGGCTATCTGATCCGGTACACCAGCGCCGCCGGTCATGGCGGTGATCGCTGTGGTCAGGCCAGCCGGGGTTTCTTCGCCGTTGCTCTTGCCCAGGCGATTGAATTGCAGGCTGATGTCGTTACCGCTGTCGCCGGTCCATTTGGCGTTCAGGGTGACAATACCTTCAGCAGCGGCAGCGCTGACCGGCAGGTCGGCAGTGGCGTTGATTTTCTGCGCCAGTGCGGTGGCCGCTTGCGCGGCGGTGGCGCCGTTGACCACGGTGGCCTGCACGCGCACGCCGCCGACATACAGGTTGAGTATGCCCGCCTGAGTCGCGGTGCCGGTCAGGGTCAACACGCCTTTGGCGATGGCGCCTTCAGTGTTGTGCAGAGGCAGGCACCAGATCTCGCCGATCGGGTCGGCCTTGCGGAAAGTCTCGTACATCGAAGCGAGCATCGAGCCTTGGCCGCCGATGCTTTTCGCCAGCGCCACGCTGGAAACCAGCACCAGTTTGCCGACTTCAGTCGGGGCAATATTGTCGTTGACCTGAGCAACGATCAAACGGCGCATGGCCGAGGTCGCGCTGTTGGCGGCCGAGTTGTCCATTTCGGCATAGAACAGCGGCACACGAATGTCCGCCGGGATGTTGCTGAATCCGATTGCCATTATTTGGCTCCCTGTGGTTTAGCCGCTTTTGCGGTTTTGAATGTGATGTCGCCGTCGGCCAGACGCCGGCGCCACCAGGCGCTGTCCAGCACGTCACGGCCTGCAGCCGGCAACAGGTCGCCGGCCTCCGGGTCAGGCACGACACGGCCAGCGGCCGGCACTACGGTGATGCGGTTGCTCATGGGGTTACATCTCCAGAGAAAGTCATTTCCACCCGGCCATCCGGGCCCGGGCGTTGCAGATTGGGGTCGGCAGGATCGATCGCGTCGACCCGCACCGTCATCCCGGTAAAGGACGACAAAGCGTCCAGTTCGCGCTCGTGCCAACTCTCCGCAGGCTGACTTGGCAGATTGCGGCCGAGCTGGAACTCGGCATAAAAGCGCAACCGATAAAACAGGCGGCTGCTGTTGATCGAGACCAGCTCACCGCCGTCATAAACGATGGCGCTGTAAGTGGAATCAGGTTTGAAACCGACCAGTGCGCGCCACAGTTCGGCGCGCAGGTCGTGCAACAGATCCAGCGCTTTTGTAGCGTCGGTAGCGTCAAGCACCAGAACGATTTCGAAACGCTCGCGGATCGGTTGGGTGGCGACGTTTTGTGCTCTGCCAGAACTGGCCAGATCGGCCAGCGGCAGAACGTGGGCTGAGGGTGTCGGTAGATCGGAGTCGCCTTGCAGCAACGCCAGATCGACACCCACCGAAATATGATTGGCAAGCCCAGGGCATTGCCCACGCAGTTGCGTGAGGATCGGGGTGATCTTCATGGGGGTGTTCCGAAGTAAGAGAAATTACAGTGGACGCCGCAGTCCCTGTGGGAGCGAGCCTGCTCGCGAAAGCGGTCGATCAGTCACATCGATGCTGAAGCTGACGTCCCTTTCGCGAGCAGGCTCGCTCGCATAGGGCTATGCGTGGAGATTTAAGGCTGGTCGCGCGGCGGCACTTCACAGACGCCGATACGCTTGGCCGCCCAGCGTTCGTAAAGGCCTATGGCGACATCAGCGCCGGCCATCGCCGTCAGGCAGCCAAATGCGCCAGCGGCCCAGATCGACATGCCGGCGGCGTACAGCAGCATGATTGCCGACACGCCGCAGATCATGCAGGCGCCGGAACGCAGAGCCAGACGCCGCACCAGCGACCAGCCGCGAGCGCCCTCCTTGTCGGCGCGCCACATCTCGCCGGACACCCCGCCAACGACGGCAAGGAGGATGACCAGCCAGATCGGCATGTCCGCCAACGCTTGTTGCTCGTTTGTCATGTCACGCCTCCGTGGGTGATTGATGAGTGATGGGTTGGGTTCGAACGGTTTCTCTTGAGACAGGCATTCCAAAAAGCCCGGCGGGCCAGGCTTTTCAGCAATGCTCTTTCGCGATCAAGCGTTGCAAAGCGCAGCGGTCAGAATGGTGCGATCGGCCAGATGACTTCGGGAAAGGTGTTCTGCTCTGTCGTGGCGCAGACGTCGAGGTAATACTGTTTGATGGCACGCAATTGCGACCACTCTTCCGGAGTGGCGACTGCCAGGTCCACTTTGTACTGCAGTGGGTTGAACTTCAGGAACTGCTCGACTTTGTCAAAGCGTTGTTGCAGGCGGCCGCGGATGACACCCTCTAGTTCATCAGGTGTGAGAGGCAAAAAAGACTCGCCGTAAGGGCCTAGTTGCAATTTGTATCCCGGCTGCGCGGTGGTATCACCGGTGACATTGCGCCACGCAGAGATTGGTTCATTGGCAGGGATCGCAGGTGGCTCTCCCTCAGTGTCCAGCACTTGAAGAACGACAATAATGTTATTAGGTGAAATAGTCAGGACGTAACGGTTCATGCCAGTTTCCTTTTTGACAGGTTTCAGCCAGTGCTGCTGATATAGCTTCACACTTGGCCAGACAATGCTTGCCGCAATTGAGGCAGGCATTCCAAAAAGCCCGGCGCTTTTACACCGGGCTTTTCAGTAATGCGCTCCTTCGCCTTCCTTCCAATCCTGTGTTCGAGAAGGAAGCTGACTTTTCGGCGCTACTGGCGCGGTACGAGTCCATTCAGATTGTTTTTCCGACCGCGGTCCCTGCCCGCCGGATAACTGCTTCTGGTGCTTTACGCTGCACACCCGGGTCAGTTGCCAACCCTCTGAACCGTTGAGGCCGGTTCATCGCTGCCTGTTCTTGTGGAACTAAAGAGCTGTTTTGCCAGCCGCTTTGTCGAGCGGCTTGGTGGCAAGAATATGCATGGATGCATATACAGTCAATGCGTAAATGCATTTATTTATGCATTAAATTTGCGCATATGCATGAAACCCAAGCGGGCCAAGGGGTGGGGAGATTTCTGCAGGCGAAAAAAAACCTGCCGGGAGGGCAGGTTTCAGTTGAATCGAAAGGGGCTAGCGGGCGTACATGCCCCACCAGAAGACGTGACCGAGGATGACGATCTGCTCTTCCTGGATTTCCTGGAAGCTGTAGTCCTCGTCCGGATGCTCGTCGCGATTGAAGCTGCGCAGACGGATGCCGGTGGGCAGGCGATAGAGTTGCTTCACGCGCAATTGGCCGTTGTGATTGATCGCATACAGATCGCCATCAATGATGTCGCCGATGCCGCACTTGCCGGCATTGACGCCGACAGTCGCGCCATCCCGCAGGACCGGCAACATGCTGTTGCCGCGCACCGTCACGCACTTGGCCTGGTCGAACTGCACACCGTTGTGGCGCAGGCTGCGCTTGCCGAAGCGCAGGCTAGAGCGCTCGCTCTCTTCGATGACGAATCTTCCTGATCCAGCAGCCAATTCAACCTCGCGTAGAAAGGGCACCGACACCTCGTCGTCATCGACGGGGGTGTCGTCGTCCCACAGGCTTATGTCCTTGAGTTCCGCATGCACGTCAGCACGCGTGCCGGCTGCCGCTGGCGCGACATCCGCGCGCCCGCGCAACTGATCGGTGCTGACGTTGAAATAATCAGCGATCTTCGAGATGTGTTTATCCGAAGGATCGACAATCTTCCCGCTGAGAATCCGCGAGAGCGTGGATTGAGGCACGCCGGTGCGACGGTGGAGCTCCGTGGGGGAGATCCCGTGCTGGTCGAGCAGTGCTCTTAAGACGGAGGAAACGTTGCGTTTTTGCATAACGCGCATAGTGCTTGAAGTTTTTCTCGATGACAAATGCTGATTTGCATAAATCGTGCATAGATCAACTTTTCACTGCAAGTAAACGCTCACCCGACCGCAGTGCCTGCGTCGGGCTTACTGCCCATGGTAACCTTGCGCCCATCGCGGAAAAGCCCGGCCACCGCCCGCGCTTTGCCCTACATCTTTTAACGAGTTTCCCGACAATCCGATGAATAAAGCCGTCTCCGACCAGTCCTCCCACACTCCGATGATGCAGCAATACTGGCGCCTGAAGAATCAGCACCCGGACCAGCTGATGTTCTATCGCATGGGCGATTTCTACGAGATCTTCTACGAAGATGCGAAGAAAGCCGCCAAGTTGCTGGACATCACCCTGACCGCGCGCGGGCAGTCGGCGGGTCAGGCGATTCCGATGTGTGGGATTCCTTACCACGCGGCGGAAGGTTACCTGGCGAAACTGGTCAAGCTCGGCGAGTCGGTGGTGATTTGCGAGCAGGTCGGCGACCCGGCCACCAGCAAAGGCCCGGTGGAGCGCCAGGTCGTACGGATCATCACGCCGGGGACAGTCAGCGACGAGGCGCTGCTGGATGAACGCCGCGATAACCTGATTGCAGCGGTATTGGGCGACGAGCGTCTGTTCGGTCTGGCGGTGCTGGATATCACCAGCGGCAACTTCACCGTGCTTGAGATCAAAGGCTGGGAAAACCTGCTGGCGGAACTGGAGCGGGTCAACCCGGTGGAACTGCTGATTCCGGATGACTGGCCGAAAGACCTGCCGGCGGAAAAACGCCGTGGCGTACGTCGTCGTGCGCCCTGGGACTTCGAGCGTGACTCTGCGTTGAAAAGTCTCTGCCAGCAGTTTTCCACCCAAGACCTGAAAGGCTTCGGCTGCGAAAACCTGACTCTGGCCATCGGCGCTGCCGGCTGCCTGCTGGCCTACGCCAAGGAAACCCAGCGCACCGCCCTGCCCCACTTGCGCAGCCTGCGTCACGAACGTCTCGATGACACCGTGGTGCTCGACGGCGCCAGCCGGCGCAATCTGGAACTCGACACCAATCTGGCCGGTGGCCGCGACAACACTCTGCAATCGGTGGTCGACCGTTGCCAGACCGCCATGGGCAGTCGCTTGCTGACTCGCTGGCTGAATCGGCCGCTGCGCGATCTGGCGGTACTGCTCGCCCGCCAGACGTCGATCCGTTGCCTGCTCGACGGTTACCGCTTCGAAAAGCTGCAACCGCAGCTTAAGGAAATCGGCGACATCGAGCGAATCCTGGCGCGGATCGGCCTGCGCAATGCGCGGCCGCGTGACCTTGCGCGTCTGCGCGATGCACTCGGCGCGCTGCCCGAACTGCAAGTGGCGATGACTGATCTGGAAGCGCCGCATTTGCAACATCTGGCGGCCACCACCAGCACTTACCCGGAACTGGCGGCGCTGCTGGCCAAAGCCATTATCGACAATCCGCCTGCGGTGATCCGTGACGGCGGTGTGCTGAAAACCGGTTACGACAGTGAGCTCGACGAACTGCAATCGCTGAGCGAAAACGCCGGTCAGTTCCTCATCGATCTGGAAGCCCGGGAGAAGGCTCGCACCGGTCTGGCCAATCTGAAAGTCGGCTACAACCGTATCCACGGCTACTTCATCGAGCTGCCGAGCAAGCAGGCTGAATCGGCGCCCGCTGACTACATCCGCCGGCAGACGCTCAAAGGTGCCGAGCGTTTCATCACGCCCGAGCTGAAAGAATTCGAAGACAAGGCGCTGTCGGCCAAGAGTCGCGCGCTGGCTCGGGAAAAGATGCTTTATGAAGCGCTGCTCGAAGACTTGATCAGCCAGTTGCCGCCGTTGCAGGACACCGCCGGCGCTTTGGCCGAGCTGGATGTGCTGAGCAACCTTGCCGAGCGCGCGCTGAACCTTGACCTTAACTGCCCGCGGTTCGTCAGCGAGCCGTGCATGCGCATCACTCAGGGTCGTCACCCGGTAGTCGAGCAAGTGCTGACCACGCCGTTCGTGGCCAACGACCTGAGCCTGGACGACAACACGCGCATGCTGGTCATCACTGGCCCGAACATGGGTGGTAAATCCACTTACATGCGGCAAACCGCTTTGATCGTGCTGCTGGCGCATATCGGCAGTTTCGTGCCGGCCGCCAGTTGCGAGCTGTCGCTGGTGGACCGGATTTTCACCCGCATCGGTTCCAGCGATGACCTCGCCGGTGGTCGCTCGACCTTCATGGTCGAGATGAGCGAAACCGCCAACATCCTGCACAACGCCACCGAGCGCAGCCTGGTGCTGATGGACGAAGTCGGGCGCGGTACCAGCACCTTCGACGGTCTGTCGCTGGCGTGGGCGGCGGCCGAGCGCTTGGCTCATCTGCGCGCCTACACCCTGTTCGCCACCCACTATTTTGAACTGACGGTGCTGCCGGAAGCCGAACCCCTTGTAGCTAACGTGCACCTTAACGCTACCGAGCACAACGAACGGATCGTGTTCCTGCACCACGTCCTACCTGGGCCTGCCAGCCAGAGCTATGGCTTGGCGGTGGCACAACTGGCGGGTGTGCCGAGCGAAGTGATCCTGCGAGCACGGGAGCATTTGAGCCGTCTTGAAGACACCGCCCTGCCCCACGAAGCGCCGAAACCGGCTGCAAAGGGCAAGCCGTCGACGCCACAGCAAAGCGACATGTTCGCCTCGCTGCCGCATCCGGTGCTGGACGAATTGGCGAAAGTGGATCTGGACGACATGACGCCACGCCGTGCGCTGGAAATGCTCTATGCACTGAAGAACCGGATATAAGCACTGAAGAAGCGGATATAACGCAAATCGCTTCAAGCTGTTAGAATCTCGCGCGGTTCGGGATGCTGCTGGCTCATAGCCTGGTCAGCAGGTATCGCTCCCGAACCTGGCGACCCCAACCGTGAAGGGGCAACGCTGCCGCCGCCTGAGGAGAAAATTAGAAATGACCTTCGTCGTCACCGACAACTGCATCAAGTGCAAGTACACCGACTGCGTAGAAGTCTGTCCGGTGGACTGCTTTTACGAAGGCCCGAACTTCCTGGTGATTCACCCGGACGAGTGCATCGACTGCGCACTGTGTGAACCAGAATGCCCGGCTGTGGCGATCTTCTCTGAAGACGAGATCCCAAGCGGCATGGAAAACTTCATCGAGCTCAATGCCGAGCTGGCGGATATCTGGCCGAACATCACCGAGCGCAAGGATCCGCTTCCGGATTCTGCTGATTGGGATGGCAAGCCGAACAAAATCGAACAACTCGAACGCTGATCTACCCCGCGCTCGACTGAAAGGCCCCTTGCGGGCCTTTTTGCTTTTGCAGGTTTTACTTTTCTGCAGACGAAAAAAGGGGCGGTATGACCCGCCCACATTTTTTCCCTATTCCCTGTATTCCTTTTCATCGTCCTGATGAATCGCCTCCTGCGATGTCCGTTCCCCTCTTCCGTGATGGGCGTGTCTGTCCGTCGACACAGGCTTGATATTAGAGAGTTTCCGCAGCGGAGCAATCAGGCTCAGGCGCAGCTCTACGCTGACATAAAGACATAACAATTGAAAAATGTTCATATAAATCATCGAGTTAACGTTCACCATTGAGCGCAATCGCCTTCTGCCGAAGTATAAAAATAGCGAACACTTACGACACAGTAAGCAAAGGCTTACAGCGCGAGACTACAAACACAGAAATTGCCTACCGCTTGTCAGGTGTCTCGCCCTGACAGACCCGATGCACGAGGCAGGCATAAACAAAAAGCCCCGACTGATTGAATCAGCCGGGGCTTTTTGCGGGCGGTCGATCAGGCGCTTATTGGAACAGCGACTCGCTCGACAGGCCATTTTTCTCCAGGATCTCGCGAAGGCGCTTGAGGCCCTCCACCTGGATCTGTCGTACCCGCTCGCGGGTCAGACCGATCTCCAGGCCTACGTCTTCCAGAGTACTGCTCTCATGACCGCGCAGGCCGAAGCGGCGGATCACCACCTCGCGCTGCTTGTCGGTCAGCTCGGACAGCCATTGATCGATGCTCTGCGACAGGTCATCGTCCTGCAGCAGTTCGCACGGATCGGTGGGACGATCATCAGTGAGGGTGTCCAGCAGGGTTTTATCCGAATCCGGACCCAGCGAGACGTCGACCGAAGAAACCCGTTCGTTCAGGCCCAGCATGCGCTTGACCTCGCCCACCGGTTTTTCCAGCAGGTTGGCGATTTCTTCGGGTGAAGGTTCGTGGTCGAGTTTTTGCGTCAGCTCCCGTGCGGCCCGCAGGTACACGTTGAGCTCCTTGACCACATGAATCGGCAACCGGATGGTCCGGGTCTGATTCATGATCGCGCGTTCGATGGTCTGACGGATCCACCACGTGGCGTAGGTCGAGAAGCGGAAGCCGCGCTCGGGATCGAACTTTTCAACCGCACGGATCAGGCCGAGGTTGCCCTCTTCGATCAGATCCAGCAGCGACAGCCCCCGATTGACGTAACGCCGGGCGATCTTGACGACCAGCCGCAGGTTACTTTCGATCATGCGCTTGCGCCCGGCCGGATCGCCACTTTGCGACAAGCGCGCAAAATGAACTTCTTCTTCCGGGGAGAGCAGAGGGGAAAAGCCGATTTCGTTGAGATACAGCTGCGTGGCATCAAGTGCCCGAGTGTAGTCGATGTATTTATGTTGTTTGAGTGTGGCGGAGTGTCTGGATTTGGAACGAACGGAAGGTGGAGCAGCCCCTTCATCATTCAACATCGAATCCGAACCGATGCCGGTCTCCATAAGGAGAACCTCATCGTCGATGTCAAACTCCGGCACTTCTTTACTGAGAGCCATTGTTATAGTCCTTTGGTGAGTTCGACCCCAAGCTCAAGCGACGCCTTTATCCTTGGCAACGCTGGAGCCTGTCCCCTCTACGCGACGGAACAGGCTGGCCTTCAAATCAACGTCTTGGCAGGAACTGCAGCGGATCCACAGGTTTACCTTGGCGGCGAATCTCAAAATGCAGTTTCACCCGGTCTGTACCCGTTGACCCCATTTCGGCAATTGTCTGTCCGACCTTGACCTGCTGCCCCTCCCGAACCAACAGCCTGCGGTTATGTCCGTAGGCACTGACGTAGGTTTCGCTGTGTTTGATGATGACCAATTCGCCGTAGCCCCTTAAGCCACTCCCGGCGTATACGACCGTCCCATCAGACGCAGCTAAAACAGGCTGTCCCAAATCTCCGGCGATATCAATTCCTTTATTCAAACTACCGTTTGAAGAGAATTTTCCAATCAGAACGCCATTAGATGGCCATCCCCAGCCGGTCGGGGCGGGGCCTGCCGGAGGCAGTGGAGCGGGTGCAGGTTTGCTCGCGACGGACGGTACAACCCCTTTGGAACCGGTGGTTGTAGTGGTTGTGGTGCCATTCGCCTGGCGCCGGATTACCGTGGTTTTACTCGACGAAGAAGGTGAAGAACTGGAGTTGCTGACGACCGCCGTCGGTGTTGAACCGCTGCGCCCGTCGAAGCGAATTGTCTGACCCGGATGGATCGTATACGGCGTAGGAATATTGTTCCGTGCGGCGAGGGCTTTGTAGTCCCAGCCGTAACGAAAGGCGATCGAAAACAAGGTATCGCCGGGACGGACTACGTACTGTCCGGTGGTGACGGTAGGACGTTGCGCCACCGCATTGTTGCGATCAACAACCCGCACGTTGCTCGATTTGGTGCTGGAGCAACCGACCAGCAAGGTGCTCAAGACAAGGCCAGTCACCAGGCGCTGAAAGCTCGTGTTACCCATACGCTGCGCAATGACTGTGAGACTCACCCGCCGCTCCCTTTGTGGTGGCTGAAAAATTCTGAATGCCGCGTTGCGGCATGAGGTGTCGCAAGTATAACGGGCCGAAACGGCTTTACCTTTAATGAAGCGAAATCACCGTGCGCACACGTTTGCCAAGGGCAAGTACGCTGCGTTTAACCTCTGGCTGCCGCTGTAAGACCGGCGCCGTTGAAAGGAATTCAGCGCCTGTTTGCAAATGCTCAGGCCAGTGGCCCATTGAGCAAAGGCACGAAACGCACAGCGCCCAGAACGTGTCGGGAGAAGCCATGTTCCTCGCGCACGATCAGCATCAGTTGTTGCACTTCCCCGGAGCCGACCGGAATCACCATGCGCCCACCGGGGGCCAACTGATCAAGCAAAGCTTGCGGTACATCGGTGGCCACGGCGGTGACGATGATGCCGTTGTAGGGCGCCAGCGCCGGCCAGCCTTCCCAGCCATCGCCCCAGCGAAACACCACGTTGCGCAGGTTCAGCTCGACCAGACGCTCCTTGGCGCGATCCTGCAACACCTTGATGCGCTCGACGGAAAACACCCGTTCGACCAGTTGCGACAACACCGCCGTCTGGTAGCCGGAACCGGTGCCGATCTCCAACACTTTATCCAGCGGGCCGGCCTCCAGCAGCAGCTCGCTCATGCGCGCCACCATATAAGGCTGGGAAATAGTCTGGTTGTTGCCGATCGGCAGCGCGGTATCTTCATAAGCGCGATGCGCCAGCGCCTCGTCGACAAACAGGTGACGCGGCGTGCGGCGGATCACTTCCAGGACTTTGGCGTTCGATACGCCTTCTTCATACAGCCGCTGGATCAGTCGCTCGCGTGTACGCTGGGAGGTCATGCCAATGCCGCTGCGCAGGCGGTCGTCATGTTCACGCATCAGCTCAGCCCTCCAAGCCAGCCATCGAGACTTCTGAAGGCATCATTGAAGGTGCGATCGAGCTGCAACGGCGTGATGGACACATAACCCTGCATCACGGCATGAAAATCGGTGCCCGGGCCGCCATCTTCAGCGTCGCCGGCAGCAGCAATCCAGTAACCGGCCTTGCCGCGCGGATCGACCACTTTCATCGGCGCCGCCGCGCGGGCGCGATGGCCGAGCCGGGTCAACTGAATGCCACGGATGTGATCGATAGGCAGATTGGGAATGTTCACGTTGAGTACCGTGCGCGGCGGCAGATCGAGCCCGGCGTGGGCCTCGACCAGTTTGCGCGCAAAGTAGGCCGCGGTCGGCAGGTTATCCACCTGACGCGAGACCAGTGAAAACGCAAACGATGGGCGCTCAAGAAAACGTCCTTCAAGCGCCGCTGCCACAGTCCCGGAATACAGCACATCGTCACCGAGGTTGGCGCCCAGGTTGATGCCGGAAACCACCATGTCCGCTTCGCGCTCAAGCAAGCCGTTAAGGCCCAGGTGAATGCAATCGGTCGGTGTGCCGTTGAGGCTGATAAAGCCGTTGGCCAGGTATTGCGGGTGCAGCGGACGGTCGAGCGTCAGCGAACTGCTGGCGCCGCTTTTGTCCTGCTCCGGGGCGATAACCACGCATTCGGTGTAATCCGCCAGCGCAGCATAAAGCGCGGCGAGACCGGGCGCGGTTACCCCATCGTCGTTAGAAATCAGAATACGCATGGGCTGTCCGTCTGCCCCACCGGCACCAGATCAACGAGCTCGCGCACCAATACGGTGGCAAAGCATCCGGCCGGGAGGACGAATTCCAGTTGCAGAATGTCAGGTTGGGGATAATGCCACGTCAACCCGCCAATGGGCAGCCGCAGGATGCGACGTTCATGGCTCATTCCGGCGTGGATCAACCAGTCGCGCAGCTCCGCTTCGCGGGCGGCGATCGCCTGCTCCAGTTCATGGACTGCGCCAGCTGCGGGCGAGTCACCTTCGCCCCACTGCGGACCGGTCGGGTGCAGGTCGAGAATTGCCAGGCGCGGGTCGCTGCATTCGGCTTCACCGGCGGGAAAAAAACTGCGGCTGTCAGTGAAAGCCAGCAAATCGCCAACCAGCGCGGTGTTCCAGGTGCCGTCGGCGACCCGCGCCGCCAACACCTGGTTGAACAGAAAGCTGCGTGCGGTCGACAGCAACCGCGAGCGTACATTGCGCTGCTCCGGCAGAGCCTTGCGCGCCGCCCACGCCCGCGCATCGACAACGTTGCCGCCGTCATGGCCGAAGCGCTGGGCGCCAAAATAGTTGGGAATGCCTTGTTTGGCGATCAGTTGCATCCGCTGTTCAAGCGCGTCTTTGTCGCCATTGAATTGAGTCAGGCGCAGGGTGAAACCGTTGGCCGAATGCGCACCGCGTTGCAGCTTGCGCTTGTGGCGCGTGGTCTTGAGGATCTTCAGCGTGTCGTTTTCCGCCGCCGACAGATCCGGATCGGCCTTGCCCGGCAACTGCACGCTGAACCACTGTCGGGTCAGGGCCTGACGATCCTTGAGACCGGCATAGCTGACAGTGCGCAACGGCACGCCCGCCGCTTTGGCAATCCGCCGCGCCGCTTCTTCGGTATTGAGGCCGCGCTTTTCCACCCAGATCCACAAATGTTCGCCGTCACCGCTGAACGGAATATCCAGCACTTCATCGACCTGGAAATCTTCGGCGCTGGCTTTCAGTACCGCTGTGCCGAGAGGTTGGCCATAGGCCCGAGGGCCGAGCAATTGCAGTTCATTCATGCGCGCAGCAACAAGGCAACGGAGTGCACGGCGATGCCTTCTTCGCGACCGACAAAGCCAAGCTTTTCGGTGGTGGTAGCTTTGACGTTCACTTGATCCAACTCAACTTGAAGATCCGCCGCGATCAGCGCGCGCATCGATTCGATATGCGGCGCCATTTTTGGCGCCTGGGCAACGATGGTGTTGTCGACGTTGCCGATTTTCCAGCCCTTGGCGTGGATCAGACTGACCACATGACGCAACAGCACACGGCTGTCGGCGCCCTTGAATTGCGGATCGGTGTCCGGGAAGTGTTTACCGATATCACCCAGCGCCGCCGCGCCGAGCAAGGCATCGCTCAAGGCGTGCAGCAGGACGTCACCGTCGGAATGAGCGAGCAGCCCGAAGCCGTGTGCAATCTGCACGCCGCCCAGAGTAATGAAATCGCCTTCAGCGAAACGGTGCACATCGTAGCCGTGGCCAATACGCATAAAAAAACGCCCCGATTTTTGTCAGGGCGTGATTCTACCTGCATTAACCGCGCAGAGCGCGTGCGTGATGCTGCAAGTGGTCGTCAATGAAGCTTGAGATGAAGAAATAGCTGTGGTCGTAGCCCGGTTGCAGGCGCAGCTCCAGCGGATGCCCCGCTTGTTTTGCTGCGTGTTGCAAGGCCTCGGGTTTCAATTGCGTGGCGAGGAAATCGTCACGATCACCTTGATCGACCAGCAACGGCAACTTCTCCGTCGCCTCGGCGATCAGCACACAGGCGTCCCACTCCTTCCACTTCGAACGGTCTTCGCCCAAATAGTTGGAAAAGGCCTTCTGACCCCAAGGGCAATCGATCGGATGGGTGATCGGCGAAAAGGCCGAAACCGATTTATACCGCCCAGGATTGCGCAAGGCACAGACCAAAGCACCGTGGCCGCCCATCGAGTGGCCGCTGATGCTGCGCTTGTCGGAAGCGGGGAAATGCGCTTCAACCAGTGCAGGCAATTCCTTCACGACATAGTCATGCATCTGATAATGATGCGCCCATGGCTCCTGCGTGGCGTTCAGATAAAACCCGGCGCCGAGACCGAAATCCCAAGCCTTGTCCGCATCGTCCGGGACATCCGCGCCACGTGGGCTGGTATCCGGGGCGACGATGATCAGACCAAGTTCGGCGGCCATGCGCATCGCACCGGCCTTTTGCATGAAATTCTCATCGGTGCAGGTCAGCCCGGACAACCAGTACAGCACTGGCAGCTTGCCGCCCTGCTCCGCCTGCGGCGGCAGGTACACGGCGAAGACCATGTCGCAATCAAGCACTTCGGAGCGATGGCGATAGCGCTTGTGCCAGCCACCGAAACTCTTCTGACAGGAAATGTTTTCCAGATTCATAGCACTTCAGCCGCAAGCTGCGAGCTTCAAGCTGCAAGAGGGCGTTGCGCCTGCTTGCAGCTTGTGGCTTGTAGCTTGCCGCTGCTCCTTAGAAATGAATGACGGTGCGGATGCTCTTGCCTTCGTGCATCAGGTCGAACGCCTTGTTGATATCTTCCAGGCCCATGGTGTGGGTGATGAAGGTATCCAGCGGGATTTCGCCGCTCTGGGCCATGTCGACGTAGCTCGGCAATTCAGTACGGCCACGCACGCCGCCGAACGCCGAACCGCGCCAGACGCGACCGGTAACCAACTGGAACGGACGGGTAGCGATTTCCTGACCGGCACCGGCGACACCGATGATGACGGACTCGCCCCAGCCTTTGTGGCAACACTCAAGCGCGGCGCGCATCAGTTGCACATTGCCGATGCACTCGAAGGAGAAGTCGACGCCGCCATCGGTCATGTCGACGATCACTTCCTGGATCGGACGATCAAAGTCTTTCGGGTTCACGCAATCGGTGGCACCGAGTTGTTTGGCGATCTCGAACTTGGCCGGGTTGATGTCGATGGCGATGATCCGCGCAGCCTTGGCTTTCACAGCGCCGATCACGGCCGACAAGCCGATGCCACCGAGACCGAAGATCGCCACGGTGTCACCCGGTTTGACCTTGGCGGTGTTGAGCACGGCGCCGATACCGGTGGTGACGCCGCAGCCGAGCAGGCAGACCTTTTCCAGCGGTGCGTCTTTGGAGATCTTGGCTACGGAGATTTCCGGGAGCACGGTGTATTCGGAGAACGTCGATGTGCCCATGTAGTGGAAAATCGTCTCGCCCTTGTAGGAAAAACGCGAAGTGCCATCCGGCATCAGGCCTTTGCCCTGAGTAGCACGAATCGCCTGGCAGAGGTTGGTCTTGCCCGACTTGCAGAATTTGCACTGGCCGCATTCCGGGGTGTACAGCGGAATGACGTGATCGCCGACGGCAACCGAGGTCACGCCCTCACCGATCGCTTCAACGATGGCGCCACCTTCGTGACCGAGGATCGACGGAAAGATGCCTTCCGGGTCTGCGCCGGACAAGGTGTAGGCATCGGTGTGGCACACCCCGGAAGCGACAACGCGCAGCAACACTTCACCAGCCTTGGGCATGGCGACATCGACTTCTACGATTTCCAGCGGCTTCTTGGCCTCGAAGGCAACGGCGGCGCGCGACTTGATCATGCTGACTCTCCAGTGAACCCGATAAATAAAAAAGCAGACAGACAGTGTAGTTCAGCGCGCCCTGATGAATAATCCGGACGAAAGCAAAACATTATTGCCATACAGGGATAATCCAAGTGTCGGAAAACCGCTGGGAAGGCATCGACGAGTTCGTTGCCGTCGCCGAATGCAACCAATTCACCGCCGCTGCCGAGCGTCTTGGGGTTTCTTCCTCGCACATCAGTCGACAAATCGTACGGCTCGAAGAGCGTTTGCAAACGCGCCTGCTCTATCGAAGCACCCGGCGGGTGACGCTGACCGAGGCCGGACAAACGTTCCTGCAACATTGCCAACGCCTGCAGGACGGTCGCGAAGAAGCCTTGCGCGCAGTGGGTGATCTGACCAGCGAACCGAAAGGCATGCTGCGCATGACTTGCGCCGTGGCCTACGGTGAACGGTTTATCGTGCCGCTGGTGACGCGGTTCATGGGGCTGTATCCGCAGCTGCGCATCGATATCGAGCTGAGCAATCGCCAACTGGACCTGGTGCATGAAGGTCTGGACCTGGCGATTCGCCTGGGCCGGCTACAGGACTCGCGCCTGGTCGCGACACGTCTGGCGCCACGGAGAATGTACCTGTGCGCGTCGCCGTCCTACTTGGAACGGTACGGGCGCCCACACAGTTTGTCAGAGTTGAGTCGGCACAATTGTTTGATCGGCAGTTCGGATATCTGGCAACTGGAACAGAACGGACGGGAATTTTCCCAGCGCGTGCAGGGCAACTGGCGTTGCAACAGTGGGCAGGCGGTGCTGGACGCGGCGCTTCAGGGTGTAGGCCTGTGTCAGTTGCCGGACTATTACGTGCTCAAGCACCTGCACAGCGGCGCGCTTATTTCCTTGCTCGAGGCACATCAGCCGCCGAATACGGCGGTGTGGGCGCTATATCCGCAGCAGCGGCATCTGTCGCCGAAGGTGCGCAAGTTGGTGGATTTTTTGAAGGTGGGACTGGCTGAAAGGCCGGAGTACAAGCTTTGAGTTATTGATTGCCCGTGCGACCGCTTTCGCGAGCAGGCTCGCTCCCACAATTGACCGAGTTCGACAGCTGGATGCTTTCCCTCTGTGGGAGCGAGCCTGCTCGCGAAGGCAATGGCACAGCGACCGCAAATCTCAGCGGCGATTCGCCCACCGCTGGCGCAACCACTCCAGATCTTCCGGCCGGGTCACCTTGAGGTTATCCGCGCGCCCTTCGATCAGACGCGGTGCCAGACCGGCCCATTCCATCGCCGAAGCTTCATCGGTAATGACGGCATCCGCGACCAGGCTGTCGGCCAACGCCCGATGCAACGCACCGAGGCGAAACATCTGTGGCGTATACGCCTGCCAGATCACGCTGCGATCCACCGTTTCAACTACGCGCCCGTTTTTATCGACGCGTTTTAGCGTGTCGCGGGCGGGTACCGCCAGCAAACCACCCACTGGGTCATCCGCCAATTCAGCCAGCAACCTGTCGAGATCATCGCGACTCAGATTGGGCCGGGCCGCATCGTGCACCAGCACCCAGTCGTCATCGTCGGCACCTTGCGCATGCAGATGCAGCAAGGCGTTTAGCACCGAAGCGGAACGCTCCGCGCCGCCATCAACCCGCTGAATGCGCGGATCGTTGACGCATGCCAGATTCGGCCAATAGGGATCATCGACAGCAAGACTGACCACCAGGCCCTTGAGGCTCGGGTGATCAAGGAAACAGCCGAGGCTGTGTTCGAGAATTGTGCGCCCGCCCAGTTGCAGATATTGCTTGGGACGGTCCGCGGCCATTCGGGCACCGACGCCCGCGGCAGGAATTACGGCCCAGAAGGCCGGCAGGGAATCGATCATTGAGCCAACTGGTAAAGGGTTTCGCCGTCCTTGACCATGCCCAGTTCGTGACGAGCCCGCTCTTCAACGGTCTCCATGCCTTTCTTCAACTCGCTGACTTCAGCGTCCATCACCCGGTTGCGCTCCAGCAGGCCTTCGTTTTCGGCATGTTGGTCGGCGATCTGCTGTTTCAGCTCGGCGACCTGCGCCAGACTGCCATTGCCCACCCACAGGCGGTACTGCAGACCGGCCAGCAGCAAGAGCAAAACAAGAAACAACCAGTAAGGACTGCGCATCGAATATCAGGTATCCAGTGAAAAAAGACAGCCACGCATAATGTTGCAGCATCTGATAGCACGAAGCCTGGAAAGATCCAGGCTTGTGCTTAAGGCATCAGATTAGTGGCAAATCCATCGCTGTCACGACTTTTCCGACACAATCCGGTGTCCTTTGATCAGGTTGCGCTTAACCGCGGAACTCGGCACGGCCGTTGTACTTGGCCTTGCCGTTCAACTGCTCTTCGATACGCAGCAGTTGGTTGTACTTGGAAACGCGGTCGGAACGGCACAGCGAACCGGTCTTGATCTGGCCAGCCGAGGTGCCCACAGCCAGGTCGGCAATGGTCGAATCTTCGGTTTCGCCGGAACGGTGCGAGATCACTGCGGTGTAACCGGCAGCCTTGGCCATCTGGATGGCTTCCAGGGTTTCGGTCAGGGTGCCGATCTGGTTGAACTTGATCAGGATCGAGTTGGCGATCTTTTTGTCGATGCCTTCTTTCAGGATCTTGGTGTTGGTCACGAACAGGTCGTCGCCCACCAGTTGGGTTTTCTCGCCGATCTTGTCGGTGAGGATTTTCCAGCCAGCCCAGTCGGACTCGTCCAGACCGTCTTCGATGGAGATGATCGGGTAACGCTCGGTCAGACCTTTGAGGTAGTCGGCGAAACCTTCAGCAGTGAACACCTGGCCTTCGCCGGACAGGTTGTACTTGCCGTCTTCGTAGAACTCGCTTGCAGCGCAGTCCAGCGCCAGGGTCACGTCGGTGCCCAGTGTGTAACCGGCGTTGGCCACGGCTTCGGAGATCACTTTCAAAGCGTCTTCGTTGGACGCCAGGTTCGGTGCGAAACCGCCTTCGTCGCCAACGGCGGTGCTCAGGCCACGGGCCTTCAGCACAGCTTTCAAGTGATGGAAAATCTCGGTACCCATGCGCAGACCTTCCGAGAAAGACTTGGCGCCAACTGGCTGCACCATGAATTCCTGGATGTCGACGTTGTTATCGGCGTGCTCGCCACCGTTGATGATGTTCATCATCGGTACCGGCATCGAGTACACACCCGGGGTGCCGTTGAGGTTGGCGATGTGTGCGTACAGCGGCAGGTCCTGATCCTGCGCAGCCGCCTTGGCCGCAGCCAGGGACACGGCGAGGATGGCGTTGGCGCCCAGGGTTGCCTTGTTTTCGGTACCGTCGAGCTTGATCATCGCGTGGTCGAGGGCTTTCTGGTCGCTTGGGTCGGTGCCCAGCAGCAGATCGCGGATCGGACCGTTGATGTTGGCTACCGCCTTGAGCACGCCCTTGCCCAGGTAACGGCTCTTGTCGCCATCACGCAGCTCGAGCGCTTCACGCGAGCCAGTGGATGCACCGGACGGCGCGCAGGCGCTGCCGATGATGCCGTTGTCGAGAAGCACGTCCGCTTCCACGGTGGGATTGCCACGGGAGTCGAGAACTTCACGACCTTTGATGTCGACGATTTTTGCCATTGTTGTAAACACTCCAAAGTTGACGAAAACGACGCAGCTAGAGGAAATCTTTATCGTCGGCAAGCGAAGTACAGCGGGCAGACTTGCAGACGACAACGCTCACGCCCGAGGGCATGAGCGACAAATCGTGCGGTACTTTACCGGAGAATCGAGCGTTACGCGGTTTCTACCGTCGGAAAACTCTTCACCAGTTCGTCCAGAGCCTTGAGCTGGGCCAGGAATGGCTCCAGTTTGTCCAGACGCAAGGCGCAAGGGCCGTCGCATTTGGCGTTGTCCGGATCCGGATGCGCTTCGAGGAACAGACCCGCCAGCGACTGGCTCATGCCGGCCTTGGCCAGATCGGTGACCTGCGCGCGGCGACCGCCGGCCGAGTCGGAACGACCGCCGGGCATTTGCAGCGAGTGGGTCACGTCGAAGAACACCGGGTATTCGAACTGCTTCATGATGCCGAAGCCGAGCATGTCGACCACGAGGTTGTTGTAGCCGAAGCTCGAACCGCGCTCGCAGAGGATCAACTGATCGTTCCCGGCTTCTACGCACTTGTTCAGGATGTGTTTCATTTCCTGAGGTGCGAGGAACTGGGCTTTCTTGATGTTGATCACGGCATTGGTCTTGGCCATCGCGACGACCAGATCGGTCTGACGCGACAGGAAGGCCGGCAGCTGGATGATGTCGCAGACCTCAGCGACCACCGCGGCCTGATCCGGCTCGTGGACGTCGGTGATGATCGGCACGCCGAAGGCCTGCTTGATGTCCTGGAAGATGCGCATGCCCTCTTCCAGGCCAGGACCGCGATACGACGTCACAGAAGACCGGTTGGCCTTGTCGAAGCTGGCCTTGAACACGTAAGGGATACCGAGTTTTTCGGTGACCTTCACGTATTCTTCGCAAACCTGCATGGCCATGTCACGGCTTTCCAGCACGTTCATGCCACCGAACAGCACCATGGGTTTGTCGTTGGCAATCTCGATGTCGCCGACGCGGATGATCTTCTGTGCCATCGGGTTACGCCTTCTTCTGGTGTTGCGTCAGTGCTGCCTTGACGAAACCGCTGAACAGCGGATGACCGTCGCGTGGTGTCGAGGTGAACTCAGGATGGAACTGGCAAGCCACGAACCATGGATGATCCGGTGCCTCGACCACTTCAACCAATGCGCCGTCGCCTGAACGCCCAGAGATCTTCAGGCCCGCATTCATGATCTTCGGCAGCAGGTTGTTGTTCACTTCGTAACGGTGACGGTGACGTTCGACGATCACGTCTTTGCCGTAGCAGTCGTGCACTTTCGAGCCCGGCTCAAGCAGGCATTCCTGTGCGCCAAGGCGCATGGTGCCGCCCAGATCGGACGCTTCGGTACGCACTTCAACAGCGCCGGTGGCGTCTTCCCACTCGGTGATCAGACCGACAACCGGATGGCCGCTGGCACGATCGAACTCGGTGGAGTTGGCGTCTTTCCAGCCCAGCACGTTACGCGCGAACTCGATGACCGCCACTTGCATGCCCAGGCAGATACCCAGGTAAGGGACCTTGTTTTCACGAGCGTACTGAACAGCAGTGATCTTGCCTTCCACGCCACGCAGACCGAAGCCGCCGGGTACCAGAATCGCGTCGACACCTTCGAGCAGCGCAGTGCCCTGGTTCTCGATGTCTTCGGAATCGATGTAGCGCAGGTTGACCTTGGTGCGGTTGCTGATGCCAGCGTGGCTCATCGCTTCGATCAGCGACTTGTAGGCGTCGAGCAGTTCCATGTACTTGCCGACCATGGCGATGGTCACTTCGTGTTCCGGGTTCAGCTTGGCATCGACCACTGCTTCCCACTCGGACAGATCGGCGCTGTCGCATTGCAGACCGAAACGCTCGACGACGAAATCGTCCAGGCCCTGCGAGTGCAGGATGCCCGGGATTCTGTAGATGGTGTCGGCATCTTCCAGCGCAATCACCGCACGCTCTTCAACGTTGGTGAACTGAGCGATCTTGCGGCGCGAGGAAATATCGATCGGGTGGTCGGAGCGGCACACCAGCACGTCTGGCTGCAGACCGATCGAGCGCAGATCCTTGACGGAGTGCTGGGTCGGCTTGGTCTTGGTTTCGCCGGCGGTGGCGATGTAAGGCACCAGGGTCAGGTGCATCAGCATCGCGCGCTTGGCGCCGACTTCGAAACGCAGCTGGCGGACAGCTTCGAGGAACGGTTGCGACTCGATGTCACCGACGGTGCCACCGATTTCGACCATCGCCACGTCAGCGTCACCGGCACCCTTGATGATGCGGTGCTTGATTTCATCGGTGATGTGCGGGATGACCTGGATGGTCGCACCCAGGTAGTCACCACGGCGCTCTTTGCGCAGCACGTGCTCGTAGACACGGCCGGTGGTGAAGTTGTTGTTCTGGGTCATGGTCGTGCGGATGAACCGCTCGTAGTGCCCCAGGTCCAGGTCTGTCTCGGCGCCGTCGTGGGTGACGAACACTTCACCGTGCTGGAACGGACTCATGGTGCCCGGATCGACGTTGATGTACGGATCCAGCTTCAGCATGGTGACCTTAAGCCCCCGCGCCTCCAGGATAGCCGCCAATGAAGCCGAGGCAATGCCTTTCCCCAATGAAGAAACAACACCGCCCGTGACGAATATGTAGCGCGTCATGAAAAACCCTAGAAGTCTGCGTTAAAGCGGAACGAGCCGCCGGGGAAAGCGAAGGAAGGCCGAAGCCCCCGATCACCTGCATTAATCACAGTGCACCTTTCGAAAAAACCGCCGCGTTGTGACAGACCGGCAGATGAAACACCGGTACGTTGCTCGCTACACATTTTTTGGAATCGCCCAGCAAAGACTGCTTGGTAATCGGCAACTCCTGCAATTCAGGCGAATCCACAGAAGTTGTATCAAGAAGGGAGCGTAGTCTACCGGAATGCTCCTTTCAGCTCAAACCTTGATCTTCGTCTGTTGGCTGCCAATGCAACGTCCAGCCTTCGTCCATCTGACCATCAAGACCCGGCAGGTTCGCCACCGCGAGTATTTCTTCACCACGAAACAGCAGCGGCAATCTGCCACGCACGAAGCCTGGTACTGCGCGCTCATTGAGCAGGCGCTTGAGATCACGGCTGCCGCGCTCGGCCAGTTGCATGACTTCACCGCCCTGCCGATAGGCAATGCGCAAAGGCGCGGATGGAGTTTGGCCGTGAAACATGACGCGCCCGTTATCGGCCAAGCGTAGCGTTGCAGCCGGGGTCTGCCAGTCGGCGCCGATCACCGGCGTGCGCAGCCAACGGCCGCTGAGCCACCAGACGCGACCGGCGCTGCGGTGCAGCTCTCCGTCGGCGAGACGCCAGATCGGTGAAGCGTCCGAGCTGGCATCGCGCAGGTCGATCCAACCCGACCAATGGTCAGCATCTGGCAGGCGAGTCAGTGCCTCAAGCCAGTGACCGAGGGCGTTTCGCTGGCGTGCGTCAGACAATGCAGCCAACGGCGCCAGCTCAAGTGATGGAACACCCAGCCAAGCGAATTCATGGACCGTTTGGGCTTGTGCGAGATCGATCTGCGCCAGCTCATCGAGCAAGCCCTGGGCTTCACGCAGATGCACAGCCGTGCGTGCCATGCTGGCCTGCGCTTGCGGCCAGCGCTCGGTCAGCACCGGCATGACTTGATGGCGCAGGTAGTTACGGGAAAACTGCCGATCCTGATTGGACGGGTCTTCGATCCAGTGCAACTGATGTGCCTGTGCATAACTTTCCAGTTCGGCGCGACTGACGTCGAGCAACGGTCGAACCAGAGCGCCCTGCCCCACTGGACGCTGCTGCGGCATCCCGCCAAGCCCACGCACTCCAGCTCCGCGCAACAGCCGAAACAGCAGCGTTTCGGCTTGATCGTCGCGGTGCTGGCCAGTCATCAGCACGTCATTGGTCTGTGTCAGCGAACTGAACGCAGCATAACGCGCGTCCCGCGCCGCCCGCTCCAGGCTCGCCCCGCCCTTTACGGTCACCCGCTTCACTTGCAACGGCACGCCCAGCGCATCGCAAACGGACTGGCAATGTTGCGGCCACGCATCGGCCGTAGCCTGAAGGCCGTGGTGGATGTGGATGGCGCTTAGCGCAGGGAGGGATTCGGCGTTCGCCAGAGTGGCGAGCAGATGCAGGAGGACGGTGGAGTCGAGCCCACCGGAGAAGGCGATGCGCCAATGAGCGGCGTGGCGCCAGGGCTCAAGGTTCAGCAGAAGCCGCGACGGCAAATCACTCTTAGAGGAATTCATAGAGAGGGTCGCTTCTCAGAAATCCCTGTAGGAGCTGCCGAAGGCTGCGATCTTTTGATTCTGACAAGCAAGATCAAAAGATCGCAGCCTTCGGCAGCTCCTACAGGGGATAGCGCTCGACTTAGAGACCGTAGCTCATCAGGCGATCGTAACGGCGCTTGAGCAGCGCTTCGTTATCGAACTGCTTGAGCATCGCCAGTTGCGAGCTCAGCTCGGCGCGGATCGACGCAGCGGCAGCAGCCGGGTCACGGTGGGCGCCGCCCAGTGGCTCGCCGATCACTTTGTCAACAATGCCCAGGCCTTTCAGACGCTCAGCGGTGATGCCCATCGCCTCAGCGGCATCCGGTGCTTTCTCGGCGGTTTTCCACAGGATCGATGCGCAACCTTCCGGCGAGATCACCGCGTAGGTCGAATACTGCAGCATGTTCAGTTGGTCGCAGACGCCGATGGCCAGTGCGCCGCCGGAACCACCCTCACCAATTACGGTGGCAATGATCGGGGTCTTCAACCGCGCCATCACACGCAGGTTCCAGGCAATCGCTTCGCTCTGGTTGCGCTCTTCGGCGTCGATGCCTGGGTAGGCGCCCGGGGTATCGATGAAGGTCAGGATCGGCATCTTGAAGCGCTCGGCCATCTCCATCAGACGGCAGGCCTTGCGGTAGCCTTCAGGACGCGGCATGCCGAAGTTGCGACGGACTTTCTCGCGCACTTCACGGCCTTTCTGGTGACCGATGATCATCACCGGCTGGTCTTCCAGACGGGCGATACCGCCAACAATGGCAGCGTCGTCGGAGAAGTGACGGTCGCCGTGCAGTTCGTCGAACTCAGTGAAGATGTGCTCGATGTAATCGAGGGTGTAAGGGCGTTTCGGGTGACGCGCCAGACGTGCGATCTGCCAACTGGTCAGCTTGCCGAAGATGTCTTCGGTCAGCGTCCTGCTCTTGTCCTGCAGGCGGGAGATCTCATCGCCGATATTCAGCGAATTGTCATTACCGACCAAGCGCAACTCTTCGATCTTGGCTTGCAGGTCGGCGATCGGCTGTTCGAAATCTAGAAAATTCGGGTTCATAGGCGTCCGTCTTGGGTCGTGTCCCAAGTGAGCTTGGGCCGGCCGGTTGTCTATTCGCGCCCTACCTTAAGGGAGAGGCGCGCTGAGGTCGAGATTAAAAATTCAGGTTGCGGGCAAGCGCAATGGTGGCACTTGCCGGTCAACGGTATTGGAGGAAGACGTTGTCTCGCCCGAACTGGTCACGCAGGGCTTGAATCAAGGCATCCGCCGGGTCGATCCGCCAGGTCTCGCCGAACTGCAGCAAGGTCTTCGCATCCGGACTGGTGTACTCCATGGTGATCGGGCACGCGCCGCGATGACGCTTGAGCAGCTCGCCCAACCAGCGTAGCTGATCGCCTTTCAGATCCTGGGTGTGCAGCTTCAGGCGCAGGCTTTCGGCCAGATTGGTCCGCGCATCCTCCATGCTCATCACCCGCTTGACCCGCAGGCGCAGGCCGCCGGAGAAGTCGTCATTGCTGACCTCGCCCTCGACCACCACCATCGCGTCGGTCTGCAACAGTGATTGCGCCGAATGGAACGCATCGGCAAACAGCGACGCCTCGATCCGCCCGGAGCGGTCATCAAGGGTGATGAAGCCCATCTTGTCGCCCTTCTTGTTCTTCATCACCCGCAGGGCAATGATCATCCCCGCTACGGTCTGCGTGTCGCGTGCCGGTTTCAGGTCGATGATGCGCTGACGGGCGAAACGGCGGATCTCGCCTTCGTATTCGTCGATCGGGTGACCGGTCAGGTACAGGCCCAAAGTATCTTTCTCACCCTTGAGACGTTCCTTGAGGGTCAGCTCCTTGGCCTTGCGATGGGACGCATAAACATCGGCATCCTCTTCGACGAACAAGCCGCCGAACAGGTCGGCGTGGCCAGAGTCGTGAGTCCGCGCAGTCTGCTCGGCAGCCTTGATCGCTTCTTCCATCGCCGCCAGCAGCACCGCACGGTTGCGGTCGATATTGGCTTGATAGGCTTTCTGCTCGTCGTGGAAATACGGGCCGAGACGATCCAGCGCACCGCTGCGGATCAGACCGTCGAGGGTGCGCTTGTTGATGCGCTTGAGGTCGACCCGCGCGCAGAAATCGAACAGATCCTTGAACGGACCGGCCTGTCGCGCCTCGGTGATCGCTTCCACCGGACCTTCACCGACGCCCTTGATCGCGCCGAGGCCGTAAACGATGCGGCCATCGTCGTTCACCGTGAACTTGAACTCCGAAGTGTTCACGTCAGGCGCGTCGAGGCGCAGCTTCATCGTCCGCACTTCTTCGATCAAGGTCACGACCTTGTCGGTGTTGTGCATATCCGCCGAGAGTACCGCGGCCATGAACGGCGCCGGGTAATGGGCTTTCAGCCAGGCAGTCTGGTACGACACCAGGCCGTAGGCGGCGGAGTGGGATTTGTTGAAGCCGTAACCGGCGAATTTTTCCACCAGGTCGAAAATGTTACCGGCAAGATCCGCGTCGATGCCGTTGGTCGCGCAACCCTCGATGAAACCGCCGCGCTGCTTGGCCATTTCTTCGGGCTTTTTCTTACCCATCGCCCGACGCAGCATGTCCGCACCGCCAAGGGTGTAACCGGCCATGACCTGAGCAATCTGCATCACCTGTTCCTGATACAGGATGATGCCGTAAGTCGGCGCCAGTACCGGCTTCAGACCGTCGTACTGGTAGTCCGAGTGCGGATAGGCCAGTTCGGCGCGACCGTGCTTACGATTGATGAAGTCGTCCACCATGCCCGATTGCAGCGGCCCCGGACGGAACAATGCAACGAGTGCGATCAAGTCTTCCAGGCAGTCGGGCTTGAGCTTTTTGATCAGCTCTTTCATGCCTCGCGATTCAAGCTGGAACACCGCCGTGGTTTCGGCTTTTTGCAGCAACTGGTAGGTCGGTTTGTCGTCCAGCGGGATAAAAGCGATATCGAGCGGCGGCTCATTGACCTTGGCGCGGTCACGGTTGATGGTTTTCAGCGCCCAGTCGATGATCGTCAGGGTACGCAGGCCGAGGAAGTCGAACTTCACCAGACCGGCGGCCTCAACGTCGTCCTTGTCGAACTGGGTTACCAGACCGTCGCCGGCCTCGTCGCAATAGATCGGCGAGAAGTCGGTGAGTTTGGTCGGCGCGATCACCACACCACCGGCGTGCTTGCCGACGTTGCGCACCACACCTTCGAGCTTGCGCGCCATCTCCCAGATTTCTGCCGCTTCTTCATCGACCTTGATGAAGTCGCGCAGGATCTCTTCCTGCTCGTAGGCTTTTTCCAGGGTCATGCCGACTTCGAACGGAATCATCTTCGACAGGCGATCCGCCAGGCCGTAGGATTTGCCCTGCACCCGCGCCACGTCACGGACCACAGCCTTGGCGGCCATGGAACCGAAGGTGATGATCTGGCTTACCGCGTTGCGGCCGTATTTCTCGGCCACGTAGTCGATCACGCGGTCGCGACCGTCCATGCAGAAGTCGACGTCGAAGTCGGGCATGGAGACCCGTTCCGGGTTGAGGAAACGTTCGAACAGCAGGTCATATTCCAGCGGGTCGAGGTCGGTGATCTTCTGTACGTAAGCCACCAGCGAACCGGCACCCGACCCACGGCCCGGACCTACCGGTACACCGTTGTTCTTGGCCCACTGGATGAAGTCCATCACGATCAGGAAGTAACCGGGGAAGCCCATCTGGATGATGATATCCAGCTCGAAATTCAAGCGGTCGACGTAGACCTGGCGCTTGGCTTCGTAGTCTTCGGTGGTGTCCTTGGGCAGCAGCACCGCCAGGCGTTCTTCGAGCCCTTCGAAGGAGACCTTGCGGAAATATTCGTCGATGGTCATGCCATCGGGGATCGGGAAGTTGGGCAGGAAGTGCGTGCCCAGCTTCACATCGATGTTGCAGCGCTTGGCGATCTCGACGGTGTTTTCGATGGCGTCGGGGATATCGCTGAACAGCTCAAGCATTTCCTCGGCGCTTTTCAGGTATTGCTGATCGCTGTAATTCTTCGAACGGCGCGGGTCATCGAGGGCGCGGCCTTCACCGATGCACACACGGGTTTCGTGGGCGGCGAAGTCTTCCTGCTTGATGAAGCGCACGTCGTTGGTCGCCACCAGCGGCGCACCGAGCTTGTCGGCCAGCGCCACGGCGCCATGCAGTTGTTCTTCGTCGTTGGGACGGTTGGTGCGCTGGATTTCCAGATAGAAACGATCCGGGAACACCGCCATCCACTCGCGTGCCAGCGCTTCTGCTTCCGCCGGGTTGCCGCCGATCATGGCCATGCCGATCTCGCCTTCTTTGGCGGCGGACAGCATGATCAGGCCTTCGCTGGCCTCAGCCACCCACTCGCGCTCGACGATGACCATGCCGTTGCGCTGGCCTTCGATGAAGCCGCGCGAGATCAGTTCGGTGAGATTGCGATAACCCTGAGCGTTCATCACCAGCAGGCTGAGGCGGCTCAGCGGTGCATCCGGGTCCTTGTTCGCCAGCCACAGGTCGGCGCCGCAGATCGGCTTGATGCCGGCGCCCATGGCGTTTTTATAGAACTTGACCAGGGAACACATGTTGTTCTGGTCAGTGACCGCGACTGCCGGCATGTTCATGGCGGTCAGCGCCTTGACCAGCGGCTTGATCCGCACCAGCCCGTCGACCAGGGAGTATTCAGTGTGCAGGCGTAGATGAACGAATGAAGCCGGCATAGTGATCCTGTCCAGTTACATAGAGACAACGAGGCCCGGATTGTACCGGGCCTCGAATAAAACATCAGCCTTGCGCCTAAACCTGCGTCAGGCTTTCCCGCGCCTCGTAAGCCAGGCGCACCGGGGCGAACGAGCGGCGGTGAATCGGCGTCGGGCCGAGCCGCGCCAGTGCTTCCAGATGAACGGGCGTCGGATAGCCTTTATGGCCGCCAATGCCGTAGCCCGGGTAGATCAATTCGAACGCCGCCATTTCGCGATCACGACTGACCTTGGCCAGAATCGACGCCGCCGCTATCGCCGGCACCTTGCCGTCGCCCTGAATCACCGCCTCGGAACGCATCGGCAGATGCGGGCAGCGGTTACCGTCGATCATCGCCAGTTTCGGCTGAATGTGCAGACCGGCAACCGCGCGCTGCATCGCCAGCATGGTCGCGTGGAGGATATTCAGATCGTCGATTTCTTCGACTTCGGCGCGGGCGATGCACCAGCTCAGGGCCTTTTCGCAGATCTCGTCGTAGAGCTTTTCGCGCTTGGCTTCAGTAAGTTTCTTCGAATCGTCGAGGCCGAGGATCGGCCGGTTCGGATCGAGAATTACTGCCGCCGTCACCACCGCACCACACAACGGACCACGACCGACTTCATCAACACCGGCGACCAGTTCTTCGACTTCGGCGACCAGAGTGAAATCCAGGCCCATTTGCATGCTTGTCTTGCTCATTGTGGTTTGCCGATCAGGTCAAGGACGGCTTGCGCCGCCTGATTGGAAGCATCGCGCCGCAGCGTGCGGTGGATCTCGTCGAAGCCGCGGGTCTGTTCATCACCGCCATCGATCAATGGCGACAGCGTCTGCGCCAACGCCTCGACAGTCGCATCATCCTGCAACAACTCCGGCACCAGCAAGCGCTGAGCGAGCAAGTTGGGCAGCGACACGTACGGGCTCTTGACCATGCGTTTGAGAATCCAGAACGTCAGCGGCGCCAACCGATAGGCCACCACCATCGGCCGCTTGTACAGCAGCGCTTCAAGGGTAGCAGTGCCAGAGGCGATCAACACGGCGTTGCACGCGGCGAGCGCCAGATGCGATTTGCCATCAAGCAAAGTCACCGGCAAATCCCGGCCGGCCAGCAGCGCTTCGAGCTGCAAGCGGCGTTCAGGATTGGCACAGGGAATAACAAAGCGCACGCCCGGACGCATGCCGCGCAGGCGTTCGGCAGTATCAAGGAACAGCGCGCCGAGGCGACTGACTTCACCGCCACGACTGCCGGGCATCAATGCCACCAGCGGACCGTCGGTTAAACCAAGCTCGGCGCGTGCAGCGGCGCGGTCGGCTTGCAGCGGAATGGTATCGGCCAAGGTGTGACCGACGAAACGCACCGGCACGCCTTTCTCTTCATAGAACTTCGCTTCGAACGGCAACAGGGTGAGCATCAGATCGCAGCCTTCGCGAATCTTCAGCACCCGTTTCTGCCGCCATGCCCACACCGACGGGCTGACGTAATGCACGGTCTTGATCCCGGCCTGACGCAGCTTGAGTTCGATATTGAGGTTGAAATCCGGCGCGTCGATGCCGATGAATACGTCCGGTTTGGCGGCGATCAGCGTGGCGATCAGCTCTTTGCGGCGCTTGAGCAACTCACGCAGCCGGCCGAGGACTTCCACCAGCCCCATGACCGACAAGCGCTCCATGGGGAAGTACGAGGTCAGGCCTTCGGCCTGCATCAGCGGACCACCGACGCCGATGAACTCGACTGCCGGGTGCTGAGCCTTGAGGGCGCGCATGAGGCCGGCGCCGAGAATGTCACCGGAAGCCTCACCCGCCACCAGCGCAATACGCAGACTGGCCATGATCAGCGGGTGATGCCGCGAGTCGATGCCTGGATCGAATCGCGGAACACGGCGACTTCAGGGAACTGCGCAGACGGTTCGGCCAGCTCGGCCAGCGCCTGCTCGACCGTCAGGCCCTGGCGGTAGACAGTCTTGTAGGCACGACGCAAGGCGTGGATCGCGTCTTCGCTGAAACCGCGACGGCGCATGCCTTCGAAGTTCATGCTGCGCGCTTCGGCCGGGTTGCCGAAAACGGTGACGAACGCCGGAACGTCCTTGCCGATCGCCGTGCCCATGCCCGAAAAGCTGTGCGCGCCGATGTGGCAGTACTGATGCACCAGGGTGAAACCGGAGAGGATCGCCCAGTCGTCAACGTGTACATGCCCGGCCAACGCTGTGTTGTTGACCAGAATGCAGTGGTTGCCGATGACGCTGTCATGGCCGATGTGGGCATAGGCCATGATCAGGTTGTGATCACCCAGCGTGGTTTCCGAACGATCCTGCACGGTGCCACGGTGAATGGTCACGCCTTCGCGGATGACGTTGTGGTCGCCGATCACCAGGCGGGTTTCCTCGCCTTTGTACTTCAGATCCGGGGTGTCTTCGCCTACCGAGGAAAACTGGTAGATGCGATTGTGTTTACCAATGCGGGTCGGCCCCTTGAGGATCACATGCGGCCCGATCACGGTACCCTCGCCGATTTCCACACCTGCGCCGATGATCGACCACGGGCCGACCTCGACGCCGTCAGCCAGTACGGCGGACGGATCGATGATTGCGCGAGGGTCAATCAAACTCATACTTTCTGTTCCGCGCAGATGATTTCTGCCGAGCAGACCGGCTTGCCATCCACCGAAGCCTGGCATTCGAACTTCCAGATCTTGCGCTTGCAACTGATGAAGGTCGCTTCAAGGATCAACTGATCGCCCGGCTTGACTGGCTGGCGGAAGCGCAGCTTGTCGGAGCCGACGAAGTAATACAGGGTGCCGTCGGCCGGTTTGACGTCGAGCATCTTGAAACCGAGGATCCCGGCAGCCTGAGCCATCGCTTCGATGATCAGCACGCCCGGCATGATTGGATGCGCGGGAAAGTGACCATTGAAGAACGGTTCATTGATGCTGACATTCTTGTAGGCGCGAATTCGCTTGCCTTCAGTGTCCAGTTCCACCACCCGGTCCACCAGCAGGAACGGGTAACGGTGAGGCAGGTATTCGCGAATCTCGTTGATGTCCATCATTTCAGGGGAAAGCCTATGTAAAGATTGGGAGCGCGACTGACGCGCACTCCTCTAGCAAATCAAGGAGGCAGTCTAGAGGCTGTGCACACTTGATATGGAAATGGTATCAGCCATCAGATGAAGCATTGCCGTCAGGGGTCACTTCCCCTACGCGCTTTTCCAGCTGTTTCAACCGTCGCGCGATGTCATCGAGCTGACGGATGCGGGCCGCGCTTTTGCGCCATTCGGCCGCCGGTTGCATGGCTGTGCCGGAAGAATAGGCACCCGGCTCGGTAATCGAGTGGGTCACCATGGTCATCCCGGTCAGGAAAACGTTGTCGCAAATATCAATGTGGCCGACCAGACCGACACCGCCGGCGAGCATGCAGTGCTTGCCGATTTTGGTGCTGCCGGAAATGCCGACGCACGCGGCCATGGCGGTGTGATCACCGACCTGGACGTTGTGTGCGATCTGGATCTGGTTGTCGAGCTTCACGCCGTTGCCGATCACGGTATCGGCCAGAGCGCCGCGGTCGATGGCGGTGTTCACGCCGATCTCGACATCGTCGCCGATGGTCACGCCACCGATCTGGGCGATTTTCTGCCAGACGCCCTTTTCGTTGGCGAAGCCGAAGCCCTCGCCGCCGATCACCGCGCCGGACTGGATCACCACACGTTTGCCGATGCGCACGTCGTGATACAGCGTGACGCGCGGAGCCAGCCAGCCGCCTTCACCGATTTCGCTGCGAGCTCCGACCACGCAGTGCGCGCCCAGCGTCACCTGCGCAGCGATACGCGCACCGGCTTCGATCACCACGAACGGGCCGATGCTGGCGCTTGGATCAACCACTGCATCCGCCGCAATCACCGCTGTCGGATGAATCCCCGCAGCAGCTTTTGGTTTTGGATCGAACAGGTGCGAGATGCGCGCGTAGGCCAGGTAAGGATCCGGCACCACCAGGGCGTTACCGGCAAAACCCTCGGCATCGGCTTCCTTGAGCAGCAGTGCAGCTGCCTGGGAACCGGCCAGGTATTTACGGTATTGGGGATTTGCCAGAAAGCTCAACTGAGCTGGGCCAGCCTCTTGCAAAGTGGCTAGCCCAGTAATTTGCGTCTCGGGGTCGCCACGCAGAGTGGCGCCGAGGTGCTCGGCCAACTGGCCGAGCCTGATAGTCACGGTCATGGGTTACTTCAGCTGATTCATGCGCTCGATAACCTGGCGCGTGATGTCGTACTGAGGTTTGACATCGATGACTGCGCCACGCTCGAACACCAGGTCAAAACCACCTTTCTTGATGACTTCTTCCACAGCGCTGTCCAGTTTCGGCTTCAGCTGCTTGAGCATTTCGCGGTCAGCTACGGCTTTGGCTTCGTTCAGCTCCTTGGACTGGAACTGGAAGTCGCGGGCCTTTTGCTTGAATTCCAGCTCCAGACGCTCACGCTCGCCCTGCTGCATCTTGTCGCCACCGGCCATCAGACGGTCCTGAATGCCTTTGGCGCTGCTTTCCAGAGTTTTCAGCTTGGTCAGTTGCGGACCGAACTTCTTCTCGGCATCCACGGCGTACTTCTTCGCCGCGTCGGATTCCAGCAGTGCCATCTGATAGTTCAGCACGGCAATTTTCATGTCGGCGAACGCCGGGCCTGCCACCAGTACGGAGGCCAGGAGAACCAATTGAGTCAACTTACGCACGATGCACTCCTACAAAATCCATTGTCGTTATCTTGGGTCAGACGCTTAGAACGTCTGGCCGAGGGAGAATTGGAACACTTGAGTTTCAGCGTCATCCGGTTTCTTGATCGGCATCGCCAGCGCGAAGCTCAACGGCCCCAGTGCGGTGACCCAGGTCACGCCGACACCGACGGAACTGGCCATGTTGCTCAGGCTGATGTCGTTGCACTTGGTGTTGGACGAGGAACCGTTCGCGTTCGTAGTGTCCTTGCACTGCGAGTCAAACACGTTACCGACATCCCAGAAAACCGAAGTCCGCAGGGAACGCTGATCCTTGACGAATGGCAGCGGGAACAGAACTTCTACACCGCCCTGGATCAGGACGTTACCACCGAACGGCAGTGGATCCTGGTCAGGGTCGGCGATAGTGCCCGGGTTGGTGCCACGGCTCGGCGTACTGCGCGGGCCGAGGGTGCTGTCCTTGAAGCCACGAACCGAGTTGAAACCACCGGCATAGTAGTTTTCATAGAACGGCAAACCATCGGTCGAACCGTAACCATCGCCATAACCGAGTTCGGAGTGCAGGCGCAGGGTGTAGTTTTCAGTGATTGGCTGAAACAGCTGACCACGGTAGTCGAGCTTGAAGAACGACAGGTCGCTGCCAGGAATGGTGGTTTCCAGGGTCAGACTCTGGGAACGACCACGGGTCGGCAACACGCCTTTGTTCAGGGTCGACTCGGACCAACCGGCCGAGGCCTTGAAGTTCAGGTAGTTGTCGCCTTCCTTGTCGACGAAATCGAAAATCTCGTCAACGGTATAGCGACCGGTGTTGATCTTGTCCTGCTGGGCAGACAGACCGAAGGTCAGACGCGATGTTTCGCTAATCGGGTAGCCAACGTTGACGCCAGCGCCCAGGCTGTCGACGGCGTAGCTCGAGATATCGGCATCGAGCTCATCGTAGTCAGTGGTGCGATAGAACGCGTTGTAACCCAGGCTCACGCCATCGGCGGTCCAGTAGGGGTCAACGTAGCCGAAGTTGTAGCGGCTCTGGTATTCGCTGCGGGTCAGACCGATGCTGACGCGGTTACCGGTACCGAGGAAGTTGTTCTGGGTGATCGAGCCACCGAGGATCAGGCCGGCACTCTGAGCGAAACCAACGCTGGCAGTGATCGAACCGGAAGCCTGCTCTTCAACCGCATAGTTCACATCAACCTGGTCGTCGACACCCGGCACAGCCGGAGTCTCAACGTTGACTTCCTTGAAGAAGCCCAGACGCTCCAGACGGGTCTTGGACTGGTCGATCAGGTAGGTCGAAGCCCAGCCGCCTTCCATCTGACGCATTTCACGACGCAGCACTTCGTCCTCGGACTTGGTGTTGCCACGGAAGTTGATGCGGTTGACGTAGGCACGCTTGCCTGGATCGACAGCGAACAGGATGTCCACAGTGTGGTCGTCGTCATGCGGCTGAGGCACGCCGTTGACGTTGGCGAAGGTATAGCCCTCGTTACCCAGGCGGCGGGTGATCAGTTCGGAGGTGGTGGTCATCAGCTTGCGCGAGAACACCTGGCCTTTCTGCACCAGCAACAGCGACTTGACCTGGTCTTCAGGGACTTTCAGGTCACCGCTGAGCTTGACGTCACGGACGGTGTACTTCTCGCCTTCGGTGACGTTGACGGTGATGTAGACGTGCTTCTTGTCCGGGGTAATCGATACCTGGGTCGAAGCGATGTCCATGTTGATATAGCCGCGATCCAGATAGTAGGAACGCAGACGCTCCAGGTCACCGGAGAGTTTTTCGCGGGCATATTTGTCATCGTTCTTGAAGAACGACAGCCAGTTGGTGGTTTTCAGTTCGAACAGGTCAGTCAGGTCTTCCTCAGGGAAAACCGTATTGCCTACCACGTTGATGTGCTGGATTGCGGCAACGGTGCCTTCGTTGATCTTCACCTTCAGACCCACGCGGTTACGCGGCTGCGAAACCACTTCGGTATCGACGGTAGCGGAGTAACGACCCTGGGCCACGTACTGACGCTGCAGTTCGTTACGCACACCCTCAAGGGTAGCGCGCTGGAAGATTTCGCCTTCGGCCAGACCGGATTGCTTGAGGCCTTTCATCAAGTCTTCAGTGGAAATCGCCTTGTTGCCTTCGATTTCGATACTGGCGACCGATGGACGCTCGACCACGGTGATGACCAGAACGTTGCCTTCGCGGCCCAGCTGGATATCTTGAAAGAAACCGGTTTTGAACAACGCACGAGTGGATTCCACCAGGCGACGATCATCCGCCTGCTCGCCGACGTTCAACGGCAAGGCACCAAAGACGCTACCCGCGGAGACCCGCTGGAGGCCATTGACGCGAATATCAGAGATAGTGAAGGACTCGGCGTGAACTTCGGCGATCATCAATACGGTGAGAACCGCAGTTAGCAGCAGACGTTTCATGAAGTCCTTTCTTATTCCAACTGGCAATAAACAAACTGCCGCAAAATGCGGCAGATTCGCAATTCAGCGAAGCGTTACAGTCGACCCAGATCGTTGACCAGAGCAAGCAACATCACCCCGACCACCAAACTGATACCGATCTGTATCCCCCAACCTTGCACCCGATCCGACAAGGGGCGACCACGCACCCACTCGATCAGATAAAACAACAAATGCCCCCCATCCAGTACAGGAATGGGCAGCAAATTCAGAACCCCCAGGCTAATACTCAGATAAGCAAGGAAATTCAGGAAATCAGCGACGCCCGACTGGGCAGAAGCGCCCGCCACTTTAGCAATGGTTATCGGTCCACTCAAGTTTTTTACCGAGAGCTCGCCGAACAGCATTTTCTTCAGTGAATCCAGCGTCAGGATGCTCATGGTCCAAGTGCGACGGGCGCCCTCGCCAATCGCGGCCAGCGGACCATAACTGACCTCGCGGATCATTTCCGGCGGCCAGTCGATGGCTTTGACGCCAGCGCCCAGATAACCGCTCGGCGCTTTGCTTTCACCGCGCGCTGCGAGGGTCACAGGGACGTCGATTTGAGCATTGTCGCGCTCGATGCGCAGCATGATTTTGGTATCAGGACGCGTACGAACGGTATCGACCACCTGCTGCCAGTCATCGAGTGGCTTGCCATCAAGGGCCAGCAAACGATCACCGGTTTTCAGGCCTGCCGCTTGCGCGGGGCCTTTCGGATCGAGCTCGGCAAGCACCGGCGGCAGGGCCGGGCGCCACGGACGAATCCCCAGCGAGCGAATCGGATCCGGCTCGTCGGCGCCTTTTAGCCAGTTATCCAGTGCCAGCGTGCGCGGCGACTCAGCGGTCGAACCCTGCTCGCGCACCAGCAATTGAATGGCACCGCTTTCACCGAGACGACGCACCAGTTGCAGATTGACCGCAGCCCAACCCGAGGTCGGCTCGCCATCGATCGAAACAATCTCCTGGCCAGCGTTCAGACCTGCCTTGGCGGCAATGCTGCCAGACTCGACCGCGCCGATGACCGGACGCACCTGCTCGCTGCCGAGCATCGCCAGCACCCAGAAGAACACCAGCGCCAGCAGAAAGTTGGCAATCGGGCCAGCGGCAACAATGGCGATACGCTGACGTACCGATTTGCGGTTGAACGATTGATCGAGCTGATCGACCGGCACTTCGCCTTCGCGCTCGTCGAGCATCTTGACGTAGCCGCCCAGAGGAATCGCGGCGACCACGAATTCAGTGCCTTGCTTGTCGTGCCAGCGCAGCAACGGCATGCCAAAGCCCACGGAAAACCGCAGAACCTTGACGCCACAGCGACGCGCGACCCAGAAATGGCCGAATTCGTGGAAGGTGACCAGCACACCCAGGGCGATCAGGGTGCCGGCAATCATATAGAGCGCGCTCATCTACTTTCTCCGCAATCCTGTTCAGTGTCGCGTGTCGCCGTTGCGTTACAAAAATCTATCGGCCGTGCCGACTCAACCACTGCTCAGCCAGCAATCGCGCTTTGGCGTCCGCCGTAAACACGGCATCCAGATCGTTAAGCGCCACCACCGGCTCCAGATTCAAGACTTCCTCGATGATACTCGCGATTTCCAGGTAGCGAACCCGTCCGTCGAGAAACGCAGCCACGGCCACTTCATTGGCCGCGTTGAGCATCGCCGGCGCGCTGTCGCCGGCGTCGGCCGCCTGACGGGCCAAACGCAGGCAGGGGAAGCGGCTTTCATCGGGCGCTTCGAAATCCAGTCGCGCAATGGCAAACAGATCCAGTGGCGGTACGCCGGAATCGATGCGCTCCGGCCAGGCCAGGGCGTTGGCGATCGGTGTGCGCATATCCGGGTTACCCAATTGCGCCAGCACCGAGCCATCCACATAGTCGACCAGAGAATGAATCACGCTCTGCGGATGGATTACCACTTCGACCTGAGCCGGTTTGGCATCGAACAGCCAGCAGGCTTCGATCAGCTCCAGGCCCTTGTTCATCATGCTTGCCGAATCCACGGATATCTTGCGCCCCATGGACCAGTTCGGATGCGCACAGGCCTGTTCAGGCGAAACATGCGCCAGCTCGGCCATCGGCGTCTGCCGGAAAGGCCCGCCAGAGGCGGTCAGCAATATCCGCCGCACGCCCACCGAGCTCAAGCCGCGCGCGAAATCTGCGGGCATGCACTGAAAAATCGCGTTGTGCTCGCTGTCGATCGGCAGCAGTACCGAGCCACTTTTGCGCACGGCCTGCATGAACAGAGCGCCGGACATCACCAGCGCCTCCTTGTTGGCCAGGAGAATTTTCTTGCCCGCCTCGACCGCCGCCAGTGTCGGACGCAGCCCGGCCGCACCGACAATGGCCGCCATGACCGCATCGACCTCTGGCGCGGACGCAACCTGACACAGGCCCTCCTCGCCTACCAGGACGCGAGTCGGCAAACCGGCTGCACGCAAGTCGTCCTGCAAACCGCGCGCCGCAGCACCTTCAGGCACCACGGCAAATTGCGGCACATGACGCACGCACAGCGCGAGCAGTTCGCTGAGACGCGAGAAGCCACTCAATGCAAAAACCTGATAACGCTCAGGATGACGGGCAATCACATCCAGAGTGCTCAGACCGATCGAACCGGTCGCACCCAACACCGTAATCTGCTGGGGACGACTCACGGCGCGGCCATCCAGAGCAATACGGCGAACACCGGAATGGCTGCGGTCAGACTGTCGATGCGATCCAGCACGCCACCATGCCCGGGCAGCAGATTACTGCTGTCCTTGATGCCGGATTGGCGCTTGAACATGCTTTCGGTAAGGTCACCGACCACGGAAATGAAGACGATCACTGCAGCACCGATCAGGCCTTTGAGCAGCTCGGCCACGGTCCAGTCGCGCACCAGCCCGACAATTGCGGTAATCACCAGACTCAGCGCCAGACCACCGTAGACGCCTTCCCAGCTCTTGCCCGGGCTTACCTGCGGCGCAAGTTTGCGCTTGCCGAACTTGCGTCCGGAGAAGTAAGCACCGATGTCCGCCCCCCAGACCAGCACCATCACCGCCATGATCAACCAGTTACCCAGCGGATATTGCTTGATCTGCACCAACCCCTGCCATGCAGGCAGCAGGATCAGCAGACCAATCAGCAGCTTGGTCGCCGCGGTGGACCAATGCGCGCTGGAGCGTGGATACGTCAGCACCAGATAAGTCGCAATCGCCCACCAGATCACCGATGCACCGAGCACCCAAGGCGCAAGGCCCGGCAGCACGTACATGACGAACAGCATCAAGGCGACCACCGCGGCAAAGCCGACGCGGAACGATTGTGCGGTAAAGCCGGCCAGACGCGCCCATTCCCAGGCACCGAGGCTCACCACCAGGCCAATGAACAGCGCGAAGCCGGCACCTTTGAGCAGGAAAAACCCGCACAAGGCAATCGGCAGCAGGATCAGTGCAGTGATGATTCGTTGTTTAAGCATTAAACCCGGGCTCCAGCTTCGACCTGTTCGCTCGTTTTACCGAAGCGACGCTGGCGTGAAGCGAAATCGGCCAGCGCCGTGCGCATGGCGTCGTGTTTGAAGTCCGGCCAGAACAGGTCGGAGAAGTACAACTCGGCGTAGGCCAGTTGCCATAGCAGGAAGTTGCTGATGCGATGTTCGCCACCGGTGCGGATGCACAGGTCGGGCAACGGCAGATCGCCGGTGGCCAGACAGGTCTGCAGCAAATCCGGGGTGATGTCCTCCGGGCGCAAATGCCCAGCCTGAACTTCACGCGCCAGGCGCTGTGCGGCCTGGGCAATATCCCACTGGCCCCCGTAATTGGCGGCGATCTGCAGGACAAAGCGGTTGGCACCGACGGTCATGGCCTCGGCCTCGCGCATCGCCGCCTGAAGCTCAGGGTGGAAACGCGAGCGATCACCAATGATACGCAGGCTGATGTTGTTGTCGTTGAGGCGCTTGGCCTCACGACGCAGTGCCTTGAAGAACAGATCCATCAAGGCGCTGACTTCATCGGCCGGGCGCTGCCAGTTTTCACTGGAGAAGGCGAACAGGGTCAGGACTTCGACCTTGGCCTCAGCGCACACCTCGATCACCGCCCGCACAGCATCCACGCCCGCTTTATGCCCGGCGACACCCGGCATAAAGCGTTTTTTCGCCCAGCGATTATTGCCATCCATGATGATCGCGACATGGCGCGGCACCGCGGACGGCGCAGTCTGCTTGGTCTTGTCCATTTAAAACTCGACCCTTATACGGCCATCAGGTCTTTTTCTTTCTCGTCCGTGGCCTTGGTGATCTGGGCCTCGGATTCTTTGGTCAGCTTGTCGATATCAGCGATGGCGCGACGCTCTTCGTCTTCGCTGATCTCCTTGTCCTTGACCAGTTTTTTCAGCTCACCCAAGGCATCACGACGAATGTTGCGCACAGCAACGCGCGCGTCTTCAGCTGCGCTGCGGGCCTGCTTGGTGAAGCCCTTGCGGGTTTCCTCGGTGAGGGCCGGCATCGGGATCAACAGCAACTCGCCGAGGTTGGTCGGATTGAGGTTCAGACCGGCGCTCTGGATTGCCTTGTCGACAGCCGCGAGCATGTTGCGCTCGAACGCCACGACCTGCAGGGTGCGAGAGTCCTTTACGGTGACGTTGGCAACGCCGCTCAGCGGAGTGTCGGTACCGTAGTAAGGCACCATGACGCTGCCGAGGATGCTCGGGTGAGCCTTGCCGGTACGGATCTGGCCGAACGCGTGGTTCAGAGAGTCCAGGGATTTCTGCATGCGCTCTTTAGCGTCTTTCTTGATTTCGTTGATCATTGTTGGCCTTCCTCGATCAAAGTCCCTTCAGCGCCGCCGTGCACAATGTTCAGCAGGGCGCCGGGCTTGTTCATGTTGAAAACGCGCAGCGGCATCTTGTGATCGCGGCACAGGCAGATAGCAGTCAGATCCATTACGCCCAGCTTGCGATCCAGTACTTCATCATAAGTCAGATGATCGAACTTCTCGGCATGCGGGTCCTTGAACGGGTCTGCGGTGTAGACGCCATCAACCTTGGTGGCCTTGAGCACAACGTCAGCGTCGATTTCGATTGCACGCAGGCAGGCTGCCGAATCCGTGGTGAAGAACGGATTGCCGGTACCGGCCGCGAAGATCACGACGTCCTTGGAGTTCAGGTGGCGCATGGCTTTGCGGCGATCGTAGTGATCGGTCACACCAACCATGGAAATGGCCGACATGACGATGGCCGAGATATTGGCACGTTCCAGCGCATCGCGCATGGCCAGGGCGTTCATCACAGTGGCCAGCATGCCCATGTGGTCGCCCGTGACCCGATCCATACCAGCCTTGCTCAGGGCTTCGCCACGGAACAGGTTGCCACCGCCGATCACCAGACCGACCTGGACGCCGATGCCGACCAGTTGGCCGACTTCCAGCGCCATGCGATCCAATACCTTAGGATCGATCCCGAACTCTTCCGAGCCCATCAGGGCCTCGCCGCTAAGCTTGAGTAGAATGCGTTTATAGCGAGCCTGATAACCACTGCCCTGCTGAGCCATTGCGAATCTCTCCTGCGGCGTATTTAAAATTCTTTGCGAGCTGTTTACAGCTGGCGTTCACTCTAGCTTGGCGCTGCTGCAGCGCCATCGGAACATGGCTTTGTAAGTCAGTTCCGGTTGGAAACCAAATAAAAAATTGGTAACCCCATCTGAAAAGAGGCTGCGCGCGTGAGCGGGCAGCCTCTTTCGGGCGACAGTTGAAAAACCGTCTTATTGCTTGGCGGCAGCCAGCTGGGCAGCAACTTCTTCAGCGAAGTTGTCGACCGGCTTCTCGATGCCTTCGCCTACTTTGAAGTAAGTGAAGGAAACGATTTCAGCGCCGGCTTTCTTGGCCAGTTCGCCAACCTTGACTTCAGGGTTCTTGACGAACGCCTGCTCGACCAGGCTCGCTTCTGCCAGGAACTTGCTGATACGGCCCTTGACCATGTTCTCAACAATGTTTTCTGGCTTGCCTTTGATCTTTTCTTCGTTCAGCTGCAGGAACACAGCTTTCTCACGCTCGATCGCTTCGTCGGAGACTTGCGAAGGCAGCAGGAACTCAGGGTTGCTTGCAGCAACGTGCATAGCGATGTCTTTGGCCAGCTCGACGTCACCGCCTTTCAGGACAACAGCAACACCGATCTTGTTACCGTGCAGGTAGGTGCCGACAACGTCACCCTCTACGCGTACCAGACGACGGATGTTGACGTTCTCGCCGACTTTGGCAACCAGGGCTTCACGAGCCGATTCCTGAGCGGCGATCAGCGGAGCTGCGTCGGTCAGTTTTTCGTCGAAAGCTTTTTCTACGCTGGCAGCAACGAAGTTCTTGAAGTCGTCTTGCAGAGCCAGGAAGTCGGTCTGCGAGTTGACTTCCAGCAGTACGGCTGCCTTGTCATTCGATTTGATGGCGATTGCGCCTTCAGCGGCAACGTTGCCGGCTTTTTTCGCAGCCTTGATGGCGCCCGAAGCACGCATGTCATCAATGGCTTTTTCGATGTCGCCGTCAGCCTTTTCCAGGGCTTTCTTGCAATCCATCATGCCTTCGCCGGTACGCTCGCGCAGTTCTTTGACCAACGCTGCAGTAATTGCTGCCATTTTCAAATTCCTCTTGGATAGGTTTTCAACCATTCCACCCGATCGAACGGGCGTTCAATTCTTCCCGAACCACCCATGTTGGCTGCCGCACATGACAAATACAGACGTGGGCGCCGACAAATGGTTTTCGAGGTGGCAAAAAGGGGGCCAAGCCCCCTTTTTGCTTACTGAGTCAACGCCAGGGGCGTCGATTACTCAGCTGCAGCCTGAGTTTCTTCAGCTGCGAATTCAACAGTACCGCCAGCAACATTGTTGCGACCACGGATAACTGCGTCAGCCATCGAACCCATGTACAGCTGGATAGCGCGGATGGCGTCATCGTTGCCTGGGATGATGTAGTCAACGCCTTCCGGGCTGCTGTTGGTATCGACAACGCCGATGACCGGGATGCCCAGCTTGTTGGCTTCGGTGATCGCGATGCGCTCGTGGTCAACGTCGATCACGAACAGTGCGTCTGGCAGACCGCCCATGTCCTTGATGCCGCCCAGCGAACGATCCAGCTTCTCAAGATCACGGGAGCGCATCAGCGCTTCTTTCTTGGTCAGCTTGGCGAAAGTACCGTCTTCGGCTTGAACTTCAAGGTCACGCAGACGCTTGATGGAAGCACGAATGGTCTTGAAGTTGGTCAGCATGCCGCCCAACCAGCGGTGATCGACGTACGGCGAACCGCAACGTGCTGCTTCTTCAGCAACGATCTTGCCAGCGGAACGCTTGGTGCCGACGAACAGAATCTTGTTTTTGCCCTGGGCCAGACGCTCTACGAAAGTCAGAGCTTCGTTGAACATTGGCAGGGTTTTTTCAAGGTTGATGATGTGAATCTTGTTACGCGCGCCGAAAATGTACTTACCCATTTTCGGATTCCAGTAACGGGTTTGGTGACCGAAGTGCACACCGGCCTTCAGCATATCGCGCATGTTGACTTGGGACATGATAGTTCCTTGATAAGTCGGGTTTGGCCTCCACGTATCCCAATGACCAACCAGAGGCATAAAGCCCAAGGCACCCAGGTCATCGTGTCGACACGTGTGTGGATTTAAGCTTTTCGGGGCATCCCCGGAAAGCGGCGCATTTTATACCACAGGGTGCGCAGAAACGGAACCCGGAATCTGTATTCGCACCAGTGACATGGGCGCAGCCCCCTTGGAATCGGCTCGATGCGCACCATTGTATAGATAGAAGCTGGACATGCAGGCGCGGATTTGCGCCTCCCGTCTGGTAGAATCGCGTTTTTCAGGGTCGCAAAATGTACGCTTGCCACCCAATTCGTATCCGTAAGCGCCGCCGAGCGCAGAGAGAGCCTGTATGACCGTCAACCTCAAAACCCCCGAGGACATCGCTGGCATGCGTGTTGCCGGCAAACTGGCCGCCGATGTGTTGGAAATGATTGCCGAACATGTCAAACCGGGCGTGACCACTGATCAGCTCAACCAGATCTGCCACGACTACATCGTCAATGTGCAGGAAGCCATCCCTGCCCCGCTCAACTACAAGGGCTACCCGAAGTCGATCTGCACTTCGATCAACCATGTGGTCTGTCACGGCATCCCGAACGACAAACCGCTGAAAAACGGCGACACACTGAACATCGACGTCACGGTGATCAAAGACGGCTACCACGGCGATACCAGCCGCATGTTCCACGTCGGCGAAGTACCGGTCTGGGCCGAGCGCCTGTCGCAGGTCACCCAGGAATGCATGTACAAGGCGATCGAGATCGTCAAACCCGGCTGCCGCCTTGGCGACATCGGTGAAGTGATCCAGAAGCATGCAGAAAAGAATGGTTTCTCCGTGGTCCGCGAGTTCTGCGGCCACGGCATCGGCAAGGTCTTCCACGAAGAACCGCAGATCCTGCACTACGGTCGCGCTGGTACCGGCATGGAGCTGAAGGCTGGCATGACCTTCACCATCGAGCCGATGATCAACCAGGGCAAGGCCGACACCAAGGTTCTGGGCGACGGCTGGACCGCGATCACCAAGGACCGCAAGCTCTCGGCCCAGTGGGAACACACCCTGCTGGTCACCGACACCGGTTACGAGATCTTCACCTTGCGCAGCGATGACACCATCCCGCGCGTCTCGGCCTGATTCACAAAACGCTCCCAGCCTATAAAAGGAAAGCCAATCGATGCCGCAGGTGGATCCCGAACTCTTCGACCGCGGCCAGTTCCAGGCTGAACTGGCCCTCAAAGCGAGTCCTATCGCGGCGTTCAAGAAGGCGATCCGCCAGGCCCGCGAGGTCCTCGACACGCGTTTTCGCAATGGCCGCGACATCCGCCGCCTGATCGAGGACCGCGCCTGGTTTGTCGACAACATCCTGCAAAAGGCCTGGGAGCAGTTCAACTGGAGCGAAGACGCCGACATCGCTCTGGTGGCGGTAGGCGGCTACGGTCGTGGCGAGCTGCACCCCTATTCCGACATTGATCTGCTGATCCTGCTCGACAGTGCCGACCACGAAGTTTTCCGCGATTCCATCGAGCGTTTTCTGACGCTGTTGTGGGACATCGGTCTGGAAGTCGGCCAGAGCGTGCGCTCGGTCGACGAATGCGCAGAAGAGGCCCGCGCCGACCTGACTGTGGTCACCAATCTGATGGAAAGCCGCACCATCTGCGGCCCCGAGCGTCTGCGCCAGCGAATGCTCGACGTCACCAGCACCGCGCACATGTGGCCGGCCAAGGAGTTCTTCCTCGCCAAGCGTGCGGAACAGAAAGCACGTCACCACAAATACAACGACACCGAGTACAACCTCGAACCGAACGTCAAAGGTTCGCCCGGCGGCCTGCGCGATATTCAGACCATTTTGTGGGTGGCCCGCCGTCAGTACGGCACCCTGAACCTGCGCGCCCTCGCTGGCGAAGGCTTTCTGGTCGAGAGCGAAAACGCCCTGCTCGCCTCCTCCCAGGAATTCCTGTGGAAAGTGCGCTACGCCCTGCACATGCTCGCCGGTCGTTCCGAAGACCGCTTGCTGTTCGATCACCAGCGCACCATTGCCGGCCTGCTCGGCTTTGAAGGAGACGACGCCAAACAGGCGGTCGAAAACTTCATGCAGCAATACTTCCGCACGGTGATGAGCATCGCCCAGTTGAGCGATCTGATCATCCAGCACTTCGAGGAAGTCATCCTCGCCCCGGAAGACGAAGCGCCGCCGCAACCGATCAATTCGCGCTTCCAGTTGCATGACGGTTACATCGAAGCGCGCAATGACAACGTGTTCCGCCGCACGCCGTTCGCCATGCTGGAAATTTTCGTGCTGATGGCCCAGCAGCCGGAAATCAAAGGCGTGCGCGCCGACACCATTCGTTTGCTGCGCGAGCATCGGCACCTGATCGATGACAACTTCCGTAACGACATCCGCAACACCAGCCTGTTCATCGAGCTGTTCAAGTGCAAGATCGGCATTCATCGCAATCTGCGGCGGATGAACCGCTACGGCATTCTCGGGCGTTATCTGCCGGAGTTCGGTTTTATCGTCGGGCAGATGCAGCACGACCTGTTCCACATCTATACAGTCGATGCGCACACGCTGAACTTGATCAAGCACCTGCGCAAACTGCAGTACACCCAGGTCTCGGAGAAATTTCCGCTGGCCGCCAAGCTCATGGCCAAGCTGCCCAAGCCTGAACTGATCTACATGGCCGGTCTGTATCACGACATCGGCAAGGGCCGGCACGGCGATCACTCGGAGATCGGCGCGGTCGATGCCGAGGCGTTCTGCCAGCGCCATCAGTTGCCGGTGTGGGACAGCCGCCTGATCGTCTGGCTGGTGCAGAACCATCTGGTGATGTCCACCACTGCGCAGCGCAAGGATCTGTCCGACCCGCAGGTGATCCACGATTTTGCTCAGGCGGTCGGCGATGAGACGCGCCTCGACTACCTCTATGTGCTGACCGTGGCCGATATCAACGCGACCAACCCGACATTGTGGAACTCATGGCGCGCCAGCCTGCTGCGCCAGCTCTATACCGAGACCAAGCGCGCCCTGCGCCGCGGTCTGGAAAACCCGGTGGATCGCGAAGAACAGATTCGCCAGACTCAGAGTGCGGCGCTGGACATTCTGGTGCGCGGCGGCACCGACCCGGACGATGTCGAGCAACTGTGGGCGCAATTGGGCGATGACTATTTCCTGCGCCACACCGCCGGCGATGTAGCCTGGCACAGCGACGCGATCCTGCAGCAACCAGTCGATGGCGGGCCGCTGGTGCTGATCAAGGAAACCACCCAGCGCGAGTTCGAAGGCGGCACGCAGATCTTCATTTATGCACCGGACCAGCATGATTTCTTCGCCGTGACCGTGGCGGCGATGGACCAGCTCAACCTGAACATTCACGACGCCCGGGTCATCACCTCCAGCAGCCAGTTCACCCTCGACACCTACATCGTGCTCGACAACGAAGGCGAGTCGATCGGCGACAACCCGGCGCGGATCAAGCAGATCCGCGAAGGCCTGACCGAGGCACTGCGCAACCCGGACGACTACCCAACGATCATCCAGCGCCGTGTGCCGCGCCAGCTCAAGCACTTCGCCTTCGCCCCGCAAGTAACGATCCACAACGACGCCCAGCGTCCGGTGACCGTGCTGGAACTGACGGCGCCTGACCGGCCGGGCCTGCTGGCGCGGGTCGGGGGGATTTTCCTCGAGTTCGATCTGTCGCTGCAGAACGCCAAGATTGCGACCCTGGGCGAGCGCGTGGAAGACGTGTTCTTCATCACCGACGCGCACAACCAGCCGTTGTCTGATCCGCTGCTGTGCAGCCGTCTGCAGGATGCGATCGTCGAACAGCTGAGCGTCAATCAGGAACCGGACATCAAACTTTCGCGGATCAGTATCTGAATCACCCGTTTATCCCTGTGAATGCAGCCCATGCTTTCCTCCGGTACATACAATCCCCTGTGGCGAGGGGATTTATCCCCGTTCGGCTGCGAAGCAGTCGTAAAACCTGTGTATGCGGACATTCAGTTGAACCGCAGTGAATGGTTTTGGGGCCGCTTCGCAGCCCAACGGGGATAAATCCCCTCGCCACAGAAAGCTCTTGAGCATTTAAAAGAGGCCCCCATGAACAACGCTCTGAACCAGCTCCAGCCGTACCCGTTCGAAAAGCTCCGCGCCCTGCTCGGCAGCGTTACGCCGAACCCGGACAAACGCCCGATCGCCCTGTCGATCGGCGAGCCGAAACACCGTTCGCCGAGTTTTGTCGCCGAAGCGCTGGCGAACAATCTGGATCAGATGGCGGTGTACCCGACCACCCTCGGCATCCCGGCCCTGCGCGAAGCGATCGCCGGCTGGTGCGAGCGGCGCTTCGGTGTGCCGGACGGCTGGATCGATCCGGCGCGCAATGTGCTGCCGGTCAACGGCACCCGTGAAGCGCTGTTCGCCTTCACCCAGACCGTGGTCAACCGTGGCGACGATGCGCTGGTGGTCAGCCCCAACCCGTTCTATCAGATCTACGAAGGCGCGGCGTTTCTCGCCGGGGCCAAGCCGCATTACCTGCCATGCCTGGATGAAAACGGCTTCAACCCGGACTTCGACGCAGTAGCGCCGGAGATCTGGCAGCGCTGCCAGATTCTGTTCCTGTGCTCGCCGGGCAACCCGACCGGCGCGCTGATTCCGGTCGAGACCCTGAAGAAGCTGATCGCCCTGGCTGATCAGTACGACTTCGTCATTGCCGCCGACGAGTGCTACAGCGAACTGTACTTCGACGAGCAAACTCCACCGCCGGGCCTGCTCAGCGCCTGCGTCGAACTGGGCCGCAATGACTTCAAGCGCTGCGTGGTCTTTCACAGCCTGTCCAAGCGCTCCAACCTGCCGGGCCTGCGTTCAGGCTTCGTTGCCGGTGATGCCGACATCCTCAAGGGCTTCCTGCTCTATCGCACCTACCACGGCTGCGCGATGCCAGTCCAAACCCAACTGGCCAGCGTTGCCGCGTGGAATGACGAAGTGCATGTGCGCGCCAACCGCGCACTGTATCGCGAGAAGTTCGATGCGGTGCTGAACATCCTCAGCCCGGTCATGGACGTACAGCGTCCGGACGGCAGTTTCTATCTTTGGCCGAACGTGAAGGGTGACGACGCGGCGTTCTGCCGTGATCTGTTCGAACAGGAACACGTGACCGTGGTGCCGGGCTCGTATCTGTCTCGCGATGTCGATGGCGTCAATCCTGGCGCCGGGCGTGTGCGCATGGCGCTGGTTGCGCCGTTGGCGGAATGCGTCGAAGCCGCCGAACGGATTCGCGATTTCATCACCCGTCAACAATAAGTAATATCGGCCCGCGCCAGGCAATCTGGCGCGCGGCTTGATCACTGCGATACATATCAAAGCAATTAACGACTTCCAACCCGCCTTTACCAAAGATAGTCTTCTGGCTCAGTTACTGTCGCTTTTATCGATTCAGAAAATAACCTGCAAACAGCACCCACAACCATCTCGTAAATCAATATGGATATTGATCCATGCACCACTACCCCTTCGTCAAAATGCGCAGTCGCAACTTCACCTCGGGAGAACGTCACAAGCGTGCCATCGCCTGCTCCAACCGCTTATGGAGCAACGCCAGCACGGTAACTTTTTCGTTCATGGAAGATTTACCCGATGAAGTTGCCTACCGGGTCGAACGCATAATTCGCCAATGGGAACCGGTTGTCAGCCTTACATTCGAACAGGTCGAACAAGGCCAAGGGCAAATCCGTATCACCCTGAACGGCGACGAGAACTGGTCGGCAATCGGCACCGAAGCCCTGGACCTCGGCCCCGAAGAACCCACGCTGGTCATACAGACCGCTTTGCAAGACCCGCAGTTTGAAGCCACGCTGCTGCATGAGTTCGGACATGCACTGGGATTTCATCATGCCCATCTGCATCCCGATGCGAATATTCCATGGAATATGGAAGCTGTTTATATGTACTTCAAGGAAACTCAGGGCTGGAATGATGATGAAATTGAAATGAACATATTCCGCATAAACAATTGCGAGAGTACTTTCAAAGGAGAATACGACAGTCTTTCAATCATGCATTACCCGGTACCGAATTTCTTGACCCATGGTAACTTCGAGATTGCCTTCAACATGAAACTCAGTGAACGGGACAAACGCCTCGCCAGGCAAAGTTATCCCGCCATTGATTATCGAGCGCAGATTATTTGACCTGGCCCAGGTTGGCCTCACTCAAGTCCAGATCGGCCAACACTTCCCTGAGCACATCATCACCAATCTGATGCTGCCGACTGAGGCTGTACAGTTCCAGGCGTTGCGCGCGCAGCGCTTTCAAGCGCAGGCGACGCTCAAGCAGATCCATCTGGAACGCCAAGGCCTGGGCTTCCGCTGAATCGTTGAACACGTCGAGTTGATGGCGATATTCGGACATGATCCGCGCCTTGAGCTCCGCTGCCAGCGCCGCTTGAGCGGCATCCTGTGGGACGACTTCTTCGGTTTCCAGCGAGTGAATGGCCGCCTCGGCAGTCTTGCGCCAGGCATCGCGCACTTCCTGACGACGCTTGTCGTCGGGACTTTTGTCGATGCCGCGCAGCAGCAACGGCAGCGCGATACAGGCCGAGACCAGCGACAGCAGAATCACCCCGGCAGCAATGAAGATCAGCAGGTCGCGCTCAGGAAAAGCCTCCGCGCCGATCAACATCGGCACTGACATCACGCCCGCCAGCGTCACCGCCCCACGTACGCCGCCCACCGTCAGCAACCAGCAGGAGCGCGCCGTCGGCACTTGCGTCAGCTCGCCCTTGCCGCGCAATCGGCGCAGCAACACCGACAAGCGCCAGATGCTTTGCACCCAGATGAACCGCAGCAGCACCAGCGCGACGAAAATCGCCAGCACATCGAGGCAGCGATAGAACAGCGTTGGCCACAAGGTGGGTTCGTGACTGACGACCGCTTTGATGATGTCGGGCAATTGCAGGCCGAGCAGCAGGAAGATCAAGCCATTGAAGGCAAATTCGAGCAGCGCCCAGACGCTGCGATTGAGCAGGCGGGTGCTGGTCTGGCGTGGCAGCAGATCGAGCCAGCTCTGCATCATCCCCGCCGCAACTGCGGAAAGAATACCCGAGGCGCCCAAACGTTCGGCCAGTACATAAGCGGCAAACGGCAGCAGCAACATGAACACCACATGCGTAGCTGGATCGTCCCAGCCACGGGCGATCATCCACGCGCGCAGGCGGCCGACCAGCCAGCTCAGCGCCACGCCGACCGCCAGACCACCGAGCGCCACCGCCACGAACGTCAGGCTGGCATTGGTCAGCGAGAACACGCCCGTCACCGCTGCAGCGAGAGCGAACTTGAAGGTCACCAGGCCTGAGGCATCGTTCATCAGCGCCTCGCCCTGGAGTATGTGCATCAGCGGCGTGGGGAGACGGTTCTGCGAAATCGCTGACACCGCCACGGCGTCCGTCGGCGACAGAACCGCTGCAAGGGCGAAGGCCACGGGCAGTGGAATCGTCGGCAGCAACCAATGAATGAAATAACCGGCACCGACTACGGTGAACAGAACAAGGCCGACGGCCAGGGTCAGGATCGGCCCGCGCAATTGCCAGAAGGCGCGTTTGGGCATGCGCCAACCATCGGAAAACAGCAGCGGCGGCAAGAACAGAAACAAAAACAATTCGGGATCGAGGGCAACGTGCAGGCCAAGCGTCGGCCAAGCGAGCAAGGCACCGGCGGCGATTTGCACCAGCGGCAACGGCAGCGGGATGACCCGCCCGACCAGGCGCGAGACGCTGACCAGCATCAGCAGGATCAGGACGGTGTAAGCAGTTTGCATAAAACCAGAATCTCAGGCGATCGACAGCATTGAACTGCCATATTAGCGCCTTAGGCTGTCGCTGACCGTTGCACCTATGTCGCACGGCCAGACGCCGGACTAAATGTGGGAGCGAGCTTGCTCGCGAATGCGGTGTGTCATTCAGCACAGAAATTGACTGACAGGCCCCCTTCGCGAGCAAGCTCGCTCCCACAGGTTTTACAGCGTTACGACAACCGTGGCCGACGAAACCGTCCGGTCATGGCATAATCCGTCACCATTTTTTTCCAGCACCTGTAAAGGGGGCGATTCCTTGGCCGTTTCAAGTAAAACGTTGCACCTTTTCGGCATCAAAGCCTGCGACACCATGAAAAAGGCGCGCACCTGGCTCGATGAACACGCTGTCAGCTATGACTTTCACGATTACAAGACCGCCGGCATTGACCGTGAGCACCTGACCCAATGGTGCGACGAGCACGGCTGGCAAACCGTGCTGAACCGCGCCGGCACGACCTTTCGCAAACTCGACGACGAACGCAAAGCCGATCTCGACCAGGCGAAAGCTATCGAACTGATGCTCGCACAACCCTCGATGATCAAGCGCCCGGTGCTCGATCTCGGTGACCGAACCCTGATTGGCTTCAAGCCAGATATCTACGCGGCCGCTCTGAAGTAAGCAGCCCGTCACTCTTTGTAGAGGTATTCACATGTCCAATTCCCTGTTCAGCATCGCCTTTGGTGTCGGCACCCAGAACCGTCAAGGCGCATGGCTGGAAGTGTTCTACGCCCAGCCACTGCTCAACCCTTCGGCCGAACTGGTCGCGGCTGTTGCGCCGATCCTCGGTTACACCGAAGGCAACCAGGCCATCACCTTCACCACCGCCCAGGCTGCGCAACTGGCTGAAGCCGTGAAAGGCATCGACGCCGTGCAAGGCAAGCTGCTGACCCGCCTGGCCGAAAGCCACAAGCCGCTGGTCGCCACTTTGCTGGCCGAAGATGCGCAACTGACCTCCACGCCTGAGGCCTACCTCAAGCTGCATCTGCTCTCGCACCGTCTGGTCAAGCCGCACGGCGTCAGCCTCGCCGGTATTTTCCCGCTGCTGCCGAACGTGGCGTGGACCAGCCAGGGCGCGATCGACCTGAGCGAACTGGCGGAAATGCAACTTGAAGCGCGTCTGCGCGGTGAGCTGCTGGAAGTGTTTTCGGTGGACAAGTTCCCGAAAATGACCGACTACGTGGTACCGGCCGGCGTGCGTATCGCTGATGCCGCGCGTCTGCGTCTGGGCGCTTATGTCGGCGAAGGCACCACCGTGATGCACGAAGGCTTCATCAACTTCAACGCCGGCACCGAAGGCCCGGGCATGATCGAAGGCCGCGTTTCCGCTGGCGTCTTCGTCGGCAAAGGTTCGGACCTGGGCGGCGGTTGCTCGACCATGGGCACCCTGTCGGGCGGCGGCAACATTGTGATCAAGGTCGGCGAAGGCTGCCTGATCGGCGCCAACGCCGGTATCGGCATTCCGCTGGGCGACCGCAACACTGTCGAGTCGGGCCTGTACGTGACCGCCGGTACCAAGGTTGCGCTGCTGGACGAGCACAACAATCTGGTCAAGGTTGTGAAGGCGCGCGAGCTGGCCGGTCAGACTGATCTGCTGTTCCGTCGCAATTCGGAAACCGGTGCTGTGGAGTGCAAGACCCACAAATCGGCGATCGAACTGAACGAAGCGCTGCACGCTCACAACTAAGCGCTGTAGGCCTGTGGGAGCGAGCCTGCTCGCGAAGCTTCTGGCGTCCTCACGGACGCTTTCGCGAGCAGGCTCGCTCCCACAAGGTTTGGCGTACACCCCGCCCAATTTCACAGGGCTGAACAAATGATGATTCCCTCCCCCTGGCGCGCCGATTTCCCGGCCATCGCCGCCCTGCAACGGCAAGACCAGACCTATCTGGACAGCGCCGCCACTACGCAAAAACCCCAGGCCCTGCTCGACGCACTGACGCATTACTACGCCAACGGCGCGGCCAATGTGCATCGTGCGCAACACTTGCCCGGCGCTCACGCGACGCAAGCGTTCGAAGACAGTCGGCGCAAGGTTGGCCAATGGCTGAATGCCGGTGACAGCGGTCAGATCGTCTTCACGCACGGTGCCACCAGTGCGCTGAATCTCCTCGCCTACGGTCTTGAACATCTTTTCAATCCGGGCGATGAGATCGTCATCAGCGCTCTGGAGCATCACGCCAACCTGCTGCCGTGGCAGCAACTGGCAAAACGGCGCAATCTGAAACTGGTGATCCTGCCGCTGGATGCCGAAGGCCTGATCGATCTCGCCGCTGCCGTGCATCTGATCGGCCCGCGCACACGTTTATTGGCCGTCAGCCAATTATCCAACGTGCTTGGTGCCTGGCAGCCACTGACCGCTTTGCTCGGCATGGCCAAGGCGCAGAACGCGCTGACTGTAATCGATGGCGCCCAAGGCGTGGTGCATGGTCGGCATGACGTGCAGGCGCTGGGTTGCGACTTCTATGTGTTTTCCAGCCACAAACTCTACGGCCCCGATGGCCTCGGCGTGCTGTTCGGGCGCAACGCTGCGCTGGAGCAATTGCAGCATTGGCAGTTCGGCGGCGAGATGGTGCTGGACGCCAACTATCAGGATTCGCGCTTCCGCCCGGCGCCGTTGGGGTTCGAGGCGGGCACACCGCCGATCGCCAGCGTCATCGGCCTCGGAGCAACCCTCGACTACTTGGCCGGTTTGGATCAGGACGCCGTGTCTGCCCACGAAGCGGCACTGCACGACTATCTGCTGCGCGGCCTCGCCGCCCGCAACGGCATTCGCCTGCTCGGCAAGCCGCAACTGGCCTTGGCCAGTTTTGTCGTCGAAGGCGTGCACAACGCCGATCTGGCGCATCTGCTCACCGAACAAGGCATCGCCGTACGCGCCGGGCATCACTGCGCCATGCCGCTGATGAAAAGCTTCGAACTGGCCGGCGCGATCCGCGTGTCGCTGGCGCTGTATAACGACTCGGAAGATCTGGAGCGCTTTTTCGAGGCTTTGGATCAGGCCCTGGAGATGTTGCGATGAGCCTGCCGGTGGAAGCGGCCGAAGCGCTGCAGACGTTTCAGACTGCGGCGGGCTGGGAACAGCGCGCGCGGCTGCTGATGCAGTTTGGTGATCGTCTGCCGCCGCTGGATGAAGCGCAAAAGTGCGACGCCAACCGGGTGCATGGCTGTGAGAGTCAGGTGTGGCTGGTCGGAGATTTGCGCGACGGACACTGGCAGTTCAAGGCAAGCAGCGATGCGCGGATGATTCGCGGATTGGTGGCGTTGCTGCTGTTGCGGGTCAACGGCTTGTCGGCGGCTGATATAAAGCAAATCGATTTGCCGGATTGGTTTAATCAGCTCGGCCTGTCCCGCCAGCTATCGCCATCGCGCAGCAATGGCCTCAATGCCGTGCTCACGCGGATGAATGAGTTGGCGCGCTAATCGCCTTCGCGAGCAGGCTCGCTCCCACAATGGAAATGCATTTCCCTGTGGGAGCGAGCCTGCTCGCGAAGAGGCCCTCATTAACACCTTCAGGCTTGAGGCCTGACCCGGTCCGCCGGGCGCCGAACACCAGCGACAATCTTGTCCACAGCCTTGGTCGCCGCGACCATGCCAAATGTCGCGGTAACCATCATCACCGCGCCAAAGCCGCCGGCGCAGTCGAGCTTCACGCCGTCGCCGACAAAACTCTTCTGCAGGCAAATGCTGCCGTCCGGTTTCGGGTAGCGCAGCTGTTCGGTGGAAAACACGCACGGCACGCTGTAATGGCGGGTCACGGTGCGGGAAAAGCCGTAGTCGCGACGCAAGGTCGAACGGACTTTCGATGCCAGTGGGTCGTTGAAGGTGCGGTTGAGATCGCAGACCTGAATCAGCGTCGGATCGATCTGCCCGCCCGCCCCGCCGGTGGTAATAATCTGGATCTTGCGGCGTTTGCACCAGGCGATCAGCGCCGCTTTGGCATTGACCGCATCGATGCAGTCGATCACACAGTCGATGTTCGGCGTGATGTATTCGGCCATGGTATCGCGGGTGACGAAATCGGCCACGGCGTGCACCGTGCAATCGGGGTTGATCCCGCGCAGACGCTCGGCCATCACCTCGACCTTGGGTTTGCCGACGGTGCTGTCCAGCGCATGCAATTGGCGGTTGGCGTTGCTGACGCAGACGTCGTCGAGGTCGAACAGCGAGATCTCGCCAACCCCGCAACGGGCCATGGCTTCCGCCGCCCAGGAGCCGACGCCACCGACGCCGACGATCGCCACATGGGCGGCGCGCAAGCGTTCCAGGCCCTCGATGCCATACAAACGGGCGATGCCTGCAAACCGCGGATCTTCTGTACTCATGACCATTACCCCAAAAACCGGCGCGCATTATAGGGCTACGCAGCGACAAGTTTTAAGCTGCAAGCGACAAGTGTAAGAACTTAAGTCAGAGACGGCTGCCCAATGTCAGGCATTTTCCCGTCAGTTGTACGACTGGTTAACCGCCGGTGTAGGATGCGCGCCCCTCGGGCGTCTATCCGACCGATCCTTCGTTCCACAGCCTTTGGAACCCGAAACAGCTATGTCATCGCGTAAATTTGGACTCAACCTGGTGGTGGTGCTGGCCATCGCTGCCTTGTTCACCGGTTTCTGGGCGCTGGTCAATCGCCCGGTCACGGCGCCGAACTGGCCGCAGCAAATCTCCGGCTTCTCGTATTCGCCATTCCAGCAAGGGCAATACCCACAGAAGGATCAGTATCCGTCTGACGATGAAATGCGCCGTGACCTGGAAATCATGAGCAAGCTGACCGACAACATTCGTATCTATTCGGTCGACGGTTCGTTGGGAGACATCCCGAAACTGGCTGAAGAATTCGGCCTGCGCGTCACCCTCGGTATCTGGATCAGTCCGGATCAGGAACGCAACGAACGGGAAATCACCAAAGCCATCGAACTGGCCAACACCTCGCGCAGCGTCGTGCGCGTGGTGGTCGGCAACGAGGCGCTGTTTCGCGAAGAAATCACCCCTGAGGCTTTGATCGTTCTGCTGGATCGGGTGCGCGCTGCGGTGAAGGTGCCGGTAACCACCTCCGAACAATGGCACATCTGGGAGAAATACCCGCAACTGGCCAAGCACGTTGACCTGATCGCCGCCCACGTCCTGCCCTACTGGGAATTCATCCCGGTGGACAAGGCCGGCCAGTTCGTCTTCGACCGCGCCCGCGATCTGAAAAAGCTGTTTCCGAAAAAACCGCTGCTGCTCTCCGAGGTCGGCTGGCCGAGCAACGGGCGCATGCGCGGTGGCGCCGATGCCTCGCCGGCGGATCAGGCAATTTATCTGCGCACGCTGGTCAACAAGCTCAATCGCCAAGGCTTCAACTACTTCGTGATCGAAGCGTTCGATCAGCCGTGGAAGGCCAGCGATGAAGGTTCGGTCGGCGCCTACTGGGGCGTGTTCAACGCCGCGCGCCAGCAGAAATTCAATTTCGAAGGCCCGGTGGTGGCGATTCCGCAATGGCGCGTGCTGGCCATCGGCTCGGTGGTACTGGCGCTGCTGTCGCTGACCCTGCTGATGATCGACGGCTCGGCCCTGCGCCAGCGCGGTCGCACGTTCCTGACGTTTATCGCGTTCCTCTGCGGTTCGGTGCTGGTGTACATCGGTTACGACTACAGCCAGCAATACAGCACGTGGTTCAGCCTCACGGTCGGATTCCTCCTGGCGCTCGGTGCGCTCGGGGTGTTCATCGTGCTGCTCACCGAGGCCCATGAACTGGCCGAAGCGGTGTGGATTCACAAGCGCCGTCGGGAATTCCTGCCGGTGCTGGGCGATTCTGGTTACCGGCCGAAAGTGTCGATCCATGTGCCTTGCTACAACGAGCCGCCAGAGATGGTCAAACAGACCCTCGATGCCTTGGCCGCGCTCGATTATCCAGACTTCGAAGTCCTGATCATCGACAACAACACCAAGGACCCGGCGGTGTGGGAACCGGTGCGCGACTACTGCGCAACCCTCGGCCCGCGCTTCAAGTTCTTCCACGTTTCGCCGCTGGCCGGTTTCAAGGGCGGCGCGCTGAATTACCTGATCCCGCACACCGCCAAGGACGCCGAAGTCATTGCCGTGATCGACTCCGATTACTGCGTGCACCCGAACTGGCTCAAGCACATGGTGCCGCACTTCGCCGACCCGAAAATCGCCGTAGTGCAGTCGCCGCAGGATTATCGCGACCAGAACGAAAGCACTTTCAAGAAGCTGTGCTACGCCGAATACAAAGGCTTCTTCCACATCGGCATGGTCACCCGCAACGACCGTGACGCGATCATTCAGCACGGCACCATGACCATGACCCGCCGTTCCGTGCTGGAAGAATTGGGCTGGGCTGACTGGTGCATCTGTGAAGACGCCGAGCTCGGTCTGCGCGTGTTCGAGAAGGGCCTGTCGGCGGCGTATTACCACGACAGCTATGGCAAGGGCCTGATGCCGGATACCTTCATCGACTTCAAGAAACAGCGTTTCCGCTGGGCCTATGGCGCGATCCAGATCATCAAGCGCCACACCCGCAGCCTGCTGCGCGGCAAGGACACCGAACTGACCCGTGGTCAGCGTTATCACTTCCTCGCTGGCTGGCTGCCGTGGGTCGCCGATGGCATGAACATCTTCTTCACCGTCGGCGCCCTGCTATGGTCGGCGGCGATGATCATCGTGCCGCAACGGGTCGATCCGCCGCTGCTGATTTTCGCGATCCCGCCACTGGCGCTTTTCGTGTTCAAGGTCGGCAAGATCATCTTCCTCTACCGCCGCGCCGTCGGCGTGAATCTGAAGGATGCGTTCTGCGCGGCACTGGCGGGGCTGGCGTTGTCGCACACCATCGCCAAAGCGGTACTGTACGGTTTCTTCACCAGCAGCATTCCGTTTTTCCGCACGCCGAAAAACGCTGACAACCACGGTTTCTGGGTGGCGATCAGCGAGGCTCGCGAGGAGCTGTTCATCATGCTGTTGCTGTGGGGCGCGGCGCTGGGGATCTTCCTCGTGCAGGGCATTCCGAGCAATGACATGCGCTTCTGGGTAACCATGTTGCTGGTGCAGTCGCTGCCGTATCTGGCGGCGCTGATCATGGCGTTCCTGTCGTCGCTGCCCAAACCTGTGGCCAAGGCTGAGCCGGCACCGGTCGTCTAAATCCGCAACGCAGCACTAAACGGCGGCCAATGGTCGCCGTTTTGCTTTAAGATAACCGCCATTTTGCGGGGCTTGGCGTGATAACCGGTCTGACTGACCACCCCTGTCCCTTGTGGGAGCGAGCCTGCTCGCGAAGGCGTTGTAACATTCAACCTTTAAGGTGCCTGGTAGACCGCTTTCGCGAGCAGGCTCGCTCCCACATTAGAAGCCCAAGCTCATATTCCATGATCCCGGAGTTTTCCATGACGGCCCACGCCGACCTATCGCCGACCCTTCAACTGGCCATCGACCTGATCCGCCGTCCCTCCGTGACCCCGGTCGATGCCGACTGCCAGAAGCAGATGATGCAGCGCCTGGGCGATGCCGGTTTCACTCTGGAGCCGATGCGCATCGAAGATGTGGATAACTTCTGGGCCACTCATGGCAACAACGACGGCCCGGTGCTGTGCTTCGCCGGCCACACCGACGTGGTGCCGACCGGTCCGGTTACCGCATGGCAGATCGATCCGTTCAATGCCGTGATCGACGAACACGGCATGCTCTGCGGCCGTGGCGCGGCAGACATGAAAGGCAGCCTGGCATCGATGACAGTCGCCGCTGAACGCTTTGTCGCCGATTACCCGAACCATAAAGGCAAGGTCGCTTTCCTCATCACCAGCGATGAAGAAGGCCCGGCGCATCACGGCACCAAGGCTGTGGTCGAACGTCTGGTCGCGCGCAACGAGCGCCTGGACTGGTGCATCGTTGGCGAGCCGTCGAGCACCACGCTGGTCGGCGATGTGGTGAAAAACGGCCGTCGCGGCTCCCTCGGCGCCAAGCTCACGGTCAAAGGTGTGCAAGGTCACGTGGCCTACCCGCATCTGGCGAAGAACCCGATCCACCTCGCCGCTCCGGCGCTGGCAGAGCTGGCCGCCGAGCACTGGGACCACGGCAACGATTTCTTCCCGCCGACCAGTTTCCAGATTTCCAACCTCAATTCCGGCACCGGCGCGACCAACGTGATCCCGGGTGATCTGGTGGCGGTGTTCAACTTCCGTTTCTCCACCGAATCGACCGTCGAAGGCCTGCAGAAACGCGTTGCCGACATCCTCGACAAGCATGGTCTGGACTGGCACATCGACTGGGCGCTGTCCGGCCTGCCATTCCTCACCGAACCGGGCGCGCTGCTCGATGCGGTGTCGTCGAGCATCAAGGACATCACCGGTCGCGAAACCAAAGCCTCGACCAGCGGTGGCACATCCGATGGCCGTTTCATCGCGACCATGGGCACGCAAGTGGTTGAGCTGGGCCCGGTCAACGCGACCATTCACCAGGTCAACGAGCGCGTGCTGGCAGCCGATCTCGACGTGCTGACCGAGATCTACTACCAGACCCTGATCAGGTTGCTCGCCTGATGCTCGCGTGCCCGATCTGCAGTGAGCCGCTCAATGCGGTGGACAACGGCGTGGTCTGCCCCGCCGGGCATCGGTTTGACCGTGCGCGTCAGGGTTATCTGAACCTGTTGCCGGTGCAGCACAAGAACAGCCGCGACCCGGGTGACAATCAAGCGATGGTCGAGGCGCGGCGTGATTTCCTCAACGCCGGGCATTACGCGCCAGTCGCCAGGCGTCTGGCTGAATTGGCGGCGAGTTATGCGCCGGAGCGCTGGGTCGACATCGGTTGTGGCGAGGGTTACTACACCGCGCAAATCGCCGAAGCGTTGCCCAATGCGGATGGCTACGCGCTGGATATCTCCCGTGAAGCGGTCAAACGAGCCTGCAAACGCAATCCGGCGATCACCTGGTTGATTGCCAGCATGGCCCGCGTGCCGTTGGCTTCAGGCAGTTGCCAATTTCTCGCCAGCGTCTTCAGTCCGTTGGACTGGGAAGAAGCCAAGCGTCTGCTCAGCGTCGGCGGCGGCCTGATGAAAGTCGGCCCGACCCGTGGCCATCTGATGGAATTGCGCGAGCGCCTGTACGACGAAGTGCGCGAGTACACCGACGACAAGCACCTGGCGCTGGTGCCGGCAGGCATGGCGCTGGCGCACAGCGAGACGCTGGAATTCAAACTGACCCTGGACAAGCCCGAGGACCGCGCCAACCTGTTGGCGATGACGCCTCACGGCTGGCGTGCCAGTGCCGAGCGTCGTGCGGCGGTAATCGAGCAGGCCGAGCCGTTCGAGACCACCGTGTCGATGCGCTACGATTATTTCGTTCTTCAATAACTTTTGGTCTCGGGCAAAGGCCCGGGGCCGGCTAAATCCGCGAATGGATTTTTCAGACCCGCAGTGAGGACATCCATGCGCCAACCGGACATCGAGATTTACCTGAAAGACGCCGACGTCGACCACAAGGCCATTTCCACCTGGCTCGGCCAAGCGCTGGGCCCGTGCAGCGACTGGGTGCAGAAAGGCCAGACGTACAAGTGCAAGGCCGGCAACGTGCCGGTGACCTGGCTGCCGAAAGCCGTGGGCAAGTGGAACAGCCTGTACCTGGAAAGCGACCAGACTCCCTGGGACGACGACATCGCCTGCGCCCGCGCAGCCTTTGCCGCACTGAACGTCGAAGTGCGTTGTGCACCGGGGACGTGGGTCGAAGAAGAAGGTGAAGAAACCGCCGATCGCTGGATTCGCATCAGCGCAGACGGAGAAGAAGAGATCACCTGGAAAACCGCTTAACCGGGGCAACGTAGAGCCCATGTGGGAGCGAGCCTGCTCGCGAATGCGCAGTGTCAGTCGATATGAATGGTGACTGATACAGCGCATTCGCGAGCAGGCTCGCTCCCACAGTGGTTTTTGGCGCTCTAGAAGTTTGTGTTACAGGCCTACAACGTCTTCCGCCTGCAATCCCTTCTCGCCAGTAATCACGGCGTACTCGACCTGTTGACCTTCAGTCAGCGAGCGGTGCCCTTCGCCGCGTATCGCGCGGTAGTGCACGAACACGTCCACGCCGTCTTGGCGCTGGATAAAGCCGTAGCCTTTGGCGTCGTTGAACCACTTCACGTTGCCGGTTTCGCGTGTTGCCATCTGTTCATACTCCTTTTTTATTATTGAACGGGCTTTTCGCAGGAAAGCCTTCGAGGAACGTCAGCCTGCGTCCGACGTCCATGACAGGGCACCGGCAACAGACCGCCGAGTATATGACAGGTGCGGAAACTCTCAACAGGAGATTACTTCGGCGCTTTTTTGCCGATTTTCGGTGAATCCGGCAAACTGTCGCCCACTTGAGCAACCGCTCGGTTCTATTCACTCACGCAGAAGCCGTATGACCCGTTCCCCGTTCCGCCGTCTTGTGTTTGGCACCCTGCGCCGCCTGTTGTATCTCTGGGTTCGCTCCGAGACCATCAATCAGTCGTCGTTCACTCTTAACCTCGACCGCAGTCGTCCGGTGTTCTACGTCCTGCAAAACCCCTCGCTGACCGATCTGGCGGTGGTCGACACCGAGTGCACCAAGGCCGGCCTGCCGCGCCCGGTGCTGGCGGTGTCGGTGGGTGCGCTGATCGAGCCGGCGGCGTTTTTCTATTTGACGCCGGACCCGGACTGGCTCGGCCGCCAGGACAAACGCGGCGCGCCGCCGACTCTCACCCGTCTGGTCAGCGCGCTGACTCAGAATGCTGCCGAAGACGCGCAGATCATTCCGGTCAGCGTGTTCTGGGGCCAGTCGCCGGACAGCGAAAACAGTCCGTGGAAACTGTTGTTCGCCGACAGCTGGGCAGTCACCGGCCGTCTGCGCCGACTGCTGAGTATCATCGTCCTCGGGCGTAAAACCCGCGTGCAATTTTCCGCGCCGATCCACCTGCGCGAACTGATCGATCACAACAAGGGTCATGAGCGCACCGTGCGCATGGCCCAGCGCATCCTGCGCGTGCACTTCCGCAACTTGAAAGCCGCGGTGATCGGCCCGGACATTTCCCACCGGCGCAATCTGGTCAAAGGCCTGCTCAACCAGCCGCTGGTCAAACAGGCGATCCTCGACGAAGCCGAGCGCGAAAAAATCTCCCCGGAGAAAGCCAAGGCCCAGGCCCTGCGCTATGGCAACGAAATCGCCTCGGACTACACCTACACCGCGATCCGCTTTCTCGAAGTGGTGCTGAGCTGGTTCTGGAACAAGATCTACGACGGCATCAAGGTCAACCACATCGAGGGCGTGCAGAACGTCGCGCAAGGTCACGAAGTGATCTACGTGCCGTGCCACCGCAGCCACATCGACTACCTGCTGCTTTCCTATTTGCTGTTCCGCAACGGCCTGACCCCACCGCACATCGCCGCCGGGATCAACCTGAACATGCCGGTGATCGGCAGCCTGCTGCGTCGCGGCGGTGCGTTCTTCATGCGCCGCACCTTCAAGGGCAATCCGTTGTACACCTCGGTGTTCAACGAATACCTGCACACGCTGTTCACCAAAGGTTTCCCGGTCGAGTATTTCGTCGAGGGCGGTCGCTCGCGCACCGGGCGCATGCTGCAACCGAAAACCGGCATGCTCGCGATCACCCTGCGCAGTTTCCTGCGTTCTTCGCGGATGCCGATCGTGTTCGTGCCGGTGTACATCGGATACGAGCGCGTGCTCGAAGGCCGCACCTACCTCGGCGAACTGCGCGGGGCGAGCAAGAAAAAAGAATCGATCTTCGATATTTTCAAAGTGATCGGCGCGCTCAAGCAGCGTTTCGGTCAGGTCGCGGTCAACTTCGGTGAGCCGATCAAACTGGCGGAATTCCTCGACGCCGAGCAACCGGACTGGCGCCAGCAGGAGCTCGGCCCGCAGTTCAAACCGGCGTGGCTCAACGAAACCACCAACCGCCTCGGCGAGAAAGTCGCCCGCCACCTCAACGAAGCGGCGGCGATCAATCCGGTGAATTTGGTAGCGCTGGCCCTGCTGTCGACCACGCGTCTGGCGCTGGACGATCGGGCCATGGCGCGGGTGCTGGATCTGTATCTGGCGCTGCTGCGCAAAGTGCCGTACTCGCCACACACCACGCTGCCGGAAGGTGATGGCCGCGCGCTGATCGAGCATGTGAAAGACATGGATCTGCTCGCCGAGCAGAACGATGCGCTGGGCAAGATTCTTTATCTGGACGAGCAGAACGCGGTCCTGATGACTTACTACCGCAACAACGTCCTGCACATTTTCGCTCTGCCGTCGTTGCTGGCGAGTTTCTTCCAGAGCACCTCGCGCATGAGCCGCGAGCAGATCCTGCGCTACACCCGCGCGCTGTATCCGTACCTGCAATCGGAGCTGTTCATCCGCTGGAGCCTGGACGAACTTGATGCAGTGATCGACCAGTGGCTGGAAGCGTTCGTCGAGCAGGGCCTGCTGCGTTTCGAGAAAGACCTGTACCTGCGCCCGGCGCCGAGTTCGCGGCATTTCGTGCTGCTGACGCTGCTGTCGAAAAGCATCGCGCAGACCTTGCAGCGTTTCTACATGACCGTGTCCCTGCTGCTCAACAGCGGCCAGAACAGCATCAGCGCCGAAGAGCTGGAAGATCTGTGCACAGTGATGGCCCAGCGCCTATCGATCCTGCATGGCCTGAATGCGCCGGAGTTCTTCGACAAGAGTCTGTTCCGCCACTTCATCCAGACCCTGCTCGACCTCGACGTCCTGCGCCGCGACGAAGCCGGCAAGCTCAGCTATCACGAACTGCTCGGCGAGCTGGCCGAAGGCGCGGCCAAGCGCGTGTTGCCAGCGGAGATTCGCCTATCGATCCGCCAGGTCGCGCTGCATCGCAGTGAAGATGCGGCGGATCAAGTCACGCCACAGCCTGAGGCTTGAAGCCTTACCCCTGTGGGAGCGAGCCTGCTCGCGAAGACGGAGTGTCAGTCGCCATTTATTTTGACTGATCCAGCGCTTTCGCGAGCAGGCTCGCTCCCACATTGAAAGGAGATTCACCCATGAAAAAACTGCTGACCCTCGCCGCCGCCACGCTGCTCAGCGCCTGCCAATCAACCAGCCCCGCCGGCAAGGCCAGCCTCGACGGCGAAGTCTTCTACCTGCAACGCATCGCCCTGCCCCCGAGCGCGACCCTGAGCGTCAGCCTGCAAGACGTGTCGCTGGCCGATGCACCCGCCATCGTCCTCGCCGAACAGAACGGCCCGGTCAAAGGCCAGGTGCCGCTGCCGTTTCATTTGAGCTACGATCCGGCGCAGGTCAAATCCGGCCACCGTTATTCGATCAGCGCGCGCATTGAAGTCAACGGCGAGCTGATGTTCATCACCACCGAAAACCACGCCGTGCAACTCGACGGCAACGACCCGCAGCCGCTGAAAATCCGCGTCGACGCCGTTCGTTAATCCACTTTTAGCCACAAGGAAGCCGCCATGCGCCGCCCTACCCTTCGCTTCGCCGCCGCCTGCGCCGGCCTGCTGATCTCCGCCAACGCCTTGGCCTTGTCGCTCAACGACCTGTCGCAACAAGACGCCACCGGCGGCCTCAAGGACGCCCTGACCCAAGGCGCCCAGATCGCCGTGAAACAACTCGGCACCCCGGGTGGCTTCAGCAACAACCCCGAAGTGAAAATCGAACTGCCGGGCAAACTCGGCAAAGCCGCGAGCAAGATGAAAGCCTTCGGCATGGGCGCCCAGGTCGAAGAACTGGAAACCGCGATGAACAAAGCCGCCGAATCCGCCGTGACCCAGGCCCAGCCAATCCTCGTCGATGCAGTGAAGAAAATGAGCGTGGCCGACGCCAAAGGCATCCTCAGCGGCGGCAACGATTCGGCGACCCAATACCTGAACAAATCCAGCCGCGAACAGATCCGCGCGAAATTCCTGCCCATCGTCAAACAAGCCACCGACAAGGTCGGCGTCGCGCAGAAGTACAACTCGTTCGCGGGACAGGCCGCTGCGTTTGGCGTGGTGGACGCGAAGAGCGCGAACGTTGAAAGCTACGTCACTGAACAGGCGCTAAATGGTTTGTTCGAGATGATCGGCAAGCAGGAAGAAACCATCCGCCAGAACCCGGCCGCTGCGGCGACGAGTCTGGCGAAGAAGGTGTTTGGTACGATTTAAGACGTCATCACACTGGGGCGAGGCGACTCGCCCTCGAGCCATTTAGCCTTTTTCGACAAACATTGGTGTATCCGACCACGGCTCGCAAAATCACCGCGCATTGAAACTCGATGAAATAAGTCAGATCCAGCTCATCTGCCTCGGTGTGCAGGTAGGAGCGTCCGTATTTCACCGGTGCATTGCGCAGCAGCAGACTGATCGCAATGTAGCGAAACGCCGCGAACTCATGTTTGAACATGAACCAGTAAAACAAGGCTCTCGCGACCCGCCCGTTACCGTCGCGAAATGGATGTTCATAACCCATGGCGAAATGCAGCGTCACGGCCTTGGTCAGTGGATGCAGATAATTTTTGTCCAGAATCGAGGCAGCGGGCCGGTTGATCCAGGCGGACAACCTCGCCAACCGCGCAACCAATCCTGCAGCAGGAGGTGGTCGGTGCACGGTGTTGCCTGAACCATCCTGAACAACCACCTCATCATTGGTCCGGAACAATCCGGGGGAATACTGCTCGTCATCGATCCCCTCCACACCCACTCGATGGATCTCTGCAATCAGCTCAATGCTCAGAGGTTCATAACGCTTTTCCCAAGCGAAATTCATCATTCGATAATTACCCATTACCATGCGCTCATCCGGCGTCCGCGGCTGGCGCTGATGCTTGAGCATGTCCTTGGCAACACGAGTAGTGGTCGCCGCGCCCTCCAACTGGCTACTGGCGATGGCTTCGTCTTCGATCAGGTCATTGAGCAGACAGGAGAAATGCGCCCGCTCGCCGATCTGACTGGTCATGTAATCCAGCGCGGCCGTACTGGCGTAACGATCCACCACAGCCAAGGTTTTCTGCGCCAACGGCGTTGGCACGTATTTGCCCCACTGCACCGGCTCGCCCAACGGCAACAAATGAATGTACTGGGCCGCCCGCGCCTTCTTCACCAACGCCCAACAAAGGTTCGCGTCCAACCCTACCGCCCAGCGAAAGCGCAACGCCTCGAATGGCAAGTAGCGCCCCTGATCATCGAGCGGCTTGAGCAGCGCCAGATAATCCGCAAGTCGTTGCTTGTGTGGCGAGCGGGCCAACAGGTCGAAAACAGGATCCGTTCTGCCGGCTAATGTCGGTGGTTTCTTCATCAGACAGACTCAAGGACTCGGAAAAGCAGAACCCGGAGTACAGCATTGGACGGCCAGCGCCTCAAGATCGGAGGATTCTGAAAAAGCTGTAGGAAGGCAGCGTGAATTGGCGATTCGAAATGAATTGGCTGTCAGACCGCCTTCGCGAGCAGGCTCGCTCCCACAAAAGCAAAAGCAAAGCAGCGCAGCTGCCCGCGGCGCAGCCGCCCCACTCAACAATGAGCGCAAGCTCGAGTGCTTTTGATCCACCAGCGACGTCGGAAGGCTGAGTGGAGGGATTGACCCGGGCGTGGGAGCGCAGCGACCGTTCGACGCAGTCGAACACAGCGGAAGGAGGTGCAGCGAAGCAAACCGTAGCCGCTGCGCCCGGATCGATCCCGGAGCGAAGGAACCCGAGCCTGCGAGGGCCGAACGTAGGAGCAAGCGTTTTGGGTTACCTTTTTGGCGTTTGAAAAAGGTGACCCGCCGTAAGGGCGGAACCGTAATCAGCAACACCCACAGGAACGGATATACACCCAAAACACCCAAGTCATGGTCGGCCCGAAGGCCGCCACGACACAAAAACCTCAAGCCTCCTTACGCACCCGAAACCAGGCCGCATACAACGCCGGCAAAAACAACAGCGTCAGCGCAGTCGCAACAATCAGCCCGCCCATGATCGCCACCGCCATCGGCCCGAAAAACACACTGCGCGACAGCGGAATCATCGCCAGCACCGCCGCCAGCGCCGTCAACACAATCGGCCGGAACCGCCGCACCGTAGCCTCGATAATCGCCTGCCAGGGCCTGAGCCCCGAAGCGATATCCTGCTCGATCTGATCGACCAGAATCACCGAATTGCGCATGATCATCCCGGACAATGCGATGGTCCCGAGCATCGCCACAAACCCGAACGGCTGCCTGAACACCATCAGAAACAACGTCACCCCGATCAAGCCCAACGGCGCAGTGAGAAACACCATCGCCGTACGCGAGAAACTGCGCAACTGCACCATCAGCAAGGTCAGCACCACGACAATGAACATCGGCACCCCGGCATTCACCGACTTCTGCCCGCGCTCGGAATCCTCCACCGTGCCGCCGACATCCAGCAGATAACCATCGGGCAACTCAGCGCGAATCGGCTCCAGCGTCGGCATGATCTGCTTCACCAGCGTCGCCGGTTGCTCCTTGCCATAAATGTCAGCGCGTACGGTCACGTTCGGCAGGCGGTTGCGGTGCCAGATGATGCCTTCCTCGAAACCATATTCCAGCGTGGCAATCTGCGACAACGCCACACTGCGACCGTTATCCGTCGGCACCGCCAGGCTCGGCAACAACGACAATTCAGTGCGCTCGTGCACGGTGCCGCGTAGCAGAATCTCGATCAATTCGTTGTCTTCGCGGTACTGGCTGACCGTCGAGCCGACCAGCGAACTCTGCAGGAATTTCGCCAGATTGGCCGTGCTTACGCCGAGGGCGCGGGCGCGATCCTGATCGATGTTCAGATAAACAACTTTGCTCGGTTCTTCCCAATCCAGGTGCACGTTGACCACATGCGGATTCTCGCGAACCTTCGCCGCCACTTTGCGCGCCAATGCACGGACTTCTTCGATGTGCTCGCCAGTGACGCGGAACTGCACCGGATAGCCAACCGGCGGGCCATTTTCCAGACGCGTGACGCGCGAACGCAGGGTCGGGAATTGCTCGTTGAGGGTTTCGATCAACCAGCTGCGCAACGCTTCACGCTCTTCGATGGTTTTCGCCAACACCACAAACTGGGCAAAACTCGCCGCTGGCAGTTGCTGATCCAGCGGCAGATAAAAGCGTGGCGAACCGGTGCCGACATAGGCCACGTAATTGTCGATGCCGGCGTGCTCCTTGAGCAGCGCTTCGAGGCGTTTGACTTCACTGGTGGTGTTGGCCAGCGAAACACCTTCGGCCAGTTTCAGGTCGACCATCAACTCCAGCCGGTTCGAAGCCGGGAAGAACTGCTGCGGGACGAAGCGGAACAACACCACCGAGGCGATAAACAGGCCCACGGTGAGCACGATCACCGTCTTGCGATGCGCCACGCACCACTCCACCAGACGCCGCACGCGCTGATAAAACGGCGTGGCATACGGATCAGGCTGACCATGGCCAGTACCGTGTTTTGCCGCGTGAATTTTCGCCAGATCCGGCAGGAGTTTTTCCCCCAGGTACGGCACGAACATCACCGCCGCGACCCATGAGGCGAGCAAGGCAATGGTCACTACCTGGAAAATCGAGCGGGTGTATTCGCCGGTGCCGGACTGCGCAGTGGCAATCGGCAGGAAGCCGGCGGCGGTGATCAACGTGCCGGTGAGCATCGGGAATGCGGTGCTGGTCCAGGCGTAACTCGCCGCGCGAATGCGATCGAAGCCCTGCTCCATTTTGATCGCCATCATTTCCACGGCGATGATCGCGTCGTCCACCAGAAGCCCCAGCGCCAGCACCAGCGCACCGAGGGAAATCTTGTGCAGACCGATGCCGAGGTAATACATGCAAGCGAAGGTCATCGCCAGCACCAGCGGAATGGTCAGCGCGACGACCATGCCGGTGCGCACACCGAGGGAAAAGAAGCTCACCAGCAAGACGATCGCCAGCGCTTCGACCAACACCTGAACGAACTCGCCGACGCCGGTTTTTACCGCTGCCGGCTGATCGGACACCTTGCGCAGCTGCATGCCGGCCGGGAGGTTTTTCTGAATGCGCGAAAACTCGCCTTCCAGCGCCTTGCCCAGGACGAGAATGTCGCCGCCGTCCTTCATCGCCACGGCCAGACCGATCGCATCGTCGCCCATGAAACGCATGCGCGGCGCCGGTGGATCGCTGAAACCGCGACGCACTTCGGCGATATCGGCGATGCGGAAGGTGCGATCGGCGACGCGGATCGGAAAATTCTTTATCTCATCGACTGTCTGGAAATTCCCCGAGACGCGTAGCTGCAAGCGCTCGCTACCGGTTTCGAAGAACCCCGCCGTGGACACCGCGTTCTGTTCCTCCAGCGCCTGTTGCACCGCCTCCAGCGGCAGGCCGAGCGTGGCGAGTTTGACGTTGGACAGCTCGACCCAGATTTTCTCGTCCTGCAACCCAAGCAGTTCGACCTTGCCGACATCCTTGACCCGTTGCAGCTGGATCTGGATGCGGTCGGCGTAATCCTTGAGCACGGCGTAGTCGAAACCGTCGCCGGTCAACGCATAGATATTGCCGAAGGTGGTGCCGAACTCATCGTTGAAGAACGGCCCCTGAATTCCCGGCGGCAGGGTCTGGCGAATGTCGCCGACCTTCTTGCGCAATTGGTACCAGAGGTCGGGGATGTCCTTGGAGTGCATCGAATCGCGGGCAATGAAAGTGACCTGGGACTCACCGGGGCGGGAGAACGACATGATGCGTTCGTACTCGCCGGTTTCCATCAGTTTCTTTTCGATCCGTTCAGTAACCTGGCGCGAGACTTCCTGCGCGGTCGCACCGGGCCAGCGGGTCTGAATGACCATCGCCTTGAAAGTGAACGGCGGGTCTTCACTCTGGCCGAGTTTGGTGTAGGACAACGCGCCGACAACGGCGAGCAAAAGCATCAGGAACAGTACGATCTGGCGATTACGCAACGCCCATTCGGAGAGGTTGAAGCGCATCGGGGCTTACTCCTTGTTCGCCAGATTGACCACACGGTTGGAGCGATCCACTGGTCGCACCTGCTGGCCGTCGAGCAATACGTGAACGCCGGCAGCCACCACCCAGTCGCTGGCATTCAGGCCTTCGAGCACCGCCACGCTTTTCTCGCCGAACGGACCGACCCGTACCGGAGTTTTCTTCAACGTGTTGTTGCCGTTGACCACCCAGACGTAGGTCGCGCCGTTTTCAGCGGTCAGCGCGGAAAGCGGTATGGAAAGCGAGACACTGTCAGCCGCTTGCACGAACACCCGGGCGCTCTGCCCCAGTTCGGCCTGGACTTTGCCGCTGGTGAACGAGATACGCGCAGCAAAAGTGCGTGAGCGCGGGTCGGCGGACGGCGACAACTCGCGGATCTGCCCGGCGAAGCGTTGATTCTGCTGTGCCCACAATTCCACGGTAACCGGCTGACCAACCTTGAAGCGGCCGAAGCTTTGCTCCGGCAGGCTGATCAACACTTCGCGCTCACCATCGGTGGCGAGAGTGAACACGGTTTGCCCGGCAGCGACCACCTGACCGACTTCCACCGAACGCTTGGCCACCACGCCATCCTGCGGCGCACGCAGCACTGCGTAACTGGCCTGGTTGGTCGAAACGTTGAATTCAGCTTTGATTTGTTTAAGGCGGGCTTCGCCGGAGCGATATAGATTTTCGGCGTTGTCGTAGGCCGAGCGGCTGACCATCTGCCGCTCCATCAGGGTTTTGTAGCGATCACGCTCGGCGCGCACTAGGTTCAGATTGGCCTCGGCGGCAGCAACCTGCGCGCGGGTAGCTTCCAGTTGCAGGCGCACATCCTGCGGATCGAGTTCGGCCAAGGGCTGATCGGCCTTGACGCGCTGGCCTTCGTCGACCAGTCGTCGGCTGACTTTGCCGCCGATGCGGAATGCCAGATCAGGCTCATAACGGGCACGCACCTCGCCCGGATAACTTTCCATCGCCTGCGCCGAAGGCTCGGGCTGTACCACCATGGCCGGGCGTACGGTGACTTTGGTCACCTCTTCCTGACCGCACGCCGATAACAGGAACGCCAGACTGACTGGCACGGCAAAGGACAACGCATGGCGGAACATGGTGACGGACCTTTCGCGAATGAGGCTTGGAATATTTATACTGGCGGGTATGGTATTAATAGCAAACTCACCAGTCCAGTATTAAAAGCGAAGAATGTCGAACAATCTTTCAACTTCAAACGGCCCGGGCCGCCCCAAGGATCTGGCCAAACGCCAGGCGATCCTGGATGCGGCGAAAACCCTGTTTCTCTGCCATGGCTACGCCAACACCAGCATGGACGCGGTTGCCAGCGAGGCCGGCGTGTCGAAGCTGACGGTCTATAGCCATTTCAACGACAAGGAGACGCTGTTCTCCGCTGCTGTCGTCGCGAAATGCGAGGAACAATTACCGCCGCTGTTCTTCGAATTGCCGGATGGCATCGCGGTGGAAAATGTATTGCTGAACATTGCCCGGGGCTTCCATCAACTGATCAACAGCGATGAATCAGTGAACCTGCACCGCCTGATCATGGCGCTGGGCAGTCAGGATCCGAAGCTGTCGCTGATCTTCTTCGAGGCCGGCCCCGAGCGCGTGGTCAACGGCATGGAAGGTCTGCTGACGAAAATCCATGCAACCGGCGCGCTGAGCATCGACCAGCCACGCAATGCCGCCGAGCACTTCTTCTGCCTGATCAAAGGCGCGGGGAATTTCCGTTTGTTGTACGGCTGCGGCGAGCCGCTGACCGGAGAGGCAGCGGAGCGGCATGTGCGGGAGGTGGTGGGGTTGTTTATCAGGGCCTACGGGGGAGGAGCAGCTGCGAGCTTCTAGCTGCAAGCTGCAAGAAAAAGCAAAAGCAGTGAATTGGCTCTGGCTCTGGCTTGTAGCTTGTAGCTTGTAGCTTGCAGCTTGCAGCTTGCAGCCTGCAGCTGCTTCTAGGGCTTCAGCGCTTTTTTCGGATAAATGTCATACCGGCTCGATTTGCCATCCAGCGCATGGCTCGGTTTCGGCCCTTCGATGCACGGTGCCTTGCGCGGGCGCTTCACCACCACCCGGTGCGTGGCCAGTGCCAGTGCGGCTTCAAGCAGGGCCGGGGCATCCGGATCATCGCCGACCAGCGGGCGGAACAGGCGCATCTCTTTTTTCACCAGCGCGGTTTTCTCGCGATGCGGGAACATCGGGTCGAGATAGATCACCTGCGGCGCCTCCCCTTCCCAACTGCGCATCACTTCGATGGAATTGCCCTTGAGCAGTTTCATCCGCGCCACGATCGGCGCTACATCGAAATCTTCTGCCGCCCGCGCCAAGCCGTCCTCAAGCAGTGCGCCGATCAGCGGCTGACGCTCGATCAGGCTCATTTCACAACCGAGACTGGCCAACACAAACGCATCCTTGCCCAATCCCGCCGTGGCATCCAGCACCCGCGGGCGTACGCCTTGGGCGATGCCGACCGCTTTAGCGATCATCTGCCCGCTGCCGCCGCCATACAATCGACGATGCGCCGCGCCGCCTTCGACGAAGTCGACCCGCACCGGTCCAGGCGCATCCGGGCCGAGCTGCTGCAACTGCAAACCCTGTTCGCCGACCTGCAAGGCGAACTCACCGTCCGCCTCGCCGAGCGGCAGGCCGAGACGTTCGGCCCAGTGTGCGGCTTGCGCTTGAAACGCTGGGGCGAGGGCCTGGACATGGATGCGGCAGGCCGCGGGTGACTCGATCATGAAAAAAACGCTCAAAAAAGTTAAGGATCGACAAAAACCGCCGATAAACCATTCAACGCGCATTTTGCCAGAGCTGAGCGTCAACCGAAAAAAATGTCAGGCATTCTTCCCACATCGATTGGCTACGTTTCGCCCCATGGCGACTTCAGCCGTCATAACACTCAAGCACTGAGCGGCGTCAGTCACCTGTGGCAGGATTTCTTTGCCCAGGCCCTGGCCGAACAGACGAGTGAAGTGGTGCCTGCCTGTGGCACGTTTCCACCGGTTGACCTGAACAGCCCGGAAGAACCGACCGTTGGCAGCGAGCTGCACGCGCACATCGTCAGCCAGCGTGAGTGCGACGTGGTCGAAACCCAGGTTCGCCCGCCGGAGCCACTGTTCCTGCCGATCGCCGAGTTCGAAATGGAGCTGCTGGACAAGCCGTTCCCACCGTTCCCGCCAGAAGAACTCAAGGCTCAGCAAGAGCAACAGGATTTCGACAGCAGCTGGGTACGCCCGATTGTGATCAACAATGGCCAGCCAGTGCCGGAGCCAGGCCCTGCTCCGCAGAAACGTCCGCTGTACCTGCCGATTGCCGAGTTCGACCTGGACTTGCTGCAGAAGCCTTACCCGCCGTTCCCGCCGGAAGAAATCGTCGAGCAACAGAAAGCTCTGGACTTCGATAATGGCTGGGCTCGCCCGATCGTCCTGCAGAACCTGCGCCTCGCCGCCTGATCCTCAGCGACACACGCTCCAGCGCCCGACATCGACATGGAAGTGATTGCGATGAGCGGCGTTGTAGTCCGGACTCAACACCACACTGAATGACTCACAGGCGCCGTCACGCAGCTGGCGCAAAAACTCTGCGTCCTGGTTTTGCTTGGGCCAATCCTTGAGCACGCTGATCGTGCGCCCGTCAGACAGGCGGAAACCGGCGATGTCCAGCGCATCGGCACTCGCATGTCGGCTAAGGGCACCGCTCTCACGGTTGTAGACATTGCGACAGGCGAAGCTGCCGAGGTGATCGACCCGCGCGATTTTCTGGCCGTAAACCGATTGCGCCGCCGGCTGCAGGGTGTGGTGTTCGAACATCGCGTAGGCCACCGCCAGCGGGCAACTGGCGATGAAACTGCTGCTCAGCGCTACTTCACCGCCCTGCACCCGCAGAGCACCGATCAGCGGACACTTGGCGCCCGGACTGTCGGCTTGGGGGCTGACGCGCAGATCCGAGCTGCTCAATGCCTGTGCGCACAGTTCAGGATCGCTGCGCAGGCGCATGAGTTTGTAACCGGTCAGCCAGTTGGGCGCGGCTTTTATGTCCAATGGCGCCCACGGGTTCCACTGCGGCGGCACCTCCAGCCAGCCGCGCCAGACACTGACCGCCGCACCGCCGATCGCCAGCAACAGCACCCAGAAAAGCCAGCGCCCCATGCTCAGTCCTTGAAGAATTGATTGGCCTTGGCGTACGGCATCGACTGCGACGTAAAGCCAAAGGTGCCGGCCTGTTGGATCTCTTCCGCCGCGCGGAAGAACTCGCCGAACGCCGCCAGCGCCAGAGCAGAGCCGGTGCTGATGCGGCGTACGCCCATTTCCTCGAGCTGCTGCACGGTCAGTTTCAAACCGCCAGACATCAACACATTGACCGGTTTCGGTGCCACCGCTTGCACCACTGCACGCACTTCTTCGGCGCTGCGCAAACCCGGCGCGTAGAGCACGTCGGCACCCGCTTCGGCAAATGCCTGCAAGCGGCGAATGGTGTCGTCGAGATCGGGATTACCGTGCAGGTAATTTTCCGCGCGAGCCGTGAGGATGAAGGGAAACGGCAAGGTGCGCACCGCCGCGACGGCGGCTTCAATCCGTGCGACGGCGTGTTCGAAGCAATAGATCGGCGCATCCGGGCGCCCGGTCGCGTCTTCGATCGACCCGCCCACCGCGCCCGCCTCGGCGGCGCGCAACAGACTCTGCGCGGACTCCAGCGGATCATCGGCAAAGCCGTTTTCCAGATCCACCGCCACCGGCAGATCCGTCGCCGCGACAATCGCGCGGACATTGGCCAGGGTCTCGTCGAGACTCAACGCGCCATCAACCTTGCCCTGGGAAAACGCGTAACCGGCGCTGGTGGTGGCCAAGGCCTGATAGCCAAGACTGGCGAGCATCTTCGCCGAGCCGGCATCCCACGGATTGGGGATGACGAAGATCCCCTGGCGATCATGCAGGGCCTTGAAGGCTTGAGCTTTGAGGAGTTGTTGTTGACTGACTTGGACGTTCATCGACGGACTCCCGGACAGAAAAAACCCGCCTCAGAGCAAGCCAAGCTGCTCGGCGGCGGGTTCTCTGTATAGCTCAGGCAGCGCGGGCAAGCCAGGCAAACGTTGCATCAGTTGTGCGTGAAAACGTTGCGCCAGTTTCGCTGCCAACAGGTTGTCGGCGGTGTGCAGGAACATGTAAGGCGTGCGCCCCTCTTCGATCCATTCAGCAATTTTCACCACCCACGGCACGAGAAACGCATCGTTGGCCTCAAGCTCGGGATGGCCGATGAAACGCACCTGCGGAAACTGCGTGAACGCCGCCGGACGGGTCGGCACTCGCGGCTTTTTCGACTGCGCGTGGATCACCGAGGACTCGGTCGACAAGCAGCTGAACAGCGCGCGCGGGTCAAGACAGATGCGCTCGACACCGCGATCCAGCAACAGACGATTGAGCAGACGCTCGCTCTCGCCCTTGGCGAAGAACTGTTCATTGCGCACCTCGACCGCAAGCGGGCAATCCAGCGCATCGATAAACGCCGCGAGCTCCGGCAGACGCTGCGGCGTGAAGCTTTTCGACAGTTGCAGCCACAGCGGCGAAACACGTTCGCCCAACGGCTTGAGTAATTGCAGGAAGGTTTCGGCAGCGGTCAGTTGCTCGCGCAGGTCACCACTGTGGCTGATGTCGCCGGGGAATTTGGCAGTGAAGCGAAAGTGCGCCGGCATGATCTCGGCCCAGCGCTGCACAGTGGCTGGCGACGGACTGGCGTAGAAGGTGGTGTTGCCTTCGACGGCGTTGAACACCTGGCAGTAGAGAGCGAGAAAGTCGGAGGTTTTTGCGTCTACCGGATACAGATACTCGCGCCAGGCATTTTCGCTCCAGGACGGGCAACCGAGGTAGTAAGGCAGATCCATCAGATATACAGATCGAGGCCCAGCACGTCTGCGTCCCAATCGACAAAACCGGCGGTGCTGAGGTAGCTGGCCAGGGCCATGGCTACGCTTTTCTTCATCGCGCGGTGGTAAATCATGTCTTGCTGACGGGCAGGCAGGTTGCTCAGGCGTTGCGCAGCGGCTTGGGCGGCACGAGCAGCAAGCTGCTCCTCGCTCGGAAATTCCAGCTCGCCGTCGATGATGTCGACGGACTCATCCAGCGCCGCATTGCCTTTGCGCGGCTTGCGCTTGATGGGGTAGGACTGAGTGGAAACGCCGTCTATACGCATAATGTCATGCTCGGTATCAATGATGGCAATTTAGCGGCACCTGACCGACTTAGCAAACTGCCGAGTGATAACTAGAACACAGAAAGCGCAAAAGGTTTTAAGCGAGGGCGTAGAAACTGACGATTGGCGATATTTGTATGTGACCAGCGAACCTGTGGGAGCGAGCCTGCTCGCGAAGGGACCAGCACATTCAACACATGCATTGACTGACCAGAAGCCTTCGCGAGCAGGCTCGCTCCCACAGGAGAAAGTGTCGTATCAGCGGGCTTTCGGGGTGGCGACTTTATCGCGCAGGTAGACGGGCTGGGCGTCATCCGCCGGGATCGCCTCGCCGCGCTCCCAGGCAAAACGCGCGAGCGTTAGCAGGTCTTCGGCGTGGGGCAGCATGCCGGCGTCGGAGCCGCTTAGATTGACCGCAATGCGCTCACCATAACCCCAACCGGTACCGGCACCGAACCAGTCACCTGTGGCATCGGCCGGTAGCGCAGCCACCTCCGGCGGCAGCACCGCTTCGGCACCGACCAGACGCATCTCCCCCGCCGTCTCGCGGTAGCAGCCCCAATACACTTCATCCATCCGCGCATCGATGGCGGCTGCCACCTGGCTTGCGCCATGTTCACGAAAGCCACGCTGTGCCAGCACTGCAAGGTTGGATACCGGCAACACCGGACGATCCAAAGCAAAGGCCAAACCCTGCACCACACCAATGGCAATGCGCACACCGGTGAACGCGCCCGGGCCACGGCCGAAGGCAATCGCGTCGACCGCTTGCAATGTGGTGCCGGCATCGGCGAGCAATTGCTGGATCATCGGCAGCAGCTTCTGCGCATGCAGGCGCGGGATCACCTCGTAATGACTCGTGACCTTGCCGTCATGCAGCAAGGCAACGGAGCAAGCTTCAGTCGCGGTGTCCAGGGCCAGCAAGGTGCTCATCGATGTTTCCAAAACAGGGGTGGGGAAAAAAGTGCGTCAGTATAAACAACTACGGCCCGCAAGCGGGCCGTGGATGATGCAGCCGATCAGACTTTTCAGCTCAGCGCGGCCAACACCTTGGCGGTGATCGCATCAACCGAACCCACGCCTTCGATGTGGCTGTACTTTGGCTTACCGCCGTTGTTGGCGGAAAGGTTTTTATAGAAATCCACCAGCGGTTTGGTCTGCGAATGGTAGACCGACAGGCGATGACGCACGGTTTCTTCGGTGTCGTCCTTGCGCTGCACCAGCTCTTCACCGGTGATGTCGTCCTTGCCAGCCAGTTTCGGCGGGTTGTAGACGATGTGGTAAACGCGGCCGCTGGCTTCGTGAACACGGCGACCGGCGATGCGCTGGACGATTTCTTCGTCTTCTACAGCGATCTCGACCACGGCATCCAGCTCGACGCCGGCAGTGACCAGTGCTTCAGCCTGCGGAATGGTGCGCGGGAAGCCATCGAACAGGAAACCGTTGGCGCAATCAGGTTGAGCGATGCGGTCCTTGACCAGCGCGATGATCAGGTCATCCGACACCAGGCCGCCGGCATCCATGATGCTCTTGGCTTGTACGCCCAGTGGAGTGCCAGCCTTGACTGCTGCACGCAGCATGTCGCCGGTGGAGATTTGCGGAATGCCGAATTTCTCGGTGATGAATTTTGCCTGAGTACCTTTACCGGCCCCGGGAGCTCCCAGCAGAATGACGCGCATCGATGTGCTCCTCAATTTTTTATATAAAAGCTTTACAAAACAAAGGATTCGCTCGTAACCGGCGGATCCTGAAAATAAGGGTCGTGGCCGCACAAACGGCCAAAGGCTGATCAAGATACACAGCAGGCTGCGCCCACACAAGACGCCAAAAGTCGGAGAAACCGACGCCCGCCGTGACCTCGCGACGCGGTAACCCAAGTCGCAACCCCAACATTAACTGTCGCCTCGCGGCACTTTCCTACGGCACAAGTAGCGGCATCCGACCCTCATCGCGGATGCCGCCTGACGTGCTCAGCAACCTTAGCCGGTATTGCGCAATCCGGCGGCAATCCCCGCCACAGACACCAGCAGCGCCTGTTCCACCGGGCTGCCCTGCTCGACTTCCTGCTGCCGCGAACGCGCCAACAATTCGGCCTGCAATAGATGCAGCGGGTCGAGATAGGTATTGCGCAAGCGGATGAATTCGAGGGTGTCCGGGCTGTGCGCCAGCAGCTGCGACTGCCCGGTCAGGCCCAATACTACGGAGCATGCCTGCGACAATAGGTCGCGTAACTGCGCGCCCAACGGCAGCAGATCGGCTTCGACCAAACGTTCGTCATAGGACTGCGCGATATCCGCGTCGGCCTTGGCCAAGACCATTTCCAGCATGTCGATACGAGTGCGGAAAAACGGCCACTGTTCGCGCATCTGCCCCAGCAACTCACCTTCGCCACGCTCCAGCGCCTTGCTCAGCGCAGTCTCCCACCCCAGCCAGGCCGGCAGCATCAATCGGGTTTGGGTCCAGCCGAAGATCCACGGGATCGCCCGCAGGCTTTCGATACCGCCGGCGCGGCGTTTGGCCGGGCGACTGCCGAGCGGCAAACGTCCCAGCTCCTGCTCTGGGGTCGACTGACGGAAGTACTCAACGAATTGCGGATTTTCCCGCACCACCTGGCGGTAAGCGCTGACACCGTCCGCCGCCAATTCGTCCATCAGATGGCGCCATTCCGGAGTCGGCGGCGGCGGTGGCAGCAAGGTCGCTTCGAGCACGGCGGCCAGATAAAGATTGAGGTTTTGCTCGGCGATGTCCGGCAGGCCGAATTTGAAACGAATCATTTCTCCCTGCTCGGTGGTGCGGAAACGTCCCGCCACCGAACCCGGTGGTTGCGACAGAATCGCCGCGTGCGCCGGACCGCCGCCACGGCCAACGGTGCCGCCGCGACCGTGGAACAGGAGCAGTTCGACTTGCTGCTCACGGCAGATATCCACCAGGCGCTCCTGCGCGCGATATTGCGCCCACGCAGCAGCGGTGGTGCCGGCATCCTTGGCCGAGTCGGAATAGCCGATCATCACTTCCTGCGGGCCGTGCAAACGCGCGCGATAGCCCGGCAACAGCAACAGACGTTCCATCACCGGCCCGGCGTTGTCGAGGTCGGCGAGGGTTTCGAACAGCGGCACCACGCGCATCGGCCGCAGAACGCCGGATTCCTTGAGCAGCAGTTGCACCGCGAGCACGTCGGAAGCGGCGCCGGCCATGGAGATCACGTAGGAACCCAGCGACGCAGCGGGCGCGGCGGCGATTTCCTTGCAGGTGTTGAGCACTTCGGCGGTATCCGCCGATGGTTTGAAATGCGCGGGCAGCAACGGACGACGGTTGCTCAGCTCCTCGGTGAGGAAGTTGATGCGCTGCTCTTCGTCCCATTCCTCATAGCGGCCGAGGCCGAGGTAATCGGTGATTTCGGTCATCGCCGAGCTGTGCCGCGTTGAATCCTGACGCACATCGAGGCGCACCAGAAACAGTCCGAACGTCACCGCCCGACGCAGGCAGTCGAGCAACGGCCCGTCGGCGATGACGCCCATGCCGCACTCGTGCAGCGAGTTGAAACACAACTGCAACGGCTCGAGCAGGTCGCGATTGTCGTGCAGCACATCGGCGGTGGCCGGGGTCGGCGCGGTCAATGCAGCGTGCGCCCAATTGCGCGTCGCACGCAGACGTTCGCGCAATTGTTTGAGCACCGCGCGATAAGGTTCGGCGCTGTCGCCGGCCTTGGCCTTCAGCGCATCGCTGGCCTGCTGCATCGACAACTCGGCAGCAAGGTGATCGACATCGCGCAGATACAAATCAGCGGCCATCCAGCGCGCCAGCAGCAAGACTTCGCGAGTGACGGCGGCGGTGACATTGGGGTTGCCGTCACGGTCGCCGCCCATCCATGAGGCGAAACGGATCGGCGCGGCTTCCAGCGGCAAGCGCAGGCCCGTCGCGGCGAACAGCGCCTGATCGGCCTTGCGCATATGGTTGGGGATCGCCTGCCACAACGAATGCTCGATCACCGCAAAGCCCCACTTGGCTTCATCGACCGGGGTCGGTCGGGTGCGGCGGATTTCTTCGGTGTGCCACGCTTCGGCGATCAGCCGTTGCAGTTTGCTGTGGATCTGCTCGCGCTCGGCGCTGGTCAGGTCGCGATGATCCTGCGCGGCCAGTTGCGCGGCGATTGCATCGTACTTCTGGATCAACGTGCGTCGCGCCACTTCGGTCGGGTGCGCGGTCAGCACCAGTTCGATTTCCAGGCGAGCCAGTTGCCGGGCCAGGGATTCGGCGCTGTGCCCTTCGCTGCGCAGGCGCGCGAGCAGTTCCGGCAATACCCGCGACTCGAACGGCGCCGGTTGCGATTCCTCGCGGCGATGGATCAGCTGATATTGCTCGGCGATGTTGGCGAGGTTGAGAAACTGATTGAAGGCCCGCGCGACCGGGAGCAATTCGTCTTCGCTCAATTGATTGAGGCTGGCGCTCAGTTCAGCGTCCATCGAGCCGCGCCGGTCGGCCTTGGCGCCCTTGCGAATCTGCTCGATCTTGTCGAGGAACGCCTCGCCGTACTGGTCTCGAATGGTGTTGCCCAACAGCTCTCCGAGCAGGTGAACGTCTTCGCGCAAGCGTGCATCAATATCGGTCATCAGCAGTTCTCCAGCGGTAATCGGGGACAGCGCAGAAACGAATGCTTTGCCAGAGAGTGCCGCTCTGCGCCGCTTCTTACAAGCAGGCGACGAATCGACTTAAACCTTGCGCGTGAATGTCAGTCTCAACAGTAAGCCGTACGACGGCCCGCCGCCGGCGCTGCCGGACACTCACCCAGGCCTGCCATCAGCAGGCGCTAAATGAGGTCATCATGAAAATTCGTGAACTCGCCCAGCATTGGGAAGAAAACGCCAAAGGTCGCCTGACCGACACCGGCTACACGATTCATCTGGATGTGGAATCCGCTGCGAGGCTGGCGGCGATTGCGGAGATGTACCCCAAACGTCATCCCGAGGAGTTGCTCGGCGAACTGATCGGCGCCGCGCTCGAGGAGTTCGAAGCGAGCCTGCCGTATGTGAAGGGTTCGACCGTGGTGGCGACGGACGAGGAAGGTGATCCGCTGTATGAGGATGTCGGCCCGACGCCGCGTTTTCTGGCGTTGTCGCGGCGGCATTTGCATGATTTGTCCTCGGCTGAGAACAAGCAGAAGCACTGATCCGACACACATCACAAATGTGGGAGCGAGCCTGCTCGCGAATGCGGATTTTCATCCAGCATTTGCGCTGGCTGACACAGGCTCGCTCCCAGATAGGCTGTATTCCAGATCGCAAATTGGTTTATCAACGGCCAGATTGCACCCGCGCGTACCGCTCCAAAGCCCCAAAGTTCCCGTTCCAGAGCCTTGTCCAAACGGTCAATTTAATTTTTGGCGATAGGCCATCTTTTCTGAACTTTTCAAAAATGCCGCCGGTCGGAACAGGTAACCACGCCTGGAACGAGCGTTTCAATTCGCGTCAACAAGCGATGCTTTCGGCTCCTCTGCCAGGATGGATTCAGTTGTATTTTCAGGAGATGCCTAATGGAGTTGAAGACCATGAAAACCCAAACCTCGTTTTCCCACCTGCGCGGTCTGAAACTGGCCGCTCTGGCCATCGGCACCAGCTTCGTACTGGCCGGTTGCGCGGGTAACCCACCGACCGAGCAGTACGCCGTGACCCAATCGGCCGTCAACAGCGCCGTCAGCGCTGGCGGTACCGAATTTGCTGCGGTGGAAATGAAGCAGGCTCAGGACAAACTGAAACAAGCTGAAATCGCCATGCACGACAAGAAGTATGACGAGGCCCGTCGCCTGGCCGAACAGGCTGAATGGGACGCTCGCGTCGCTGAACGCAAGGCTCAGGCCGCCAAGGCCGAACAGGCTGTGAAGGATTCCCAGAAAGGTGTTCAGGAACTGCGTCAGGAAAGCCAGCGCACTGTGCAGTAAGCGCGCATCCCGACCGCAAAGCTGAAACTCTTACCGATAGAAAGGACGACAAATTATGCGTAAGCAACTGATGATTCCCGCTCTTCTGGCCGCAAGCGTTGCACTGGCTGCCTGCTCTACTCCGCCTAACCCGAACCTGGAACAGGCGCGCACCAACTACGCCGGCCTGCAGGCCAACCCACAGGCGAGCAAAGTCGCGGCACTGGAAACCAAAGACGCCAGCGATTACCTGGACAAGGCCGACAAGGCATATCTGGACAAAGAAGATGCGGCCAAGGTTGACCAATTGGCTTACCTGACCAACCAGCGCGTCGAAGTGGCCAAGCAGACCATCGCTCTGCGCACCGCTGAAAACAACCTGAAAAACGCCGCAGCCCAACGTGCCCAGGCCCGTCTGGATGCCCGTGACCAGCAGATCAAACAGCTGCAGGACAGCCTCAACGCCAAGCAGACCGATCGCGGTACGCTGGTGACTTTCGGTGACGTGCTGTTCGCCACCAACAAGGCTGATCTGAAATCCAGCGGCCTGGTGAACATCAACAAACTGGCGCAATTCCTCCAGGAAAACCCGGATCGCAAAGTGATCGTCGAGGGTTACACCGACAGCACCGGCACCGCGAGCTACAACCAGTCGCTGTCCGAGCGCCGCGCGACTTCCGTGCAGATGGCTCTGATCAAGATGGGCGTCGACCCTTCGCGCATCGTCGCTCAGGGTTATGGCAAGGAATACCCGGTAGCGGATAACGGCAGCGTCTCGGGCCGTGCGATGAATCGTCGTGTGGAAGTGACCATCTCCAACGACAACCAGCCAGTAGCACCGCGTTCTTCGGTGAGCTCGAACTAAGCTTCACCCGGTAACGCAAAAGCCCCGCCTGAATTGATCAGGCGGGGCTTTTTTGTGGGAGCAGACATCGTAGCCCCTCACCCCAGCCCTCTCCCAAGGGAGAGGGAGCCGATTTGTGTCGCTTTCAAAACTTGTGTTCGGCGCAATGGATCAGGTCGACGTAGCTTAAACAAACACCTCGGTCAGTCCCCTCTCCCTCTGGGAGAGGGTTAGGGTGAGGGCTGAACCTGCAGAATCACTTCTCGAGTTTCTGCGGAGTCTCTTCGCCCATACACCGCACAGCTTTCTTCTGCGTGTTGACCAGCACCCCGGTCAGGCCTTTCTGTTCGGTATCGAACAGCACCAGCACGCCATCAATGCACTGCGCAACTTGCGGCGCAGGCGTCAGCGAGACTTTGTAGTCCTCGCCCGGCACGGTCTTGAGCATGGTGAATTCGCTGAGCAGCAACGCATCCTCAGGCTTGGCAAAGTGCAGGTAGCCGTAGTACCACAGCGCCCCGACGGTGCCGAGGATGCTGCAGATACCGGTGATGATCAGTGGGATGGCGTTACGTTCTTCACTCATTGCGGACTCTCATCTTCAGAATTCGGGGCTTTCGGATAATTGGGGATTTCGCCGAGGCGGCGCAGGCCGTCGAAGTGTTCGGGGTCGTCGAGATAGCGCAGCATGACCTGACGCCACACCGGGTCGCCGAAGGTTTGCACATGACCGCCACGGGTCAGCTGCAACACGCGCGGCGGCGGCGCTGCCTGATACAGGCGAATGCCGTTGGCCATCGGTACCAGCGGATCGTCGATGCTGTGGAAGATCAGCTTGGGCACGCCGGTCAACTGCGCCATCGAGTTGATCGCGCTGTCGCCGTCCGGGACCAGCCACGACAGCGGCACTTGCAATGGCCAGGTCAGCCACGAAGTGCTGAGGGCGAATTGGCCGACACTGCGATAACTGGCCGGCACGCCATCCAGCACCAGGGCCTTGAGTTGTTTTTGCCGTTCCGGGTGCTGCGCCAGCCAATGCACCGACATCGCGCCGCCGAGGCTTTGCCCGAGCAGCACCAGCGGTTTGCCTTTGACCTCGGGCGCGTTGTCGAGCCAGGCGAACGCGGCGTCGATGTCCTGATAGATCGCCGGCAGGCTCGGCTTGCCCTCGGACAAACCGTAGCCGCGATAGTCGACCAACAAGACCTGATAGCCGTTCTTCGGCAACCACCAGCTGCCGCCCAGATGCATCGGCAGATTGCCGCCGTTGCCGTGCAGATGCAGGACCGTGCCTTTGACCTCGACGCCAGGTTTGGCCGGCAGCCACCAGGCGTTGAGTTTCAAGCCATCGGCGGTGGTCAGGGTGACGGTGCGGTATTCGAGTTTGGCTTTGTCCGGGGTGAATATCTGGCCCGGTTCAGGATAGAACAGCAGCGAACTGCAACCACCGAGGGTCAAGAGCAGGCAAAGGATGCCGAGGATTCTCATCCGGTGAAACCTCGCAAAGAAGAGAACTGAACACAAATCAAACCTGTGGGAGCGAGCCTGCTCGCGAAAGCGGTGTATCAGCCGACATCAATGTTGAAGGTGAAATCGCATTCGCGAGCAGGCTCGCTCCCACAAGGGGTTCGGTGCTGGGTCTAGAGGATATTGGAATAATCCGCCTCAATCCGGTCCAGGCTCAAATGGTTGAGGAAGTTGGAGAAACACATCCACGCCGACAACGCATTCAGATCCCGGAACTGATCAGGTAGATATTTGGGCGGCACCACCAGTCCTTCGTCCACCAGTTGGCGCAAGGTCCGCATGTCTTCCAGTGTGGTCTTGCCACAGAACAACAACGGAATCTGCTCAAGCTTGCCCTTGCGCACGGCCAACTGAATGTAGTTGTAAACCATGATGAAGCCCTTGAGATAGGACAAGTCTTTGGTGAATGGCAGACCGGTCGGCGTCGAGCCACGGAACACCCGGCTGGCGTTGCCGTAGCTTTCGGCCATCTCGAAACCTTGCTCGCGGAAGAATTCGTAGATCTGCAAGAAGTCCGCGCCCTCCTCGACCATATGAATCGCACGGGTGCGGTTGGTCAGTTTGCGCAGGCGACTCGGGTAAGAAGCGAAGGTGATGATTTCCATCAGGATCGCCAGCCCTTCCTGGGTCACCGTTGACGAGGGCGGGCCTTTGGACAGGAAAGTGCAGATCGGCTGGTTCAAGCCATTGAGCGTAGTGCCGACATGCACCAGACCTTCGTGGACTTCCAGTGCGCGCACGTCGCGGTCGTTGAACAGCGCGTCGGTGCGAATCTTGATGTAGTCGGCGCCCGCAGCGGCGTCGGCGACGATGCCGTCGGACTCGAACACGCGAATCGTCTCTTCGGCCTCACCGAATACCTTGTTCAGTCGGGTTTGCAGCAGGTGCACCGCGTCTTTGGCGGTGAGGATCTTCGGCTCGTCCTTGAGATCGCCGCGTCCGTCGATGTTGTTCAGGTAGTCGGACATCATTAGGCCGAGGTCGGCCAATGTCGGGTCACCGGCGTGGAAGGCATCGGACGCCGCGCCGTACAGCTCTTGCGAGATCAGGCCGAAGTCCTCGGTGCCACGCGCTTCGAGCATGCGCACCACCATGCGGTATTCCTTGCACATGCGCCGCATGATCTGCCCGACCGGGTTGAACTGGCCGAGCTGGCGGGTGATGTCGCGCTCGATGTTCTGGAATTCCAGTTTGACCTGGCTCGAGTCGAACGACAGCGGGCGGTTGAGGTAGTAGTCGCGATCCACCGCCGGCATTTCCTTGCCCTTGGCCTTGAGAAAGCCCTTGCGCACGTTGTCGTCCCATTTGACCGCATCGAGCACGCGGATCGGCGTCTGCGCCAGCACAATGCGATCGGACAACATGCGTATCGTCTGCTGGTAATCGTCCACCCGAAACTCCTGTAGAAAACGTGACGTAGCCAATCATAGGCGCTGAGGCCTTTGTGGGAGCGAGCCTGCTCGCGAATGCACTGTGTCAGACAACGGAGATGTTGAATATCAGAGCGCTTTCGCGAGCAGGCTCGCTCCCACAGGGTTTAGCGTCAAACGCTAGACCGACGCCAGCACCAGGTGCATATACCGCGTCAGAATCCCGAGCATGTCCTCTTCGGCCAGAGGCTCAGCGTCGTTGAGCAGGCCCTGATATTCCATCCGCCCGATAATCGCCGTCAACACCTTGGCATCCTGCTGCGGTTCACGCGAGCCCAGTACCTGGAACAACTGGCAGGTGCCCTGCAGCAGAATCTGCTGGTGCGAGCGCACCAGAATGGCCAGACGCGGATTAAGCAGCGCTTCCTGACGGAACGCCTGTTCGGCCATCAGATGCTCGCGGCGGTTGATCAGTTGCCGGTGCACGTAATCGGCCATCAATCGCGCAATGTCATCGGCCAGTTGCGAGCGCGACTCCGGGCTGCCGTCGGCGCTGACCACCATTTCGCGCAGCAGCCCTTCGTTATTGATCCACAACTTGGCCATGTACGCCGCGCTGCGTTCAACGTATTGAGCGAAGGTATCGGTGAGCAGGTCATCGATGTCCTTGAAGTAATACGTGGTCGCCGACAGCGGCACGCCGGCCTCCGCCGCGACCGCACGATGGCGCACGGCACGCACGCCGTCGCGCACGACAATGCGCATCGCGGCGTCGAGAATGTCCTGGCGACGCTGCTCACTGCCCTGTCGGCTGGCCTTGCGGCCCTGGTACTGAACACTTTCAGCGACCGCAGTGGCGATACCCGCTGCACCTTCTTGAGCTAATGCACCCATCACGACAGCACTTCCTCTACTAATGCCAAATTAACCAATTGATACATTTGTACCAGACAGGCAATAAAAAGCCGCCTGTTTTAGGCGGCTTTTTAACTGAAACGTTTACGCTTGCGGTCGCATGTGCGGGAACAGGATCACATCGCGGATCGACGGCGAGTTGGTCAGCAACATCACCAGACGATCGATGCCGATACCTTCGCCGGCGGTTGGGGGCATGCCGTACTCCAGCGCACGGACGAAGTCGGCGTCGTAGTGCATGGCTTCGTCGTCGCCGGCGTCCTTGTCGGCCACCTGCGCCATGAAGCGCTCGGCCTGGTCTTCCGCGTCGTTCAACTCGGAGTAGGCGTTGGCGATTTCACGCCCACCGATGAACAGCTCGAAGCGGTCGGTGACGTTCGGGTTTTCGTCGTTGCGACGGGCCAGCGGCGACACTTCGAACGGGTACTGAGTGATGAAGTGCGGCTGCTCCAGCTTGTGCTCGACCAGTTCTTCGAAAATCATCACCTGCAGTTTGCCCAGACCTTCGAAGCCCAGCACCTTGGCGCCGGCCTTCTTGGCGATGGCGCGAGCCTTGTCGATGTCGTTCAGATCATCGGCAGTCAGCTCAGGGTTGTACTTGAGGATCGAGTCGAACACCGACAGACGCACGAACGGCTCGCCGAAGTGGAACACCTTGTCGCCGTACGGCACGTCGGTGCTGCCCAGCACCAGCTGGGCCAGCTCGCGGAACAGCTCTTCGGTCAGGTCCATGTTGTCTTCGTAATCGGCGTACGCCTGATAGAACTCCAACATGGTGAATTCAGGGTTGTGACGAGTCGAAACGCCTTCGTTACGGAAGTTGCGGTTGATCTCGAAGACCTTTTCAAAACCACCAACCACCAGACGCTTCAGATACAGCTCTGGCGCGATACGCAGGAACATTTCCATGTCCAGCGCATTGTGGTGGGTTTCGAACGGCTTGGCTGCGGCGCCGCCGGGAATGGTCTGCAGCATCGGCGTTTCGACTTCGAGGAAGTCGCGCTTCATCAGGAAGCTGCGGATGTGCGCGATCACTTGCGAACGCACGCGGAAGGTCTGGCGCACGTCTTCGTTGACGATCAGGTCGACGTAACGCTGGCGGTAGCGCTGCTCGGTGTCGGTCAGGCCGTGGTGCTTGTCCGGCAGCGGGCGCAGCGACTTGGTCAGCAGGCGCACGTTGGTCATTTCAACGTACAGGTCGCCCTTGCCGGAACGTGCCAGGGTGCCTTCGGCGGCAATGATGTCGCCCATGTCCCAGGTTTTCACCGCGGCCAGGGTTTCTTCGGACAGCGTCTTGCGGTTGACGTAGACCTGAATGCGCCCGGTCATGTCCTGGATCACCATGAACGAGCCACGGTTGAGCATGATGCGACCGGCAACCTTGACCGGGATTGCAGCCTCTGCCAGCTCTTCCTTGGTCTTGTCCGCGTACTGTTTCTGCAAGGCATCGCAGTAGTTGTCGCGGCGGAAGTCGTTCGGGAAGGCATTGCCCTTGGCGCGCTCGGCAGCAAGCTTTTCCTTGCGCAGGGCGATCAGGGAGTTTTCTTCCTGTTGCAGGGCTTGCGGGTCGAGTTGTAGGTCGCTCATGTCTTTAAGTATTCCATCAGGTTCGTTGCCCCCAGCCTTCGACTGGGGATCGCGGGCGAGCCCGCTCCCACAGAGGGTGTTACAGGCCGGATTTCAGGCTGGCTTCCAGGTACTCATCGATGTCGCCATCGAGCACCTTGTCGCAATCGCTGCGTTCGATGTTGGTACGCAGATCCTTGATCCGCGAGGCATCGAGCACGTAAGAGCGAATCTGGTGACCCCAGCCGATATCGGACTTGGTGTCTTCCAGCGCCTGCGAGGCCGCATTGCGCTTCTGCATTTCCTGCTCGTACAACTTGGCCCGCAGCATCTTCATTGCGGTGTCCTTGTTGGCGTGCTGGGAACGCTCGTTCTGGCAGCTGACCACGGTGTTGGTCGGTACGTGGGTGATACGTACGGCCGAGTCGGTGGTGTTTACGTGCTGACCACCGGCACCGGAGGAACGATAGGTGTCGATCCGCAGGTCTGCCGGGTTGATTTCGATTTCCACCTTGTCATCGATCTCTGGCGAAACGAAAACAGCGGAGAACGAGGTATGGCGACGGTTGCCGGAGTCGAACGGGCTCTTGCGCACCAGACGGTGCACGCCGATTTCGGTACGCAGCCAGCCAAAGGCGTATTCGCCCTTGATGTGCACGGTCGCGCCCTTGATCCCGGCGACTTCACCGGCGGACAGTTCCATGATGGTCGCGTCGAAACCGCGTTTGTCGGCCCAGCGCAGGTACATGCGCAGGAGGATGTTGGCCCAGTCCTGCGCTTCGGTGCCGCCGGAACCGGCCTGGATGTCCAGGTAGGCGTTGTTCGGGTCCATTTCATGGCTGAACATGCGGCGGAATTCCAGCTTGGCCAGATTTTCCTCGAGACGGGCCAGCTCGGCGACGACATCGCCCACTGCGCCTTCGTCGTTTTCTTCGACGGCCATGTCCAGCAGGTCGCGGCAATCGGCCAGACCGCCGTTCAGTTCGTCGAGGGTGTCGACGATCTGCGCCAGCGCGGCACGCTCGCGGCCCAGCTCCTGGGCGTATTCAGGTTTGTTCCAGACACTCGGATCTTCAAGCTCGCGATTGACCTCGGTCAGACGCTCATGCTTTTGATCGTAGTCAAAGATACCCCCGAATAGTTTCGGAGCGCTCGGACAGGTCCTTGATGGTGTTCAGGATCGGGTTGATTTCCATGACGGGCAGCACTCGTTGGCGAACTTTTGAAAGCCGGCGAGTATAACGTAAACAGGCCGTCGCGGCAGCCCGTCTGGCGGTGAATGGGCCGAGATTGCTGCCCTCACCCTAGCCCTCTCCCGGAGGGAGAGGGGACCGATCGGGGGATATTTGAAACATACGCCGAATAGAATGGCTTCACCGAATCCGTGATCGCCAAGCCTGAAGATCCATAATCGCTGCGATCTCTCAGGTCGATGTCTGGCCCGAGACACCTCGGTCGGCCCCCTCTCCCTCCGGGAGAGGGCAGGGGTGAGGGCAACGGCCGTTACTCGATCCCGACCTGATTACGCCCATTGTTCTTGGCCAGATACAACCCGCGATCCGCCGCCGAAATCAGCAGCCGGCAATCACTCCCCGCCTGGGGCACCATGGTCGCCAGACCAATGCTGATGGTCAGACTGGAGCCCTCGGTCGGTGTGTTATGCGGGATCTTCAGCGCCGCCACGGTCTGGCGCAGTTTCTCGGCCAACAGCCGCGCGCCGCCGGGCGAGGTGTTCGGCAGGACCAGCACAAACTCCTCGCCGCCGTAACGCGCCGGCAGATCCGACGGTCGCGCACTGGCCTCGCGGATCGCCGTAGCGACCTTGCGCAGTGCTTCATCGCCTTCAACGTGGCCAAAACTGTCGTTGTACGACTTGAAGTAATCGACGTCGATCATCAGCAACGACAGCTGCGTCTGATCGCGCAGGGAACGGCGCCACTCCAGTTCCAGGTACTCGTCAAAGTGACGACGGTTGGACAGCCCCGTCAGGCCGTCGGAGTTCATCAGCCGTTGCAGCACCAGGTTGGTGTCGAGCAACTGCTGCTGGCTGACCCGCAACGCTCGGTAAGCGGCGTCGCGCTGCAGCAATGTCATGTAGGACCGCGAGTGGTAGCGAATGCGCGCGACCAGTTCGATGGTGTCCGGCAGCTTCACCAGATAATCGTTGGCGCCAGCGGAAAACGCCGCGCTTTTGATCAGCGGGTCTTCCTTGGTCGAAAGAACGATGATCGGGATATCCTTGGTCGCCGGATGATTGCGGTATTCGCGCACCAGGCTCAGGCCATCGAGGCCGGGCATCACCAGATCCTGAAGGATCACCGTCGGCTTGATCCGCACCGCCTGGGCGATGGCCTGCTGCGGGTCGGAGCAGAAGTGGAAGTCGATGTTTTCCTGATTCGACAGCCCACGGCGCACCGCTTCGCCGATCATCGCCTGATCATCCACCAACAACACCATGGCGGCGTTCTCGTCGGTTTTAATGTCGTCGATCTGTAAATCATTCATGAGCGGTCACCTGAGTACTGCGGGGGCCTGGATTGCGGATCAACCTGATCATTTGGGGAAAATCTCCAGCAATCGTGGCGCTATCTTTTCCAGCGGGCGGATTTCCACCGCGGCATCGATCGCCGCGGCAGCCTTGGGCATGCCGTACACCGCACTGCTGTGCTGATCCTGGGCGATGGTCAAATAACCCTGCTGGCGCATGAGCTTAAGCCCTTGCGCGCCATCGCGCCCCATCCCGGTCAATAAAACCCCGACGGCGTCACCGTTCCAGTAACTGGCGACGCTCTCGAAAAACACGTCGATCGAGGGGCGATAGATCTCGTTGACCGGTTCGGCGGTGTAGGCCAGCGTGCCGTTTTTCAACAGGCGAATATGGTGATTGGTCCCGGCCAGCAGCACCGCACCACTTTGCGGCGGCTCGCCCTCACGGGCCAGACGCACATCGAGGCCGCTGGCGCTGGCCAGCCATTCGGCCATGCCGGCGGCGAATACCTGATCGACATGCTGCACCAGCACGATCGCCGCGGAAAAATCCTTCGGCAGACCTTTGAGCAGCACTTCCAGCGCCGCCGGCCCGCCAGCAGACGAGCCGATTGCCACCAGCCGCTGACGTGACGGCGAACTGCGCGGCGAACTCGGCGCCGGGCGCGCGCGTGGCGCCTTGTCGCCGATCAGCCAGCCGATGTTGAGGATCTTGCGCAACAACGGCGCCGCCGCTTCCTGGGCATTGCCGGCGCCGATCGCCGGCGTGTCGACCACGTCCAGCGCGCCGTGGCCCATGGCCTCGAACACGCGGTGCACGTTCTGTTGACGATCCACGGTGACGATGACAATCGCGCACGGCGTCTCGGCCATGATCCGCCGCGTGGCTTCGACGCCGTCCATGATCGGCATGATCAGGTCCATCAGAATCAGGTCCGGGGTGTATTCGGCGCAGCGTTGCACCGCCTCGGCGCCGTTGCTGGCGACCCAGATCACCTGATGCGCCGGCTCGAAGGCCAGCGCTCGGCGCAGGGCCTCCACCGCCAGGGGCATGTCGTTGACAATTGCGATCCTCATGCCCGCGCTCCCCCGATGAGCTCGACCACTGCATCGAGCAGGGCGTCGTCATGAAAACTGGCTTTGGCTAGATAATAGTCGGCGCCGGCATCCAGTCCACGGCGGCGGTCTTCTTCGCGATCCTTGTATGACACGACCATCACCGGCAGCGATTGCAGACGGTTGTCGCGGCGCAGCAGCGTGACCAGCTCGATGCCGTCCATGCGCGGCATGTCGATGTCGGTGATCAGCAGATCGAAGTTCTCCGAACGCAGCGCATTCCAGCCGTCCATGCCGTCCACCGCCACCGCGACGTCGTAGCCACGATTGAGCAGCAGTTTGCGTTGCAGCTCGCGCACGGTCAGCGAATCGTCGACCACCAAGACTCGTTTGCGCGCCGCTTCGGCAGCTTGATTGCCGTGGCGGGCAATGCGCTCCAGGCGCCCGGTATTGAGCAGCTTGTCCACCGAACGCAGCATGTCTTCGACATCGACGATCAGCACCACCGAGCCGTCATCGAGCAAGGCCCCGGCGGAGATGTCCTGAACCTTGCCCAGACGCTCGTCCAGCGGCAACACCACCAGCGTGCGTTCACCCACGAAGCGCTCGACCGCCACCCCATAAATCGCCTCGCGCTCGCGGATCACCACGACTTTCAGGGTAGCTCCATCGTTCTGACTGGCCGGGCGATTGAGCAACTGGCTGGCCGCGACCAGCCCGACATGCTGGCCTTCGTGCCAGAAATGCTGACGCCCCTCGACCTGCACAATGTCTTCCGGCGCCAGATCGCACATGCGTTCGATGTGCGCCAACGGGAATGCGTAAGCCTCTTCGCCGACTTCCACCACGAGGCTGCGCACCACCGAAAGCGTCAACGGCACCTCCAAATGGAAACGACTGCCCTCGCCCGCCGTCTGCTCCAGCACCACGGCCCCGCGCAATTGGCGAACCATGTGTTGAACAGCATCCAGACCAACGCCACGCCCGGACACCTCGGTGACCTTGTCGCGCAAGCTGAATCCCGGCAGAAACAGGAAGGTCAGCAGTTCTTCTTCGCTCAATTGCGCTGCGGTTTCGGCTGGGGATAACTGCCGTTCGACGATGCTGCGGCGGACTTTATCCAGATCGACGCCACCGCCGTCATCGCTGAGTTCCAGCACCAGCAAACCGGCTTGGTGGGAGGCGCGCAGGCGAATCAGGCCTTCTTCGGGCTTGCCCTTGCGCAGGCGTTGCTCCGGGGTTTCGATGCCGTGATCGACAGCATTGCGCAGCAAGTGAGTCAGCGGCGCCTCGAGTTTTTCCAGCACATCGCGATCGACCTGGGTTTTCTCGCCTTCGATCTCCAAGCGCACCTGCTTGCCGAGGCTGCGACCGAGGTCGCGAACCATGCGCGCCTGCCCGCTGAGCACGTCGGCGAACGGGCGCATGCGACAGGCCAGCGCGGTGTCATAGAGCACTTGCGCGCGCTGACTGGCCTGCCAGGCGAATTCGTCGAGTTCGGCGTTTTTCTCGCTGAGCAGTTGCTGCGACTCGGCGAGCAAACGTCGCGCATCTTCCAGCGACTCGAGCGCTTCCAGGCTCAGCGCATGCTCCTTCAGGTGCACATTGAGATTTTCCAGCGCGCGCAGGCCGTTGTTCTGCATGCGCTTGAGGCGCTGCATGGTCGCCAGATGCGGCTTGAGACGCTGGGTTTCCACCAGCGATTTGCTCGACAGATCGAGCAGGCTGTTCAGGCGCTCGGCGGTGACGCGCAAGACGCGCTCGCCGCCCTCGGTGGTGCGTTTGTTTTTACGCGGGGTCGGCTCGGCGGGCTCGTCGACCATCGGCGCCGACAGTATCGGCGCTGGTTCGATCTGCAACTCGGCCATCGGCGGCGCGGCCACCGCAGCGACTGGCACTGACGTGTCGAGCAAACGCCCCATCAGCGCCACATAAGCTTCAATGTCCGTGGGTTGCGGCGCATTGGCCGGCGTGGCGATGCGCATCAGCAGGTCGGTGCCCTGCAACAACGCGTCGATGTGTTCGGGACGCAGCAACAAACGCCCTTCCTGCGCGCTGACCAGGCAATCTTCCATGACGTGGGCGACGCTGACGCCGCTGTCGATGCCAACGATCCGCGCTGCGCCTTTGAGCGAGTGCGCCGCGCGCATGCACGACTCCAGTTGATCGGCCTGGGTCGGATTGCGCTCCAGCGCCAGCAGCCCGGCGCTGAGCACTTGGGTCTGGGCTTCGGCTTCGAGACTGAACAGCTCGAGCAGAGAGGCGTCGCGCATTTGCTCGGGGGTCATGTCAGGCTCCGGGTCACGGCGGACAACAGCTGTTCTTCATCCAGCCAGCGCAGGCTGCGACCGCGATATTGCAGAACGCCACGGGTGTATTTGGCACTGGCCTGCGCACCGGACTGCGACGCCGCGTCGAGGATGCGTTCGTCGATGGCATGAATGCCGTCGACCTCGTCTACCGGCACCACCACCGGCCCGCCATGGGCAGCGATGATCAGCATGCGCGGCATGACTCGCCCGCCGCTGGCCGGCGCAACGCTGCCGTCGAGGTCGAGCAGTTCCACCAGCGACAGGCACGCAACCAGCGCGCCACGGACATTGGCCACACCGAGCAAGGCCCGCGAGCGCTGGTGCGGCAGCGAATGTATCGCCCGCAACGGCGCGACTTCGACAAGCGTGCGCGTGGCCAGTCCGAGCCATTCCTCGCCGAGGCGAAACATCAGCAGCGAGCGGGTCTTGACGTCGATTTCGACTTTGCTGACCACTGCTTCGCGCTGGTCCTGCTGCAACGAATAACGGTCGAGCAGGCGTGTGGCGGCGGCGGAATACACCGAGCAGTTGCGGCAATGAATGTGCTCTTCCAGCAACGGGCAGGACTTGTCGCCATGAATGCCGATGCGGTTCCAGCAATCGTCGATGGCGCGGGCGTCTTCGTGGGTAACGTTCAAGGTGTCGGACGCGCTCATCGTTTACGCTCACTGTCGGCGGTGCGCCCGCTGCGAGCGGCGCGCTCCTGCAATCGTCGGGCACCCACCGTGTCGCCTTGAGCCTGCAGCAACGCCGCCAGATGCATCAACGCTTCGGGATGTTGCGGTTCAAGGTACAAGGCCTTGCGGTAATAACCCTGGGCTTCGAGGCTCAGGCCGGCGACATCGCTGAGCAGGCCAAGCCAATAGAACACCTGCGCCACCGGCTCATGGCTGCGCAAATACTGCTCGCACGCGGCACGGGCCTCGGCGCTTTTGCCTTCGTTGGCCAGTGCAGCGATTTGCGCCAGCAACGTTGCGGCGTCCGGGTTGGCAGTTTTTTTCGTCACCGGCAAAGCCGTCACGGTAGCAAAAGGGCGGCTGCGCACTGGCGCTGGCGGCGGCGCGCTACGCAGTGGTTGGCTGACCGGCACGGCGACCGGTTTCGGCGTCGGCAGTGGTTCGGGGTGCGGCTCGCTGTGACGGCTGAAAGCGAACGACTGCGGGACGCCGATCGAACGCATGCCCAAACGCCCGAGCAGACTGCCCTCCGCCGGGCCGATAAACAGCACGCCGTCGACGTGGGTCAGGCGCTTGAGCACTTCGAACACCTGCTTCTGCGTCGGCTGGTCGAAGTAGATCAGCAGGTTGCGGCAGAACACGAAATCGAAGGCTGGCTCGCTGGCCAACAGCGTCGGATCGAGAACATTGCCGACCTGCCAGCGTACTTGTTCGCGAACGTATTCGTTGACCCGGTGGCCGTCCTGCTCGGCAAAAAAATGTCGCTCGCGGTATTCCAGATCCTGGCCGCGAAATGAATTTTTGCCATACAACGCACGCCGCGCCTTTTCCACCGAGAGCGGGCTGATGTCCATGCCGTCGACCTTGAATTGATGCGGCTGCAATCCGGCATCAAGCAAGGCCATGGCAATCGAGTAGGGTTCTTCGCCGGTCGAGCACGGCAGGCTGAGGATGCGCAACGCGCGCATATTGTTGAGTTCTTTAAGCCGAGCTCGCGCCAATTTGCCCAGCGTCGCGAAGGATTCCGGATAACGGAAAAACCACGTTTCCGGAACGATCACCGCTTCGATCAGCGCCTGCTGTTCATCCCGCGAGCCTTGCAACAGCTGCCAATATTCGTCGGTGTGGGCGGCTTGGGACAACGTCGTGCGCTGGCGCACCGCACGCTCGATGATCGCCGCGCCCACCGACGCGACATCGAGGCCGATGCGTTCCTTGAGGAAATCGAAAAAGCGCTGCTCACTGCTCATGGCTGCGCCTCAAGCTGCGCCGGATCACGCGGCGGATCGGGGAACAGCAAGCTGCGCACGGCGTCATCGAGCAAGTCATTGACCCGCACCCATTGCAGCAATCCCTGCGCATCTTCGCGCACCGGACCGAGGTACGGCGCCTCGCGGTTATCGAGGCCGTAGGGCTGAAAATCGTCCGGATGACAGCGCAGCGTGTCGGTGGCCTGCTCGAGAATCAGCCCGAGCCATTGCGCTGCTTGCGCTTGATCCGGCTGATAATTGACCAGCACCAGCCGCGTGCTGGTGCGCGCCTCGGCGGGCTGGCCAAAAGTCAGCGCGCTGAGGTCGATCACCGGCACCACCGCACCGCGATAGGCAAACACCCCGGCCACCCAATGCGGCGTCTGGGCAATCGGTTTCAGCGGCAGGCGCGGCAGCACTTCGGCCACTTCGGTGGCGCGCAGGGCGTAACGCTCGTTGCCGATGCGAAACAGCAGAAACAGTGCCTGCTTCGCCACTGGTGCGGCGCCACGCTTGGCGATGATGTCGCTCATCAGACTTTGAATCGCGAAACGCCGCTGCGCAGGCCGACGGCCACCTGGCTCAGTTCGTCGATGGCGAAACTGGCCTGACGCAGCGATTCGACGGTCTGGCTGCTGGCATCTCCCAACTGCACCAGCGCATGGTTGATCTGCTCAGCGCCAGTGGCCTGGGCCTGCATGCCTTCGTTGACCATCAGCACGCGTGGCGCCAGTGCCTGCACCTGATGGATGATCTGCGACAACTGCTCGCCGACCTGCTGCACTTCCGACATGCCGCGGCGTACTTCTTCGGAAAACTTGTCCATGCCCATCACGCCGGCCGACACCGCCGACTGGATCTCGCGAACCATCTGTTCGATGTCGTAGGTGGCCACGGCGGTCTGATCGGCCAGGCGCCGGACTTCGGTGGCGACCACGGCAAAACCGCGACCGTACTCGCCGGCCTTCTCGGCTTCGATCGCTGCGTTGAGCGACAGCAGGTTGGTCTGGTCAGCCACTTTGACGATGGTCACCACCACCTGATTGATGTTGCCGGCCTTCTCGTTGAGGATCGCCAGTTTGGCGTTGACCAGATCCGCCGCACCCATGACCGAGTGCATGGTGTCTTCCATGCGTGCCAGGCCTTGCTGGCCGGAGCCGGCGAGTACCGAGGCCTGATCGGCAGCGGTGGACACTTCGGTCATGGTGCGCACCAGATCCCGCGAGGTCGCGGCGATTTCGCGAGAGGTTGCGCCGATTTCGGTGGTAGTCGCTGCGGTTTCGGTGGCGGTGGCTTGTTGCTGCTTGGACGTGGCGGCGATCTCGGTCACCGAGGTGGTCACCTGCACCGAGGAGCGCTGGGCCTGGGATACCAGCGACGTCAGCTCGGTCATCATGTCGTTGAAGCCGGTTTCGACCGCGCCGAACTCATCCTTGCGATCGAGGTTCAGACGCGAACTCAGATCGCCGGTGCGCATGATGTCGAGGATGGTCACGATGCGGTTCATCGGCGCCATGATCGCGCGCATCAGCAGCAGCCCACAGAGACCGGCGGCCAGCACCGCGACCAGCAGGGAAATGACCATGCTGACTTTGGCCGTTGCCACCGCGTCGTCGATATTGGCCATGGCGGTATCAGCGACGACTTTGTTTTCGCCAATGATGTCATTGAGTTTCATGCGCCCCGCGTACCACGCCGGGGTCAGTTTTTCGTTGAATAACTTGACCGCATCCGCTTCAAGATTGCGACTGCGCAGGTCCAGCACAGCGTTCTGAATCTCGATGTAGGTGTCGTGGTATTTCTCGAACAGGGCGAACTCGGATCGGTCTTCATCAGTGGCCATGGTCTTGCGATAGTTGGCCATCTGCTCTTGCAGCCGCGCCTCGAACGCCTTGTAGTCGGCAGCGTCTTCGCTGGAAATGCCCTGGCCTTCCTTGAGGCCGAGCAGCTCCTGGGTCTGCAAATAACTGTCGACCCACGCACCGCGAATCATCGAGCTGTAATAGACACCGGGGATGGCATCGTCGCGCACGCTGTTTTCACTGGCCTCGATCTTCAACAACCGCGAGTAGGACAGAACCACCATCAACAGCATGATGGCGATAATCACCGCAAAGCTCGCCAAAATGCGTTGGCGCAACGTCCAGTTCTTCACAGTGAATCCTCGTGCCTGATCGAAATGCGGGGAGTATAGCCGAGCGCGGTGTTTCATTTATAAGACGCTTTCGCTGGCAACATTGTCCCGTGGGAGCGAGCCTGCTCGCGAAGGCCACACCGCGGTCCCGGCAAATCCCCAACTGCGCAAGAAGTTGCGCAGTTGGTCGTAATATTTCAGGGCCTAAATCCTCTGCAGCCCAAGCGGTGCAAGCCCTGCAGCCAAGTGCGCAAGAAGTTGCGCAGTACTGCGCAACTTCTTGCGCACTTTCTCTCGGTTATCCCGCTGAAAATCGCCCCAAATGATGACCAACCACCGTGGCGTCCCCGCCATCCGGGCACCGCGCAAAACCTGGCACGCTCCTTGATAACCCTCAGCTACCCACCGGGCGATTTCGCCTCCGGGCACCCTAACTTTATCCGCAAGGAGAGCACCCCATGGCAACACCAGCGTACATGTCGGTTACCGGCGAAAAACAAGGCCTGATCACTGCCGGCGCTTTCACCGCCGACTCCGTTGGCAACACCTACCAGGAAGGCCACGAAGACCAGGTCATGGTTCAGGCTTTCACCCACGACGTGATCATCCCGCGTGATCCGCAATCCGGTCAGCCAACCGGTCAGCGCGTTCACAAGCCAGTTGTGATCACCAAGGTCTACGACAAGGCTTCGCCACTGCTGCAAGCAGCACTGACTTCCGGCGAGCGCATGAGCGAAATCGTTATCCAGTGGTACCGCACTTCGGCTCAAGGCACCCAAGAGCACTACTACACCACCAAACTGGAAGACGCGATCATCGTCGCCATCAACAACAAAATGCACAACTGCCAGGATCCAGGCAACGCGCACTTCACCCACCTGGAAGAAGTGCAGTTCACCTACCGCAAAATCACCTGGACCCACGAAGTATCCGGTACTTCGGGTTCCGATGACTGGCGTGCTCCAGTCGTTTAATTACGGCTGACCGTTACACGCATCGGCCAGCTCTGCTGGTCGATGTTGTTTACGCCCCTCCAGAATTTCGCGTACGTTGAGCCGCTTTTTTGCGGTCGTCGACGAGCGCCGCTGTACAGCACGAGGAACAAGGGATGTTCGCGCCGGCCAATGAAACCCACTTTGCCCTGACCATCGAAGGGCTTTCCGCCGACTTTCAGGTATTTACCCTCACCGGTCGGGAAGCCATCAGCCAGCCTTTTGTCTTTGAGGTGGAACTGGTCAGTGAGCAGCCGTCGCTGGACCTCGAAACCCTGCTGCACAAACCGGCCTTTCTGCAGCTGTCGCCTGACGGCAGCGGCATTCATGGCCAGATCTACCGCGCCGCGCAAGGCGATTCCGGCAAGCGTCTGACCCGTTATTCGGTGACGCTGCGCCCACAACTGGCGTATCTGGCGCACCGTATCAACCAGCGCATCTTCCAGAACCTCAGCGTGCCGAAAATCATCGGCATGGTCCTGGAAGAGCACGGCATTCAAGGCAACGCCTACGAATTCAAGACCGGCTCGATCTATCCCGAACGCATCTACTGCGTGCAATACGACGAGTCGGATCTGCACTTCATCCAGCGCCTGTGTGAAGAAGAAGGCATTCACTTCCACTTCCAGCACAGCGCCAACGCGCACAAGCTCGTTTTCGGCGATGACCAGACGGTGTTCCCGAAACTCGCCCCGGTGCCCTATCAGCAAGACTCCGGCATGGTCGCCAGCAACCCGGTGATCAAGCGTTTCGACCTGCGCCTGGAAACCCGCACCAGCCGCACCACGCGCCGCGACTACGACTTCGAAAAACCGCGCCTGACCCTGGAAAGCGAAAACCGTGGCGACGCCCTGCCCGACCTCGAAGACTACGATTACCCGGGCCGCTTCATCGACCGCGAGCGCGGCAAGCACCTGGCCAAACGCGCCCTCGAACGTCATCGCAGCGACTTCCAGCTCGCCGAAGGCAAGAGTGATCAGCCACTGCTGGTCAGCGGCCACTTTCTCGCCCTGACCGAACACCCGAAAGCCAAGTGGAACGACCTGTGGCTGCTCACTGAAGTCCTGCATGAAGGCAAGCAACCGCAAGTGCTCGAGGAGTCGGTGACCAGCGACACCACCGCCCTGAAAGACGATTTCCATCAGGGTTATCGCAACCGTTTCCAGGCCACGCCGTGGGACGTGCCCAACCGCCCGCCGCTGCGCCACCCGAAACCGCGCATCCTCGGCAGCCAGAGCGCCGTGGTCACCGGCCCGAAAGGCGAAGAAATCCACTGCGACGAATACGGCCGCGTCAAAGTCCAGTTCCACTGGGACCGCGAAGGCCAGGCCGACGACAAAACCAGCTGCTGGCTGCGCGTCTCCAGCGCCTGGGCCGGCGCCCAATACGGCGGCATCGCCATCCCGCGCATCGGCATGGAAGTGCTGGTCACCTTCCTTGAAGGCGACCCCGATCAACCGCTGATCAGCGGCTGCCTGTACCACAAGGAAAACACCGTCCCCTATCCACTGCCGGCGAACAAGACCCGCAGCACCTTCAAGACCCTGAGTTCGATGGGCGGTGGCGGCTACAACGAACTGCGCATCGAAGACAAGAAAGGTCAGGAGCAGATCTACCTGCACGCCCAGCGCGACTGGGACGAAAACATCGAGCACGACCAGAAAATCCGCGTCGGCAACGAACGCCACGACACCGTCGAAAAGAACAGCTACACCGAGTTCAAAGCCGAAGAACACCACACCGTCTACGCCGACCGCAAAGTCGAAACCCGCGCCAACGACCACCTCACCGTCGGCGTCAACCAGCACGTCAAGATCGGCACCGGCCAGTTCATCGACGCAGGTCAGGAAATCCACCTGAGCAGTGGCATGAAGGTGGTGATGGAAGCCGGTGCCGAACTCACGCTGGTCGGCGGCGGCAGCTTCATCAAGATCGATGCTGGCGGCGTGACCATGAGCGGGCCGGTGATCAACATGAACTCCGGCGGGAGCCCCGGCGTTGGTACGGGCGCCGCGCCATTGATGCCCGGCGTGCTGAAACAGGCGGATGCCGACAAGGCTGGCCAGGTCCTGACCCCGGCGCAAATCAACACCCTGAAACGTAACGCGCCGTTCTGTGAAGAATGCGAAAAATGCAAGGCAGGTGCCTGTGCCATCTGAACGAATCACCCCCAAGGACTGGCTGGCGCAACAGCCGCTGCAAAGCGGCGAGCGCCTGTACCTGATCGTCAGCGCGGCCAGCGACGCCGACGCCCTGAAAACCCTGTACCTCACCGAACCCACCGCCCAACTCATCCCGATCTGGGGCGGCACGCCCTACTCCACCTGGCAACCGGTGATGCCCTACCTCACCGAACTCAAAGCCAATTCCGCCTTCCTGCCATGGATCGCCGAAACCGACGCCCTCGACTGGGGCTGGCTGGCGGTGTCGCGTTCAGAACCGAACGAAGTGTTCGAACATCTGCGCAGCCTGACGCAGGTAAAAATGCCGGATGGCACCGAGGTGTTTTTCCGGTTTTGGGATGGGCGGCATATCTATCCGATTCTGCGGGGGCTTGGGGAAAAGGCTGGAGAAGTGCTGCCGGTGTTTGAGCGGTATCTGATCAATGGGCAGGCGCTGGAAGTGGGCACGCGGGTGGTGCCGAAGGTCAGGGACTGGCCGTGGTGGGAGGTGCCGAAGGGGTTGTTGGAAGGGTTGAGCAAGGACAATCCGGCGACGCTGGTCAGCAACCTGATGCAATGGCTGGAAGAAGACCGCCCGGACCTCTACACCGCATGGCCCGAGAACAATCTGAAGCTGAAAATCACCCGCTTCGTGCGCCGCCCGGATGCGCCGCAAAATCTTAAAGAAGCATTGATAAGCCACCTGATTTTGGAGCAAGGCTGATGGATCGCGTTGCCTTTGTTGACAACCAACTGAACACCTTCAAGGACAGTCTGAAGCTGTATCAGGCACAAACCAAAACCTGGTATGCACAGGCCCTCGACAAGGGTAGCCGTGCCGCTGACATGCCGTCTTTGTTGGGTATGGAGCGTGTCATCAAGGTGGGCAACACCAGTAAAGCGGTGAGCATGACCGACGGTAACTTCACCTCGAACGTAGCTCAATGTCCGCTCAAGGGTCCGTTGCTGATCGAGAGCAAATTCGAATCGGTTTACGACATTCCCATCGGCGATATCGAAGTCGAAATCGTGGCCGTGGACGGTGGTGCTGTCAGCAAGGTCAAACTCGACGCCCAAGGCAAAGCCGCATGGACCGGCGGTGTGCCCGGCAAGTTCTACATGATTCGCGTCCATAACGAAGTGACCCCGGCGCAGATCGACGCCCTCTTCAGTTCTTACAGCGGCGTGACTGCGGACCTTGAAGGTTTCCTGCGCAAGGAATGGGCCGGCTTCAAACCGCAATGGTCGAATCTTTCGACCTCCGGCACAGCCATGGCCATCGGCAACGGCATTCTTGAAGGTGGCTGGGAAGCGATCAAGGGCGTATGGGACGGCATCAGTCTCGTGCTCGACATCCTCCAGGACCCAGGAAAGTTTGCGAAGGATCTCGGCGCTGGCGCGGACGAGCTCATCAAAGTCGCCAAGAGCTCGCCGGACATCATGAAAAAGGCCATGTTGCTGGCCAGCGACGAGGCGGCTTTGTTTTTGCTGGTGCGCAGTGCGGTGATCTGGCTCGCGGGCTTGCCGCCGATGAAGATGGCGGGCGACGTAGCGAAGATGACCACGGCCATTGTCGTAGGCATTGCGATCGACATCGTGATCGGCGTGGTATTGACCATCGCGGCCGAAGGTACCGGCGTAATCTACCTTGCGGCCCGACTGAAGAAGTACGGAGAGCTTGTCATCAAGGCTGTGATCGGCTTCGTGAAGTCGGTGTTCAAGATCATCAACGGCTTTATGGAGTATGTCGCAAAGTACACCGCTGTGGCGGCCCGAGGGGTAACGGCAAAGGTCAGAAACGGGATTTCCGAGTTGCGTTTTGATGGGAAGAGAAACGCCAGACTTGCTGAAGGCAGAGTCGCTGATGATGTATCGACCCAGGCGACAAATCCCGCCGAAAAGAGCGCAGAGCCTGCTGCAAAGACTTGCACTAGCGGCTGCCCTGTTTCGATGGTCACTGGCGAAGAGTTACTGACGTTAACTGACGGCCACCTCGACGGCCTGCTCCCATTTGAATGGACCCGCCTCTACAGAACCAGCGCCGTAGAAATCGACTGCGGTCTCGGCTATGGATGGAGTCACGCGCTCGCTCATCGCATCGAGATCAATGGCGATGAAGTCATCTGGACCGACCAGGAAAACCGCTCCACCGCATTTCCGCTTCCAAGTGAGCAGCGTCCCGCCATCACCAACAGTCTCTCGCGAGCAGCCATTTTCCTGGGTGACGATCCATCCGAATTAGTTCTTGCTCAGGCAGGCAAGCGCCCATCGTTCTACCATTTCCGTCACGACAGCAAAGGCGCCAGCCTGATCGCCATCAGCGACAGCTATGGCAATCAGCTGCACGTCACCCGCGACATCCACGGTCGCATCAAGCGCCTCGACAACGGCGCCGGTCGCGCCCTGCTTCTGCGCTACGACCGCAAGCACATCATCGCCGTCGATTATCAGCAGTTTCTGCCCGCCGATAATCTGGAAGACGTCTGGAATACCGTGCAGACGTTGGTCACTTATAGCTACGACGCGCAACATCGCCTGATCGAGGCGAAAAACGCGGCGGGCGAAGCCGAGCGTTATCGCTACAACGAGCAGCACGTCATTCTCGAGCGGCAATTGGCAGGCGGCGCGGCGTTCTATTGGGAATGGGAAAACGAAGGCAAACTGTCTCGCTGCACTCGTCACTGGGCCAACTTTTCGCAGATGGAAGCGCAGTACGTCTGGGACGACAAAGGCAGCGTCACCGTAACCAACGCCGATGGCAGCGAAGAGGTCTATACCCACGACGATCAGGCCCGATTGATCAGCAAGATCGATCCGGATGGTGCCGAGCATCTCAAGGCCTACAACGACAAAGGCCAATTGATCGCCGAAAAGGATCCGCTGGGCGCAGTCACTGAATATCGCTATGACGATAATGGTTTGATGACCGCGGTCATCCCGCCGGAAGACGAAGCCACCACTTACGAGTACATCAATGGTTTCGTCAGCGACGTTCGTCGCGGCAAAGTCAGTTGGAAGTACCAACGCAACCGTCAGGGTGATGTCACTGCGCAGATTGACCCGGACGGCAATGCCACCCATTACAGCTATGACCCGCAGGGTCGTCTGTTGGAAATCCGTCACCCGGACGGCAGCCGCCATCAGTTGGGCTGGAACAATCTCGGCCAGCTATTGGAAGAGCGCCTGCCTGATGGCGGTCAACGCAAGTACCGCTACGACGCACTGGGTAGGCAGATCACCAGCCAGGAAGAGTCAGGCGCGATTACGCATTACCTATGGGACACCGCCAATCGCCTCGCTCAAGTCACGCTACCAGGCGGTGCAACCCGAGCCTTTACTTATAACGACTATGGCAATGTCACCGCCGAACGCGATGAACTGGGTCGCATCACCCGCTACGAATACGCCGACAATCTGCACCTCGTCAGCCGCCGCATCAATCCCGACGGTAGCCAACTTCGCTACCGCTACGACAACTCGCGCCTGCTGCTCACTGAAATCGAAAACGAGCGCGGCGAGCACTACCACCTCAATTACTACGCCAACGGCCTGATTCAACAAGAAACAGGCTTCGATGGTCGTCGGACTGCCTACGAGTACGACCTCAACGGCCAACTGCTGAAGAAAACTGAATTTGGCGAAGACGGTAGCGAGCTGGTCACCGAATACCAGCGCGATGCCGCAGGCCGCTTGCTGGTAAAAACGCTGCCCGATGGCGAAGAGATTCACTACAGCTACGACGCGCTTGGTCGCTTGGTCAATGTCGACGACGGCCACTGGCCGCTCGCCTATAAATACGATCTGCAAGACCGACTCATCGAAGAACACCAAGGCTGGGGAACCTTGCGCTACGGATACGACAGCGTTGGCCAGCTCAAGCACTGCCGCCTTCCTGATGGTAGCAACCTCGATTACCGTCATTTGTCCGGTGGACGCCTGAGCAGCATTGACCTGAACGGTTCACGCCTGACCAGCCATCAGTTCAACGCCGGTCGCGAACAACAGCGCCAACAAGGCTTGCTGCTCAGCCAGTACCAATACGATGAACAGGGCCGACTGCAAGCGCACAGCGTCAGCCAACGGGACAAACACCTGTTCCATCGTCGCTACAACTACGATGCCAACGGCAACCTCGCCGGCATTAACGACAGCCGCAAAGGCAACCGCAGCTATCACTACGATCCACTGGATCGACTGATCAGCGTACGCGGCGCCATGCCAGAGAGCTTCGCTCACGACCCGGCAGGCAACCTCCTCGGACAAAATGACCTGCCCGCAGCCAACCTCGCCAACGTCAAAGGTAATCGCCTCTTGATGCAAGGCGACCGCCACTACGACTACGACGCGTACGGAAATTTGATCCGCGAGCGTCGCGGCACCGGCCAAAAGCTCGTCACCGAATACCGCTACGACTGCCAGCATCGCCTGATCGGCGTCAGCCTGCCGGGAGGCACCATCGCATCCTACAAATACGACGCCTTCGGCCGCCGCATCGAGAAAACAGTCGACGGCCACACCACTGAATTTCTCTGGCAAGGCGAACGCTTGATCGCCGAAAGTGCAGAAAATCGTTATCGCAGCTACATCTACGAACCAGGCAGTTTCCGCCCTTTGGCAATGCTGGACGGCGAAGGCCCATTGAAAGCGGCCCCGTTCTACTATCAACTCGACCACCTCGGAACGCCGCAAGAACTCACCGACTACAGCGGCGAAATCATGTGGTCAGCGAAGTACCGCGCCTACGGCAATCTTGCTGCACTGGACGTCAGCGAAATCGATAACCCGCTGCGATTCCAAGGACAGTATTTCGACGCCGAGACAGGGTTACATTACAACCGCCACCGCTACTACAATCCGGGGACTGGACGGTTCTTGACGCCGGACCCGATCAAGCTTGCAGGTGGGTTGAATAGCTACCAGTACGTGCCCAACCCTACGGGGTGGGTGGATCCTCTAGGTTTATCTAGCGGCCCCACAAATTGTCCACAGCCTGTCCCAGGCGGAACATGGAAGTTCAATTCTGAGGTTGATTTAGACTGGAGAGATACACCTGGGACGTCATACCAGCAAATGCATAAAGGAGTTGACGAAGCATTCACTCGAACAGGCGTGCCGAAAAACGAATTTACAGTTACTAAGTGGGGCAAAGACCAATATGGAAAATCTTATCCTACAGAATGGCGAGTATTAGAAGGCAGAAATAAAGGCGCAGAAGTTAACATGGATGATCCTCGTCTCGTTCCTTCTGGTGATGGCCCGGCTGATCCCCATGTCGGTTACCAAACGCCAGGCAAACGGGGTACAGGTGGAGCTGTTAGAGGCCACATTTTATTGGAATCCTTACCCGTATCACGCGCAAGAATTGGAGATCCGCAATGAACTACCTAGAAAAAGAGATCGATTCAACATTAGTGCAGCATGCCTTACCGCATGAAAAACTGAGCGACGACGAACTATCTGATCTGATCACTAAACTGACGACCGTATTTTTTTCTACTAAAGCTAAATATCTTGACCCGCTCCATTTAAAGTCAAACAAAAAACATCATGATCCAGAGTTTTGGAAAAAAGTTGACACGCTGGAAAATCTTGGACACCCGTTCCTTATAGTTCAAGACAGCAACATACACGCTTGGAAACTCGAGAACTCTTTAGATTTAAAAAAATTATTTTCCGAAACAACAGGATTCCCTTTTTGGATAGCCGACGATCTTTTTAACGTTCTAATCCACATGGATGATCATGACTGCGTCCATATCAGTAACAGCAGTGATTAGAAACAAAGAAAAGTGCAGCCCTTCAAATCAGAATAGATCATTTCCTCAAACGTTATACGCAGGCTGCCCGTAGTTGAATCTCTAAATAATCATCGAATCGAGCAATCGGGGAGAGACCATTTTTTATAGAGATGGTCGCCCAAAGTGAACAACCTCCACTTTTAGGCACTTTAAACAAGCCTGTCCCCTGAATAATTCCAACGTCTGCGCGAATCATGTATCAGCACGCCAGGACCGCGCACAAATTAATATTCGGCAATGACCAAGCGGTGTTTCCGAAATTCGCACCTGTGCCCTATCAGCAAGACCTCAGGCATGGTCGCCAGCAACCTGCTGATCAGCCGTTTCAACCTTCAAGGCCAATTGGAAATACGAACGCAACCTTAAAAGCGATATCACACAGCAGACAGATCCGGACGGCAACACCACCCACTACAGCTATGGCCTCAGGGTCGTCTGCTGGAAATCCGTCATTCGGACGGCAGCCGCCATCAGTTGGGCTGGAACAATCTCGGCCAGCTATTGGAAGAGCGCCTGCCTGATGGCGGTCAACGCAAGTACCGCTACGACGCACTGGGTAGGCAGATCACCCGCCAGGAAGAGTCAGGCGCGATTACCCATTACCAATGGGACACCGCCAATCGCCTCGCTCAAGTCACGCTACCAGGCGGTGCAACCCGAGCGTTCACTTATAACGCCTATGGCAATCTCACCGCCGAACGCGATGAACTGGGTCGTATCACCCGCTACGAATACGCCGACAACCTGCACCTCGTCAGCCGCCGCATCAATCCCGACGGCAGCCAACTGCGCTACCGCTACGACAACTCGCGCCTGCTGCTCACTGAAATCGAAAACGAGCGCGGCGAGCATTACCATCTCGATTACTACGCCAACGGTCTGATCCAGCAGGAAACCGGCTTCGACGGTCGTCGCACCGCGTACGAATACGACCTCAACGGCCAACTGCTGAAGAAAACCGAATTCGGCGATGACGGTAGCGAACTGGTCACCGAATACCAGCGTGATGCCGCAGGCCGCTTGCTGGTAAAAACGCTACCCGATGGTGAGGAGATTCACTACAGCTACGACGCACTTGGTCGCCTCGTTAACGTCGACGACGGCCACTGGCCGCTCGCCTATAAATACGATCTGCAAGACCGGCTCATCGAGGAACACCAAGGCTGGGGTACTCTGCGCTACGAATACGACAGCGTTGGCCAGCTCAAGCACTGCCGTTTGCCCGATGGCAGCAAACTCGATTACCGCCACCAGCCTGGCGGGCAACTCAGCAGCATCGACCTCAACGGTTCTCGCCTGACCTCTCATCAGTTCAACGCCGGTCGAGAGCAACAGCGCCAACAAGGTCTGCTGCTTAGCCAATACCAATACGATGAACAGGGACGTCTGCAAGCGCACAGCGTCAGCCAACGGGACAAGCACCTGTTCCAGCGTCGCTACAACTACGACGCCAACGGCAATCTCGCCGGAATCGACGACAGCCGCAAAGGCAACCGCAGCTATCACTACGACCCGCTGGATCGCCTGATCAGCGTGCGCGGCGCCATGCCAGAGAGCTTCGCCCATGACCCGGCAGGCAACCTCCTCGGACAAAATGACCTGCCCGTTGCGAACCTCGCAAACGTCAAAGGCAACCGCCTGCTGATGCAAGGCGACCGCCATTACGATTACGACGCCTACGGCAACCTGATCCGCGAGCGTCGCGGCACCGGCCAAAAGCTCATCACCGAATACCGCTACGACTGCCAACACCGCCTGATCGGCGTCAGCCTGCCGGGAGGCAGCACCGCATCTTACAAATACGACGCCTTCGGCCGCCGCATCGAGAAAACCGTCGACGGCCACACCACTGAATTCCTCTGGCAAGGCGAACGCCTCATCGCCGAAAGCGCCAAGAACCGCTACCGCAGCTATATCTACGAACCGGGCAGCTTTCGACCCTTGGCAATGCTCGACGGCGAAGGCCCGCTAAAAGCGGCCCCGTTTTACTACCAACTCGACCACCTCGGCACGCCGCAGGAACTGACCGACTACAGTGGCGAAATCATGTGGTCGGCGAAGTACCGCGCCTATGGCAACCTAGCGGCGCTGGACGTCAGCGAAATCGATAACCCGTTGCGCTTCCAGGGTCAGTATTTCGACGCCGAGACAGGCTTACATTACAACCGCCACCGCTACTACAATCCGGGGACTGGACGGTTCTTGACCCCAGATCCGATCAAGCTTGCGGGTGGGTTGAATAGCTACCAGTACGTGCCTAACCCTACTGGGTGGGTGGATCCGTTGGGGCTGAGCAGCAATAACTGCCCTCCCAAGCGCGTTGATACTAGCGATTACCAGACGCGGAAAGAGTTAAGATCCGACGTCTATAACGCGCAGAGGCCAGGAGGTTTCCATAAAACGAAACATCTGAATGCGAAATCTGCCGACCAAGCCAGAGAATTGAGTTTGGGTAATGGATCACGTGGTGGTCAACCCGAAGCTTCTTATCTGCCCGACATCGCAAACAATGTTAAAGGATTCGAAAAACAAGCTGCATATGGGGCGATAAAAGATGGAAACGTATTCGACCACGGTGGCACTCGATTCATGTTTTACAGATCCGAACACCCTGTGGGCTACAACGAGGGACAACTTACAAACTGGATAAGAATTGAACTAACTGATGGAGGAAATAAGCCTGTGATCCACAGCTTTCCGGCATCACCACAGCAAGTGAAAAAATACATGGGTAAAGCAAAATGAAAAAACTAGAATTCGAACTACAGCCACTCCGAGTGCCTAGCGACTGGACAATAACCATAAATAATTTGTACGAAATAGAACTAACACCGGAAACCGCGCACTGGTTTAGCAGTTCTGTTTTATTAGGTGGTGCAAGACAAAGCACAGGCTATTGCTTCGATTCTAGAGTAGAACCTGAGGGAGACCCAAAGGGCGAGTTTGTGGTAGAGTTTCTTACAATTAAATACGATCGAAAAGGCGAACCAATCGGCGACTCTGCCAAAACCTTGGAAATATTCCGAACAACATGCAAAAAAAAATATATTGAGAAAATAGAGCAATACATGCGCGAAAATTGAAAACAACGAGCTAACCATTAACAAACTACTCATGCTATTTTTCATCAAAAACAAAACCAACTTCAACACTGTTACCTACAGAAGCTTGGGCTTCGGAGAGGCTTCAACCCCTACGAATTTAGGGATACAAACTAAATCATTCACGCAGATCAAATGAAAACTGTATAACCGCCAGCTGGCGGTCACCTGACTAGCATCGGCCTCAAGGTTCACGCCTCACGTCTCACCAATTCAACGCCGGTCGCGAGCAAGAGCGGCAGCAAGGCTTGCTGCTCAGCCAATACCAATAACGATGAATAGGGCCGACTGCAAGCGCAAAGCGTCAGCCAGCGGGACAAACACCTGTTCCAGCACCGCTATCAATACGACGCCAATGGCAATCTGGCCGGCATCGACGACAGCCGCAAAGGCAACCGCGGCTATCGCTACGATCCACTCGACCGACTGATCAGCGTACGCGGCGCCATACCAGAGAGCTTCGCCCATGACCCGGCAGGCAACCTTGGACAAAATGACCTGCCCGCAGCCACCCTCGCCAACGTCAAAGGCAATCGCCTGCTCATGCAGGGCGACCGCCATTACGACTACGACGCGTACGGCAACCTGATTCGCGAACGTCGCGGAACCGGCCAAAAGCTCGTCACCTAAACCGCTACGACTGCCAGCATCGCCTGAACGGCGTCAGTCTGCCGGGTGGCAGCACCGCAAGCTACAAATACGACGCTTTCGACCGCCGCATCGAGAAAAAACCGTCGACGACCACACCACTGAATTCCTCTGGCAAGGCGAACGCCTCATCGCTGAGAGCGCAGAGAACGGCTACCGCAGCTACATCTACGAACCGGGCGCCTTGCGGCCGTTGGCAATGCTCGACGGCGAAGGCCCGCTAAAAGCAGCACCGTTCTGCTATCAACTCGATCCCCTCGGCACGCCGCAGGAAGTCACCGATTACAGCGGCGAGATCAGGTGGTCAGCGAAGTACCGCGCCTACGGCAACCTCGCAGCGCTGGATGTCAGCGACATCGATAAGCCGCTGCGTTTTCAAGGGCAGTATTTCGACGCCGAGACACGGTTACATTACAACCGCTAATGCAATCCGAGCACTGGACGGTTCTTGACGCCGGATCCATTCAAGCTTGCGGGAGGGTTGAATAACTATCAGTACGTGCCTAACGCTACGGGGTGGGTGGATCCTTTGGGGTTGAATACTTGTCCTGGGGGCGAAAACTGTACGCCTAGCATAGGTACTGATGATTCCGCTATAAAACCAAAAGTAGATGACGGCGATCAAAAAGCGCCCGAAACAGGCGGAGCTGCCCGCGCGGCTCTATATTCCGCGAATTGGCCTATAGCAAATTCAACCAGTGCCGTTGAAAAATTCGCTGGAAGCAATCCAATCGTCAGCACCACGGACAAAGGCAAAAGAATATACAAAAATCCTCAAAACGGGATAGAAGTGGTTGAAGATATGGACGGAAACTATTTCAAAATTTATGATCCCTCCTTACCTGGAAAGCGTAAGCATTTAAACCTTGAAGGAATTATTCCGAGCAAAAAAAACGCTTCCAAACAGAGGCAAGCCGGAAGAACACAAAGCGAATACAACGAAGTAACACACTTCAACAAGGAACCATAAAAATTGAAAACAATTTCAGTACCCATATCTAAAGATGCAATGTATCGCCTGGACTCAGATGAATGCATACTTGGCGACCTAGAAGAACTATCAGTCTCAGAAGAAGAATTTTTAGCCCTTTCAAAAACGGGAGTGTTTGAGGAAATCAACTCGACGCTAAATAAACTTATCGATGAATATGAAGACGAAAGCATACAAGGTCAAACCGAACTAGAGACAGCCCTCAAGATATTACAAAAATTATTCGCCACTACCAATTTCGACACGCTAAAGAAGATCATACATCTCAACGAAATGGCGATGAAATACAATACAGGTATGTTTTTCTACTTCTAACCTCATACTCGACGGCTAAAGCCAATTAAAGCTACGCCGTTCCACAACAAGCTTGGCCACCTAGCACGCCGCAGGAACTTATCGACTACAACAGCGAATAATGTAGACGGCGAAGTACCGCGCCTACGACAACCTCGCAGCGCTTGATGTCAGCGAAATCGATAATCCGCTGCGTTTTCAAGGGCAGTATTTCGACGCCGAGACAGGGTTACATTACAACCGCCACCGCTACTACAGTCCGGGGACTGGCCGGTTCTTGACGCCGGATCCGATCAAGCTTGCGGGCGGGTTGAATAGCTACCAGTACGTGCCTAACCCTACGGGGTGGGCGGATCCCCTAGGGTTGAATACTTGTCCAGGCGGAGATAAATGCGTTCCGGGGCAAAGCGCTGAAATACCTGAAGGAAAAGCCAGGGTAAGCGATGGAGGCCCCCCTCCTCCCGACGTTCAATGGACAAATCATGGCAATAAACATGTGGCGCCTAAGGCTCCTTGGCCATCTGTTGTAAAATCGACCGCTAATGGAGGTGCAGCTAAATATCTACCCGGCACGGACATTGAAGCGTTAGAGCGGCACGCGTTTGCAAATGGTCAAGATGTTAACAACGGAAAACCATGGAAAGTAATTGACATGAGAAAAACCATAGGCGCCAATGACGGAAAAGAAACTCAGCACATGCGAGTGGAGTTAAGTGCAAACACAATACATGGACATCCAATATCAGAAGAATCGTTTAGAAAACTAACGAAAAAGAAGAAATGATTTATGAATCTTGAAAACATAAAAAAACTTGGTGGCAAGATAACTTTTGACGAAATATCCAGCCTAGTCGGATCGGATATTTCGCTCATTACAGATGAATTAAGGGAGGATCTTTTGCAAGCGCTACTCCCGCACGAGCAAACAATAGACATTGGTTGGTATCCCGAATTCAGTGAACACGGCGCCTTCAGAATCTCATTAATCGCAAATCAAAATTGGGCATCGCCTATATACACCGAAACGGCCAAAACCTGGGCCGATCTTGAAAAAGCGTTAGACCATACGTTGAATAAAGTAAAAATTTAATGGATCGACGAGCTCGCGTTGACTAGCCAGCGTCGACGACGGTCGTTAGCCTTTCGCCTATAAATATGACTTGCCGACCAACTCATCGAGGAACACCAAGTCTGGGGCACCTTGAGCTACGAATACGACAGCGTCGGCCAACTCAGCCACTGCCGTCTGCCGGATGGCTGCACGCTCGATTACCGTCATTTGTCCGGTGGACGCCTGAGCAGCATCGACCTGAACGGTTCACGCCTGACCAGCCACCAGTTCAACGCCGGTCGCGAGCAACAACGCCAACAAGGCCTGCTGCTCAGCCAATACCAATACGATGAACAGGGTCGCCTGCAAGCACACAGCGTCAGCCAACGGGACAAACACCTGTTCCAGCGTTGCTACAACTACGACGCCAACGGCAATCTCGCCGGCATTAACGACAGCCGCAAAGGTGACCGCAGCTATCACTACGATCCACTAGATCGCCTGATCAACGTGCGCGGAGCTATGCCAGAGAGCTTCGCTCACGACCCGGCAGGCAACCTCCTCGGACAAAATGACCTGCCCGTTGCGAACCCCGCAAACGTCAAAGGCAACCGCCTGCTGATGCAAGGCGACCGCCATTACGATTACGACGCCTACGGCAACCTGATCCGCGAACGTCGCGGCACCGGCCAAAAGCTCGTCACCGAGTACCGCTACGACTGCCAGCACCGCCTGATCGGCGTCAGCCTGCCGGGAGGCAGCACCGCATCTTACAAATACGACGCCTTCGGCCGCCGCATCGAGAAAACCGTCGACGGCCACACCACCGAATTCCTCTGGCAAGGCGAACGCCTCATCGCCGAAAGCGCAGAAAATCGTTATCGCAGCTACATCTACGAACCGGGCAGTTTCCGCCCGTTGGCAATGCTCGACGGCGAAGGCCCGCTAAAAGCGGCCCCGTTCTATTACCAACTCGACCACCTCGGCACACCGCAGGAACTCACCGATTACAGCGGCGAAATCATGTGGTCGGCAAAATACCGCGCCTACGGCAACCTCGTGGCGCTGGATGTGAGCGAAATCGATAATCCGCTGCGTTTTCAGGGTCAGTATTTCGACGCCGAGACAGGCTTACATTACAACCGCCACCGCTACTACAATCCGGGGACTGGACGGTTCTTGACCCCGGATCCGATCAAGCTTGCGGGTGGGTTGAATAGCTACCAGTACGTGACCAATCCCACAGGTTGGGTGGATCCGCTTGGGCTTCATCAATGCCCCGGTAGCGATTCAGCCACACCTACCAAAGCAGGAAATTACTTAGATAAACCCGCAAATGCGAATGGCTCATTGAATATTGGTGCGGGCACGAACCCAATCGAAGGCTATTACAATATCGATATCGACCCGAAAGCTCCGGGCGTCCACGCTGGTAATGCAACTGACCTTTCAGGTATAAAGTCAGGCTCGCAAAGCCATATCAACATGGATAATCCTTACGGTTATGATCCGTTGAACCCAGAAATATTAAGGGTATTATCTGAGAATGGGCAAATTACCCTGACAGGCAGTGCATACGCCAACAAGTACATAAAAAAATCGTTAAAAAAAATAGAAGAGCTAGGTCTCAGGATAGTTTCACAAACAAAAGTTGACCCCAAAGGCTTTAAAACTATTGACGGCAGTCAAATTGAATCAAAACAACTTGATCAATTTGTAATCGAGAGAGCAAAATGAATATTTCAATTGATATTACAGAATCTTTTGGCGCAATCGATTACGACAATGCAGGCGGAATTATATCCTACATAAATATTCCTCCTACTGAAAACATACAGGAAAAACTCCAAGTAGAAATTTTCAATTTTGTTCTCAACCTATTAGATGAGCCAATAACGTCTTCAATAGAAAGCCAAGACTTAAACTTTCTTGAAAACATGGACGAGGATGGTTTTCTAATAATCAAAAAAGCAACCATTACATTTGAAAAAATAAAAGGCCACGAAAAACTGGTAAGAATCTTAGATCAAGAGGAAGACTACTTATTACATGAAAGTTACAGACCCAAACTGGAAAACAAAGACAAGATCTATGACATTGGCGGTAGATCATTCACATCACCTCAGCTACTAATCAATCTTGCGATTATCTCACCTCAAAAGGTAACTCTTGACTTCTCCGCTTCCGATCATGCCTACATGGCAACATACCATGAACTTCGAAACGTGGCAGAAACTCTAAATTTACAGGCCAAACGCACGCAACCGCCAATTGAAGGAATATTCGAAGTAAATTACAGCAACATGCATACCATAAGCGACTTTGATGCCGGCTATCGAGTTTTCAAAACATAGGAAAGTGTCGACACAAGATCTACGATGCTTGCCCCTTCTCATTGCGGCTTTTTTACAAATGGAACGCCGCGAGTTACCTGGCACATCTAATCTGCTCGGCGTACCACGCGCGCGTATACCAACAATCCTGATGATCGCGTCACTGCCGAATAGAACTAACTCGGCCGTACTATCCGCTACGAATACACCGACAGCCTGTACATGAACAGCAAAAATTACGACGAGCACAACTACTGGCCTGGAACAAATAATAGACATCGGATGGCATCCATTATTTAGCAAAAATGGCACTTTTAGAACTTTATTAATTGCAAATCAAGCTTGGAGAATTTCCAATATTCACCGACACCGCCAAAACCTGGAGCGACCTTGGCAAAATCTTAGATCACACGCTGCATAAAGTTAAACAAATCTGATGCAGGCTTCACATATTAGGAGTATATGGGGAAAGCAGTGGACCTGACATTGGCTAAGCCATAGGGTGTAGCGGCGCTGCCAATCGATGACAAAATTTGTTAGAGCAACCCACTACGCTAAAGCAGTGCGCAGTCGCTGCCTAATGCCTATGCCTATGCCTATGCCTATGCCTATGCCTATGCCTATGCCTATGCCTATGCCTATGCCTATACAATTAATTTGGGAAAAGCCTCAGACCTGTAGTACAAGGGAGTTTTTTTCGGTTAAAAAAATCTCGACAACCAAACTTATAACAGCGAAAGCAAAACCATGATATTTAAGTGCTCGGGCAACGCAGTCAATCCAAGTACCGTATCTTATAGAAGCTTGGGATTCGGAGAGGCGGTTACGATCAAGACTCAGCCCTACATACTGCAAATCAAACCCGGCGACTTTCCAAGAGAGTTTAAAATCATTGCAGACACGTTTATTTCGGAATGCAGGATTGATGATACAGAGCAAGGCTATGTGGACATCCCAGAGCTTGCGACAGTTGATTACCCGACTTTTAACGAACTTCTGAACAACCATCCAAATCTAGCAGCAAGTTTGATCGAAGATTATCTATATTTCGAACTCTTCTATCATCTTTTTCAAAACCCAACCAACCTACAGCTGGTTATCAACAATATCAACAGCGTATATACAGAGAAAGATTCAATAATAATTACGGGAGACACATACCCATTCAGATACTTCTAGCAGAAGGAAACTTGCTCGACGGCAGGCCCGCCGACTCAGACCTCAACGGTCGACTGTTGAATAAAACCGATCTGGCGACGACGTCAGTGCGCTAATCACCGATTGCTAGTGATCTATTTGCCAGCTCTATTACGCGGTCAGCCTAAAAGTATGTACAGAGCCAGCGGCATGCGCAATGTCCACCATCGGGACAAAGATTGAAACAACGCCGTTACGAGAGCGACTGAAACGCATGAAGTCTAGCTAATGTAAAAGGGTAACCGCCCGCTGATGCCGGGCGATCGCCACTACGATTACACGCTATCCGCCCCCACCAACCGCACCTGCCTCTCCAACTCCACCTTCAACCCCGGCTCCAGCTTCAACTGCCGCGCCAGTTCATCCAGATAGCTCTTCTCCATAAAATTCTCCTCATCCACCAGCATCACACTGGCGATGTACATCTCCGCCGCCATTTCCGGCGTGCTCGCCGCGCGGGCGACGTCGGTGGGGTCGAGGGGTTTGTTGAGTTCGGCGTGGAGCCAGTGTTGCAGTTCCTGATCGTTGTCGAGTTTTGTGAATTCGCCTTCGATCAGTTCGCGCTCGCGCTCGTCGATGTGGCCGTCGGCTTTGGCGGCGGCGACCAGGGCTTTGAGGATTGCCTGGCTGTGCTGCTCGACTTGAGCGGGTGGCAGGCGGTCGAGGGTTTGCGGTTCGCGTTGGGGTGCGCTGCCTTTTTGGGCGTTGTAGTTGCCGTAAGCCTTGAAAGCCAGTACGCCCAGTGCAGCGAGGCCGCCGTAGATCGCGACTTTGCCGCCGACCTTGCGGACCTTTTTATTGCCGAGCAGCAGGCCCATCGCGCCTGCGGCCAATGCGCCGCCACCCGCGCCGGAGAGCAGGCCGCCGAGGCCGCTGGAGCCAGACGAGCCACCGAGCAAGCCGCCAAGTCCGCTCGCAGCCGATTTGCTGGAAGCGCCGCCGGCCTTGTTCTGCAGCATTTCCTGCCCGGACTTGAGCAGTTGATCGAGCAATCCACGGGTGTTCATGTTCCGTCTCCATACAAGGGTTATCCGGATCTAAGGCCCTCAGCCTAGTTCGAAAGTGCCCCAACCCGCCCCGCGAGTGTGCTTCGAGATGTTGCTCGCGCTCTGGATTGAAGTGCGCAGCTGACCTTGGGAAAACCCATCTACACTTCAGCCGGGCGAAACAATATCCGCCGCCGTAATCGAGATCGCCCGCCCCGCTTCGGCCTTCTGACTACGCTGATAACAAGCCGCCAACGGCATGCTGCACCGCGTTCACAACTGCCCCGACCATAATATGAAAAAGAGGGATCAACCATGTTCGTGCACAAGACCGCACTGCTCAGTGCAATCACCACGGCGCTGCTGGCCAGCGCCAGTTTGCAGGCCGCCGAGCCGTTGAAGGCTGTCGGCGCTGGCGAAGGTCAGCTGGATATCGTGGCGTGGCCGGGTTATATCGAACGTGGCGAGAGCGACAAGGCCTACGACTGGGTCAGCGGTTTCGAGAAGGAAACCGGCTGCAAGGTCAACGTCAAGACAGCGGCGACCTCCGATGAAATGGTCAGCCTGATGGCCAAGGGCGGGTATGACCTGGTCACTGCGTCCGGTGATGCGTCGCTGCGCTTGATCGCCGGCAAGCGTGTGCAACCGATCAATACCGCGTTGATCCCGAGCTGGAACACCCTCGACCCGCGCCTCAAGGATGCGCCGTGGTACGTGGTCAACAGCCAGACTTACGGCACACCGTATCAATGGGGGCCGAACGTGTTGATGTACAACACCAATGTGTTCAAGACGCCGCCGACCAGTTGGAGCGTGCTGTTCGACGCGCAGAATTTTCCCGACGGCAAGCCGAACAAGGGTCGTGTGCAGGCTTATGACGGACCGATCTATATCGCCGACGCAGCCTTGTATCTGAAGACCGCCAGGCTGGAGCTGGGCATCGACGACCCGTATCAGCTTACCGAAGCGCAGTACAAAGCCGTGCTCGATCTGTTGCGCGCGCAGCAGCCGCTGATTCACCGCTACTGGCACGACACCACGGTGCAGATGAGCGATTTCAAAAACGAAGGTGTGGTCGCATCCAGCGCCTGGCCGTATCAGGTCAACGGCCTGATCAACGAGAAACAGCCGATCGCCTCGACTATCCCCAAAGAAGGCGCCACCGGCTGGGCCGACACCACCATGTTGCACACTGAGGCCAAGCATCCGAACTGCGCGTACAAGTGGATGGACTGGTCGCTGAAGCCCAAGGTCCAGGGTGATGTGGCGGCGTGGTTTGGTTCGTTGCCGGCGGTGCCAGCAGCGTGCAAGGAAAGCGAGTTGCTCGGTGCTGAGGGCTGCAAGACCAATGGTTTTGATCAGTTCGACAAGATCGCTTTCTGGAAGACCCCGCAGGCTGAGGGCGGCAAGTTCGTGCCGTATAGCCGCTGGACGCAGGATTACATTGCGATCATGGGCGGCCGTTAAACCCTCTTCGCGAGCAGGCTCGCTCCCACATTGGATTGTATTCCTCCTGTGAGAGCGAGCCTGCTCGCGAAGCTCTTAAGATTCAGGTTTTCCAGCAGTAAGGCCGAGCAGGCGCGACAGCCCTCGCCTTTTGGGGAGCAACACACCATGCCACTTGCAGTCCAGTTCACCAACGTGTCCCGGCAGTTCGGTGAGGTGAAGGCCGTTGACCGGGTTTCCATCGATATCGAGGACGGCGAGTTCTTTTCCATGCTCGGCCCCTCGGGTTCGGGCAAAACCACTTGCCTGCGCCTGATTGCCGGTTTTGAGCAACCGAGCGCCGGATCGATCCGCATCCACGGCGCCGAAGCGGCCGGTTTGCCGCCATATCAACGTGACGTCAACACAGTGTTTCAGGACTACGCGCTGTTCCCGCACATGAACGTGCTCGACAACGTCGCCTACGGCTTGAAGGTCAAAGGTGTCGGCAAGGCCGAACGTCACAAACGTGCCGAAGAAACCCTGAACATGGTCGCCCTCGGTGGTTACGGCGCGCGTAAACCGGTGCAGTTGTCCGGTGGTCAGCGCCAGCGTGTCGCCCTCGCCCGCGCTCTGGTCAATCGCCCGCGTGTGCTGTTGCTCGATGAGCCGCTCGGCGCGCTGGATCTGAAACTGCGCGAACAGATGCAGAGCGAACTGAAAAAGCTGCAACGCCAGCTCGGCATCACTTTCATCTTCGTCACCCATGATCAGACCGAAGCGCTGTCGATGTCCGATCGCGTCGCCGTGTTCAACAACGGCCGCATCGAACAGGTCGACACGCCGCGCAATCTGTACATGAAGCCGACCACCACTTTCGTCGCTGAATTCGTCGGCACGTCGAACGTGATCCGAGGCGATCTGGCGCTGCACATCAGCGGTCATTCGCAAGCGTTTTCGATCCGTCCGGAACACGTGCGTTTCGCCGATGGCCCGCTCGCCAGTGATGAAATCGAAGTCAGCGGCCTGCTCCACGACATCCAGTATCAGGGCAGCGCCACGCGCTATGAGCTGAAGCTGGAAAACGGCCAGAACCTGAGCATCAGCCACGCCAACAATCAATGGCTCGACAGCAGCGCGCAACATCAGACCGGGCAGCGACTGAGTGCGCGCTGGGCGCGGGAAGCGATGGTTGAACTGCGTGACAACGTGGCGAGCGAGGTGTGACATGAGCGCCCTCGCGATGACTTCGTCGCCACCGCTGCGCAGGTTTTCCAACCTGCTCTATCGCAAGCCCAACCTGTATCTGTCGATGCTGCTGGTGCCGCCGCTGCTGTGGTTCGGCGCGATCTATCTCGGCTCGTTGCTGATGCTGCTGTGGCAGGGTTTCTACACCTTCGACGACTTCACCATGGCAGTCACGCCGGACCTGACGCTGGCCAATTTTGCCGCGCTGTTCCAGCCGTCGAACTTCGACATCATCCTGCGCACGCTGAGCATGGCGATCGTCGTCTCGATCGCCAGCGCCATCGTTGCATTCCCGATCGCCTACTACATGGCGCGCTATACCACGGGCAAGACCAAGGCGTTTTTCTACATCGCGGTGATGTTGCCGATGTGGGCCAGTTACATCGTCAAGGCTTACGCGTGGACGCTGCTGCTGGCCAAGGGCGGCGTGGCGCAATGGTTCGTTCAGCACCTGGGGCTGGAGCCGCTGTTGCAGTGGGTTCTGGGGATTCCCGGTGTCGGCGGCAGCACACTGTCGACCTCGCATCTGGGGCGGTTCATGGTGTTCGTCTATATCTGGCTGCCGTTCATGATCCTGCCGATCCAGGCCTCGCTGGAGCGCTTGCCGCCGTCGCTGTTGCAGGCGTCTGCCGACTTGGGCGCCAAGCCGCGTCAGACCTTTATGCAAGTGATCTTGCCTTTGTCGATTCCGGGGATTGCGGCGGGTTCGATCTTCACTTTTTCGCTGACCCTGGGCGACTTCATCGTGCCGCAATTGATCGGCCCGCCGGGCTACTTCGTTGGCAGCATGGTATACGCGCAGCAAGGAGCAATCGGCAATATGCCAATGGCGGCGGCGTTTACGCTGGTGCCGATCGTGCTGATTGCGGTTTACCTGGCCATCGTCAAACGTCTGGGGGCTTTCGATGCGCTCTGACTCTTCATCCCAAGGGCGTGCTTCTATAGGTTTGCGCATCGCAGCCTGGGGCGGGCTGGTATTTCTCCACTTCCCGATCCTGATCATCTTCCTCTATGCCTTCAACACCGAAGACGCGGCGTTCAGTTTTCCGCCGAAGGGCTTCACGCTGCACTGGTTCAGCGTGGCGTTTTCCCGGCCGGATGTACTGGAGGCGATCAAGCTGTCGTTGCAGATCGCAGCCATCGCCACGTTGATCGCCATGGTGCTCGGCACACTCGCGTCGGCCGCGTTATACCGGCGCGATTTCTTCGGCAAGCAAGGCATATCGCTGATGCTGATTTTGCCGATCGCGTTGCCGGGGATCATCACCGGGATCGCCTTGCTGGCGACGTTCAAGTCGCTGGGCATCGAGCCGGGGATGTTCACCATCATCGTCGGCCATGCGACCTTCTGCGTGGTGATCGTCTACAACAACGTTATCGCTCGCCTTCGCCGCACTTCACACAGTTTGATCGAAGCGTCGATGGATCTCGGCGCCGACGGCTGGCAGACCTTCCGCTACATCATCCTGCCGAACCTCGGCTCGGCGTTGCTCGCGGGTGGCATGCTGGCGTTTGCGTTGTCGTTCGATGAAATCATCGTCACCACATTCACCGCCGGGCATGAACGCACGTTGCCGCTGTGGCTGCTTAATCAGCTCAGTCGCCCACGGGATGTGCCGGTGACCAACGTTGTCGCAATGCTGGTAATGATCGTGACAATGGTGCCGATTCTCGGCGCGTATTACCTGACGCGCGGGGGCGAGAGTGTGGCTGGGAGTGGCGGGAAATAACCAAATGACTGAAGAAACCAGATCCCCGTAGGAGCTGCCGAAGGCTGCGATCTTTTGATCTTGATCTTCAAAGCAACATCAAAAGATCGCAGCCTTCGGCGGCTCCTACAGGTGGATTCGGTTTCGACAGAAAAACAAAAGTGTTAGCGAGGGCAATGAAATGCAAACCAGACTCTTGATCAACGGCCAACTGATCGACGGCGAAGGCCCGGCGCAACCGGTGCTCAATCCTGCGCGGGGCGAAACACTGGTGGAGATCAACGAAGCCAGCGAAGCCCAGGTCGATGCCGCCGTGCGTGCCGCCGACAAGGCCTTCGCCGAGTGGTCACAAACCGCGCCGAAAGACCGCTCGCTGCTGCTGCTCAAACTCGCCGATGCCATCGAAGCCCACGGCGAGGAACTGGCGAAGCTGGAATCCGACAACTGCGGCAAACCTTACAGCGCCGCGCTCAACGACGAGATTCTGGCGATTGCCGACGTGTTCCGCTTCTTCGCCGGCGCCAGTCGTTGCATGGGCGGTTCGGCCGCTGGCGAATACTTGCCCGGCCACACCTCGATGATCCGTCGCGATCCGGTCGGCGTGATCGCCTCGATCGCACCGTGGAACTACCCGCTGATGATGGTCGCCTGGAAAATCGCTCCGGCGTTGGCTGCCGGTAATACCGTGGTGCTCAAACCGTCGGAACAAACTCCGCTGACCGCGTTGCGCCTGGCCGAACTGGCGTCGGAAATCTTCCCGGCCGGCGTGCTCAATCTGGTATTCGGGCGCGGTCCTACGGTGGGCAGTCCACTGGTGAACCATCCGAAAGTGCGCATGGTTTCCCTGACCGGTTCGATCGCCACGGGCGCCAACATCATTTCCAGCACCGCCGATAGCGTCAAACGCATGCACATGGAACTCGGCGGCAAGGCGCCGGTGATCATCTTTGACGATGCCGATATCGACGCGGCAGTGGAAGGTATACGTACGTTCGGCTTCTACAACGCCGGGCAGGATTGCACCGCTGCGTGCCGGATCTACGCGCAGCAAGGCATCTACGACGCGTTCGTCGAAAAGCTCGGCGCGGCGGTCAGCAGTATCAAGTACGGCTTGCAGGACGATCCGTCGACCGAACTCGGCCCATTGATCACCGCGCAACATCGCGACCGTGTTGCCGGGTTCGTCGAACGCGCCGTGGCACAACCGCACATTCGCCTGATCACCGGCGGCAAATCGGTCGACGGCGATGGTTTCTTCTTCGAACCAACCGTATTGGCCGACGCGCAGCAGGATGACGAAATCGTCCGCCGTGAAGTATTCGGGCCGGTGGTTTCAGTGACGAAATTTACCGATGAAGCACAGGCGCTGGAGTGGGCCAACGATTCGGACTACGGTCTGGCGTCATCCGTGTGGACCTGCGATGTGGGACGCGCGCATCGTCTGTCGGCGCGCTTGCAGTACGGCTGCACATGGGTGAATACGCACTTCATGCTCGTCAGCGAAATGCCCCATGGCGGCCAGAAACTGTCCGGCTACGGCAAGGACATGTCCATGTTCGGGCTGGAGGACTACACCACGGTTCGGCATGTGATGTTCAAGCACTAGGATCCAGAACCTTCGCGAGCAGGCTCGCCCCCACATTTGATCTCTATTTCCTGTGGGAGCGAGCCTGCTCGCGAAAGTGTCACCTCGGCTCCAGAACGGAAACCGGCTCAATGCACCACTTTCCTGGGCCCGCATGAACAAGTTCAGGGGCCATCACCCCCCGGAAAGCATCATCAAAACAAAAGCTCTGCCTGATCGTGTTTCAGCAAGGATATACGATCGAACAGCCTGATTTTTTCATTGGCTTTTTGCCTGGCGTGATCGGACATGACTGCAATCAACTCCTCGAGCTGGCTGACATCTCCAACCACTTTGAATTGCTTTTCCTTGTTGACGAATACAAGCGACTTCTTTTTTCTGGATAACAGTTCGATCACATTGCTGAGCGTACCGGTACTCTTTGCATCCCAGATCATCAAGCCATAGTCAGCCGCTTCGGCCATGACCACGTCTTTTTCGGTGAAAAAGGCTCTTGATCCTTTGGTATGTTTTGAGGCCACGGGCCTGGCGGGCCACTGCCCAAGGTTATTCCTGGGCACCGAGCCGCTGCAGAACACCGTTGTTCTGGAAGCTTCGAGACTCAGCAGGTACTCCTGAATGGAGCTATCAGCGCCACCTGCATCACCCACCACCACCTCAAAATCAGACGCAACGATATTATTGATGCGCTCTTTAACCTTTGGATCAAGGTTCTTGATGTTGATAGAGCCAGCAATAAATACAGTGGTCATTGAGTTCATTTCCAGGTAAGTGCCGCTACGTAAATCTTTCCGACCTTTGGATATTTACGTAAAACGGCGCAGGCCGCGTCCATCGACGCGCCGCTATCAAACAAATCATCTACCACCAAAACATTCCAGCGCCCGTCAGTAGTGATTTCGTCATTGACGCTAAAACTGTTTCCAATCGCTGCAACCTTGTCTGCTTTGGAATGCAGATCCTTCAACGATTTCCCCGTAGCCGCCTTTCGGAGCAAATCCGAGAAAACCGGTCGCCCGATGATTCGTCCCAACGCCAATGCGACCTCGGTTACCGGTTGGCGCTGACGAATATTCGAAGCTGGCATAGGCACTACGAAACCTACCTGATCCAGTTTTGGGAACACGTTTGTCGCTACCGCTTGAGCAAGTGGGCCGACCTGGTTCCAATCCTTCTGGTACTTGAGCCGGTAGGTCGCCTCACCGATCTCGGTACGCTGATTATCGAAACATGCGTGTCCGCGATCATCGTTGCCGAGAAAGGTACTACTTACCATGTGTTTGTCCAGCACCCAGCCCTGATCCCAAGGGCCATTGATCTGCTTGAGAGACACCTTCATTGAATTCTCCGTTATTCGTAACAATCTCTTTAGCCCTGAAACCAAGGGCCGGGCATCTGCAGCGACGCGTAAGATCAAACAAATAACGGAAAAAACACCGGCTAGGGGTGGTCACGCTGATGCCTGCACAAAAACAGGCATTTCCTACAGATACGACCTTCCTGAAAAACTCTCATCTCCTACAACATCATCCAGTTGCTGCTAAAAAACTGTGGCAAGGGAGCAAACTCCCTCGCCACAGGTAAGGTTGATTTATCTGTCCACCGTGTAAGCCAAATCGCTTTCAGGGTGCCTGCTTCAGTGTTAAAACCGCGAAACACTCCGCATCGCATCCACCAGATAGCGCATGGCGATCCGGTCGCTTTCCGATAGCTCTCGATAACGTTCCACCAGCTTCAATTCCTCGGAATTGAGACGGCGTCTTCTGCGCCCGCCGCCCAAGCAAGGGAAGATGCCCAACATTTCGGTGATGCCCTGTATTTTCGCCATGGACGATGTCCTTCTCTATTGAGTCAAGAAACTGCTGAACCTCACATCGCCCTGCCTCTTCGAGCAGCGTCGTGTGCCCCGCCGGCACGAAGGCTTGTATCCGGTCTTGCCCATAGAATAGGAATTAAATCGGCGTTGAAAAGTGGTTTTTAGAGTAATTAATCGAAAAAAGCAGATATGCCCTCTAAATCAGAGAGCCCTGTCAGAAAAATTACAGACATGTCTTGTTTCATTGCCAGATGACGCAACGCAAACAAGCCTTTTTGCCCGACAATCGAACCGATTAAGCTAGCGGGCATCTGTTTATAGTCCGTTGCGTTTGGCCGAAGGCATGACCGAACCGTAATTTCCGATCCGACAGGTGCCAGGAGCGGCACTGGATTGCACACGACAGGTTGTATTTATGCACCGCAGGAATTTGCTCAAAGCGTCCATGGCCATTGCGGCCTATACCGGTCTTTCCGCGTCGGGCCTGTTGGCCGCTCGCGCCTGGGCGGCCAATGGTGGCGCCGCCGATGGCGAGGCTCAGGCCTTCGATTTCGAATCGCTGAAGCGTCAGGCCAAGCAGCTCGCCGGCAATGCCTATCAGGATACGAAACAGGTGTTGCCGCCGACCCTGGCGACCATGACTCCGCAGAATTTCAACGCGATCCGCTACGACGGCGAGCATTCCCTGTGGAAGGAAAACAAAGGCCAGCTGGACGTACAGTTCTTCCACGTCGGCATGGGTTTCCGTCAACCGGTGCGCATGTACAGCGTTGATCCGAAGACGCGCATGGCGCGTGAAGTGCATTTTCGCCCGGCGCTGTTCAATTACGAGAACACCTCAGTCGACACTCAACAACTCAAGGGCGACCTGGGTTTTGCCGGCTTCAAGTTGTTCAAGGCGCCGGAGCTGGATCGCCATGACGTAGTGTCGTTTCTCGGCGCCAGCTATTTCCGCGCCGTCGATGCCACTGGCCAATATGGCCTCTCCGCGCGCGGCCTGGCCATCGACACTTACGCGAAGAAGCGCGAAGAGTTTCCCGACTTCACCAAGTTCTGGTTCGAGACGCCGGAGAAGAACGCCACGCGTTTTGTGGTCTACGCCCTGCTCGACTCGCCGAGCGCCACTGGCGCCTATCGCTTCGACATCGATTGCCAGGCCGAGCGCGTGGTCATGGAAATCGACGCGCACATCAACGCACGCACCACTATCGAACAGTTGGGCGTGGCGCCAATGACCAGCATGTTCAGTTGCGGCACCCACGAACGGCGCATGTGCGACACCATCCACCCGCAGATCCACGACTCCGACCGTCTGGCCATGTGGCGCGGCAATGGCGAGTGGGTCTGCCGTCCGTTAAACAACCCGGCAAAGCTGCAATTCAACGCATTTGCCGACAAGGACCCGAAGGGTTTTGGCCTGGTGCAGACCGACCACGAATTCGCCAACTATCAGGACACTGTCGACTGGTACAGCAAGCGCCCGAGCCTGTGGGTAGAACCGACAACCGCGTGGGGCGAAGGCTCTATCGATCTGCTGGAAATTCCTACGACCGGCGAGACGCTGGATAACATCGTCGCCTTCTGGACGCCGAAGAAACCCGTGGCTGCCGGCGATTCGCTGAACTACGGATACAAGCTGTACTGGAGCGCCCTGCCACCGGTCGGCACGCCACTGGCACGGGTCCACGCAACGCGTTCGGGCATGGGCGGCTTCACCGAGGGTTGGGCGCCGGGTGAGCATTACCCGCCAGTCTGGGCGCGGCGCTTTGCCGTGGACTTCACCGGTGGCGGCCTCGAGCGCCTGCCACAGGGCACCGGGATCGAGCCGGTGATTACCTGTTCCAACGGCAAGGTGCAGGACTTCAGCGTGCTGGTGCTGGATGACATCAAGGGTTATCGGATCCTGTTCGATTGGTACCCGACCAATGACAGCGTCGAGCCGGTGGAACTGCGCCTGTTCATTCGCACCAATGACCGCACGTTGAGCGAGACCTGGTTGTACCAATACTTCCCGCCGGCGCCGGACAAGCGTAAATACCCTTGAGGTTCCAAGGCGGCTGTTCTGGCGTCATTCGCGAGCAGGCTCGCTCCCACACGGGTCCGCATTCCTATTGTGGGAGCGAGCCTGCTCGCGAAGAGGCCCGCCTGGACAACGCAAACTTCTGCGAATAGAAAAGCCCCGACCATCACCGGCTCGGGGCTTTTGTTCTTCAGCCTTCAATCAATCACGCAAATCCGACTCATGAATCGGCTGATCCCGATGGGTCGCGCGCTGATACTGCGCCGGCCACACTGCTTTGCGCCCGCCCAGATCATCGTCGGCGTGCAGCGGCCAGTACGGATCGCGCAGCAGCTCTCGGGCAAGGAAAATGATATCGGCCTGGCAGGTGCGCAGAATGTGCTCGGCCTGTGCAGGCTCGGTGATCATGCCGACAGTGCCCGTGGCGATGCCTGACTCTTTGCGCACCCGCTCGGCAAAGCGCGTCTGATATCCGGGTCCAACCGGAATTTCCGCGTTTGCAGCTGTCCCTCCTGAAGACACGTCAATGAGATCGGCGCCCAGCGTGTGAAGGCGACGCGCCAGTTCTACGGTCTCGTCCGGATTCCAGCCGTCTTCGACCCAGTCGGTCGCCGAGACGCGGACAAACACCGGCAATTCCTCCGGCCACACCGCCCTCACCGCTTCGGTGACTTGCAGCACCAGGCGGATGCGATTCTCGAATGAACCACCGTACTGATCGCGACGCTGGTTGCTCAGCGGCGAAAGAAACTGATGCAGCAGATACCCATGCGCGGCATGCACCTCGACCACGCTGAACCCCGCCGTCAGCGCGCGCTTGGCCGCGTCCACAAAGGCCTGGATCACTTCGGCGATCTGCCCCTCATCCAGCTGCTTCGGTTGAGTGTGTTGCGGATCGAAAGCAATCGGCGATGGCCCGACCGGCGTCCAGCCGCCATCCTCGGGTTTGACACTGCCATGCTTGCCGATCCACGGCCGGTGGGTGCTGGCCTTGCGCCCGGCGTGGGCCAGTTGAATACCAGCGACCGCACCCTGGGCGGTGATGAAGCGAGTGATGCGTTGCAGCGGTGCGATCTGTTCGTCGTTCCACAGACCAAGGTCTTCGGCGGTGATGCGCCCGTCGGCGGTCACCGCCGTGGCTTCGGTGAAGACCAGACCGGCACCGCCCACCGCGCGGCTGCCCAGGTGCACCAGGTGCCAGTCGTTGGCCAGGCCATCGACGCTGGAGTACTGGCACATCGGCGACACGGCGATGCGGTTGGGCAGGGTCAGTTGGCGCAGGGTAAAGGGTTCAAGCAGCAGACTCATGGGGCACCTCTCGAATCAGTGGGCAGGCTCCAGGGTTCTGTTTGAAAAGTCGACGAGTGACAGAAAAAGGGTGCAGCACCCGCCCCCGCGGGCAAAAATTCGACAAGACGTCACAAGGCCAATCAAGCAGTGCTTAGAGCCTAGTCGACAACCGGAGATGACGGAGGGTTCAGAGTAATTCAGTGTGTGAAAGGACGCTTTCGCGAGCAGGCTCGCTCCCACAAGGCAGCACCGTACCTGTGGGAGCGAGCCTGCTCGCGAATGGCTTAACGCGGTTCGATATGAGCAATCATCAACTGCACAGTCTCGTTGCCACGAAACTCGTTGACGTCGAGCTTGTAAGCCAGTTCAACCCATTGAATCGTCGGGTTCGGCCATACATCGCGATCAATACCAAACGCGATGCCATCGAGCTTCACCGAGCCACATTCGCTTTTCAGCACCACTTTCAAATGTCGTTCGCCAACCACACGCTGCTCGACCAACTGAAATACGCCATGAAACAGCGGCTCCGGGAAGTGTTGCCCCCACGGCCCGGCATGGCGCAAGGCACGGGCCAGTTCGAGGTGGAATTCTTCGACGGCCAGCGTGCCGTCCGACAACATGCGCCCGGTGAGGTCTTCCTCGCGAAGTTGCCTGCGCACCTCAGCGTCGAATGCCTCGGCGAACAGCGGAAAATTCTTCTGCGGCAAGGTCAGACCAGCGGCCATCGCGTGGCCACCGTACTTGGCGATCAGGTTCGGATGCTGCGCCGCGACCACGCTCAGCGCATCGCGGATATGGAAACCCTGCACCGAGCGACCGGAGCCCTTGAGCAGACCATCACCGGCATCGGCGAAAGCAATGGTCGGGCGGAAATAGCGCTCTTTCATGCGCGAAGCGAGAATGCCGATCACACCCTGATGCCACTCCGGGTCGAACAGGCACAGACCAAACGGCATCGACTCGACCGGCAGATCCTTGAGCTGCGCCAGCGCTTCGCGCTGCATGCCCTGCTCGATGGATTTGCGATCCTGGTTCATGCCGTCCAGTTGCGCAGCCATCTCCCGCGCCAGATTGGCGTCGGCAGTGAGCAGGCATTCGATGCCCAGGCTCATGTCGTCCAGACGCCCGGCGGCGTTCAGGCGAGGGCCGACAATAAAACCCAGGTCGGTGGAAGTGATCCGCCCAGCCTCTCGCTTGGCAACTTCGAGAATCGCCTTGATCCCCGGCCGCGCCCGGCCGGCACGAATCCGCTCCAGCCCTTGATGCACAAGAATGCGGTTGTTGGCATCCAGCGGCACCACGTCGGCGACGCTGCCCAGCGCCACCAGATCGAGCAGTTCGCCGATGTTCGGTTGCGGCTTGCTTTCGTACCAGCCGAGGCTGCGCAGACGCGCGCGCAAGGCCATCAACACATAAAAAATCACCCCGACGCCGGCCAGCGCCTTGCTTGGAAATTCGCAGCCCGGCTGGTTCGGATTGACCAGCGCATCGGCCTGCGGCAGTTCATCGCCGGGCAAGTGGTGGTCGGTGATCAACACTTTCAGTCCGGCACGCTTGGCCGCCGCGACGCCTTCGACACTGGAAATACCATTGTCGACGGTGATCAATAGTTGCGGTTCGCGGGTCAGCGCGACTTCGACGATTTCCGGCGTCAGGCCATAGCCGTATTCGAAACGGTTCGGCACCAGATAATCGACATGCGCCGCGCCCAGCAGGCGCAGGCCGAGCACACCGACCGTGCTGGCGGTGGCGCCGTCCGCATCGAAGTCGCCAACAATGAGAATGCGCTGACGCTGCTCCAGAGCCGTCACCAGCAGATCGACCGCCGCATCAATGCCTTTGAGCTGCTGAAACGGGATCAGGCGCGCCAGACTTTTGTCCAGCTCCGCTTCAGATTGCACGCCCCGCGCCGCATACAGGCGGGTCAGCAGTGGCGGCAGATCACCGAGGAAAGGCAGCGTGGCAGGCAGTTGACGAGGTTCGATACGCATGGGGCGACGGAGGCTTCTCTTTGATTCGTGGGAAATATCAGCGGTGTCGCGACTTCAGCCGCGCTCACCTTGCAGCCATTGCAACTGGACTTCGTGCTGACCGCGATCATCGGTGACGAAGATCGTGCCTTCGCTGATCATCACGTCCCACTTGATGACGCGCGGCATGTCCTTGGCCAGGGTTTCCAGCACTTCCTGCGGAACGGCTGCGATGTTGACGTTTTTCAGGTTCTTGATCGCCGGGATCACCTTGGTTTCCCAGACTCGCAGGCTGCCGTAGGCCAGCAGGCTGGTGCGTTCGGTGCGGCGCGAGCACCAGGTCAGGCGATCGGCATCCGGCTGGCCGACTTCGATCCAGTGCAGGACACGGTCGTCCAGGCTCTTTTCCCACAAGGCCGGTTCATCCACGTCTGACAGACCACGGCCGAACGACAGCTGCTCGTTGTACCAGAGCGCGTAGGCCAGCAGCCGCACGGTCATGCGCTCTTCGGTCTCCGAAGGATGACGGGCAATGGTCTGCTTGACGCTCTCGTACACGCTGCGGTCGAGGTCGGTGAGGTTCAGTTCGAATTTGTAGGTAGTGGACGGCTGGGCCATGAACGGGCTTCTTGATACGAGGAAAGTCGGCAAGTCTAACCGATGCCACCGGCAATCATCGAATTGATGGCGATCAAGCTGCGGCGTCTGACAGCCGGCTATGTTAAAACCCTGTATCCGCTCAGCCTTGTCCCACAGGATTTCGCATGCCGTTCACCAGCAAACCGCTCTCGGGTCTGAAAGTCATTGAATTGGGTACGCTGATCGCCGGGCCGTTCGCCTCGCGCATTTGTGGCGAGTTTGGCGCTGAAGTGATCAAGATCGAGTCGCCGGACGGCGGCGATCCCCTGCGCAAGTGGCGCAAGTTGTACGAAGGCACCTCGTTGTGGTGGTTCGTCCAGGCGCGCAACAAGAAGTCGCTGACCCTGAACCTCAAACACCCCGACGGTTTGGCGATCCTGAAACAACTGCTCGGTGAAGCCGACATCCTCATTGAAAACTTCCGCCCCGGAGTGCTGGAAAAACTCGGTCTGAGCTGGGAAACGTTGCATGCACTGAATCCGAAACTGGTGATGGTGCGCCTCTCCGGTTTCGGTCAGACCGGGCCGATGAAAGACCAGCCAGGTTTCGGTGCGGTCGGCGAGTCCATGGGCGGTCTGCGGTACATCACCGGTTTTGAAGATCGGCCACCGGTGCGTACCGGGATTTCCATCGGCGATTCGATTGCCGCGCTATGGGGCGTGATCGGTGCGCTGATGGCGCTGCGTCATCGCGAGGTCAACGGCGGACTCGGCCAGGTGGTTGACGTTGCTCTGTATGAAGCGATCTTCGCGATGATGGAAAGCATGGTGCCGGAGTTCGACGTGTTCGGTTTCATCCGTGAACGCAGCGGCAACATCATGCCGGGCATCACGCCTTCTTCGATCCATACCAGCGCCGACGGCAAGCATGTGCAGATCGGCGCCAACGGTGATGCGATCTTCAAACGGTTCATGCAGGTGATTGGTCGCGAAGACCTGGCCAATGATCCGATGCTGGCCAGTAATGACGGTCGTGACAGTCGTCGCGACGAGCTGTATGGCGTGATTGATCGCTGGGTCAATTCGTTGCCGCTGCAAACTGTGCTCGACCTGCTCAATCAGGCCGAAGTACCGGTGAGCCGGATCTTCAGCGCCGAGGACATGTTCAACGATCCGCAGTATCTGGCGCGGGAGATGTTCCTCCACGCCAAGCTGCCGGATGGCAAGGACTTCAAGATGCCCGGCATCGTCCCGAAACTTTCCGAAACTCCAGGTTCGTCCGAGTGGGTCGGACCGCAGCTTGGCGAACACAATGCGCTGGTGCTTGGCGGTCTGGGTTACGACGCGGAGCAAATCGCTCGGCTGCGTAAAGACGGAGCCATTTAAGCTGAAGCGTCAGCAGACATCGGGCAGCAACCGCGCCCCTCTACTTTGGACGTTGTTCGGTCTGATGGTGCTTGGCCTGCCGTTGATAGCCCATGCGAAACCGACGCTGATCTGGCTGCTGCGCGACTTGCCGCCCATGACGATTCTTGAAGGACCGAAGAAAGGCGAGGGTGTCATCGATCAACTGATGCCGCAGTTGATCGCCGGCATGCCGCAGTACGAGCACACGCTGATGCGCGTCAACCGCGCTCGCGGCTGGCAGATGCTCGAGGAAAACCCGCTGGCTTGCGACCCCGCGCTGCTCTGGAGCAAGGCGCGCGCACAGTCGGTGACCTATTCGATCCCGGCGATTCGCGCCGTGAGCAATGGGCTGGTGGTGCGCCAGCAGGATCGCGGCGTGCTCGACCCTTATCTGGTCGCGGGCGAAGTTGATCTGGCGGCGCTGCTGACGGATGGCGCAAAGCAGCTCGGCGTAGTTGCCGAGCGCAGTTATGGCGAGTTCATCGATAACATCCTGCAACAGGCACCCAAAGGCTCACTCACGCCGCACTACGGCAACGATGCGCTGAGCAATCTGTTGTCGATGCAGCGTCTGGGACGGCTGCAAGTGGTGCTCGGCTATTGGCCGGAAATCCGCTATCAGGCCCGGCACGCACAGATTGACGAAGAAGAACTGCAGTTTTATCCGATCCGGGGCAGCGAGAAATATCTCTCGGGCTACATTGCCTGCTCCGGCACCGAACAAGGGCGCCAAGCCATCGGCGAGATCAATCAGCTGCTGCGCAGCCTGCCGCGCGAACATTTCAATGAGCTTTATGCGCAATGGCTTGATCCAGCAAGAAGAGCGGGCTATCTGGCCGATGCCCGGGCTTTCTTCGAGCTGCAAGCCGCGCATTGAGCAAATCCCGGGCAAAAAGAAACCCCGAGAAGTGGGGAGACGACTCGGGGTTAAACGTGGTCTGCTTCGAGACCCGTAGCAGCAAGCGACAAGCACCGGAGCACAATGCTTGATCCTGCTGTTATGGGGTCTGACTGACAGGGATGCAGGAAGGTTCCCACAAAAAATTTTTCATCTTTTACAGGGCCGGACGCTTGTCCAGAGCCGCATTGCGCAACGCCGCGATGACGCAGGGTTTCAGCCGCCCTTCGGCGATCATGACGTCACGGTGCAGGCCGTCCACCACGTCTGTCAGCAAGCGCTTGTCGCTCAACTGGGCCTGACTGAATTCGCGTTCCACCACAATTGCGCCGCTGCTGTTCTTCAGCGTCACCAGACATTCACCATGGCTGCCACGAGGGGTCAGCGTCACCTGATACGGGCTCAGAGCCTCACCGAGCAATAGACTGATACTTTCCATCTCGATCTCCACTCAATAGTCCGAAAACACAGTGCCTGGGGCGTGTTCACAATAAATGACCACCGGCCCGAGAAGAAAGTTCTGCCTGTCCCGTCCTGATCTCGCGGGACCGCGTCTGACAGAGCATGCACGGCGAAGATGACAGAAAGATAACCGCGAGTTTCAGGCCTCGATGAGTTCCTGTGCAGTCAGCAGATAACTGTCCAGCAGACCTCTCATCAACACCGCCGAGACCGGCGTTTGCAGCCGCCCCAGCAGGCGCAGGCGCTGTTGGCGAAGCACTGGTTCGAGGTCACTCAACAGGCTCTGTGCGACCGCGCCCAGCAGAATCAGTGCACGCGCCTCATGGTGCGCCGCCAGGTGATGAATCAGAGCGAGGCCATCACCGCCCTTGAGTTGCGGATCGCAGATGGCGATATCGACTGCGCCGCGATGCCCCAGTGAACTCAGGGCCGACGCAAGCGAAGGCGCGGTCAATACATCGTAGATGCCGATGGCATTGAGCATTTGATGCAATGCCATCAGCTGGAACGGGTTGGGTTCAAGAATCAGAACTTTAAGCGAGCGCATGGGCGACCTCTGAAGCGATCATCGCGGACTCTCACCGCAGTTGTCGTTCACTCTAGGGCAGGCGTCTTAAGCCTCCCATCAGAAAAGGAGCCGCGTCTTGCAGGACATTTCCTTACTTTATTGCAGACATCGACAACCGCTCTCGGTCCGGCGCTGGGTGATGTCGGTCCAGCCGCCCAACAAGCCGCGCAATTTGCCGTCGCCGCTGTAAAACGGCACCGTCCACTGATAGACCTCACGCGGCCCGCCATTGAACAGCAACTGCCGCTTGCTGAAGCGCGATTTGCGGGTCTGCAACTGCGCGATGAACTCCTCGTGCAACATGCGCGCGGTGGCTTCGGGAAACGCATCGACCTCGATCAGCAAGCGTCCGTGCATCTGGTCCAGGCGCACCGACAGCGCCTCTTCGTAACTGCGGTTGCAGATGATCAGGCGCCCCTGCAGATCACGAACAAATACCGGATCGGGCATGGAATCAATCAGGGCGTGCTGAAAGGCCAGTTGGTCCCCCAGTTCCTTTTCCGCTGCGCAGCGCAACTTGATCACGGCCGCAAGCCGCCTGTTCCAGACCAATGACAATATTCCGAAAACACCGATCACGCCCATCGCCCAGCATCCCCACTCGACCAACTGCTGCCAGATCGACGGCACCGGCGTCGGCGAAATGCCTTCGAGCCATTTGAGACGGATCGCCCGCAACTCCGCCGCAGGGAAAGCTTCCAGCGCCTTGTTGAGAATACTCAGCAGCTGCGGCATGCCTTTTCGTACAGCCAGATGATCGGCTTCCCACTTGCCCTCCACCAGGCCTCCAACCTTGAGCATCCCCAACGGGTAAAGCTGCGCGCCGATTTCGTTTTCGATCGTGGCGTAGGCCTCACCGCTCTCGACCAGTGCTCGCGCTTCGGCATAGGTCTTCACCGAGCGTATTTCAATCGCGGGGTAGTCACGCCGGATCAGATCCTCCAGCGCATGCCGGGCCGGCAGTACCACGACGCGATTCGCCAGTTGTTCAAAGGATTCCACGATCGGCGCGTTGGCATGCCCGACGAAGACCCACCCCGCTCCCCCGAAGGCGTGGCTGAAATCGAGGAACATCTTGCGCTCGTCGCTCACGGCCAGGGTCGTACTGATGTCCGCGACCCCGGTTTGCAGACGTTCGAGCATATGATCGGTAGAAAACGATTCCTGATGCTCGAATTGCAGGCCCGTCATTGCACTGACGCGTTTGAGCACATCGTTGTTCAGACCGCTCCACTGCCCGTGTTCGTCCTGAAACAGGTACAGCGGATACTGAACCGAGGCGACTGTGACCTTGGGATTGTCACGGATCCATTGTCGCTCGTGCGCATCCAGTTCGACAGGTGGCACATTGACTGACGCATGCGCCTGATCGAGTGCCATTTGCGCTGCCAAGGCACTGTTGCATCCCAGCATCGCCCACAAAACCAACCAGCCCAGTGCCGGTTTCAAACCTCTGTAAAACAGCATTGCCATTTCCTTCGTGATCGACTCACCCGTCCTTCATGGGTGAAAACCCGAGCAGTGTGGCAGCAGAAACAAAAAAGCCCGTCAGGAGACGGGCTTCAAAATGTGACAGCTTTTGCGCGCTTAAAGGGGCTTGCCGCGGTTGCCATGCTGGCTGACAAAGGCTTGCACGGCTTTGAGATCGTTTGGCAGAACAGTGCAGCGCTCGTTTCGCTCAAACAAATCAGAAAGATGTGCAGGTAGCTCGAGCGCTTTTCCTACACCCGCTTTCTCCACTGCCTCAGGAAACTTGACCGGATGGGCAGTGCCGAGAATCACCATTGGAATGTCCAGACTGCGACGGCATTCGCGCGCGGCCTTGACGCCAATGGCGGTGTGCGGATCCAGCACTTCGCCGGTCTGCTCGTAGACTTCAGCGATGGTTTCGCAGGTTTGTGCGTCATCCACGGCCAGCGAGTCGAACAGTTTGCGCGCTTCGGTCCAGCGCTCTTGTTCAACGCTGAAGCTGCCGTCCTTTTTGAACGAGTCCATCAGGCCGGCGATCGCCGCACCGTTACGCCCGTGCAGGTCGAACAGCAGACGCTCGAAGTTCGACGACACCATGATGTCCATCGACGGCGACAGCGTTGCGTGCAGGGTTTCCTTGACGTACTGGTTGCCGCTCATGAAGCGGTGCAGGATGTCGTTGCGGTTGGTCGCTACGATCAACTGGTTGATCGGCAGGCCCATGTTGCGCGCCAGGTAGCCGGCGAAGATGTCGCCGAAGTTGCCGGTCGGTACCGAGAACGACACCGAACGCGCCGGGCCGCCCAACTGCAGGGCCGCGTGGAAGTAGTAGACGATCTGGGCCATGATCCGCGCCCAGTTGATCGAGTTCACCGCCACCAGACGCGTGCCTTTGAGGAAGCTCTGGTCGGCGAAGCTGTTCTTGACCATTTCCTGGCAGTCATCGAAGTTGCCTTCGATGGCGATGTTGTGGATGTTCTCGCCGAAGATCGTCGTCATCTGCCGACGCTGCACTTCGGATACACGCTGGTGCGGGTGCAGGATGAAGATGTCGACGTTTTCGCAGTGCTTGCAGCCTTCGATGGCAGCCGAACCGGTATCGCCGGAGGTGGCGCCGACGATCACCACGCGCTCGCCGCGCTTTTCCAGCACGTAATCGAGCAGACGACCGAGCAGTTGCAGGGCGAAGTCCTTGAACGCCAGGGTCGGGCCGTGGAACAGCTCGAGCACCCATTCATTACCGTTCAACTGACGCAGTGGCGCCACGGCGCTGTGGGCGAACACACCGTAGGTTTCTTCGAGAATCTTCTTGAAGTCGGCGTCGGGAATGCTGCCGGTGACGAACGGACGCATCACCCGGAAGGCCAGCTCGTGATACGGCAGGCCGGCCCAGGAAGCGATTTCTTCCTGAGTGAAACGGGGCAGGTTTTCCGGGACGTACAGACCGCCATCGGTCGCCAGACCGGCCAGCAGGACCTCTTCGAAATTCAGGGCCGGGGCCTGGCCGCGAGTACTGATATATCGCATTTTTTTCAAACCTTCGGTTTGAGCTGCAAGCTGCAAGCTGCAAGTCGCAAGTAAAAGCCAGACTGCTTCTCTCTTGCCGCTTGCAGCTCGAAGCTTGCCGCTGCTTTTAGTTCAAATGTTCGACACGGATCCGTACAACCGGGCCGTCGACGCCAGCCAGTGCTTCCAGCGCGGTGATCGCATCGTTGATGCGCTGCTCGACCACGCGGTGGGTCAGCAGGATCATCGGCACCAGGCCGTCATGCTCTTCGACTTCCTTCTGCATGATCGATTCGATATTGATGCCGCGCTCCGACAGGATGCTCGCCACCTGGGCCAGTACGCCCGGATGATCCTTGGCGTGAATGCGCAGGTAATAAGCGCTTTCGCAGGCTTCGATCGGCAGGATCGGATGCGCCGACAGCGAGTCCGGCTGGAAGGCGAGGTGCGGCACACGGTTTTCCGGGTCGGAAGTCATGGCGCGAACCACGTCGACCAGGTCGGCGATCACCGAAGAAGCGGTCGGCTCCATGCCAGCGCCGGCACCGTAGAACAGCGTCGAACCGGCGGCGTCGCCGTTGACCATCACTGCGTTCATCACGCCGTTGACGTTGGCGATCAGGCGATCGGCCGGAATCAGCGTCGGGTGCACGCGCAACTCGATGCCGGCGTCAGTGCTGCGCGCCACACCGAGGTGCTTGATGCGATAGCCCAGCGCTTCGGCGTAGTTGACGTCGGCGGTGGTCAGCTTGGTGATGCCTTCGGTGTACGCCTTGTCGAATTGCAGCGGAATGCCGAAGGCAATCGACGCCAGAATGGTCAGCTTGTGCGCGGCATCGATGCCTTCGACGTCGAAGGTCGGGTCGGCTTCGGCGTAACCCAGCGCCTGCGCTTCGGCGAGCACGTCTTCGAACGTACGGCCCTTCTCGCGCATTTCTGTGAGGATGAAGTTGCCGGTGCCGTTGATGATCCCGGCAACCCAGTTGATGCGGTTGGCGGACAGGCCTTCGCGGATCGCCTTGATCACCGGAATGCCACCGGCCACCGCTGCTTCGAACGCCACGATCACGCCTTTCTCGCGTGCCTTGGCAAAAATCTCATTACCGTGAACGGCTATCAGCGCCTTGTTCGCGGTGACCACATGCTTGCCATTCTCGATGGCCTTGAGTACCAGCTCGCGGGCAACGGTGTAGCCGCCCATCAGCTCTATGACGATGTCGATCTCAGGGTTCGTGGCCACTTCGAAGACATCGTTGGTAATCGCAATACCGGTCGTCTGGAACTGAGGCTTTGGCGTGCGCGTGGCAATTTGTGCCACTTCGATTCCACGCCCGGCACGACGAGCAATTTCCTCGGCGTTGCGCTGAAGTACGTTGAAGGTACCGCCACCGACGGTCCCTAACCCACAGATGCCTACTTTGACCGGATTCACTGTGAACTCCCCATGAAACGGCCGACACAGGGTCGGCCGGAAAACAACCGCGTGCTCGCGGCTCTCTGTTGATGGCCCGGCGCTGTTGCTGCCGGACCACGATCGTCAACGGTTGCCCGTGACGATGCGATTTACTTCGCGCCCAGCGCCAGTTTGGCGACTTGTGGCGCCGGCTGGTAGCCCGGAATGACCTGGCCGTCGGCCAAAACGATGGCCGGTGTGCCATTCACGCCGATCGACTGACCGAGGGCGAATTGCTTGGAAACCGGGTTATCGCACTTGGCGGCCTTGATTTCCTTGCCATCGACCATTTTGTCCATCGCGGCTTTCTTGTCTTTCGAGCACCACACTGCTTGCAGCTGCTCGTCACCCGGCGAATTCAGGCCCTGGCGCGGAAAAGCCACGTAGCGCACTTCAATGCCGCGCTTGTTCAGCTCGGGCACTTCCGCATGCAGTTTGTGGCAGTACGGACAGGTGGTGTCGGTGAACACGGTGATGTGCGACTTGGTCTCGCCCACGGCCGGGTAGACCACGGTTTCGGCCACCGGGATGGCATTGATCAGTTTGGAAATGCCCAGGCGTTCGGTCTTCTCGGTCAGGTTGACCGGTTTGCCATTCGCCAGCTGATACAGGTTGCCCTGCACGATGTACTGGCCATCGGCGCTGGCGTACAGCACGCGGCTGCCTTTGAGTTTGACTTCGTACATACCAGGCAACGGGCTGGCACTGATGCTCTCGACCGGAACCTCGAGTTCGAGTTTTTCCAGGCTTTGACGAATGGCTTTGTCGGCCGCGTCATCGGCGACGGCAAAGGTGCTGGCCAACGCAATGGCGGCGGCAGCGAAAATCTGGGTCAGACGCATGAGTACTCCTGAGGGCGGGCGGATGGAACGATCAGAACGCCCGTGCGAAACACCGGGTCATAACCGTCCATCGTGCAAACCGGCAAAGCCTAACACATAAGGTCACGAGGGCCGAATGCGCCTGTCGCCACACACTCATGTGCAACTGACATACATTATTGTGGCGAGGGGATTTATCCCCGCTGGGTTGCTAAGCAGCCCTGAACCATCCACCGCGATCTTTCAGTCAAAATCGAGCCAGCCGGGTTTGCGACTGCTGCGCAGCCGAACGGGGATAAATCCCCTCGCCACAGGTCAGTATTTCAACATTATGGGATGTGTCAGCCGCGAGGGTGGTGTTTGGCGTGCAAGTCCTGCAAGCGGGCGCGGGCGACGTGGGTATAGATTTGGGTGGTGGAAAGGTCGCTGTGCCCGAGCAGCATCTGCACCACGCGCAAGTCGGCGCCATGGTTGAGCAGGTGCGTGGCGAACGCGTGGCGCAAGGTATGCGGCGACAGCGACTTGCTGATCCCGGCGACCTTGGCCTGATGCTTGATGCGATGCCAGAACGTCTGCCGGGTCATCTGCTCGCCGCGCTGGCTGGGGAACAGTACATCGCTGGGGCGGCCACCGAGCAACTCGCCACGACCATCACGCATATAACGCTCGACCCAGACAATCGCCTCCTCACCCATCGGCACCAGACGCTCCTTGCTGCCCTTGCCCATCACCCGCAATACGCCCTGGCGCAGGTTGACCTGCTCCAGCGTCAGGCTGATCAGTTCGGTCACGCGCAGGCCACAGGCATACAGCACTTCCAGCATCGCGCGGTCACGCTGGCCGATGGCGTCACTCAGGTCCGGCGCCTTGAGCAGCGCCTCGACATCGGCTTCCGACAGCGACTTGGGCAACGGCCGCCCCAGTTGCGGCATGTCGACGCGCAACGTCGGGTCGACGCTGATCAGTTTTTCCCGCAACAAATAGCGATAAAAGCCACGCACCCCGGAGAGAAATCTCGCCGTCGAGCGTGGCTTGTAGTTTTGCTCCAGCCGCCACGCCAGGTGATCGAGGATCAATTCGCGGCCGGCATTGATCAGCTCGAGATTTTTCTCCTGCAACCAGCCGTTGAACAGCGCGAGGTCGCTGCGATAGGCGTCGCGGGTGTTGTCGGACAGGCCTTTCTCCAGCCATAAAGCGTCGAGGAATTGATCAATCAGCGGATGGTCGATGGCAGGCATGGGTGCTCGGGGCAGGCAGTTTTTCACACTGCGCGCAAATAGACAGTGAACGACGGGAATGGCCGCTAGTCTTTCATAGCCAGCCAGATCAAGGAACAGGGAGCATCAATGAACGAGCAGCAAATTCTCTTGGCATTTGGCGGGATCGGCGCGGCGGCGCTGGGTTGTCAGTGGCTGGCATGGCGCCTGAAGCTGCCGGCCATTCTGTTTCTGCTGCTGACCGGCATTTTGGCCGGCCCGGTGCTGGGTTGGCTCGACCCGCAGGAAATGTTCGGCCCGCTGCTGATGCCACTGGTGTCGCTGGCAGTGGCGCTGATTCTGTTCGAAGGCAGCCTGACCCTGCACCTGTCGGAATGGAAAGAGATCGGCAGCGTCGTTCATCGACTGGTGACCCTCGGTGCGATTTCGACCTGGATCGTCATCGCGGTGGCTACGCATTTTCTGCTGGGCTTCGACTGGATGCTGGCGATTCTGTTTGGCAGCCTGACGCTGGTCACCGGTCCGACCGTGATCGTACCGATGCTGCGGGTGGTGCGGCCAAAAGCTTCGATCGCCAACATCCTGCGCTGGGAAGGCATCGTCATCGATCCGATCGGCGCTCTGCTCGCGGTAGTGGTGTATAGCTTCATCATCGCCAGCGCTGACGGTCATGGCCTCAAGCAAAGCCTCTTCACCTTTGGCGGGGTGATCCTCTGTGGCGCCGCGTTTGGTGTCGTCGGTGGCTGGCTGCTGGGGACGGTGATCCGGCGTCAGTGGCTGCTGGAATACCTGCACAACCTGGCCTCGCTGGCGGCGGTGCTGGCGATTTTCATCGGTGCCAACCAAGTGATGCATGAGTCCGGCCTCCTGGCGGTGACGCTGATGGGCATGTGGCTGGCCAACATGAAAGGCGTGGACGTGCGGCACATTCTGCACTTCAAGGAAAACCTCAGCGTGTTGCTGATTTCCGGGCTGTTCATCCTGCTCGCGGCGCGTCTGGATCTGAACGCTTTGCTTGGCCTGGGGCCGCTGGTGTTGATTCTGCTGCTGGTGATCCAGCTGATCGCCCGTCCGTTGAATGTTTTGCTCAGCACCGCCGGTTCCAGTCTGAGCTGGCGCGAACGAGCGTTGCTGTGCTGGATCGCGCCGCGCGGAATCGTCGCTGCGGCTGTCTCGGCGATTTTCGCAATTCGCCTGGATGAATCCGGGCATGAAGGCGCCCTGCTCCTGGTGCCGCTGACCTTTGCGGTGATCATCGGCACCGTGGTTTTGCAAAGCGCGACGGCGCGACCGCTGGCACGGCTGTTAAAGGTCGCCGAACCGGCGCCGAGCGGTTTTCTGATCGTTGGAGCCAATGGCCCGGCCCGTGAATTGGGCAAGTCGCTGCAACAGCTGGGCAGCCGCGTGCTGCTGACCGATTCGAGCTGGGAGAATATCCGCGCGGCACGCATGGAAGGCTTGCCGACTTACTTCGGCAACCCGGCGTCGCAGCATGCCGACGCGCATCTGGATCTGGTGGGGTTGGGGCATTTGCTGGCACTGTCACCGTCGGGCGAGCTGAACACATTGGCGGCGATGCGCTTTCGTCATGACTTCGGTCATCAGCGCCTGTTCGGCCTGGCCAGCGGCCATGAAAGCCGCCGCAGCGACAAGCACCGCGCGAGCCTGGAACACCGGGGCAATCAATTGGGCAGTGAGGCACTGACCTATTCGAAACTGGCCGGCCAGATGGGCCAGGGAGCGGAGCTTTACAGCACGACATTGACGGACGGCTTCGGCTGGGAGGATTACCAAGCGCTGCACGGCAATCGTGCAACGCTGCTGTTCATGCGTGATGACAGCGGCTGGGTGCATGTGGTGACACCGGAAACGGCGTTGAAGCCGGGAGCTGGGTGGACGTTGCTGGCATTGATTCAACCGCAAGGTTCCGGCGCCTGACGGATCGATTCGCGAGCAGGCCCCACATTCGGACTTCGGTGGGAGCGAGCCTGCTCGCGAAGGCCGCGACTCGGTCACGGATAGACTGAAGATCCTTGCAGCACAAATCCCGGGCAACAAAAAAGCAGCCCGTAGGCTGCTTTTTTCTGCATCGGAAGCTGGGCTTAAGCCAGTTTTTCCTTGATGCGTGCTGCTTTACCCGACAGGTCGCGCAGGTAGTACAGCTTGGCTTTACGTACGTCACCGCGACGTTTGACAGCCATGCTGTCGATCTGCGGGGAGTAGGTCTGGAAAGTACGTTCTACGCCAACACCGTTGGAGATTTTACGAACGGTGAACGCACTGTTCACGCCGCGGTTACGCTTGGCGATTACAACGCCTTCGAACGCTTGCAGACGGGAACGATCGCCTTCCTTCACTTTCACCTGAACGACAATAGTGTCGCCTGGGGCGAAGGTAGGGATTTCTTTGGTCATCTGCTCTGCTTCGAGTGCAAGGATGATTTTGTTGGTCATGCTGTGCTCCTAAGGTAAATCGTTCGATCTACCATCGATACGTTGTTAACTATCGTCCCGCTCGCGGATGTATTCCTCGAGCAGCTTCTTCTCTTCTCCAGAAAGCGAGCGGCTTTCCAGAAGATCGGCGCGTCGTTCATAGGTCCGACCAAGGGACTGCTGTAAACGCCAACGCCGGATATGCGCGTGATTGCCACTCAGCAACACGTCGGGAACACGCTGATCCGCATACACCTCCGGGCGGGTGTAGTGCGGGCAATCCAGCAGACCATCCGTAAAGGAATCTTCCTCAGCGGAATCCGCATGCCCTAAAGCTCCAGGCAGCAGTCGTGTAACCGCATCGATCAGGACCATGGCCGGCAGCTCGCCGCCAGACAGTACATAGTCGCCAATCGACCACTCTTCATCGACATGAGCCTCAATAAAGCGCTCGTCAATGCCTTCGTAGCGGCCGGCAATCAGGATCAATGCATCCGATTGTGCCAGCTCGCGTACCGCCGACTGAGTCAGTTGACGGCCTTGGGGGGACAGGTAAATCACCTTCGCCGCCTCCCCGGCTGCTGCTTTGGCCTGAGCCAGTGCATCTTCCAGGGGCTTGATCTTCATCACCATGCCCGGACCACCGCCAAACGGGCGATCGTCCACAGTGTGATGCCGATCCGTCGTGTAATCTCGCGGATTCCAACAGGTCAGCTGCAAGAGCCCCTGTTTGACCGCACGACTGGTGATGCCGTAATCGCCAATGGCGGAAAACATCTCGGGAAACAGACTGATCACTTCTACGCGCAAGTTAGCCACGTTCAGAAGTCCGCGTCCCAATCCACCTTCATCTCGCCCGCTTCCAGGTCGACGGCCAACACGCATTGCTCCGTATAGGGCAACAGGCGTTCGCGATCATCCAGGCTGCCAGCGCAAGGCTTGACGACCATTACATCATTGGCGCCGGTTTCCAGAAGATGATCGATTTTCCCGAGCAATTGCCCAAGGGTGTCGATGACCTTCAGACCTTCCAGCTGGTACCAGTAGTACTCGCCTTCGGTCAATTCAGCGAACAGGTTGCGCGGCACGCAGATCTCATAACCGGCCAGAAGACGAGCTTCTTCACGATCATCGAGACCCTTGAGCTTGGCGACCAGGAACTTGTCGCTCCCGCGTCCACTGACCAGCTCGACCTGTTTGACATTGCCTTCGCGCTTGAGCGTCCAGGTTTTGTACTGCAACAGGTTTTCAGTCGGATCAGTAAAGGAATAAACCTTCACTTCGCCGCGAACGCCATGAACAGAATAAATTTTGCCAATAACGATCAAATCATCGGCAGGGGCTGGCGTCGCGTTCATATTGCTCAGGCCGCAGCCTTGGCAGATTCCTTCAACAACTGAGCAACGCGCTCAGAAGGTTGTGCACCAACGCTCAGCCAGTAGGCAACGCGCTCTTGGTTCACGGACAGACGGATTTCCTGACCACGGGCAACAGGGTTGAAGAAACCAACCTGTTCTTTGTGGGAGCCGTCACGCGGGTTGCGCGAGTCGGTTACGGTCAGGTGGTAAAACGGGCGCTTTTTGGAGCCGCCAAGGGCAAGACGGATTGTTAGCATGTGAACATCGTTCCTGTAGTCGGTGCTGCAAATCTAAATGCACAGCGGGCATGGGTGCCCGAAAGGCCGCATATTCTAAGGAATATCCGGACTTTTGCAAATGACTTTTTCCGGCGCCCATGGCATGCCGTGCAGATTTGCATAGAGAGCCGTCGATAAAAACGGCCAGTCAGCTCCCGCCGAGTGCGGGTTTGCTGTTGATCCTGCGTCCTTGCAGGGTCTGCGCCGGTGCGACGACCGGCGAAGTCTTGGTGTCCTGTCTCACATTTTCGGCATGCCGCCGCCGGGCAACATACCGCCCATGCCGCGCATCATTTTTGCCATACCGCCCTTGGCGGTGAATTTCTTCATCATCTTCTGCATCTGCTTGTGCTGCTTGATCAAGCGGCCGATGTCCTGCACCTGCGTGCCGGAACCCATGGCGATCCGGCGCTTGCGCGAACCGCTGATCAGCTCAGGATCGCGGCGCTCGGCCGGAGTCATGGAATTGATGATGGCTTCCATCTGCTTGAACTGCTTCTCTGCGGCGTTCTGGGCATTGCCCATCTGCGACAGGTTGACGCCGCCGATGCTCGGCAGTTTGTCCATGAGGCCGCCGAGGCCGCCCATGTTCTTCATCTGTTGCAGCTGATCGCGGAAGTCTTCGAGGTCGAAGCCCTTGCCCTTCTTCAGCTTCTTGGCCAGTTTGTCGGCCTTGTCCTTGTCCAGCGTCGCTTCGGCCTGCTCGATCAGGCTGAGCACGTCGCCCATGCCGAGGATCCGCGAGGCGATACGCTCAGGGTGGAACGGATCGAGCGCTTCGCTCTTCTCGCCCATACCGATGAACTTGATCGGCTTGCCGGTGATGGCGCGCACCGACAGCGCGGCACCACCACGGGCGTCGCCGTCGACCTTGGTCAGGATCACACCGGTCAGCGGCAGCGCATCGCCGAACGCCTTGGCCGTGTTGGCGGCGTCCTGACCGGTCATGGCGTCGACCACGAACAGGGTTTCGACCGGGTTGATCGCAGCGTGCAGCGCCTTGATCTCGCCCATCATCTCTTCGTCGATGTGCAGACGACCGGCGGTATCGACGATGACCACGTCGATGAATTTCAGTTTGGCTTCTTTAATAGCCGCATTGGCGATGTCGACCGGCTTCTGGCTCAGGTCGGACGGGAAGAACGTCACGCCGATGTCGTTGGCCAGGGTTTCCAACTGCTTGATCGCCGCCGGACGGTAAATATCCGCAGACACGACCATGACCGACTTCTTCTTGCGCTCTTTAAGAAAGCGCGCCAGTTTGCCGGCGGTGGTGGTTTTACCCGCGCCCTGCAGACCGGCCATCAGAATAACGGCTGGCGGAACGGCGCTCAGGTTGAGGTCTTCGTTGGCCGCGCCCATCAGGCTTTCGAGTTCGGCCTGGACGATCTTCACGAATGCCTGGCCCGGCGTCAGGCTGCGCGACACCTCGGTGCCGACAGCGCGCTCCTTGACCGAATTGACGAAGTCCTTGACCACCGGCAATGCGACGTCAGCTTCGAGCAACGCCATGCGCACTTCACGCAGGGTGTCTTTGATATTGTCCTCGGTCAGCTTCGCCTTGCCGGTGACATGGCGCAGCGTCTGCGAGAGACGGTCGGTTAAGTTTTCAAACATTGCGCGATCCTTTCAGGCCCTGTACGAACCGGGATAATGGCGGCCCAGACCGGAATCAACATGTGCTCGGCGAGCCTGCGGCGTGGGCAGGTCGCGGATTATAGCGAAGACTGCGGCCGGCGGACACCTCGCCGTCAGCTTGCGGAGTCTTTCGTGCCGTGGCGGTTCTATGCCAAACTCAGCGCCTTTCGGGCTCGCCTAACAGGATTTATGCTCCCCTTGTCACCCAGTTTGCTGACCACCCTCGCCGCCGCCCTGCTCTATGCCGCTGCGACCGTCTATCAAAGTACTCGTCTGGCCATCGGCGCCAAGGCGAACAAGCGCCTGCTGGTCAGCCTCGGCGTCTTCGCCGTGCTCGCCCATGGCGCCAGCCTGCTTACACATCTATTGACCCCGATCGGCCTTGGCCTGGACTTTTTCAGTGCGTCCAGCCTGATTGCCGCCGCGGTAATCGCCCTGACCCTGCTCGCCTGTTCGCGGATCCCGGTGGAAAACCTGCTGGTGCTGTTGTTCCCGCTGGGCGCGATCACGGTATTGCTGGCGCAGTTCGCGCCGACCGGCACGGTGCAGATCATCGATGAAGAGCCGGGCATCCTCGCGCACATCCTATTGTCGATCCTCGCCTACGGCATGTTCACCATTGCGGTGTTCCAGGCGTTGCTGCTGCTGGTTCAGGACCATCAGCTCAAGCACAAGCACCCGTCCGGGCTGATCAAGAACTTCCCGCCCCTGCAAACCATGGAAAGCCTGCTGTTCGGCTTTCTCTGGGCCGGCTGGACGCTGCTGTCGCTGTCGCTGATTTCCGGCTGGCTGTTCGTCGAGAACCTGTTCGCCCAGCACCTGGTGCACAAGACTCTGCTGGCCTGCCTGGCATGGATCGTCTTCAGCGTGCTGCTGTGGGGCCGCAACCGTCTGGGCTGGCGCGGCCACAAGGCGATTCGCTGGACCCTCGCCGGTTTCTGCCTGCTGATGCTGGCGTACTTCGGCAGCAAACTGGTTCGTGAATACATTCTGCACATCTGACGGGCGGCATAAATGGACGGTTTGCCCATAGGGCCGATGCTCGCGGTATTTGTCCTGCTGATTTTATGGTCAGGGCTGTTTACCGCCGTCGAAATCGCGCAGCAGCACCTGCTCGCGCAACGTATCGCCTCGCGCGCCAGCGATAAACCGCTGGCGAAGCTGAGCTTCCCGCTCGACAGCCTGATCCTCTGCAATACCCTGTGCCGCGCTCTCGCGGTGATCATCGCGACGCTGCTGGCGATTTTTCTCTGCGAAGAAAACGGCCCTTGGGCGGCGTGCCTGGGCGCCGGCGCCATCCTGCTGGTGTTCGCCGATTATTTCCCGCGCACCGTCGCCCGGCGCTATCCGGATGCCGTGCTGGCGTTCGGCAACGCCCTGCTGGTCGTGCCGATGAAAATCGTCTATCCGTTTGCCTGGCTGTTCAGCCGAATCAGCGCCTTGCTGATGACCCCGTTTACGCGCAAGGTTCAGGTGGTGCAACAGAGCGAGGACGAGGTGCCGGCCGATCACGATGAGGATCACGACCATCCCGTGCGCAGCCACCCGGTGTCGGGCATTCATGCGCTGGACAACATTACGGTCAACGACATCCTGGTGCCGCGCAGTGACGTCGATGGCATCAACCTCGACGATTCGATCGAAGAGATCATCGAGCAACTGCGCGAGAACAAGCGCACGCGTCTGCCGGTTTTTCACAGCGACATCAATCAGGTCGAAGCGGTGCTTAACACCCGCCAGATCGGCCATTTGCTGAGCAACGGCGGATTGACCCGCGAGGCACTGCTGGCCGCCAGCTACGAGCCCTACTTCGTCCCGGAAAGCACGCCGCTCCAGCTGCAATTGCTGAACTTCCACAAGCAGCAGCGGCGCCTTGGCATGGTCGTCGATGAGTACGGCGAAGTGCTGGGCATCGTCACCCTTGAAGATATTCTCGAAGAGATCGTCGGCGAATTCGAAAGCGAGCACAGCCTCGACAATCCGCACATTCATCCCCAGGCCGACGGGCGCATGGTGATCGATGGCGCCGCGTCGATCCGCGACCTGAACAAGTGCCTGGGCTGGCATCTGCCGAGCGATGGGCCGAAGACGCTCAATGGCTTGGTCACCGAAGCGCTGGAAACCATTCCGGAAAGCGCGGTGTGCCTGAAGATCGGGCGTTATCGACTGGAAATCCTCGAGACCGAGGAGAACCGGGTGAGCAAGGTGTTGATCTGGCTGACCTCATCGGTGCCTGCTCTGGTGCCTGCAAGATAAAAGATCAAAAGATCGCAGCCTTCGGCAGCTCCTACATGTGGAATGCGTTCATCTCCAGGAGCTGCCGAAGGCTCGGACCGCGATCGGACGATCTTTTGCGCTTGTTTGATCGTTAGCCCCCTTCCTATAATCGAGGCGCTTACCCAAGCGCCGTCGATCCCTGTGCCTACCCGGCACTGCCCGGATCGTGACTGTTTCCGCTGCAAACCGACGACTGTTCCTACTCGAAACAGCGCTCGCGCCCTACCCCACATCCCTGGGTGTTCGACCATAATAATTCGCTCCACTGGAGCTCATGACTGTCAGGGATCACCGCATGACGACCCATACCGCTTACAGCGAAACCGCGCCTGCCCAGCCGACCAATTCCGCCACCCGCGTGGCCACGGCAAGCTTCATCGGCACCGCCATCGAGTTCTACGACTTCTACGTTTACGCCACCGCTGCGGCGCTGGTGATCGGGCCGGTATTCTTTCCGCAGACCTCCGGCACGGCGCAGATGCTTTCGGCGTTTCTCACTTTCGGCATTGCCTTCCTCGCCCGACCACTGGGTTCGGCACTGTTTGGCCACTTCGGCGACCGCATCGGGCGCAAGTCGACGCTGGTCGCCTCGTTGCTGTTGATGGGCGTGTGCACCACCTTGATTGGCGTGTTGCCGGGCTACGACAGCATTGGGGCCTGGGCGCCGATTCTGCTGTGCGTGCTGCGTTTCGGTCAGGGCCTGGGCCTTGGCGGTGAATGGGGCGGCGCGGCGCTGCTGGCTACGGAAAACGCGCCGAAGGGCAAACGCGCGTGGTTCGGCATGTTCCCGCAGCTCGGGCCTTCGATTGGTTTTCTGGCGGCCAACGGTCTGTTCCTGACCCTGGCGATGACGCTGGATGATGAACAGTTCCGCAGCTGGGGCTGGCGTATACCGTTTCTGCTCAGCGCGGCGCTGGTGATGGTTGGCCTGTATGTGCGCCTCAAGCTGCATGAAACGCCAGTGTTCGCCAATGCGATCGCTCGTCAGGAGCGAGTGAAAGTGCCGCTGGTCGAGTTGTTCAGCCAATACTGGGCTCCAACACTGCTGGGTGCGGCGGCGATGGTGGTCTGCTACGCACTGTTCTATATCTCGACAGTGTTTTCCCTGAGCTACGGTGTATCCACGCTGGGTTATAGCCGCGAAACGTTCCTCGGCCTGCTGTGCTTTGCCGTGTTGTTCATGGCCGCAGCGACCCCATTGTCAGCCTGGGCCAGCGACCGTTACGGGCGCAAACCGGTGCTGATCATTGGTGGCGTGCTGGCGATTCTGTCTGGATTTCTGATGGAGCCATTGCTGACGCAGGGCTCGACCTGGGGCGTGGCGCTGTTTCTGTGCATCGAGCTGTTTTTGATGGGCGTGACATTCGCACCGATGGGCGCGCTGTTGCCTGAGCTGTTTCCGACCCACGTGCGTTATACCGGTGCTTCGGCGGCGTACAACCTGGGCGGGATCGTCGGAGCCTCGGCGGCGCCGTTCTTTGCGCAGAAACTGGTGGCGATGGGCGGGTTGAGCTATGTCGGCGGGTATGTGTCGGCGGCGGCGGTGTTGAGTCTGATTGCGGTGCTGTGCTTGAAGGAAACCCGCAACAACGATCTGAATCAGGTTGCCTGACAGAAGATCAAAAGCTTCGCGAGCAGGCTCGCTCCCACAGGGAAATGCATTCCAAATGTGGGAGCGAGCCTGCTCGCGAATAGCTGCCGCGACCCGGTTTACAGCTCGACAACAACCGCCTGCGACGCACGGGTCGCTTTGGCGCGAGCAGCCTCGATCGACTCATCCCGCGCCAGCGCCACGCCCATGCGGCGCTGACCGTTCACTTCCGGCTTGCCGAACAGACGCAGCGCGGTGTCCGGCTCGCTCAACGCAGCGCCCAGATTGGCGAATGCGGTCTGGGTCGACTGGCCTTCAACCAGAATCACTGCCGACGCCGATGGGCCGAACTGACGGATCAGCGGCACCGGCAGGCCGAGAATGGCGCGGGCATGCAGGGCGAACTGGGACAAATCCTGGGAAATCAGCGTGACCAGACCGGTGTCATGCGGCCGTGGCGAGACTTCGCTGAACCACACCTGATCGCCTTTGATGAACAGCTCGACGCCGAACAGACCACGGCCACCCAGCGCTTCAGTGACTGCTTTGGCAACGCGCTCGGATTCAGCCAGAGCAATCGGGCTCATGGCCTGCGGCTGCCAGGATTCCTGATAGTCGCCCTTCTCCTGACGGTGACCGACCGGTGCGCAGAACGTGGTGCCGCCAATGTGGCGCACGGTCAGCAGGGTGATTTCGTAGTCAAAGTCGATGAAGCCTTCGATGATCACCCGACCTTTGCCAGCGCGACCGCCCTCTTGCGCGTAATCCCAGGCCTTCTGCACATCATCGGAGCTGCGCAGCAGGCTTTGGCCCTTGCCTGACGAACTCATCACTGGCTTGACCACGCAAGGGAAACCCAGGTCCTGAACGGCTTTGCTGTAGTCCTCGAAGGTGTCGGCAAAGTGATACGGCGAGGTCGGCAGATCCAGCTCTTCGGCAGCCAGACGACGGATACCTTCGCGGTTCATGGTCAGCTGCGCCGCACGCGCGGTCGGGATCACGGTGAAGCCTTCGGCTTCCAGCTCGACCAGCGTGGCGGTAGCGATGGCTTCGATTTCCGGCACGATGAAGTGCGGCTTCTCGGCTTCGATCACTGCACGCAAAGCAGCGCCGTCGAGCATGTTGATCACGTGGCTGCGATGGGCGACTTGCATGGCCGGCGCGTTGGCGTAGCGGTCGACGGCAATCACTTCAACGCCCAGGCGCTGCAGTTCGATTACCACTTCCTTGCCCAACTCACCACAGCCACACAGCAATACGCGGGTCGCGGTTGGCGACAATGGAGTTCCGATACGGGTCATCTCAGGTCCTCAAAGGAAGCGGATCATCGAGGAAAGCCACGCAGGTGCGCTTTCCATGGGGAGAAAGCGCGGCATTTTACATGAACCCGAGGGTTTGGCTTCAGCTGGCGACAGCCTGTTTGCGATCACGCCAGGCCATGATCAGCCAGACCGCGGTAACGCCGGCGAACTTGGAGGCCAGCGCAGTGATGATCACCGGCGGCGTCAAGGCATCGATCATGCCGAAAAAAATGAAGGTATCCAGCGGAATGCTCAGCGCCGAACTGATCCACAGACGGTCGCGCAATGGCCGCTTGGTGATGCTGAACACCAGCCAGTCGATGCACTCGGAGACCGCGAACGCCGTGGCGCTGGCCAGCGCGATGGAAGGATCGGAGGTGATGTAGGAAAGCACCAGTGCCGCCAGCATCGCCACGATCGCGCCATGACCGAAGCGCGTTTGCACCATGTCGCGCAGCACGAACACCAGCCCGCCCCAGGCCGACCAGATGATGTCCAGGTGCGGTGCGGTGGAAAAGGCGAAGTTGATCAGCACGACGCTGCTGATGTAGGCGATGAGGAAGATCATGGGGGCGGCCTGTAAATGTGGCGCACAGGTTACTTGAGCGCTGGTATTGCGCCAATAGGTGCGGTGACAGGACCGACGTCTTCGCGAGCAGGCTCGCTCCCACAGTGGAATGCATTTTCAAGGTGGGAGCGAGCCTGCTCGCGAAAGCGGTGGTTCAGACGCCTGACTTCGCGGGAATCATCCAGACCAATCCACTCGCCTTCGCCCGTTCATGACACAGCCCCAGCACCACCCGGCGCTCGTCATTGTTCATGCGGCCCCAGCGGGTGATCTCCGCGACCGTGCGCTGGCACCCGGTGCAAACATCATCTTCGTCCAGCGCGCAGATATTCACACACGGCGAGGCGACTGGTCGTTCAACAGTCGTCATTGTTCCTGCTCGACCAGATCGCGGGCGTACCGCTGCGAGTTATGCACATAGTGCGCGGCGCTGGCTTCGAGCATCTTTTTCTGCGCCTCGGTCAGTTCACGCACGACCTTGCCCGGAGAGCCCATCACCAGCGAACCGTCGGGAATTTCCTTGCCTTCGCCGATCAGCGAATTGGCGCCGATGATGCAGTTCTTGCCGATCTTCGCGCCGTTGAGAATCACCGCGTTGATGCCGATCAGGCTGTAATCGCCGACTGTGCAGCCATGCAGCATGGCGTTGTGGCCGATGGTCACGCCGGTGCCGATGGTCAGTGGGTAACCCATGTCGGTGTGCATCACCGTACCGTCCTGCACATTGCTGTTCTTGCCGATGAGGATCAGTTCGTTGTCGCCGCGCAACACAGCGTTGAACCAGACGTTGGCGCCCTCTTCCAGGCGAACCTTGCCCACCAGCACGGCATTGGGCGCGACCCAGCTCTGTGGATGGGTTTCGACACGGGCGTCGCCCAGGCGGTATTTCATCTTGGTTTCCTCAGGGCTCACGGCCGTTCGAACGACGGCTCAGGTATCGATAAAGCTTTTCGGCGGTCGGTGCAGGCTGATTTTGGCGTCATAGAGCAGGTTGATCAACTCGACGATCATGATCGCCGTCAGGCCCCAGATCTTGTACTCGCCGAAGCGATAGCTCGGCACGTACCAACTGCGGCCCTGATAGTCGATGCGATGGGTGTGCTCGCGCGGGTCCTTGCGGAAGAATTCCAGCGGTACGCTGAAGACGGCGGCAATCTCGGCATCATTGGGCTGGTATTCGACAAAGTCGGGAATCACCCCGACATACGGCGTTACCTTGATGCCGTGCAGGGAGATCAACGGACTTAGCGGGCCGATGACTTCGACCAGACCCGGTGGCAGGCCGATCTCTTCTTCGGCTTCGCGCAGCGCGGTGAATATGAGGTCCGGATCTTCCGGGTCGCGGCGCCCTCCGGGGAAGGCAACTTCGCCGCCATGGGTGGAAAGCCCGCTGGCGCGCAGGGTCAGGACCAGTTCCGGTTCGTCACTGCGGGTGATCGGCACCAGCACAGCGGCTTCGGGAAAACGTGCGTCGGTCTCCAGCGTGCGCGGTGTGTGGTTGCTTACCCTATGCAGTAGCTCGTCCAGCATGAGTGTTCTCGATCGGTGCCTTGCTCCGCATCATGCACCAATCAAAGCGAGCGCCCAAGCCCCCGAAACCCGTCGTGTCGCGAAACGACAACTTGCCGACCGGCCCCGCTGCACGCCAAGATAGGCGCAGCATTCAGGAACCCGAGCATGAAATTTTGCAGCCACTGCGGTAACCCGGTCACCCAGCGCATTCCCGAAGGCGACTCGCGGCTGCGATTTGTCTGCGACAGCTGTCAGACTATTCACTACCAGAACCCCAATATCGTCGCCGGGTGCGTACCGACCTGGGGGACGAAAGTGCTGCTCTGCCGCCGCGCCATCGAGCCGCGTCTCGGTTACTGGACGCTACCTGCCGGCTTCATGGAAAACGGCGAGACCATCGAGCAGGCCGCCATCCGCGAAACCGCCGAAGAAGCCTGCGCCCGGGTGCGCAACCTGAGCATCTACACGCTGATCGACGTGCCGCACATCAGCCAGGTGCATGTGTTCTTCCGCGCCGAACTGGCCGATCTGCAATACGCGGCCGGGCCGGAGAGCCTTGAAGTGCAGCTGTTCGAAGAAGCCGACATTCCCTGGGACGAGCTGGCTTTCCGCACGGTCGGGCGCACGCTGGAGTGTTTCTTTGCCGATCGGCGCAGCGAGGTTTACCCGGTGCGTTCGGAGTCGATTCCGCCACTGGTGCAGCCGGCGATCACTTGAGCTTCGCGGCACCCTGCCGATAACCACACCTGCATCTATCACTATGTGTCTGCGTCATTCTTGGGGAATCGTTTCAATGCGTTGGTTGCTTGCCCTGTTGTGCCTGTCGTTCGTCAGCGTTTCGCAAGCGTCATTCGTGACCACCGTGACGCCCTCGAACACTCCATTGATCGAAAAAGTCCTGGTACTGAAATCGGCCCACCAACTGCAGTTGATTGCCGACGGCAAGCCGCTGAAGACCTATCGCATCTCCTTGGGCAAGGGCGCGAAGAAAGGGCCGAAACTGATCGAGGGCGACAAACGCACACCCGAAGGTTTCTATTGGATCGACTGGCGCAAGACCAGCGACAAATTCAACCTGTCGATGCACATCTCCTACCCGAACATCAGCGATGCCGCCCGTGCTCGCCGTGAAGGTGTCGAGCCCGGCGGGATGATCATGATCCACGGCACTCCGGATTCGGCAGACAATCCGGAGCAGTTGTTCCATACCCTCGACTGGACCGACGGCTGCATCGCCATGCGCAACGTCGACATGCGTGAAGTGTGGAATCTGGTACCGGACGGCACGATGATCGAGATTCGCCCTTAATCCCTGACCACTGGTCACCCGCAAAAAAATAAATCAAAAGATCGCAGCCTGCGGCAGCGCCTACAGAGGTGATACCACTCTCAACTGTAGGCGCTGCCGCAGGCTGCGATCTTTTGCTTTTTATAGGCCAACACTAATACCACTTTAAACAACGCCCTCTGAAAGCCGCCAATCCATTGGGCCAGACGCCGATTCATGGCGTTGACATGGTATTCAAGTGGTATTAGCTTCCGTCGCACAAGCGAGCCACAACAACCCTATACTCGCGGCGGAAACGACCTACATGAACGACCTCCAATCCCTACGTCCTGACGATGCCCAGCCGACGCCGCTGTACTTGCAGCTGGCGCGCAATCTGGAAGCGGCGATTCATGCCGGGCAGTGGAAGGCCGAACAGGCGATGCCGTCCGAGCGCAACCTCAGCGACCAGCTCGGCATCTCCCGGGTCACCGCACGCAAAGCTTTGGAAGTCTTGCTCGAGCAAGGCCTGATCCGCCGCCTGCAAGGCTCGGGCACGTTCATCACCCCACGGCTGGAACAACCGCTGTCGCGTCTGTCCGGCTTCAGCGAAATGCTGCGCCTGAAAGGTTTCGTGCCCAGCTCGAAATGGCTGGAGCGGGAAATCACCCTGCCGACCCACGAAGAATTGATCCGCCTCGGCCTGTCGCCGAATGACAAGGTGGCGCGCATGAAGCGCCTGCGCAAAGCCGATGACACGGTCATGGCGATCGAGATGAGCACCCTGCCCGCCTCAATCATGCCCAGGCCGCAAGCGGTGGGCGATTCGCTTTACGAATACCTCGACGGCATCGGCAAACCGATCGTCCGCGCCCTTCAGCACATCCAGGCAATCAACGCCTCCGACGAATTCGCCGCGCTGGTCGGCATCGCCCCCGGCACCGCCATGCTGCTGATGACCCGGGTCGGCTATCTGGAAGACAACACGCCGATCGAAGTCACCGACACCTATTGCCGCAACGACTACTACGACTTTGTTGCAGAGCTTCGCCGCTGATCAGCAGCAAGCCAAACGAGAGAAGCGAAATGTCCGAAGACAACATCCTCACCGCCAGCGGCTGGGTTCGCGGCCGGCTGGTTCACGAACACGGCAAGGTCCTGTCGATCGAAGGCGTGCCCTGCGATCCGGCGGCTAACGATCTGCCCTATCTGCTGCCGGGTTTCATCGACCTGCATGTGCACGGCGGCGGCGGCAAAGACATCATGGAGGGCGCCGAAGCCTTCGAAACCATCAGCAGAACCCATGTGCGTTTCGGCACCACTTCGCTGCTGGCCACGACCATGACTGCGCCGAGCGCGGAGATCTCCAGCGTTCTCAAAGAGGTAGGAGAATTCTGCGAACAGCGTCCGAAAGGCGCCGCGCGAGTCCTCGGCGTGCACCTTGAAGGCCCTTACATCAACCCGGGAAAACTCGGCGCCCAACCGAACTTCGCCCACACCGCGTTGATGGCCGAAGTCGAAGAATATCTGGCGCTGGCGCCGATCCGCGTCATCACCATTGCCCCGGAAATCGCCGGTCACGATGCATTGATCCGTGAGCTGAGCAGCCGTGGCATCCGCATGCAGATCGGGCACACCCTCGGCAGCTACGAGGAAGGCGTCGCCGCGCTGGCTGCCGGAGCCAGCAGTTTCACCCACCTCTATAACGCCATGAGCCCGCTGCATCACCGCGAGCCGGGCATCGTCGGCGCAGCACTGGCCCACGCCAAATACGCCGAGCTGATTCCCGATCTGTTGCACGTGCATCCCGGCGCCATCCGCGTGGCCCTGCGCTCGATCCCGTGCCTGTATTGCGTCACCGATTCGACCGCCGCCGCCGGCATGCCCGACGGTGAATACAAGCTTGGCAGCCACACCGTGACCAAATGCCTGGGCGGCGTGCGCCTGCCCGACGGCACGCTGGCCGGCAGCACCCTGACCATGGATCAGGCCCTGCGCAATCTGGTCAAGATCGGTCTGCCGATCGCCGAAGCCTCGCAGCGTCTATCGCAATTTCCCGCCGACTACCTCGGCATCACCGAACGCGGGCGCCTTGCCCCCGGCGCCTGGGCCGACTGCGTGCGGCTCGATCGCTCACTCACACTGACCGCCGTCATGGTCGAAGGAGAAGACATTGACTTCAAAAATGCTTGAAGAGGCGCTGTCCTCGTTCGAGGCCGTGCAAGCCCAACTGCAACAGCTCGACGCGCCGATGGTCGAGATCGCCGGGCGCCTGCGCCGGCAGCCACCGCAAGTGGCGATGACCGTCGCCCGTGGCAGCTCCGACCACGCGGCGAGCTACTTCGCCTACCTGACCATGCAGCAACTGGGCGTGCCGGTGGCCTCGTTGCCGATGTCGGTGGTGACCATGCAGCAGGCGCCGCTGAAAGTCAGCGGTCAGGTCGCCTTTGCGTTTTCGCAGTCGGGGCAGAGCCCGGATCTGGTCAACAGCCTGCGCCTGTTGCGCAAGCGTGGCGCGCTGAGCGTGTCGATGGTCAACGCTGCCGATTCGCCACTGGAAGCGGCCTGTGAATTCAGCCTGCCGCTGCTCGCCGGCACGGAAAGCAGCGTCGCCGCGACCAAGAGTTTTATCGCCACCCTCAGCGCCAGCGCGCGCTTGATCGCGCACTGGAAAGAGGACAGCGAATTGCTGCAAGCCCACGATGCGCTGCCAGAAGGCCTGCGCGAAGCGGCGAAACAGGACTGGAGCGTGGCCATCGAAGCCCTGCGTGATTGCGAGCGCCTGATGGTGATCGGCCGTGGCGCCGGTTTTGCCATTGCTCAGGAAGCGGCACTGAAATTCAAGGAAACCTCGGCGATTCAGGCCGAAGCGTTCAGCAGTGCCGAAGTCCGTCACGGCCCGATGGCACTGATCGACGAACACTATCCGCTGCTGGTGTTCGCCCCACGCGGCGCCGAGCAGGCCGGCCTGCTGAGTCTGGCGGCGGAAATGCGCCAGCGCGGCGCCCGGGTTTTGCTCGCCGCGCCGGATGACGTCAGCGAACGCGACCTGACCCTGAGCCGCGCCGAACACCCGGCCCTCGATCCGATTCTGGCGATCCAGAGTTTCTACGTGATGGCCGCAGGCCTGGCCGTGGCGCGGGGCATGGACCCGGATCAGCCGCGCCATTTGAGCAAAGTGACCCGCACGCATTAAGTCCGACTGACTGCACACCTGATGAGACCCAGCCATGCCCGACAACAATAAAGAGCTGACCCTCAGCGCCCCGCTCAGCGGCCCGGTGCTGACGCTCGCCAACGTCCCGGACGCGGTGTTCGCCAGTGGCGCGATGGGCGACGGCATCGCCATCGACCCGCTCAACGACACGCTGTATTCGCCCTGCGCCGGCGTGGTCATCCACATTGCGCGCAGCAGCCACGCGGTGACCGTGCGCGCCGACAACGGTGCGGAAATCCTCCTGCATTTGGGCCTCGACACCGTTGAACTGAACGGCGAAGGTTTCGCCATGTTGGTCAAGGAAAGCGATTGCGTCAGCCTCGGTCAGCCGCTGCTGCGTTATGACCTGGACAAGGTCGGCCAGCACTGCAAAAGCCTGGTCAGCCTGTTGATCCTGACCAACAGCGCGGATTTTCAGGTGCGGCCGATCACCCTCAAAGCGGTGAAAGTCGGCGAGCCGTTGCTGCACATCATCGCGCGCAATGTGGTGGCGGCGAATGCCGATACAAGCGGCGGGCCTGAGGTTCGTGGCCAGGCGCGGGTCGCTCATCGCGGCGGCTTGCATGCGCGCCCGGCTGCGCTGATCCGCCAGACCGCCCAGGGTTTCAGCAGCCATTCACAGCTGCACTTCAACGGTAAATCGGCGCCGTGCAACAGCCTGATCGGTTTGATGGGTCTGGCCATTGGCGAGCAGGATGAGGTGCAGGTCAGTTGTCAGGGACCGGACGCCGATGCCGCGCTGCAAGCCTTGCTCAGCGCATTGGCCACGGCGCTGCCGGACGATCATCACGGGCAAGCGCCGACCACCACAGCCGCGCTGAAACGCCCGGCCGAGGCTGGCGTGTTGCACGGTGTTTGCGCGGCGCCGGGGCTGGTCGCCGGGCCGTTGTTTCGCTTGAACGCGATAACTCTACCGGCGGATGCGGGCCATCACGATCCAGTGCAACAGCAGCAGACGCTTGAAACGGCATTGAACGCGGTGCGCAGCGAAATCGCCGCCACCCTCGCCCAGGCGAAAAAGCACAAGAACGCCGACGAAGAAGCGATCTTCGCCGCACACATGGCGCTGCTCGAAGACCCGGCCCTGCTCGACGCCGCGCAGCAATTCATCGCGCAAGGCACCGCAGCGACGCACGCCTGGAGTCAGTCGATCGACACCCAGTGCGACATGCTGCAAGGCACCGGCAGTCCGCTGCTGGCCGAACGTGCCAACGATTTGCGCGACCTCAAGCAACGCGTGCTGCGTGCCCTGCTTGGCGAGGCCTGGCAATACCAGGTGCCGGCCGGCGCCATTGTTGCCGCCCATGAACTGACGCCATCGGATCTGCTGCAACTCAGCGCGCAAGGTGTCGCCGGGTTGTGCATGGCCGAGGGCGGCGCGACCTCGCACGTAGCGATTCTGGCGCGCGGCAAAGGCTTGCCGTGCATCGTCGCTTTGGGCGCGCAATTGCTTGAGCAGCCGCAAGATCAGGCCGTGGTGCTCGACGCTGACGACGGGCGCCTCGAATTGACGCCGAATGCGCAACGCCTGAGCGAAGTGCAACAGGCACAAATCCAGCGCCAGCAGCGTCGCGACAGCCAACAGGCCAAAGCCCATTTGCCCGCTGAAACGCGCAATGGCGTGCACATCGAAGTGGTCGCCAATGTCGCCTCAAGCAACGAAGCGGCAGACGCTTTTGCCAATGGTGCCGATGGCGTCGGCCTGTTGCGCACCGAGTTTCTCTTCGTTGATCGCCAGACGGCACCGGACGTCGAGGAACAGCGCAGCGCCTATCAAGCGGTGATCGATGCCATGGGCGACAAGTCGGTGATCATCCGCACCATCGACGTCGGTGGCGACAAGCAACTCGAGTACCTGCCGCTGCCCGCCGAGGCCAACCCGGTGCTCGGTCTGCGCGGCATTCGTCTGGCCCAGGCGCGGCCGGAAATTCTCGATCAGCAACTGCGCGCGCTGCTGCAGGTCAAGCCGTTGTCGCGTTGCCGGATTCTGTTGCCGATGGTCACCGAGGTCGACGAACTGCTGCACATCCGCCAGCGCGTCGATGCACTGCGGCTTGAAATGGGCATTGCCGAGCGCCCGGAAATCGGCGTGATGATCGAAGTCCCCGCCGCCGCGCTGCAAGCCGAGCAACTGGCCGAACACGCCGACTTTCTCTCGATCGGCACCAACGATCTGTCGCAATACACCCTGGCCATGGACCGCGATCACGCCGGGCTGGCGGCGCGGGTCGATGCCCTGCACCCCGCGTTGCTGCGTCTGATCGCCATGACCTGCGAAGGCGCGGCGGTGCACAAGCGCTGGGTGGGTGTCTGCGGCGCCCTCGCCTCCGACCCGCTGGCGACGCCGGTGCTGATCGGCCTCGGCGTCACCGAACTGTCGGTGAGCCCGGTGCAGATCGGTGAAATCAAGGACCGCGTACGTCAGTTGCATGAAGCCGAATGTCAGCGCCTGAGCCGCGACTTGCTCAAGCTGTCCAGCGCCGCTGCGGTGCGTCACGCCTGCCGTCAACATTGGCCGTTGCCCTAACAACAAGCTCTCGTTAAAGAGCAGGAGAACCACCATGTATCAACTCTTCATTGAAGGCCTGCAACGCCTCGGCCGCGCGCTGATGCTGCCGATCGCGATCCTGCCGATTGCCGGCCTGCTGCTGCGCCTGGGCGACACCGACCTGTTGAACATCGCGATCATTCACGATGCCGGGCAAGTGATCTTCGCCAACCTGGCGATGATCTTTGCCATCGGCATCGCCGTCGGTTTCGCCAAGGACAACAACGGCACCGCCGGCCTGGCCGGGGTGATCGGTTATCTGGTGATGATCTCCACGCTCAAGGTGCTCGACTCGACCATCAACATGGGCATGCTTGCCGGGATCGTCAGCGGCCTGTTGGCCGGCGCGCTGTACAACCGGTTCAAGGACATCAAGCTACCGGAGTATCTGGCGTTCTTCGGTGGCCGGCGGTTCGTGCCGATCGTCACCGGGTTCGCGGCGGTGGGGCTGGGCGTGCTGTTCGGCTATATCTGGCCGCCGATCCAGCAGGGCATCAATGCGTTCGGCGCGCTGATGATGGAAAGCGGCAGCATTGGCGCCTTCGTCTTCGGCGTCTTCAACCGTTTGCTGATCGTCACCGGCCTGCACCACATCCTTAACAACATGGCGTGGTTCGTCTTCGGCAACTTCACCGACCCGACCACCGGCGCGCTGGTGACCGGCGATCTGTCGCGGTATTTTGCCGGCGATCCGAAGGGCGGCCAGTTCATGACCGGCATGTTCCCGATGATGATCTTCGGCCTGCCCGCCGCGTGCCTGGCGATGTATCGCAACGCTTTGCCGGAGCGGCGCAACGTGATGGGCGGGATCTTCCTGTCGATGGCGCTGACCTCGTTTCTGACCGGCGTGACCGAGCCGATCGAATTTGCCTTCATGTTTCTCGCACCGCTGTTGTTCCTCCTGCACGCGCTGCTGACCGGGCTGTCGATGGCGATCACCAACGGTCTGAACATTCATCTGGGCTTCACCTTTTCCGGTGGCTTCATCGACATGATTCTCGGCTGGGGCAAGTCCACAAATGGCTGGTTGGTGGTGCCGGTCGGGCTGGCTTATGCGGTCATCTATTACCTGGTCTTCGACTTCTGTATCCGCCGCTTCAATCTGAAGACGCCGGGACGCGAAGACGTGGCCACGGCAGAAAAAGCCGTGCTTTCGGAAACCGAACGCGCCAGTGCGTATATCAAAGCCTTGGGCGGCGCCGAGAATCTGCTCACCGTCGGCGCCTGCACGACCCGACTGCGCCTGGAGATGGTCGATCGCAACAAGGCCTCGGATGCCGAGCTGAAAGCGCTGGGCGCGATGGCGGTAGTGCGCCCGGGCAAGGGCGGCAGTCTGCAGGTCGTGGTCGGGCCGTTGGCTGACAGCATTGCCGATGAAATCCGCTTGGCCATGCCTGCGCTGGGCCGAACAACGTTGGTGGAAACCGCAGTAATTGCCGATGAACCGAAGACCGTTGTGCTTACAAGCAACGAGGCTCAGCAATGGCTGAATGCACTGGGCGGTCGCGACAATGTGCTGCAGCTCGATTGCATCGCCATGACCCGCATTCGCCTGCAACTGGCCGATGGCAAGACGTTGTCAGAGGCGCAGTTGCAAGCGCTGGGCTGCCAGGGTGTCAGCCAGTTGGACGGTGGGATCTGGCATTTGCTGGTGGGTGACAAGGCAGCAAGTCTGAGCTGCGCGCTGGAGGGGTTGGTGAATCGCCAAGAGGTCAGCGCGCAGGTTTGAACGGGGGTGTTGGCGGGCCTGTTCGCGATCAGGCTCGCCAGCTTCGCAGATTCCACACTCCATACGTATGTACCACCCTCCTCCACGCCCCCCTCGCCATGCTGAGCGCTCATTCCCAATCTGGAGAGCGCCCGTGACCCCGGCAAAATCCCCAACACCCGCAGAGATCAACAGCAACGTCAACCAGATCAGCGACTATCTGTTTGACAGCCCGACCCCACTGCTTCCCGCACAAAAACCGACCGCTGAACAGACTTACCTGAAACGTCTCAACGAACAGCTCACCACTTACCGTAACGGCTTTTTGCAACGCAGCCGAGCGCTCTATCAGGCGCTGGAAACCAGCGATCTGCAAACCGCGGAAGGCAAACAGCTCATCGCAACCCAGAAGATCAGGCTCAACACCCAACTGATCAACATGGACCTGCGCGATCAGATCGACGGCAAGCCGGCGAAAACCTTCCTCAAATACGATGCTGGATTCACCGCCATTGAGCACGAAGCGCGGCAAGCCGTGACCGACCGACTGTTGCACCCGCAAGCCGGCGAGCTTCTGGAGAAACTCGGACTGGGGCCGATGCTGCGTCCGGCAATGTACGCGCTGCAATTCAGCTATCAGGGCAGCCGCGTCGAGCTGGCCGGCGCCTTTGTCGTCACCCAAAAGGACACTCCCCGTGTCAGCGATCTGCTGACAGACCAGAGCGTTGGCTTTGCCGTACTGTTCACACCCGTGCGCGGTCTCGAGTTCTTCAGCTCTCTGGCCGACCTCGATAGCCAATTGCGTGCGTCCCTGAACCAGGCCAGCGGTCGCGACGAGTTCATGTCCCTGTTGCCGACGCGCTACCACGACGTCGGCGCCGCGGGGATCTGGCCGCTGCGACTTGCAGCCATCGACAGCAAGCCGTTGTTCGAGCACACCTACGACGCGCTGATCGAAAAACGCACCCAGGACATCGAACGGGCGTTGAGCTTCGCCGACAATCCGCAGCAGGATCCCAAGTTACTGGTCAGCGCACTGGAGCGTGCAATCGCTGCGGCACTGCCTGATCTCACCGCGCGTCTTCAATTGCGTGCCCAGACCCTGTTCGAGCGCCACCTGCGCTACAGCGCGCCGGACTGGTATCGCAGCGCCAGTCCCGACAGGCAGACAGAACTCACGCAGCATGTCGCCAACTACAACCGTGCGCGTCAGCATCTGCTTGATCTGATGGAGCCGACGGGCAGCCTGGCGGCGCTTGCTCGCCACCAATGGCTGGAGCGCCTGAGTGATGACCTGGAGATCGACGACCTCGAACCGCACAAGCTGCAGATCAGCACCGATCGCCGAGTGCCGGGCTATGGGGTTTATGTGCATCGATGCAACTTGCTCGATCTGTCCTTGCGCGGGCCACACACCGGCGATGAACTGCCCGGTTCGGAGTTTTTGCGCTACACCACGCTCAGCTACGATGACGCGCCGTTGCCAGCAATGTACGCGGACGTGACTCCGGCGTGGCTGGTCGAACAAGCGCTCAAGATGCAACCTCGCGTCGACTACGCCAGCTTGCAAAAAGATATGCAGGCGCGGCCCACGATAAAGCCGGCGATCGAAAAGATGCTCGATCAACGCATCGTCGCGCTCGCGCATACGGCAGCGTTGCAAGGGCACCTGCTCGACACTGATCTGCAACTGATCGAGCGTCTGCGCAGCGCCAGCGACAGCCAACTGCAGGCCGCCACCCTTTGCGTGCATGGGGCGCAACTGCTGGACCTGTGGGTGCTGCGCCAGAGTGATGCGAATGGCGCGATCACGCGGATATTGCTGTGTACGCCTCAGGCACCTCGCGAGCAACAGTTCCAGGCTTTCGGCAGTGAGCGCGAGTGCCAGTCCCAGCTGTTGAGCTGGGCCAGGCACAGCGATGTCGCTGACAGCATGGCGGGTTACCTGATCAACCGTGCGCCCATGCGCTTTCGCCCGACCCTGCGCAAAGTGCTGGCCGGCCTGAGTTTCAAGCCTGGATCGCTGGAACATCAGAGGGTCACGTTCGAACATATCGGCAGTCACTCCGATTGCCTGCGAGCAATGGCCGAGCATGTACTGGCCACGCGTCTTGACGATTATGATTTCAGCACGCCGCCGTGGTATCGCCGGACCAGCATGGCCGACCGCAGAAAACTCACGACATTGACCGAGGATGCCGAGGGCGCCCTGCGTGGGTTCAATGACCATCCACTGTCGGGCGGACGTTTCCCGGCGTTTATCGATTTTGTCCACGAGCAAGCCCGGATCAGCCTGAACCGCCTGCTGCAGCGCCCGGCCAACGACGTCGACCCGGATACCGTCTGGGCCTATTCGCCACCCTCGATGGTGCGTTCGTCGACACCGCCGCCGATGACCTACACACAGCTGTATCGCGACGGCTATGCCGACGGCGTCGGTTTTCTCGATGAAAAATTTTCCAGCTCGGCTCGCTTCAAGGGGCCGCCAGGTATCGATATCAGCCTCCTGACCGCGCAGAAAGTAGCGCGCTCGGTCACTGGCGTATGGATCGGCCAACGCTACACCGACAAGGTCAAGAAGGAACTGCAGGGTTCAACCAGCGAGGGCTACGCTTTCAGACGCAACGCGACGCTGGCGATTACCCAGCGGCAGATGAAAAGCGCTGCGCTGGAAAGCCGGCTGCGAGGCAGCATCACCAGTCACGATCTGCAATGGCTGGAGCAAAGTATTACCAGCATGGATGAGACCTCCGGACCTGTGCGCACGAAATACGCGCTGCACCGGATGATGATCGATGGCGAATGGATAATTGATGTGTGGCTGTTCAGCCATGCCGAAAACCCGGTCCTGCTTTACACACCCGATGCGCCGGACGGCATCGGTTTTCGTGAGGCACGACAGTTCAATTACCTGCTCAAGAAACAGCCTGGCCTGATTGAATACCTCACGCTACGGGTAGGTGTCAGTGGCCAGGCCCGGGTTCGCACCTTCCTCGAAAATGCAAGAAAACAGTTACCCGACAGCCTCAATATCTCCATGCCCAGCCCGGCACGTTACGACTCGACCCGGTCGGTAAAACCTGTCAGCGATTTACGTACTGCGCTGTACAACATGAAATTGCAGCGCCGGATCGACAATGTCCACGCCACTACCACGAGCCGTACCGAGATGATCGCCGGTCTGATCTGGACCAGTGTCGAATGGGTGCTCGCCATTGCCACCGCGCCCTTCCCGCTGTTGAGTCTGAGCACTGGCCTGCTGCTGGCGTTCAAGGACGCCATGCTCGCTCTGCATGCCTACCGCCAGGGCGATACCAATGAAGCGTTCGGGCATCTGCTCGGTTACTGGTTCAACAGTGCCGGCGCGGTACTGACTGACCTGCGTCCCGCCCTGCGCTCGCTCAAACCTGTGCGCCGCCCTTTGCGCCGAATCAGCGCCAGTGCCAGCAACGAACAACGCAATGTGGTGACACTGATCGATCAAGTGGCTCCGGTCGCAGCTCCGGCGGACATGCAGCCGGTGGTATTCAGGGCACAGAATTTGTGGGCGTCGAACCAGCCCGATGCCCTCGGACGCTATCTGTTGCATCGCCTTGACCCGGACAGTGGCAGGTTGTTCTCGACCGGTATTCTGGCAGTGCGTGATTCAGAAGGCAGGATGGTGCGCAGTGGCATCAGCGGGGGGGCGCCGAAGTATGAAACCTTACCGCAGGCCTCCGGCCCGCACACAGATTACGGTGTGGCGGCCAAATATCGCGAACGCATCGAAACGGTGATGAACCCGCAAGCTCGAGAGGAGCTGCTCAAGCGCAGTGCGGACTACATGGTCCGTCCCGAGTCGATCGTCGCCGGGGCTGTCAGTGAAATGTCCTCGACGCGCAGAGCCTACCTGACGCAGGTCGAGAAGCTGACCAAGGATGCCACGCAGCATTTTTCCGAACTTGCCTCGCTACCCGCACGCCCGCAGGTCCCTGATGTCGGCGCCGATATATCGTTTGCCCAACTGATCGCCAGCGATGCGCTCAAGGGCAAAAACCTGGTAATCGGCGCGGTGCCCGCCTCGATCGCCAGTAAACAAGCGCTGATCCAGAATCTGGATGCGTTGGTCAGAAACGGCTACAGGCGTCTCTATATCGAATACCTGCCCGGAGACGTCTTCCCGCTCAAACTGGAAAAATTCAACGCGGGCAAATCCTGGCTGCATATCCGCAAGCATCTGCAAGCCGTGGATAAGGCGTTGGGCTGCGATGCGACGTTCTCCTACGAGGCGCTGGTGCGAGCGGCACGGGAAAAAGGCCTGAAAATCAGCGCGCTGGATGCTTCCACCTGCTACCGGGTCGAGGGCGCAATGGTCATGTCCGAGCTCTCGCCTCTGACGCCGAGAAGCAACAGCGTGCGAAATTTCTACTCGCACAAAATCCTTGCTGGCGATAGCGTTGACGCGCCAGACGAACGCTGGATCGTGCTCACGGAACAATCGCGGATGAGCACCTTCGACAACACACCGGGGCTTGCCGATCTTCACGATGCCGTGGCCGTGCGCATTGAAGACGTCGACCTGTACCAACCCGCGCGCATTGCCAGGGATGCGCCCGGCGGCATCGCCGGAGATGCATCAGCGCAAGGTGATTTTCTCGTCCAGATGCCGAGTACATACATGGCGCCTCTGCCAGCCTCCAGGCCGTCCGCCGCAGCGGCTGCCGTTGACCACTTCAGTGAATTCGATGTTGCTTCGCCACTGCGCAACGACATTGCTGAAATGTTGCAAAGGCCCTACTCCATGAACTCGTATTACACCCCGACAGTACCGAGTGAAAGAACGGCCTACGAGGCTTTCATTGCCCAGCGCGACCGTCTGGAAAAAGCGGCCAGAGACGCCTTCACTGCTTACGTCCCTCCCGACGCGCCGATCCTGCCGGTGCTCACCTCCGACTGCACATTCGAGGTTTTTTTGCGGCAATTGACCGACGCACGCTTGAATCTGCTGATCGGCGAAACCCACAGCGATACAGCCAGCAAAGCGCTGCTGAAAAAGCACATGAAAGCCCTCAAGGAAGCAGGGTACGACACGTTATATGTCGAGCACGTGTTCACCGACCTGCACCAGGCCGATCTCGATACTTTCCTGCGCACCCAGCGCATGCCGGACAGGCTTAAGGCGTATCTGCAGCGTCAGGATCACGGCCACATGCGCTTTTACCAAGGGAGCGATACGTACACCGAGGTCTATCAGGCCGCAGCCAAATACAACATGCGCATCAGGGCAATCGATTGCACGGCGTCCTACCACCTCAAGGGCATACATGACGTGGAAATCTCCCGAAACGAGATGTTCAGCTATTTCGCGACCCAAGTGATCGAAGCCGATCAACTGGCTCACGGACCGCATAAATGGGTGGCCCTCATCGGCAGCGCGCACACCAATTACAACCTCGGCGTGCCAGGTCTGGCCGATACACTTTCAGCCGTCAGCCTGCACGTACGCGACACGGCCCCTGAGCTGGCCAGGGACATCCACCGTGGCTCGTGGGAGTTTGTCAGCGACAAGAGCAAGGCCAACGTACAGGCCTTGAGCAGCGACTTTCTCATGGAGGTCGCCGTCCCCGGAACGAAAAAGCCTGTCGCGACGCCATCTGTCAGTCGCAGCAAACTGATCCAAACCGGCGACTTCCTGATCGAAAATGCAGATACCCGCAACGCTAGCGTTGTGCATAAATCCCGCAATGGCGAGATCGTTGTCACGCCGATCCAGGTCAATGACAAGGGTCTGTTATTCGTTGATCGTTGGGAGAAAAAAGGTGAGAGCTTCAAATACCTGCGGTTGTTGATCGACATGCTTGTAACAGACGTGAACCTGACACCGGTGACGTGACACCCGAGCGATTGCACGTCGTGGAAAACCACTGGGCTTGACGGCCCAGTGGTTTTTTTCATGCCTGGGGATCCACCCGATCCAGCGCACGGTTCACCGCCAGCTCGGCAAGCATGATGATCTGCTGAATCGCCAGCGCCGTATTGCGCTGCGGTCGCCCCAACTGATCGGCGAAATCACTGGCCAGGGTGTTGGCTGAAGCAAGTGACTCACAGGCATGGGCGAGCAGGGTTTCGGTGTCGATTTCGGGCTGGATCACAAACATGGTACTGGGAGGGTGCGCTTTGCTCGGCTGCGGACACAGGTAAAAATCCAGAGCCCGCTTGATCGCTTCGCGGTTCTTGGCGAGGTCGTCGGCGCGGATGGTTTGTTCGAGGGGGGGTGAGGGTTCGAGGGGTGGGTCGGGGACAGGTTTTGACATTGATACGTTCCTTATCAATAGCCAATCACTTGCCGTTTCTCACGCGGCGGAGTGGTGGCAGCAGTGTGCGGGGTGAGAAACCGGTAGGAACAAGCCCGGCCGGACCGAAGTCCGCCCGCACACAGCCGCCATAACAATGCAGACAGCAGGAATGCCGGCGGCGATTATGGTGGGACTGATTGTGGATTAACAGTTCCTAAGGGTTCTCACACCCGATCGCCGAAGTTTCGGCGACACCAAAAGACTAGAGATCGCACGTCCGACGGACAACCTGAAAACCTTGTGGGAAGGTTCTGCGAACTCAGACACTGCTTTAAACACACTCCAGATCGCCACCCTCACCCTAGCCCTCTCCCAGAGGGAGAAGGGACTGACCGAGTTGTTCAGGCGAGGTACGCCGACGTGACAGACCGAGTTGAACTCAGGATTTGAAAACCACACAAAATCGGCCCCCTCTCCCTCGGGAGAGGGCTGGGGTGAGGGGCAGCAACAACATAAATCAAAAGCCGGACGCCCACGCTTTTCACCACGCAATAGGCCGAGTGTCAGCTCGCCTGCTCTTGATCTTGATCCACCGGCGACGTCGGAACGAAGGAACCCGAGCCTGCGAGGGCCGAACGTAGGAGCAAGCGTTTTTTTGCTCATTTTTTTACTGGGCCGGCATTCCGGGCGTTTGTAAAAAAAGCGAGTCGCCGTAAGGGCGAAACCGCCAGCCGCAGCACCCGAAGCAACGGATATTCACCCAATCAGCCAGCATGCTCGCCTGTAAGGGCGCCTTCGCGAGCAGGCTCGCTCCCACAGTGAAAATGCGCCCGCCCAAAAATCAGCGGCAACAAAAAACCCGCAGACAATCAATCATCTGCGGGTCTCCCGTTCAAGCAGCAAAGAAGATCAGAAATCCTCCAGCCGCCACACTTCATAAGCCGGCGTCTCATACGGATGACTGAGCTTCAACGCCGCCACAACAGCCACGATCAACTCATCCGCCACCACAAGCTCAACCTTCCATTCCTCAACCCGCTCAACCTGCCCCGCCTCACCGATGAACGGCTGACTGCCGTCCAAAGGCCGAAACTGGCCAGAGCCAAGCACCTGCCACGCACAGTGGTCATAGTCACCGATCCGCCCACCACCGGCAGCGAACACAGCCCCTTTGACCACCTCGACATGACTGTCAGGAACAAAAAACGCCAGCTTGTACACGACGATCAGTTAACCCACACGCGAGCATTACGGAACATGCGCATCCATGGCGCGTCTTCGTTCCAGTCTTCCGAACGCCACGAATTCTGCACCGCACGGAACACACGCTCCGGGTGCGGCATCATGATCGTCACGCGGCCGTCACGGCTGGTCAGGCCGGTGATCCCGCGCGGCGAGCCGTTCGGGTTGGCCGGGTAGGCTTCGGTGACCTTGCCGTGGTTGTCGACGAAACGCATCGCCACGCAACCGGACAGATCGGCTTCCAGCAATGCTTCTTCGCTGGCGAACTCGGCGTGACCTTCACCGTGAGCGATGGCGATCGGCATGCGCGAACCGGCCATGCCCTGCAGGAAGATCGAGTTCGATTCCTGGATCTGCACCATCGCCACCCGCGCTTCGAACTGCTCGGAGCGGTTGCGCACGAAGTGCGGCCAGAACTCGCTGCCTGGGATCAGCTCGTGCAGGTTGGACATCATCTGGCAACCGTTGCACACGCCCAGCGTGAAGCTGTCGTTACGTTCGAAGAAGCCCTGAAACGCATCGCGGGCGCGGCTGTTGAACAGCGCCGACTTGGCCCAGCCCTCACCGGCGCCGAGCACGTCGCCGTAGGAGAAACCACCGCAGGCCACCAGGCCCTTGAACTCGTTGAGGTCGACACGACCGGCGAGGATATCGCTCATGTGCACGTCGATCGCGCTGAAACCGGCGCGGTCGAACGCGGCGGCCATTTCCACTTGACCGTTGACGCCCTGCTCACGCAGCACGGCAACCTGTGGGCGGATGCCTTTCTTGATGTAAGGCGCGGCGATGTCCTGATTGACGTCGTAGCTGAGCTTGACGCTCAGGCCCGGGTTGTCTTCTTCCAGCAGCGCGTCGAATTCCTGCTCGGCGCAGTCGGCGTTGTCGCGCAGACGCTGGATCTGGTAGCTGGTCTCGGCCCACTGACGTTGCAGCAGACGACGCTGGCCTTCGAACACGGTGTCACCGTTGAAGGTGATGTTGATCTGGCCATTGTTGATCGGCTGACCGATCACCGACACGCAGTCGCCCAGACCGGCGGCGCTGAATTGCGCGAGGATGTCCGGGGTGGCGTCCTGGCGAACCTGGATCACCGCACCGAGTTCTTCATTGAACAGGATCGCGGCGATTTCCGAAGCGGATTCGGCAACGCTGTCCAGGTTCAGGCTCAGACCGCAGTGGCCGGCGAAGGCCATTTCCACCACGGAAGTCAGCAGACCACCATCGGAACGGTCGTGGTAAGCCAGCAGGTGACCGTCGGCGTTGAGGCCCTGGATCACCGCGAAGAAGGCTTTCAGGTCTTCGGCGTCATCGACGTCCGGCGCATGCTTGCCGAGCTTGCCGTGGACTTGCGCGAGGATCGATGCACCCATGCGGTTCTGGCCGCGACCGAGGTCGATCAGGATCAGGTCGGTGGTGCCCTTGTCCATGCGCAGTTCCGGGGTCAGGGTCTGACGGATGTCAGCCACTGGCGCGAAACCGGTGACGATCAGCGACATTGGCGAGGTGACGGTCTTGTCTTCGCCGTTGTCATTCCAGCGCGTGGCCATGGACATCGAGTCCTTGCCCACCGGAATGGTGATGCCCAGCTCAGGGCACAGCTCCATGCCGACCGCTTTCACGGTGTCGTACAGACGCGCGTCTTCGCCCGGGTGGCCGGCCGCCGACATCCAGTTCGCCGACAGTTTGATGTCGGAGAGCTTGTTGATGCGCGAGGCGGCAATGTTGGTGATGGTTTCGCCGATGGCCATGCGGCCCGAGGCCGGCGCGTCCAGCAGAGCCAGCGGAGTACGCTCGCCCATCGCCATCGCTTCACCGGTGTACACGTCGAAACTGGTGGCAGTGACGGCAACGTCAGCCACCGGCACTTGCCATGGGCCAACCATCTGGTCACGGGCGACGAGGCCGGTGATGGTGCGGTCGCCGATAGTGATCAGGAAGCTTTTGCTGGCCACGGCCGGGTGATGCAGAACGCGTTCGATGGACTCGCTGATGTCGAGGTTCGACGGATCGAAGTCATCGCCCAGCTCGGCTTCGCGAACCACCGAACGGTGCATGCGCGGCGCCTTGCCCAGCAACACTTCCAGCGGCATGTCCACCGGGTTGTTGCCGAAGTGGCTATCCGTGACAGTAAGCTGCGGTTCGGCGGTGGCTTCACCGACGACGGCAAACGGGCAACGCTCGCGTTCGCAGATCGCCTGGAAGCGCTCGAAATCTTCCGGGCCGACCGCCAGCACGTAACGTTCCTGGGATTCGTTCGACCAGATTTCGTGCGGGGCCATGCCCGGCTCGTCATTCGGGATGTTGCGCAGTTCGAAACGGCCACCGCGGTCGCCGTCGTTGACCAGTTCCGGGAAGGCGTTGGACAGACCGCCCGCGCCGACGTCGTGGATGAAGCTGATCGGGTTCTTGTCGCCCAGTTGCCAGCAACGGTCGATGACTTCCTGGCAGCGGCGCTCCATTTCAGGGTTTTCACGCTGCACGGAAGCAAAATCCAGATCCGCCGAGCTGGTGCCAGTGGCCATCGACGAAGCCGCGCCGCCGCCCAGACCGATCAACATCGCCGGGCCGCCGAGGACGATCAGCTTGGAGCCGACGACGATCTCGCCTTTCTTGACGTGCTCTTCGCGGATGTTGCCCATGCCGCCAGCGAGCATGATCGGCTTGTGGTAACCGCGCACTTCGTCACCGTGCGGAGTGGTGATCGATTGTTCGAAGGTACGGAAGTAGCCAGTCAGGGCCGGACGACCGAATTCGTTGTTGAACGCAGCGCCGCCGAGCGGGCCTTCGATCATGATGTCCAGCGCGGTGACGATGCGCTCAGGCTTGCCGTACGGCACTTCCCACGGCTGTTCGAAGCCAGGGATCTGCAGGTTCGATACGGTGAAACCGGTGAGGCCGGCCTTTGGCTTGGCGCCGCGACCGGTTGCACCTTCGTCACGGATCTCGCCACCGGAACCGGTGGATGCGCCCGGGAACGGCGCAATCGCGGTCGGGTGGTTGTGGGTTTCAACCTTCATCAGAATGTGCACCGGCTCCTGCACCGCGCCGTACTGGCGGGTTTCAGGATTCGGGAAAAAGCGGCCGGCAACGTTGCCGACGATCACCGAAGCGTTGTCCTTGTAAGCGGACAGCACGCCTTCGCTGTGCATCTGATAGGTGTTCTTGATCATGCCGAACAGGCTTTTTTCCTGGCTCTGGCCGTCAATGTCCCAACTGGCGTTGAAGATCTTGTGGCGGCAGTGCTCGGAGTTGGCCTGGGCAAACATCATCAGTTCGATGTCATGCGGGTTGCGCTTCAGACCATTGAAGGCGTTGACCAGATAGTCGATCTCGTCTTCGGCCAGGGCCAGGCCCAGCTCGGTGTTGGCCTTTTCCAGCGCGGCGCGGCCGCCACCGAGGATGTCGATGGCGGTCAGCGGCTTCGGCTCGGCATGGCTGAACAGACCGGCGGCCTGCTCGAGGTTGGCCAGCACGATCTGGGTCATGCGGTCATGCAGCGCGTCCGAAATCAGCTGGGCTTCGGCTTCGCTGAACTGCCCTGCAACATAGAAGGCGATACCGCGTTCCAGACGCTGGATCTTGCTCAGGCCGCAGTTGCGGGCGATGTCGCTGGCCTTGCTCGACCACGGCGAGATGGTGCCGAAACGCGGCAACACCAGAAACAGACGGCCGGTAGGCTCTTGAACCGGAACACTTGGGCCGTACTTCAGAAGGCGCGCTAGCACCTGCTGTTCGTCGCCGGTCAGGACGCCGGTGACTTCGGCGAAGTGAGCGAATTCAGCATACAGGCCAGTGACAGCTGGAACCTTCTGGCTCAGTTGCTCAAGGAGTTTGCTGTGGCGAAAGGCAGAAAGGGCAGGAGCGCCGCGCAGGATCAACATCTTCGGGACAGCCTCGGGAAGGGGTGTGCTTTGAGGCCGTGCATTCTAGCCTAAACCGACCTCAACATCACCCGAAACGCTACGCACGGTTGCACTCGGGTAGCAATCTGTGTTTCTGCCTTCGGGGTCAGGTAAATCGAGCGTTTCAGCATGGCTTATTTTTACTGTAACAAAATGCCCTGAAGGCCCGTATTCAAGGGATTTCGTTCGATTTTGTGATCGCTAGCAGACTAGTCCTACGCTGTCGAGATATGGCGCCCGTGGCCGTTTGCGTATACTGCGCAGATGTTTTTCCCAACGGCTTTGCGTCCGCGATACGCCAAATGGCTGATCGCAACCGGACTCTTCCTGGTGCTCGGTGGCTGTGTTGATAAACCCAACACACTCGAGCGCGTAAAGGAGGACGGTGTGCTGCGCGTGGTTACCCGCAACAGCCCCGCCACCTACTTTCAGGATCGCAGCGGTGAAACCGGCTTCGAATACGAGCTGGTGAAGCGCTTTGCCGACGATTTGGGCGTCGAATTGAAGATCGAGACCGCCGACAACCTCGATGACCTGTTCAACCAGGTCGGCAAGCCGAACGGCCCGGTACTCGCGGCCGCCGGTCTGGTCAGCAGCGATGAACGCAAGAAGCAGGTGCGGTTCTCCCACTCCTACCTCGAAGTCACCCCGCAGATCATCTACCGCAACGGCCAGTCGCGTCCCACCGATCCGGCGGATCTGGTCGGCAAGAAGATCACCGTGCTCAAGGGCAGCACCCACGCCGAACAACTGGCCGCGCTGAAACAGAAATATCCCGGCATCGAATACGAAGAATCCGACGCGGTTGAAGTGGTCGATCTGCTGCGCATGGTCGATGAGGGCCAGATCGATCTGACCCTGGTCGACTCCAACGAAGTGGCGATGAATCAGGTGTACTTCACCAACATCCGCGTCGCCTTCGACCTCGGCGACGCGCGCAGTCAGAGCTGGGCGGTGGGCCCGGGCGAAGACAACAGCCTGCTCAATGAAATCAACGCCTATCTGGACAAGGTGCAGAAGAACGGCACCCTGCAACGCCTGAAGGACCGCTACTACGGCCATGTCGATGTGCTTGGCTACATGGGCGCCACCACCTTTGCCCAGCACTTGCAGCAGCGCCTGCCGAAATACGAACAGCACTTCAAGAACTACGCGAAGAAAGAGAAAGTCGACTGGCGGCTGCTCGCCGCCATCGGTTATCAGGAATCCCTGTGGCAGCCGACGGTAACGTCAAAAACCGGCGTGCGCGGCCTGATGATGCTGACCCAGAACACTGCGCAGGCGATGGGCGTATCGAACCGCCTCGATCCCAAGCAGAGCATCATGGGCGGCGCCAAGTACCTGGCTTATATGAAGGATCAGCTGGACGATTCGATCCAGGAACCGGATCGCACCTGGTTCGCCCTGGCGGCGTACAACGTCGGCAGCGGTCATCTGGACGACGCGCGCAAACTGGCGGCGAAGGAAGGCTTGAATCCGGACAAGTGGCTGGACGTGAAAAAGATCCTGCCGCGTCTGTCGCAGAAACAGTGGTACAGCAAGACCCGTTACGGCTACGCCCGTGGCGGCGAGCCAGTGCATTTCGTGGCGAACATTCGTCGCTACTACGACATCCTCACCTGGGTAACCCAGCCGCAACTTGAAGGCGACCAGGTGGCCGAGGGCAACCTGCATGTTCCGGCGATCGACAAGTCGAAACCGGCGCAAGAGCCCGCCCCTCTTTAAAGCACAAGATCGCAGCCTTCGGCAGCTCCTACAGGGTTATGTGTACACCTGTAGGAGCTGCCGAAGGCTGCGATCTTTTGTTCTTAGCCCTTGAGAGCAGCAGCCAGGATCAGCGCTTTCATCTCCGACACAGCAGATTTGAAGCCGACAAACAACGCATGCGCCACCAGCGCATGGCCGATGTTCAGTTCGTTGATGCCTTTGATCGCCGCCACGGCCTCGACGTTGTGGTAATGCAGGCCATGCCCGGCATTGACGATCAGGCCCTGCGCCAGTCCAAACGCCACGCCATCAGCGACGCGCTTGAGCTCTTCAGCCACTTCGGTGGGAGTTTCGGCATCGGCGTAACGACCGGTGTGCAGCTCGATGGCCGGCGCACCGACGCGCTTGGAGGCGGCGATCTGGCGCTCGTCGGCGTCGATAAACAGCGACACTTCGCTGCCGATCTTCGACAAGCGCTCGACCGCAGCCCTAATGCGTTCTTCCTGCCCCGCCACATCCAGCCCACCTTCGGTGGTCAGTTCCTGACGGGTTTCCGGGACCAGGCAGATGTGCGCAGGGCGAATACGCTCGGCGAACGCCATCATTTCTTCGGTGACACCCATTTCGAAATTCATGCGGGTTTGCAGCACATCCTTGAGCAGCAGCACGTCGCGCTCCTGGATGTGACGGCGATCTTCGCGCAGGTGCACGGTGATGCCATCAGCGCCCGCCTCTTCTGCGTCCAGCGCCGCTTTGACCGGATCCGGGTAGCGCGTGCCACGGGCCTGGCGCAGGGTGGCGACGTGGTCGATGTTCACGCCGAGAAGAATGCGATTGCTGCTGGTCACGGATGCGCTCCTGAATTGAGAGGTTCGGCGCACAGCATATCAGGGCTTGCGAAACAGCTCGCGACTGACAAGCGGACGCCCGCCCAAATGCACCGCCAGCGCCTGGCGCATCAGACGCTTGGCCGCCGACAGCGCACCGGGCGCCGACCAGTCGGCTTCGGCCATGGCCAGCAGTTCGGTACCGTTGAACAGGCCTGGTTGCAGCAGATACACCCTTTCGAGACCGGCATCGACTTGCAGGCGATAGAGACCGTCAGGTGCGACAGGCTCACCGTGCATATCGGTGTTCATGGAGAAGCCGTAGCCGAGATCATCCAGCAATCGCCATTCGAAGGAGCGCAACAAAGGCTCCAGCGGTCGACCTTCGGCCAGCGCCAAGAGGGTCGCGGCATAGTGGTCGAATACGGCGGGATGCGGGTCTTCGGCGGGCAGCAGGCGAATCAACAGTTCGTTGAGATACAGACCGCTGAACAGCGCCTCGCCGTTGAGCCATGCCGAGGTGCCGGAGCTCTCCATGCGCCCGACATTCTTCAGCTCGCCCTTGCCACGGAACTCGACTTCCAGCGCAACGAATGGCCGCGCCAGCGTCCCGGCCTTGCCCCGCGCACTACGCAACACCGCCCGCAGCCGACCTTGCGGCGTGAGAAAATCGACCAGTGCGCTGGTTTCGCGATAGGCGCGCGAATGCAGGACATAGGCGGGTTGGGCGGGGGGCGGGTTTTGCGACATTGAGTTCTCGATGAAGAAACGCGGTTTTTACATGCAACCCAAAACCACTGTGGGAGCGAGCCTGCTCGCGAAAGCGGAGTGACAGTCAACATCAATGCTGAATGTTACATCCTCTTCGCGAGCAGGCTCGCTCCCACAGTGGGTATCGGTGTTCTCGAGATCGCTACTTACAGGTCGCCGTAACCCAGCGAACGCAGCGCACGCTCGTCATCGGACCAGCCGCCCTTCACCTTGACCCACAGGTTGAGCATGATCTTGGAGTCGAACAGCAGCTCCATATCCTTGCGCGCCTCGGTGCCGATGCGTTTGATGCGCTCGCCCTTGTCGCCAATGATGATCTTCTTCTGGCCGTCACGCTCGACAAGAATCAGCGCGTGAATGTGCAGGGTCTTGCCCTGCTGCTTGAATTCTTCGATTTCGACGGTGATCTGGTACGGCAGCTCGGCGCCCATCTGGCGCATGATTTTCTCGCGCACCAGCTCGGCGGCAAGGAAACGGCTGCTGCGGTCGGTGATCTGGTCTTCCGGGAAGAAGTGATCATTTTCCGGCAGGTGGTCGGCGATGACCTTTTCCAGCGCGTCGAGGTTGTGCCCGTGCTGCGCGGAAATCGGGATGATCTGCGCGTTCGGCAGCTGTTCCTGCAACCAGCTCAGGTGCGGCATCAGCTCGGCTTTGTCTTCGATGCGATCGGTCTTGTTCAGCGCGACGATCAGCGGGCCGGTCACGTACTGCACACGCTCCAGAACCATCTGGTCTTCGTCGGTCCACTTGGTGCGGTCGACGACGAAGATCACCACGTCGACGTCTTTCAACGCCGCCGAAGCGGTTTTGTTCATGTAACGGTTCAGGGCCTTTTCGCCACCCTTGTGCATGCCCGGGGTGTCGACGTAGATCGCCTGCACGTCGCCCTCTGTCTTGATCCCGAGCATGTTGTGGCGGGTGGTCTGCGGCTTGCGCGAAGTGATCGCGAGCTTCTGCCCGAGGATGTGGTTGAGCAGCGTCGACTTGCCGACGTTGGGACGGCCGACGATGGCAACGTAGCCACAGCGAGTTGCGTTTGTATCAGTCATTGCCATTCTCCACGCCCAGGGCAATCAGTGCTGCGGCGGCCGCTACCTGTTCGGCAATACGACGACTCACACCCTGACCTCGGCTTTTTTCATTCAGTAAGACCACTTCGCATTCGACGAAGAAGGTTCGGCAGTGCGGTTCGCCCTGGATATCCACCACTTCGTAGCGTGGCAGTTCGCAACCGCGCGATTGCAGATGTTCCTGCAAGCGGGTTTTCGGATCCTTGTTGGTGTCGACCAGCGTCAGCCCTTCGAACTCGCCGGCCAACCACGCCAGCACGCGCTCGCGGGCGACGTCCATGCCGGCATCGAGGTAGATCGCACCGATCAGAGCCTCGAGGGCATCGGCGAGAATCGATTCACGGCGGAAACCACCGCTCTTCAGTTCACCCGATCCCAGGCGCAGATAATCGCCGAGGTCGAAACCGCGAGCCAGTACGGCCAGCGTCTCACCTTTTACCAGCCGTGCGCGCAAACGCGACAACTGGCCTTCGCGGGCCAGCGGGAAGCGATCGAACAGCGCCTCGCCAGCGACGAAGTTGAGGATGGCATCACCGAGGAATTCCAGACGCTCGTTGTTTCGCCCGGCAAAACTGCGGTGCGTGAGGGCCAGCAGCATCAGCTCCTGGTCCTTGAAGGTGTAACCGAGCTGGCGCTCGAGACGGCTTAGAGAAACGCTCACGGTTTACCCACGCTGAGTTCGTGGCTGGTTTCCACTGCCATCGCCGGGGTACGGCGCAGGCCTGGGACAATTAACGCTGTGTTCAAAAAATAAATCCTGGCGATTGCGAAGCCGATTGTGCCGGCTCCAGAAATGCATTCGGCGCTGTGGTCAACAGCGCCGTGTTTGATTACTTGATCAGGCCAACCCGCGAGAAATTCGGCAGGTGGCTGAGTTTCGGCTCCGGCCAGCTCATCCAGACCGCGAAGGCCTTGCCGACAATATTCTTGTCGGGAACCATGCCCAGCAGGTCCTTGGGAATGTTCGGATCATCCCAGTAGCGGCTGTCGTTCGAATTGTCGCGGTTGTCACCCATCATGAAGTAGTGCCCGGCAGGCACTGTCCACGAACGGTCCGGGGTGGCGCGGTAACGGCTCATTTCCTTGCGGATCAGGTGTTCGGCTGCGCCGAGTTTTTCCTGATAGAGCTCCGCGCTGCCCAGCGAACCCGCTTCGGCGCCGACCATCTTCTCGGCAATCGACTCGCCGTTGACCAACAGACGCTTGTCGGCGGTGTAACGCACCGTGTCACCGGGCAGGCCGACCACACGCTTGATGTAGTTGACGTTCGGGTCGCTCGGGTAGCGGAACACCATCACATCACCGCGCTGCGGGTCACCGACTTCGATGATCTTCTTGTCGATCACCGGCAGACGGATGCCGTAGGAAAACTTGTTCACCAGAATGAAGTCGCCGACGTCCAGGGTCGGTTTCATCGAGCCGGACGGGATCTGGAACGGCTCCACCAGGAACGAACGCAGCACCAGCACGATGAACAGCACCGGAAAGAACGACTTGCCGTATTCAACCAGCAGCGGCTCTTTGTTCAGCTTCTCGACCACCACAGGCTCGGGCTGGCTGACACTGCCTTGATAAGAGGCAATGGCAGCACGCCGACGAGGTGCCAGGAACAGCAGATCAAGCAACGCCAACAGGCCGCAGACGAACACGGCGATGACCAGCAACAGCGGGAAATTTAGCGACATAGGACCTGATTATTCCAACCTGAGCACGGCGAGGAAGGCTTCCTGTGGAATTTCCACGTTGCCGACCTGTTTCATGCGTTTCTTACCGGCCTTCTGCTTCTCGAGCAGTTTCTTCTTACGACTGACGTCACCGCCGTAGCATTTGGCCAATACGTTCTTTCTGAGCGCCTTGACGGTTGTCCGCGCCACGATCTGACCACCAATGGCAGCCTGAATCGCCACGTCGAACATCTGACGAGGAATCAGTTCTTTCATCTTCTCGGTCAACTGGCGACCTTTGAAGTGCGAATTGTCACGGTGCACGATCAATGCCAGGGCATCGACCTTGTCGCCGTTGATCAGCACGTCCAGTTTCACCAGATTAGCCGATTGGTACCGATCGAAATGGTAGTCCAGCGAAGCATAGCCGCGGCTGGTGGACTTGAGACGGTCGAAGAAGTCCAGGACCACTTCGTTCATCGGCAGGTCGTAGGTCACTTGCACCTGATTGCCGAGGAACAGCATGTCGACCTGCACGCCGCGTTTCTCGATGCACAGGGTGATGACGTTGCCCAAATGTTCCTGCGGTACGAGGATATTGGCGCGCACGATTGGCTCGCGCATGTCCTCGATCGCCGACACGTCCGGAAGCTTCGACGGGTTGTCGACGTAAATCGTTTCACCGGTTTTCAGCACCAGCTCGAAAATTACCGTCGGCGCAGTGGTGATCAGGTCCAGGTCGTACTCGCGCTCGAGGCGCTCCTGGATGATTTCCATGTGCAGCATGCCGAGGAAGCCACAACGGAAGCCGAAGCCCAGCGCGTCGGAGCTTTCCGGGGTGTACTGCAGCGACGAGTCGTTCAGGGTCAGCTTCTGCAGCGCTTCGCGGAAATCCTCGAAGTCGTCGGAGCTGACCGGGAACAGACCGGCGTAAACCTGTGGCTGGATGCGTTTGAAGCCCGGCAGCACCGGCACGTCCGGCGTGGAGCTCAAGGTCAGGGTGTCACCCACCGGTGCACCGTGAATGTCCTTGATGCTGGCGATGATGAAGCCCACTTCGCCGGCCTTCAGATCGACGGTGGCGGTGTGTTTCGGGTTGAACACGCCGACGCTGTCGACCAGGTGCACCTTGCCGGTGGACTTGACCAGAATCTTGTCGCCCTTCTTCACACGGCCGTGGCGCACACGTACCAGGGAAACAACGCCCAGGTAGTTGTCGAACCAGGAGTCGATGATCAACGCTTGCAGCGGATCTTCGATGTTGCCGGTCGGCGCAGGGATGGTGTGCACCAGACGCTCGAGCACTTCGTCGACACCCAGGCCGGTCTTGGCGCTGCAGGTGACGGCGTCGGTAGCGTCAATGCCGATGATCTTCTCGATCTCGTCCTTGACGCGATCCGGCTCGGCCTGTGGCAGGTCGATCTTGTTCAGTACCGGCATGACCTCCAGGCCCTGCTCGATGGCGGTGTAGCAGTTGGCCACGGACTGGGCTTCGACGCCCTGCCCCGCATCGACCACCAGCAAGGCACCTTCGCACGCGGCCAGGGAACGGCTGACTTCGTAGGTGAAGTCGACGTGGCCCGGGGTGTCGATGAAGTTCAACTGATAGGTGATGCCGTCTTTGGCTTTGTAATAGAGGGTAACGCTGTGGGCCTTGATGGTGATCCCGCGTTCACGCTCAAGATCCATGGAATCCAGTACCTGGGCTTCCATTTCACGCTCGGCCAGGCCGCCGCACATCTGGATGAAACGGTCAGCCAGCGTCGACTTGCCATGGTCAATGTGGGCGATGATGGAGAAATTGCGGATATGACTCAAATCACTCACGGATCAACACTCAAAAAGGCTGCAGGCTTGGCCCGCCGAAAAATAGCCGGGAATTGTACCTGATACACGGCGCAAGCGTCACGTTCGCCTGTCACCCGGATCGCATGCAAAAACGCCCCGGTCTGGCGACCGAGGCGTTTTCAGGGTTCAAGCGCTGAATGAAAGCTTGTTCATCAGCCCGCGCGTCTGAGCAGCCAGACGCCTGCCAGCGCACACACGCCGGCCGGCACCAGCACCGCAAACAGCGGCGAGAAACCGAACACCAGACTCGATGGCCCCAGCAGATCCTGGACGATGCGGAAGGTGAAGCCCACCAGCACGCCGGTGAAAACACGCTGGCCGAGGGTCACCGAACGCAGCGGGCCGAAGATGAACGAGATCGCCATCAGCACCAGCGCGGCGGTCACCAGCGGCTGCAACACCTTGACCCAAAATGCCAGCCAGTAACGGCCATTGCTCAGGCCCTGCTCGGCCAGATAGTGGATGTAGCCCCACAGACCGCTGATCGACAGCGATTCCGGCGCCATGACCACGGTGCTGAGCAGTTGCGGGCTCAACGCCACATCCCACTCCTCGCTCGGGGCATTGACGACCTCAGTGCTGCGCTCGTGGAACAGCGTGGTGGCGACGTCGGTGAGCTGCCACTTGCTGCCGTCGAACTCGGCCTTTTTGGCGAAGCTGGAGCTGAGCAGATGGCGCTCCTTGTCGAAGTGATAGCGCGTCACGCCGTACAACAGACCGTTCGGTTGCACCGCATTGATGTGGATGAATTCCTCACCCTGACGGTGCCACATACCGTGCTTGGCGCTTTGCGCATCGCCGCTGCCCTGGGCCAGCGAGCGATTGGCCTGGGCCATGCTTTCGGTGGCCGGGGCGACGTATTCGCCGATCAGCACGCCGGCGAGCATCAGCACCAGCATCGGCTTCATGACCGCCCAGACGATACGGCCGATCGACACGCCAGCAGCGCGCATGACTGTCAGCTCACTGCTGCTGGCCAGACTGCCGAGACCGATCAGGCAGCCGATCAATGCCGCCATCGGCAGCATTTCATAAAGACGGCGCGGTGCGGTCAGCAATACAAAACCGAGCACGTCGACCAGGGTGTAGGTGTCGCTGACGTCGCCCATTTCATCGATGAAGGCGAAAAGCGTTGCCAGGCCGAGGATGATCGCCAGCACGGCGATGATCGCCATGAATACGCTGCTGCCGATGTAGCGGTCGAGTTTAACCACGGGCCACCTCCAGCGCGGCGCTGCGACGGCTGGCCAGCTTCAGGCGCAGCGGCTCCCAATACAGCAGGCCGAGGCCGATCACCAGGAAGATCGCGTGTACCCACCACAGGCCAAGGGCCGGCGGGATCTTGCCTTTTTCAAGGGCGCCGCGAGCGGCAATCAGGATGGTCAGGTAAGCCATATAAAGAAGAATCGCCGGCAGCAGCTTGAGGAAACGCCCCTGACGGGGATTCACCCGCGACAGCGGCACCGCCATCAGGGTCACGATGAACACCAGCAGTGGCAGGGACATGCGCCATTGCAGTTCGGTTTTCGAACGGATGTCATCACTGCCCCACAGGGACGAGGTCGGCATTGCGTCACGATCGGTGACTTCTTCGCTCACATCCGGCTTGGGCAGCAGCACACCGTAGGTTTCGTAATGAATGGCGCGGTAATCGGCCTGCCCCGGGCTGCCGTCATAGCGAAAACCGTTGTCGAGGATCAGGTAGCGATTGCCGTCGGGGCGGATTTCCTGACGGCCCGACTCGGCCACCAGCACGGAAATCCCGCGGTCTTTTTTATCGGCGCCGAGGTTCTTCTGCGAGATGAACACGCTACCGAGATTGACGCGGTCGTCGCTCAGGGTTTCGGTGTAAGTCACTCGGGTGCCGTCGCGCAAGGCCTGGAAGCGTCCCGGTTCAAGGGTATCGAACTCGGTCAGCGCGTCCTGCTTGTTCAGCAGCAGCTGAAACTGGTTGGCGCCCTGCGGAGCCAGGCCGAGGCTCAGCCACGCCACCACCAGTGCCACCAGCGTTGCCGGAAACAGGGTCATGCGAAACAGCTTTTGCTGGCTCATGCCGGTGGCCGAGAGCACGGTCATTTCGCTTTCGAGGTACAGGCGACCGTAGGCCAGCAGGATCCCGAGGAACAGGCCCAGCGGCAGAATCAGTTGCAGGAAACCCGGCAGACGAAAGCCCATGATCAGGAACAGCGAGCCCGGATCGAGCTGACCGGCCGCAGCCTGCGCCAGGTATTTGATGAAGCGACCGCTCATGATGATGACCAGCAGCACGGCACTTACGGCGCTGAGGGTCAACAGGACTTCGCGGGACAGATAACGGAAGACGATCAAACCAGACACTCCAGGGTTGTCAGGCTAAGGCGGCCAAACAAGCAAACACATCGACCGGCCCGCCATGCAGAGCGGTCGAAAAAAGATGCGGCATTATCCTGTGATTGGGTGCGCCTGTCACTGCGCACACTCATCCATCGCTGTAATCCTTTGCTGAGGGTTGTCAGGCGCGGGGAGCGAGGTTCAAACTGCGGCCCTTGTCGCAGGCTTTGGCCTGCGCCTCTTCTATCTATAAGCAGGCGACTGCGGACAACGTCGAACGCCTGCGTGTTGACCATTCATTCAGGGATCCGGACATGGAACTGGTTGTAAAAAGCGTTAGCCCAGAAACGTTGAAAACCGCCACCCTGGTGGTTGCCGTCGGCGAAGGCCGCAAACTCGGCGTCGCCGCCAGACTGGTCGACGAGTCGAGCGGCGGCGCAATCAGCGCCGTGCTCAAGCGTGGCGACCTGGCCGGCAAGGTCGGTCAGAGCCTGCTGCTGCACAGCCTGCCGAACCTGAAAGCCGAGCGCGTGTTGCTGGTCGGCGTGGGCAAGGACGAAGAACTGGGCGACCGTCCGTTCCGCAAAATCGTTGCCGGCATCCTCAACACCCTCAAAGGCCTGGGCGGCGGCGATGCCGTGCTGGCGCTGGATGAAGTCATCGTCAAAGGTCGCGACAGCTACGGCAAAACCCGTCTGCTGGCAGAAACCCTGGTCGACGGCGGCTACACCTTCGACCAGTTCAAGAGCCAGAAAGCCGAACCGCGCGCCCTGAAGAAAATTACTCTGCTGACCATCAAGGCTGCGCAAGCCGAAGTGCAGCGCGCCGTGAATCACGCCACTGCTATCGCCAACGGCATGGCCTTCACCCGCGATCTGGGCAACCTGCCACCGAACATCTGCCACCCGACCTTCATGGGCGAACAGGCCAAGAACCTGGGCAAAGAGTTCAAGGATCTGAAAGTCGAAGTACTCGACGAGAAGAAGATCAAATCCCTCGGCATGGGCTCGTTCTACGCCGTGGGCCAGGGCAGCGCCCAGCCGCCGCGCCTGATCGTCATGCAATACAGCGGTGGCAAAAAATCCGAGAAGCCGTTCGCACTGGTCGGCAAGGGCATCACCTTCGATACCGGCGGCATCAGCCTGAAGCCGGGCGCCGGCATGGACGAGATGAAATACGACATGGGCGGCGCTGCTTCTGTTTTCGGTACGCTGCGCGCCGTGCTTGAGCTGAAACTGCCGATCAATCTGGTGTGCATCCTCGCCTGCGCCGAAAACATGCCGAGCGGCAATGCATCGCGTCCGGGCGATATCGTCACCACCATGAGCGGCCAGACCGTGGAAATCCTCAACACCGACGCTGAAGGCCGTCTGGTGCTGTGCGATGCGCTGACCTACGCCGAGCGCTTCAAGCCACAAGCGGTGATCGACATCGCCACCCTGACCGGTGCTTGCGTAGTGGCCCTGGGCGCACACACGTCCGGCCTGCTGGGCAACAACGACGAACTGATCGACCAGTTGCTCAGCGCCGGCAAGGCTGCCGACGACCGCGCCTGGCAACTGCCGCTGTTCGATGAGTATCAAGAGCAACTGGACAGCCCGTTCGCCGACATCGCCAACATTGGCGGGCCGAAGGCCGGCACCATTACTGCCGCCTGCTTCCTGTCGCGCTTCACCAAGAACCTCAACTGGGCGCACCTGGACATCGCCGGCACGGCATGGACCAGCGGCGGCAAGGACAAAGGCGCCACTGGTCGTCCGGTTCCACTGCTGACCCAGTACCTGCTGGATCGCGCCAAGGCCTGAAACCGCTGAAAGGTGGCGTCACTCTCGGGTGACGCCACTTGCCGCTCTGGAACCGCAATGACCAAAGTCGACTTCTATATCCTGCCCAGCGCCGATCCATCAGCGCGCCTGGATTTCGCCTGCAAGCTCACCGAGAAAGCCTGGCGCATGGGCCACCGCATCTACCTGCATTGCAGCGATGCGGCCCAGCGCGACGATCTCGATGCGCGGCTGTGGGCATTCAAGGGCGAAAGTTTCGTGCCTCACGGCCCGGCCGACAGCGAACCGGACGGTTTGATCGTGCTGGGACTCGGGCAAGACTGCGGTGAGCATCAGGATCTGCTGGTCAATCTCGACCTGAAAGTCCCGGCCTTCGCCAGCAAATTCGCCCGCGTGGCGGAAGTGGTGGTGGAAGATCCGACCATCCGAGCGGCGGCGCGGGAGAGTTTCCGTTTCTACCGCGAACAGGGCTATTCTCTGCAAGACCACCGTTTACAGCGACTCTGAGCACTCCAATGGACACTCCGAAACCGCAACAGAAGTCCGCACACCTGCTGGACGATCTCGAATCGATCCGCCAGTTGCTCGGCGATGACAACCTGCAACCGCCGCTGTTGACCGATACGGTCGATGACAGCGAACAGGAACAGATTCCAATGCTGTTCGACTCCGTCGGCAACCAGCCGGCGGCCGTCGAGCCTCCACTAGCGCCGCCCCAGGCTGCCCAGGCTGCTGCGCCGGTCGACAAAGGTCCCGACGCTCTCCTGCACCTGGACAGCGAACTGCGCGCCGCCGCGCAATTGATCATGCAAGACGTGATCGACGACTTCGCCCCGCACATCGAGACCGAAATCAAACGCCGCCTCGATGCGCGGATGGAGCGGCTGCTCGCTGCAGCTGCAAGCGGCAAGCTTTAAGCTGCAAGCCAAAGCCAAAGCAAATCCGCCGCGCTCCTCTTGAAGCTTGCAGCTTGTGGCTTGTGGCTGTCCCCACGGCTATACTTCCCGGCTTTTCCTGAATAAATGCCAATAGGGTCCCGCCGCGCATGGATAAGACCTACCAGCCGCACGCCATTGAAACTTCCTGGTACAAGACCTGGGAGTCCGAGAACTACTTCGCCCCGCAAGGCGCGGGCGAGTCCTACACCATCATGATCCCGCCGCCGAACGTCACCGGCAGCCTGCACATGGGTCACGGCTTCAACAACGCGATCATGGACGCGTTGATCCGTTTCCGCCGCATGCAGGGTCGCGACACCCTGTGGCAGCCGGGCACCGACCACGCCGGTATCGCCACGCAGATGCTGGTGGAGCGCCAACTCGAAGCCCAGGGCCAGAATCGTCACGATCTGGGCCGGGAAAAATTTCTCGAGAAAGTCTGGGAGTGGAAAGATCAGTCCGGCGGCAACATCAGCCGGCAGATCCGCCGCCTCGGCTCGTCCGTCGACTGGAGCCGCGAGCGCTTCACCATGGACGACGGCCTCTCGGAAGCGGTCAAGGAAGCCTTCGTGCGTCTGCATGAGGACGGCCTGATCTATCGCGGCAAGCGTCTGGTCAACTGGGACACCAAACTGCACACGGCGATTTCCGACCTCGAAGTGGAAAACCACGAAGAGAAAGGCTTCCTGTGGAACCTGAAATACCCATTGGCCGATGGCGTTAAAACCGCCGAGGGCAATGACTTCCTGATCGTTGCCACCACCCGTCCGGAAACCATGCTCGGCGACTCCGCCGTCGCGGTGAACCCGAACGACGAGCGCTACAAAGCGCTGATCGGCAAATTCGTCGAGCTGCCACTGGTTGGCCGCCGCATCCCGATCATCGCCGACGATTATTGCGACCCTGAATTCGGCACCGGCTGCGTGAAAATCACCCCGGCCCACGATTTCAACGACTACGAAGTCGGCAAGCGCCACAACCTGCCGCTGCTGAACATCTTCGACAAGAACGCGCACGTGCTGCCTGCTGCACAGGTGTTCAACCTCGACGGCACGCTGAACGAGAGCATCGACGGCAAGATTCCGGCCGAGTTCGCTGGCCTGGAACGTTTCGAAGCGCGCAAGCAGATCGTTGCCGCGTTCGACGCTGCCGGCCTGCTGGTGAGTGTCAACGATCACAACCTGAAAACGCCGAAAGGCGATCGCTCCGGCACGGTCATCGAGCCGTGGCTGACCGACCAGTGGTACGTATCGACCAAGCCGCTGGCCGAGCCGGCGATTGCTGCCGTTGAAGACGGTCGCATCCAGTTCGTGCCCAAGCAGTACGAAAACATGTACTTCTCGTGGATGCGCGACATCCAGGACTGGTGCATCAGCCGTCAGCTGTGGTGGGGCCACCGGATTCCGGCCTGGTACGACGAGTCGGGCAAAGTCTACGTCGGTCGCGACGAAGCCGAAGTGCGTGCCAAGCACAACCTCGGCCCGGATGTTGCGCTGCAACAGGACAACGACGTCCTCGACACCTGGTTCAGCTCCGGCCTGTGGACCTTCTCGACACTGGGCTGGCCTGAACAGACCGAGTTCCTGAAGAAATTCCACTCCACCGACGTGCTGGTCACCGGTTTCGACATCATTTTCTTCTGGGTTGCCCGGATGATCATGATGACCATGCACCTGATGAAGAACGAAGACGGCACGCCGCAGGTTCCGTTCAAGACTGTCTACGTACACGGTCTGGTACGCGACGGCCAGGGCCAGAAGATGTCCAAGTCCAAGGGCAACGTCCTTGACCCGCTGGACATCATCGACGGCATCGACCTGGAAACCCTGGTGCAGAAGCGCACCTCGGGCCTGATGCAACCGAAACTGGCGAAGAAGATCGAGAAAGCCACCCGCGAAGAATTCGCCAACGGCATCGAAAGCTACGGCACCGATGCCCTGCGCTTTACCTTCTGCTCGCTGGCCTCGACCGGTCGCGACATCAAGTTCGACATGGGTCGCGTCGAAGGCTATCGCAACTTCTGCAACAAGATCTGGAACGCCGCGCGTTACGTTCTGGACAAGGGCGAAGACTGCGGCCAGAACGGCGAAGCCTACGAGCTGTCGCTGGCAGATCGCTGGATCATTTCGCAGTTGCAACGCACCGAAGCCGAAGTGACCCGCCAACTGGATCAGTTCCGTTTCGACCTCGCCGCGCAAGCGCTGTACGAATTCATCTGGAACCAGTACTGCGACTGGTATCTGGAACTGTCCAAACCTGTGTTGTGGGACGAGAACGCGCCGGTCGAACGTCAGCGCGGCACTCGCCGGACCTTGGTGCGCGTGTTGGAAGTGGCGCTGCGCCTGGCGCACCCGTTCATGCCGTTCATCACTGAAGAAATCTGGCAGCGCATCGCGCCGCTGGCCGGTATTCAGGGCAAGACGATCATGCTGCAGCCTTGGCCGGTGGCTAACGAAGAGCGCATCGATCCGGCGGCGGAAAACGACATCGAATGGCTCAAGGAACTGATGCTCGGCACGCGCAACATTCGTGGCGAGATGAACATCGGCCCGGGCAAGCCACTGCCGATCTTCCTGAAGAACGTCAGCGCTGACGACCAGCGCCGCCTGACCGAGAACGAAGCGCTGCTGAAGAAGCTGGCGCGTCTGGAATCGATCACCGTACTCGCCGCTGGCGAAGAAGCACCACTGTCCGCTACCGCACTGGTGGGCGAGATGGAAGTGCTGGTGCCAATGGCCGGCCTGATCGACAAAGGCGCCGAACTGGCGCGTCTGGACAAGGAAATCCTGCGTTTGCAGGGCGAAGTCCAGCGGGTTGGCGGCAAGCTGTCCAACGCAGGTTTCGTCGACAAGGCTCCGGCCGAAGTCATCGAGAAGGAACGCGCCAAACTGGCCGAGGCCGAACAGGCCCTGGGCAAACTGGCCGAGCAGCACGCGCGGATTGCCAGTCTGTAACGGCAAATCGCACTGAAAAAGGGAGGCCCAAGTGGCCTCCCTTTTTTATTCCTGCAAAACCTCGAGTCCCCTGTGGGAGCGAGCCTGCTCGCGAAAGCGCTGAGTCAGCCGACAAATCTGCCGGATGTGCAACCGCCTTCGCGAGCAGGCTCGCTCCCACAGTTTGAACGGTGTTGCCTTCAGATGTGGGACAATACCCGCCACTTTCAGCCATACCCGAATCGACCACGCCCATGACCGCCCCCCGCACACCCAAACCTGCGCGCAAGAAGCCTGACGCCGCGTCCCCGAGCAAAGCCGTCGAGCCGCGCGAGAAGGCCAGCCTGCATCCGCGCAATCGCCATCAGGGTCGTTACGACTTTCCGGCACTGATCAAGACCACGCCGGAACTGGCCAAGTACGTGATCACCAACCCGTACGGCAAGGAAAGCATCGACTTCGCCAGCCCCGACGCGGTTCGTGTGTTCAATCGGGCGCTGCTCAAGGCGTTCTACGGTATTCAACATTGGGATATCCCGGCGGACTATCTGTGCCCTCCGGTTCCGGGGCGTGCCGACTATGTGCACTTTCTCGCCGACCTGCTGGCGAGCATGAACGACGGCAAGGTGCCGCGCGGCGCGATCGTCAATGTGCTGGACATCGGTATGGGCGCCAACTGCGTTTATCCGCTGATCGGCAACAGCGAATATCGCTGGCACTTCCTCGGCTCGGAGATCGACCCGACAGCCGTGGCGGCGGCGCGAGCCATCGTGCAATCCAATGATCTGAGCAAAGTGATCCAGCTGCGCCAGCAGGAAAACCGCAAGCACATCCTCATCGGCTTGCTGGAGCCGGGCGAGCGTTTCGACCTGACCATGTGCAACCCGCCGTTCCACGCTTCGATGGAAGAAGCGACCAAGGGCAGCGAGCGCAAGTGGCGCGCCTTGGGCAAGGCCGACCCGAAACGCAAGCTGCCGGTGCTGAACTTCGGCGGGCAATCGGCGGAGCTGTGGTGTGAAGGCGGTGAAGCGCGCTTCGTGACGCAGTTGATTGCCGAGAGCGCGAACTTTCAGCACAAGGTGTTGTGGTTCAGCACCCTGGTGTCGAAGGCCTCGAACCTGCCGGCCATCGAGACGGCACTGAAGAAGGCCGGCGTACTGGAAAGCCAGGTCGTGGAGATGTCGCAGGGGCAGAAGCAGAGCCGCTTTGTCGCCTGGACCTTCCAGACCAAGTCCGAGCAGCAGATCTGGCGGCGTGAGCGCTGGGTTCGCTAAGACACAGCGGATTACCTTGTGGGAGCGAGCCTGCTCGCGAAAGCGGTCTATCAGTCGACATCCAAGGTGACTGAACCACCGCATTCGCGAGCAGGCTCGCTCCCACAATGGTTCAGTGACATACCCACCGAATTGCAGACACAAAAAAACCGTGCCCCGGATCACTCCGAAGCACGGTTTTTTTTATCGCTGCGTCTTACTTGTTCACAGCGTCGGTCAGGCCTTTGGCCACAACCAGCTTGATCACTTTCTTTGCAGGGATTTCGATGGCAGCGCCAGTCGAAGGGTTACGGCCGGTGCGGGCAGGACGCTCGGTCACTTTCAGCTTGCCGATACCTGGCAAGGTGATTTCGCCGCCGTTTTCCAGCTGATCGGCAACGATTTGGCCCAGTTGGTCCAGAGCGTTACGCGCGGTGGTTTTCGGCGCGTCGATAGCTTCAGCGATGTCGGCGATCAGTTGGTCTTTAGTAAGAGCCATGTAGTGTTCCTTCCCTATCAAATTCATATGGATTGCAGAGTGCAGTGTCAGCCATCGAGCCCGATCTTCTGGATCTGGCACCCTCGGCGATAACCACGACGAGTCGGGTTATAGATGCCGAAATCAGGGTTTGGTTCGACCTGACAAATGCTGAATGCACGCTTAACGCAGTGACTTCGCGTAAGACCGGGCAAAACTAGCACAGCGACAAGGAAATATCCGCCTCTAGCTACCCATTTGGTCAGCTTTATTGCGCTAAATCGGTAAAAAACCGCATAAGGCCGGCCCCTTGCCCCGGTTTCAGCCTTCAACCCCCTGTAGGAGCTGCCGAAGGCTGCGATCTTTTGACTTTGTTTTTTTCAAAAACAAGATCAAAAGATCGCAAGCTTCGGTAGCTCCTGCACAGAGCCTCAGATAGAGATTCGGGTACACTGAGCGCTTTTTCGGGGGAGCCTGCCCTCCTCCCTTCCAACAGCCGAGAAGCCCATGCCGATCCGTCATTGCATCGTCCACCTGATCGACAAAAAACCCGACGGCACGCCCGCAGTTCTGCATGCCCGTGACTCCGAACTGGCCGAGTCCGCAGCCATCGAAAACATGCTCGCCGACCTCAACGAAAGCTACAACGCCAAACAGGGCAAAGCCTGGGGCCTGTTCCATCCGGAATCCGGCGCGTTCCCCTTCAGCGGCTGGCTGAAGGAGTACATGGAAGGCGGCCGTGACTTCACCGCGTTCAGTAAAGTGGCGGTCGAGCATCTGCAGAAGCTGATGGAGGAATCCAACCTGTCGGTGGGTGGCCATGTGCTGTTTGCCCACTATCAGCAAGGCATGACCGACTACCTGGCAATCGCCCTGCTGCACCACAGCGAAGGCGTGGCGGTAACCGACGAGCTCGACGTGACGCCTTCGCGCCATCTCGACCTCGGCCAATTGCATCTGGCAGCGCGGATCAACGTTTCCGAGTGGCAGAACAACAAGCAGTCCAAGCAGTACATCTCGTTCATCAAGGGCAAGAATGGCAAGAAGGTCTCGGAGTACTTCCGCGACTTCATCGGCTGCCAGGAAGGCGTCGACGGCCCCGGCGAGACGCGCACACTGCTCAAGGCCTTCAGCGACTTTGTCGAGAGCGAAGACCTGCCGGAAGACTCGGCCCGCGAGAAAACCAAAACGCTGGTCGACTACGCCAGCAGCCAGGCCAAGCTCGGCGAACCGATGGGTCTTGAGGAACTGTCAGAGCTGATCGACGAAGAACGCCCGAAGGCCTTCTACGACCACATCCGCAACAAGGACTATGGCCTGTCGCCGGAGATCCCGGCGGACAAACGTACCCTCAACCAATTCCGCCGCTTTACCGGCCGCGCCGAAGGCCTGTCGATCAGCTTCGAAGCGCACCTGCTGGGTTCGAAGATCGAGTACGACGAAGAGAACGGCACCCTGATCATCAAAGGCCTGCCGACTTCGCTGACCGACCAGCTGAAGCGGCGTAACTGATGCTCGGCAATGTGCTGAAAAAGGTCGCCCTGGTGCTGCTGGTAGTCGTGGTCTACCAGAACTGGGGCAAGATCGAGCGAGTGTTCAATCCCTCGCAAATGGTCTCGCAGCAGACCCGGGCGCAGGCCAATGTTGTGCTGTACGCCACCGACTGGTGCGGCTACTGCAAGCAGACCAAACGCTTTCTCGACAGCAAGGGCATACCGTTCAAGGAGTTCGACATCGAGAAGGATGCCCAGGCGCGCAAGGCGTATGAGGCACTGGGTGGACGCGGGATTCCGCTGATCGATGTGAACGGCACGTTGATTCGCGGATTTGATCCAGACGAAATCCTCGCTGCCCTGAAATAATCAACTGTGGGAGCGAGCCTGCTCGCGAAAGCGCTGCATCAGCCAACGACAATGTTGAATGATCCATCGTCTTCGCGAGCAGGCTCGCTCCCACAGGTTTTGCAGCTGACTGGATAAATCAGCGCGCTTCGATACGGAACCCAAAACGCGGGAAGTGTACGTGCACCACGCCGCCACGTTCGTCTTCACGGCGAATGATCAGCTCTTCACGGCCAGCAAACAGCAGCTCGCCCACCACCGGATCAACGCCGTAATCGATAGCGGCAATCGCCACTTGCTGCCCCGCCTTGAAGCCGTTCGGATCCACGAACTGTTCATCCGGCAACGCCGCTGGCGTCGTGTTACGCGCGACTTCCAGTGCCTCGGCGGAAGACATCTCGCTCGCTGCGCCATGGCCGAACCCCAGCACCCGACCCAGCCACGCCGCCACCGCCGGGTATTCATCCACCAGCGGCGCCGTGACGTGGGTCGCCTTGAGGAACCACAGCGGATGCGCCAACGCGAAGTCGGCAATCGACGGTTCGCCAAAGAGGAAGTCACCCTGTTCGCGCTGCAACTGTTGCTCCAGCCGCGCCATGATCGTCGGCCACTGATGCTTGGCCTGCTCGGCGGACAGACGCGTGGCGCTGCCACCGCTGAACAAACCGGCGCGGTCGGCCAGGAAGGCCTTGATCGCTTCCGGCGGCAATTTGCCGAAACGCACCGCCACCGATTCCGGCTGGAACACTAGGCTCACGGCGTGCTGGAACACCACCGAATCGGCCCACGCGGCAAAACTGGCGCTGGTCATTTCCTGGCCCTCGGGGAAGAACGCCGGCAGGGCTTTTTCCTGTTCCAGGCGTCGAGCGATCAGTGCGGTGTCGCAATAGATGTCAGCACCGATCTGCAACACTGGAGTCTTGCGGTAGCCACCGGTCAACGCGGTCAGATCCGGCTTTGGCATCACCGGGGAAATATGCACCGAACGCCAGGACAGGCCTTTGAAACCCAGCAGCAGGCGGGCCTTCTCGGCGAATGGAGAGGTCGGGTAATGGTGCAGAATCAACTCAGACATGCTCGGCTCCGCCGCTCAGATAGTGAGCCCGCAGCTTAGCGTGCATTGGATTAGCAGCCTACAGATCTGCCTGATGGGAACCAATCAGTCAGATTGATAAGACGCGACGAGGCATTCCTTGGCGCTTTTGCGCAGCTTCTTGATCAGCCGTTCCTGGCGCAGAGCATCGCTTTTGTCGCGGCAGAGTTCGGTGTAGACCAGCGCCATCGCCGGGCTGGAAAGAAAGAACCGCGCGCCTTTGCCGCTCTGGTGCTTGGCGAAACGCCGCACCGGGTCGTCGCTGATTCCGCAATACAACGAGCCATTGGCGGCACGCACGAGGTAGACGAACCAGGATTTACTCGCTGGTTCGGCAGCGTCGACGGATTGTTCGCTAAGACTGGTCACTTCGGGATCTGAACGTGTAGGAAAACAGGCGGCGATCTTATCAGCGCCCGGCCTGAAATGCCTTCAGTCCCTTGCGCGCCTGGGCACGTACGGCGTTGTGCACCAGCGGCGTCCAGCCCAGCAGCAGGCCTTTGAAACCCAACGCCTGCCGCGACCAGCGCCACATATCGAAGTGATCGTGGTGCTCGCAGATCTTGCCGTCCCGGAAGACGAAGCGCGCCTGGATATCGTTGACCACGACATTGCCGGTCTGGCTGAACAGGTAAGTCGCCACCCAATGCGCGCCGCCGGTGCGCTCGTCGGCGCGGACGTTGTCGAAGGTCAGGGAAAAATCCTTGGCGCGGGTAGTCAGCATGCGCCACATGTCGCCGGCATCGCGACCGCGCAACTCACCGAAGGCCGGATCGCTGAAGACCACGTCATCGGTATAGCAGGCGGCCATGGCTTCGGCATCGAGGCGCTGGAAGGCCTGGTAGAAGCGAGTGATCAGGGCGCTGTGGGCTTCGCTCAAGGCAATCTCCAAAGAAAGATATACAGATTGCCAGCACCATAATCTGCCGCGCGCAGAAACACTATCGGCAATACGCAAAACCCTTGTGGGAGCGAGCCTGCTCGCGAAGGCAATTCAACATTCAACACCTTTGTTGACCGAACACCGCTTTCGCGAGCAGGCTCGCTCCCACATTTGCAACCAGTGCATTCAGAGCTTTTCGCTTTGCACCTGCACATACAACGCACGCCCTGCGCCCAGCCCGGCAATGATCGCACCGGCGCCGATAATGCCGAAAATCCAGCCCAGCGCATTCCAGCCGCCGGTCCAGTCATGCACCACGCCCACGGCGAATGGCCCCATCGACGCCAGCGTGTAGCCAAAACCCTGGGACATGCTCGACAGGTTCGCCGCGACATGGGAATCGCGCGAGCGCAGCACGATCAGGGTCAACGCCAGACTGAACGTGCCGCCCTGCCCCAACCCCAAGAGAATCGCCCAGCCCCACAGTCCTTCGATCGGTGCGTACAGGCAACCGAACAGGCCGGCCAGGGTCAGCGCCATGACCACGACGATCGCCAGACGCTGATCCTTGCCACGGGTCGCCAGCCACGGCGCGGCCAGCGAACTGGCCAGTTGAATGATCACCGAACCGGACAGCACCAATCCGGCCTGAGTCGGTGTCAGCCCGCGACCGATGAGGATCGACGGCAACCAGCCAAACACGATGTAGGCCAGCGACGATTGCAGGCCCATGTACAAGGTCACCTGCCAGGCCAGCGGATCACGCAGCAACCCGCGCACGCGATAGGCGACGTTGTGTGCGCCGTGCTTCGAGCCGACTTGTGGCAGCCAGAAAACCGCCGCCACCAATGCGGGAATCACCCAGAAGCCCAGGCCCATCGCCCAGCTGTTGCCGAAGTGTTCACTCAGCGGCACGGTCGAACCCGCCGCCATCGCTGCGCCCAGGCACAGCGCCATGGTGTAGACGCCGGTCATGGTCCCGGCGTGCTTGGCGAAGTCGCGTTTGACGATGCCCGGCAGCAGCACGCCGACGATGCCAATGCTGGCGCCGCCAAGGACGCTGCCGGCGAACAGGCCGATCTCGCCGAAATTGCTGCGCAGGATGATGCCGCCGGCCAGCGTCAGCAAAATCCCCAGCACCACGCGCTCAGCACCGAAACGCCGCGCCAGAATCGGCGCCAGCGGCGCAAACAAACCCAGACAAAGCACCGGCAACGTGGTCAGCAATCCCGCCTGCGCCGCAGATAATCCGAGACTCCTGGAGACCTCGCTGAGCAAGGGCGCCATGCTCGACAACGCCGGGCGCAGGTTCAGCGCTACCAGAATCAGCCCGAGCAGCAGCAACCATGGACGTTTTACCAACGGATGGCTTTGCTGCACCTGCTCGTCATCAGCCTCGGCATCGATCAGCAGCTCTTCAAGTTCTGGGGAGCGTTTCGACGCTGTGGATAACTCACTGCGGGACATGGATTTCTCGGTTTCAAGGTTCATTGATCAACTGCCTCGACAAGGCTTTGGCCCGTTCCGGGTCGCGTTGCTCGACCGCATCGAGCAAGTCGATGTGCAGATCGAACACTTCCTGACGGCGCGGGGAGATATTCAGGGTCTGGCGCAATTGCGCGCCGACGATGCTGGAGAAATAGCGATACAGCTCGCTGAGGGTCGGGTTGTGCGCGGCGTCGACCAGGCGGCGATGGAACACCAGATCGCAGGCGATATAAGTGTCGAGATCGCCGTGGTAGTGGCTGCCGCTGGTGCCGAGCGCTTCACGCAGCGCCGCCAGATCCTCATCGGTACGACGCAACGCCGCCAGGCCGATGGCCTCGACTTCAAGGATGTGCCGGGTCTCCCGGGCCTGCTCCAGCGAACAACGCGATAGCGCTTTAAGTGTGTCGAGCGGGTCAACCACCGCACGAAGATAACTGCCGTCGCCCTGACGAATTTCGATCAATCCCGAGAACGCCAGAACACGCATCGCCTCACGGACCGTGTTGCGGCTGATGCCCAGCTCGGCGCACAGCTCAGGCTCGGTCGGCAGCCGCTCGCCGACCTGCCACGCACCGCTGTTGATGCGCTGACGCAGTTGATCCAAAGCCTGATCGACCAGGGACCGCTTGATCAAAGGGGAAATGTCGGACATGAACCTCACCTTTTCATCCAATCATAGGATGAATTTTCCGACATGTTAGTCAGACCCATGTAGGACGGCAACCACCTAGGGTCAATCGGAGACACATGGAGCGGCATTTTCGATTGGTCAAAATTACCCTTTAAGGGTAATTTCAGGGACAGGGTTTTGGCTTCTTATGGAAAAGAACACACCCCATTACGACTTGGCGGTGATCAAGGCGGATGTCAGGAGATTAGGCTGGAGGGCATTCACACACACAGCGAGGAGAACCGGTTCCGATATGGAGCTGACACTTGCAGACATGCAGGAAGTCGTCTTCATGCTGCAGCGCAACATGCTCTACAAGTCGATGACGACCTATGACAACCACCGCATCTGGCAGGACGTCTATCACATCAATTCACATGGTCTGGAGATTTACATAAAGGTGTCCTATCACAACGACAGACGCCCGCCGGTGATCTCCTTCAAGGAGAACAATTCATGAATACGCAACAGTGTCTCAGTTGCGGCGCCTCTGAAGGCATGGTGCATTTCGAAGGTCGAGGCGAAACGTTGAGCGTCAAAGGCATGGAGCGCCGCGTTGACGATCTTTCGGGTTGGGAGTGCCAGAAGTGCGGAGAAATCGAACTCGATGAAGTGTGCGGGCAGCGCTACTCGGACGCATGCGATGAGCTCGTTATCGCCAGCAGAAAAATGATTGGCAACGAGATGAAAAAGATTCGTCGCAAATTGCACCTTACGCAAAAAGATACGGTGCAACTATTGTCTGGAGGGGGGCATAACGCATTTTCTCGCTATGAGCGGGGCGAGGTATTGCCGCCCAAGGCGCTGATACTGTTAATGCGCTTATTGGAGCGCTACCCGTACTTGCTTACCGATGTGAAGACTTTCGGCGAAGGTGCAGATTTGAGAGGTTTCGAGCACATCGTCCACAAAGAACATGAATCCCTTTCGGTTTCCTGACCCCGAAAAAACAACCCGGCACATGGCCGGGTTGTTTTTTACTCATCCACCATCAATGCAAAATCTGACTCAAGAACAACTTGGTCCGATCATTCTGCGGATTGTCGAAGAAGTCATTCGGCGCGGCCTGCTCAACGATTTCGCCCTTGTCCATGAAGATCACGCGGTTGGCCACGGTGCGGGCAAAGCCCATTTCGTGGGTCACGCAGAGCATGGTCATGCCGTCTTCGGCCAGACCGATCATGGTGTCGAGCACTTCCTTCACCATCTCCGGATCGAGTGCCGAAGTCGGTTCGTCGAACAGCATGATTTTCGGCTTCATGCACAGGGCGCGGGCGATCGCCACACGCTGCTGCTGACCACCGGACAGCTGACCCGGATACTTGTGCGCCTGCTCCGGAATGCGTACGCGTTCCAGATAATGCATGGCGATTTCTTCGGCCTTGCGCTTGGGCATCTTGCGCACCCACATCGGCGCCAGTGTGCAGTTCTGCAGAATGGTCAGGTGCGGGAACAGGTTGAAGTGCTGGAACACCATGCCGACTTCGCGACGGATCGCTTCGATCTGCTTGAGGTCGTTGGTCAGTTCCACGCCATCGACGACGATGCGGCCCTGCTGGTGTTCTTCCAGACGATTCAGGCAACGGATCGTGGTCGATTTACCGGAACCCGATGGGCCGCACAACACGATGCGCTCGCCCTGTTTGACGTTGAGGTTGATGTCCTTGAGTACGTGAAACTGGCCGTACCACTTGTTCACGCCCTGCATCTGGATGATGCCTTCCGAACCCACAGGCTTTTTGATTGCTTCGCTCATTTACAGAGAACTCCTAACGCTTGTGGCCAGTGTCGAGCTTGCGTTCCAGATGCATGGAATAGCGCGACATACCAAAACAGAAAATCCAGAACACGAGTGCGGCGAACACGTAGCCTTCGGTGGCCATGCCCAGCCATTTCGGGTCGGCGGCGGCTTGCTTGACGCTGTTGAGCAGGTCAAACAGACCGATGATGATCACCAGGCTGGTGTCCTTGAACAGCGCAATGAACGTGTTGACGATGCCCGGGATCACCAGCTTCAGGGCTTGCGGCAGAATCACCAGACCCATCGAACGCCAGTAACCGAGGCCCATCGCTGCCGCCGCTTCGTACTGCCCTTTGGGAATCGCCTGCAGACCACCGCGCACCACTTCGGCGACGTAGGCCGACTGGAACAGGATCACGCCGATCAGCGCCCGCAGCAGCTTGTCGAAGTTCATGCCTTCGGGCAGGAACAGCGGCAGCATCACCGAGGACATGAACAACACCGTGATCAACGGCACGCCGCGCCAGAACTCGATGAAGGTCACGCAGACCACGCGAATCGCCGGCATGTTCGAACGCCGTCCCAGCGCCAGCACGATGCCCAGCGGCAATGCTCCGGCGATACCAACCGTGGCAATCACCAGGGTCAGCATCAGGCCGCCCCACTGGCTGGTCGGCACGGTGGTCATTCCGAAACCGCCATGCAGCAGAGTGAAAGCGATGATCGGGTACAGCACCAGGAAACTCAGGCCATAGACCGCTTTACGCGGCATGCGCGAGATGAACAGCGGTGCTGCGCCAATGACCGCCAGCCACACGGTCAGGTCGACGCGCCAGCGCAGTTCGGTCGGGTAGTAACCGTACATGAACTGGCCGAAACGCTGCTGAATGAACACCCAGCAGGCGCCTTCCTTGGTGCAGTCGGCGCGGGTGGTGCCGACCCAGTTGGCGTCGACGATCGCCCAGCTGAGGATCGGTGGCACAACCAGGTAGATCAGGTAGAACGCAAACAGCGTCAGCAGGGTGTTGAGCCAGCTGGAGAACATGTTTGCGCGCATCCACGCCACCACGCCGATACTGCTGTTCGGTGGAGGCATGTCGGGTTTGAAAGTATGAGTACTCATGCGCTTTTCCTTACCGCTCGATCAGCGCAATGCGCTTGTTGTACCAGTTCATCAGCAGGGAAATGCTGATACTGATCGCCAGGTACACGCTCATGGTGATGGCAATCACTTCGATGGCCTGCCCGGTCTGGTTGAGCACGGTGCCGGCGAACAGCGAAACCATTTCCGGGTAACCGATACCGGCGGCCAGCGAGGAGTTCTTCGCCAGGTTGAGGTATTGGCTGGTCAGCGGCGGAATGATCACGCGCAGGGCTTGCGGAATGATCACTTTGCGCAGGGTCGGACCGTTGCGCAGGCCGAGGGAACGCGCCGCTTCGGTCTGGCCGTGGCTGACGGACTTGATCCCGGAACGCACGATTTCGGCGATGAACGCTGCGGTGTACACGGTGAGTGCGAGGGTCAACGCCAGCAGTTCCGGGATCAACACCCAGCCGCCGACAAAGTTGAAGCCCTTGAGCTCAGGCATTTCCCAGTGCAGCGGAGCGCCGAAGATCAGCGCGCACAGGGTCGGGATCACCAGCGCAATCGCCAGGCCAGTCCAGAACTTGTGGAACGGTACGCCGGTTTCTTCGAAGCGCTTGTTGGCCCAGCGGCACATCAGGACGATGCCGACGATGGCCAGCACAATGCTCACCACGAATGCCCAGAAGCCGTCGGCTGCGAGTGCGGCCGGCATGTTCAGGCCACGGCTGCTGACGAAGAAGGTGTCGCCGAAGTTGTGGCTGTTGCGCGGCCCCGGCATGGTCAGGAACACCGCGAAGTACCAGAACAGAATCTGCAGCAGTGGCGGAATGTTGCGGAATACTTCCACATACACAGTCGCCAGTTTGGCGATGATCCAGTTCTGTGACAGCCGCGCTACACCGACGATGAAACCGAGAATCGTCGCCAGGATCACGCCGATAAAGGTCACCAGAAGAGTATTGAGCAGGCCGATGACGAACACTCGCGCGTAGCTGTCCGCTTCGGTGTAGTCGATCAGGTGTTGAGCGATGCCGAACCCGGCACTGCGCTCCAGAAAGCTGAAACCGGAGGTGATGCCCCGGTGCTGAAGGTTGGTTTGCGTATTGTCGAACAGGTACCAGCCAAGCGAGACCACCGCCACAACAGTGATGATCTGGAATAGCCACGCACGCACTCGTGGATCGCTGAGGCTGAGCCTCTGCTTTGGTGCGCCGATAGAATTTTGCATGAAGTGCCCCGAGAGAAATGGAACAAGAACATCACCCGGCGGTTGGCCCGCCGGGCGATAGAACCATTAGCGCACTGGTGGTGCGTACTGAATGCCGCCGTTGTTCCACAGGGCGTTCAGGCCACGGTCGATTTCCAGCGGAGTGCTCTTGCCGAGGTTTTTCTCGAAGATTTCGCCGTAGTTGCCGACCTGCTTGACGATCTGCACAACCCAGTCTTTCGGCAGTTTCAGGTCTTTGCCGTACTCGCCGTCTGCACCGAGCATACGGGCCACGTCCGGGTTCTTGGTGGACTTGGCTTCAGCTTCGACGTTCTTCGAAGTGATGCCGGCCTCTTCGGCATTGAGCAGCGCGTAGCCGACCCAACGCACGATCGCCAGCCACTCGTCGTCGCCGTTACGCACGACCGGGCCCAGTGGTTCCTTGGAAATGGTTTCCGGCAGAACTACGTAGTCCTTCGGCGAAGCCAGCTTGCTGCGCTGGGCGAACAGCTGGGACTTGTCGGAGGTCAGCACGTCGCAACGACCGGATTCCAGCGACTTGGCGCTTTCATCGGAGGTGTCGAAGGTGATCGGGGTGTATTTCAGACCGTTGCCACGGAAGTAGTCGGAAACGTTCAGCTCGGTGGTGGTACCGGCCTGGATGCAGATGGTCGCGCCGTCGAGCTCTTTGGCACTTTTCACGCCCAGCTTGTTGTTCACCAGGAAGCCGATGCCGTCGTAGTAGGTGATGAAGCCCGGGAATTTCAGGCCCATGCCCGCGTCACGGGAACTGGTCATGGTGGTGTTGCGCGACAGGATGTCGATCTCGCCCGATTGCAGCGCGGTGAAACGCTCCTTGGCGTTCAACTGGCTGAACTTGACCTTGTTGGCGTCGCCGAAAACGGCTGCGGCCACAGCGCGGCAGACGTCGGCGTCGATGCCGAGGATCTTGCCGGTCGCATCCGGTACCGAGAAGCCCGGCAGACCGTCGCTCACGCCACACTGCACGAAACCTTTTTTCTGTACCGCATCCAGGGTTGCACCCGCCTGAGCGAACCCGCTGACGCCGAGTACTGCTGCAGCAGTCACGACCGCCAGAGTGGATTTCAACATCTTCATTCAAACCTCCAGTTTTGCTCTTGTTGTGTCGGAGCTTGAGTCCTGTCGCACCCTTTTGAGGCGTTGTTGACCCGTGTTGGCTTTTTTTGGGGTCAACCGACGTAAGACCTTCGCTATGAGTCTCGTAGGAGAAAATCCACATCATGGATCACTCACTTCTCACCAATCGGCCGAACGGGCTGTAGCCCTTTCACATTCGCTAAGCCCGTAGCGGCCATTGGCGAACATCCATCACCGGATTCGTTGCTGTCCCATCGCGCGACGTAGACTGATAGTGTTACCGCCACGCGTAGGACGCTTCGTACGGAAACCTCCATAGCAAACGCCGTACCACACCGCTTGCCGAAGTCATTGCGCGACACGTCAATAGCTAAACTTGTAACCTTGCGACATCTTGTTAACGGATCAACCGGGCGCGCACTTCCATCACGCACTCAATGAGAGCGCCCGCACATTTTTGGAGCAGACATGACCGAGCCCTTGATTCTTCAGCCTGTTAAGCCCGCAGACGCCTGCGTGATCTGGCTGCACGGCCTCGGCGCCGACCGCTACGACTTCCTGCCGGTGGCCGAGGCGTTGCAGGAAAGTCTGTTGAGCACGCGCTTTGTGCTGCCGCAGGCACCGACCCGTCCAGTGACGATAAATGGCGGATATGCCATGCCCAGCTGGTACGACATCAAGGCCATGAGCCCGGCGCGGGCGATCGATCGCGATGAGCTGGAAGCCTCGGCAGAGCGCATCATCGAACTGATCGAAAGCGAGCGCGCCAGCGGAATAGACGCCTCGCGGATCTTTCTCGCCGGGTTTTCCCAGGGTGGTGCGGTGGTGCTGCATACCGCATTTGTAAAATGGCAGGGGCCGTTGGGCGGGGTGCTGGCGTTGTCGACGTACGCACCGACATTCAGCGACGAACTGGAGTTATCCGCCAGTCAGCAGCGTATTCCGGTGCTGTGTCTGCACGGTCAGTTCGATGGAGTTGTGCAGAACTCGATGGGGCGCAGTGCCTATGAGCATTTGGTGAAGCATGGTGTCACCGTGACATGGCAGGAATACCCAATGGAGCACGAAGTGTTACCTGAAGAGATTCGCGACGTCGGCGTCTGGCTGAGCGAACGCCTGCGCTGATTTGCGAGCAATGTCCGCCCATTGATCCCTCCTACTACGCCGCGCCCGATTCTTGCATTACACTGGCCGGCGTACATTCCTTAACCAACTGATGAGATGACCGTGCTCAAAGCACTCAAGAAGATGTTCGGTAAAAGCGAGGCTGAGCAGCTCGCGCCAGTTCCCAGTGCGCCGTCGCACGCCCCCGGTCATCGCACCGATGCCCCGCACGCCGACCGCCCCGCTCCCGTAGCGACACCGAAACAGCCGCCAAAACCGGAACCGGCCGCTCCCATCGCCGCCGAACCCACCCAAGACGAAGCGCCGAAACCGGCCAGACCACGCCGCGAACCGAAGCCCAAGGCACCGGTCATTCCATGGAAACTCGAAGACTTCGTCGTCGAGCCACAGGAAGGCAAAACCCGCTTCCATGATTTCAAGCTTGCCCCGGAACTGATGCACGCCATCCAGGACCTGGGCTTTCCGTACTGCACGCCGATCCAGGCGCAGGTGCTGGGTTTCACCCTCGCCGGCAAAGACGCCATCGGTCGCGCGCAGACCGGCACCGGCAAGACCGCCGCGTTCCTGATCTCGATCATCACCCAACTGCTGCAGACGCCGCCGCCGAAAGAGCGCTACATGGGCGAGCCGCGCGCACTGATCATCGCGCCAACCCGCGAGTTGGTGGTGCAGATTGCCAAGGACGCCGCTGACCTGACCAAGTACACCGGTCTCAACGTGATGACGTTCGTCGGCGGCATGGACTTCGACAAACAGCTCAAGCACCTCGAAGCGCGCCACTGCGACATCCTCGTCGCCACGCCGGGCCGCCTGCTCGACTTCAACCAGCGCGGCGACGTGCATCTGGATATGGTCGAAGTGATGGTGCTGGACGAAGCCGACCGCATGCTCGACATGGGTTTCATCCCGCAGGTACGGCAGATCATTCGCCAGACCCCGCCGAAGTCCGAACGCCAGACTTTGCTGTTCTCCGCAACCTTCACCGAAGACGTGATGAATCTGGCCAAGCAATGGACCACCGATCCGGCCATCGTCGAAATCGAAATCACCAACGTCGCCAACGAGAACGTCGAGCAGCACATCTACGCCGTGGCCGCTGCCGACAAATACAAGCTGCTCTATAACCTCGTCAACGATAACGGTTGGGAGCGGGTCATCGTGTTTGCCAACCGCAAGGACGAAGTACGCCGCATCGAAGAGCGCCTGGTGCGTGACGGCATCAACGCCGCGCAGCTGTCCGGCGACGTACCGCAGCACAAGCGCATCAAGACTCTGGAAGGTTTCCGCGAAGGCAAGATTCGCGTGCTGGTGGCCACCGATGTCGCCGGCCGCGGCATTCACATCGACGGCATCAGCCACGTGATCAACTTCACCCTGCCGGAAGTCCCGGACGACTACGTGCACCGCATCGGCCGTACCGGTCGTGCGGGCGCTGACGGCGTGTCGATCAGCTTCGCCGGTGAAGACGACTCCTATCAGTTGCCGTCCATCGAAGAAAAGCTCGGTCGCAAGATCAGCTGTGAAACGCCGCCAACGCATCTGCTGCGCGCGGTTGAGCGCAAACGCCCGCAGTAAGCGTCACGATATGAAAAAGCGCAGCCGGAAACGGACTGCGCTTTTTTTATGCCCGACGGTTGCCCAAAGAAACTAAAAGTCCATAATGGAAAAATAAGTTTAGTTTTGGAGCGCAGAATGTCCAGTTCGCCCTATGTGATCGACCAAGCCAAGGCCCGTGAGCTGCTGGCGCGTATTGATGTGCCGCAGATCCTGCGCAAGCTGTTCCGCGACCTCGCAGCAGGCAATGCCGTGCAACCTGCGCAGCAATTGGTGGAATTCCCCAAGGGCGCTGGCGACTTCATCAATTATCTGGGCGTGCTGGCCGAGGACGGCGTGTACGGAGTGAAGACTTCGCCGTACATCGTTCGTGAGCAGGGTGCGCTGGTGACGGCGTGGACCTTATTGATTTCGATGAAAACCGGCCAGCCGCTGCTGCTTTGCGATGCGGGCGAGCTGACCACCGCGCGCACCGCCGCGGCCACGGCAGTCGCGGTTGACGCTCTCGCGCCGCTGAATGCCCAGCGACTGGCAATCATCGGCAGCGGCAAGGTCGCTCAGGCGCATCTGCACTACGTGAAAGCGTTGCGCGACTGGCAAAGCATCAGTCTGTATTCGCCGTCGCTCACGGAAGACGCCGAAACACAGGCCGTATTGAAGGCCATCGCGCCGTCACTGAAGATTGCCGACAGCCGCGAGACCGCCGTTACCGATGCGGATGTGATCATGCTCTGCACCTCGTCGGCCGGGCCGGTGATCGATCCGGCGCAACTGCACAAACCGGCGCTGATCACCTCGATCAGCACCAACGCCCCCCGCGCCCATGAAGTACCGCCGCAAAGCCTCAACGACATGCAGGTGTTCTGCGACTATCGTCTGACCACGCCCGAATCCGCGGGTGAGATGTTGATTGCCGCCGAACAGCATGGCTGGGACAAGGATTCGATTGTTGGCGATCTCGCCGACTTGCTCAGCGAAAAAGTGCAGCGCCCGGGTTACGACCGTCACGTGTTCTTCCGTTCAATCGGCTTGGGCCTGGAAGACATTGCCCTCGCCAATGCGGTTTATCACTTAACCCACTAACGCCAAAAATTCCCTGTGGGAGCGAGCCTGCTCGCGAATGCGGACTGACATTCACCGAAGATGTCGACTGATACACCGCTTCGCGAGCAGGCTCGCTCCCACAAGGGACTAGCGTACGCATTGATATTGCGTACCCACTGGAGACCCACATGAGCCACGCAGATTTCATCATCATCGGCGGCGGGATTGCCGGCGCTTCTACCGGGTTCTGGCTGGCGCCGCACGGCAAAGTGATCGTGCTCGAGCGTGAAACCCATCCCGGCTATCACTCCACCGGTCGCTCCGCCGCGCTGTACACCGCCGCCTACGGCACCGCACAGGTACGCGCACTCACTCAGGCGAGCCGCGCATTCTTCGACAGTCCTCCGAGCGGCTTCTGCGAGCACCCGCTGCTGACCCCGCGCGGCGAAATGACCGTCGACTTCATCGGTGATCCCGCCGAACTGAACAACCAGTACCTCAGCGCCAAAGCCACGGTGCCGGAAATGCAACTGCTCAGCGCCGACGAAGCCTGCGCGCGCCTGCCGATCCTGCGCCGGGAAAAAGTCCACGGCGCGATCTACGACCCATCGGCCTGCGACATCGACACCGACGCGCTGCATCAAGGCTACCTGCGCGGCATTCGGCGCAATCACGGCGAAGTGCGCACCGATTGCGAGGTGCTCGGCTTGAGCCGCGATGCCGATGGCCTGTGGATCGTGCAGACCAATGGCGAGACGTTCAGCGCACCAGTGCTGATCAACGCCGCAGGCGCCTGGGCGGACAAGATCGGTACCCTCGCCGGTGCCCAGCCGCTGGGTCTGCAACCGAAACGCCGCGCCGCATTTATCTTTGCCGGCCCTGAAGGCGTGGACACTCATCATTGGCCAATGCTGGTCAGCCTCGACGAATCCTTCTACATGAAGCCCGACGCTGGCATGTTTCTCGGCTCGCCGGCCAACGCCGATCCGGTCGAACCACACGATGTGCAGCCGGAAGAACTCGACATCGCCATGGGCGTCTATCAGATCGAAGAGGCTACCACGCTGACCATCCGCCGCCCGACCCGCACGTGGGCCGGCTTGCGCAGTTTCGTTGCTGACGGTGATCTGCTCAGCGGCTTCGATCCGCAGGTGCCGGGGCTGTTCTGGGTCGCCGCGCAGGGTGGTTATGGCATTCAGACGTCGCCGGCGATGGGTCAGGCCAGTGCGGCGCTGGTGCGCGGCGAGCCATTCCCCGAGCACCTGCATCAATTCGGTCTCGACAGCGCCATGCTCTCCCCGGCCCGACTGGCTTGATCGCATCGACTCGTCCAAGAGATTGCGGCACACTCGCAGCGCCCCCGGCACAAGGGGCGCTGACGCTGCCTGGAGCTCCACTGTCATGACTGCCCCCGAATTCGACCCGGCGCTGGATAACTTCCGCGCCATCGCCGACGCCATCGCCACGCTGTTCTTTCCCCATGCCGAGGTGGTGCTGCACGACCTGCGCACGCAAAAGGTCGATTACATCGCCAACAACCTGTCCAAGCGCGAGATCGGCGACGACTCGTCGCTGGAAGACATGCTCAGCGAGGATGTCAGCGACAGGAATATCGGCCCGTACGAAAAGCTCAACTGGGACGGTCAGAAAATTCGCAGCCTGAGCACCGTGCTGCGTGACAGCGAAAGTCGGCCGCTGGCGGTGCTGTGCATCAATCTGAATATCTCGCTGTTCGAAAACGCCAAAGCGGCGCTGGATCTGTTTCTCTCGCCGAGCAAGCTGATTCCGCAGCCGGACTCGCTGTTCCGTGACGACTGGCAGGAACGCATCAACACCTTCCTCCACGCCTGGTTGCGCGAGCGGCAGTTGAGCCTGAATCTACTGACCCGCGATCACAAACGCGAACTGGTGCTGGCGCTGCACGCCGAGGGCGCGTTCAAGGGCAAGAGCGCCTCGAACTACGTGGCCAATGTGCTGAACATGGGACGGGCGACGGTTTACAAGCATTTGAAGGAATTGAAGGGCTGAAGATTTGCATCGCCAGCGCTGGCCGCTTCGCGAGCAGGCTCGCTCCCACATTTGGAATGCGTTACCCCTGTGGGAGCGAGCCTGCTCGCGAAAGCGCTTGATCAATCGCCGTAGATATCGGACTTGAAATACTTCTCGGAAATTTTCTGATACTCGCCACTCGCGCGAATCCCGTCGATGGCGCTGTTCAACTGGCTGACCAGCTCAGTATTGCCTTTGCGCACCGCAATCCCCGCGCCCTCGCCGACGTACTTCGGATCCTTCAGCTCCGGCCCGACAAACGCATAACCCTGGCCGCGCGGCATCGACAGAAAGTCGTTAAGCGGAATGGTATCGGCGAAAATCGCATCAAGGCGCCCCGCCGCCAGGTCCATGTAGATTTCTTCGTTGTTGCTGTAGCGCTTGACGTTGATGCCCTTGGGTTCGAACACCTCGGTGGCGTAACGATCAGTGGTGGTCGCGCGCTGCACGCCGACGTTCTTGCCTTTGAGGCTGGCGTACTGATCATCCACCGTAGCGCCTTCCTTCATGACCAGACGCGAAGAGGTGAAGTAATACTTGTGACTGAAATCCACCGACTTCTTACGGTCCTCGTTGATGGTCATCGACGACAGCGCCATGTCGATCTTCTTCACTTTCAGCGAAGGAATCAGCCCGTCGAACTCACCTTCAACCCACACGCATTTGACCTTCATCTGCGCACACAGGGCATTGCCGATGTCGTAGTCAAAGCCGACAATTTCGCCCTTGTCGGTTTTCGAGGCGAATGGCGGATAGGCCGCTTCGATGCCGATGCGCAGGGTTTTCTCGGCGGCTAAGACGCTGGCGGAGGCCAACAGGCTGAAGGCCAGACCGGTGATGAGGGGGAGTTTCTTCATGTTCGTTCTCTCGCGGGTTGTTGTTGGTTTGGCGAAGAAGAGCAGCTACAAGCGGCAAACTGATAGCTGCAAGACAGAAGCTTTTTTTGTACTTGGAAATCCATACTGGACTCTCAGGTACAAATCGTCAATTGGGTAGAGGGGGGATGATTTTCGGTGTCGCAGATGATGCCTTCGCGAGCAGGCTCGCTCCCACAGGGGAACGCATTCCAATTGTGGGAGTGAGCCTGCTCGCGGAGACTGACCGGAGGGCGCTAAAAGAATTACTTATTCCAGCGATCAGCGGCGGCATGATCACTGTCGCGCCCTTCGACCCAACGTGGTCCATCACTGGTATTTTCTTTCTTCCAGAACGGCGCGCGGGTTTTCAGGTAGTCCATGACGAAGGCGCAGGCATCGAACGCGGCCTGGCGATGGGCGCTGGCGGCGCCGACGAAGACGATCGGCTCGCCCGGTTCCAGCGCGCCAATGCGATGCAGCACTTCCAGTTTCAACAGCGGCCAGCGCTGCTCAGCCTCGACGGCGATTTTGCCGAGGGCTTTTTCGGTCATGCCCGGATAGTGCTCAAGGAACATCCCGGCCACATCGAGACCGTCGTTGAAGTCGCGCACGTAACCGACAAAGCTCACCACCGCGCCAACGCCGACATTGGCCGCATGCATCGCATTGACTTCAGCGCCCGGATCGAACGGCGTGGCCTGCACGCGAATCGCCATGGCTCAGCCTCCGGTCACGGTGGGGAAAAACGCAACTTCGTCGCCATCGGTCACTGGTTCGTCGAGCTGGCAAAGATCCTCGTTGCGCGCGCACATCAGGTTCTGCTCGCTCAACACCTCGGCGCCGTCACGTTGCGCCAACAGTGCGCGCACGTCTTCAACCGTGGCGAAATCGCCCTCGACCGTCACTGAATCCACGCCCAGCGCTTCACGGTAACGGGCAAAAAACTTCACGGTCAGTTTCATGGCTGCTCCGCCTGGAAGTGGCCGCTCTTGCCGCCGACTTTCTCCAGCAGCCGCACGCTCTCGATGGTCATGCCCCGGTCGACGGCTTTGCACATGTCGTAAATGGTCAGGGCGGCGACGCTGGCGGCGGTCAGCGCTTCCATCTCGACACCGGTCTGCCCGGACAACTTGCAGCGAGCGACAATGCGCACGCTGTCCTCACCCTCGGCGCTGAGTTCGACTTTGACGCCAGTCAGCATCAGCGGGTGGCACAGGGGAATCAGATCGCTGGTCTTCTTCGCCGCCTGAATCCCGGCGATGCGCGCCACGGCGAACACATCGCCCTTGGGATGGCCGCCGCTAACGATCATCTGCAGCGTTGCGGGGAGCATGCGCACCAGCGCTTGAGCCGTCGCCTCACGGAACGTCACGGCTTTTTCAGTGACGTCGACCATGTTGGCGCGACCTTGGGAATCGAGATGAGTCAGCACGAGGGCCTCCTTGAGGCAGCTGCGAGCGGCAAGCTACAAGCGGCAAGTTAAAGCGCGGTAGGCAGGCGTCAGGAAAGCTCGCATTTAAACAGCCGAAAGCCGCAAGCTTCAAGCGGCAAGTGAATTTCACTCGGACCACTTGTAGCTTGCGGCTTGAAGCTTGTAGCTGCTCCTCTTAGAGATGCGATTCGGCGTATTCGGCCAGGATCGAGCGAGGCACCCCTTGCAGGGTGATGTGCACACCGTTGGGGAAGTCCTTGAAGCGTTCGGTCAGGTAGGTCAGTCCGGAGCTGGTCGCGGACAGGTAAGGGGTATCGATCTGCGCCAGGTTGCCCAGGCACACCACTTTGGAACCGGCGCCGGCACGGGTGATGATGGTTTTCATCTGGTGCGGCGTGAGGTTCTGGCATTCGTCGATCAGGATCAGGCTCTGCTGGAAGCTGCGACCGCGAATGTAGTTGAGCGATTTGAACTGCAACGGCACTTTGCTGAGGATGTAGTCGACGCTGCCATGGGTGTTTTCGTCATCCATGTGCAAGGCTTCGAGGTTGTCGGTGATGGCGCCCAGCCAAGGCTCCATTTTCTCCGCTTCGGTGCCGGGCAGGAAGCCGATTTCCTGGTCCAGGCCCTGCACGCTGCGGGTGGCGATGATGCGGCGATAACGCTTGCTGACCATGGTCTGCTCGATCGCAGCGGCCAGCGCCAGAATGGTTTTACCGGAACCGGCGGCGCCGGACAGGTTGACCAGATGAATGTCCGGGTCAAGCAACGCATACAGCGCCAGACTCTGATAGATGTCGCGCGGCTTCAGCCCCCACGCCTCCTGATGCAACAGCGGTTCCTGATGCAGGTCGAGGATCAGCAGGCGGTCTTCCTGGATTTCCTTGATCCAGCCGACAAAGCCCTGCTCGTCGATGATGAACTCGTTGATGTGCACGGCCGGCAGGTTGTCGATCAGTTGCACCTGATGCCAGGTGCGGCCGTGGTCCTGACGGGTTTCGACCTTGCTCACGCGGTCCCAGAAGGAGCCGGTCATGTTGTGGTAGCCGTTGGGCAGCAGGGACACGTCATCGACCAGTTGGTCGGTGCTGTAGTCCTCGGCATCGATGCCACAAGCGCGCGCCTTCAGGCGCATGTTGATGTCTTTGGTGACCAGCACCACCGGTTTCTGCGGATCGCGGGTGTGCAGATCAATCAGTTGGTTGATGATTTTGTTGTCGTTCAGATGCTCGGGCAGAATCAGGTTCGACTCGGCCTGCTTGCTCATCAGAATTGACAGCAAGCCTTTCGGCCCGCCCTTGCCGCGCTGGATCGGCACACCCAGTTCGACGTCCTCGGGGGACGCATCGCCCAGGGTCTTGTCGATCAGGCGGATCGCCTGACGGCATTCGGCGGCCACGCTGTGATGGCCGCTCTTGAGCTTGTCCAGCTCTTCCAGCACGGTCATCGGGATGGCGACGTGGTGTTCTTCGAAATTCAGCAGGGCATTTGGATCGTGAATCAATACGTTGGTATCGAGTACATACAGGATTGGCTGGTTGGAGGAAGGGCTGCGTCCGTGATCATCCATACTCGGTCACCTATGTGGGAGCCATTCGACGCAATACCTTGACAGTGCTGCGCCTCGAGGTGACTGCCGAATTCATCCACGCGGGCTGGATGAACTGCACACAATAGGAGTCTGGGAAGACGCCACCTGTGTTGCAGGTTTCGGCGGTCTGTCTTCGTAATACTCCAAAACCGATGACATAAAAAAGCACTTTGACGGTTTTTTTAAGTTTATTTTGCAGAGTGACGAAAAGCCCTTGGCGGACTCCCCGTACCCCGCTAAAGTCGGAAGTCCGCCTGCATCGAATTCCTCCTGAAAATCATCCCAAGCCCAATGTTTCCGGGCTTTTTGTCGTTTCTCAACGAAACGCGTCCTGACAGTCTTCCCAGCCAATGCCGCTCTGCGCAGTCTGGGTGATCAGCCACGGTAAGGACGTCTTCACCGCATCCTGTTTCATGTTGAAATTGATCACCCCGTGTCGCCACAGCAGCATCAGGGTCAACACTCGCTGCGCGCTCGCCGGCCCCTTGAGCTTGCCGGCACCGTCCTGGGCATCGATGTCCCACAGCGCCACTTGCAGGCCCTGGCTATTGAAAAAACCTTGCGCGTCACTGCGGCGCTGGCCATCCGGCGGACGGAATAGCGGCACGTAGTTTTCCGGCAGTTTGTTTTTCACCAGATCGGCGCTGCGCCGTACCGAATCCTGCCAGTCCTGCCAATGGCTGTGGGAGCGGAACTCCCAGCCCTGCACGCCCACGCACTGCCGGGAGAAAATCGCCTGCAGACTGCTGACCGAACGGCCGGTGAGTCGCGCCTGAATATCCTTGCCCAAGACAAAGAATGTCCCGCTCAGATTGGATTTGCGCAGGTATTCGGTCAGCCAGTCGGTGTTGTCCGGTTGCACGTTGGCGGCGCTGTCGAACGTCAGCAGAAACAGCCGATCGTGCATGTCATCGCCGTTGCGCTCGTAGTCGCCGAAACGATCGAATTCGTTACTGGTTTGCGGCGACAGCGCGGCCTTGCGCATCAGCTCGTCGAGGTACTGCAAATGGAAGATCCGGCTCGGCTCGGCCCACTTGGTGTAATAACTGTCGTCGCTGACGACGAACTTGGCCGCCTGCTCACGCAGGGTCGGCAGGTCTTCGACGAGAAAGCAGAACGAGGCGTCCTGATCGCAGCTTTGCTGGGCGTGGTTGTAATTGCTCAGCAAGCGTTGCCAGAGGCGCTGGCGCAGTTGATTGACCGCATCGATATTGACCGTGCGCAACCCCAGGCGCTGGGCCAGTGCCGCCTCGTCGATGGACTCGGTGCCGAGCAGGCCGCGAGCGAACATGAGGATTTCCGCCCGCGACGCGACGTCGAACAGGGTCGGGTTGCTGAGCTGCTCCGGCCAGGTCGTGCGATCCAGCGTCGCCGCATCACCGGGCGCCGCCATGGCCGCGAAGCTCAGCAGCCACGCGGTGAGTAAAAGAACAATGCGCAAAGGGATGTCTCCATAACAAAACCCGCGCGGCACTATATCGCGGGTGGATCAAAACAAAGATCAAAAGATCGCAGCCTTCGGCAGCTCCTACCTGTCCGCATTGAATTCATTGCGGTTTGATGCCGTGCGCAATCTGTAGGAGCTGTCGAGCCCCGGCGAGGCTGCGATCTTGTTCCATGACACCACCGATCACCTATCACGCTCATAGCTGGAGTCAACAAGAACAACCCCCTAGAATCGCCCCCACGATTAAAGGAGACGACTTCATGCTGATGGTGATTTCCCCCGCCAAGACCCTCGACTACGAAACACCGCCGGCGACCCAGCGCTTTACCCAGCCGCAGTACCTCGACCATTCCCAGGAACTGATCCAGCAGTTGCGCGAGCTGAGCCCGGCGCAGATCAGCGAATTAATGCACGTATCCGACAAGATCGGTGGCCTCAACGCCGCGCGTTTTGGCAGTTGGACACCCGCCTTCACCCCGGAAAACGCCAAACAGGCGCTGCTCGCCTTCAAGGGCGATGTGTACACCGGCCTGGATGCGCAGTCCTTCAGCGAAGCGCAATTCGATTACGCGCAAAAACACCTGCGCATGCTCTCCGGCCTTTATGGCCTGCTGCGCCCGCTGGACCTGATGCAGCCGTATCGTCTGGAGATGGGCACCAAACTGGCCAACGCCCGTGGCAAGGATCTGTATGCGTTCTGGGGCACGCGCATCAGCGAGTGGCTGAACGAAGCGCTGGCCGAGCAAGGCGATGACGTACTGCTCAACCTTGCATCCAACGAATACTTTTCCGCGGTCAAGCGCAGCGCGTTGAAGGCCCGCATTATCAACACCGAGTTCAAGGATCAGAAGAACGGCCAGTACAAGATCATCAGCTTCTACGCGAAAAAAGCGCGCGGCCTGATGAGCCGTTTTGTGATTGAGGAACGCATCAACGACCCGGCTCAGCTCAAGCGATTTGATGTGCAGGGTTATCGCTACAGCGCCGAACAATCGAAACCTGACAACCTGGTGTTTTTGCGCGACCACGCCCCGGAATAAAGCATGCCCTTTGCACGACTCTTTTGCTCAAGAGTCGTGCAGTCCGCCCGAAGTCAAAATCCCCCCGCGATATATCGCCAAATTCATGGCGCCAATAAAACCACACCCTGTTTTCTAATTTTAGTTTCACTCGACACTGAAGTTTTTTTTCAGTAGTGGCACCTAAATTTTTTACCCCTAGTGGCACAAAACTATCGACCCCGGTTTCACCCCGATAACTAAAGGGCGAAATCGTTAGTGCTATCAATTTGCACCCAGTGCCATCTTCATCAATATTTCAAAAAATTTCGGCTGGCACGATGAGCGGGCTGGAACTATGTCCAAATGCGTTGCTCATACCACCGGTAACGATTCTCGCCGAGTTTGTACGAGATAACTTACGCAGAGCTGGTAGCCATGTAACCAAGTTGTCACAGCAACTTGCCTGAGTGACTAACGAGTCTCAAAACAATCGATGGACAGGAGATACGCACCATTAATATCCCCTACAAAGGCCAAGGCCGCGCCCCTATAAACGTGCTCGCCTGAGCACCTAACTGCTTGATTTACCGGCTCCCTACCGGACGTCGAGCAGGCTACACGACTGCACTAGAGTCTTCCCGCACGGAAGATCGGCTGCATAACAGGGCAAGTCATAACAACAAGGCCTAGTTGCGCACATCTTGAGTGCACTTATTAGACACTCGGAACTTTGTATGCCTGCACACGGCATTGTGGCGCCTGTAAGCCGCACTTCCGAGTGCACTAGTGACCGCTGAACACCATTAACTCCGGCCTTCTAAGGCCTGATATATACAGAGGTAATTGCGATGCGCATCAGCATATTTGGTTTGGGTTACGTTGGCGCAGTATGTGCCGGTTGCCTGTCTGCACGGGGCCATGACGTAGTTGGCGTCGATGTTGCCAAAGACAAGATCGACATGATTAACGCCGGCAAATCGCCGATCGTTGAACCGGGCCTGGGTGAACTGTTGCAACAGGGTATCCAGACCGGTCGTCTGCGCGGCACGACCAACTTCGCCGAGGCGATTCGTGATACCGACCTGTCGATGATCTGCGTCGGCACGCCGAGCAAGAAGAACGGCGACCTGGAACTGAACTACATCGAGGCCGTGTGCCGCGAGATCGGTTTTGTCCTGCGTGAAAAAACCACCCGCCACACCATCGTGGTGCGCAGCACCGTGTTGCCAGGCACCGTGGCCAACGTGGTCATCCCGATTCTGGAAGACTGCTCGGGCAAGAAGGCCGGCGTCGATTTCGGCGTTGCGGTCAACCCGGAATTCCTGCGCGAATCCACCGCCATCGCTGACTACGATCAGCCACCGATGACCGTTATCGGCGAGTTCGATACCGCGTCGGGCGACGTTCTGCAATCGCTGTACGAAGAACTCGACGCACCGATCATCCGCAAGGACATCGCCGTTGCCGAGATGATCAAGTACACCTGCAACGTCTGGCACGCGACCAAAGTGACCTTCGCCAACGAGATCGGCAACATCGCCAAAGCGGTCGGCGTCGATGGTCGTGAAGTGATGGAAGTGGTTTGCCAGGACAAGACTCTGAACCTGTCCCAGTACTACATGCGCCCGGGCTTCGCCTTCGGCGGTTCCTGCCTGCCGAAAGACGTACGTGCGCTGACCTACCGCGCCGGTTCCCTGGACGTCGAAGCACCGCTGCTCAACTCGCTGATGCGCAGTAACGAATCGCAAGTGCAGAACGCCTTCGACATCGTTGAAAGCCATGAAAAACGCAAAGTCGCCCTGCTCGGTCTGAGCTTCAAGGCCGGCACCGACGACCTGCGCGAAAGCCCGCTGGTCGAACTGGCGGAGATGCTGATCGGCAAGGGTTACGACCTGAGCATCTACGACAGCAACGTCGAATACGCCCGTGTCCACGGTGCGAACAAGGACTACATCGAATCGAAGATTCCGCACGTGTCGTCCCTGCTCAACTCCGACTTCGATTCGGTGATCGACAACTCCGACGTGATCATCCTCGGCAACCGCGACGAGAAATTCCGTTCGCTGGCCCAGGAAGCGCCGCAGGGCAAGCAAGTCATCGACCTGGTGGGCTTCATGTCCAAGGCCACCAGCGCCGGTAGCCGCACCGAAGGGATCTGCTGGTAAGCAGACATTGCGCGGCACCGCATAGCGCGTCGCCGCGCACTGACTGTGTGAACCCGTGGTAGGAGCTGACGAGTGAAACGAGGCTGCGATCTTTACCGGGCTCACTTGAGTCGTGAGTGAACACCCAGAAGATCAAAAGATCGCAGCCTTCGGCAGCTCCTACAGTGGGCCATTGATGAGCCTGCCTTAACCCCATCGGGCCCAGCCCGAGATAGAGACGGATGCAGATTATGCACAGGCTAAGACACGGCCTACTTCAGGCCGCCGGTTGGCTGTTTTACCTAAGTTTGTTGATGGGCCTGGCCTTGATGCTGCCCACGTCCACATTCGACTCCGAGTCGAAGGACTTCATTTTCCTGATTGGCGCCGTGGGTATCTGGCGCTACTCGATGGGTGCAACGCACTTTGTGCGCGGCATGATTTTTCTCTACATCGTTTACCCGCATCTGCGTCGCAAAGTACGCAAGCTGGGTAAAGCGGCGGACCCGTCGCATGTGTTTCTGATGGTCACCAGCTTTCGTATTGACGCGCTGACCACCGCGCAGGTCTACAGCTCGGTGATCCGCGAAGCCATCGACTGCGAACTACCGACCACCATTGTCTGCTCGATCGTGGAAATGTCCGACGAGTTGCTGGTCAAGGCGCTGTGGGCGCGGATGAATCCGCCGGAGCGGGTCAAGCTCGACTTCGTGCGCATTCCCGGTACCGGCAAGCGCGATGGTCTGGCCTTCGGTTTCCGCGCGATCTCCCGTCACCTGCCGGACGACCGTGCCGTGGTGGCCGTGATCGACGGCGACACCGTGCTCGGCGAAGGCGTCGTGCGCAAGACCGTGCCGTGGTTCCAGCTGTTCGGCAATGTCGGCGGCCTGACCACCAACGAGTTCTGCGAAGTGCGCGGCGGCTACATCATGAGCGAATGGCACAAGCTGCGTTTCGCCCAGCGCCACATCAACATGTGCTCGATGGCCCTGTCCAAGCGCGTACTGACCATGACCGGGCGGATGTCAGTATTCAAAGCATCCGTGGTGACCAATCCGGAATTCATCGCCGACGTTGAAAGCGACTCGCTGCAACACTGGCGTCTGGGCCGCTTCAAATTCCTGACCGGCGACGACAAGTCGAGCTGGTTCAGCCTGATGCGCCTGGGTTACGACACCTTCTACGTGCCGGACGCCGCGATCAACACCGTTGAGCATCCGCCGGAAAAGAGCTTCATCAAGGCCAGCCGCAAGCTGATGTTCCGCTGGTACGGCAACAACCTGCGCCAGAACTCGCGTGCACTGGGTCTGGGTATCCGTCGCCTCGGCGTGTTCACCTCGGTGGTGCTGTTCGACCAGCGCGTGTCGATGTGGACTTCGCTGCTCGGCCTGACCGTGGCACTGATTGCCAGCTTCAAGTACGGCACCGCGTTCATCCTCGTGTACCTGCTGTGGATCGGCATCACCCGCCTGATCCTGACGCTGTTGCTGTCGTGTTCCGGCCACCGCATCGGCCCTGCTTACCCGGCGATTCTGTATTACAACCAGATCGTTGGCGCCCTGGTGAAGATCTACGTGTTCTTCCGCCTCGACCAACAATCCTGGACTCGCCAGCCCACATCCCTGACCCGTGATCTCGCCAGCTTTCAACGTTGGTTCAACACCTGGTCGTCTCGGACCATGACCTTCTCCGCCGGCAGCATTTTTGTCGCCGTGCTGCTGATGATGGTCTGACCCGCTCCTATTGAATTAACAAGGAAATCGCCCCTATGAATACCGCCGTCAACGTCAACGTAGTGCATGAATCCGAAGCCCAGCGCCAGCACGCTCGCGTGAAAATCCCGGCCAAGCTGCGTTTCTTCGGCCCTGACCGGACTCCGCTCGAAGCGCGGGTCCTCGATCTGTCGGCTGGCGGTCTGGCGTTCAACGCCGGGCAGATGCCGCTGACCATCGGCGAGGTGTACAAGGCGCGTCTGCAATTTGTCATCGACAACCTCGGCCTGGCCATGGACGTTGAACTGCAGGTGCGTTCTTTCGATCGCGCCACCGGCCGCGCCGGCTGCCAGTTCCAGAACCTCGAGCCGCAGGACATTTCCACCCTGCGCCACCTGATCACTTCGCACCTGGCCGGCGACATCGTCAGCATCGGCGAAGTGCTGGCGACCCTGCAGCGCGACAACTTCACCAAGGCGCGCAAGAACAAGACCAACGACACCGGCATGACCCCGTTCGGCCGCCTGAAAGCCGTGACCTTCAGCGCCGGTGTTTTCGCTGTTGGCCTGGTCGCTGCCGGTTTCATCTTCAAGTCGGTGTATGGCATGTACTTCGTCAGCCACGCCCAGGCCGGTCTGGTCAGCGTGCCGGGGATGAACATCACCATGCCGCGCGACGGCACCGTGCAGAGCCTGGTCAAGTCCGACGGCGTGGCCGCCAAAGGCGCACCACTGGCGACCTTCAGCACCAGCATGCTCGACGTGCTCAAGGGCCATCTGGCCGAAGACCAACTGGCCCCGGCCAAGGTTGAAGAACTGTTCGGCAAGCAAATGACCGGCACCCTGACCTCGCCGTGCGATTGCACCGTGGCCCAGCAACTGGTGGCTGACGGTCAGTACGCGAGCAAGGGCGACGTGATCTTCCAGTTGGTGCCGCGCAACACCCAGGCCAACGTTGAAGCGCGCTTCTCCTATCGCCAGTTCGGCGATGTGCGTCCAGGCACTCCGGTGAGCTTCCAGATCGCCGGCGAAGACAAGACCCGCACCGGCAAGATCGTCAGCAGCACCAGCCTGAAGAGCGCCGACCTGTCCTCCGACATTCGCGTACAGATCCAGCCTGACGAGCCGCTCGACAGCAGCCTCGCCGGCCGCCCGGTGGAAGTGAACAGCGACCGTGGCCCGAACCTGAACTGGCTGATCGACAAAGCCATGGCTGCCGGTCTTTAAGTCGAGGACATGCCTGTGACTACGCATAACTTGAACACTCCGCCGACCCTGTGGGAGCGAGCCTGCTCGCGAAAGGGCCAGCGCGGTTTGTCTGAAGTACCGAGTCGACTGCTTCGCGAGCAGGCTCGCTCCCACATGGGATTGATGGTGTGCTCGCTGGCACTAGCAGTTTCTATGGCCGGTTGCGCCGGGCTGCCCGATCAGCGTCTGGCCAACGAAGCGCTCAAGCGTGGCGACACCGCCACCGCTGCGCAGAATTACCAGCAACTGGCCGATCTGGGCTACAGCGAGGCGCAAGTCGGCCTGGCTGATATCCAGGTCGACAGCCGCGACCCGGCGCAGATGAAACAGGCCGAGGCGACTTACCGTGCAGCGGCCAGCGTATCGCCGCGTGCCCAGGCACGTCTCGGTCGTCTGCTGGTGGCCAAGCCGGGCTCCACCGAAGCCGAGCACCACGAAGCCGAAACCCTGCTGAAAAAAGCCGCCGCCAATGGCGAAGGCAACACGTTGATCCCGCTGGCGATGCTGTATCTGCAATACCCGCACAGCTTCCCCAACATCAACGCGCAGCAGCAGATCGATCAGTGGCGCAAGTCGGGCTACCCGGAAGCGGGTCTGGCGCAGGTGCTGCTGTATCGCACCCAAGGCACCTACGACCAGCATCTGGATGACGTGGAAAAAATCTGCAAGGCCGCGCTCAACACCACCGACATCTGCTACGTCGAACTCGCCACCGTTTACCAGAAACGTGGCCAGCCGGAGCAACAGGCCGAGCTGATCAAGCAGATGCAGGCCGGTTACAGCCGTGGCACCGTCACCGCGCAGCGTGTCGACTCCGTAGCCCGCGTGCTGGCCGATTCGACCCTGGGCAAGACCGACGAAAAAACCGCGCAGGCGCTGCTCGAGCCGATCGCTCCGGGCTACCCGGCGTCGTGGGTCACCCTCGCGCAATTGCTTTACGACTTCCCCGAACTGGGCGACGTCGACCAGATGATGAAGTACCTGGACAACGGCCGCGCCGCCGACCAGCCGCGCGCCGAACTGCTGCTGGGCAAGGTCTACTACGAAGGCAAAATGGTCCCGGCTGACGCGAAAGTCGCCGAGGAACATTTCCAGAAAGCCGTCGGCCGCGAAGTCGCTGCCGATTACTACCTCGGCCAGATCTACCGTCGTGGCTACCTGGGCAAGGTCTATCCGCAGAAGGCTCTCGACCACCTGCTGACCGCTGCGCGCAACGGCCAGAACAGTGCCGACTTCGCCATCGCCCAGTTGTTCTCGCAAGGCAAGGGCACCAAGCCCGACCCGCTGAACGCCTACGTGTTCAGCCAACTGGCCAAGGCGCAGAACACCCCGCAAGCCGATGAACTGGCAGCGACCCTCGAGGCGCAATTGCCGCCCGAGCGCCTGCCCGAAGCCCGCCGCCTGTTGCAACAGGAACAGGCCAGCCGCGGCGCCCTGAACTCGAACACGCTGCAACTGCACGCCCTGCAAGAAGAAGACGGCGAGGAAAAACTATGAAGCTGAACCCATTCGTGAAGGCCGGTATTGGCCTCACCTTCGCGCTGCTCTGGTCTTGCCCGACACTGGCTGCGATGACTGAAAGCAAGAACTTCGGTCTGGAAGTGAAACTCACCGGCCAGTCCGAAGACGACCGTGACCTGGGCACTGCCGGCGGCGGCGACGTCAACGGCGTGGGCCTCGACCTGCGTCCATGGATCTACGGCGAAAGCGGCGCGTGGAGCGCTTATGCGATGGGTCAGGCCGTGACCTCGACCGACATCATCGAGACCGACACCCTGCAGCAGTCCGACGGCGCACAGACCACCGACAGCGGCGATCGCGAAACCAAGAAAAACTACTTGGCGATGCGCGAGTTCTGGGTCGGTTACAGCGGCTTCACGCCCTACCCTGGCGAGATTCTCAAGTTCGGTCGTCAGCGTCTGCGCAATGACGACGGCCAATGGCGCGACACCAACATCGAAGCGCTTAACTGGACCTTCGATACCACACTGCTGCGCGCCAATGCCGGTGTCGCCGAGCGTTTCAGCGAATACCGCACCGACTTGAAAGAGCTGGCACCGAAAGACAAGGATCGCCTGCACGCCTACGCCGACGCTGCTTACCAGTGGACGCCGGGGCAGTGGGTCGGCATTCGCGGTCACCACACCCACGATGACGGCAAACTCGATTACGCCGAGCCGGGCGTCCCGCGCGATTCGCTGGACAAGACCGAGAACGGCGACATCAGCTGGATCGGCCTGACTGCCGACAGCGACGCCTACAACTGGCGCAACACCAACACCGTCAACTACTGGGGCAGCATCACCGGCATGAGCGGCGACCGCGACACGGTCAATGCGCTGAACGCCGACGGCACGCGCCCCACACAAGCCAAGCGCAGCGATGACATCAGCGGCTGGGCAGCCGATGTCGGCGTGCGTCTGCGCCTCGATCCGCAGTGGCAAGTCGGCGGTGCCTACGCCCGCGCCAGTGCCGATTACGAGCAGAACGGTCTGGAGAGCAACCGCTCCAACTACACCGGTACCCGCTCGCGCGTGCACCGTTTCGGCGAAGCGTTCCGTGGCGAAATGAACAACATGCAAACCGCCACCCTGTTCGGTTCGTGGATGGTCAACGACGAGTACGACGCCAGCCTGATCTACCACAAGTTCTGGCGTGTCGACGGCAACAAGCCGGTCGGCAGCAACGGCATCAACGCGGTGGAAAACAACACCGACGACGTCACCGGCGCGATCCTCTCCAGCACATCCTTGCCGCTTGAAGATGGCAACAAGGACCTGGGTCAGGAAATGGACCTGGTCGTCACCAAGTACTTCAAGCAAGGCCTGTTGCCGGCGGCGTTGAGCCAGTCGATCGACGAGCCTTCGGCACTGGTGCGTTTCCGTGGCGGTGTGTTCAAACCGGGCGATGCCTACGGCAGCCAGGTTGATTCCTACATGCACCGCGCATTCATTGACGTGATCTGGCGCTTCTGATGCAAACCGCCAAGGGAGTGCCCGACATGATCAGCACCAGAACAGGCTCACTCAGCCTGCTGGCCGGCGCGATGCTGCTGGCCAGCGCCAGCGCCTTCGCCAATGTTGAACCGGCCAAACCTGCGACCGTGGCCAAGGAACTGCAACAGGCCAAGACCTATACCGTCAGCAGCGCGCCGACCGACGCGCTGAAACTGGCCAAGCCGACACTGCCCGACCTGTCCGGCTTCACCGCCGAAGCCGCTGCCGCGAAGGTCGTACGCAGCAAGCCGGGCAAGATCAGCGTGCGCCGGATGATGCAGGAAAACGCCCTGAAGGACTTCATCGGCGGAGATAACAAGATGGCCGAATGGGTGGTGCGTCAGCACGGCATCCCGCAGGCGATCTTCATCGACGACGGCTACATGAACCTCAAGGACCTGGCGAAAAAACTGCCCAAGCAGTATTTCAGCGAGACGTCCCCGGGCGTGTATCTGGCCAAATTGCCGATCGTGGTCGGCGAGAAAGGCATCCTCGAAATCGACGGTCAGACCCAGGAACTGCGCCTGTCCCAAGAGGCCGGTTCGTTCCTGGTCAACGACGGCAAACTGTTCGTGCGTGACACCAAAGTCACCGGCTGGCGCGAGAAGGACAACGGCCCGGCGACATTCCGTTCGCCGAAGGAATTCCGTCCGTTCCTGCTCGCCTGGGGCGGCACCGAGACCTACATCGTCAACAGCAAGATGGCCAGTTTCGGTTACGCCAACAGTAAGTCGTACGGGGTGAGTATTTCCCAGTACACGCCGAACATGGCCAAAGTCCTCAAGCGCCCGGAACCGACCGGCTGGATCGTCGGCTCCGAGTTCTCGGACATGTGGTACGGCTTCTACTGCTACGAAACCAGCGACTTTGTGGTCAAGGGCAACACCTACAAAGACAACATTGTCTACGGCATCGACCCGCATGACCGCTCGCACCGTCTGATCATTGCCGAGAACACCGTTCACGGCACGAAGAAGAAGCACGGGATCATTATTTCCCGTGAGGTCAACGACAGCTTCATCTTCAACAACAAGAGTTTCGACAACAAGTTGTCGGGCCTGGTGATCGACCGTAACAGCGTCAACAACATCATTGCCTACAACGAGATCTACAAGAACCACACCGACGGCATCACGCTCTACGAGTCCGCCGACAACCTGCTGTGGGGCAACAAGGTCATCAGCAATACCCGTCACGGCATTCGTATTCGTAACAGCGTGAACATCCGCCTCTACGAAAACGTTGCCATGACCAACGGCCTGACCGGTATCTACGGCCACATCAAGGACCTGACCGACACCGACCGTGACATCAAGCTCGACCCGTTCGACGCGCAGGTCTCGCTGATCGTGGTCGGCGGCGAGCTGGCAGCCAATGGCAGCGGCCCGCTGTCGATCGACTCGCCGCTGAGTGTCGAGCTGTATCGCGTGTCGATGCTGGCGCCGACCAAGTCCAGCGGCATCAGCTTCAACGGCATCCTCGGCGAGCGCCAGGATGAAATTCTCGACCTGCTGGTGCGCCAGCAGAAAGCCGTGCTGATCGACCCTGTCGAACGCCAGACCGAAATGCAGGACTGAGGATAATTTTTATGCACCCACACATGATCAAACTGCTCAGCCTCTCGGCCCTGACCCTCGGCATTCTCGCTGCCGGCAACGCCCGCGCCGACGCTGACGGCGCAAGCGTCACGCCACCGAAGTTCACCGCCGAGCCGTGCTGCAACCTGTGCCCGGCTGCCCATGACGCGAAGAACTACACCACGCGTTATCAGCAGAACTTCACCACCCTGGTACAGGCCCAGGGCGACTGGCTGTTCCGTACCCAGGAAGACCTGCGCACCGAGTTCAACACCACGCCGGCCGGCTACAAGCGCCTGCAACAGTTGCACGACGCGTTCAAGAGCAAAGGCGTCGAGCTGGTGATCGTCTACCAGCCGACCCGTGGCCTGGTGAACCGCAACAAGCTCAACCCGCAGGAAAAAGCCGCGTTCGATTACGAGAAAGCGCTGGGCAACTACAAGACCATGCTCGGCCGTTTCGCCAAGATGGGCTACGTGGTGCCGGACCTGTCGCCACTGACCAACGAATCGCTGCCGGACACCCTGCCCGCCCACGATTTCTACTTCCGTGGCGACCAGCACTGGACACCTTACGGTGCTCAGCGCACGGCAAAAATCGTCGCCGAAAAGGTCAAGCAGATCCCGGCCTTCGCCGACATTCCCAAGCGTGAATTCGAGACCAAGCGCTCCGGACGCATGGGCAAGACCGGCACCCTGCACAACATGGCCGGGCAACTGTGCGGCACCAGCTACGCGATCCAGTACATGGACCAGTTCACCACCGAGCCGAAAGGCGAGGCAGGCGACGGCGACCTGTTCGGCGATTCCGGCAATCCGCAGATCACCCTGGTCGGTACGTCGCACAGCGGCAAGAACTACAACTTCGCCGGTTTCCTCGAAGAAGCCATCGGCGCCGATATCCTCAACGTGGCCTTCCCCGGCGGCGGTTTCGAAGGTTCGATGCTGCAGTACCTGGGCAGCGAAGAATTCCAGAAGACCCCGCCGAAGATTCTCATCTGGGAATTCTCGCCGCTGTATCGCCTCGACCAGGAAACCATCTATCGCCAGATGATGGCGCTGCTCGATAACGGTTGCGAAGGCAAAGACGCACAGATGTCCGCCAGTGCCACGCTGAAGCCGGGCAGCAAGCAAGAACTGCTGGTCAACAGCAAGAACCTGAACCTGCAGAACGCCAACCATCAGGTCGACATCCGCTTCGCCGACACCTCGGTGAAAACCCTGCAAGCCACCCTCTGGTACATGAACGGTCGCCACGAGGACATCAAGATCGAGAAACCGGAAACCTCCGACACCGACGGTCGTTTCGCCTTTGAGCTGCGCACGGACGAAGACTGGGCCTCGCAAAATCTGCTGGCAGTCGAAGTCCAGGGTCCTGAAGCCGGACCTGACGCCGCGCCACAAAAAGTCGAAGCGAAAATCTGCAAACGCAACGTATTCCCGGGCGTCGGTCAACAGACCGCGCAGCTCGGGCAATGAGGTCTGCTATGCGAAATTCGAAACTGAAAAATCTGTTGGCACCGACCCTCCTGAGCCTGGCGATGTTCGCCGGGGCAACTCAGGCTGCCGCGCCATTGCGTCCACCGCAGGGCTACTTCGCCCCGGTGGATAAATTCAAGACCGGCGACAAGAGCGAAGGCTGCGACGCGATGCCGGCGCCGTACACCGGTCCGCTGCAATTTCGCAGCAAGTACGAAGGTTCGGACAAGGCCCGCGCGACGCTGAACGTGCAGTCGGAAAAAGCCTTTCGCGATACCACCAAAGACATCACCACGCTGGAGCGCGGCACCGCCAAGCGCGTCATGCAGTTCATGCGCGACGGTCGCCCGGAGCAGCTCGAATGCACGCTCAACTGGCTGACCGCGTGGGCCAAGGCTGACGCGTTGATGTCCAAAGACTTCAACCACACCGGCAAGTCGATGCGCAAATGGGCACTGGGCAGCATGGCGTCTTCGTACATTCGCCTGAAGTTCTCCGACTCGCATCCGCTGGCCCAGCACCAGCAGGAAGCGCAGTTGATCGAAGCCTGGTTCAGCAAAATGGCCGATCAGGTGGTCAGCGACTGGGACAACCTGCCGCTGGAAAAAACCAACAACCACTCGTACTGGGCCGCCTGGTCGGTGATGGCCACCGCTGTCGCCACCAACCGCCGCGACCTGTTCGACTGGGCGGTGAAGGAATACAAGGTCGGCGTCAATCAAGTCGATGCCGACGGCTTCCTGCCCAACGAACTCAAGCGCCAGCAACGCGCCCTCGCCTATCACAACTACGCCCTGCCGCCGCTGGCGATGATCGCCAGTTTCGCCCAGGTCAACGGTGTCGATCTGCGTCAGGAAAACAACGGCGCGCTCAAGCGTCTGGGTGACCGCGTGTTGGCCGGCGTCAAGGACCCTGACGAGTTCGAGGAAAAGAACGGCAAAAAGCAGGACATGACCGACCTGAAAGAGGACATGAAATTCGCCTGGCTCGAACCGTTCTGCACGCTCTACACCTGTGCGCCGGATGTGATCGAGAAGAAGCGCGACATGCAACCGTTCAAGACTTTCCGTCTTGGCGGCGACCTGACCAAGGTCTACGACCCGTCGCATGAAAAGGGCTAAAAGCCCCTCACCCTAACCCTCTCCCGGAGGGAGAGGGGACTGACCGAGGTGGCTGTGCGAGTTACGCCGAAATGAAATACCGAGTCGATCTCCATTTTTGAAAACCATGGAGATCAGGCTCCCTCTCCCTCGGGGAGAGGGCGGGGGGTGAGGGGCGCGGTCTGAAGGCCAGCTCCGACCTCAAGCGAACACTGTGTCACCCCTCCACTATCACGGGGGGTTTGGGGGGGCTTTGGCCCTTGACTGTTGGTTCAAACATGGAGAGATCGGGATGGTATTTTCATCCAACGTGTTCCTGTTTCTGTTCTTGCCGATCTTTCTCGGCTTGTACTACCTGAGCGGGCAACGCTATCGCAACCTGCTGCTGCTGATCGCCAGCTACGTGTTCTACGCCTGGTGGCGGGTGGACTTCCTCGCGCTGTTCGCAGCGGTCACGCTGTGGAACTACTGGATCGGCCTCAAGGTCGGTGCTGCCGGCGTGCGAACCAAACCGGCGCAGCGCTGGCTGCTGCTCGGCGTGGCCGTCGACCTGTGCATCCTCGGCTACTTCAAGTACGCCAACTTCGGTGTCGACAGCATCAACGAGATCATGACTTCGTTCGGTCTCGAGCCGTTCATCCTCACCCACGTGCTGCTGCCGATCGGTATTTCGTTCTACATCTTCGAATCGATCAGCTACATCATCGACGTGTACCGTGGCGACACGCCGGCGACGCGCAACCTGATCGACTTCGCAGCATTCGTGGCGATCTTCCCGCACCTGATTGCCGGCCCGGTCCTGCGCTTCCGCGACCTCGCCGACCAGTTCAACAATCGCACGCACACCCTCGACAAGTTCTCCGAGGGCTGCACACGGTTCATGCAGGGTTTCATCAAGAAGGTCTTCATCGCCGACACCCTCGCCGTGGTCGCCGACCATTGCTTCGCCCTGCAGAACCCGACCACGGGTGACGCCTGGCTCGGCGCACTGGCGTACACCGCACAGCTGTATTTCGACTTCTCCGGTTACAGCGACATGGCCATCGGCCTGGGCTTGATGATGGGTTTCCGCTTCATGGAAAACTTCAAGCAGCCGTATATCAGCCAGTCGATCACCGAGTTCTGGCGCCGCTGGCACATCAGCCTCTCCACCTGGCTGCGTGACTACCTGTACATCACTCTCGGCGGTAATCGTAAAGGCACGCTGATGACCTATCGCAACCTGTTCCTGACCATGCTGCTCGGTGGTCTGTGGCACGGCGCGAACATCACTTACATCATCTGGGGCGCCTGGCACGGCATGTGGCTGGCGATCGAAAAAATGCTCGGCCTGAACACATCGCCACGCAGCCTCAACCCGATCCGTTGGGCACTGACCTTCCTGCTGGTAGTGATGGGCTGGGTGATCTTCCGTGCCGAGAACCTGCACGTTGCCGGGCGCATGTACGGCGCGATGTTCAGCTTCGGCGACTGGTCGCTGTCGGAACTCAATCAGGCCAGCCTCACCGGTCTGCAAGTGGCGACTCTGGTGGTGGCTTACGTGACCCTGGCGTTCTTCGGCCTGCGTGATCTGTACACCAATCAGCCGCCAGCCAAGACCAAACCGGAAGTCAACGTCGAGGCCGATGGCCCTGCCACGGCGACGCCGGGAATGATCAAGGCAGCGCCTGGGGAAAATCCGGCGAGCATCCACGAACCTGGCTACACCGTCGGCGTCGAAGCCCAGGTGCAACCGGCCTACTGGACCGCTGACTGGTCGCGCTACGTGATGCGCGGGCTGATCCTGCTGCTGTTCATCGCCTCGATTCTCAAACTCTCGGCGCAAAGCTTCTCGCCGTTCCTTTACTTCCAGTTCTGAGGGATCTGACATGACCCGCTCATTACGCATCTTCTACATCGCCCTGTTCCTGGTGACGCTGTTGGTCCTCGGTCTGTGGTCGATTCGCAGCTTCTTCGGCTTCAGCACCAACGCCGACGCGACGGTGCTCAATGGCCGCTGGACCAAGGCGGTGGAAACCCACTACGACGATGAATTCCCGATCAAGCGTCTGGGCACCAACCTCTGGGCCGCGCTGGATTTCAAACTGTTCAACGAAGGTCGTCCGGGCGTCGTGCTCGGCCGCGACCAGTGGTTGTACAGCGATGAAGAATTCAACCCGATCGTCAACGAACAGCAGAACCTGCAAGGCAACTACGCGCTGGTCGAAGGCGTGCGCCAGACCCTGAAAGAGAAAGGCGTGAAACTGGTGATGGCGATCGTCCCGGCCAAGGTGCGTCTGTATCCGGAGCATCTGGATGAAGTGAAGCCTTCGAGCATTCACCAGAACCTGTATCAGGATTTCCACGCCCGTGTCGCGGCCGACAAGATCCTCGCCCCTGACCTGCTCGGCCCGCTGCAACAGGCCAAGCAGAACGGTCAGCAAGTGTTCCTGCGCACCGACACCCACTGGACGCCGGAAGGCGCCGAGATCGCCGCCAACACGCTGGCGAAAACCATTGCCGAGAAATTCCCGCTGAGCGGCGAGCCACAGCGCTTCGTCACCACGCCAGCAGAGAAGATCACGCACAAGGGCGATCTGCGTCTGTTCCTGCCGCTCGATCCGCTGTTCGAAAACATGATGCCGGCGCCTGAGCCACTGCTCAAACGCAACACCGTTGCCGCCGAGCAGCCTGCCGGTGACGACGCCCTGTTCGCCAACAGCGAAGTACCGGTCGCGCTGATCGGCACCAGCTACAGCGCCAACCCCAACTGGAACTTCGTCGGTGCGCTCAAACAAGCGCTGCACAGCGACGTCGTCAACTACGCCGAAGACGGCCATGGCCCGATTCTGCCGATGCTCAGCTACCTGAAAAGCGATGACTTCAAGAACAGCCCGCCACAAGTGCTGATCTGGGAGTTTCCTGAACGATATCTGCCTGTGAACAACGAAATCGGCGACGCCGACCCGCAGTGGGTCGCAGAGCTCAAACAAGCCGGCGCCCGCCAACAAAACGTAGCCATCAACACTAAATCCGAGACGCCCGATCGGGCGCAAAACTGAAAGAGAGGTACACCATGACTTTCACTACAACTCCTCGTCGTCTCGCTAAAAGCTTCGCACTGGTTGCTGGCCTCAGCGTACTTTCCGTCCCAGCCTTCGCCGGTGGCGACGCCGCCCTGTACGGCCCGACCGCACCGAAAGGTTCGACCTTCGTGCGTGTCTACAACGCCAGCAACGCTGAAGTCAGCGCGACTGTCGGCAGCACCAACCTGAGCGACATCGCGCCACTGGCCAGCAGCGACTTCAGCTTCATGCCGGGCGGCGACTACAGCGCCAAAGTCGGCAGCCAGACCCTGCCGGTGAAACTCGCCGGTGACCACTACTACACCCTGGTCAACAACGCTTCCGGCGCGCCACAACTGATCGAAGAACCGCCGTTCAAGAACAAGCAGAAATCCCTGGTACGCGTACAGAACCTCAGCGACAAATCGCTGACCCTGAAAACCGCCGACGGCAAGACCGACGTGGTGCCGAACGTCGCTGCCAAGGGCCGTGGCGAACGTGAAATCAACCCGGTGAAAGTCAGCCTGGCGCTGTACGAAGGCGACAAAAAAGTCGGCGACGTAAAACCGGTTGCCCTGGAGCGTGGTGAGGCAGCCGTGCTGTACGTCACCGGCAACGGCAGCAACCTGTCGCCAGTCTGGGTGAAACGCCCGGTGTCGACTCGCTAATCGCTCGAGCTATCAGCTACTAGCTTCAAGCTGCAAGTGAAGTGCTTCTAACTCAACACTTGCAGCTTGCAGCTCTCAACTGCATTTTATGGAGTAAACACTATGATTCCGGTGATCTTGTCAGGTGGTAGCGGTTCGCGTCTGTGGCCTCTTTCGCGCAAGCAATTCCCCAAGCAATTCCTCGCCCTGACCGGCGAACACACACTGTTCCAGCAAACCCTCGAGCGCCTGGTGTTCGAAGGCATGGACACGCCGATCGTGGTCTGCAACAAGGAACACCGTTTCATCGTCAACGAGCAACTGGCCGCGCGCAATCTGGAATGCCAGCGCATCCTGATGGAACCGTTCGGCCGCAACACTTCGCCGGCCGTGGCGCTGACCGCGATGATGCTGGTCAATGAAGGCCGTGACGAACTGATGCTGGTGCTGCCGGCCGACCACGTGCTGGAAGACCAGAAAGCCCTGCAACGTGCGCTGGCGCTGGCCACCGTCGCTGCCGAGAACGGCGAAATGGTCCTGTTCGGTGTGCCGGCGACCAAACCGGAAACCGGTTATGGCTACATCAAATCCACTGCTGATTCGCTGCTGCCGGAAGGCGTCAGCCGCGTCTCGCACTTCGTGGAAAAACCGGATGTGAAGCGCGCCACCGAGTACGTCGAATCCGGCGGTTACTACTGGAACAGCGGCATGTTCCTGTTCCGCGCCAGCCGCTTCCTCGAAGAACTGAAAAAGCACGATCCGGACATCTACGACACCTGCCTGCTGACCCTTGAGCGCAGCCAGCAGGACGCCGACACCATCACCTTCGACGAAGCCACCTTTGCCTGCTGCCCGGACAACTCCATCGACTATTCGGTGATGGAAAAAACCCAGCGCGCCTGCGTGGTGCCGCTGACCGCCGGCTGGAGCGATGTCGGCTGCTGGTCGTCGCTGTGGGAAGTCAACGAGAAAGACGCCAACGGCAACGTCAGCAAAGGCGATGTGGTCATCCAGGACAGCAAGAACTGCATGATCCACGGCAACGGCAAACTGGTTTCGGTGATCGGCCTGGAAAACATCGTCGTGGTCGAAACCAAGGACGCGATGATGATTGCCCACAAGGACAAGGTCCAGGGCGTCAAGCAGATGGTCAACACCCTCAACGCCCAAGGCCGCAGCGAAACCCAGAACCACTGCGAAGTCTATCGTCCGTGGGGCTCGTACGACTCGGTGGACATGGGCGGGCGTTTCCAGGTCAAGCACATCTCGGTCAAGCCGGGCGCGTGCCTGTCACTGCAGATGCACCATCACCGCGCCGAACACTGGATCGTGGTCAGCGGCACCGCCGAAGTGACCTGCGACGAGAACGTGTTCCTGCTCACCGAAAACCAGTCGACCTACATCCCGATCGCCTCGGTGCATCGCCTGCGCAACCCGGGCAAGATCCCTCTGGAAATCATCGAAGTGCAGTCGGGTTCGTACCTGGGTGAAGACGATATCGAGCGTTTCGAAGATATCTACGGCCGTTCCACCCCGATCGAGCGCGGCGTGTCGGTGAAAACCATCGCCCAGTAATCGCTTGCTCAAACAAGAAGCCCTCGTCCAGCCCGTTGCGTTCCCTATCCGCAGCGGGCTGGGCGGGGGCTTTTTTTTGTGCTGATTCAGCGTCGCCAGAAATGGCCTCTTCGCGAGCAGGCTCGCTCCCACAGGGGAATGCGTTTCAAGTGTGGGAGCGAGCCTGCTCGCGAAGACGCCGGTCTGACGGCTCAAGTCCCGATGCCCATCGCCAACCTCACCTACGCTTAGGTAGGATGCCTCTCTGTCTCTGCGAGGTTATCCGACATGTTCATCGGCATCCTGCTGGTCATCACCTGGCTGATCCTGCTGCTGCGCTACCCGGCCAAGGCCTTGCCGGTGTCGGTGGCCGCTGCCATCGGCCTCGGCTTCGTAGCGATGTGGGTGGTGTGGCTGGACAACCGCGAGGTCAAACAGCTGGCGCGCCTGGAATTGCGCATCGCTTATGCTCCCGAACAATGCCCGGCCGACCGTCCGCTGCAATTGAAAATGAACAACGGCAACGATGTGCCGCTGACCGAGCTGCGCTGGCGCATCGCTGCCTATGCGCCGGGCGATACGGTCAATCTGGCCGACAATCAATACACCGCCCCACGCTATCGCGGCCCCGGCGAACTGCAGGCCGGCGCGACCTGGGAAGACTGCCTGCCGCTGCCGCCACTGCGCCCCGGCTATCGCCCGTAAACCCTGGAGTTTCGCGCCGAGCATTTGCAGGGTAGTTTCTCTGACTGATCCCCTCCCCCGACTTTTTTGCACAAGGAATGCGCCATGCCCGTTGCGTTGATTACCGGTTGTTCCAGCGGCATCGGCCGCGCCCTCGCCGATGCGTTCAAAGCAGCCGGCTACGAAGTCTGGGCCAGTGCGCGCAAGGCTGAAGATGTCAGCGCGCTCAGCGCTGCCGGTTTCACCGCGATTCAGCTGGACGTCAACGATGGCGCCGCGCTGGAACAACTCGCCGAGCGCCTGAACCAGCAACATGGCGGCCTCGATGTGTTGATCAACAACGCCGGTTACGGCGCGATGGGGCCGCTGCTCGACGGCGGTGTCGCGGCCATGCAGCGCCAGTTCGAAACCAATGTGTTTTCGATTGTCGGTGTCACCCGCGCGCTGTTCCCGGTACTGCGCCGGGCCAAGGGGCTGGTGGTGAATATCGGCAGTGTTTCCGGCGTGCTGGTCACACCATTTGCCGGCGCCTACTGCGCTTCGAAAGCGGCGGTGCATGCGCTGAGTGATGCGCTGCGCATGGAACTGGCGCCGTTCGGCATACGCGTGATGGAAGTTCAGCCCGGCGCCATCGAATCGAGCTTCGCGAAGAATGCCGGGCACGAAGCGGAACAGTTGATCAATGAGCAATCGCCGTGGTTTCCCCTGCGTGAAGGCATTCGCGCACGGGCCAAGGCATCGCAGGACAAGCCGACACCGGCCAATGAGTTTGCCGCCGAGTTGCTCAAGGCTGTGCAGCAGAGCAAACCGCCACGCTTGCTCCGCATCGGCAATGGCAGCCGCGCGTTGCCGTTGTTGGCGACGTTGTTGCCCAAGGGTTTGCTGGAATCGACGTTGATGAAGCGCTTCGGGTTGCGTGGAAATCTTTGATTACAACCGATCAAATTGCCAAGCGGATCAGTACACGTAGAATGCGCGTCACTTGAAGCCTCCAATGCTTGAAGTAATCCCAATAGCGCAAGGAGTCGCTCGGGCAAGCATCGAAGCAAGGGAATTGCTGATCCTCTCCTCTCGCGACTGTTCCCGCCCGGAACAGTCGCTGCTTTGTTGACCTGCCTGACACGAGCCCTGCATACACGCTTCAACTCAGATCAGGAAACAGCTTTTGAAACTCCTCCACGTATTGCCACTGGCACTGCTCACCTTGCTAACTGGCTGCGCAATCAAAGAACCTTCCCTCAATGACACACTGCCCAAACTGACCCTGCAAAACGTGCTACCGGTCGTTGCCGCCAACGAGCACTGCAATGCGCAGATGGACAGCGACATTCTGTACGGCGTGGGCTACCAGCTATACGAAAACGGCGAGTACAAGGATGCCAAAACCTGCATGGTCATGGCCGCCCCAAAGCACACTCGCGCGTTCTGCTACCTGTCGATGACTACCCGTTACGACAGCACCCTGAGCGCCGACCAACGTAACACTGAAGCCTTCAATTACATGGCTTATGCGGCGATGCAGAACGACTGGTGCGCTGAGTACGGTATGTACGAGAGCTACAAATTCGGCACAGTCGGGGCCAAGAAAGATGTGGCGCTCGCCACTCGTTGGCTCGAGCGCTCCTCGCTGCACGGATATGCCGAATCCCAGCAGATATTGATCGAGCAATATGAGGAGCAGGGCAATCTGAGCGCCGCCTACGCCTGGACCAGAATCATGGCCAATGCCGAAGACACCGCGGCTGGCGATGACCTGAAGGCCAAGATGAACGCCGCTCAGATCGCAGAAGGCGACAAGCTCTACAGCGAGCTCCTGACCCAGGTCACCAGCAAGAAAGCATTGATCGAAGAAGCGCGTGAAGAAGACGTCGGACGATACTCCGCCGATATCTATCAGAACTATCCGGATACCTTCAAAGGAATGTCGTCAGTCGAGCGTTACGACTATGTGAAGCAAACCATGCTGACGGCTATCAAACAGCCGTTCACCAAAAGCCGTGGCGACGTAATGAGCTACATCGTGATCAATCGCGCCGCTCAGCTGAAATTACCTCACGCGAACATCGCGAATGACAAGCGAATCGTCTCGCTGATGGAAGATCAAGAGCTGTCGGTCGACGAAACCATCGAATCCGGATTACGGGTGGTCAGCAAGTTCTACTGATACATACCCAGCTGTGGCGAGGGAGCTTGTTCCCGCCGGGCGGCGCGGCGGCCCGCAAAAGGTGAGCGCTGCGCACTCAAGCGGGAGCAAGCGCCCCTCGCCACACTACCCTTGTTGATACTCGCTATTTGATGTCGTCCTGCTTTACGACGACCGTGCAAGTAATCCCCGCCGCCAGCAAAACGCCCTCCGGCACTTCATCAATGTGAATCCTTACCGGCACCCGCTGGGCCAACCGCACCCAGTTGAACGTCGGGTTCACATCGGCGATCAGCTCGCGGCTCTCCGGGTTGTCGCGGTCGTAGATGCCGCGGGAAATGCTCTCGACATGGCCCTTGAGCACTTCGCCGCTCATAAGCTGCATATCGGCTTCGTCACCGACTTTCACATGCGGCAGTTTGGTTTCTTCGAAGAAGCCGTAAACCCAGAACGAGTTCATGTCGACCACGGCCATTTTCGCCTCGCCGATGCGCGCGTAGTCGCCGCGATGCACATTGAGGTTGGTCACGTAGCCGTCCACCGCCGCGCGCACTTCGGTGCGTTTGAGGTTGAGTTCGGCGGCTTCCAGTTGCGCCTGGGCGTGTTGGTAATCGGCCAGCGCGGCGTCGGCGATGTTGCTGGCGTCGTCGCGGTTTTCCTTGGAGATCACCAGATTGTCGAGGTCGGCGCGGCGGTGGGCGTTGACCTTGCGCATTTCCCAGGTCGACTTGCGCGAAGCCACCAGTGACTGCGCCTGCTTGACCGCGATGCGGTAGTGCTCGGGGTCGATGCGCATCAGCAGATCGCCCTTCTTCACCAATTGATTGTCGCGCACCGGCACTTCAACCACTTCCCCGGTGACGTCGGCGGCGACGTTGATGATGTCGGCGCGCACGCGGCCATCGCGGGTCCACGGCGTGTTCATGTAGTGCTCCCACAACGTGCGGCCGATCCACAGCGCCAGGGCCAGCACCAGCAGGGTCGCGAGCAGGCTGAAAAACTTTTTCATCAAGATGTTCTCAACGGTAGACAGTCAGCGCCATGGCGCCGAACAGACAGGTAAACAGGCTCAGACGCAGCAGCGCCGGGTGCCAGAAAAAACGGTACAGGTCGAACCCCGAGAGGAAGCGGTCCGCAGCCCAGGCCAATCCCGCAGCAATGAAAAACATCAGGGTCATGGTCGGCATGTACACGCCGTGGAAGGCAATTTCACGAGGCATGGGCGAGTCCTTCGGGCCTGGCGGGAGCGAATTGGGCGAGCGGTGATTGCGGGTCGAGCAGCGAGGTACGGATGAAGTGCAGGTAGCTTTTCACCCGCCGCAACGCCGAGGTATCGAAGTGCGGGGCAAACGGCTCATCGGTGGCGGCGACGCGGCTGATCGCATGATCGACCGCCACCAGTGCACGTTCGAGATTGCTGGCGTTCGGCTGCAGAAACAGGCGCACCAGCGCACGCCCCATCACCCGGATTGCCTGGCGCCACGGCTGCGATTCGGCATACGCCGGGTGCACCGGCAGGATCGCCTGTTCCTTGCGCAACTCGATGATCGCGTGGCCGACTTCCAGCACCACGAACATCCAGCGCAGCAGACTCTTCTGCACTTTCGGTTGCCCTGCCGCGAGGCCGTACGCCTGATGCAGCAGATCGCGGGTGCGGCTCTCGAAACTTGAGGCCAGGCCTTTGAGTCTGCCGCTGATCGCGTAGACCACTTGCCCGCGCAGATCCTGCTCCAGGCGCTGCCACAGCCAGCGACTGTTCGGCGGCAGAATAATCGCCCCCGCCGCCGCACACACGAGCATGCCCATGACCATGGCGATGTAGTCGTTGATGAAGGTGTAGGGGTTGTAAATCGTCAGGTTGTCCGGCACTGAACCGGTGCTGAAAAAGATCAACAACCCGAGGCCGACACCGGCGTATTGCGGTCGTGAAGCGAGGAACGAACCGAGCACGATCACCGGCGCGAGCATCACGCAGAGCAAGGGGAAACCGTCGATCAACGGGAAGATGAAAAACATCTCGACGAAGCCGATCAGTGCGCCGAGAAAAGTCCCGCAGGCCATTTGAAAGGCCATGCGCTTGGGGTTCGGTGTCGCGGCGGAAAGGCCGACGGTGGCGGCGGCGATCAGGGTCATGGTCGCCCCGCTCGGCCACGCGGTGGCGACCCAATAACTGCCCAACACAATCAGGATGAACGAGGCACGAATCCCCGACGCGGCCGCCGCCCACCAGTTGGTTTGCGGGGTGAACGGCTCGTCCCAGCGCTCGCGTTCGTGGCGGTGCTCAGCCAAAGACGCGTGGGTCTGCGCATAGCTGTGCAGGTCATCGACGAAGCGGTAGAGCAATTCGTAGGCGGTGTGGAAATCCAGTTGTTCGGCTTCGCTCGGAGCAGTGTCCTGAAAGATCCCGCGCAGGGTTCGGACACGTGCCGGCAGACCTTCCTTGTAGCTGGCCAACGCGGTCGCCAAACGGGCCGCATCGGGGCTGGTCAGGGCGCGACCGCTGAAGCTGTCGAGCACTTCGGCGAGGTCCTGCAAGCCCGGTTTGATCGCTGCCACGACGTGCTCTTCGCCATTGCCGCGCAGGCGTTCAAGCAACTGATGCAAGGCGTTGAAGCGCGTGGTGATGCCCATGAACTCGCTGTTCAAACGACTCAGACGACCGTTGCGCCGGCGCATGTGCGGGTCCTCGAACACGGTCACGCTGCGCAAGCCTTCCAGGCCGACGGCTTCGGCAATGAAGCGCACGTTGCTGGCTTCGAACGCCTCGGCTTTGCTGCGCCCGCGCAAGCCATCGGTGACGAAGAGCGCGAACACACCGAAGCGCTGATACAAAGCGTTGCGCATCGCCGCGCTGGCGGTCTGCGGCAGGATCGCCGCGCTGATCAGCGTCGAACAGAGAATCCCCAGCGAGATCTCCAGCACCCGCCACACCGCCGCCATAAAGGCGCCGTCCGGGTGCGCCAGCGCCGGCAGACCGACCATCGCTGCGGTGTAACCGGCGAGCACAAATCCATACGCGCGAAAATTGCGGCAACGCGCGGCACCGGCCGAGCAGATGCCGACCCAGATCGCCAGCGAGCCGAGAAACAGCTCCGTGTTCTGCGCAAACAAAGCGATCAGCGTGACCATCATCGCCGACCCGGCCAGCGTGCCGAGGAAGCGATAGAAACTCTTGGCGAAAACCTGGCCGCTCTGCGGTTGCATGACGATGAACACCGTGATCATCGCCGTGCGCGGTTGCGGCAATTCCAGACGCATCGCCAGCCACAAGGTGAGAAACGCGGCGAGCAACACCTTGAAGATATACACCCAGGTCACGCCGTCGCTGCGTGCCCAGTCGAAGAAACCGCGACGCCATTCCAGGGAGTGGAGCCAGCGCAGGGGGGCGGGCAAGGAGGTCATTAAATCCTGCTCAATGTTCGAGAACTGAAGAGTTTTCTGTGGTCACTGCAAAACCTGTGGTGAGGGGATTTATCCCCGTTGGGCTGCGAAGCGGCCCCAAAAACTACGACCCGATTCCCACAGTCACACCGCGTGCACTGGCTTTGCGACGGCTGCGCCGCCGAACGGGGATAAATCCCCTCGCCACAGGGTTTGGGGTCAACTCCAAAGGAGGAAATTCCCAGTAGAGATTTAGAGTTCACCGCAGCAGCGCCGGGGTTTTCGGGGCTTGGGTCTGCGCGGCTGTCGGCACGTCATCACCGGCACCAAGGCCGCCACCCAATGCCGTCACCAATTCGGCATGCGCACTCAATCGCGCCGCCTGCACCTGCTGCTGCACTTGCTGCTGTTTGAACAGCAATGTCTGCGCATTGAGCACGTTGAGGTAATCGGTGAGGCCGCGTTGGTAGGCGATCATCGCGATGTCGTAAGTCTTCTTTGCGGCAGCCACGGATTCGGCAGCGAACTCCTGCTGCTTGTCCATCGATTCGCGACGGATCAACTGGTCGGAAATGTTCTTCAGCGCGTTGATCAGGGTCTGGTTGTAATGCGCCACGGCGATGTCATAACCGGCCGCCGCTTCGCCCAATTCGCCACGCAGTCGACCGCCGTCGAAGATCGGCAACGAGATCGCCGGGCCGACGTTGTAGTTGAGTTTCTTGCCGGTCAGAAACTCCAGCGCGCCGCCGCCCGTGGCCATGTAGCCGAGGCTGCCGACCAGATCGACATTGGGGTAAAACCCGGCGTGAGCGACATCGATACCGCGCGCCTGCGCCGCCACTTGCCAGCGACTGGCGACCACGTCCGGACGCTGCCCGAGCAGTTCGGCGGGCAATGCCGAGGGCAACTTCAACGGCGCCGCGAGGGACAGCGTCGGCCGCTGCAGTTGCGCAGCTGCGCCCGGGCCTTTACCGGCCAGCGCGGCAATCTGGTTGCGGCTCAGGGCGATTTCCTCGTCCAGCGCATCGAGCTGGCGATGGGTTTCCGGCAACGGCGTTTCGGCCTGGCTGACTTCGAAGTGCGTGCCGATCCCGCCGCTCAGGCGTTTCTGCGCCAGATCGAGAATCTGCTGTTGCTGCTGGAGTGTCGCGGCAACGATGTCGCGCTGGGCGTAATGCAGCGACAACTCGATGTAGGCGCGGACGATATTGTTCTGCAATTCCAGCTGCGCCAGGCGCGCCTCGGCCACGCTCACATGGGCCAGGTCCACCGCCCGTTCGCTGGCATTACGCTCCCGCCCCCAGAGGTCGAGGGCGTAGCTGAAGCCGAGCGCTGCGTTGTTGTCCCATGTGGTGGTGTTGGCCAGATCGCCGGGGCCGTAGAACTGGTCGGTCGGCCAGTTGTGGCGCTTGAGGGTCGATTCGCCATTGATCTGCAACGCCTCGGCTGCTTCGGCAACACCGGCCATGGCCTTGGCCTGACGCACCCGCGCGGCGGCGATGGCCATGCTCGGGCTGCCCTGCACGGCGAGGTCGATCCAGCGATTGAGTTGCGGGTCGCCAAACGCTTGCCACCATTGCGCAGTGGGCCAATGGGCGTCCTTGGCTGCGTCGGCAATGGCTGCATCGGTGGCCAGTGAATCGGCCGCAAGCGTTTCGCCGTGAGGGGCAATGCCTTGGGTTGAGATGCAGCCGCCGAGAGCCAGGGTTAAAGCCAGAACACTGAGCGGCAAAAGCGCTCTGTTGATGCGACGCGGCACAGCTGCGAATTCCTGAGAAAGGGATCAATCGAGGGATTTGTGTAGGAGCTGCCGAAGGCTGCGATCTTTTGATGTTGTCTTTTAAAAGATCAAAAGATCAAAAGATCGCAGCCTTCGGCAGCTCCTACAGGGATTGGCGCAATTCTATGGAGCTGCCCTGACGGCGATAAGTCGGGTTTTCTGTGAATCTTTGTTACGGTTAACGAGATAATCCCTTGGTCGGGGGTCTCAGCCCCTGAAACTTCGTGTCACAATTTGCCATCTCCCTTGAGAGCACACCATGGACACTTTGCAAAACATGCGCGCCTTCAGTTGTGTTGCCGAAGCGGGCAGCTTCACCGCCGCCGCCGTGCAACTGGACACCACTACCGCCAACGTCTCGCGCGCGGTCTCCAATCTGGAAGCCCACCTGCAAACCCGCCTGCTCAATCGCACGACCCGGCGCATCGCCCTGACCGAGGCCGGCAAGCGCTACCTGCTGCGCTGCGAACAGATCCTCGCCTACGTCGAAGAAGCCGAAGCGGAAGCCAGCGACGCCCACGCGCGCCCGGCCGGCCAACTGAAAGTGCACACCATGACCGGCATCGGTCAGCACTTCGTCATCGACGCCATCGCCCGCTACCGCAAGACCCACCCCGACGTGACCTTCGACCTGACCCTGGCCAACCGCGTGCCGGACCTGCTCGACGAGGGCTACGACGTGTCCATCGTGCTCGCCAGCGAACTGCCCGACTCGGGCTTCGTTTCGCAACGCCTGGGCATCACCTACAGCATCGTCTGCGCCTCGCCGGCCTACGTAAAAGCCAACGGCGCCGCACAGAAACCCAGCGACCTGCTCAACCACGCCTGCCTGCGCCTGGTCAGCCCGGTGATCCCGCTGGAGAAATGGGCCTTCGACGGCCCGGACGGCCAGGAAACAGTCACCATCAACAGCTCGCCATTCCTGGTCAACTCCGCCGACGCCATGAAAACCGCCATCACCAGCGGCATGGGCGTCGGCGTGCTACCGGTCTACGCCGCCATCGAAGGCCTGCGCAACGGCACCCTGGTGCGCGTGATGCCCAACTACCGCTCGCAGGAACTCAACCTCTACGCCATCTACCCGTCGCGGCAGTACCTGGATGCGAAGATAAAAACGTGGGTCGAATATTTGCGCGGCTCGTTGCCGGAGATATTGGCGGCGCATCAGGCGGAACTGGTCGCGTATGAACTGACCGGGAGCCTGGCTGGCGTCCGCGTTGCGACCTGAGTTTTAAACACTCGCAGGTTTCGTGCAGGAGCTGACGAGTGCAACGAGGCTGCGATCTTTTGATCCTGCTGTTTAAAAATCAAAAGATCGCAGCCTACGGCAGCTCCTACGTTGGGGTGTTTACGGGGAAGTTTCCGACAGGTTTTGCAGGTTGTCCGTCGGACGTGCGCTGGCTAGGATCTGGCGGTTGCTGACGAATCAGCGACCGGGCTTGGTCGTCCGGGTTTAGAATGGCGCACATTTTCAAGCATGCTTAATGGCGAGCTGTGCGTGGGAGGGCCTCGGCCCTGCCGGGTTTCCATTCCCTGGTCGACCAACCCGCGTACGGTTCGCCACCCGATTGCTTGGTCGCAGTCAGTGGCGAACTCCACTTCCCGAATGGAGTTTCACCATGTTCAAACCCACACCCAATCCCCCCGAATCCGAAAGCACCTCTCCCTACCAATCCCCCGACTCAACGAAACTCCACGACGCCGCCGAGCGTGCGCTGGATCACTACCTCAAACCGGCCACCACCGCGCAGCAAAGCCACAAACCCAGCACCATGTTCCAGGTCGCCCCGGACCAGGACAACGAAAGCCTGCTGGCCCACGCCTGCGAATCCCTCGCCTCGGCGAGCATCATGAGCAGCGACATCGCCGCCCACGTCGACAGCCCACAGCGGCACACGATATTGGCCATCCAGCAGGTGATCATGCTGGCGGAACTGGCGGTGAATCGGGTGCTGGATAATTACGAAATCCATCAGCCCCCGTCACGCAGCTGACCTTCCGGGAGCGAGCCCGACCGCGAGGGCTTCGGCACATTCAACATTCAACATTCAAGGTGTCAGACAAACCGCTTTCGCGAGCAGGCTCGCTTCCACAGAAAGCAAAAGCAAGATCAAAAGATCGCAGCCTTCGGCAGCTCCTACAGTTTGAATCGAGTACATCAACGAGAAACAGGTCGGCTGTCAGGCCGCCCTCGCGAGCAGGCTCGCTCCCACAGAAAAGCAAAAGCAAGATCAAAAGATCGCAGCCTTCGGCAGCTCCTACAGTTTGAATCGAGTACATCAACGAGAAACAGGTCGGCTGTCAGGCCGCCTTTGCGA
>NZ_JAMSHA010000052.1:0-512 GCF_025706525.1 Pseudomonas mercuritolerans
GTCAGCAGGTTGCCGTTGATGACCGTCGAGTCACCGCGGCGCAGCGCCAGCAGGCCGTCGGCCGCCGTCGGGTCGGTGTTGAAGTTGTTCTGCACCTGGCCCGGTCCGGGCACCGTCGCGTTGCGCGGCAGCTCGAGGAGCCGCAGCGTGCCGTAGTCCTCCGACCGCACGCCCGCCTCGCTGCCCGGTTCCGCGTCCACCGCGAGGAAGCCGGTGAGGATGTTGCGGTCCGAGCCACCTCCCGGGATGTACGTCGACATGAGCGAGAAGGTCGGCGCCTCCTGGCTCGGCATCTGCAGCGTGAGGTAGTACGGCGGCTGGAGCGGCTTGACGTTCCCGCTCGCCGTCGGGTCCTCGGGGCTGCGCCAGAAGTCCTGGCCCGAGAAGAACTCGTTCGCGTCGTCCACGTGGTAGCTCGCGAGGAGCGTGCGCTGCACCTTGAACAGGTCCTCGGGGTAGCGCAAGTGGCTCATGAGGTCGCCCGAGATCTCGGACAGCGGCTGCACGGAGCT
>NZ_JAMSHA010000053.1:0-511 GCF_025706525.1 Pseudomonas mercuritolerans
CGGTCCGGCCGCCGGGGCCGCCGTCGTCGCGCGCTCCGGCTCCGAGGCGGCTACCGGGGCAGGTGCGCGGAGACGCGGCGCAGCTCCGCCGGGCTCGCGTTCCCGCCCGAGCAGACGACGCCGACGCGGCGCCCGGCGAACCGGTCGGGGTCGGCGAGGACGGCGGCGAGAGCGGCGGCGCCGGCCCCCTCGGCGACGGTCCGGGCCGCGGTGAGGTAGAGCGCGGCGGCGCGGTCGATCGTGTCGTCGTCGACGAGCACGAAGTCGTCGAGGTGCTCGCGCAGGACGGCCTGGGTGAGCGCGAAGCCGGTGCCGGTGGCGAGGCCCTCGGCGCGCGAGGTGTTGGGCCGGGCGACGAGGTCGCGCGCGCGCCACGAGTCGTGCGCGGCGGGCGAGGCGGCCGACTGGTCGGCGACCACCTCGAGCCCGGGGGCGAGCGCCTGGGCGACGAGGCACGCCGCGGCCGCGCCGCTCCCCCCGCCCACGGGGACCACGAGCACGGCGAGGTCCG
>NZ_JAMSHA010000054.1:0-510 GCF_025706525.1 Pseudomonas mercuritolerans
GCCTGGAGCTGCGCGATGAGCATCGCGCGGTCGGCCGGCGACGCCGCGGTCACCGGGTCGGTGAGGGGCACCGCGACCCTGCCCTCCCCCGGGGGCACGGAGTCGATGCTCAGCGAGGTGCCCTCGGGCGCGACCGTCGCGACGGACCCTGCGAGCCAGTCCGCCGGTCCGCGCAGCGTCTCGCGGACCGCGAGCGCCTGCCAGTTCCGGCTCGGGAACCAGCGGGCGTCGGGCACGAGGTAGGCCCGGTCGAGGGTCGGGAAGTAGAGGTTGGCCTGCTTGAAGGTGCGGGCGAAGTTCGTGGCCGTGATCGTCAGCCCGTCGTCGACCACGTCGATGCGCCACTGGTCGTCGGCGTCGCGGACGAGGCCGTAGGAGACCTCGGTGGTCCGGCCGGGCGCCTGCTCCGTGTAGACGCCGCGCTCGTCGACGGTGCCCACGACGTCGGCGGTGGCGCGGACCGTCGTCGTGCCGCCCTCGATCGCGGCCTCGTCCACGTCGAGCTGCGGC
>NZ_JAMSHA010000006.1:0-532382 GCF_025706525.1 Pseudomonas mercuritolerans
TACAATCGGATCAGGCTGCACAGCCACAACGGATATCGGACTCCGGTAGCAATGGAAGCCTTGGCAGTATGAGAAATGACCTAAACCCTATAACCGTGTCCAGTATCGTTTGACCAGATCAACCGAGGTGTCTTGCGTCTTACATCGACCTGAAATACCGAGTCGATTATGGATTCAGCAAAGTACGTTCAGGTCGGCGTACTTCTACAGCATCCCCAATCAGTCCCCTCTCCCTCCGGGAGAGGGTTAGGGTGAGGGGCTTTTGATCTTGATCAGGCTCAACGAAAAAACGGCACATCCCCCAACACCGTCGCCCGCTGCATCACCCGCCGCGCCGGTCGGTAATCGTCCACCGCGTAATGCTGGGTCACGCGGTTATCCCAGAAGGCGATGTCGTCCTTCTGCCAACGCCAACGAATGGTAAATTCCGGTCGCGTCGCATGGGCGAACAGAAACTTCAGGAGCGCTTCGCTTTCGGTTTCCGACAGTTCGTTGATCTTCGCGGTAAACCCTTCATTGACGAACAGCGAGCGCCGTCCGCTCACCGGGTGCGTACGGATCACCGGGTGCGACAGCGGTGGATTCTTGCGCCGTGCTTCTTCCCACTGCGCCAGCGCTTCAGGCGTGTTGCCGTAGCGCTCGAGCGGAAACGATCGGGTGAAATCGTGGGTCGCTGTCAGCCCTTCAAGCAGGTTTTTCATCGGCGCCGACAACGCTTCATACGCCGCGATGCCGCTGGCCCACAGCGTGTCGCCACCAAACTCCGGTAGCAACTTGGCGCTGAGCACCGCGCCCATCGCCGGCGTCGGCAGAAAGGTTACGTCGGTGTGCCAGATCGCGTTGTCGCGCACGTCGGTGACGGCGGTATCGAGGATCAGCACTTCCGGTTGTTCCGGCACGTTCGGGTAGATCGGGTGAATGTGCAGGTCGCCGAAATAATGCGCGAAGCGTGCCTGCTGCGCCGGCTCGATCGGCTGGTTGCGGAAGAACAGCACTTGGTATTTAAGCAGCGACTGCTCGATCGCGTCGCGGTGTTCCAGGCTCAGCGGCTGGCTGATGTCGACGCCGCTGATCTGCGCGCCGAGGGCGGAGCTTAACGGGGTGATGTTGAGGGTGCTCATGGTCGTTCTCGTCGAATTCGGAGTGTCATGCTTTTGTGGGAGCGAGCCTGCTCGCGAATGCAGAGTGTCAGGCGACAGTGCAGTGACTGATCTGACGCTTTCGCGAGCAGGCTCGCTCCCACAGGGGAATTTTCACAAGGCGATTTAGTGCGCCTGGCCGTGCCACGGCACCAGTCTGCGCTGCAATGCGCGCAGGCCCATTTCCATGGCGAAGGCGATCAGGGCGATGACCAGAATCCCCAGCACCACCACATCGGTGACCAGAAACTGCGCGGCCGACTGCACCATGAAACCCAGGCCACTGGTGGCCGCGATCAGTTCAGCGGCGACCAGGGTCGACCAGCCGACGCCCAGACCAATGCGCACGCCGGTGAGAATGTCCGGCAGAGCGCTCGGCAAAACCACATGGCGAATCAACTGCGCGCGCGTCGCGCCCAATGACTGAGCGGCGCGCAGTTTTGCTGGATCAACCGTGCGCACGCCCGTCGCGGTGGCAATTGCAATCGGCGCGAAAATCGCCAGATAGATCAGTAGCACTTTCGACAACTCGCCGATCCCGCACCAGATCACGATCAGCGGCAGATACGCCAGCGGCGGGATCGGGCGGTAGAACTCGATCAGCGGATCGAGCACACCGCGGGCGATGCGGTTGGCACCGATGGCAATGCCCACCGGCACGGCGGTCAGGATGGCAAAAGCGAGACCCAGACCGATGCGGCCGAGACTGGCACCGAGGTGCTGCCACAAAGTCGAATCCATGTATCCGGAAGTCGCCAGCAACCAGCCCTTTTGCAGCACGGCGGAGGGGGGCGGCAGGAACAGCGGTTCGATCAGGCCGGTCGCGGTCACCGCCCACCAGATCGTCAACAGGCCGAACAGGGTCAGCAGGCTGATCCAGCGAGTGCTGAGGCTGCGGCGCACCGGGATTTTCACCGAAGGCGTTTTCACCGCCGCAGCGGAAACGTCGTAACTGCTCATGCGCGCTCCTGCCGGGGTACGGCGCTGCGTTGCGAGAAGACTTTGCTCAGCACGTGTTCGCGGGTTTCGATAAAGCGCGGATCGGATTTGATCGCGCGGGCCGATTCACCTGCGGCGTAACGCTGACCGAAATCCAATTGCAGGCGCTCAACGATCTGCCCTGGATTCGGCGCCAGCAGAATCAGGTCCGTGGCGAGGAACACCGCTTCTTCAATGTCGTGGGTAATCAGGAAAACCGGCTTGGCCGTGCGTTGCCAGACTTGCAGCAACAGCTCCTGCATCTGCTCGCGAGTGAATGCATCAAGCGCACCGAACGGCTCGTCCATCAGCAACACGCGCGGATCAGCGGCGAGGGCGCGAGCGAGGCCGACGCGTTGTTTCTGGCCACCGGACAATTGCCAGATGCGCCGGTCTTCGAAGCCGGCGAGATCGACCAGCGCGAGCATTTCACGGGCGATTTTTTCCCGCTGGTCCTTGCCGACACCGGCCAGTTCAAGGCCGAAGGCGACGTTGGCCAATACGTCCTGCCAAGGCAGCAAGGCGTCGTCCTGAAACACCACGCCACGTTCGGCGCTCGGGCCTTTGACCGGCACGCCGTCGAGGGTGATGCGCCCGGCACTCGGTTCGACGAAACCGGCAATCAGGTTCAACAGCGAAGTCTTGCCACTGCCGGACGGGCCGAGGGCGACCAGCAACTGCTGCGGCCCGAGGGTCAGAGAAATATCCGCCAGCACCGGCTCCGGGCTGCCCGGGTACTGTGCGCTGATGCGCTCCAGCTGTAGCAAGGCCATCGCTGTATCTCCCGATCAGTTAGTGATGTATTTGGCACTGACGTAAGGCGCGTAGTCCGGCAGCACGGCTTCGACCTTGCCTTGCTCCTTGAGGAACGCGGCGGTGTCGGTGATGGCTTTGGTGGTCGGCGCGCCGAGGTCACTGACCTGATCCGCCGCCAGCGGGTAGACGTTGCCCTGCAGCAGCAGCGGAATGTCGCTGGCCTTGGCACCGGAGAGCTTCACCAGTTTGTCGACGTTGGCTTGATCGGCGAGCCAGGCTTTCGGGTCTTTGCGGTAATCGGCGTAGGCGTCGAGGGTGACCTTGGCGAACGCGGTGACGATTTCCGGGTGCTTCTCGGCGAAGTCTTTGCGCACGATCCACGCATCGAAGGTCGGCGCGCCGAACTTGGCCAGTTCGCCGGAGGTGATCAGCACTTTGCCGTTTTCCTTGGCCACGCCCAGCGCCGGGTCCCACACGTAAGTGGCGTCGATGTCACCGCGTTTCCACGCGGCAATGATCGCTGGCGGCGCGAGGTTGAGCACGGTGACTTTCGACGGATCAATGTTCCAGTGCTTGAGCGCGGCGAGCAGGCTGTAGTGCCCGGTGGACACAAACGGCACGGCGATTTTCTTGCCGATCAGATCCTGCGGGGTCTTGATGCCGGAGCCGTCACGGGCGACCAGTGCTTCGGCGGCGCCGATCTGAGTGGCGATGAGGAAAGTTTCGACCGGGACTTTGCGGGTGATCGCGGCGGTCAGCGGACTTGAACCGAGGTAGCCGATCTGCACATCGCCGGAAGCGATAGCGGCAATGATGTCGGCACCGTTATCGAATTTGCGCCAGCTGATGTCGGCCTTGGTGGCTTTCTCGTAGGCGCCGTCGGCCTGAGCGACTTTGGCCGGGTCGACGGTGGTCTGGTAGGCGACGGTGAGATCGGCCGCCTGGGCCAGAAAGCTTGCAGCGGCCAGTGAGGCGGCGGCGAGCAGGCGAAGCGGGAAATTCAGTTTCAATTGAAAGCTCCAGATCAGGCGACCGAATGTCGGCATGAGTGGAGACTAAATGATCTAAGAATCCCGAAATAAATAACTTTTTCGAATGAGCTTATGAGCGGAAAAATCTAAGGATAGGAGAGGGTGTGGGGATTTCGGATGATTCGGTCGACGTCAGAACTTTGCCCGCTCACCCCAGCCCTCTCCCCCAAGGGGGCGAGGGGGAAAGGGAGCTGATCTTCATGCTTTTCAAGGCCTGAGTTCGGCCCGGTATTTCAGGTCGGTGTAGCTCGCAAGAACAACGCGGTCAGTCCCCTCTCCCTTTGGGAGAGGGTTAGGGTGAGGGGCTTTTAATTGCTGATGGCGAGAATACTCGCCTGATACGCGCCGACAAACACATCGAAATCGCCGACTTCGTTCTGCTCAAGCTCGGTCTGCTGCGCCAGCGATGCGCGCGCCAGTTGTTCAAACTTCGCTTGCTCGTCAGCCGCCAACGGCTCGCTGCGGAAGAACTCGGCGTGGGTCTGACTCTGGCGCAGGGAGAACTGCGCAAAGCTTTCCTTGTGCTCGGCCATGGCGGCCAGCACCTGCGCCGATGGCGTCAGCGACGGGTCGTTGACCTTGGCCAGTTGCGCATCCAGCGCCTTGCTGTGGGCATCGCCGCCAACGCTCTGATCGAGCATCGCCGCCAGCGGAGCAATCTGCTCGAGCAGTTCGGCCGCCCACTGCTTCATCTCGACCGGCTCACCGTCACGCTGCAATTGCAGGCCCGGACGGCGACCTTCCTTGACCACGCTGAGGAAGTTCGAGGTGGCGTTGCCGCACGAAGTGTTGGTGAGCAGCGGGCTGTCGTTCAGCGCGCAGTACAGCAGGAAGGCGTCGATGAAGCGCGATTCGGTGAGGTCGATGCCCATTGGCAGGAACGGGTTGATGTCCAGGCAGCGCACTTCGACGTACTGGATGCCGCGCGCCATCAGCGCCTGGATCGGCCGCTCGCCGGTGTAGGTCACGCGTTTCGGGCGGATGTTGGAGTAGTACTCGTTTTCGATCTGCAGGATGTTGGTGTTGAGCTGCACCCACTCACCATCCTTGTGCGTACCGACTTCAACATACGGCGCATAGGGCGTGGCCACGGCTTCGCGCAGGCTGTCGGTGTAGCTCGCCAGATCGTTGTAGCACGGTGTCAGGCCGGCCTGGGCGTTGCTCTGATAACCGAGATCGCTCATGCGCAGGCTGGTCGCGTATGGCAGATACAGCGTGTCCGGGTCGAGCTGCTCGAGCTGATGCGAACGCCCGCGCAGGAAGCCGGCGTCCAGCGCTGGCGAGGCACCGAACAGGTACATCAGCAGCCAGCTGTAGCGACGGAAGTTGCGGATCAGCGCGATGTAGGACACCGACTGGAAATCGCGATCGGTGCCGACGAAACCTTCGACCTCGCGCAGCAATGGCCAGAGCTGTTCCGGCAGGGAAAAGTTGTAGTGAATACCGGCAATGCACTGCATGGTCTTGCCGTAACGCAGGGCCAGGCCCTTGCGATAGACGTATTTGAGCTGACCGATGTTGGAGGTGCCGTAATAGGCAATCGGGATGTCTTCCTCGGCCGGCAACGGGCACGGCATCGATGGACTCCACAGGTACTCGTTGCCGAGTTTGCTGTAGGCAAAACGATGAATCTTGTCCAGGCTTGCCAGCGTGTCGGCAGGATCCGGCAGGGCGGGGGTGATGAATTCCAGCAGCGACTCGGAGTAGTCGGTGGTGATCTGTTCGTTGGTCAGCGCGGAACCCAGGGCTTCGGGGTGCGGCGTTTGCGCCAGACGACCTTCACTGGTCACGCGCAGGCATTCACGTTCGATACCGTGCAGGCACTGCTTGAGCAGAGAGAGGTTAGCGCGCTCGCCAAGCAGAGCCAGGCGGCGGTTGAGAAGTTCGCTCAATTTGGATTCCTTCACGCGTCAGTCGCCCCAATATGGGGGTGGGCAGGACGGTCTACAAGGGTGAAGTTGAAACTGGCGTTATCGCCTGGTTTTTCGGGCCTGTCAGCCCCCGTTGAATCGCCAACTTCATTCCCTGAATCTGGCGGATGCACGCGAACTGTGGGAGCGAGCTTGCTCGCGAAGGCGGAGTGTCAGGCGACTTGAGGCTGACTGAAATGCCCTCTTCGCGAGCAAGCTCGCTCCCACAGAAAAGCTCGACGCTGCGGTCACAGCGCCGAAATTAACTCAAAATGATGAGCAACATCTACAGGACAGCGAAGGTGCCTTGCGCTTTTGCGACCAGTTTGTCGCCCTGCATCACCTCGGCTTCGACCACCAGCGTGCGCCGGCCCGGGTGGATCACCCGCGCCGTGCACAGCACCTCGCCGTCGGAAACGGCGCGGATGTAGTTGATCTTGCATTCGATGGTCGCACTCTGCTGATCGAAGCCATGGCTGCTGGAGCAGGCCAGGCCCATGGCAATGTCGACCAGACTGAACAGCGCGCCGCCGTGCAGTTTGCCGCCGCGGTTGCGCAGCTCGGGCTCAAGCGCCAGGGCGACTTGCGCCACCCCGGTTTCGAGGCTGTGCAGGCGGCAGCCCAACAGCTTGAAAAACGCGCTCTCGACGAGCCCGGCCGGCATGTCCATCAGCGTTTCTTCAACTGTTTGGCGTTGGCGAACAGCGAGGCCATCGCGTTGTTCACCGGCGCGGCGGTAGCGGTTTCCTTGCGCGGCGCGTTGCCCGAAGACTGGCGCGGTGCCGAGCCCGGACGCGAGCCACGGGCGCCGTCGATTTTCTCGCCCGGGGTGTCGCCCATGCGCATCGACAGGCCGACGCGTTTGCGCGGAATGTCGACTTCCATGACCTTCACTTTCACCACGTCACCGGCCTTGACCGCTTCGCGTGGGTCCTTGATGAACTTCTCCGACAGCGCCGAAATGTGCACCAGACCGTCCTGATGCACGCCGATGTCGACGAACGCACCGAACGCCGTAACGTTGGTGACGACGCCTTCAAGGATCATCCCCAGTTGCAGGTCCTTGAGGTCCTCGACGCCTTCCTGGAATTCGGCAGTCTTGAACTCCGGACGTGGATCGCGACCGGGTTTTTCCAGTTCTTGCAGGATGTCGGTGACGGTCGGCAGACCGAAGGTTTCGTCGGTGAACTTCTTCGGATCCAAGCGCTTGAGGAACGCGGCATCGCCGATCAGCGAGCGGATGTCGCGGTCGGTTTCAGCGGCAATGCGCTGCACCAGCGGATAGGCTTCCGGGTGCACCGCCGAGGAATCCAGCGGGTTGTCGCCGTTCATCACGCGCAAGAAGCCGGCGGCCTGTTCGAAGGTTTTCTCGCCCAGTCGCGCAACTTTCTTCAGTGCTGCACGAGTCTTGAACGCGCCGTGTTCGTCACGGTGAGCGACGATGTTTTGCGCCAGCGTTGCGTTGAGGCCGGAGATCCGCGCCAGCAAGGCCACGGAGGCAGTGTTCACATCCACGCCCACGGCGTTCACGCAGTCCTCGACCACGGCATCCAGACCGCGCGCCAGTTTCAGCTGCGAGACGTCGTGCTGGTACTGGCCGACGCCGATGGATTTCGGATCGATCTTCACCAGCTCGGCCAGCGGATCCTGCAGGCGACGGGCGATCGATACGGCGCCACGGATCGACACGTCCAGATCCGGGAATTCCTTGGCCGCCAGTTCCGAGGCCGAGTACACCGAGGCGCCGGCTTCGGACACCATGACCTTGGTCATTTTCATCGCTGGATATTTTTTGATCAGTTCGATCGCCAGCTTGTCGGTCTCACGGCTGGCAGTACCGTTGCCGATGGCGATCAGGTCCACCGAATGCTTGGCGCATAGAGCGGCGAGGATGGCGATGGTCTGATCCCATTTGTTGTGCGGCACGTGCGGGTAAACCGTGGCGTGGTCGAGCAGCTTGCCGGTGGAGTCGACCACGGCCACCTTGCAGCCAGTACGCAGGCCCGGGTCGAGGCCCAGGGTCGCGCGCGGGCCGGCCGGAGCGGCCAGCAGCAGGTCGTGCAGGTTGTGCGCGAACACGTTGATTGCTTCGGTTTCGGCGCCATCGCGCAACTCGCCGAGCAGGTCGGTTTCCAGGTGGGTGTAGAGCTTGACCTTCCAGGTCCAGCGCACCACTTCACCGAGCCATTTGTCCGCCGGGCGGTTCTGGTTCTGGATGCCGAACTGCTGAGCGATCATGCCTTCGCACGGGTGCATGGTGCCGGGCAGCTCATCGCCGACTTTCAGCGCGGAGCTGAGAATGCCTTCGTTGCGGCCACGGAAAATGGCGAGGGCGCGGTGCGACGGCATGCTTTTCAGCGGCTCATCGTGTTCGAAGTAATCGCGGAACTTGGCGCCTTCCTCTTCCTTGCCAGCGATGACGCGGGCACTGAGGATCGCTTCCTGTTTGAGGAAATTACGCAGCTTTTCCAGCAGGCTGGCGTCTTCGGCGAAGCGCTCCATGAGGATGTACTTGGAGCCTTCCAACGCAGCCTTCACATCGGCCACGCCTTTTTCGGCGTCGACGAAGCGCGCGGCTTCGGTCTCCGGCGACAGGTTCGGGTCGTTGAACAAGCCGTCGGCCAGTTCGCCAAGGCCGGCTTCGAGGGCGATCTGGCCCTTGGTCCGGCGCTTCTGCTTGTACGGCAGGTACAAGTCTTCGAGACGGGTTTTGGTGTCGGCGAGCTTGATGTCGCGCTCGAGGGCAGGGGTGAGTTTGCCTTGCTCCTCGATGCTGGCGAGGATGCTGATGCGCCGTTCGTCGAGTTCTCGCAGGTAGCGCAGGCGCTCTTCCAGATGACGCAACTGGGTGTCATCGAGGCTGCCGGTGACTTCTTTCCGGTAACGGGCGATGAAGGGGACGGTAGAACCTTCATCGAGTAGCGCGACGGCCGCTTCGACCTGTTGTGGGCGTACGCCGAGTTCCTCGGCAATGCGGCTGTTGATGCTGTCCATAAAACCACCTGACATAGTTTGAAAGCAGGCTCACAGGCGCGCAGATAAAGGCCTGGAGGCTGATTGAGCGGCTGGAAAATTGCCGCTGCCTGGATCAAGAGGCTGCCCATTGACCCGTGAAATCGAACAGTTGCTGCACAGGGCCGGAAAAAATACCGGCCACTTACGGTAACGATTCAGACGTTGCCTGGCGCAAAACGCCGCGCATTATAACCAGCGTTCTGTCATTCGGGGGCGTCGCAGCCTGTAGGCATAAACCCCGGTTTTCTGGCAGTGAAGGAAAAATCTGCTAACAATGCACACGGTGCGTATAACGGCAGCTACGCCATAATGCGCGCCGAGCTAAAAGGAGCATCCAATGAGCAGCACTGCACAAACGGCTGAAGGCGAAAAAATTCTAATCGTTGATGACGATCCGGGGCTGAGCAGCCTGCTGGAGCGTTTCTTCGTCAGCAAGGGCTACCGTGCCCGTACCGTTCCGAACACCGAGCAGATGGACCGTCTGCTGGCGCGTGAAGTGTTCAATCTGGTCGTCCTCGACCTGATGCTGCCGGGCGAAGACGGCCTGACCGCTTGCCGCCGCCTGCGTGGCGCGAACAACCAGATTCCGATCATCATGCTCACCGCCAAGGGCGATGAGCTGAGCCGTATCAAGGGCCTTGAACTGGGCGCCGACGATTACCTGGCCAAGCCGTTCAACCCGGACGAGCTGATGGCGCGGGTCAAAGCGGTATTGCGCCGTCAGGCCGCACCGGTACCGGGCGCACCGGGCAGCGAAGACGAAAACGTCACGTTCGGAGATTACGTGTTGTCGCTGGCGACCCGCGAGCTCAAGCGCGGCGACGAAGTGCACATGCTCACCACCGGTGAGTTCGCGGTACTCAAGGCGTTGGTGATGAACGCGCGTCAGCCACTGACCCGCGACAAACTGATGAACCTGGCCCGTGGTCGCGAATGGGATGCGCTGGAGCGCTCCATCGACGTGCAGATCTCGCGTCTGCGCCGGATGATCGAACCCGATCCGTCGAAACCGCGCTACATCCAGACCGTCTGGGGCGTGGGTTACGTGTTCGTACCGGATGGCACCGCCACCAAGTGATCGGTGATTTGTAGGAGCGGGTCTGCAAGGCTCTGGTCGCACGGCCATTGCCACAGACTCGCAATCCGCAATATGCGAGCATTGCTCGCTCCTGCAAGTGTGTAGCGGTTAAAGATGAAAACCCCCGTCTGGTTCCCCCAAAGTTTTTTCTCCCGCACCCTCTGGCTGGTGCTGATCGTCGTGCTGTTTTCCAAGGCGCTGACCCTGGTTTATCTGTTGATGAACGAGGACGTGCTGGTGGATCGCCAATACAGCCATGGTGTCGCTCTGACGCTACGTGCCTATTGGGCCGCCGATGAAGAAAACCGCGCAAAAATTGCCGATGCTGCGACCCTGATTCGTGTGGTCGGCGCCGGTGTGCCGGAAGGCGAGCAGCACTGGCCGTACAGCGAAATCTACCAACGTCAGATGCAGGCGGAACTGGGTGCCGACACCGAGGTGCGTTTGCGCATGCATTCGCCGCCGGCACTGTGGGTGAGGGCACCGAGCCTGGGCGATGGCTGGCTCAAAGTGCCGTTGTATCCACATCCGTTGCGCGGGCAGAAGATCTGGAACGTGCTCGGCTGGTTCCTCGCCATCGGCCTGTTGTCCACAGCGTCGGCATGGATTTTCGTCAGCCAGCTCAACCAGCCGTTGAAGCGCCTGGTCTATGCCGCGCGGCAACTTGGCCAAGGCCGCAGCGTGCGCCTGCCGATCAGCGACACACCCAGCGAAATGACCGAGGTTTATCGCGCCTTCAACCAGATGGCCGAGGACGTTGAACAGGCCGGACGCGAGCGCGAGCTGATGCTGGCCGGGGTTTCCCACGACTTGCGCACACCGCTGACGCGCTTGCGCCTGTCGCTGGAACTGATGGGCGATCACACCGACCTTACCGACGACATGGTCCGCGACATCGAGGACATGGACGCGATTCTCGACCAGTTCCTCGCGTTCATCCGTGACGGTCGCGACGAGTCGGTGGAAGAAGTCGACCTCAGCGATCTGGTGCGCGAAGTCGCCGCGCCGTACAACCAGAACGAAGAGAAAGTGCGCCTGCGCCTGGAACCGATCCAGCCGTTTCCGCTGCGTCGAGTGTCGATGAAACGCCTGCTCAACAACCTGATCGGCAACGCCTTGAACCATGCCGGCACCGGTGTTGAAGTGGCGGCTTATGTGTCCGGCGATACCAGCGCGCCGTATGTGGTCCTGAGCGTGATGGACCGTGGCGCGGGGATTGATCCGTCCGAGCTTGAGGCAATCTTCAACCCGTTTACCCGAGGTGATCGGGCACGGGGCGGCAAAGGCACCGGGCTGGGGCTGGCGATCGTCAAACGGATTGCGGCGATGCATGGCGGCAATGTCGAATTGCGTAACCGGTCCGGGGGTGGACTTGAGGCCCGCGTGAGATTGCCGCTGGGGTTGATGTTGCCCCGAGATGCGGTTTAGAAGCAGCTGCAAGCTGCAAGCTGCAAGCTGCAAGCTGCAAGCTGCAAGCTACAAGCAAGAGCGCTTTTCACTTGCCGCTTGAAGCTTGCCGCTAGCAGCTGCTTCTCTACCCCTTGCCCTTGGTGCGGGTCATATTTGGCCCGCCATTCTTTTCAAGATGCTCGATGATGATCCCGGCGACATTCTTGCCAGTGGTGGTCTCGATGCCTTCCAGTCCCGGCGACGAGTTCACTTCCATCACCAGCGGCCCGTGATTGGAACGCAGGATATCCACACCCGCCACTGCCAGCCCCATGACCTTGGCAGCGCGTAACGCGGTCATGCGTTCTTCCGGGGTGATCTTGATCAGGCTGGCGCTGCCGCCGCGATGCAGGTTGGAACGAAATTCTCCCGGTTTGGCCTGGCGCTTCATTGCCGCGATCACCTTGTCGCCGACCACGAAGCAGCGGATATCCGCGCCGCCGGCTTCCTTGATGTATTCCTGGACCATGATGTTCTGCTTCAAGCCCATGAACGCTTCGATCACCGACTCTGCCGCCGTCGCGGTTTCGCACAGCACCACGCCAATGCCCTGGGTGCCTTCGAGCACTTTGATCACCAGCGGTGCGCCGTTGACCATGGCGATCAGGTCGGGAATGTCGTCCGGCGAGTGGGCAAAACCGGTGACCGGCAGACCGATTCCGCGTCGCGACAGCAGCTGCAGCGAACGCAATTTGTCCCGCGAGCGGGCAATGGCCACCGACTCGTTGAGCGGGAACACGCCCATCATTTCGAACTGACGCAACACCGCGCAGCCGTAGAACGTCACCGACGCGCCGATCCGCGGGATCACCGCGTCGAAACCTTCCAGCGGTTTGCCGCGGTAGTGGATCTGCGGCTTGTGGCTGGCGATGTTCATGTAGGCGCGCAAGGTGTCGATCACTACCATTTCATGCCCGCGCTCGATTCCGGCTTCGACCAGACGGCGGGTGGAATACAGACGCGGATTACGCGACAGCACAGCGATCTTCATGCAACACCTGTGGAGGAGGTAGATACCGGGAACACCGGCTTGTCTTGTACATACTTGATGCCCGGATTGACCACCAACTGGCCATCGATCAGGGCTTTGGAACCGAGCAACAGGCGATAGCGCATGGACTTGCGGCAGGCCAGGGTGAACTCCACCGGCCAGACCCGATCACCCAGGGCCAGCGTGGTGCTGATCACGTAGCGCACCTGCGCATGGCCGTTGGAGCTTTTGATGGTTTTGCGTGTGACCAGCGGGGCTTCGCAGCGCCGGTGACGCAACTGCACCACCGTGCCGAGATGCGCAGTAAAGCGCACCCATTTCTCGCCGTCGCGTTCGAACGGTTCGATATCTGTGGCGTGCAAACTGGAGGTGCTGGCGCCGGTGTCGATTTTGGCGCGCAGGCCCGCGACTCCCAGGCCCGGGAGCGCCACCCACTCGCGCAGACCGACAACGGTCAAATGATCAAATGTCTTCAAGGAAAAAAACCAAGGGTTAACGCTTCCAGGCCTCGTCCGGCACCTGGGCCAACGCTTTGAATGCAGGTCTGGCGAACCAGTAGCCCTGCATCAGAAATATTCCACAGTCCGCGAGGAAATCCCGTTCCCCGGCGCTTTCTATGCCTTCGGCAATGACTGTAACGTCCAACTCCGCACACATTGTGACAATCCCCCGCACGATCACCTGACGGACACGGTCCTGGTCAACATCGCGGATCAGCGCCATGTCGAGTTTGATCAGGTCCGGTTGGAAATCAGCCAGCAGATTGAGCCCCGAATAGCCGGCACCGAAATCGTCGATGGCGGTCTTGAAGCCGAATTCGCGGTATTCACGCAGAATATTGGTCAAATGGCGATAATTATCTACGTGCTCGATTTCCAGGGTTTCGAAAATCAGTCGGTCGATCGGAAAGTTGTGTTTTCGTGCGGCCTCCAGTGTGCTGCGGATGCATAGCTCTGGACGGTAGACGGCGTTGGGCAAAAAGTTGATCGACAAGTGTGTCTGCATATTAAGACTGGCCGCACCTTCGATGGCGCGAGTCCGGCAGAGCTGGTCGAAGCGGTAGCGGTTGTCTTCTGTAACCTGATTTAACACGGACAGCGCACCCTCACCGGCCACGCCGCGCACCAGCGCTTCGTGGGCGAATACCGATTGGTCGCGCAGGTCGACAATTGGCTGATAGGCGAAGGCAAAATCGAAGTCCAGCGGCTCGCTCTGCTGACAGCCCTGGCAACCGCCCTTGGGTGAGGTCAATGAAGTCGGAAATTTTGTCACTCGGTCACTCCAGGCCGGTCAGGCGGCGAAGATCACAGTCTATCTGGTGGGCCGGGTTCTTGCGCCCGACAGAAACGGTAGTACAGTTCCGACTACTGGCTGAGCGAGGAATTCATATGGGACAGAAGCAGGAGGAGGACGACAAGGTCCGTCTCGATAAGTGGTTATGGGCGGCGCGTTTCTATAAGACCCGGGCCTTGGCCAAAGCGGCGATTGAAAGTGGCAAGGTGCACTGTCGCGGCGAACGCTGCAAACCGGGCAAGGAGCCGCGCATTGGCGATGAGTTCGAGATTCGCACCGGCTTCGAAGTGCGTACGGTGAGGGTGGAAGCTTTGTCGATCGTGCGTCGTGGCGCGCCCGAGGCGCAGACCTTGTATGCGGAGACCGAAGCGAGTATCGCCAAGCGTGAAGCGGCTGCGGCAATGCGCAAGGCGGGGTCGTTGGGCGTGAGCACCGATGGCAAGCCGAGCAAGAAGCAGCGGCGCGATTTGTTCAAATTTCGCGGTAGCAACGACGAGTAAAAAGATCGCAGCCTGCGGCAGGTCCTACAGTTGGAATGCGATCCCTGTAGGAGCTGCCGAAGGCTGCGATCTTTTCGAGGCTCCACCATTTACCGGGCGGAAATTACACTCATCCGCGACACCATCGGCAGCTTGCCCAGCAACGCGAAAATCGGCGCGGTCAGCTTCAACCAGAGGTTCGACGCGTGATAGGCAAACGGCGTGTAGTAACCCCAGCCCAACGCCCACACCGCCAGCAGCAAGCCGCCGATGTAGTCGTCCTGACCCCAATGCGCGCCAGCCACCAGGCGCGGCATCATGAACAGCACTGCCAGACCCCAGACCGTCAAGAACTGCCCGATCGTGCGACTGAAGACGCCCATGAACAGAGCCCAGATCAACAGCACCGAAGCATGATCACCGGGGAAGCTCTGGCCCGAACGGTCCTTCAGCTCCCAGGTTTTTTCCAGGTGCGGAAAGTAATCGCTGATGTGCACGGCGCCCTCAAGCACCATTGACGGGCTGCTGTGCTGCCAGCCCATGTGATCGGCAAATTTGGAAAACAGCGCGCGGATCAACACCATCAGTAACAGTATCGAGAAAAAACCGAAGAACGCGCGACGCACGTCGATCGCCCTGAAGACCCAGTCGCCCTTGATCAGCAGCGTCAACAGAATCAGTCCGACGACGATGTCGAACGGGCGCAGACTTGCAATTGCCCAGATGTGGAGCCATATCGGGTTGCTGGCCAGCGGTGCATTCAGCGAGCGGAACAGCCACTCGTCGAAAATCACACACAGCATCTGACCCGTAGGCCATAACCAGAAAGCCAGTAGCGCCAACGGCATTACGTTACACAGAACCAGCCGGCCGAGGTTCCACCTTGATTGGAACAAACCCGGATTGTTCATAAAATGCCTCCCATGGCGAAAAAGCGCCGGCCACAAAAAAAGTGCCAGCAAGCGCAAATTTTCACGTTTTGTAACCATTTTGTCATCACATTCAGATACCCAGACCTATGACCGACTTAGCGGATACCGATTTCACTCAACGCTTCATCTTCGATGACAGCGACACTCGCGGCGAACTGGTAGCGCTGGAGCGCAGCTACGCCGAAGTCCTCGCCAAACACCCGTACCCGGAGCCGGTCGCGCAGTTGCTCGGCGAGTTGATGGCGGCTGCCTCGTTGCTGGTTGGCACCCTGAAGTTCGATGGCTTGCTGATCTTGCAGGCACGCTCGGAAGGGCCGATCCCATTGCTGATGATCGAATGCTCCAGCGAGCGTGAGATCCGTGGCTTGGCGCGTTACGACGCCGAGCAGATCGCCGCAGACGCCACCCTCAGCGATCTGATGCCGAACGGCGTTCTGGCCCTCACCGTCGATCCGACCGTTGGCCAGCGCTATCAGGGCATTGTCGATCTCGACGGCGAAACACTGTCCGATTGCTTCACCAACTATTTCGTCATGTCGCAGCAAGTCGGCACGCGCTTCAAGCTGTTCGCCGACGGCCGTCGCGCACGTGGCATGTTGCTGCAACAACTCCCCGCCGATCGCCTGAAAGATGAAGAAGATCGCGCCGCCAGCTGGCAGCACATCACCGCGCTGGCCGGCACTCTGGGCGCCGATGAGCTGCTGAGCCTGGACAACGAAACCGTGCTGCACCGCCTCTATCACGAGGAGCAGGTGCGCCTGTTCGATGTGCAGCATCTGCGCTTCAGTTGCAGCTGCTCTCGGGAACGCTCCGGCAATGCGCTGGTCAGTCTTGGGCTGGAAGATGCGCTGGCGCTGGCAGCCGAGCAGGGCGGAAAAGTCGAGATTGATTGCCAGTTCTGCAATCAGCAGTACCTGTTCGACGCGGCTGATATCGCTCAACTGTTCGCTGGCGCGGGCGTCGATACGCCGTCAGATACCCGTCACTAAAACGGTTCAGCGCAGGTAAATTCACTGCGCAATGACGGAATATCGCCGTTACGACGGGAGGACCCTACTCTTTTTGGGCTTTTCTGGCATAATCCGGCCCACTTTTTTCGCGGTAGTAGTGCACGACTTTCTACTACAAAACGTTTGGAGCACACTCGGCCACTGGCCGACGGGGAACCTCATGACGCAAGCCAATAACGCCGTGTACACCGATCTGAGTGTTGATGATCTGGTAAAAGAAGCCCTGAATCGCGGTGAAGGCGAGCTTGCCGATACCGGCGCTCTGGTTGTTCGCACCGGTCACCGCACCGGCCGTTCGCCAGTCGACCGTTTCATCGTTGAAGAGCCTTCCACCCAGGCCGCTATTGCCTGGGGCCCGATCAACCGCAAGTTCCCGGCCGACAAGTTCGATGCCCTATGGGCTCGCGTCGAGGCCTTCAACAACGCGCAAGAGCACTTCGTTTCCCACGTGCATGTAGGTGCGGCGGAAGATCACTACCTGGCCGTGAAAATGACCACGCAGACTGCCTGGCAGAACCTGTTCGGTCGTTGCCTGTTCATCAACCCGGCCCAGTACAACCCGGCTGGCCGTGAAGAATGGCAAGTGCTCAACGTCGCCAACTTCGAGTGCGTGCCTGAGCGTGACGGCACCAACTCCGACGGTTGCGTGATCATCAACTTCGCGCAGAAGAAAGTGCTGATCGCCGGCATGCGTTACGCCGGTGAGATGAAGAAAGCCATGTTCTCGGTGCAGAACTTCCTGCTGCCAGCCGCTGACGTGCTGCCAATGCACTGCGCTGCCAACATCGGCGAAGACGGCGACGTGACCCTGTTCTTCGGTCTGTCGGGCACCGGTAAAACCACCCTGTCGGCCGACGAAAGCCGTTACCTGATCGGTGACGACGAACACGGCTGGGGCGAGGGTGTGGTGTTCAACATCGAAGGCGGTTGCTACGCCAAGTGCATCGACCTCTCCGAGAAGAACGAGCCGGTCATCTGGAAAGCCATCAAGCACGGCGCGGTGCTGGAAAACGTGGTTATCGACGACGCCAAGCACGCCGACTACGCCGATGTCAGCCTGACCCAGAACAGCCGCGCCGCCTACCCGCTGGAGCACGTTGCCAAGCGTTCCGAGAAGAACCTGGGTGGCGAGCCAAACGCAGTGATCTTCCTGACCTGCGACCTGACCGGCGTACTGCCGCCAGTGTCGATCCTCAACGAAGAACAAGCGGCCTACCACTTCCTGTCCGGCTACACCGCGCTGGTGGGCTCGACTGAAATGGGTTCGGGCAGCGGCATCAAGTCGACCTTCTCCACCTGCTTCGGCGCACCGTTCTTCCCGCGTCCGGCTGGCGAATACGCCGAACTGCTGATCAAGCGCATCCGCGGCTTCGGCTCCAAGGTCTATCTGGTCAACACCGGCTGGACCGGCGGCGGCTACGGCGTCGGCCAACGCTTCAACATCCCGACCACCCGCGCAGTGATCGCCGCGATCCAGAGCGGCGCACTGATCGGTGCCGCCACCGAGCACCTCGACACCATCAACCTCGACGTGCCACTGGCCGTTCCGGGCGTCGACACCAACCTGCTCAACCCACGCAACACCTGGGCTGACAAGGCAGCGTACGACGAGGCAGCGAAAGCACTGGCCGGTCTTTTCATCGAGAACTTCAAGAAGTTCGAAGTGAGCGACGCGATCAAGGCGGCTGGGCCGAAGTTGTAAGTAGCGGTTTTGCAGTGAATAAAAAACCGCCCTTTGGGGCGGTTTTTTATTTCCGATCTGAAATGCAGCTTGGTTGGACTCAAAGACGTGGCTTGCCCTGGCTATGTGTCAATCAGCCAGTGCACTCAGCACATGGACAGGATCGTTATGAATGGCCTTGAGTAGTGCTTTGGCCGGGCCAGTCGGCTGACGACGACCTTGCTCCCAATTGCGTAACGTTCCCAATTGGACATCGATCAAGGCTGCGAACTTTGCCTGCGTCATTCCCGTCGCTTTGCGAATCTGTTTAACCTGTAATGCATCCACATGGAATTCGCGGGACGGCTTTTTTTCACCCCGAAGAATCTCATCCATTTCCTGCACGCTTTCCATCAGCTCATCAAAAAACTTGCTCATGGTTACCTCCAGTTTCCAATCATGGCCTTCAGTGCTTTCCGTTCGTCATGGGTAAGTTTCTGCTGCTCGTTTTTTGGATAAATCATCAACAACGCGATCTGTGATGCTGAAACGAAGTGGTAGTAGATAACCCGTGCGCCACCCCGTTTTCCATGGCCTTTGGAGGCGACTCGTGCTTTACGCACCCCGCCGGTTCCTTCGATTACATCGCCAATAGACGGGTTTGCGACCAACTGCTTTTGAAAGGTGGCGTAGGCATCGTCGTCCAGTACCTCTCTTACTCGGCGGGTGAAGACTGAAGTCTCAATAAAAATCATGGTCAATGTACGCCAGTGACTTACTTTCAGGCAATGCTGAAGTGTTGATAACGATGACTGGTGCCTGGTCGCCGACAGATGATGGCGGCGATCAGGCTGCTCGCCTTAGGCAGGGGCTTTCCAGTTGAGCATCTGTGTCTGCGCGACTTGCAGCAGCTCGCAGCCGTCCTGTCAGCAGGTACAGAGCGTGGGTGATGTGGGTGTCGCTGATCAAAGCAGCGACACCCACGACTATAGGTTCGCACCACCACCTCGCGATAGCCGACAAGGCATCGCGTGAAGTAGGAACGGGACGAACAAAGCGCCAGACGTTGCTACCGATTGTTCAACGCCTTTCAACGCAGATGCTGGTAACCGGAAATATCCAGCAGGCTTGTGGTCAGTCCGGTTGCCGGGCGGTAGATCGTGCCTTTGACTGCTGAAAACGGCACGCCTTTGCTGCCCAGCGAGACAGAGCGCTCGCCTTTGTCCAGCTCGGTGAAATAGGTGTAGGACTGGCTGTGCATCTTCTTGTAGCGGGCCTCGTCGCTGACGATGGCGCCAGTGAGGGGCAGCAGATCGGCATCGGTCAGATTGAGGGTTTTGCTCAGTGGCACGCCCCAGCGCTTGAGGCAGGTCTCGGCGAGATGGCGAACGATGCGGCCGGGTTCGATCAGCGCGTTGAGGTCGCTGCTGTTGATGGGCTCGCCGCCGAGCGCCGTGGCGTTGCCAGCGAGGGTGGCGTGGCGGCCGGCCATTGGATAGATCGAGGTTTTGGTGCCAGTGGCGGTTTGCGGGATCACGCAGCTGAAGCCTTTTGAGCGCTCGTCGCGGGCATAGAACGCGATGTATTCCTTGACGTTGGATTGGAGTTTGACGCGGTTTTCCTGAAAGTTGCCGATGCCCGGAACTGGATCAATGGCAAAGATGTTCACCGGAATATGTTTGAGTGCAGGATCCTTGTACATTGCATTGGCGAGCATATGGCAACTGATGCCGCCCCGGCTCCAGCCGACAAGATTGACTGTGGTTGGAATAATACCGTCCTTGCGGAAAGTCTTGATGATCTGTTCCTGTAACTTTTGTTGGGTGATACTGCGGTCGCCATAGTTGTATTTGCGCCAGAGCCACGAGCCCTCGACTTTTACATCGTCAATGGGAATGCCGGCGCTTTTGAGTCGGTTATATTCCTTCTCGGTCAGTTGTTGCCGTTGCCAGTCGCACTTGCCTTTGATGATATTCACAGCGTGCTGGACGTTTTCCTCCCAGCCTTTACCAAACAGCGTTCCGGATAGCCCGTATTCCTTGGTTTTGGTGAACAGATCATCGGCCTGCAGGTTGCCGCTGCCAGGCCCGTCGACCACGATCCATTCAGCGAACTCACGGCCGGTGTGGTGTGCAGCGAGTGTGGATACAACTTCGCCGTCCCAAAAACTTTTATGATTGATATCGAATTTGTTTGAGCCGGTACCGCAAAAGAAAATGGTTAAAGTTGTCATGCTTTTGCTCTTTCGAGTGAATAAGAGCAGTCACGTTAGTTCCAGTTGGTTGTATTGATAAACGGTTTGGTTGTTTCTGCGTTTGTAAGTTCTCAGAATTGCCTTGATTGTATGGGGCGGTGTTTTTGCAGAGCGCCTGTAGTGCAATTAATATCTGCAACGCGTCAAGTCGCTGATCCGATGTATCATTTCGAATTGATTGGATCCCGACCTTTTCTCGACTCGCTGAAATCGCCCGCTAGGCTTTGGGCATGGCAGCAGTCAAAGGAGTGACAGTAAATGCACCATACCCTGGAACAGGTTTTTGGTTATCCACAGTTTCGCCCCGGTCAGGAGGCCGCTGTCAGCGCGGTGCTGGCGGGGCGATCCGCGGCGGCGATCTTTCCCACCGGCTCCGGCAAATCGCTTTGCTATCAGCTGCCGGCGCTTTTACTGCCACACCTGACATTGGTGGTTTCGCCGTTGCTGGCGTTGATGCAGGATCAACTGGCGTTTCTCAAGCGCCACGGTATCTCCGCGGGCAGCATCGATTCGGCACAAAGCCGTGAGGATGCCAACGACGTCATGGCCCGTGCGCGTTCGGGTGAATTGAAGATTCTGATGATTTCCGTCGAGCGTCTGAAAAACGAGCGATTCCGCAACTTCTTGCAGCAGGTGCCGATCTCGTTGCTGGTAGTCGACGAAGCTCACTGTATCTCGGAATGGGGCCACAACTTTCGGCCGGACTACCTGAAATTGCCGAACTACCAGCGCCAGTTCAACATCCCGCAGGCCTTGCTGCTGACCGCCACGGCGACACCAAAAGTCATCGCCGACATGCAGGCCAAATTCGCCATTGCTCCGGACGATGTAGTGACCACCGGTTTCTATCGGCCCAACCTCAACCTGCTGGTCGAGCCTGTACGCGGTCAGGACAAACGTCGGCGTCTGGTCGAATGGATGAGCGAACGCCCAGGGCAACCGAGCATTGTCTATGTCACGTTGCAGAAGACCGCCGAACACATTGCCGAGCATCTCGAGCGCAACGGTATCCCGGCCGAGGCTTACCACGCAGGTTTACCCCACGATCAGCGTGAAGACATTCAACGCCGCTTCATGGCCGGGCAGTCCAATTGCATTGTCGCCACCATTGCCTTCGGCATGGGCATCGACAAGAGCGACATCCGCAACGTGGTGCATTTCGATCTGCCCAAATCCATCGAAAACTACAGCCAGGAAATCGGCCGCGCCGGGCGTGACGGGCAGCCTTCGGATTGCCTGGTACTGGCGAATCGCGACAGTCTCAATGTGCTGGAAAACTTCGTCTACGGCGATACGCCCGAGCGTGATGGAATTCGTTATGTGCTCGAAGAGCTCAATGCCTCAGTTCCGGAAGGACAATGGGAGTTTCTGCTTGGGCCACTCTCGGATCAGAGCAATATTCGCTCGTTGCCGTTGAAGACTTTGCTGGTGCAGTTGGAGCTGCGAGGTCTGATTGCGCCGCGTTACGCCTATTACGCCGAGTATCGCTTCAAATATCTGCTTGAGCCTGAAGCATTGCTCCAGCGCTTCGAAGGCGAGCGCAGCGATTTCGTCGCGGCGCTCATCCGGACGTCTACGCGAGCACGCACCTGGGCCACGGTAGATTTCGAGGCGATGTACTCGCAGTATTCCGCCGAGCGCAATCGCGTGGTGACAGCGCTGGATTACTTCCAGGAAAAGGGCTGGGTCGAGCTTGAGAGCAAGCAGATGACCGAGGTCTACAATCTGCTGCAAAGTGATTTTGACAGCGACGCCCTCAGCGCTGAGCTCCACGAGTATTTCACTCGCCATGAACGGACTGAGGTGGCGCGAATTCACGCCATGCTTGACGTGTTCGCCACCGAACGCTGTCTGGGTTATCGCTTGGCCGAGTATTTCGGAGATCACAATGCCCCTCAGCGATGCGGACATTGTTCGGTATGTCATGGCCGGGTTGCGCGGTTGCCTGAGCCGCCAGTGTTGCCGCCGCTTGTGGATCAAAATTTCGCGCAATTGTGCGGTGAACTTATCCACAGGCATGAGCAGCACACAGGCATGCTTCCGACGGCCGAGCGCCTGACGCGGTTCCTCTGCGGAATCAGCGTGCCGTTGTTCACCAAACTCAAGGCGCGGGCGATACCGGGTTTTGCTGCGTTGGAAGAGTACCCTTACGCGCAGGTACGCGATTGGGCGCAAGAGCACCTCTGACCCCTGTAGGAGCTGCCGAAGGCTGCGATCTTTTGATGTTGATTTTTCATGATCAAAAGATCGCAGCCTTCGTCAGCTCCTACGTCAAGTGTCATCAAGCGGGGACTCTATCCATCCGCTGAATGTCGATCATCACGCTAATAAACTTCAAAAAGCGCTGCTGCCTGACTAAGGTTGGATTCTGTCTTCGGGCCACCCACAAGAGAACAACATGAGCCAGACATCCTTCGATATTCAGCAGGCGGCGGTAATCGGTGCGGGCACCATGGGCCGCGGCATCGTCATGTGTCTGGCCAGTGCCGGCGTGAGCGTGCAGTGGGTGGACAACAATCCACAGATGCTCGAGCAAGCGCTGACAACGGTCGCCGAGACTTATGCCCACAACGTGCGTCAGGGTCGCATCGATCAGGCCGAGGCGGATGCGCGAATTGCTCGTGTGTCTGCGGCGGCGGATTACGCGGCGATCCGCAACGTCGATCTGGTGATCGAAGCGGTGTACGAAAACCTCGAGCTGAAGCAGAAGATCTTTCGCGAACTCGATGGCCTGCTCAAACGTGAGGCTCTGCTGGCGAGCAATACCTCGGCGCTGGATATCGACGCGATTGCCGCCGCAACCCGGCGCCCGGCACAGATACTGGGCCTGCATTTCTTCAGCCCGGCGCACATCATGAAACTGCTGGAGATCGTGCGAGGTGCGCAAACGTCACCAGCGGCGCTGGAAGCAGCGCTGGCGCTCGGCAAACGCATGGGCAAGGTAAGCGTAGTGTCGGGCAACTGCCATGGTTTCATCGGCAATCGCATGCTGCATCCGTATGTACTTGAAGCGCGCAAGATGCTCCTCGAGGGCGCTTATCCACACCAGATTGACGCCGCGCTGCAAGGCTTCGGCTTCGCCATGGGGCCGTTTCGCATGTACGACGTGGTCGGCATCGATCTGGAGTGGCGTGCTCGGGAGCTCGCTGGTAAAGGGCAGGATGCACCGCAGGTTCAGATCGATAACCGTCTGTGCGAAATGGGCCGGTTCGGGCAGAAGTCTGGTAACGGCTACTACCACTATGAGCCGGGCAGTCGCCAGGCCGAGCATGATCCCGAGGTCGATGCATTGGTGCTGCGGGTCAGCGAAGAGCTGGGTTTCCAGCGTCGCGACATCGGCGCCGAAGAAATTCTTGAGCGCTGTTTGCTGGCACTGGTCAACGAAGGCGCGAAGATCCTGCAGGAAGGCATCGCCGGCTCGGCCCATGACATTGATCTGGTGTATTTGAACGGTTATGGTTTTCCAGCAGAGAAGGGCGGGCCAATGGCCTGGGCAGATCAGCAAGGGCTGGCGGATATTCATCAGCGCTTGCTGGCGCTGGAGACGCGCCAGGGCGACCAGTGGAAGCCGGCGCGGTTGATTGGCGAGCTGGCGGCACAGGGGAAGGGGTTTGCTGATCGCTGACACTTGTCGGCCGTGCTGACGTCTTCGCGAGCAGGCTCGCTCCCACAGACTATCGCGTTTCAATGTGGGAGCGAGCCTGCTCGCGAAAGCTGTGCCGATATTTTGAATTAGCAAATAGCCTTGGGAATCCCTGATCAATGTCCAACCCGACACCACAGCGCACCGACTACCCCCACTTCCAGCCCATCACCACACGCTGGCACGACAACGACGCCTACGGTCATGTCAACAACGTCACCTACTACAGCTTCTTCGACACGGCGGTGAACACCTACCTGATTCAGGTCGGTGGCCTGGATATTCATGACGGCGAAGTGGTGGGATTCGTGGTCAGTTCGGCCTGCGATTACTTTGCCTCGATCGCTTTTCCGGATTTGATCGAGATCGGGCTGCGGGTCGGCAAGCTGGGCAACAGTTCGGTGCAATACGAACTGGCTGTGTTCAAGGTTGGCGAAAGCGAGGCGTGTGCGGCGGGACGGTTCGTGCATGTGTTTGTCGATCGGGCTACCAATCAGCCGGTGCCGATTCCGGCAGGTTTGCGTGGGACGCTGGAGCGGCTGGTGATCTAGACGCGCAAAAAAAATCGCAGCCACAAGGGCTGCGATTTTCGTTCAAGCCTTCGCCTTAACGGTGGCGATAGTACTTGTGATGCTTGCGGTGGCCGTAGGCGTGACCGCGACCCGGATGACCACGGTCACGGTAGTAGCGACGGTCATCGTAACGGCGATCGTAGTGACGACCATCGTCGTCATCGCGGCCCATGTAGTTACCCAGCGCACCACCAGCACCGCCACCTGCGGCGGAGCCGATCAGGCTGCCGGTGGTGCCGCCGAGACTGCGGCCAACCACGTTACCGCCAGCAGCACCCAGTGCGCCGCCGATGGCCGCTTCGCCACGGCTGTGACGGTCAGCGCCGACCGCACTACCACCCGCGCCGCCCAGGGCCGCGCCGATGGTTGAACCTGTATTGCCGCCTATAGACTGACCGACGACCGAGCCAAGAACCCCGCCCAATGCGCCGCCCACGCCGGCTTCGGCGGTGCCTCCGGCAGAAGCGAAGCCACTGACCAGGCCAAGGGACAACAAGAGAATCGAGGAGAACTTCATAGAGGATGAGCCTCAAAGGGATGACGGCGCCGATCCTGAGGCTCTGCATTGGGCGTGACAATCAAAATCCGACGAATAACACGACTTGTATACAAGATTGCAAGTTACTGTTTTTTCACCGGAACTTAACCGATTTTCGCCGGTCTTTAGCTACTTCGGACAGGCCGTTTTTATGCAAAAACGGCCTTTTTTGTGGGCGGTCGAAAATCTTCGCCACGGCAGATCTGTTGCTAGGTCGATCGCTTTCGCGAGCAGGCTCGCTCCCACATTTGAAACGTATTCCAATTGTGGGAGCGAGCCTGCTCGCGAAGGGGCCGGATCTGGCTCCGCGGTTAAGCGGATTTAGCCATGATCAACCCGCTCTCACCCGCCGCTTCCAGCCGGATCGCAATGAACTTCGACGTCGGCGTGTGGCTGCCATCCCCCGTACTTTCCAGCGGCACCAGCGGGTTGACTTCCGGATAGTACGCCGCCGCCTGCCCCGCAGGAATATCGAACGCCAACAATGTAAAACCTTTCACCCGGCGCTCGCGACCGTCGTCCCAGATCGACACGATGTCGGCCTTCTGTCCCGGACGGAAGCCCAGACGAATGATGTCGGCCTCGTTGGCGAACAACACGTCACGCTGGCCCTTCACACCACGATAGCGGTCATCGAGACCATAGATCGTCGTGTTGTACTGATCGTGGGAACGCATCGATTGCAGGATCAGATCCGGCACCTGGCCGGTGGCGCGGGTGCGCTCGTGGACCAGATCTTTCGGCAACTGATTGGCGCGGAAGTTGGCGCGGCCTGACGGCGTGTTCCACTTGCGGGCGCCCGCCGAGTTACCCAGATAAAAACCGCCCGGGTTCTTGATCTTGTCGTTGAAGTCCTTGAAGTTCGGGATGGTGTCAGCGATCAGTTCGCGAATGCGCCCGTAATCGGCTACCAGCCAGTTCCAGTCCACCGGTTGGCTGCCCAGCGTCGCAGCAGCAATGCCGGCGATGATCGACGGCTCCGAGCGCATCTGGTTCGACAGCGGCTGCAACTGGCCGTTGGAGGCGTGGACCATGCTGAACGAGTCTTCCACGGTCACCGCTTGCGGGCCTTCGGTCTGGATATCGATGTCGGTGCGGCCCAGGCACGGCAGGATCAGCGCGTCTTTGCCGTGGGCGAGGTGGCTGCGGTTGAGCTTGGTGCTGATCTGCACGGTCAGGTCGCAGTTGCGCAGCGCTTCGAAGGTGCGCGAGCTGTCCGGCGTGGCCTGGGCAAAGTTGCCGCCCAGCCCGATGAACACCTTGGCGCGACCTTCGGCCATCGCATGGATTGCCTCGACCACGTTGTGACCGTTATGCCGCGGCACCTTGAACTGGAAGCGACGTTCCAGGGAATCGAGGAACGCCACCGGTGGACGCTCGTTGATGCCCATGGTGCGGTCGCCCTGTACGTTGCTGTGGCCGCGCACCGGGCACAGACCGGCGCCCGGTTTGCCGATATTGCCGCGCAGCAGCATCAGGTTGGCGATTTCCTGAATGGTCGGCACCGAATGACGGTGCTGGGTGATGCCCATGGCCCAGCACATGATTACGTTCTTGCCTTTGGCGTACATGCGCGCGGCTTGCTCGATCTCGACCAGGGTCAGGCCGGACTGCTCGACGATCTGCTCCCACGAGGTGTCATCGACGATGGCCAGATACTCCAGCACGTTAGCGCTGTGGGCATTGAGGAAATCATGGTCGAACACCGCCGGCTCGCCAGCCTTCTGTGCTTCACGTTCCCATTGCAGAAGGAACTTGGCCATGCCGCGCAGCACCGCCATGTCGCCGCCGAGTGCCGGGCGGAAATACGCGGTGTTGGTCGGCTTGTCGCCGTTGGTGAGCATTTCGATCGGGTGCTGTGGATGCTGGAAACGCTCCAGACCGCGCTCTTTCAGCGGATTGATGCACACCACCTGGGCGCCGCGTTTCACCGCTTCACGCAACGGTTCGAGCATGCGCGGATGGTTGGTGCCGGGGTTCTGGCCCCAGACGAAAATCGCGTCGGCGTGTTCGAAGTCGTCGAAGGTTACCGTGCCTTTGCCGACCCCGACACTCTGCGCCAACGCCACGCCGCTGGCCTCGTGGCACATGTTCGAGCAGTCAGGGAAATTGTTGGTGCCGTAAGCCCGCACGAACAGCTGATACAGATAAGCTGCTTCGTTGCTGGCGCGGCCCGAGGTGTAGAACTCGGCCTGATCCGGGCTTGGCAGATTGCGCAGGTGCTTGCCGATCAGGGCGAAGGCATCTTCCCAAGAGATCGGCTTGTAGCGATCGGATTCGGCGTCGTAGACCATCGGCTCAGTCAGGCGACCCTGATATTCCAGCCAGTAATCGCTTTGTTCCAGCAGGGAAGTGACGCTGTGCTTGGCGAAGAATTTCGCATCGACGCGACGCTTGGTCGCTTCCCAGTTCACCGCTTTGGCGCCGTTCTCGCAGAACTTGACCATGCCGCTCTCCGGCGAATCACCCCAGGCGCAACCCGGGCAGTCGAAGCCGCCGTTCTGGTTGGTCTTGAGCATCATGCGCAGGTTTTTCAGGGCGTTGTCGCTGGTCAGCCACGCCTGGGCAACACTGATCAGGGCGCCCCAGCCGCCAGCGGCACCTTTGTAAGGCTTGTAGCGCGGGACAGGTTTCTGGTCGGCTTGATGATGTTGGCTCACGCTTGATTCTCCATCGCGGGGCTGTACACCCGCGGCGCACTTTTCTGCGGCAGGTGGATGAGATTGAGGTTGTGGCGCCGGGCCCATTGCACGGCCAGGCCGGTGGGTGCCGACAGGCTGACCAGGGTCTGGATGCCGGCACGCAAGACTTTCTGGATCAATTCGAGGCTGCAACGGCTGGTGACAATCGCCAGGCCGCCTTCGGTGGAAATCTTCTGGCGGATCAACCCGCCGATCAGCTTGTCGAGGGCGTTATGGCGGCCGATGTCTTCGCGGCCGAGCAGCAATTCACCGCTGGCATTCATGAACACCGCCGCATGCACCGCGCCGCAGTGCTGACCGAGCGGCTGGTACGCGCCGATGCGCTGGCGCAAACCGTCGAGCCATTCGATCGGTGGCAAGGCAGCGCCCGGCAATACCTTGAGATCGGGCAACGCCTGTTCAACCGCTTCGACGCCGCACAATCCGCAACCGCTGGTGCCGGCCAACTGCCGACGCTGTTGCTTGAGGTTCCAGAACGCACGGTTAGCGATGGTCACCTGCGCGTATTGCGCCGAGCCTGAGCCTGTCAGTTGCAGATCGTAGATATCGCTGGCGTCCTCGATGATGCCGCTGCCGAGGCTGAAACCGACGATGAAGTCTTCAAGGTCGGTGGGCGTCACCAGCATCACTGCCTGACTGATGCCGTTGTAGGCGATCGCCAACGCGACTTCCTCGGCCAGCGCGGTGCTGGCCGATGCCTCAAGGGGTAAATCGCTGTAGCTGTAGGTCTGGCTGGCGGCAGGCGCGGGCGTTTCAATTGCTGGCGCCGCGCAGGCTGGGCGCTTGGCGTTCATGGCATCACCGACGGTTTGATCTAGGTCAAGACTAGGCGCGGCAAGTTGTCGCGTCTAATCGCTATTACCGATCTACCGATAGATGCCGTCGATCAAGCGTCTTTTGGCGATTTCTGATAAAGCGCGAAACAAGCTTCCGCCAGCGCTGAACGCGGCGCGCCCCGGCGCATGATCAGCCCCAGCGGCGCGAGGGTGTGGGCGTTCTCGATCGGTTGCAGGCGCAGGTGATCGGCGAGGGTTTCCGCGCCGCCGTCGAGGGGCATGATTGCGCAGCAAAAACCGCCGTGGACTGCTTGCAGCAGTTGATGCACGGCGTCGGTTTGCAGCAGCGGTTGCGGGGTCAGGCCACGGCTGTGGAAGTTGTGGTCGATGGACTGGCGAAAGTGCATGCCGCTGGTGAGCATGCACAGCGGCAATTCGATCAGCGATTCCCAGCTCAGGGGTTCTTCGCCGAAGTTGAACGAGCGCTCGTCATAGAGCAGGCCCATGCGCGTCTCGTTAAAGGCCAGCGAATCGAAGCGCTCGCTGTCCAGGCGCTCCAGATACGACACGCCAATGTCGATGCGGTTGTTCGCCAAGTGTTCGAGCACCTGCTCGGAGCTCAGCGACGACAGTTCGAAGCGCAGGTCCGGGTGCGCCGCATGCAGACGTTGCATCAGCGGCAAGGGATCGAAGCTCGACAGCGGCACCACGCCCAGGCGCAGCGTACCGATCAGGTTGCCGCGACAGGCCGCCGCTTCCGCCTGCAAGCCGTCGTAAGCCGCCAGCACCGTACGCGCCCACGCCAGCACGCGTTCGCCCGGTGCGGTGAAGCCTTCAAAGCGCTGGCCGCGATTGACCAATGGCAGGTCGAGTTCTTCTTCGAGGCTGCGCAAGCGCATCGACAGGGTCGGCTGGGTGATGTGGCAGCGCGCGGCGGCCTGGCCGAAATGGCGGGTTTCGTCGAGGGCGATGAGGAATTTCAGTTGCTTGATGTCCATCTTCGCTCCGGGCGGTTGGCGGGGTGTGGCGATTCTACCGTCTGCGGCGCGGCAGCGTCATTGGTCGGACTGGAACCGGGTTTGGCCAGGGTGGTCTAGGCTTGGACGACTGACCCTTTATTACATGGAGTGAATGCAATGAGCCTTTTGAGTTTTGTCAAAGAAGCCGGTGAGAAACTGCTTGATCTGTTGACTCCCGGAAACGCCAATGCCAGCGAGCAGTTGAAGGAACATATCAGCAAGGTCGGACTGGGCAATCCCAATGTGCAGGCGACCGTGGATGGGGACAAAGTGACAATCACCGGTGAGGTGGCGAGTCAGGAAGAGAAGGAAAAGATTGTGCTCGCGGTGGGCAACATTGCTGGCGTGGGCAGTGTGGATGATCAGATCACCGTGACCGGGCCGGTGGTGGTTGCGGCAGAGTTTGTCGAGGTCAAAGCAGGTGACACGCTCAGTGCGATTTCCCTGCGTGTCTATGGCAATGCCAACCAGTACGAGAAGATTTTCGAAGCCAACAAACCGATGCTCAAGGATGTGAACAAGATTTATCCGGGGCAAAAGCTGCGCATTCCAAAATAACGCGCTGCCCATGTAGGAGCTGCCGCAGGCTGCGATCTTTTGACTTTGACTTAAAAAAACGCAAATCAAAAGATCGCAGCCTTCGGCAGCTCCTGCAGGGATCAGAGTCCGGCAATGAGATCGCGGTAGTCTTCGACTGCGGCAAATTCTGCCGTGTCCTTCGGCCCTTTGCGGCTGTCCGGTTCCTTAACCGCGAGCAGATGCGCCACGCCAAAATCCCGTGCACTGCGCAGGATCGGCAAGGTGTCGTCGATAAACAGGCTGCGCCCCGGATCAAAACCGATGTCCGCCTGCAAGGCATCCCAGAACTGGGGGTTCTCCTTGGGATAACCATAGTCGTGCGAGCTGATCAGCCGCTCGAAGTATGGTGCCAGTTCGATCCGTTCCAGTTTCAACGACAGCGAATCGCGGTGCGCGTTGGTGATCATGATCACCCGTTTGCCGGCGCGTTTGATTGCGTCGAGAAAGGTATCGGCATCCGCGCGCAGGGCGATCAAGTGGGCGGTTTCCTGTTTCAGTTCACGCACCGACAATTTCAGTTCCGCGCTCCAGAAATCCAGGCAGTACCACTGCAACTGGCCGGCATGGCGCTCGAACAATGGCTGCAATTCCAGCTCGGCCATGGCCCGGCTGATGCCGTGCAGTTCGGCGTAGCGCTGGGGCAGGTGCTCGAGCCAGAAATGGTTGTCGAAGTGCAGATCCAGCAGCGTGCCGTCCATGTCGAGCAGAACGGTATCGATGTCGGACCACGGTAAAGAAGGCATGGCAACGTCTCGAACGGTGAAAAGATATCCGACGCAAACAATCGGGAAAGCCGCGTTATAGTAGCGCGTTCACGCCAAGGAGCTTTGCATGCGCCAGAAACCCACCGTACTCGCCCGCGAGATTGTCGCCACCAGTCGCCTGTTTCGCGTCGAAGAACTCAAGCTGCGATTTTCCAATGGCGTGGAGCGCACTTACGAGCGTCTGGTTGGCAAGGGCGCTGGCTACGGCGCGGTGATGATCGTCGCGATGCTTGATGCCGAACACGCGGTGTTGATCGAGGAATACTGCGGTGGCACCGACGAATACGAACTGTCTCTGCCCAAAGGCCTGATCGAGCCGGGCGAGGACGTGCTGGCGGCGGCCGAGCGGGAACTCAAGGAAGAGGCCGGTTATGGCGCGCGTCAACTGGAACATCTGACCGAGCTGTCGCTGTCGCCCGGTTACATGAGCCAGAAGATCCAAGTGGTACTGGCCACCGATCTCTACGAAGAACGGCTGGAAGGCGATGAGCCGGAGCCGATGCGGGTCGACAAGGTCAACCTGCGCGAACTGTCGGCGCTGGCGCTCAATCCGCAATTCACCGAAGGCCGCGCATTGGCGGCACTATATTTGACCCGTGATCTGCTGAGCCAGCGCGGGGTGTTCAGCTATGAGTGAGACGTCGATGAGTTTTCCCCATCCGCTGATGGCGCCAGTGGTTGAGCTGGCATTGCAGGCTGGCGAGACGATTTTGCCATTCTGGCGTGCAGGCGTTGAAGTCACGGCCAAGTCCGATGATTCGCCGGTGACAGCCGCCGACCTGGCTGCGCATCACCTTATCGTTGCGGGGCTGACGGCCCTTGATCCGAGCATTCCAGTGCTGTCCGAAGAGGACGCCGATATCCCGCAGAGCGTGCGCGCCGGTTGGCAGCGCTGGTGGCTGGTTGATCCGCTGGACGGTACCAAGGAGTTCATCAGCGGTAGCGAGGAATTCACCGTCAACATCGCGCTGATCGAAAATGGCCGGGTGGTATTTGGTGTGGTGACGATGCCGACCAACGGTCGTTTTTACGTCGGCGGTGCCGGATTTGGAGCCTGGCGTGGCGACGAAGGTGGTACGCCGACGGCGATTCAGGTGCGTGATGTGCCTGCACCGGGCGAGGCGTTTACTGTGGTGGCCAGCCGTCGCCATTCAAGTCCCGAGCAAGAGCGTTTGCTGGCCGGGTTGAGCGCCAGTCTTGGTGAGTTGCAACTGGCCAATATCGGCAGTTCCTTGAAGTTCTGTCTGTTGGCCGAAGGTGCTGCCGACTGCTATCCGCGCCTGGCGCCGACTTCGCAGTGGGACACGGCGGCAGCTCAGGGCGTGCTGGAAGGTGCGGGGGGCGAGGTACTGGATTTAAAGGGTGAAACGTTCAGTTACCCTGCGCGGGAATCGCTGTTGAATGAGTTCTTTCTGGCACTGCCGGCGAAGGCTGCATGGCGAGCTCGGTTGTTGGAGCTGGCCCGAGGTTAACTGCTGATCCGGAATTCCCCCTCACCCCAGCCCTCTCCCCCAGGAGAGGGAGCCGACCGAGTTGTCTGGCGCTATGCATGGACCTGGAGAATCGAGTCGATTGTGTATTCCGCGAAGCAGTTTCAGGTCGACGTAAATCTGTAGCATCCCCGTATCGGTTCCCTCTCCCCCAGGAGAGGGAGCCGACCGAGTTGTCTGGCGCTATGCATGGACCTGGAGAATCGAGTCGATTGTGGATTCGGCGAAGCAGTTTCAGGTCGACTTAAATCTGTAGCATCCCCGTATCGGTTCCCTCTCCCTCGGGAGAGGGCTAGGGTGAGGGGCTGTTGATCTTCAACGGTGCAAAACGTACTGCCCGGTAAATCTAACCGCCTCGTCCTCACTTCCCGCATTCAGTATCCGCGTATCCAGCGTCAGCCGCGCCCGCCCATATCGCCGATACATCGTCACAAAGCGCTTCCACACCGCCGCCTCCGGCGCCGGGCAGATGGCCACGGCGTCACCGGTTACCGGCAGCGGATAGCTGATCTGTCCTTCCTGAATGACGATATGTCCGTCGGCAATCCCTTCTTCCTTCAAACGTAAATGCAACCAGCCCCAACCGGCCAGCACCGCGCCGCAGTAGAGGCTGCCGCCAAACATGGTGCTCTTGTGATTGACGTTGGGCGCAAGCGGCAGGTGCAGGCTCAATTGCTGCTCACGCCACTCAAGCACTTCGAGGCCCATCTCGGCGGTCAGCGGAATGTCGTGATGCAGCACCGTTTGCAGGTATTCGCTTTCGCTGCTCATTCGTTGTCTTCCCCGTGGCTGCTGTCGCCGAAATTCAGGCCATGTTTGCGCAACTTGTCATGCAGAGTTTTGCGCGGAATACCCAAGGCTTCGGCGAGGCTGCGCACCGAGCTGTGCGAGCGCGCCAGTTCGGCGGCGATCAGCGATTTCTCGAAGTTTTCCACTTGCTCGCTGAGGCCGCCGCTGACCACTTCCACAGGCGTGCCGCCGCTGCCATCGGCGCTGTTGTCCAGAGCCAGCTCCAGACCCAGCGCGAAGCGTTCGGCGGCATTTTGCAGTTCACGCACGTTGCCCGGCCAGGTGTGGCGCAGCAGCAGGGCGCGGTGTGCCGGTTGCAGCTCATGGGGCGGCAAGCCGTGGCGGACGCTGGCTTCGTCGGCGTAATGCTGGAACAGCACCAATGCGTCTTCGCCCCTTTCGCGCAGCGGCGGGATGCGCAGCGGTGCGACGTTGAGGCGGTAATACAAGTCGGCGCGGAAGCGACCCTGATCCGCCGCTTGGCGCAGATCTTCCTTGGTCGCGGCGATGACGCGGATGTCCAGCGGGATCAACTGATTGCCGCCCAGGCGTTCAACAACGCGCTCCTGCAGCATGCGCAGCAGTTTCACTTGCACGTCCATGCTCATGCTTTCGATTTCGTCGAGAAACAGCGTGCCGCCGTTGGCGAATTCGAATTTGCCGATGCGGCGTTTTTGCGCCCCGGTGAAGGCGCCGGGTTCGTGACCGAACAGCTCGCTTTCCACCACCGATTCGGCCAGGGCGCCGGCGTTGATCGCCACGAACGGACCGTTGCGGCGGCTCGACAAGTCGTGCAGCGCGCGGGCAACCACCTCTTTGCCAGCGCCGGTTTCGCCGAGGATCAGCACGTCAGCCTTGGTCGCCGCCAGCGCACCGATCTGCTCACGCAGACGCAGCATCGGCGTCGAATGGCCGACCAGTCGCGCGCTCAATTCGTTGCGGTCGCTCAAGGCCAGACGCAGGCTGCGGTTGTCCAGCACCAGCCGCCGTAGCGCGAGGGCGCGACGGACGCTGTCGAGCAGCGCATCGCTGGCAAAGGGTTTTTCCAGAAAATCGTAAGCGCCGGCGCGCATCGCCTGCACTGCCAGCGGTACGTCGCCATGGCCGGTGATCAGCAGCACCGGCAGCTCCGGATCCTGTGCATGCAACTCGCTCAACAGTTCGAGGCCGTCCATGCCCGGCATGCGGATGTCGCTGACCACCACCCCCGGCCAGTCACGCTCAAGTTGCGCGGCCAGGCCCTTGGCTTCGGACAGCGGCAGGATTTTCAGGCCGGCCAGGTCCAGGGTCTGACCGAGGGCCTGGCGCAGGTGCGGATCGTCGTCGATCAACACTACCTGGATGCGATTGTCGATGGTCATGCACTTCGGTCCTCGGACGGTTGCAGGCTGACTCCGGGTGCGCCGGCGCGCAGGCGCAGGGTGATCAGGGCGCCGCCTTGCTTGTGGTTGGCGAACGACAGCTCGCCACCGAAGGCGCGCATCAGCGTTTCACAAATGGCCAGCCCCAGACCCAGACCCTGGGTGCGGGTCTTGGTGGTGTAGAAGGGCTCGCTGGCGCGGCCAAGGGCTTCCATGCAGAACCCGGGGCCGTTGTCGCGAATGTACAGATTGACGCCGTCGGCGGTGGCTTCGGCACTCAGCCACAATTTGCGCGGCGGGCCTTTTTCGGTCAGCGCATCGAGGGCGTTGGCCAGCAAATTGCCGAGCACCTGGCGTAATCGGGTTTCGCCGGCCTCGACCCACAGCGTCGCGGCGGGCAAGTCGCGAATCAGTTCGACTTCCATGCTGCGCCGACGTTTGGCCAGCAATGCCAGCGCATCGTCCAGCGCCGGTTGCAGGGCGACGCTTTCCGGTGCGTGACGATCGCGGCGGGCGAAGGCGCGCAGGTGGGCGATAATCGAGGCCATGCGCCCGGTCAGTTCGCTGATCAGCTTGAGGTTGCCCCGGGCGTCCTCGGTGCGCTGATGATCGAGCAGCACTTCGGCGTTTTCCGCATAGCTGCGAATTGCCGCCAGCGGCTGATTGAGTTCGTGGCTGATGCTCGCCGACATGGTCCCCAGCGCCGACAGTTTGCCGGCCTGGACCAGATCGTCCTGGGCGCGCACCAGCTCCTGCTGCGCGTGCTCGCGCTCAAGCACTTCCTGTTTCAAACGGCGGTTGAGGCCTTCCAGATCGCTGGTGCGCTCGGCAACCCGGCCTTCCAGTTCGCGGCGCGCCTTGGCCTCAAAGGCGATGCGCTCCAGATAATGGCGGCGGCGCTGCATCATCAAACCCACCAGCAGCATGACCACCAACAGCGTGGCGCCGCCGATCGCGACCACCGTGCGCACCGGACGATCAATCAGCGTGCGCGGGGCGAGGATGCTCACGCTCCAGCCGGTTTCGGCGATGTCGTGGGTCTGCGTCAGCCAGGCGTCCGGGCTTAGATTCAGCGGTCGGGGTTCGCGGGTCGGGTAGGGCTGGATCGCAGTGATCGCGGCGCGCTCGGTTTCGCTCAACTCGCGGGTGGAGCGGAAGCGCCATTCCGGGCGCGAGGTGAGAATGACTACGCCGTTGTGGTCGGTTACCAACAGTTGTTCCGGGGTTTTGCCCCACAGGCTTTCGGTGTGGTCGAGGTCGACCTTGATCACCAGCACGCCGATGATCTTTTCGCCGTTGCGCACGGCGGCGGCGAAGAAGTAGCCGCGTTTGGCCGAAGTGGTGCCCAGCCCGAAGAAGCGCCCGAGGCGCCCGGCCATGGCTTCGCTGAAATACGGGCGGAAGGCGAAATTGCGGCCGACGAAGCTGTCGCGTTTGTCCCAGTTCGATGCCGCCAGGGTCTGGCCGGACGTGTCCATCAGGTACATGACTTCGGCGCCGGTCTGCGCGGCGATGTTTTTCAGCAGGCGATTGGCGTTGCCTTGGGTCACGCCGTCGTCCGGCGCACCAAGCACCGCGCGCAGGGCCGGCAGATCGCCGAGAATCTGCGGCAACACTTCGTAGCGATGCAGGGTGCCGAGCAGGTTGGCCACGTAAAGATCGAGGGTCTGGCGATTCTGCCCGGCAAGCTCGCTGCGGTAATAGCGTTCGGCGAGATGCTCCAGTGGCCACAGCAGCGGCGCCAGGCACAGGGCCAACAGCGCTAGGCTGCGCCAGCGAGGTCTGCGGGGAAGCGGTGGTTTCATGAGCCGATGCGCCTGAGGTAACTGGCGCATTATGCCCGGCCTCAGGCGAAGACGTCAGCGTCCTTGAGCAGCGCGGCCGTCTGGTCCTTGGCCGATAGCTTCGGTGCTTCGTCCAGTTGCCAGTCGATGCCCAGCGCCGGGTCGTCCCAGCGAATACTGCGCTCGGAAGACGGGTCGTAATAATTGGTGGTCTTGTAGAGGAATTCAGCGAACTCGCTCAGCACGGCGAAACCGTGGGCGAAACCCTCCGGTATCCAAAGTTGGCGATGGTTTTCCGCCGACAGACGCACCGCCACCCATTTGCCGAAATACGGCGAGCTGCGACGGATATCCACCGCCACGTCGAGCACTTCACCTGCGGTCACCCGAACCAGTTTGCCCTGGGTGTTCTGCAACTGGTAATGCAGGCCGCGCAACACGCCTTTCTGCGAGCGTGAATGGTTGTCCTGCACAAACTGCGTTTCCAGACCGGTAGCGTCCTGAAACGCCTTGGCATTGAAACTCTCGTAGAAAAAACCGCGCTCGTCGCCGAACACCTTGGGTTCGATGATCAGAACACCGGGCAGATCGCTGGTGATGACATTCATGAGGATTTCCATAGACAGGTGTGAATGGCCGACATTCTTGCGCAAAGCGCTGCGGGGCGCGAGTGCGGACTACGCCGGAGCGTCAATCGACCTCGCCAAAATACCAGCGTTCCTCTTCATAAGTCTGCCCATCCCAGCCTTCAACCTCGTAGCGCAAACCTCGTTCGCGCATGCCCTGTGGCAACACAAGACCCCATTCTTGAGCCAGGCTTTTGCCGGTTTCGACATATTCGCTGTCGGAGGCAGGGATATGACCGCGGTGGTATTCCAGATCCGTATAGATACAGATTTCGCTGGAAAACATGCCGGGAACACAAATGGCTGCGACCACTCGGCAGTCAAGCGCATGCACCGGGCGAGCCAGGCGTAAATGCTGCGCCGCGTCGATCAAGTGCTGGGCACATTGCTTTTTCAGCTCGGTTGTTGCCTGCCTTCCTTCCACCATTGCCATGTGGATCGGAATTTTCCAGTTCCAGTATTTGTCCTCAAGAGTAAGGTCAGCAGGAAAATACCCTTCGAAATCGGCGGCCCAAGCGGCGAGAGCTCGCAAGCGGCGAGGGATATTGCGGACTTTTTTGTTCGTAAGGGCGAGGCGACGATGGGACATGACGTGGGCTTGCATCCGTGCTGTGAATTTGTGGCGCAGATTGCACAGAGCTGCGCTGAAAAACAATCTGAAAGTCTTGCAGGAAAGTTTGCCTGGAAGGCTTTCATGATCGCATTTCCGTTTTCGGTTGACCGGGCAACGTCTTAAGGGGTTGCGTAACCGCCAAGGCAATGGCGATATAAGCGCCTAATAAAATTTCAGGGGTCGTTTCATGCCGCTCGCCACGTTGATTCATCGCGCCAGTTTGCCCGGTCCGCAGGTTTCAGAGGCGCAGGCGCTGCAATGGCTGGCCGAATATTACGGGTTCAGCGGCACGTTGCAGGCGCTGGGCAGCCAGCAGGATCTGAATTATCGCGTCGACAGTGCGCGCGGGCGCTTCGTCTTGAAAGTCTGCCGTGGCGACTACGCCCTTGTGGAGCTGCAAGCCCAGCACGCCGGCCTCAAGTATCTGACCGAGCACTCGGCGATCAAGGTACCTCGCGTGATTGCTGCCAATAACGGTGAAGACCTGTTGTCCTTGCAAGCCAATGGCGAAGCGGTGCATGTGCGGTTGCTGGAGTACATCGACGGCCAGCCGTTGACCGATTTCGATCACCTTGGCCAGGACGTGGTCGCCGGGTTTGGCCGGCTCTGTGGCGAGATGGATCTGGCCCTGGCAGGTTTCGATCACCCGGGTCTTGAACGCACCTTGCAGTGGGACGCGCGTCACGCCAACGCTTTGATCAGTCATCTGTTGCCGGTGGTCACTGACGCGCAGCAGCGTGCGGCGATCGGCGTTGCCGCCGAGCAGGCCGAGCGCCGTTTGCAGCCGTTGCTGGACAAACTGCCGGTGCAGGCGATTCACATGGACATCACCGATGACAACGCCGTATGGGCGCGCGATGCACAGCGGCATTGGCAGTTGCAGGGCGTGATCGATTTCGGTGATCTGGTGCGCACCTGGCGCATCACCGATCTGTCGGTGACCTGTGCGGCTTTGCTGCATCACGCCGATGGCGATCCGTTTGTCATCCTGCCGGCGGTCAAGGCTTATCACGCGGTCAATCCGTTGCAGTACGCTGAGCTGCAAGCGCTGTGGCCATTGATCGTGGCGCGGGCGGCGGTGCTGGTGCTCAGTGGCGAGCAACAGGTGAGCATCGACCCCACCAATACGTATAGCCGCGACAATCTCAGTCACGAGTGGGAAATCTTTCGCGTCGCGACCTCGGTGCCACTGGCGCTGATGGAAGCGGCGATTCTCACAGCCGTGGGCCAGACCGTGCCGAAGGTCGAAAAACCGGAATTTGCGCCATTGCTGCCCGGATTGGTCGGGCGCGAATTCGCCCTGATCGATCTGGGCGTGTTGAGCCCGCACTTCGAGGCGGGCAATTGGGAGCAGCAGGGCATTGATCAGCGTTTGCTGACAGAAGCCGCAGCGGTGCACGGGCTGGCGGCGACGCGTTATGGCCAGTATCGCTTGTCACGTACTCGGCCAGACTGCGCGACTGAGCCGGACACGTTCCCGTTGCATGTCGAATTGCGTGTGCCGACTGGAACCGAAGTGCAAGCGCCATTCGCCGGCGTGCTGAATCAAGCGGCAAACGGTGCGCTGCAACTCGATGGCCCACAGTTCAGCGTTCGCCTGTGGGGCGTGACGCCAGTTCTTGGCCATGGCGCGGCATTGGATCAAGGCCAGAAGCTCGGCACGGTCACGGGCCCGCTGCTTGTGCAGATGTGCCGGGGAGCAGAACTCGACGCGCCGCTCTTCTGCACGCCGTCCCGTGCATCTGCGTGGCAGGCGTTGTGCCCGTCGCCGGCGACTCTGCTAGGGCTGGCCTGCGACGCCGAGCCTGAGCTGGACGCGAAAACCCTGCTCGAACGCCGCGATGCCAGTTTTGCCCGCACGCAAAAACACTATTACGTTGACCCGCCGCGCATTGAACGCGGCTGGCGCAATCACCTGATTGATATGCACGGCCGATCCTATCTGGACATGCTCAACAACGTCGCCGTGCTCGGCCACGGTCACCCTCGGATGGCGGCGGTCGCGGCGCGGCAGTGGTCGTTGCTCAATACCAATTCGCGCTTCAACTACGCGGCGGTCGCCGAGTTTTCCGAGCGCCTGCTGAAGCTTGCACCGCAGGGCATGGATCGCGTGTTCCTGGTCAACAGCGGCAGCGAAGCCAATGACCTGGCGATTCGTCTGGCCTGGGCCTACAGCGGCGGGCGCGACATGATCAGTGTGCTTGAGGCGTATCACGGCTGGACGATCGGCGCCGATGCGGTATCGACGTCGATTGCCGACAACCCGAAGGCCCTGGAAAGTCGCCCGGACTGGGTGCACCCAGTGCCGGCGCCGAACACTTATCGCGGCGAATTCCGTGGCGCCGATTCGGCGCCGGATTACGTGCGCAGCGTCGAACATCACCTGCAAAAACTGGCCGAGCAGAAGCGGCAACTGGCCGGTTTCATCTGCGAGCCGGTCTACGGCAATGCCGGAGGTATTTCTTTACCGCCGGGCTATTTGCCGCAGGTGTATGAAAAGGTCCGCGCGCAGGGCGGGGTGTGCATCGCTGACGAAGTGCAGGTCGGTTATGGGCGCATGGGCCATTTTTTCTGGGGCTTCGAACAGCAGGGCGTAGTGCCGGACATCATCACCATGGCCAAAGGCATGGGTAACGGCCAGCCACTTGGCGCGGTGATCACTCGCCGGGAAATCGCCGAGGCGCTGGAGGCCGAAGGCTATTTCTTCTCGTCGGCGGGCGGCAGTCCGGTCAGTTGCCAGATTGGTATGGCGGTGCTCGATGTGATGGAGGAAGAAAAGCTCTGGGAAAACGCCCAGGTCGTCGGCGGCTATTTCAAGGCGCGCCTGGAAGCGTTGATCGATAAACATCCGCTGGTCGGCGCGGTGCACGGCTCCGGGTTTTATCTCGGGCTGGAACTGATCCGCAATCGGCAGACACTGGAACCGGCAACCGCCGAGACTGCGTTGCTGTGTGATCGTCTGCGTGAGCTGGGGATTTTCATGCAGCCGACCGGCGACGATTTGAACATTCTCAAGATCAAGCCACCGATGGTGACGTCGCGCCAGAGCGTGGATTTCTTCGTCGATATGCTGGATCGGGTGCTTACCGAGGGCCTGTAAACAAGGCACATCCCCTGTGGGAGCGAGCCTGCTCGCGAAAGCTGTGTATCAGTCGCCACATGCGGTGACTGACACAGCGCATTCGCGAGCAGGCTCGCTCCGACATTTGTTTTTGGTCTTAAGTTCGATTTGTATCGAGTTAATTGGCGTTCAGACAGAGAGATTCTTTCTTTACAGCTTTTAAAACCGATATTTATCGGCTATAAAGTTGCCATTGCTCCGGCATGGCGATCTCTTGTCCGGTGCGCGCGTTTTCGTTTCGGTCGAATTCTTCGCCCGTCAAAGCACTAGCCCGGAGATGATTCATGAGCCGTATCGTTACCGTCGCCGCCACGCAGATGGCCTGTTCGTGGGACCTGGAAGCCAACCTCGAAACCGCTGAAAGACTGGTCCGCGAAGCCGCCGCCGAAGGCGCACAGATCATCCTCATCCAGGAACTGTTCGAGGCACCGTACTTCTGCCAGAAGCCGAATCCGGATTACCTGCAACTGGCTACAACCGTTGAAGAAAACGTCGCCATCAAGCATTTCCAGAAAATCGCCAAAGAGCTGCAAGTGGTGCTGCCGATCAGCTTCTACGAACTGGCCGGGCGTGCACGCTTCAACAGCATCGCGATCATCGACGCTGACGGCAGCAACCTCGGGATTTATCGTAAAAGCCACATCCCCGACGGCCCCGGCTATCACGAGAAGTATTACTTCAACCCGGGCGACACCGGCTTCAAGGTATGGAACACCCGATACGCAAAAATCGGCGTCGGCATCTGCTGGGACCAGTGGTTTCCGGAAGCGGCGCGCAGCATGGCCCTGCAAGGCGCGGAAATTCTTTTTTATCCGACCGCGATCGGCAGCGAGCCGCATGACAAGACCATCTCTTCACGCGATCACTGGCAGCGGGTGCAGCAGGGCCATGCCGGCGCCAACCTGATGCCGCTGATTGCCAGCAACCGGATTGGCAATGAAGAGCAGGACGGCTACGACATCACCTTCTACGGCTCTTCTTTCATCGCCAACCAATTCGGCGAAAAAGTGCAGGAGCTGAATAAAACCGAAGAAGGTATTCTTGTGCACACGTTCAACCTCGACGAGCTGGAACATATTCGCAGCGCGTGGGGTTCATTCCGCGACCGCCGGCCGAATCTGTACGGCGCGTTGAAAACCCTCGACGGTTCCCTGGAGTCCTGATGACCACATTGAAAAGTACCCCACGCGCCGATGGCTTCTACATGCCGGCCGAGTGGGCGCCGCAAACCCAGACCTGGATGATCTGGCCTGAGCGCCCGGACAACTGGCGTCTGGGCGGCAAACCGGCGCAGGCTGCGCACGCCGCGGTGGCCAAGGCCATCGCCCGTTTCGAACCGGTGACCGTTGCGGTCTCCGCCGGCCAATACGAAAACGCCCGCGCGCGCCTCGATGTGCCGAATATCCGCGTGGTGGAAATGTCCAGTGACGACGCCTGGGTTCGCGACAGCGGCCCGACCTTCGTCATCAACAACCGTGGCGAAGTGCGCGGCGTGAACTGGGATTTCAACGCTTGGGGCGGTTTCGATGGCGGTCTGTATGCGCCGTGGAACCGTGATTCGCAGGTCGGCGGCAAGATCCTCGAGATCGAACGCAGCCCGCGCTACCGCACCGAAGGTTTTGTGCTCGAAGGCGGTTCGATTCATGTCGATGGCGAAGGCACGCTGATCACCACCGAAGAATGCCTGCTCAACCGCAATCGCAACCCGCACCTGAGCCGCGAAGAAATCGAAGCGGTGCTCAGCGACAACCTGTCCGTGGACAAGATCATCTGGCTGCCGGATGGCTTGTTCAACGATGAAACCGACGGCCATGTGGATAACTTCTGTTGCTACGTGCGCCCGGGCGAAGTGCTGCTGGCATGGACCGACGATCCGCAGGATCCGAACTACCCACGCTGTCAGGCCGCGATGCAAGTGCTGCAAAGCAGCACCGATGCCAAGGGCCGCCCGTTCACGGTGCATAAAATGCCGATTCCGGGGCCGCTGTACGCGACCGAAGAAGAGTGTGCCGGCGTCGATGCGGTGGACGGTTCGCAAGAGCGCAATCCGTCCGTGCGCCTGGCCGGTTCCTACGTGAACTTCCTGATCGTCAACGGCGGCATCATCGCGCCGAGCTTCGACGACCCGATGGATGCCCCGGCCAGGGAAATCCTGCAGAAGTTGTTTCCGCATCATGAAGTAGTGATGGTGCCGGGCCGCGAACTGTTACTGGGTGGCGGCAATATTCACTGCCTTACCCAACAGCAGCCAGCGCCGCACAAAGAGTGAGTTGAGTCGTAACAGCTTGAGTTGTTTAGCAAAACAGCGAGGCAATGATTAGCTCGCTACGCATGAAAGCAAGCCCGCAGCCCGTCAGGACCGCGGGCTTGTTTGTATCCGCCGGTCGACATTCGGGTCGCCTTGGCATAGCTCTTGTATTGCTCCTGGTGCACTAGGGAGGGCGGGGAACTTCAACAGTTCTGTCACAAACCTTGGATAACGTAGCCGCTCACGAACGGGGAGAGAGCGCTGAAATGAACGCCGAAGTGAACGTAATCAGCGAGCGGACTGTGCATCCCATGGCCGTCAACGGCGAATCGCTCCAGCTTGTCGCGCACTGGTTGAAGTCCAATGGAACGCGTCAGATCAGACAACCTGATCCGCGCCGGATGATGATCGAGCGTTACCCCGCTGGCCTGTTCAGCGAGGCCGAGCTGGAAGCCTTGTGGGATGTGATGGAAGGATAAGAACAATAGGGATTGGTAAAAGCGCTGCCGGGATGGTGGCGCTTTTTTTGCCTGATTTTTATCCTCAGGTATTCAAAGGTGGGAGCGAGCCTGCTCGCGAAGACGTCAGCCCTGCCAATGACTTCATCGAATGATCCACCGATTTCGCGAGCAGGCTCGCTCCTAAAATTCAGAACTCCCTGCTTAACCTCATTTTTCTGCAATAGCCCAGCAAGAAAATTACGTTTCTTAGACGTTTTTCGCCTATTTAAAGACGATTCTTGAAATTGACACACTGTTCAGGGCGCAGCTACGATTCGGCCCAACGCCTGTGGCTAACCGCCATGACTCAAAACAAGGAGCAGGCCCGCCATGACGTTCTCGTTGGCGGGTCTTTTTGTTTCGGGGTGAATACAAGAGTGCAAAAGCGCCGTTTCAGCCGTTCGACACAGCGCGTTTCAACCCGTAATAAGGAAAACAAAATGTTGAACAAGCGAATCAGTCTGATCGCACTGGGGATGTTGAGTGCTACACAGGCCATGGCTAACGACCAGGCCGAATCCAAGGGTTTCGTTGAAGACAGCAGCCTGAAAGTGCTGCTGCGCAACGCCTACATCAATCGTGATTACAAAGACGGTAACAAGGACAAGGCCGAATGGGGCCAAGCGGCCATCGGTACCTTCTCGTCGGGCTTCACCCAAGGCACCGTCGGTGTCGGCGTGGACGCTTTCGGTCTGTACGCATTGCGCCTGGACGGCGGCAAGGGCCGTAGCGGCGCCGGCGGCATCGATTTTTTCAGACAGGAAAATGATGGTCGCGCGAACCACGACATCGCCAAGGGCGGTGCTGCGGTCAAGTTCCGAGTGTCCAATACCGTACTGACCTATGGCGACCAGATGCCGGCCCTGCCGGTGCTGAGCTACGACAACGTGCGTCTGCTGCCGGAAAGCTATACCGGTACCTTGATCACTTCCCGTGAAATCCAAGGCCTGGAATTGAACGCCGGTCGTTTCACCGCCGAGTCGCGCAAGAGCGATGAGGGCCGTGACAGCGGCGGTCTGAAGTCGATCAACGTGTTGGGCGGCAGCTATCAGTTCACCGAACATTTCAAAGGCGCGCTGTACGCCTCCGACGTTGAAGACGTCTTGAAGAAACAGTACGTGAACGCCAACTACGTGATTCCGTTCAACAAGGATCAGTCCCTGACCCTGGATTTCAACGGCTATCGCACCAAGCTGGACAGCTCGTACGTGCGCGAAAACACCGTGCCGGGCGAAAGCATCGTCACCGGTCGCGACAACAAGATCTGGAGCCTGGCAGCCACCTTCGCCACCGGCCCGCACTCGTTCACCGTGGCGCACCAGCGTTCCACTGGCGACAGCAACCTGGGTTATGCCTACGGCGGCTATCAGAAAGACCAGGGTCGTGTCGGCGACGGTGGTAACTCTATCTACCTGGCCAACTCCTACTGGTCTGACTTCAACGCCGAAGACGAACGCAGCTGGCAGCTGGGCTATGGCCTGGACTTTGGTTCGTTCGGCGTTCCAGGTCTGAGCTACAACTTCGCTTACGTGCGCGGCGACAACATCACCACGTCCACCAGCGAAGGCGGCACCGAGCGCGAAATCTTCAACCAGTTCAAGTACGTCGTGCAAAGTGGCCCGGCCAAAGACCTGAGCGTGAAGTTGCGCAGTTCGATCCTGCGCGTGTCGCAGAAATCCAGCGAGTACAACGTCAGCGGTAACGAGTTGCGCGTATTCGTGGACTACCCGATCAACATCTTCTGATGATCGATCCGCTGTAAGAGAAATGAGAAAACCCCGATTCGGTCGGGGTTTTTTTTCGACGGTTTTTCAGTGAAAACCGGAAATAACCGGTGTTCTTGTCATGTAAAAGTCGTTTTTCAAGGGCTGCAGATTCCGTTTCAAGCAGAGCTTCAAATGCCTGAAATTCTTTCTCATGGACGCAAATTCTCCACCCCATAGATTAGGGCGTTCAACGCAGCGGAGAATTTGGTAATGATCGTTTTGAACAGAGAAGTGGGCGAATCGCTACGGCGCGACAAGTTTGTCAACGTCCAGGGTGGTGACTTCAATCTCTACGGTCATTTTGCCGACTTCGTCAGACTGACCAAAAGTTGGGAAAACATGGAGCCTGACAGCTACTACGGTCAGGCCGAAGCCGGCATGCGTTACCGTCGTTACAGCGACTTTGAATACAACCCGAAAACCCGCGAGCTCAAGCAACTGGAGCATCGCCCCTATGTGCAATCGAAAGAGAACAACGCTTACGTCGGTGGCGTGGTGCGGCACTTTCAAGACTTTTCCGAGGAAGTGATCTCTTCACCGGTGATGCGCAGCCTGATCGACACTGATTTCGAAGTGTACAAAAGTGTGCTGCCGGAAGAGTTGCACGATGAAATCTGGCAGTGCCAGATCCATCAGATCCGCATCGAGATCAAACCCGGCAAACAGCTGGAAATCACCCCTGAAGGTATTCACTGCGACGGCTATCCGTTCAGCGGCGTGCACTTCTGGGGGCGCAATAACGTCGAGGGTGCGGAGAGCCGTTTGTACGACACCCACAAGCAACAACTGGCGGCGACCACCTACGAGGAAATTCTCGACACCACCTACTTCCTCGATCGCGACATGCGCCACTACGTGACCCCGGCGCGCAATACCCACACCCATGCCATGGCGTACCGGCAGATTCTGGCGATTTCCTTCTCGCGGCCCGGGACCGCTTTCGACATTGTTCGCTAATCAGATCACCCCAATCGACGGCGTCGAATGCTCGACGCCGGTGGTACTGCGCCGCGCCACCGCCAAGGATGCGCAACGCATGGAGCGCTTCTTCCGCCAGTTCGACGAAGTGTCGTTCTGCGAATGGCAGGACGCCAAGTGCCTGCGCGGCGTGTTGATCCAGAAAACCACCACGGCGTATCTGGCTTTCGATGTGGATGGCGAGATCGTCGGCGCGGTGCTCGGCGGCATGCTCGGCAGTCGCGGCACGATCAACCATCTGGCCGTAAGCCCGCGTTACCGCAGCCAGGGCGTTGGCCAGCGTTTGGTCGAAGCAGCGTCGTCCGACATGAAACGGGTCGGGGTGTTGCGGATGTTTCTGTTCGTCGACGATGCTAACCTCGCGGGCAAGCGATTCTGGACCGCCCAGGGTTTTTGCGAGCCTCACGGCGAACGAACATTTGAGAGGGATCTATGAATGAAAGGTCCGGCAGCGCGCCGCTGATGGCGACTCATCAGCCGTCGCGCACGTTTGCCGAAGCCAGCCCGGTGGTCGCCGGGTACTTCACCGTGTCGTTTGTCTTCGGGCTGATGGCGGTCAACGCCGGCCTGCCGATGTGGCTGCCGGTGGCGATGTGCTTGTTCGTCTATGCCGGCGCCTCGCAGTTCGCCGCGCTGGCGCTGATCTCCAGCGGCGCGTCGCTGACCACCATTGTGCTGACTACTTTCCTGATCAATGCGCGGCACATGCTGATGTCGGTGTACATGGCCAAGGCCCTGCGCGCCCTGGGCTTGAGCCGCATGGAGCGTTGGGCTTACGCCGGTGGCCTGACCGATGAGTCCTTCGCCTTTCATAGCGTCAAGCTCGGCACGGGCGCCCCGGTCAACGTGCGTTACCTGATCGGCTTCAACCTGTTCTGCCACACCTCTTGGGTGCTCGGCGGTTTGCTTGGCGCGGTCTGCGCGCAGTACGCGGCGCACTTGATCAAATATCAGCTCGATTATGCGCTGACGGCGATGATGCTTTACGTGCTGGTCTCGCTGTGCAACACGCGCAACAAACTGATTGCCGCCGCTGCCGCCGTGGTCTGCATGGGTGCGCTGAGCCTGATCGGCAGTTCGCCCTTCAACGTATTTATCGCCACGTTTGTGGGCTGCGGAGTGGGTGTATGCCTGACCAAACGTTCCTGATTCTGGTGGTGGTGCTGATGATGGCGGTGACCTTCCTGCCGCGCGCCTTGCCGCTGCAGATCAACACCGAACACTGGCCGCCGTTCGTGGCGCGCGCACTGGAATATCTGCCGGTGGCGATCGTCGCTGCGATCAGCCTCACGCCCCTGTTGATCAAGGACCGGCAGATTCAGCTCGATCGCCCGGAATTCTATGCCGCGATTCCGACGTTGCTATGTGCGTATTTCAGCAAAAACCTCTTTCTCAGTGTGGCGGTGGGGACGGCTGCGTACATTGCGCTCGGCTCGTTCATGTAGCGCCAGATCAACGACATCGTTCAGCGCCTGGTGGGACAACTCCGGATTGTTCACCGCCAGGCGCACTTCGAGGAAATCCTCGAAACCGGGGAAAATCGTCAGACCGTTCTTCTGAGCCGCTTCACGCGAGACCATACCCACCGCGTCCATCTGCGTGATCAACGACAGCGTCAGGGTTTCGCTGCACGAATAAACCATGCGTTGGCCGTTCTCGTGATTGCCCAGCCCGGCGTCGAGAAAACGCAGGAAGCTGTGGGAATACGGACAATCTTCCGCAGGACGCACCTGAAACTTGTTGCCCAGCAACGTCAGCGGATCGTTCTCCTGACCGCAATGCGCACCGACCACCTGCACCTGCACCTCCGGCAGGACGATGCTCGGCAGCCCCGGCCGCTGCGGGCCGATCAGCACGGCAAGGTCGAAATCTTCGTTCCTCAGCTTGCTGAGGTTTTCCATCGACTCGGCGTAGCTGAATTCCATCTGGTAGTCGGGAAACACCTCGATCAGCCGTCCGATCATCCGCCGGTTGAAGTCAGGTGACAGGGTGTTGTTCAACGCCACCTTCAACGTCCGCTGCCCGGGTACCTTCAGCGCCTCGACCTTTTCTTCCATCTGTCGAGTGGCGATCAGCACTTTGTCGATGTAGGGCGTGAGCTCCGTGCCTTGTGGCGTCAGCGTCAGGCCCTTGTTGGAACGGCGAAACAAGCGGAAACCGAACTGCTCTTCGACCTTGTTCAACTGTGCGGCCAACGCCTGCACGGTCAGGCACGAATGCTCGGCTGCGGCCGACAACGAGCCGGTCTGCACGATGCGCATGAGGTTGCGTAAGGTTCTGCTATCCATGGGTAATGCCCTCTGAAGTGGGCTGGGTATTGTTGTTTACGAAACGACCGAAACGGCGCCATATGCCGGCTATATTCCTGCACCTGAGCATAGTTGTCGCGGATTTAGTAGCGAATTGATTTCCCCGCCGATGGCTGGAGGCTGACAGAGGATCGGGGTTTTTGGTGAAGTGGGGGTGATGAAGGTCAAAAAATTGCGTGGTTTTGGTGCGCGGGGAGATTCTTTTCGAAGAGAAACAGCTTACATCTCCCTAGCTTTTTGCCCGCGTCATACGCAGATAGGTCTCGGGTAAAGTAACGATTTAGCTGATAGCGCCCAACAGTCAAAGGAGTTGAAATGGATGTCTGGCATGCGAGCCATGGTGGTAGATAACCACCTATCAACTTCGCGTTGACCGACGAAAATCACTCCGAACACAATGCAGAGGTAGCGCTGATGTAGCTACAAAACCACGATGAGGTAATTGAAATGGCTGCACTACTGAAAACTACCGATGTGCGCTGCCGCATTGATGAGGATTTGAAAGCGCGTGCCACTGAAGTCTTGAACGCTTGCGGGCTGAGCATTAGTGACGCCATGCGACTTTTTCTGCGACAGGTTGTTGCTACTCAGGGGCTTCCCTTCGAGGTGCGAGTTCCATCGGAAAAGACGGCCCGCGCAATGATGGAAGCACGAGAAATCCGTCAGCGTTTCGACTCGATAGACGACATGCTGAGGAATGCTGATGGCGAAACAGGAGAAAACACAAAAACGCGCTGATCGACCTAAACAGTGTGCACAGACTTCTGAATTCAAGAAGTCTTGGGATCGTTATAACCGTGCCGGAAAGCGAGATATGAACGACGTTCGGAAGGTGATGGCAATGTTGTTCCTGGGGCAGCAGTTACCGGCAGAATATCTGGATCATGCGCTGACTGGAGTTGGTCTGGATTCCGCGAGTGTCATATTGGTGGCGATTTTCTGATGGTTTACTAGAACACACGTCCAGACCTGATCACGTTCGTGGATTTAGGGAGTCATTCAGAACTGTTTCAATAGCGCAGAAATACATAAGCCGGCTTAACTCGGGCTTCTTTGCGTTTGATTGTTACGATTCGTTCGTTTGTGTATCAAAACACTAAAAAATTACAGTTATGTACTAGTCTTCAGCTAAGACAAAAAATCAGGAGGCGTCTATGCCTACCTCATCCCCAGTTCTCACCCCACACGAACAACTCGACGCCCCCGAAGCCGGCCGCGTTGCGTTGAAGTTCTTCTTCAGCCTCATGGAGCATTGGGGCTGTAGCGCTGAGCAACAACGCACCCTGCTCGGTGGAGTCGGCAACACCACATTCTATAAATACAAACACCTGCCAAACATACGCCTGCCCCACGACACCCTTGAGCGCATCTCTTATCTGATGGGCATCCACAAGGCGTTGAGCATCATCTTCAGCAATAGCCGCGAGCGCACCTACCAGTGGGTCAGCAGCCCGAACACCGCGGCACCGTTCAATGGCAAAACCGCGCTGGATTACATGCTGGCGGGCCGGGTGGTCGATATCGCGGATGTGCGCCGCTACCTCGACGGAGTCCGCGGTTGAAAACTCCGCAGCTGGTCGATGTGCCATGGCCACGCGCCTATCGCATCGTCAACAGCAGCTTCCCGCCGATCGCGCTGTTTGAAGACGTCCTCGACCCCGAGGACCTCGAAGTTGCCTACGCCATCGAAGCGCTGACCAATGATCGCCTGATCGAACAGGCCGGCGTCCTTGCCCGCGTACGTCCCGAAGATCGCCTGTCCGGCCCCGGTTCCAGCCCAGTGATGGCCGCGTTCACTCACGTCGGCAAACGCAGCCGTTTCAGTGACGGCACCTTCGGCGTCTATTACGCCGCCAGCAGCCAGAGTGCGGCCATCGCTGAAACCTGTTTTCATCAGGAACGCTTCCTGGCGGCAACACAGGAAGCTGATCTCGAACTGACCATGCGCACTTACGTCAATCAGGTGGTCAAACCGCTGCACGATGTTCGCCATGGCTTTGATCATCTGCATCAGCCTGATCCTGAGGCCTATGGCCCATCACAGCTGTTCGCGCGGCAACTGCGCGACGCCGAGTCGTGGGGCTTGCTCTATAGCAGCGTGCGGTTGCCTGGGCATGAATGCGTTGCGGCGTTTCGTCCGCCGGCGGTATCGATTCCGAAGCAGGGCAAGCACTTGCGCTATGTCTGGAGCGCAAGTGAGGGCAGAATTTCGTTTGTGTTCGAGGTCAGTCAGGTCTGAATTATCGCTTTGACTTCGTCGAGTGTTTTGCCCGGAATGACGCTGGAAGGAATTCGCGAAGAGGGCGACAAGTTGTAAACGGCAAACTCTTTGCCGACGACTTTGTCGGACATGAGTTTCAGAGATGGAAGAATTCTGGAATGAAAATGCTGATCCAGGCCGCACGGCGAGATAGAGCTTCCATCAGTCTCGTAAAAGCGCCCGGCGGACTGGTTCATGTCCGCTCCCACCAAAATCACCCTTGAAAAACCTGCGTGATAAGCAATTTGGAGCGCGAGATACAGCACTGTGCGGGCATCAAAAAAACCATGGGCCAGGTTTTTGCTGAATCCGATACTGCGGTTTCGACTACCCCAAACAGCTCGATTACGTACCAGATCCTTGTTGTTGCGCAGTAGCCATTCAGTCAAGGTTGGTTTGGGCGCTTTCTTGAGCAAATAGAGATCACCTGTCGGCTCAACAATCAGTTCCTGAGCCTGGTTAGCCCACACCGCTACACGCTGACTAGTGCGCATCGCATAGGCAAACAGTTCAGGTTGTTGTAGCGAAAAACTGGTATCGGTGCATGCGTAGAAAAACGGCTTTATGCCTGTTCCCATGAACATGGATATCGCACCGTTCACCGTAATCATCGGGATGTCGGCAAACTGTTCGATGGGAAAATCTTTCGCGGAGCTGCCCGAAACGATGATGAATGCAGCGCCGTGAGCGATATTTCGGCAGTCAGCAAAGTCGCTGACGTGGAGGGGACGTGGGGAGGCATTTGGCGTTCTTGATGTCGAGTTCATCGATGGTCTCTAGGTCCATGTCATGCATTCAGTCCGTTGTGCTGACGTGATGAAGCGAGATGACTCTTCCACAGCGCCGCGCTTTGTAAGTGAGTGTTGCGCTCGGCGTTAGTTCCAGTTGGCTGCTGGGCAGCCGATGCGTTGGCCAAGAACGCTCCAGTGGCTGGCGGGTTATCTGGATAGATGCAGGAGGGAAGACGGGCATGTTTTCGGCAGGCCTGAAACGCAAAAAGCCCTCGCATCAACGAGGGCTTCATATGAAGGTTTACATCAATGGTTTGTCTGGCGGCGCATCCATTACTTTCACCACATCATCGATCAGTGCCTTGCTTGGCTCGTGCAGATACTGCGAGGCATAAGCATGAAGATGAGGATCGCGCGCGACTGAAACAACAAATTTCCCAAGGCTTGCTCCATGCATTTCGTCTGTCCCTACTAACGTTTATGGTGTGGCTGGTGATGTCGTGCCTGGTAGTGGAGGTATGCGCAAGGTGCGCTGCACTTGCAGCGGCATGGTAAGCGAGGCGGTATACGCATCATTTATTACAACACGCTTGCTGAAGACCCGATTTGGTTGCTCATTGCCTACACCAAGGCAAAGCTCGACAACTTGCCCGTAGCCTTCCTCAAGCAACTGAAGGAGGAAATCAGCGATGGTCGCTGAACTGGAGCAATTCCAGCAGGACTTGCTGGAATCTGTACGTCAGATGAAGGCCGGAAAGGCCGCGCGCGTAACACAGGTGCCGCTCTCTGCGGCAGCAGAAGCACGCGCCAAGGTGGGGGTTTCACAAACTGCGTTCGCCAAACTGATCGGTGTCAGTCTGCGGACCTTGCAGGATTGGGAGCAGGGGCGCAGGCAGCCGATGGGTGCAGAGCAGACTCTCTTGCGGGTGGCAAGTCAGCATCCTGAGGCGTTGCGGGATTTGCATATTGCTTGATACCACTAAGGCCTTTGGCCTGACCTCTGCAATACGAAACGAAGCCCCTGCATTTTTGCAGGGCTTCGTTTTGTATGGCGTCAGCACTAAAATCGTAAAAAATGAATTCAGGTTGCGACTCTGTCATTTTTTGAAAAACGTGGTCTGTCCTCAATTCTGTTTCTCCGCGCAATGGCAAAAGAACAAGACCTCTGGCTTCCTCTACCCCAAACACCATTGCGACTGCCGTTTCCAGTTATCTGGAAATCCCATAAGTTTCAAATCACCCGGTTCCCTCTGGTCCATTATTTCGGCCAAGTGAAATTTCCACTGGCTGTCTGGACTGATCAAATCGGTTAAATACGCCAGCATCGTTAGCACTATAAATAGCCGCTGCTTGGGTTGAGGCCGATCGCCAGGCGCATTTTGGATGACCCATTCTTTTGGTAAGGATGGTCGAATCGAGAGCTCTCTGTTCCATAGCCGTGAGTGGTGGGCGCAGCAGTTTCGAATGAAGGTCAGAGTGTGGAGCCAGGAGGCCAGTACTTCGAAGGGGAGATTGAATCTGCTCGCGATCGCTTTCTTGTCGACGCTTTTGCCTATGGCATTGAACATCGTGGATACCGTCCCAAGGCTAAGCTCTTCCAGAACAGCCCAGGCGGGCGGCAACTCGGGATGGGATTAGGTTGATCCGTAGAATCGAAAATAGTTATCGCGCATGCGATTTTCATTTCGCTGCTGCTGGACCTGATCAGCTCGGCTGCTCTTTTTTATACGATCAATCTCACGTCCCAGTTTGTTGCGCTCCTTGCCCAGTTGATCGCGCAGGGGCCGTAATAAATCGCCGTGTGAATATGAAGAAGAGAAGATTGACGCGTCAGCTATCCAGTCAGGCCCGTACTTAGGGCACATGTGATTGCTGATAGCCGCTCGTATGGCGACTTCGACACGTTCGATAGCAACCATGGTTATGCGTCGCAACGAGCCATCGAAGCGGTAGATGTCGACGACTGCTTTCAGAGTGCTACCAGGTTTGAAGGTGTGTTCAGGGTTTGTTTCCTGAAAAGGGCGCATGTAGGGGCTCAAGCGAAACAGCGTGACCACTTCCAGGAAACGCATGGCACGCTCGTCATTTGCGACTTGCAGGCCTCGTTGCTTTAGCAGTTCCAATTGCTGTTCTACGCTGAGGGCCGGCTTGTCGAAGGGCCTCATGTAGTTTTCTCCAGGCCAAAAAAAAACCGCACGATTTGAGCTTGCTGACTGGGTCAACCTAGGCTTGGCGGGTGTGTTGGGGTGCATTATAGGTAGGTGCAAGAGCCCTTCAATGTTGGGCTGATGTGAAATTGTAACGGGTCCAGGCGCGCGGGCAGAGTAGGGGGCTGCTGGTTGAGATAAGGCGTCGTTGGTTTTGTCGCAGCGATGCGGACCTCCTAGTGGGCTCCAAACGCCAGAAACAACAAAGCCCCTGCATTTCTGCAGGGGCTTTATTTTGTATGGTGCCGGCACCAGGAGTCGAACCCGGGACCTACTGATTACAAGTCAGTTGCTCTACCAACTGAGCTATACCGGCGTGTGGGCGACGATTATAGCGATTGGGTAGATCCTGTAAACCCCTGAATTCAGACTATTTTTGCATTCCGGAAAAATCAGGCCGTGCGCAGATTTATACGCAGCTTTTGTACCTCAAGCGCAGTGAGGCATTTATGCAGGGCGGACAGTTGAGTTTGGGCTTTCGGGACCCTGAAGTTACTCACTCGGCTAGCCCAATATTCGTCGGTTATGTCGTTTTGATTGGCACCTTATGCACAACTGAGGGGCGCTAAGACTGCTTGGGCGAGGTTTTGTGAAGCCATTCTCATCTTGTTCGCAAATCCCTGTTTTACCGGTTTTTATTTATGTGAACAAAAAATGACCAGTGTTGTTAAGGCGACGAAACAGGCGCAGATATTGGATCCACGGAAAATCCATCAACAGAGTTATCCACAGGCTGTGATGTTTTCAGCGCGTTCGGCGAGCAGCAGTAAGTTACGCGGTGTAAGTGAGGTATCGCAGAAGGTCCCGAGGCGTACGAAGTATCCCTGTTCTGCGAGGAAAAGCGCTCGATCCAGATTCAGCCAGAGCTCAAGCGGTCGTCGGAACAATCCGCGAAGCAATTCCAGGTTGCGCACTTCGGCCAACCGCTGCCAACCGGCGGCTTCGAGTGTCGACCAATCTGGCGAGCCGACTGTGGATAACTCCTTCAGCGCTGCTAGATCGAGACAATAGTCCGCAAACGGTTTATCCAGCCAGGCGCTGGGCAGGGAGGGCGTTGGAAGGTAGTCATCGACGCCGCGCACTTGCCGTTGCAGCAGGTCGAAAGCCAGGCGACGAGCCATCGAGGTGTCGCGCTGACGTCGGACGCGAGCACCGGCGGTGACGGTTTCGCTCATCGGCAACGCCAGATCTTCCAGCGACAGCTTTAGGAGCGATGCCGATCCTGCGCAGGACAAGGGCTGATATTCGTTGCGACTGATGCGGTTGTAGCAGCAGGGCGCAATCGCCATTTGCTGGCAACCTGCGGCACTGGCCAGTTGCATCAAGCGCACATGCAGATCACCGCACGCGTGGAGGGCGATGGGTGTGTGCGCGGCGTTCAATACGGCTGGGGCATCCGCCGCGAGTACATCCTGTTCGACATGCAGGGCGTTCAAGTGATGACGCTGACTCAAGGCCTGACCGCTGGCGACCAATAAAGGATCGTATTCAATGCAAGTCAATTGTTGCCCGGCACCCAACAGGCGGCGTCCCAGATGCCCTTTGCCGGAGCACCAGTCCAGCCAATGCGTCGGCTGCGAGGCGAAAGACAAGCGACTGGCAAACGCTTCAATCTGCTGCCACTTACGACCTGGCACATCGACATTCAAGCGATGCCCGGCAGCCTCAAGCGCATGCCCCGACAACTCACCGACCGCACTCAGCTCAGCCGACAACTTCGCCAATGAAGCGAACGGCTCCGGCGCTTCAACAAGATCAGCAGGATGGTTGTGCGTGCGTTCTGCATCTTCCAGCGACCGCCCGCGTAGCCACGCAGACACCTCGGGATAAGACGCTTCCCAGGCAAGCGAAAGGTGGGTGAACGGCCGAGGTTTCCACAGCGCCTGATGCTTAATCAAAAAAGCATCCAGCGCGGTGAAGCGGGCGAGTAGGGCCTCGCCCGTCAGCACGTGGGACGTTTCAGCGGCCTTGGCAGGCATCGACGCGCAGCCAGCGTTCCAGCAGCTTGAAGCCGCGAACCAGCACGTAAGCCATGACCAGATAGAACACGCCGGCGGCAAAGAAAATTTCCACCGGCAGATAGGTGCGCGCAATGATCGTGCGCGCCATGCCGGTCAGTTCCAGCAGGGTCACGGTGCTGGCCAGGGCGCTGGCTTTGAGCATCAGGATCACTTCGTTGCTGTAGGCCGGCAGGCCGATGCGCGCGGCGCGGGGCAGGATGATGTAGAACATCGCTTTCGGCCTGGACATGCCCAAGGCCCGCGCGGCTTCGATTTCTCCCGGCGGAATTGCCTGAATGGCTCCACGCAGGATTTCGGCAATGTACGCCGCCGTGTGCAGGGTCATGGTCACGGTCGCACACCAGAACGGATCGCGCAGGTATGGCCACAACGCGCTTTCACGCACTGCGTCGAACTGCGCCAGGCCGTAATAGACCAGAAACAGCTGCACCAGCAACGGCGTGCCGCGGAAAAAGAAGATGTAGGCGTAAGGCAGCGAGCGCACGTACCAGCGCTTCGAAGAGCGGGCGATGCCCAGCGGAATGGCGAGCAGCAGACCGGCAATGACAGCGATGGCAACCAGTTCCAGCGTCAGGGTCGCGCCCTGTGCCAGTTTCGGCAGCCACTTGATGATGACTTCCCAGTTCATTGCGCGCTCCTCGCAAAGCCGCGAGCGGCGCGTTTTTCCAGCAAGTGCATGCCGGTCATCGCCAGCACGGTCAGGCCCAGGTACATGATTGCCGCGACCATATAGAAGGTGAATGGTTGTTTCGACACGGTCACGCCAATCTGCGCGTGACGCATGATTTCTTCCAGGCCGATGACCGATACCAACGCGGTGTCCTTCATCAGGATCATGAACAGGTTGCCCAGGCCCGGCAGGGCGATGCGCCACATCTGCGGCATGATCAACCGGGTGAAGATCCGCCACTTCGACAGGCCCAAGGCCTGGCCGGCCTCACGGTGACCCTTGGGAATGGCCAGCAGGGCGCCGCGAAACACTTCCGTGGCGTACGCGCCGAAGCACAGGCCCAGTGCGATCACTCCGGCGGCAAAGGCGTTGAGTTGCAGGTCGGGATTGCCGAAGTACTCACCGAGGGCGCGCATCAGGTTGACCGTACCGAAGTAGATCAACAGCACCCAGAGCAATTCGGGGACGCCGCGTACCAGCGTCGAATAAGTGCCGCCAAGCCATTGCAGCGGCTTGTACGGGGAAGTCTTGGCCAAGGCGCCGAGCAGGCCGAGCACCAGGCCCAGACACAGGGCGGTGAGGGCCAGTTGGACGGTCATCAGCGCGCCAGCGGCGAGCGCCGGGCCGAATCCGTAGAGGTCGATAATCATGGGTTTCTGTTCAAATTGCGGCAGGCAAAGTCGGGATCCGGTGCCGCTTGATCACGGCGCCGGTCCCACAGGTCAGATCAATAGATACTGAACGGGAAGTACTTGTCGTTGATTTTCTTGTAGGTACCGTCAGCGACGATTTCCTTCAGGGCTGCGTTCAGCTTGTTGCGCAGCTCGTTGTCACCCTTGCGCACGGCGATGCCGATCTTGTCGCTTTCCACCACCGGGTCGCCCTTGAACTCGTAGTTCTTGCCGGCGTCGGTTTTCAGCCAGTCATAGTTGGCGTACTTGTCGGCGAGGATCGCGTCGACACGACCGGAGGTCAGGTCGAGGTAGGCGTTTTCCTGGGTGTCGTAGAGGCTGACCTTGATGTCGTCACCGTAGGTGTCTTCCAGCCAGGTGCCGGCCAGCGTTGCGCGCTGGGTGCCGATGGTCTTGCCCTTGAGCGAGTCCTTGTCGGTTTTGAAATCGACATTTTTCGGCGCGATGAACTGCAATTTGTTCGAGTAGTACGGGTCGGTAAAGTCCACCGCGGCTTTGCGCTCTTCGGTGATAGACAGCGAGGAAATCAGGAAGTCGAACTTCTTCGCGTTCAGCGCCGGAATGATGCCGTCCCAGTCAGAGGTGACGACGGAGCATTCGGCTTTCATCTTCGCGCACAGGGCGTCGCCGATTTCCTTGTCGAAGCCGACCACTTGGCCGCTCGCGTCTTTATTGTTGAACGGCGGGTAGGCCGCTTCGATGCCCATCTTCAGGGTTTCAGCCATGGCACCGGCGCTGAACGCGAGGGTGACGGCTGCGGCCAGGAAGACCTTCTTGAAATTCTGCATGCATGTTGCTCCGTTAGCGGTTGCTGGACATGAATTGTTTGCAGCGCGCCGAAAGCGGGTTGTCGAACACCTGCTGTGGCGATCCTTGCTCTTCTATAAGGCCCTGATGAAGGAACACCACTTCGCTGGAGACCTGGCGGGCGAAGCCCATTTCGTGGGTCACGAGCAGCATGGTGCGGCCTTCTTCGGCCAATGCGCGGATGACACTAAGTACTTCCTGAACCATTTCCGGGTCAAGCGCGGAGGTGGGTTCGTCGAACAGGATCACCTTCGGCTGCATTGCCAGCGTGCGGGCGATGGCGGCGCGTTGTTGCTGACCACCGGACAATTGCGCCGGGTAGGCGTGGCGCTTGTCAGCGATGCCGACCTTGGCCAGCAACGCTTCGGCGACTTCGATGGCCTCGGCCTTGCTCTGGCCGAGCACGCGGCGCGGGGCCTCGATGACGTTGTCGAGCACGCTCATGTGCGGCCACAGATTAAAGTTTTGAAATACAAAACCAATCTCCGAGCGCAGGCGGTTGATCTGCTTGCCGTCGGCGGCGACCAGTTCGCCGTTCTTCGCGGCCTTGAGCTTGAGTTCTTCACCGGCCACCAGGATCTGGCCTTGGTGCGGGTTTTCCAGCAGGTTGATGCAGCGCAGGAACGTGGACTTGCCGGAACCGGAAGAGCCGAGGATCGAGATCACGTCGCCGTCGCGGGCGGTCAGCGAGATGCCTTTGAGCACCTCAAGCTGTCCGTAGCGTTTGTGCAAGTTGCGGATTTCAAGCGCGGGCGTGGCCTCAGCCATGTGCGTTCCTCATATATGTTGCGCTCCTGCTGTTGGCGGGCCTTCCTGGCGAGGCGGCCAAGCTAGCATAGCGTTTCAATGGCAGCCAACAGCGCTACGAGCGGTAAACGGGTGGCATGTGGCGGGTTGTCGCATCGGCGCAGCAGACTGTCGCCCCTTCAACAACCTAACGGGTGTTTGATCATGCAAACCCGTGGGTGCCGCGTAAAAAAAGGCGCGATGTTGCCAGCTTTGGCGGGGTGTTGGAAGCGCTATCCGGCCGAACGTTCCTTATTCGCCCTTTTTCTGTGCGCCGCACACTTTTTCTGTGTGTTTCTGGTGCGCTGATTCGTCTTGAAAGTGAGTCGCCGGGTAACGTTCTGGCGAATAGCCATTAAACTCAATGACTTGCATCGGATGCCGGAGCCCCCGGCACTCAAGGACTTGAAACATTTTGGCGCAAATATTGCGTGCAGAATAAGGAACAGGCCGTTGGATTCTTTTTACGAGAAAGAATTTTCAGACGCGCCGGACGCACTCGCTTTCCTTGCAAAGGTAGTCTCTATGAGCAGTACCCCAAGCTCCACTGGCCTCGAACAGGGGCTCAAACCGCGTCATGTGACCATGTTGTCGATCGCCGGGGTGATCGGCGCCGGTCTGTTCGTCGGCTCCGGCCACGCCATTGCTGCCGCCGGCCCGGCCGTGCTGCTGGCCTACGCCGCTGCCGGTACTCTGGTGGTGTTGGTGATGCGCATGCTCGGCGAAATGGCCGTGGCTTCGCCGGACACCGGTTCGTTCTCGACATATGCCGACCGCGCGATCGGTCACTGGGCCGGTTTCACCATCGGCTGGTTGTACTGGTGGTTCTGGGTGCTGGTGATTCCGCTGGAAGCCAACGCCGCCGCGACCATCCTGCACGCGTGGTTCCCGGGCGTGGACATCTGGGCTTTCGCTTTGGTCATCACCATGCTGCTGACCGTGACCAACCTGTTCAGCGTGAAGAACTACGGCGAGTTCGAGTTCTGGTTCGCCCTGATCAAGGTGCTGGCGATCATCGGCTTCATCGGCCTCGGCCTTGCGGCGATTTTTGGCTTCCTGCCGACCAGCCAGGTCAGCGGTGTGTCGCATCTGTTCGACAGCGGTGGCTTCCTGCCCAACGGCATGGGCGCTGTGCTGGGCGCGATCCTGACCACCATGTTCTCGTTCATGGGCACCGAGATCGTCACCATCGCGGCGGCGGAGTCGAAGGACCCAGGCAAGCAGATCTCCAAGGCGACCAACTCGGTGATCTGGCGGATCGGCTTGTTCTATCTGGTTTCGATTTTCATCGTGGTGGCGCTGGTGCCGTGGAACGATCCTACCCTGGCCAACCTCGGTTCCTACCAGACCGTGCTTGAGCGCATGGGCATTCCCAATGCGAAGATGATCGTCGACATCGTCGTACTGGTGGCGGTGACCAGTTGCCTGAACTCGGCGCTGTACACCTCGTCGCGCATGCTGTTCTCCCTCGGCAAGCGCGGCGACGCCCCAGCCATGTCGACCCGCACCAACAAAAGCGGCACGCCTTACTGGGCAGTGATGTTGTCGACCGGCGCAGCGTTCCTCTGCACCTTCGCCAACTATGTGGCTCCGGCCGCGGTGTTTGAATTCCTCCTGGCCAGCTCCGGCGCCATCGCCCTGCTGGTGTATCTGGTGATCGCGTTCTCGCAACTGCGTATGCGTAAACAGCGCATGGCCCGCGGCGAGAAGATTGTCTTCAGCATGTGGCTGTTCCCGGGTCTGACCTGGGCGGTGATCATCTTCATCGTCGCCGCGCTGACCATCATGCTGTTCCAGGAAGCCCACCGCGTGGAAATCCTCGCCACCGGCCTGCTGAGCCTGATGGTGGTGGCTGCCGGTCTGCTGGTGTCGCGCCGGCGCAAGCTGGAAAAGCGCGGTGCGGTGGTGTTGAACTGATTTTTAACGCGTAATGCAAAACGGCCGCTGTCAGGGATGACTAGCGGCCGTTTTTGTTTCTGAGCTTTTCAATCAGGTTAAACCCAGTCCTCGATTCGCAAACCGGAAACGCGTTCAAACTCCCGTACGTTGTTCGTCACTACAATGAGTCCAAGTGACCGCGCGTGGCCAGCGATCATTTGGTCGTATGGCCCGATCGGCGTTCCAGCTTTCGCAAGTTCAGATCGAACCATCCCGGCCTGTGCGGCTGCGTCGTTATCGAAAGGCAAGACATCCAGTCGCGCGACGAACCCTTCGACAATCGCCAGATTCTTCTCCGGGACCGCTGACTTTTCAGCACCGTAAATAAGCTCCATGAGCGTGATAGCGCTGATGCACAACTGCCCGGAATGTCGATTGAAGGCTTCCCGGACAATTTGTGGTTTGTTCTTGATGGTGAAGATGCAGATGTTTGTATCCAGCATGTATTTGATCATCAGAACGACTCGCGCTCCTGATCAGTGGGTTGCTCACGGTCAGCCATGAAATCAGGGCTGACGCTGTCGCCATCAAACCAGCTATCCCAGCATTCTCCAGCAGGCGTAATGACGCGTGTTCTGCCAATCGCGATAACTTCCACGCGTTTAACGTCGCCGGGCATCGCAACTGCCTTTGGCAGGCGGACTGCCTGACTTCTATTGCTCATGAAAATTGTGGTCTGCTCCATATCCGACCTCCGGGCCTGATCCTGTGATTGGTTCAGGATAGGTTGTGCTGGGGATATGTCAACGGGATATACATTGTCATTGGGCAAAGAGTGCTAGGCCATCCAAACAAAAAAACGGCCGCTGTCAGGGATGACTAGCGGCCGTTTTGGTTTCTGAGCAGGGCTTATTCGCTCTTGTCTTCCTGGGTGTCTACCGACTTCCCATAAGCATCCAGCGCCACCCCGAAATCCGTAATGAACTGCGGCTCGCTCAGCCAGGCCTGGGCTTGTTCGATGGTCATGCCGTCGGCCCACATGCGGTAGTCGATGAGCATGTCGGCGGCGAGGTGGGTGGCGGCCATGCCTTCGTTGTCGGCGTTTTCCATGTCGAGCAGTTCAGGATGGTCGACGATGATGAAGGCCAGTTCGCGCAGCAGGGTCAGCAGCATTTCGTTGCGGCTGACGGCTTCGGCGTCGCGCATTTTGCTGAACATCGCCAGGGTGTATTCCGGGATCGGCTCGGCGAGGTGGCCGAGCTCTTCGTCCTGATCCAGCGGTTTGCGCCCGACCATACGGATCTGCTTGGCTTTGGCCTTGGCGCGTTTGGCGCGTTTCTGTTGCTTGTTCAGGGATGCCATGGGAGCTCAGTTCTTCTGTTGGGTTTGTGCAGCGATCGCGTCGGATGCCGCCACATAGTCAGCCTGGAAGGCCGGGGATTCGATCCACGCCAGCGCGCCAGCCTCGTCGGTTTCCTGTGACCACTGGCGATACTCGATCAGCGCGGCGAGGATGAAATCCATCGCGCCTTCTTCGCCTTCCTGCTCATAGACCAGTTCCAGCAGCGGGTCTTCGAGGAACGCGGTGCACATGGCTTGCTGGCTGATCTTCTCGGCGTCGATCATTTTCTTGAACAGTTCGGTCAGGTCCACCGATTCGAAATCGATGCGGTCGTCGTTCGGGTCCAGCTCGACCGGCGCTTCGGCACGCTTGGTGCGGTTCTGCTTGGCCTTGGCTTTGGCCCGGGTGGCGCGTTTTTGCTGCTTGTTGGCGGAGGCCATGATGTGTTCCGTCGTGCGTGGAGAAGGGCTCAGCTGCGCGGGATTAGCCGGCCGGGTGTGTCGGGGGCCAACGCGCCGGTCTGCAGCCAGGTCAGAGCGATGGGCCATAGTGTGGCTTGGTATGCGCTGCGAAAAAAGCCGAAATGTCCGACTTGTTGTTCGCCGATGTCCTGCGGTGCGATGCGCAGGTGAGTTTTTGCCGCGCTGCTGAAGTAGCCGAGCAGGCGTTCGATCGCCGGGATCGTGCCGTAAGGATCATCGCTGAGGCTGATAGCGAGGGTCTGCGCGCGGACGCCATCGAAGGGCAGGGCGCCCGCCTTTTTCATCAGTGCGCGACCGCTTGGGCGTTGCTCGTAACGTGCGGTGGGCGTGCTCCAGTCGCGGACTACACCGGTGGGCGTGTCCTCCAGCCAGCCGAGCCGCTTGCCTGGAAAATAACCGCAGAGCAGCGCCATCAAAGGCATGACCACATGCCACTTGCCGAACATCCGCCAGCGGTGTTCGGGGGCGTAATCGCGCCAGTAGGCGAACTGCGCACCGACGGTTACCAGCCGTCGGATTACCTTGCCCGACTCGGCCAGGCCCACCGCGCAACCGCCGAAACTATGGCCGACCACATCGATCGGCTGGCCGGGAAACTCCCGCTGCGCCCGTTTGAGCATCGCTTCGAAATCCAGCGCGCCCCAGTCGGTCCACGAGGCACGCAGCCCTTTGATCGATTCGCTGCGTGATTCGCCGATGCCCCGGTAGTCGTAGATCATCACATCGAAGCCGTGGCTGAACAGATAGGCCGCGAAGCTTGAGTAATGGCGACAGCGCACGGAGGTGGCGGCGTTGATGATGACCACCGGGCGCTGAGGATTGGGCGAACTGTGGCGCCAGGTGAAGCCGCCGAGTGCGTAGCCGTCGGCTGCGGTTTCCTTGAAGGGCGTGGCTTTAGTTACAGTCAAAGCTGCTTGGCTCAACTCTGGGGCGCCCACATCGGATGTCTGCTGACAGCTCATGGCGCTTGACCTCGGCGGTTAGGTGCCAACCATAGTCGCCGCGCTGATCAAGAACAATCCGGCCGGTTCATTCACTGGATTGAATGAGCATGCGTTCTTCGATCAACGCCTGTTCGCGGTTGAGTTCAGCACGTAACTCTTCTTCGCTCGGCAGTATCGTCTTGTAGCTGCTGGCGAACAGTTGCTCATTGCCTTTGAGCATGGAATAGCGCGCCACCGAGTCATTGCTTTCCGCGCTCAGAATGATACCGACGGTTGGCTTGTCACCTTCGCTGCGCTTGAGCTCGTCGTACATGCGCACATACATGTCCATCTGCCCGACATCGCGGGCGCTGAGCTTGCCGCGTTTCAGGTCGATGATCACGAAGCACTTGAGCAGGTAGTTGTAGAACACCAGATCGATATAGAGGTCGACGCCGTCAGTGCTGATGCGTTGTTGGCGGGCGACAAAGGAAAAGCCTTTGCCAAGTTCAAGCAGAAAGCTTTGCAAGTGGTCGATGAGTGCTTGTTCGAGTCCGCTTTCCCTGACTTTGCCTGCCGAGGGCAGGCCGAGGAATTCGAGCATGACCGGATCGCGAATGAATTCCCGCGGATTGCATTTCATCGCGTCGATGTTGGTCGTGGCTTCCTCGACCACCTCGGCTTTGTCCGGACTCATCAGCAGGCGCTCGTAGTAGAGCGTCAGGATCTGACGATCAAGGGCGCGGCTTGACCAGTTGAGGTCGGCGCATTCGTTCATGTACCACAGGCGCGCTTTCTCGCTTTCGACCCGCAGTAGCCGGCGGTAGTGGGTCCAGCTCAATTCGGGACGCAGTGCGTCTCGAATTGGAAATTTTTGATAAAACAGGCGCATCTTCCACAAATTGGTTTCATCAAACCCTTTCCCGAATTGCCCGGTCAGATCCTTAGCCAGTAGGCCAATCAATTTTTTCCCATATCCCGCACGTTGGGCTCCCTGTTGTTCAAACTCGACGATATGCCGGCCGATTTGCCAACAGGTCTGCACCTGGATCGTATCGACCGCGCGCAGCACTTTTTGCCGCGCCTGGCGAATCAGTTCGCCCAGTTCGCCCAGCAGTGAATCGATTTTATGGTCTGGCGTATCAGCAGGTTTGAGCTGGCTCATCGGGTCTTCCGCATTCTGGAAACAGAGACGCAAGCATGCCGGGGAAGGCGGCGCAGGTATGTCGGGCGAACCTGCGAGTTCGGAAGGAAGGGCGGGACAGGCGTTGCAGGACTTTGCCACCGGAAGGCGCGTAACAAGGTAAATGTCCGTAGTCCATTTCGTACTTTTTGCCCAGTCAATCGCCGCAGAGTTGGCGGCGCTGCGGTGAGCGATCTGGTGTTGCGCTGGAATGAAAGGAACAGGCAGGTAAGAGGCTGCTTCAAAAAAGCGCCCCAGTTGCATCATCGCGAGCGCTTGCCCTTCGGCCTCTGCTCACGAACCCGCCCTTTGCGATAAATCCACAGCCCGAACACACCGATGGCCAACATGAACGCGGTCCAGAAGCTCTGCCAAAGGAACTCGAACCAGTATCGCCGAGGTTGCAGTGCCAAGGTGTAGGTGCTGCGCGGTCCGCGATTGTTGGTGGTGATGGAACCGCTGATCCAGCTTTCGATAAGCATGTAGATCGAAAGACACACGGCAAAGGCGATCAGCACTCCCGCGAGCACCGTCAGCCAGAATGTCCAGCGGCTCGGGCGATACGGCGGAGGATGCGGCAAGCGAATACGGGTTCTTTTCTGATTCATAAGCGAGGCTCGCGTGAGCCGGTCAGAAAACTGCCGGCTCTTGCAATTGTTCAGTCGGCATCTGCCGCAGGCTCGTCGGGCGTGCGGCAAGATGGGCGCATTCAGCGATCACCTTGAGAATGCCGATCACCGCCGGCGTCAGCGCAGTGCCGAGGCAGATGCGCACGCCTGTGGAAGCCTGGCCGTCGGCGAAAAAGATGCCGCTGCCAGCCACGTGGCAACCGCGTTCCGTGGCCAGTCGCTGCAAGGCCGGCATATCGGTGTTTGCGGGCATTTCGATCCAGTGGATGAAGCCGCCGCGCGGTGGGACGTAGAGGGTTCCGGCCGGGAAATCCGTGCGCACCAGCGTTTCGACAAAACTCGCCAGCGAAGAGAGTTGCGACCTCAATCTGGCGCAGTGCTCGTCCATGTAGCCACGGCCGATGAATTCATTGAGAACATTTTGCGCCAGGCTGGAAACGGCCAGGTTGCGCGAAAACATCTGCGCGAGGATGGCATTGCGGTATTTGCCGGCCAGACACCAGCCGACGCGATAACCCGGCGCGATGGTTTTAGAAAAGGACGAGCAGTAGATCGTCTGGCCGCTGCTGTCGTAGCTCTTGAGGGCGCGCGGCCGATCAGCTTCGGGCACCAGGTCGAAGAAGATGTCGTCTTCGATGATCGGCACATCCGCTTCGCGGGCGATCCGTGAAAGTCGGGCGCGCGCTTCGTCGGGCATGATGAAGCCACGCGGATTCTGCAGCGTCGGGTTGAGAAATATCACCGCGACTTTTTTCTGTTTCAGCGCTTCTTCCAGATGATCGACATCCAGGCCCGTGCGGCCGTGGGTGCGGATCGGCAAGGCGCGCATGCCCAGGCGTTCGATGGTCTGCAGGATGCCGTAATAAGTCGGGGTTTCGATGGCGACGGTAGCGCCTTTCGACGCGACGGCTTCGAGGGCCAGTTCCAGAGCGATGGTGTCGCCCGAGGTCACCAGAATATCGTCCGGCCCGCAGACTACACCGCGGGTCAGCATCAGCCCGGCGATGCGCCGTCGCAGCGCTGGCAGGCCGGGTGGCGCGACCAGACCGCTCAGCGCGTTGTCAGTCCTGGCGGCCAGCACCGAGAGGCATTTGTTGAGCAACACGTTGGGCGTGAGATCGCTGTGCAGAACCGCCGAATTCAGCGATGCGGTGGTGCGCGAGGCCGCTTCGGAGAGCATCGCGACCACCGCGTGATTGACGTTGACGGTGACACTGGAAAAGTCGAAGGCGCCGGACGGTTTTGCCCGCCCTGACGCCGAGACGAAGTAGCCGACGCGGGGCACGGTCGAGACGTAGGCATCAGCCTCGAGATCGGCCAGCGCCCGCTGCACCGTGGTGATGCTGGTCTCGAACATCCGCGCCAGAACGCGGATTGACGGCAGTTTCGCTTCGGCCGCCAGGTCACCGCTGTCGATCTGGCGAATAATCCAGTCCTTGACTATCCGCCAGCGCTTGTCCGGCAAATCAAACCTGTCCATAAGTTCTCTGTGATGATTCGAAACAATTCACAGAAAGTAGAGCAAAACGATCCCCGTTGCAGCAACTATGACGATGTTCAGCGCCACCAGACCGAAGGCGAAGCGGATCAGGCTGTTTTCTTCCTGGCGGTTGGCACCGGCAAGTCCGGTGATCAATGACAGGATCGACAGCGAGCCAAGTGCGCCATGGCCGGCGGCGCTGTTGACCATTGCCGCCAGCCACGCCCCGTGTTCGCTGCTCAGCGCGGCAATGGACGGCATCACCAGCGTGTTGCCGCCGACGTTGGAGCCGGTGACATAACCGGCAATCCCCGCCAGCAGGGCGATCGTCGGCGCCAGCGAAATACCCGACATGGATTGCAACGCGCTTTGCGCCTCGACGAGGAATCCGGCGTTGACCATCACCTGGGAGAGCAGCAGGAACAGGAAGATTGTCGTGACCGGAAACTTCGCCCGGTTGAACAGCGCTTGCCACGGGAAGCCGCCGCCCGCGGTTTGCCTGAACGCCATCAGCACGGTCACGATCAGCAGCGCCAGCCCTGGAGACGCCAGCGGCTTCCATGAAACGTGCTCGCCCCTGACGACCCACAGGCCATCCCAGCCCGACAGCACGAACAGTCCGCGCGACGCCACAATCACTCCCAGCAAGGCCAGATAAGGCCATGCCGCGCTCGGCCAGCGCACCAGTTTTTTCCGTTGCGCCCAGGAGATGCCCAGGCCGACGCAAGCCACGGCCAGCCCGGCCAGCACACCGGAAACTTCCGGGCCGAGCCACAGGTTGACGCCAAACAGCACGGCAACGAACAGGGCCGTCACGACAAGCAGCCCCAGCCACGCTGTGATCCTGCGGATGCCGGCCTGCCACAAGGCCAGCGACGCCAGGCAGAGGAACACCGGCGCGCTGATCAGCGCCGAATGGCTACCGAGGGTTTGCGCCGGCAAATGCGCCAGCAAGGCACCGATCACCGTTGCCAGACCCAGCGTGCCCCACGGCATGATCACCATGCCGGCGAGAGCGATTTTCATCCCCGACTGGCGAGTGAAAAGCCCCATCAGCAGCGGCACCGTGGCGATCAGCGAAACGCCGAAGCCGGTCATCGCTTCCAGCAGCGGTGCCAGGCCCAGCACGATGAAAATCACCTGCGCGGGGGGCGTCCAGCCGAGTTCCTTGACCCACGCGCCGATGGCCTGTGGTGCGCCGCCGCGCTCGACCAGAATGACGAAGGCCAGCCCCGGGACGATGACGCACGCGGTGCTGAGAAACAGGATCGTGGTGTCCTGAAATATCGCCGAGGAGATCGCCGCCGACACCGGCCCGGCAGCGCCCAGTGCCCACAGCACCAACACCAGCACCACACCGGCCAGCGCCGCTTGTACTGGTGGACGCCGGAGGATCAGGATCAGCGCGATCACCAGCGCGATCGGTGACATTTGCAGCAATAGAGAGCTCATAGCGATTTCCTTGGCCTAGTCGTGCGTCTGTCCGCTGTACTCGGTCGCCCGCATGGACGCGCGCTGGCAGAACGTCTGATACCACTCGCTCAGGCGTGCCTGCGCCGAGAAGTCCGAGAGTTGACGAAAAGCGATCCAGTCAAGGGCAGTCGCCAGGGCGATGTGGCCCACGGTGATCGGGCCATTGAGGTCGACGTGCTCTTCGATGAAGCGATACGCCTCCTTGAGTTTGTACGCCTGACCCTCGGCGTACGCTGGATAGCGCAAAGCCTCGGGGCGCCGCTCGACTTCCCAGCGCAGCTTGATACCGACGTCGCACATACCCTGCGCCAACGCTTGCAGGCGCAGCGCCTGGTAGCGCTCGGGGCCGCTGGCCGGGATGAATTTGCGGCCACCGCTCAGGTCGTCGAGGTATTCGCAAATGACGATTGAATCAAACAGTGCAGTGTCGTCCGGCAGCATCAGCACCGGCACTTTGCCCAGCGGATTGGCCTGGTAGATGGTCGCGTTTGGCGAAGTCGGACTGGTTTCGTGATGAATCACCTCCAGGCTCGACGCGATGCCGAGTTCGTGAGCCAGCACCAGCACCTTGCGGGCGTAGGGCGAATGCGTCTGATAGTAGAGTTTCATGCGCGAGTTCCTGTCTCAAGGATGGCGGTGGCGACTCGATGGGCGTCCATGAACAGCCGCGAAGGTGCGCCCGCCGAGGTGACGTAGTGGTTGTAATAACAGGAGCCTTCGGCGAGCGGCCCCAGCACCCAGATGTCACGCACCGCTTCGCCGCCGTTCGATTTGGGGTGGCAGGCCGCGTCGACATCGATGCCGTCGATGCCCGGCACATCGGTGCGCGGACGCACAAGGCCCAGGCGCGCGAGGTCGCGCACCGGCGCGCAGTCGCTGTGGGCGACGCCGCTGCTCTGGACGTAACCGGCGATTCGCTTGAAGTGCTCGATCGCGGGGCGTGAGCCAGGCTTGAGAAAGGTCAGCAAACCGGCATCACACAGCGCGAGCAGATCGGCGTGGCGCTCCTTCTGCGGGCCGGCGACCAGACGATTGATCGCCTTGTGCCAGCGGCCATAGAACTGCCGATGCGAATCTTCGGTGAGCCCGTCGAAATCCACCGCCTCACGCAGCCGGTCACGCAAGTCTCGCCATACTTCGATGGCGGCTTTGATCGGCGACGCGCCGCGTCCCAGGCGTGCTTCATGCAAGTCGGCTTCGAGGGTGTCGTAAATCCATGCGTGATAGTTGTAAGGCGTGACGCTGTCGGGCAGTGCGTGGCAGATCAGCTCCAGCGGATTGATTGCGCCGGCAATCGCTTCGAACTCGCGCAGCAAAGCTTCGCAGGCGACAACACCTGCTGGGCCGGCAACGCTGACGGTTCTGAGCTGCTCAAGCAACTGTTGTGGCGCTGAGGGTTTATGCAGGACGGCGACCGCAGCGGCACGCATTTCCAGCAGCATCAGCGGCAGAATGTCCCGTTCGAAATCCAGTCGGCGGTTGTGCGCGTTGATCCGCAACGACTCGATGCGCTCGCTGGTCAGCAACACGGCGTTATGGCGTGGGCAGCCGATCAAGCCATTGGGACGCGTGCGAAACGGCAGCCCGTCCCGCGACTGGATGAAGATCACCGGCTCCTGACCCGACGGCTGGTAAGTGTGACTGCCATCGGCCATGGGTTTGTAGACCCCGCCTCTGCCAGCCGTCAGCGCCGCCAGGGTGTCCATGGCGCCCAGGCCCAACCCTTCGATCAACACCGTTTCGCCGGGCTCGACGGTGGTGAGGCTGCCCGGCAACGGGTAAACGTTGTCGACCCGGTTCTGCCCCGCCAGGCGCAAGCGTCCGGTGTGGCCGACGGTCAGCACCAGACGATCCACCGTCACCGCAGCGCCGTCGGCGGTTTGCAGAACGTATTGCTGATTCTCGTTGCGCTCGACCGCCGTGACCTGATGCCGATGCAGATTGACGGTGACCCAGGCGGGTGCGGTCGCGAGGATCTGCGTGAAGGCGTCAGCCAGATAGGCGCCGAGCAGGTGCCGTGGCAGAAAATCCTCCGCCTCGACGTCGCGACCGTCGGCGGCGAGCAGGCCACTGTCGGGGTCAACCTTGATGCGCTGCGCGCGGCACCACGCGAGGAAATCCGGCCCTGGCCGCTCCCGGGCCTCGCTCAGATCACCGAACGCTGCTGCGTCGGGAAATACCCCGAGCTGACCGGCGACAGTGTTGAGCAACAGGTAGTCCGGTTGATCGGGCCAGTGCGCGCCGCTGCCGAGCACATTGGGCTCGAAGATGTCGATGAACATCGGTTGTTGCGGGCGTTCCTCGGCGCGGCTCAACAGGCGCTCGAATACCGACAATCCGCGCGAACCGCAGCCGATCAGGCCGATTTGCACAGGCGCCTTCACCATCTGCGCTCCTCGCCAAAAAAGGACGGTATGGCAATTGCCGTACCGGCCGCCACCGCAATGTCGTGGATCATCCGGCCAATCGCGAGATCGAGAATGCCCATGCCGAATGGCGAATAGATCAGCGGTTTGTCTTGGGCGACATGCAGGTCGCCGCGAATCAGCTGCGCCACTGTGCCGGTGACAAAGTCGCGATGGCCGTATTGCTGCTCGGCCAGATGCGGCGAAGTATTGGCTTTCAGGCAATGGGTGATGTCGTCGAAATAGTTGTAACTTTCCTCGATGATTTCGGCGCCGATATCCCGCAGCGAAATGTTCAGAACAATCTGCCCCGGGCGGAACGTGCCCTGGCCTTTTACGTACGGCTCGCCCGCGCTGGTGGCGAACACCACGATGTCGGCAGTCAGTGCGTCTTCGAGCGACAGCAGACGCACATCCGGCAGGCCCAGTTGTTCGCCAAATTCCGCGAGGGCTTGGGCCGACTCGGCGTTGAGATCATGAATGCCCACGCTATCGAAGGACCAGTCGTCGGCGACGAAAGTCTCGAGGATATTCCTAGAAATTACCCCGCCACCAATGATCGAAAGTGTCGCCGCGTGGCGTTCCTGGCCATTCAGCCACCAGGCACCCAAGACTGCCGACGCTGCCGTGCGCACAGCACTGATCAGTGCACCTTCGAGCAGCGCGTAGGGGTAACCGGTCTCGGGATCGTTGAGAATCAGCACCGCAGATGCGCGCGGAATGCCTGACTTGATGTTGTCGGGATAACTGGCAATCCACTTGATCCCGGAGACGGATTGATCGCCCTCGCTGTCGACGATGGCCGCCGGCAGCGCAATGATCCGGTTCGCCGGTTGCGCAGGGAAACGCAGAAAATAACTGTCGGGGTTAACAGTTTCGCCACGCTCGTGGGTCAGGTAGGTCTGCGCCACCATGTCGATGGTTGCATGCCGCAGCCCGTTGAGGATGTCTTTGACGACAGCGCCGGGGATGACGTGGAACGGCTGGATCGGATTCTGTGTGGTCATGAGGATTACGCCGAGAGTGCCAGAGCGATTTCAGGGAAAAGGGGCTGCAGTGCGGTTGCGCCGATCCGCTGGGTGACCCAGTCGTCGGAATAGATGGTTTCGAGGTAGCGCTCACCCATGTCGGGGGAGATCGCCACCACGACATCGTCGGGCCGGATATGCGGCGCCCACTGGCGGATGCCGGCGAGCACAGTGCCGGTGGAGCCGCCGAAGAGCAGGCCGTAGCGTTGCGCCAGCCAACGGCAGACCTTGATCGTCTGTTCCTCGGGAATCGACAGGAAGTCGTGAATGCCCGACGACTCGAATATCTCCGGCAGGCGGCTGGTGCCGAGCCCCGGAATATGGCGCGTGCCGCCCGGCAGTCCGAACGTCACCGAGCCGACGGTATCGACGGCAATGACTTTGGTGTGCGGATGATGTTCGGCAAAGTAGTTCTTGCAGCCCATCAGCGTGCCGGTGGTGCCAGCGCCGACGAACAGATAATCGACCTGGGGAAACTTGCGCGCGATGGACCTGGCAGTCGCTTGATAGTGGGCGAGGGGGTTGGTCGGATTCTTGTACTGGTTGAGCCAGATGTAGTCGGCGTTGTCAGCGACCAGTTGTTCGATCAGGCGAATCCGCGAATTCAGGTAACCGCCGTTCTCGTCACGCTGATCGACCATGAGCATTTGCGCGCCAAGGGCGTGAATCAGCTTGCGGTTCGGCGCGGAAATATTTGGATCGATTACGCAAACGAACTGGTAACCCTTGGCGGCGCAAACCATGGCCAGCGCAACGCCCAGATTCCCCGACGAGGATTCGATAAGGCGGGTCTTGTGATTGATCAGTCCGCGGATTTCAAGATCAGTGATCAGCGCGTGCGCGGTCTTCAGTTTGATGGAGCCGGCGGGATTCAGTCCTTCGATTTTCAGCTGGATCGTTGCGCTGCAAAGATCGCCGATCTGCACATAACTGTCTTCATTGATGAGTTGCTTGATCATACGTCGTCCGTTTCGCTGTTTTGCCGGGCGCACGGGGGCGCCAGCATTCATCCTGGAATGTTTGAAAAGCAGTAACTGCAGTTCGCCTGTGGGTTGGGTTCAGATTTTTTTGCTGGACAGGAAGTGACCTTGCGGGCGACGCCGATCGATTCAAAAAATCAGGTTTTGCGCTCTGAGGGCTACAGAAACCCAGAGTGTTGCGGGGCGCAAAGTGGAGCCAGTCATTGGCTCGCCAAGGCTTGCGCAAAGTATTGGCGAAACGCCATCTGCGCGGAGAGATACAGATTTCGGGTTTTTTCCAGTACAGCTGGAATTGGGTGTATCGAAGGGAGAAGTGAGGAGGGGGATCAAATCGCAGGCATAAAAAAACCCTGAATCTTGCGATTCAGGGTTTTCGGTATTTGGTGCCCAGAGACGGAATCGAACCGCCGACACGGGGATTTTCAATCCCCTGCTCTACCGACTGAGCTATCTGGGCAACGGGGCGCATTAAAAGGGTTTTTCGGATTTACGTCAACGACTTTTTGAAAATTTCTTAAATTAATTCCGTCGCTTACGAAATCTGCGGGTTATTCGGCTGGCGGCACGTAGCCTTCGGCCTTGGCGTATTCCTCGCCGGAGAAGTACTTGTCCATTTCGCCCTGCAGGTATTTGCGATCTTCGGCGTTCATCATGTTCAGGCGCTTTTCGTTGATCAGCAGGGTCTGGTGTTTCTGCCAGTCGGCCCAGGCCTTGGCCGAGACGTGGTCGAAAATGTCCTGGCCCTTGGCACCCGGGAAAGGGGCGCGTTCCAGCGCGGGCAGTTCTTCTTTGTACTTGCGGCACATTACGGTGCGGGTCATGGCGATTCTCCTGCATTCAAGACGGCGGCCGCGCGTTCGAGCAAGGTCTTGACCGGGGCAGCAAGGCCCAGGCGCGGCGGGGTGGCGAGGTTATACCAGAGCCAGTCGGCCTCGGCCACGTGATGGCTGGCTTCCTGCACCTGAACCAGCCAGGGTTCGATGGACAACTGGAAATGGCTGAAGGTGTGAACCAGGCTCGGCAGCGCCTGCTGCTGGCCCATGGTCAGTGAGTGCTGATCGGCCAGATGTTGCAGATCCTCCAGGTCATCCAGTTCCGGCAGGCTCCACAAACCGCCCCACAGTCCCGTCGACGGGCGGCGGTAAAGCAGAATCGCGCCTTCACCGTTGGCGAGCATCGGCATCAGCGTGCGTTTCTGCGGGATGGCTTTGCGTGGCTTGGGAATCGGATAACGGGTTTCCAGGCCAAGCATGTGCGCTTCACAGCCACGCTTGAGCGGGCACAGCAGACAGCTCGGCTTGCTGCGCGTGCAGAGTGTCGCGCCAAGATCCATCATCGCCTGGGTGTAGGCGTTGACCCGATCGTGCGGGGTGAAGCGCTCGGCGTTGGCCCAGAGTTGTTTGGCCACCTTCGGTTCGCCAGGGTAGCCCTCTTGCGCAGTGAAGCGCGCCAGCACGCGTTTGACGTTGCCGTCGAGGATCGGCGCGCGCAGGCCCATGCTGATGCTGGCGATCGCCCCGGCGGTGGACAGGCCGATGCCTGGCAGCTCGGTGAGTTTTTCCACGTCACGCGGGAATTCGCCAGCGTACTGGCTGACGACGATCTTCGCCGTCTTCTGCAGATTGCGTGCGCGAGTGTAGTAACCCAGCCCGGTCCACAGGTGCAGCACCTCGTCTTCCGGCGCTGCGGCCAGCGCTTCGACTGTCGGCAGCGCCGCCATGAAGCGCTCGAAGTAATTGAGCACCGTGCTGACCTGAGTCTGCTGCAACATGATCTCGGACACCCACACCCGGTACGGGTTGATGTCCTGCTGCCACGGCAAATCGTGGCGGCCATGGCGGTCGAACCACTCCAGCACCGCCGTGGAAAACTGCTCCGCTGTCATCGCTTGAACAGCCCCTTCAATGCGTTTTTCAGTTCCGGGCTGACTTTGTCGCCCAGTTTCTCGTCGATCTTCTCGCTGAGCTTGTTGCCGGCCATCTTGCTGGCGACCTGACCGAGACGATCATTGTCGATGCGGCAGGCCTTGGCGCCCAGCTCCAGCGGTCCACGGCAGCGCAGCGGCCACTCGATGCCGACGAATTTGTCGCCGACCTGACAGGCCGGGTCAGGCATGGCGCTGGTATCGCCTTCGACGATGATGCCGACGCGGTAATCCATGCCGAGCACGCGCAGGTCGATGTCGCCGTCACCGTTGACGGTCATGCCGGGGATGCGCACTTTCAGGTCTGGGTTGCTGGCGACGCCGTTGCGCACGGTCAGGTTGCCCTTGAGCTCCTCGAACGGCGTGTCCTTGCCCCGTGGCTCGCCGCTGAGGGACTTGCGATTGAGCGTGGCGATGCCTTTGCACAATTGCTGTTCAAGGTTGGCGTTGAGCAGCACACCGTTGTTGATGACGAAACTGGCGTTGCCGTTCAGCGTATCGATCAGCGCCTGTTGGCTGTTGCCGCTGCCAGTGAAGCTGCTGGTCAGCGTCACCAGGCCTTTGACCGGCGGGTTCTTGCCCTGGCTTTCGATGATTTTTTCCACCGGGACGCGATTGAGGCGGGTCTGCAGGTTCAGCACCGGCGCGCTTGGGCGCACGTCGAGTGTGCCGTTGGCGACGAAGCCGCCGTTGTACAGATCGCCGCTCAGGTTAGTCAGCGTCAGCAGGCCGCCCTGGCCAGTGGCTTTGAGCGCGGCGTTCTGTATCGGCAGTTTGTCGAGGGTCAGTTGGCCGAAAGTCAGGTCGGCATCGACGTCGAGTTTGGCCAGGCGTTCGACCGGCAGCAGACGCTCGGTGCTCCAGGCGGTTTTGCTCGGTTTGTCCGGCAGCGGCGTGGTGCCGGCCACAGCCCCGGCCTCGGTGCTGGCGACTTCGGCCTGACGTGTTTGCGTGGCGCTGTTGGCTTGGGCAGATTTCGGTGGCAGGTAGCGATCGGCGTTGAAAGTGTCGGCCTTGAGAATTGCGCGCAGCGATTGTTTGGCGAAGTCCTCGATGGCGATGCGACCGCTGAAGCTGCTGTCATCGAGTTTCAGGTTGATGTTGTCGAACGACAGGCTGGTCGGAGTGGCCGCAACGCGGCTGACCAGTTCGACCTTGCTCAGGCTGCCTTCGCCCATCGCCGGCAGTGTCTGGCCGATGCTGTCGACGAATTTCGCCAGATCGAACTGGGCAATGGAAATGCCGCCGCTGATCTGTGGCGTCTTGTCGAGGTCGTTGGCTTTCAGCTCGCCCAGGGCGCGCAACTGGTTGGCGGAAATCTTGATGCCGGTCCACTCGGCGACGTTCGCTGCCTTGTCCAGCAGCAACTGGCCCTGAGCAGAGAAGGTCATGGTCTTGCCTTGCAGCGGATCGCCAGCGAGCTCGCCGGTCAGCTTCAGGTCTTCGAACTTGTAGCGTTGCAGGGCGCGCTCGAAGCGCAGCTCACCGTTGAGCTCGGTGCGCACGCGCAGCACCGGTTGGTTGGTGCCAAGGAACGCGGTGGCTTTCACCGGGATATTGGTCGAGTCATGGACCGGGCCGGTGCTCAGCTGAATGCTTTCGGCGCTGAACTGCTTGCCGGTCAGCTCATCAGTATATTCAACGCGGGCGTTGTTGACGGTCAGGCTGTCGATGTCGAGGCGGATCGGTTGCGCCGGTTTTTCCACGGCGACAGTCGGCTCGCTGGCGGTCGCGCCCGCTGTGGCCGGTGGAGTCGAGCCCGGCGCCACAGGCACCTTGCCAATGTCTTCCCAATTGCCGTGGCCGTTCTTGTCACGGTTCAGGCGCAGGTTGAGGCCTTCGACGCGCACGTCACTCATCTGCACCTCGCGGCGCAACAACGGCAGCACGCGCACGGACAGGCCGAGCATCTGCAAGTCGGCAAACGGTTCGGCAGGTTTGGCCAGGGTAGCGACGCTGGCTTCGTGCAATTCCAGGCCGAGCCACGGGAACAGGCTCCAGCCGATATCGCCATTGAGCGTCAGCTCGATGTGGGCCTTGTCGCGGGCAATCTGGCGGATCTCGTCTTTATAGTCGTTGGGATCGAAGAGGTGGGTCAGGGCAAAGCCTGCCGCCACAATGATCAGCAACAGCCCGAGAAGTACCAGACCCAGGATTTTGCCGAACGCTTTCATGGGCGAGTCCTTGTAGTTAGTCGAATTGGTCATATGGCCGGGGAGTATAGCGCTGCCGGCACCCGGTTCGGTGTGGCGTCATCTGCCGAGGGTCGGCGGTGGCACCTGCAACTTCGCCACCGGGCCTGCGCTTGAGGATGCCCGGCGGGCGTCAGAGGGTGCAATTCGTCCCCCGCTTGCGACGCCATTTTTTGCGCTTGGTTCACCAGTCGTTCAGTCACGCCCAGTCGACGGGTAACTTTTCACACGCATAAATGGGACAAGTAGCAAACGGCGTGGTGCCTTTGCAGACGCGGGGTTGGCAGCTTCCCGAGTCGTACGAGAACAGATGACTTGAAAAAAGGTGATATCAGTTTGGTTTTTCTGTCACCTGAGAATGGTAACCTTCGCCAGTTCGTCCGCCCGTCTGCGACTTAACGTCGCGCCTTCAAGGAGCTTCACCTGAAAAAACGGTCATGCCTGCGTGCATAAGGCCGAGGGTGAGCAGTGGCTGGCGAACCATACTAACAATTGGGGGATACACAATGAGCACGAGCATCACGGCGGACGGCCTCAAGGCCGACCAGCCTGCGTTCCTGTCCAAGGAACGCATCATCGCCAAGCCCGGTTTCAACCGCTGGCTGGTTCCACCGGCCGCTTTGGCCATTCACCTGTGCATCGGCATGGCCTACGGCTTCTCGGTGTTCTGGTTGCCGCTGTCCAAGGCACTCGGCGTTAGCGCGCCGGTGGCTTGCGCGCCGGACATGAGCTTCATCGCACAGGTATTTTCGTCGAACTGCGACTGGCCGATCTCCATGCTCGGCTGGATCTACACGCTGTTCTTCATCTTCCTCGGCTGCTCGGCAGCGATCTGGGGTGGCTGGCTGGAACACGCCGGTCCTCGTAAAGCGGGCGTGGTCTCGGCCTTGTGCTGGTGCGGCGGTCTGCTGATTTCCGCGCTGGGTATCTATACCCACCAGATCTGGCTGATGTGGATCGGCTCCGGCGTGATCGGCGGTATCGGTCTGGGCCTGGGCTATATCTCGCCGGTGTCGACCCTGATCAAGTGGTTCCCGGACAAGCGCGGCATGGCGACCGGCATGGCGATCATGGGCTTCGGTGGCGGCGCGATGGTCGGTGCGCCGTTGGCGACTGCGCTGATGAGCCACTTCGCATCGCCAGAAGGCGTTGGCGTATGGCAGAGCTTCGTGGCCATGGCAGCCATCTACTTCGTGTTCATGATCGGTGGCGCGCTGTCCTACCGCGTGCCGCCAACCGGCTGGAAGCCTGAGGGCTGGACCGCTCCAGCGAAGAAAGCTTCCAACGCCATGATCACTAACCGTCACGTCCACGTGAACGTAGCGTGGAAAACGCCGCAATTCCGTATGGTCTGGCTGGTGCTGTGCCTGAACGTGTCGGCGGGTATCGGTATCCTCGGCATGGCTTCGCCACTGTTGCAGGAAGTGTTCGGCGGCAAACTGCTGGGCGTCGATGTGCCGTTCGGCCAACTCGACGCTGGCCAACTGGCCTCGATCGCGGCGATCGCAGCGGGCTTCACCGGTCTGCTGAGCCTGTTCAATATCGGTGGCCGGTTCTTCTGGGCCTCGTTCTCGGATTACCTGGGCCGCAAGAACACCTACTTCGTGTTCTTCGCGCTGGGTTTTGCCTTGTACGCGCTGATTCCGAACATGGGTCATCTGGGCAACGTTGCGCTGTTCGTGGCGGCGTTCTGCATCATCCTGTCGATGTACGGCGGTGGTTTTGCCACCGTTCCGGCGTATCTGGCCGACCTGTTCGGTACACAGATGGTCGGTGCGATCCACGGTCGTCTGCTGACTGCCTGGGCCGCTGCCGGCGTACTCGGTCCGGTGCTGGTCAACTACCTGCGTGAATATCAGCTGAGCATCGGCGTGGAACGCGCTGCCGCTTACGACATCACCCTGTACATCCTCGCCGGCCTGCTGGTGCTGGGCTTCCTGTGCAACCTGATGGTGCGCCCGGTGGCCGACAAGTACTTCATGACCGACGCCGAACTGGCCGCCGAACAGGCGCTGGGCCACGACAAGGGTGCCGATGCCAGCACCGTTCTGGAGTGGAAAGCCGCGCCGGGCACCAAGCCTCTGGCGATCGCTGCCTGGCTGGTGGTGGGTATTCCGTTGGCGTGGGGTGTGTGGGTGACCCTGCAGAAGACGGCGGTACTGTTTCACTAAGGTGTTAGCTGAATAAACACCGAACCTGTGGGAGCGAGCCTGCTCGCGAAGACGGAGCACCAGTCGACATCAATGTTGCCTGGCCTACCGCATTCGCGAGCAGGCTCGCTCCCACATTTGTTTTTGGCATGCCTGTTATGGCTTGTATGGACATGTCTACCCGCGACAGCCGGGCGTTCTATCCGTCAGGCATCTCACCTCGCGTGTTTCTGTTTGCTTGCTGCGTGCCTATAATGGCTGCCTTTTTCGCCCAATGATTTTGCGGAGCTGGTGATGGCCGAACGTAAGGCGTCTGTCGAGCGCGACACTCTGGAAACCCAGATCAAAGCCTCGATCAACCTTGATGGCACCGGAAAGGCCCGATTCGATATCGGTGTACCTTTTCTTGAGCACATGCTGGATCAGATCGCCCGTCATGGGTTGATCGACCTGGATATCGAATGCAAGGGCGATCTGCATATCGACGACCACCATACGGTGGAAGACGTCGGTATCACCCTCGGCCAGGCGTTTGCCAAAGCCATCGGCGACAAGAAAGGCATCCGTCGCTACGGCCATGCCTACGTGCCGCTCGATGAAGCGCTGTCGCGCGTGGTGATCGATTTCTCCGGTCGTCCGGGCTTGCAGATGCACGTGCCGTACACCCGGGCCACCGTCGGCGGTTTCGACGTTGACCTGTTCCAGGAATTCTTCCAGGGCTTCGTCAACCACGCGCTGGTCAGCGTGCACATCGACAACCTGCGCGGCACCAACACTCACCACCAGATCGAAACCGTGTTCAAGGCTTTCGGCCGCGCGCTGCGCATGGCCGTCGAGCTGGACGAGCGCATGGCCGGGCAAATGCCGTCGACCAAAGGCGTTCTGTAATGCAGACGGTTGCAGTTATCGACTACGGCATGGGCAATCTGCACTCGGTCGCCAAGGCGCTTGAGCACGTCGGCGCCGGCAAGGTGCTGATCACCAGCGATGCGAAGGTGATTCGCGAAGCCGACCGCGTGGTATTCCCGGGCGTTGGCGCGATTCGCGATTGCATGGCGGAGATCCGTCGCCTCGGCTTCGATTCGCTGGTCCGTGAGGTCAGCCAGGATCGACCGTTCCTCGGCATCTGTGTCGGCATGCAAGCCCTGCTCGATACCAGCGAAGAGAACGCCGGCGTCGACTGCATCGGCCTGTTCCCCGGCGCGGTGAAATTCTTCGGCAAGGATCTGCACGAAGACGGCGAGCACCTCAAAGTCCCGCACATGGGCTGGAACGAGGTGAAGCAGAAGATCAGTCACCCGCTCTGGCATGACATCCCGGATCTGGCGCGTTTCTACTTCGTGCACAGCTACTACATCGCCGCCGCCAATGCGCGTCAGGTGGTGGGCAGCGGTCATTACGGTGTCGATTTCGCCGCAGCGCTGGCCGACGGTTCGCGTTTCGCCGTGCAGTTCCACCCGGAGAAAAGCCATACCCACGGCCTGCAACTGCTGCAGAACTTCGCTGCGTGGGACGGTCGCTGGTAAATGGCTGTCAAGAAATCCAAACCGCCGATTCTGACCCTCACTCCCGAGCAGGAGAGCGAGGCCAGTCGCAAGATTCAGCGGTTCATGGAAGATCGTTTCGAATTGGACCTGGGTTCGTTCGAGGCGGCGGAAATTCTTGAGCTGTTTACCCGCGAGATTGCTCCGCACTATTACAACAGGGCGATTTTCGATGTGCAGACCCACCTCAAGGAACGGTTTGAAAGCATCGAAAGCGACCTGTGGGCGCTCGAAAAAAGCAGCTGAAAGCTACAAGCTTCAAGCTGCAAGAGTAAAACGAACACACGCATGCTTGCAGCTTGTGGCTTGCAGCTTGCAGCTCTTTTGACGAAGGAAAAAGCATGCTGATTATCCCCGCTATCGATCTTAAGGACGGTGCCTGCGTACGTCTGCGCCAGGGCCGCATGGAAGATTCCACGGTGTTCTCCGATGACCCGGTGAGCATGGCTGCCAAGTGGGTGGAGGGCGGTTGCCGCCGTCTGCATCTGGTCGACCTCAACGGCGCGTTCGAAGGCCAGCCGGTCAACGGCGAAGTGGTCACCGCGATCGCCAAGCGCTACCCGACCCTGCCGATCCAGATCGGTGGTGGCATCCGTTCGCTGGAAACCATCGAGCATTACGTCAAGGCGGGCGTCAGCTACGTGATCATCGGCACCAAAGCCGTGAAAGATCCGGCGTTCGTTGCTGAAGCCTGCCGTGCGTTTCCGGGCAAGATCATTGTCGGTCTGGATGCCAAAGACGGTTTCGTCGCCACCGACGGCTGGGCTGAGATCAGCGCCGTGCAGGTCATTGACCTGGCCAGGCAGTTCGAAGCCGACGGCGTGTCGTCGATTGTTTATACCGACATCGCCAAAGACGGCATGATGCAGGGCTGCAACGTACCGTTCACCGCTGCGCTGGCCGCTGCCACCAGGATTCCGGTGATCGCTTCCGGCGGCATCCATAACCTGGGTGACATCAAGTCGCTGCTCGACGCCAAGGCACCGGGCATCATCGGCGCGATCACGGGCCGCGCGATCTATGAGGGCACTTTGGATGTTGCAGAGGCTCAAGCTTTTTGTGATGGCTACGCGGCCAGATAAAAGCAGCTTCAAGTTGCAAGCTGCGAGCTGCAAGTTAGAAGCGCGACCGCAATCCGCCCTTTCTTGCAGCTTGAAGCTTGAAGCTTCTTAATCGGAGATTAAGTCTTATGGCGTTAGCCAAGCGCATCATCCCTTGCCTGGACGTGGACAACGGCCGGGTCGTCAAAGGTGTGAAGTTCGAGAACATCCGCGACGCCGGTGACCCGGTGGAAATCGCCCGTCGCTACGACGAGCAGGGCGCCGACGAGATTACCTTTCTCGACATCACCGCCAGCGTCGATGGCCGTGACACCACGCTGCATACCGTCGAGCGCATGGCCAGCCAGGTGTTCATTCCGCTGACCGTCGGCGGTGGCGTGCGTACCGTGCAGGACATCCGCAACCTGCTCAATGCAGGCGCGGACAAAGTGTCGATCAACACCGCTGCCGTGTTCAACCCGGAATTCGTTGGCGAAGCCGCGCAGCATTTCGGCTCGCAGTGCATCGTCGTTGCCATCGACGCCAAGAAAGTCTCCGGCCCCGGCGAAACCCCGCGCTGGGAAATCTTCACCCATGGCGGGCGCAAGCCGACCGGCCTCGACGCAGTCGAGTGGGCGAAGAAAATGGAAGGCCTCGGTGCTGGCGAAATCCTCCTGACCAGCATGGATCAGGACGGCATGAAAAACGGCTTCGACCTCGGCGTGACCCGCGCCATCAGCGACGCGCTGGGCATTCCGGTGATCGCTTCCGGTGGCGTCGGCAATTTGCAGCATCTGGCCGACGGCATTCTCGAAGGCCATGCCAGTGCGGTGCTGGCGGCAAGTATTTTCCACTTCGGCGAATACACCGTGCAGGAAGCCAAGGCCTACATGTCGCATCGCGGCATCGTCATGCGCTAAAGCGTACAGGCCAGTGGACAGCATGGCGCGCCCAAGGCACTCTTGGGCACGCCATGGATTCCGGTAGCCCGACATGATCAAACGCCTGCTTGTTGTTCTCGCCAGCGCCTCGTTGTTGTTCATCAGCAATGCCCGGGCCGAAACCAGTCCCGACACCGATCTGGTGCTGCTCACCGAGAACTTCCCGCCGTACAACATGGCGAAGAACGGCAAGAATTTCGCCCAGGGCGACAACATCAACGGTATTGCCACGGACATCGTTCGCGAGATGTTCCAGCGCGCCGGCCTCACTTACAGCCTGACCCTGCGTTTCCCCTGGGAGCGTGTCTACAAGCTCGCCCTGGAAAATCCCGGTTATGGGGCCTTCGTCATGGCGCGCCTGCCCGATCGCGAAAAACTCTTCAAATGGGTCGGCCCGATCGGACCCGACGACTGGATCCTGCTGGCCAAGGCTGACAGCAAGATAACCCTGGAAACCCTCAATGATGCGCGCAAATACAGGATCGGCGCCTACAAGGGCGATGCGATTGCCGAGACCCTGACCAAACAGGGCCTCAAACCGCTGGTGGTGCTGCGCGATCAGGACAATGCGAAGAAACTCGTCAACGGCCAGATCGATCTCTGGGCTACCGGGGATCCTGCCGGCCGTTATCTGGCGCGGCAGGATGGCGTGACCGGTCTGAAGACCGTGCTGCGCTTCAACAGCGCCGAACTGTATCTGGCACTGAACAAGGATGTGTCAGATACAGTCGTTGCCAGGTTGCAGGCTGCGCTTGATCAGATGCGCAAGGACGGAGTTGTCGACGAGATCATGGGACGCTATCTGTAGTCACTGGCAACTCTGTGCTTGTTGGCAACGCTGCGGCTTCGTTATCCGTTTCGTCCTCGACTGTTGCGCTTTGCATGTGCGCGGCCTCGGCAGGCAGGACTGTCGCGTTTGGTTGCGGTGGTGTGTACACGCTGAAGTGCAGGTTCTTGCCATCGGTGTAGCTGACGACGCTGCCGATCTGTGTGCCGTCCGCGCGCAGCAGCTTATAGTCACTCTGAGTCAGATACACCGCCATCGAGCTGTTGCCGGCCACGATAGCCGCGACCTCGATAGGTGCCGGGTTGAGCCATTCGTTCGAGTGCATTTCACACTGGGTGAAATCATTGTTCAACCGCGCCGAAAACAGAAAGGGTTGGGACAGATTGCTCTGCCACTGTGCGCCGAACTCGATCAAAGTGGCGCTGGTAAACAGGCGCAGTCTATCGTTTTGTTGCAGGCGGGGGGCGACCCAGCGGACGGTCTTGTTGCTGTCTTCCGTGTTGTGGCAATGGCCAACGAGCTGATAATGATCCGTGCGCTGTAGCAGATACTCAGGTGACTGACTGAGCTGTTGGCGTCGGGTGAGCTGTGGGTCTTTTACGATGAACCAAGGCAGTCGCGCGCTGTAGGCAGGTTGCTCGGGCACCCGCAGGTCGGGTGGCGTGACATCCGCAAGGACTGGCACGGCGGGGCGTGCATTGACGTCAATCTCAATCGGGATACGCAGGGAATAAATGGTGAAATTGGCGGGTTTGGAATAACTCTTCAAGCCGACGAAGGTGCCGGGCGCCAGATGGATTTCATCCGCAGGCGCCGAAGGCGGAACGGCGCTCCACGTGCTGATGCTTTGTCGGGCTCCACTGCCCTTGTCTGTCCACACCGATTCAGCCAGGCCGGAAGCAATCAAGAGGTCGGCACGGACGCAACGGACAGCGTTCAAGGAAGGCTTTGCGTGACCGTCGGAGCAGACCGAACCGAGCGCTACATACCCTTGCGGAGGAATGGGTCGCCAGATCGCCCCGTCCTTTTTCGAGCCTGAGCCTGTGTCTTGCCAGATCAGTTCATAGTCGTCAGGACGGCGCAACGCGCTGCCTTTTGCGGGATCCGCACTGGGTGTCGCCGCTTCGCAAACCACAGCCACCGCATGTCTGTCAGTAATGTTGTCATGGTCATCAATCGCCACGTCGCCCAACGGAAAGTAACCCGGCAGCACATCGGCAGGTGGCGTGGGCCGCCAGAAGGCAGCCGGTTTTGCCCGGGATCCAGCGGTATCCCAGATGCGCAGAAACTCCGTCGTAAAGCTGATCAGCAAGTTGTCGTTTCGGATGGGTTGCATTTGCCTGGTTGGCAAAGCGGTAGTCTCATGAGTAGTCATTGCGATTCCTGATAGTGAAAGCGACGCATGGGCGTCGCGACCTGTTGCAGGTCGCACTATCGGAAACGGGGGCGGTTACCGGGTGGTAAATATGTATGTGTCAACGTCACAGGGCGTTACCGGTAAACGCCGTCCTTGCCATGGCCGGCCATGGCGCGGTTGCTGCGCACGCTGATCATCTGCCTGATGTCGATCCAGTCGATACCCTGCGCCTTCAGTCTGGGCAGTTCGCGCTCGAGCACCGCCAGGGTCTGCGGATACGGATGGCCGATCATCACCGCTGAACCCTGTTTGTGCGCCAGAGCGATTGCGGTCTGCAGTTGAGTGGAAATCGCCGCTTCGGTGCGTTCGTCATCGAGAAACACATCGCGGGAAACGCTGGCCAGATCGATTTTCTGTGCTTGCTGCGCAGCGACTGTCTGGGCGCTGGTGCGGCTGTCGACGAAGAACTTGTGCCGGTGCTGCAACTCAGCCATCAGCCACGCCATCGCCGCCGGCTGCGCGGTCATGCGGCTGCCCATGTGATTGTTGATGCCGGCAGTGAACGGGACTTTCTCGAACGCGGCATTCAGGCGTTTCTGCAGTTCTTCGATGGGCAGTTCGGGGTGCCAGGCGTACGGTCCGGTGGCCGGGTCCATCGGCATGTGCAGGATGACGATCTTGCCGGCGCGATGGGCCTCGCGGGCAAACTCGGTGGCGTGGGGCGTATCGGGCATGATCGCTGCCGTGACCGGGCCGGGCAGGGCGAGCACGCGGCGATCCCGGGGCAGATTCTGCCCCAGGTCATCGATGATCAGTGTCAGGTAGGCTTTGTGCGGCGTGGAGCCGGCGGGCTCCGCTTGGGCAAAACCCGCCAGACAGCACAACAGAGCGCAGACGAAACGCAGCAACATCCTCAGCGGCCGGAGGTGATGCTCAGGCCTTTGAGCAGGCTCAGGGCCTGGGCCAACTGGTAATCGTCATCCTGCGGCATGGCTTTGGCCTTGCCAGCCGAACCACTCGGTTTGTCGGCGCCGCCGTTGCCGTTGCCCAGGTGACCTTGCAGATCGGCTTCCTTGAAGTATTCGCTGTCGGCTTCGTTGGTGATCTTGGCGCGGCGCACTTCGATGTCCGGCACGATGCCCTGGGCCTGGATCGAGCGGCCGTTCGGCGTGAAATACAGCGCGGTGGTGATCTTCAGTGCGCGGTCGTTGTTCAGCGGCAGCACGGTCTGCACCGAGCCCTTGCCGAAACTGGTGGTGCCCATGACCACGGCACGTTTCTGGTCCTGCAGGGCGCCGGCGACGATTTCCGAAGCCGAGGCACTGCCGCCGTTGATCAGCACGACCATCGGCACCGCTTCGCTCTCGTCCTTGCCGGTGGCGGAGAAGCGCAATTCGGAGTTGGCGATGCGGCCCTTGGTGTAGACGATCAGGCCTTTGGTGATGAAGTGGTCGACCACTTCCACCGCCGATTGCAGCACGCCACCCGGGTTGTTGCGCAGGTCGAGAATGATGCCGTTGAGCTTCTTGCCGTTGTCCTTGCGCAATTTGGCCAGCGCCTTGGAGACTTCTTCGCCGGTCTTGACCTGGAACTGGGTAATGCGGATGTAGCCGTAGCCCGATTCCAGCAGCTGCGCCTTGACGCTCTTGACCTGAATCACCGCCCGCGCCAAGGTCACGTCGAATGGCGTGCCGCCGTCGCGAACCAGGGTCAGGGTGATTTTCTGGCCGATCTTGCCGCGCATCTTGTCGACGGCTTCAGTCATGGTCTGGCCACGCGTTGGCTGGCCGTTGATCTTGACGATGAAGTCACCAGCCTGAATGCCAGCCTTAGATGCCGGGGTGTCATCGATCGGCGAGACGACCTTGATGAAGCCGTCTTCGGCGCCGACTTCGATGCCCAGACCGCCGAACTCACCACTGGTGCTTTCCTGCAGCTCGGTGAAGTCTTCCGGGCCAAGGTAGGCCGAATGCGGATCGAGATTGCTGAGCATGCCCTTGATCGCGTTTTCCAGCAGGGTCTTGTCGTCCACGGGCTCGACGTACGCGGCTTTGATCCGGTCCATGACCTCGGCGAAGGTGCGCAGCTCTTCCAGCGGCAACGGCGCCTTGGCGGTCGCGGCAGTGCCTGCCGGAGCGACGGTCGGGGCCGGTTGTGCGGCGAACGCCAGAGGCGCGCCGATCACCAGAGCGATCGTCAGGGCCAGCGAGGTAAGGCGGGACAAATGCAGCATGTCGAACGAACTCCTGAATTAGATGCCGTGCTTATCCTTGCGCACGACACCATTGCGCCGGATCACTCGGGTGACCCTGCTGACGAATTGCGAAATACAGCGCTGGCGTGTCCTGACCGCCACTGTTACCGACAGTGGAAATCGACTCGCCAGCCTTGACCACATCACCCGCCGACTTGAGCAGCGTCTGGTTGTGGCCGTAGAGACTCAGAAAACCATTGCCGTGATCGAGGATCACCAGCAAACCGGCACCCCGTAGCCAGTCGGCGAACACCACGCGCCCGCCGTGTACGGCGTGCACCTGGCTGCCGGCGGAAGCGCTGATCATCACGCCATCCCATTTGGTGCGGGCATCGTCGCCACGGCTTTCACCGAAGCGTGCGAGTAATCGACCATCAACCGGCCACGGAAGTTTTCCCCGGGTTGCAGCAAATGGCCCGCCAAAGGTTTCGCCGCTGCTCGATACCAGCGCGCCGGGGCTTGATCTGACGGGTTTTCGTGGGGCGTCGCTGTTTTCAGCCTGCGCCTCACGCAAACGCTTTTTTTCCGCTTCCTGCTGGGCGATCAGCGCTTTCTGTCGCGCTTCTTCTGCCTCACGAGCCTGGCGGGCCAGGGTTTCTTCAATGGTTTTAAGGACTTTAGACAGGTCTGCCTGATCCTGCTCGCGGGCGGCGAGTTTCTGGTCGCGGGCCTTCACGTCGTCATTGAGTCTGGCGAGAACCTGCTGGCGCTCCTTGCGGACTTTCTCGAGTGCTTCGCGCTGAGTGTCGAGGTCGCTTTTCTGCACCAGCAACTGCGCTTGCTGCAGGCCGATGTCTTTTTCGACATTGGCCAGCTGGCGCAGGGTTTCGTTGAAGTTCTTCAACTGCTCCAGGCGTGCCTGGCTCAGGAAGTCGTAATAGGTGAGGGTGCGGGCGAACTTCTCGGGGTTCTGCTGATTGAGCAGCAGCTTGAGGTATTCCTGGCGGCCGTTCTGGTAAGCCGCACGGGCCTGAATGGCGATCAGTCGCTGCTGTTCAGTGCGCGCGCTCTGGAGTTTTTTTTTCTCTGCATCGAGCCGCTGTAGCTCGGATTCGCTTTTCTGCAGTTCTTTCTGCAGCGCGTCGACCTGCTTCTGCAGCTTGCCCATCTCGGTTTCAGTGCCCTTGAGCTCTTTCTGCACGCCGGACTTTTCTTCCTGCAACTTGCCCAGGAGCTTTTTCAGCTCGGCGATATCCTGACGCGTGGCCTCCAACTGCTGTTGGGTTTGCGCGCGCTCGTCGGCGAAGGCCGGCTGGAGCAGACAGGTCAGAGCAAGGGCGATCAGGACGCGAAGCATAGGGGCGGGCGGCACCAGGGTAAGGGACGGCCTAGTATGCCCGCCCGAGGCTGCAAAAAAAACGCCCAATTGGGGCTGTGTGATAACTGGACAGAAAAACACCGCAAAACCAATGTGGGAGCGAGCCTGCTCGCGAAAGCGGTGCGTCAGGCGACATCGCTGTCGACTGATCCACCGTATTCGCGAGCAGGCTCGCTCCCACAGGGATTGGCGGTGTTTATACGAGGATCGAGGTACCTGTCATCTCCGCCGGTTTTTCCAGGCCCAGCAGCATCAGCATGGTCGGTGCCACGTCCGCCAGCACGCCGCCTTCGCGCACTTTCAGGTCGCGTTTGCCGACGTAGATGAACGGCACCGGCTCGGTGGTATGCGCGGTGTGCGCCTGACCAGTGGATTCATCGGCCATTTGCTCGACGTTGCCGTGGTCAGCGGTGATCAGTGCTTCGCCGCCGACCTTTTCCAGCGCCTCGACGATGCGACCGACGCAAGTGTCCAGGCACTCGACCGCTTTCACCGCCGCGTCGAACACGCCGCTGTGGCCGACCATGTCGCCGTTGGCGTAGTTGACCACGATCACGTCGTAACGCTGGTTTTCAATGGCGTCGACGATGCGGTCAGTAACTTCCGGGGCGCTCATTTCCGGCTGCAAGTCATAGGTAGCGACTTTCGGCGACGGGATCAGGATGCGCTCTTCGCCCGGGAACGGTTCTTCGCGACCGCCGGAGAAGAAGAAGGTCACGTGGGCGTATTTTTCGGTTTCAGCGATGCGCAGCTGGGTCTTGCCGTTTTTCGCCAGATAATCGCCGAGAACGTTTTCCAGGCTGCCGGCGGCGAAGGCCGACGGTGCCGGAATGCTAGCGGCGTACTGGGTCAGCATGACGAAACCGGCCAGTTTCGGCTGGCGGGCGCGCGCGAATTCCTTGAAATCGTCTTCGACGAACACCCGGGTCAGCTCGCGGGCGCGGTCGGCGCGGAAGTTCATGAACACCACGGCGTCGCCGTCTTCAACTTTCACCGGCTCGCCGATGGAAGTGGCTTTGACGAACTCGTCGCTTTCGCCACGGGCATAGGCGGCTTCGAGGCCTTCCTGAGCGGTGGCGGCGTTGAACTCGCCGTTGCCGTCGACGATCAGGTTGTAGGCCTGGGCGACGCGATCCCAACGGTTGTCACGGTCCATGGCGAAGTAGCGGCCGATGATGCTGGCGATCCGGCCTTTGCCCAATGCCTGGAACGTCGCGTCGAGCAGTTCGATCGACGAGGCAGCGCTCTTCGGCGGTGTGTCACGGCCATCGAGGAAGGCGTGCAGATAGATTTTTTCGGCGCCGCGCTTGAAGGCCAGTTCGGCCATGGCGATCAGGTGATCCTGGTGGCTGTGCACGCCGCCATCGGACAGCAGGCCCATGAAATGCACGGCTTTGCCGGCGGCCACGGCTTTATCGACAGCGGCGCAGATGGTCGGGTTTTCGAAGAATTCGCCGTCGCGGATCGCTTTGGTCACACGGGTGAAGTCCTGATACACCACGCGCCCGGCGCCGAGGTTCATGTGGCCGACTTCGGAGTTGCCCATCTGGCCATCCGGCAGGCCGACGTCCATGCCGCTGCCCGAGATCAAGCCGTTTGGCACGGTGGCCCACAGACGATCCAGCACGGGTTTCTTCGCCGCGAACACGGCATTGGATTCGGGGCTGTCGCTGTGACCGAAGCCGTCGAGAATCATCAGGACCAAAGGTTTGGGCGTAGTCGTCATGGAATCCACTCGTGGCTGATAAAGAAGAGGGCGATGGAAAACGGAGTTGGAGTTTAAAGCTAAGTTCCGACCGCGTCACCGCCGGACGGGGTTTGGCCGACCATAGTGGCTGTGTATACTGGCCGACATTTTAACGCCCTGGAACCTCCTTCGATGGTTGCTCACCTGATTGAATTTGCCACTAACCACTACATTCTTGTCGGTATCTTCGTCGTACTGCTGGCTCTGTTGCTGGCGCACACGATGCAGGGCGGCGGCAAGAGCCTGAGCACCGGCGAGCTGACCGCACTGGTCAATAAAGATGCAGGCGTGGTGGTGGACATCCGTCCGGCCAAGGATTATGCCGCCGGCCACATCGTCGGCGCGGTGAACATCCCGCAAGACAAGCTGGCCGCTCGCGTCGGCGAGCTGGAAAAGCACAAGGCCAAGACCATCATTCTGGTCGATGCCCTCGGTCAGACCGCCGGCACCCACGCCCGCGAACTGATGAAGTCCGGCTTCACCGCCGCCAAGCTGTCCGGCGGGATTTCCAGCTGGAAGGGCGACAACCTGCCATTGGTGAAATGACATGAGCGAAGTCATCGTCTACTCCAGCGATTACTGCCCCTACTGCTCGCGCGCCAAGCATCTGCTCGCCAGCAAAGGCGTGGCCTTCGAAGAGATCAAGGTCGATGGCAAGCCGCAGCTGCGTGCCGAAATGACCAAAAAGGCCGGGCGCACGTCCGTGCCGCAGATCTGGATCGGCTCTAAGCACATCGGCGGTTGCGATGATTTATATGCCCTGGAGCGCGCCGGCAAACTCGACGCGCTGCTCAAGGGCTGAACGGCTGCACCCACGTACAGCACTCCCTAAAAGACCCAAGATCGATAAGGATCTGAGATGACTGACCAACAGAACACTGCAGCCAGCGAAGAAGAAACCGCACCGCAATTCTCCTTGCAGCGCATCTACGTACGCGACCTGTCCTTCGAAGCCCCGAAAAGCCCGGCGATCTTTCGCCAGCAGTGGGATCCGGCGGTCGGTCTGGATCTGAACACTCGGCAGAAAGCGCTGGAAGGCGATTTCTACGAAGTGGTGTTGACCCTGTCGGTGACCGTGAAGAACGGTGAAGAAGTCGCCTTCATCGCTGAAGTGCAGCAGGCCGGTATATTCCTGATCAAGAACCTCGATGCGGCTTCGATGAGCCACACCCTCGGTGCGTTCTGCCCGAACATCCTGTTCCCTTACGCCCGCGAAACCCTCGACAGCCTGGTTACCCGTGGCTCGTTCCCGGCGCTGATGCTGGCCCCGGTGAACTTCGACGCCCTGTACGCGCAAGAGCTGCAGCGCATGCAGGAAAGCGGGGACGCACCAACCGTTCAATAACGGCGCGGATACGCATCGCGGGCAAGCCCGCTCCCACAGGTTTTGCACATTCCTGTGGGAGCGGGCTTGCCCGCGATTGTTTTGGTCAGGTGAAAATTATTTGAAGTCGTTCTGCCGCCACGCTTCGTACACGGCGACCGCCACAGTGTTGGACAGGTTCAGGCTGCGGCAGCCCTCGCGCATCGGCAGGCGCAGGCGTTGTTCGCCGGGCAGGGCGTCGAGCACGTCCGCGGGCAGGCCCCGGCTTTCCGGGCCGAACAGAAACGCATCGCCGGGCACGAACGCGGCATCATAGAACGGCCGCGAACCCTTGGTGGTGAAGGCGAACACGCGCGGGTTGCCCAGACTTTCCAGACAGCTGGCCAGGTCCGCGTGACGCTGCAACGTGGCATATTCGTGGTAGTCGAGACCGGCACGGCGCAGGCGCTTGTCGTCCATCTCGAAACCCAGTGGTTCGATCAAATGCAGGTGGCAGCCGCTGTTGGCGCACAGCCTGATAACGTTGCCGGTATTCGGCGGAATTTCTGGTTGAAAAAGGATGACGTGAAACATGCACGGCTCCGAAGGTAAAGATGACGCGCATTCTACGCCGCAAGCGGACCCGCGTTCGAAACTATTCCCGCGCGTCATTGGTTCGCTGGCGATCGTCGGGATGATGATCGGCTTGATGATCGGCCGCCTGACCACGCCAGACCCGAGCGTGCTGGAGAGGGTCGAGGTCACCGAAGGCGGCCTGGTAGTGTGGTTCAACAACGAACCGAAACTGCACGGCGAGATCATCGATGGCACCATCGCGCTGCTGTTTCAGGCCGAAGGTCGGGCGCAGAAAGGCCAGCTCAGGCTCAACGGCAAGGACGTCAACTGGCGCACGCGCAAGAGTGATGGCGGATTGTTGCTGACGGTGCTGGCAGCGCGCCCATTGCAGGGCGACTGGGTCGGTAGCGAGGTCGATGATCGCTGGCGAGTGGAGATCCGCTTGAGCGAGCCCTAGCGGGAAGTCATCCTTGCTGATGTTCGTTCCTACATTGTTTTAGGTCGTTTCCCACTGCGGCCGTCGCCCTTTCCCATCTCCGTCAGATGCTCGTCCACGCTATCGTTCGCCCCTTCAAACGGCAGGATGCCGATACCAAGCGTGCCCTTGCATGAATGCATGGGGCGTTTTTTTCAAGGATGAAGATATGCCAGTAAAACCACCGCGCGGTGGCAGTACCCCCGTTGATGTGAATGCTTCCGCCGGCGCGAGTCGATCGGCCGAAGTTGATACGTCGCTGCCGACGACATCGGGCCGCCGAGGTTCCGCATCGGATATTTCTGTGGATCATTCGCGCCCGGGAGACGGGGCGTCCGACGGCACCGCCGGGAATGAAACCAAGCCGCTTGCGGTGGTAATGGTCCACGCGGCTAGCGCTGAGGTGCTTGTTATTCCCGGTCCGTCGTCGTTGGAAAACTACCTGATCAGTGCCGGTTCAACGCTTCCAGACGCCAACAGCAGCGGACTCAGAGTGTTCAAGAGCCGCACTTATGTTGATCTGTCCATCGGCGGGACTGTGCTTGTCGGGGCGGATCCGGATACGGGACTTTATCGCGCCCGGCGTTCGAGTGAATTGCGTCCCTCTGGCCCCGTGCTGGAGCGCGATAGCGCTAGCGGCTTGTGGCGTTTGCACGAGGATGTTGGCGCGACCATTCGAGAACAATTCAAGAGATCGTTTCCTGAGGCAGCCGATGAACACGCGCAGCACTTTAACAACCGATTCGGTGACAGGGACAGCGCAGAGATTGAACTTGAGCGGATCAAGTTTGGGTTTCCTCAACTGGACCGCGAACTCGGCGCATGGGAGAAGGCCTACAAGGGCTCTGATACCGAGGAGCGCGATCGGCGCTTTGCTCTGGGAGCCAAGATGCGTCAATTGTTCAAGTGGCTAGGCGATGCATCGGAAAGAATCCATCAGGAGGGATTTCAGACAGGGTTTGTCCTGAAACTGGCTTTTGGAAGGAAGAGGAACTTCGCTCTCCCGGTTTTATCTACACGACTCGATTCCATAGTTGCCCTTGAAATCACAGAGGGGGCCGTAGGTAAACTCGAAGGTCTGTTCAAGAGCTTGTCCCACATTGAAACGCTGAAAGTGCAAGCGTCACTTGATGGCTTACCTGCCGGGATCGAAACACTCACAGAGCTGAAAGTCCTCGACATGAGCCGAACCGGAGTCCTATTCAAGCCGGCCGATGTGGATCGCTTCACACGCATGAGCCGCCTGCAGGAGTTGAACCTCGAAAATGGCAGGGTACTGCACGCTCCGTCAGTCCGCGGTCTTACCGAGTTACGCGTATTGAATCTTCGATATACCGGTATAAATGCCTTGCCGGCTGGACTGAGTGAAATGCCCGGCCCGTCACGTTTACAAGTGCTTGATTTGGGTCGGAATCGGGGCCTGAAAGTCGCACCTGACGTAAGTGCAATGTCCGAGCTGCGAATATTGGATCTGGCGGATACGGGGATAAGCAGGCTTCCGGTAGGGCTTGATTCCGGGAGTGGGCCTTCGCGGCTCGAAATATTGAACCTCAGCGCCAATGATCTTTATGTGGCGCCTTCGCTTAGAGGGATGACTGCATTGCAGGAGCTGGATCTGAGCTGGACCCGTATAGACAGACTTCCCGAGGGCATTACGGCCGATATCCCCAAGACGAAATTGATACTTAAAGGCAACGATATTCAAACGATCCCCGAATCGCTTGAGCTCAGGAAAGGCTTCGACCTTTCATACAATCCGATTTCCGACCCGGCTGCCCTGCGGCGATTCATTTTTGCTCGGCGACAAACAGGCACAGATGTCTGGCTGGGGCGAGGAAGTACTGACCTGTCTGCAAATCTTTGGCTGAAGAATGTGCCGCCAGCACAATTGCCCGACAAGCTGGCGCTCTGGAACCGATGGTCGAGCGTTCCCGAAAGCGACCTGATGTTACGTATCCGGCACTTGAGTGGCACGCCAGAATTTCACATCGAGCGTCCGCTATTGCAACGCCGCGTCTGGGCATTCCTCGAGGCATTTGACAAGGCTGACGCTGTCGAACAGGCACAGCTCAGAGCTGTTGCTGGAAGGTTCACGGAAAATGAACCAATTATTGGCGTCATGCTGGAAAGACTGGAAGCCGAAATTGAAAAATTTGATGCACGGCGCCAACACGTGCCACCGCATCAGTTACCCAAGCGACCGAGATTTGAATGAACGCAAGTTCATGCCTCGGCGCGCGATATAAAACCGGGAATTCCTGACCCGCCTGTATTCAGATTGCTCCAAGGCACAGCTCATTGCGCTGCGGTCTGAGTCCGAGGCGGGCAATCTCTGTCGCGCTCTCATTTCCCCTTGCATGATGCAGGGGGCATTTTTTTCAAGGATGAAAACATGCCATTAAAACCAGCCAAAGGTGGCTCTGCCCGCGCGAAAGTGGACGCTTCCACCAGTCCGACCCGACCGGACGACATCGATATCGAGCTCGCCGGCACATCGCGTCGGGGAGGCGCCGGCGCGGCTTCCTCCGCCGATCATCTGGCGTCGCGCGCCGGCCCGTCCAGCGCTATCGACGCAGACGCCACTCGTGCGACTGCGGCAGTCGTGGTTAATGCGCTCCCTGCTCAAGCCAGTCTGCCAGCGTCTCAACCCACGCTGGACCATTACGTGATCAATGCCCGCGCAATGCTTCCAGAACTCAACAGCGAAGGACTAAGGGTGCTCAATCAACGCACCTACGTTGACGTGGCCGATGGTGACCTCGTTCTTGTCGCCGTGGATCCGCAGACGGGTCTGCAGCGTGCCCGCCGGCCAAGCGAGCTGTTGCCAGGTCCGGTGATGCTGCGCGATGCGGACAGCGGACTCTGGTATGCGCGCGAAGTCGTTGAGCCAACCACGCGAGCGCAGATCGAACGATATTTTCCGCAGGCGACCGATCAACAGGTGGAAAACCTTATTGCCCGATTCGGTGACAAGGATGTGGCAGACGTGGAGCTCAAACGGGTCCAGTCCGGGCTTGCTCAGATGGAACGGGATATGGCAATTCTTGATGGCACAGGGAGTTTCGTTGCCAGAGAAATGGCAAGCAGACTGCGCAGACTTTATACGTGGCAAGGCGATCCTGATGAGCGGGTCTACCACGATGATCGGCTGGCGGGGTTCAAGATCGAGATCGATCTCAACGCTTGGCCGACCCATCGAACTTTTCCAACAACATTCAATTCCATTGCTTCTCTCACCCTGAGGGACGGGAGTCAGCTCAACCTGGAGGTTTTCCTCAGGCAGTTTCCCAACGTCGACCGGGTACTCATCAATCCACCGTCTCAGTATCGGACTTTTTCGAAGCTCAGGATCGAGAATGGTTCTGTTGAGCAGTCGACGTTGCGCCGTTTCAGGGAGCTGCACCTGCAAGACTGCATCTTGCCCGATGATTTTTCGCTGGCCGGCATGACCAGACTGCAATTGCTTACGCTGGGTAACATTCAGCAGGGGCCGGACTTGATTGCTCTGGTCAATCAACTGCCAGAACGCTCACAGTTGCAGTTGCTGGACTTGAACCAAAATCCCTACTTGAAGGCCGCACCAACCGTTGTGGGGATGACGCAGTTGCGTGTACTGGACCTGACGATGACTGGAATACACCAGTTGCCTGTCGGGCTGGGGGCTGAAAACGGGCCGTCACGCCTGGAAGTGCTGAGACTTGGATATAACCCGTTATCCGTTGTGCCTTCGCTCAAGGGAATGAATGCACTGCAGGAACTCGATCTTTTCGGCACGGGTCTGGACAGGTTTCCTGAAGGCATCACGTCTCAGTTGCCAGGGAAAGTGTTGAATCTGGCGAATAACCGTATTTCAGCCATCCCCGAATCTGTTGAACTTCGAGCAGGCCTCAATCTCAGTGGTAATCCTGTAACTGATCAGGCTCAACTCCAGCGCCTGATGGATGCACGTATTAAAACAGGCTCTGACATTTGGCTGGGTGGAGAGAGTATTGACCGATCGGTAAATCCCTGGTTACGGCATTCACCGTTGGAAGAACTACCTGAACAATTGAAACTCTGGGAAAGGACCGGCGATTCCACATGCCGTCAAGGAATCTTGAAGCTTACTCGTCTGCCCGACTTTCATCTTGACCGACCATTCTTGCAGCAGCGAGTTTGGCGGTTTCTGGACGTCTACAGCAAGGCTGGCGCCAGGGATGTGTTTACCATGAGGAGTATCATGTCCAGTGAACTCAGCCCTGGGAAAATGCTCGACCGACTGGAAGCGGAAATCTATTCGCAAAGCGAGCCTATGCCCTCGGCCACGGATCTGCTCCGCGAATCCGGCAGTATCGTCCAGCCCCCCCGTATACGAGACGAGTCGGCCTCGCGAGCGCTGGTACGAAAATATTTTCCGGAGGCGACCGATCAGCACGCAGATCACTTTATCGCCAACTTCGGCGACAAGCGCGCGGCAGAGTTGGAACTCCAACGCATGCAGCTCGGAATTCCAGAACTGGATCGCCAGGTCAACGCTGCGTTTGAACAAAGTCCTCACACTCAAATGTGGCGCAAGTTGCGTCGTCTGTACAAATGGCAAGGGGAGCCTGATGAGTTGGTCTTCCACGATGCTCGACCGGTGGGTTTCAAGACGTCTATCAGTCTTGATCTATGGGGGGATGACCTGCAGTTACCTCTGCAATTCAGCTCCGTTGTCTCCCTTTCCCTGACAGCAGGCATCCTGCGTAAACCGGAGACTTTCTTTGCACATTTCCCCAGTCTTGAACGTCTGACGGTCATAAGCGAAGCCTGGCAACCACGCTTCAACGCGGACCCCGGCTTCACTGAACAATTGACAAAGCTTACGCGCCTGCGCGAATTGCACCTGCAAAGGACGTCCGTACCGTCCAACTTTTCGTTGGTGGGCATGAACGAGCTGCGCATACTCGATCTTACGCAGACGGGACTGGTTCGACTTCCTGTCGGGCTTGGTGCCGATAACGTCGCGCCGGGGTTGGAAGTACTGAAACTTGGCGGTAATCCTCTCTCTGAGGTGCCTACGGTCAAAGGACTGACTGCGCTGCAGGAACTGGATCTCTCCAATACCGGCCTGGACAAGTTCCCCGAGGGCATCACATCCCAGATACCCGGGAAGGTGTTGAACCTTGCGAACAACCGTATTACTTCGATTCCCGAATCTGTTGAACTCAGGGCGGGCTTCAATCTCATGGGTAATCCTGTAACAGATCAGGCTTCACTCCGACGGCTCATACGTGCACGTATCGAAACGGGTACTGATATCTGGCTGGGAGATCTGAGCAGCGATCAGTCGTCGTTCGTCTGGCTAAGAAATGTGGATAAGGACGTCGCTGAAAAACAGCAACTATGGGACCGCGTCGGCCCCTCTGGCGGTCTCTTGAAGAACAGGATATTGCTGCTTACTCGTACGCCGGAATTTCATGCCGAGTATCCGCTTCTGCAGCGGCGGGTCTGGTCGTTCCTCAAGATCTACAGCGAACTTGGGTACGGCGAGCAGGTCCGTCTCGATGACATTTTGCTCGGTGAATTCAGCCCCGGCAAAATGCTGGACAAGCTGGAAGCAGAGATCCGCGAACGTGACTCAGGGAGGCAAAACCAGCCTTCGCATCATTTACCCAAGCGTCCGAGGCTTGATATTTAACGGCTCGACGGGCAATTCGAAACCGCAACCGCTCCATTTATGTTGGCAAGATGCCAATTTCTTCGTCCCTTGCGTAAATGCCGGGGGCGATTTTTTCAAGGATGAAAACATGCCAGGAAAACCAGCCAAAGGTGGCGCTACCCGCGCGAAAGTGGATGCTTCCACCAGTCCGACCCGACCGGACGACATTGATATCGCACTCCCCGGCACATCAGGTCGGGGAGGTTCTGGCCCGGCTTTCTCCGCCGATAATCTGGCGTCGCGCGCTACCGACGCAGACGCCACTCGTGCGACTGCAGCGGTCGTGGTTCATGCAACCCCTGCTCAAGCCAGTCTGCCAGCACCTCAACCCACGCTGGACCATTACGTGATCAACGTCCGCGCAATGCTTCCGGAGCTCAACAGCGAAGGGCTAAGGGTTCGCAATCAACGCACTTACGTTGACGTGGCCGGTGGTGACCTCGTTCTTGTCGCCGTCGATCCGCAGACGGGTCTGCATCGTGCCCGCCGGCCCAGCGAATTGTCGCCAGGTCCGGTGATGCTGCGCGATGCGGAGAGCGGACTCTGGTATGCGCGCGAAGTCGCGGAGCCAACGAGTCGGGAGCAGATACGCAAATATCTTCCGGACACGACCGATGAGGACGCGGATGCCTTCATCGCGCGGTTTGATGACAAGGATGCAGCAGAGCTTGAGCTCAAGCAGATCCAGCTTGGGCTTGCGCAACTGAACTCGACGTATATTCGCGTGCCGCGCAGTCCGGATCGTATTGTATCGGGCCCGGAATTAGATGAGGCCTCTGTAACTTGGACGACGCTACGCCAGTTATACAAATGGCAGGGCCAGCCCGATCAACGGGTCTACAGTGATGGGCGGTTTGTGGGCTACAAGCTGGATATCAATCTCACGACATGGCCAGTTCAAGAGCCGCTTTCATTGAAATTCAGCTCAGTCGTTTCTCTGACCTTAAGAGGTCGTGGGAGGCTGGACCCGGACGCGTTTTGCGCACAATTCCCCAACCTTGAAAGTCTGACGATCACTAGTCAGGTGATCAACATGAATGGCCGGGTACCGGGACGGATCTCGGTAAGATTTGTTCATTCGAAATTCAGCATGGATTTGGGCTTTGCCGAACAATTGAAAAGATTCCCGCGTTTGCAAAGGCTGCGCCTGCAGGACTGTGAACTGACGGCTGGCTTTTCGCTGCGAGGCCTTACCAGGCTACGTGAGCTATGGTTTTGCAATACATTCGAGGCGCCGGTGAGTACGTTGTACGGGCAGATGCAACGTCAGGAGCAAGTCACCTTTTCGCAAGTGGCAGCTGACGTCAGAGGGATGACTGAATTGCGGGTGCTGGATTTGAGCCACACCGGAATAGAACTGCTTCCTACCGGACTTGATGCCATTGAAGTTGCATCGAAGCTGGAAGTATTGAAACTTGGTGGCAATCCGCTTTCAGCCAGCCCGCCACTCAAAAACATGACCGCATTGCAGGAGCTGGATCTTTCCAGCACAGGGCTGGATCGATTCCCGGAGGGCATCACCGACGTTTTTCCCGGCAAAGTACTGAATCTGGCGAACTGTCGGATTACTTCGATTCCTGAATCCATCGAGCTCAGAGCGGGCTTCAATCTCATCGGCAATCCCATAACGGACCCGGCCTCTCTTCGGCGGTTGATACGTGCACGTATGGCGACGGGCACAGATATCTGGCTTGGGCAGGAAAGCAGCGATGTGTCTGCCGGTCTCTGGCTGCGCAATGTACCGCAGCAACAGATAGCCGAAAAACAAACGCTGTGGGACAGGCATTTCGGAACAACCCCACAAGCCTTGACCATGATCATTCGTCGACTGAGTCGTACGCCCGAATTTCATGTTGAGCGACCGCTTCTGCAGCGGCGCGTATGGTGGTTTCTGGATATGTATGACAAAGCCGAAGTCAACGAGCGATCCAGGCTTGACGCAATTCTTGCCACCGAAACGAGTCCTGGAAGGATGCTGGACAGGCTGGAAGAAGAGATTCGCAAATATGACGGCGGGCGGCAGAATCAGCCGTCGCACCCCCCGCCCAAGCGCTCCAGACTGGAGTGACTCGCAGGCGTCCGCAATGCCGGTGTAAAAGCGGCAATATTCAGCCTCCCTGTACCAAAGGTGCCAACCCCAACATCGTCTCTGGCATTTATGCCAGAGAAGAACTTTCAAGGATGAAAACATGCCAGTAAAACAGTCTCGCGGTGGCAGCGTTCGCGTGGATACGGATGTCCGCACGCACTCCACTCACAGTTCGGAAAAGAATTTTTCACAGGCCGGCACGGCCGGCCGGGATGCTAAGGTCTCACGAGTTCGTGTTGATGACACGTGGCAGCGAAGCACCTCTGTTGGCGATGCTGCAGTGCGGGAGACGATTGCGTCGACGCTCACAGTCGAGGCTCGCCCGGATCCGCTTCCTGTCCAGAAGCCAATCGCTTTTTACACGTCGCTGGAAAATTACCGGATCCAGTCAGCTGCCGTGCTGCCGGACGCTGACAGCGAAGGCTTGAGGGTTTACAAGGATCGCCAATATGTTGATGTGCCTGACGCAGGCGTGGTGCTTGTCGGCGTGGATGCGGAAACCGGATTGTATCGCGCTCGGCTATCCAGCGAGTTGCTGCCCTCCGGCCCATGGATGCTGCGTGATATCGAGAGCGGCATCTGGCATCCGCACAACGACTTCAGCACACGTACCGATCCTTTGACCGACGCTAGTTTGCAGAACTTTCGCAGTGGCCTCGATCTTGGCAGTGTGGAACCCGGCGTTGACGGCGTGATACGTCACAACGGCAAGCTCTACGTGGTCATCCAGGAACACACGTATCAGGTTCTGCAGGATCTTGATGCGTCCCGCCCGGAATATCGAGTCTGGCGTCTGGTCAATCCCGCAGATCCCGTCGCCACCGACAGCGCAAACATTTATCGCGCCAGCCTTGGCGGTGAGACTGTGGCAATTACCCGTAGCGAACAGGATACGTGGGTTTCCATCCTCACAGGTCTGCGCGGCGGTATGGACCGCAACGCCCCCGCAGATGCCAACCCGTTCAACTTTCACCGCCCCTGGCTCACCGGTGCGGGTCAGTCAACGCCGCAACCACCGGCCCTTGTCGCGACGACCCGGGCACAGGTCAAACGCTATTTTGCAGACTCGACCGATCAACATGCCGATGATTTCATCGCACGCTTTGGTGAAGCGGGTGTGGCGGAATCGGAACTGCAGCGGATTCACCTCGAGTTTCCTCAGTTGAACCGTGAGATCGCGGCCTGGGAAACGGGCTATAAGGGCAATGACGATGCTGAGCGCAGTCGGCGACTGGAAATAGGTGCGAAGATGCGCCGGCTGTTCAAGTGGCAGGGAGACAGTAGCGAAAAAGTCTACCGTGACGGGCGGCTGGTCGGTTTCGAGCTGGAGCTCGACCTGGGAAGGCGAAGCAATCTGTCGTTACCGGAATTTTCGATTCCACTCAGATCCGTTGAATCTCTTGTCCTTGAAGGCAGCCCCTCGAGAAGCCTGGTGAATATGTTCGCTATGTTCTCGCATATCGATTCTCTCGAAGTTCGGAGATTCTCAGGCGAGAGCCATGAGCTGCTTGCCGAAATTGCCAGGCTGCCGGCGTTGAGAGTCCTGCAGATGCGGGACAGCAAGGTCTGGGCGTCGTCGATCGATCATGAACTCTTTCCGCACTCGACGCGTTTACAGAAACTGATCCTGACCAACTGCAGTATCTGGCCAGATCTCTCAGTGCGTGGCATGGCCGATTTGCGAGTCTTGCGCGTGCGTGGTTGTGCTTTGCTCGGGTTACCGCCCGGACTGGGTGATATGCCCGCCGCGGCGCGGTTGCAGGTACTTGATCTGTTCCATAATCCGGCGATCACGGATGCGCCGGACGTGACCCATATGTCGGAACTGCGAGAACTGAATCTTTCCTATACCTGCATTTGGGCTCCACCGCGTGGACTTGGCTCGCAGAATGGTCCTTCGCGGCTTGAAACCCTGAATTTATCGCAGACCCCACTTGCCCAGGCGCCATCCCTCAGAGGCATGAGAAGCTTGCTGGAGGTTGATCTCAGCCATACTCAGATAAAAGATTTCCCTGACGGTGTGACTTCCGAGAATCCCGTTGTTAGTTTGGATCTGTCTTACACCGGAATCACCTCGATACCGGACAGCGTTGAAATCAGAGCAGGTTTCGAGCTGACCGGCACTCTGCTTTCTGATCCGGTCACTTTCCGGCGGCTCATTGCTGCGCGTCGGCAAACAGGTACGGATTTCTGGTTGGGAAGAACCCTGTACGACCTGGTGATCGATCATTGGATGCATAACGTTCCGCAGGAGCAGCACGCCGCCAAAGCATCTCTCTGGGTCTCGTTGATCAATCCGACAAACATTCCGATGATGAGAAAAATCAGGGATCTTGTACGCACGCCTGAGTTTCAGGTCGAGCGGTCACTCCTGCAGCGTCGGGTCTGGGCGTTTTTTGAACATTTCCAAAGGGCAAGCCTTGGTGAGCAGGAAACTCTGCGGGATATTGCTTTCGCTGAGCCAAGTCCCGGGAAAATGCTGGACCGGCTCGAAGAGGAAATACGCAAGTTTGATCCAACGTGGCAGAACCCGCCCTCGCATCATTTGCTTAAGCCTGGGAGGGTGGGTTGAAGGGATGCAATGGCTGTATGTAAAAGCGGGAATCCCTGACCTGCCTGTATCAGGGTTCCCAAAAGCGTGGGCTGCGCTTGTGGCGTCAGCCCGGTGTAAAGAGGGAACCCCCGGCCTGCCTGTACCAAGGATCCCAAAAGGGTGGGCTCGCCGCTTTGCGCTGTGAGCCCAATGTAAAGAGGGGAATCCCCGGCCTGCCTGTACCAAGGTCCCCGAAACGGGTGGTGAAACGAATCACCTGAGATAGGTGTTGCAGGGTGCGTGCCAGCTTTTAATCTGCTGAAACAAAAAACGCTTTGGAAACGCGAAAGCCCCGGGACTCGGGGCTTTCGCGTTTTTGAATAAATGTTTTTTCAGTGTTTTCAGGAGTGATTGTGGCGATACGGCTGTGCGCGATCGCGGGTCATTGTGCATTGATGCGGTGCACGGTAGCCCTCACCCTAACCCTCTCCCAGAGGGAGAGGGGACTGACCGAGGTGCCCGGTCAAGTTACGCCGACCTGAGATACCGAGTCGAACTCAGGCCTCGAAACCACCCAAGATCGGCTCCCTTCCCCCTCTCCCCCTCGGGGGAGAGGGCTGGGGTGAGGGGGATCGATCCTGAGTACACGAAAATCCTTAAGCGTTAACCCTCTTCCCCCTCATCATCATCCCCACCATCAACCTTCATCCCCAATTCCTTGATCTTGCGCGTCAAGGTGTTCCGCCCCCAACCCAGCAACACTGCCGCATCTCGCCGACGCCCTGCGGTGTGCTTCAGGGCCGTCTCGATCATGATCCGCTCGAATGCCGGCACCGCGCTGTCGAGCAGGCTCGACTGGCCACGGGCCAAGGCCTGATCGGCCCACTGGCGCAGGGCCTGTTCCCAGTTGGTCACTGGCGCCGAATCCTGCGGCAGGTTGAGCAGTTCCGGCGGCAGGTCACTGATGTGCACTTCACGGCCGGAGGCCATGACGGTGATCCAGCGGCAGGTGTTCTCCAGTTGACGCACGTTGCCTGGCCACGGCAGGTTTTTCAGGTATTCCTCGGTTTCGCTTTTCAGCAGCTTCGGCTCGACCGCCAGTTCCTGCGCGGCGCGGCTGAGGAAGTGCCGGGCCAGGGTCGGGATATCTTCGCGACGATCCGACAGGCGCGGGATGTGGATGCGGATCACGTTGAGGCGGTGGAACAAGTCCTCACGGAATTTGCCGGCGTGGACGAGCGTTTCGAGATTCTGGTGGGTGGCGGCGATGATGCGCACATCGACCTTGACCGGCACATGGCCGCCGACGCGATAGAACTCGCCATCGGCCAGCACGCGCAACAAACGGGTCTGGGTGTCCGCCGGCATATCGCCGATTTCATCAAGGAACAGCGTGCCGCCGTCCGCCTGTTCAAAACGACCGCGACGCAAATTCGCCGCGCCGGTGAACGCGCCTTTCTCGTGGCCGAACAGCTCGGATTCCATCAGATCCTTGGGAATCGCCGCCATGTTCAGGGCAATGAACGGCGAAGCCGCGCGTGGGCTGTGGCGGTGCAGGGCGTGGGCGACCAGTTCTTTACCGGTACCGGATTCGCCGTTGATCAGCACGGTGATGTTGGAGTGGCTCAGGCGCCCGATGGCGCGAAACACTTCCTGCATCGCCGGCGCTTCGCCGATGATTTCCGGGGTGCGGGTCAGCGCAGGCACCACTTCCAGGCCTTGCTGTTCCTGCGCATGCTGATTGGCGCGTTTGACCAGCGATACCGCTTCATCGACGTCGAAGGGCTTGGGCAGGTACTCGAAAGCGCCGCCCTGATAGGAGGCGACAGCGCTGTCCAGATCGGAGTGAGCGGTCATGATGATGACCGGCAGCCGTGGGTGCTGTTCGCGAATCCGCGCCAGCAGATCCAGGCCACTGGCGCCCGGCATGCGGATATCGGAAATGATCACGTCCGGCTGCTGCCGGGCCAGACGACTCATCACGCCATCGGCGCTGTCGAAGCTCTGGGTGGTCATGCCTTCCTGCTGCAAGGCCTTTTCCAGGACCCAACGGATAGAACGGTCGTCATCGACGATCCACACGGTTTCACTACGGCTCATGTCGATGTGGCTCCTTGTTCCAGTGGCAGGAAGATCGAGAAGGTGGTGTGGCCTGGATGGCTCTCACACTCGATCAGGCCCTGGTGCTGACTGATGATGTTCTGGGTAATGGCCAGGCCCAGCCCGGTACCGTCCGGGCGGCCGCTGACCATGGGAAAGAAAATGGTTTCCTGCAGTTCCGCCGGGATGCCCGGACCGTTGTCGATGATCTCGATCTTGGTCACCAGACGATGGCGGATGTGGCCGATGGTGAACTGGCGCATGGCGCGGGTGCGCAGGCTGATGCGGCCCAGGCGCAGCTCGTTCTGGCTGCTGATCGCCTGCATCGCGTTGCGCACGATGTTCAACACCGCCTGAATCATCTGCTCGCGGTCGATCAATACGTCGGGAATGCTCGGGTCGTAATCACGCACCAGGGTGATGCAGCCCTGGCTTTCGGCTTCGACCAGATGGCAGACGCGTTCGAGCACTTCGTGGACGTTGCACATGGCCAGCGACGGCAACTTATTCGAGCCGAGCATGCGATCGACCAGATTGCGCAGGCGGTCGGCCTCTTCGATGATCACATTGGTGTAATCGCGCAGGCTCTCTTCCGGCAGTTCGCGGGCGAGCAATTGCGCCGCGCCACGGATGCCGCCGAGGGGGTTCTTGATCTCGTGGGCGAGGCCGCGCACCAGCATCTTGCTGGTTTCCTGCTTGGACAATTGCGCCTCTTCCTTGGTGATGCGCAGCAGGCGATCACGCGGATGCACTTCGAGCAAAAGCAAAGTCTCGCCGTTACTGAGAATCGGCGTGACCGCGTAATCCACGGTCAGCGTCTGGCCGGTGAGGGCGGTGAGCATCGCTTCACGCTTGGTGAACGGGTGCGCCTGCTCCACCGCCTGACGCAGGGAATTGAGCGCCTCGGGGGATTCGGTAAACAGCTCGCTGATGAACTGGCCGTGACTGCGCTGACCGCTGACCGCCAACAGCATCTCCGCCGCCGGGTTCATGTACTCCAGTCGCAATTCGGCGTCGAGCAGGATGGTCGCCGTGGTCAGGTTGTCGAGCAGCAAACGGTGAATAGCGTCGCTTATGGTCATCTGGACCCCTTTTGGAGCAAGGCGTGCGCGAGAACAAAGCGCTGATGTCGGGAAAATGCAAAAACCAAACCAAGGCTCCGAAAAGAAGCGTTTAACCCCTGAAACAGGCGTTTGACGCGCGTTTGTATGGCACGAAGCCAGCTCAAACGGGAAGTTTCGAACCAAAATGGGTTGGGTTGTGGGCGAGATGCAGTTTAGTGCACCAATAGGGTGCGCACGTTTGGCAGGGGTTAAAAGAAGCGCAGAAACGGATTCTTCGGTTCTTCAGGTTTGTCCTTGAGCGGGCATTCCGGCCGCACGCCGTAATCGTCGGCGACACAGGGTTTGACCTGACGTTTCTGCGCCAGGGAAATGCGCAGCATGTGGAACGGCTGATTGGCGGTGCGTTCCACGGTACGCCCGGCAGCGTCGAGAATCTCGATCGACAGGCTGTGGCTGCCGCGATCGATATTGCTCAGCGCAAAAACCGGGCTGAAGCCGGGCTCGCCAGTGGTCTTGCCATCCAGCAGCAGGCGATAGCGATGGCCGCTTTGCAGGCCGGGCTCGCTGGTGACGCTGACGATCAGCTCGCCGGCGCTGCTGCGCAGAGTCGCGTCGGGCTCCGGGATCAGAATGCGCAGCATGTCGTAGTGAAAGGGCGGCGGTTCGGCGGATTTTTTCGCTGTGGTGATCGGCGCTGCGGTGTTGGCAGGGACAGCCATGCGATTGCTCGTCGCGATCGGCACTCGCTTGGCGTTGGCGCGTGGCTGGTCGGTGTAGACGCGGTTGCCCTGTGCGTCGATGTAGGTGAATACCTCGGCTGAGACAGGCGCCATCATCAGGACCAATAAGGCGAGCAGCGCTGCGCGGATCATGGTTTATGCACTCGTTGCACGGTGAGCACGGCGGACGAGCTCTGCTGGATGACGGTCTGTCCGTCGATCACTTGCACGGCCAGGCGATGTTCGCCGCGATCGATGTTCACCAGTTGCAGAACCGGCACGTTGCTCGGCTGGCCGTAGGGTTCATCGTCCAGCACCAGTCTCAGTTGATGGGGCGGTTGCAGGCGCGGCTTGATCAGGACGTTGACCGTGAAGGTGCCGTTGTTGGCGCGCAGGGCCTCGTCAGTGGGCAGACCGGCAAGCTCGAGGATTTCATAGGCGTTGCGCGGTGGTTGCGGTGCTTCGGCGCTGGATGATTGCGGCGCGCTCGGCGCTTGTGGCTCGACCCGATTGAGTGGCGGCAACTCGACCGGTTGCGCCTGCACGCCGTCCGGCGGCTGATTGCTGTACGCCGTGTTGCCGTTGGCGTCGGTGTACTTGTAGATCTGCGCGGCGGCGGGCAGGGCGATCAGCAGCAGAATGTAGAGGAGCGTGCGACCCATGAAATCGACCGGGGTTGGAAGCGATGGGTAGCAGCATAGGACAGGTGGGGCGGTTGGCCCAACTGGCGACACATTCAAAGATCATTCAGACACCACAGATCGCCTGTGGGAGCGAGCCTGCTCGCGAAGGCGTCGCATCAGTCACCATCATCTTCAATGCCTCACCGCTTTCGCGAGCAGGCTCGCTCCCACAGGGTAAATGAACTGCGCCGGGCAATAAAAAAGGCCTCCCGAAGGAGGCCTCGTTTGTCACGCCACTTTACGCAGCGCTACCGGATCAGCAGCTGTAGTACAGCTCATATTCCAGTGGGTGTACGAAGGTGCGAACCTTGATTTCTTCTTCCGATTTCAGCGCGATGTAAGCGTCGATGAAGTCGTCGGAGAACACGCCGCCCTTGGTCAGGAACGCGCGGCCCTTGTCCAGCTCTTCCAGGGCTTCTTTCAGGCTGCCGCAAACCTGTGGAATCTCTTTCGCCTCTTCAGGCGGCAGGTCGTACAGGTTCTTGTCGGCGGCATCGCCTGGGTGGATCTTGTTCTGGATACCGTCCAGACCAGCCATCAGCAGCGCTGCGAAAGCCAGGTACGGGTTGGCAGCCGGATCCGGGAAGCGTGCTTCGATACGGCGGGCTTTCGGGCTCGACACGTATGGAATACGGATCGAAGCGGAACGGTTGCGAGCCGAGTAGGCCAGCATTACCGGCGCTTCGAAGCCTGGCACCAGACGCTTGTAGGAGTTGGTCGCCGGGTTGGTGAAGCCGTTCAGGGCCTTACCGTGCTTGATGATGCCGCCGATGAAGTACAGAGCGGTATCGGACAGGCCGGCATAGCCTTCACCTGCGAAGGTGTTCTTGCCGTCTTTCCAGATCGACATGTGCACGTGCATGCCCGAACCGTTGTCGCCGTACAGTGGCTTCGGCATGAAGGTCGCGGTGCGGCCGTAAGCGTCGGCAACGTTGTGCACAACGTATTTCAGGGTCTGAACTTCGTCAGCCTTCTTCACCAGGGTGTTGAACTTGACGCCGATTTCGTTCTGGCCGGCAGTTGCCACTTCGTGGTGGTGAACTTCAACCGACTGACCCATTTCTTCCAGTGCGTTGCACATGGCGGTACGGATTTCGTGGTCGTGGTCGAACGGTGGAACCGGGAAGTAGCCGCCTTTCACGCCTGGACGGTGACCCTTGTTGCCGCCTTCGATGTCCTGGTCGGACATCCACGAACCTTGCTCGGAGTAGATCTTGAACATCGAGCCGGAGATGTCCGACTTGAATTTCACCGAGTCAAAGATGAAGAACTCAGGCTCTGGACCGGCGAATACGGTGTCACCGATACCGGTGGCTTTCAGGTGCTCTTCGGCGCGCTTGGCGATCGCACGTGGGTCGCGATCGTAGCCCTGCATGCTCGAAGGCTCGATGATGTCGCACACCAGAATCAGGGTTGGGTCTTCGGTGAACGGATCGAGTACGGCAGTTTCGTCGACCGGCATCAGGATCATGTCGGAGGCTTCGATGCCTTTCCAGCCGGAGATGGAGGAACCGTCGAACATCTTGCCGACTTCGAAGAAGTCGTCATCCAGCGCATCGCGAGCCGGCATGGTCACGTGGTGCTGAGTGCCTTTGGTGTCCGTGAAGCGCAGATCAATCCACTTGACGTCATGATCTTTGATGAGTTGAACCGACTTCGACATAGTGTCCTCCGGGTGAATTAGGGCGGGTAGTGGATGCCCTTAATAATGGTGATGCCGGCGCGAATACTCTGCCAAGGCAACCTGCCTCACAAGGGAGCAAATTGCATGCCAGTGCCCCAGCATGGGTTTTTTGCCCCAAATTCACGCTTATTAAGGCGTGCGAGGTTCTGAATCGACAAATCCCGCCCCTTAATGTTGCGTTTAAATTCAGAAATGACCTGTTTTGGTGCAAGCAAAACCTTCTGCACATTAACTGGTTAAACCTTGAGCAATTTCCGCTATAATCCGCGCCCCCCTTTTTCGGCTGGCCGTTCGCGCGCTGTTTTCATGAAACTAATCGTAAAAGTCTTCCCCGAGATCACCATCAAAAGCCGACCTGTCCGGACGAAATTCATCCGCCAGTTGGCCAAGAACATCCGCACCGTGCTCCGTGACCTGGACCCGGCCGTGGTGGTGAACGGCGTGTGGGACAATCTCGAGCTGGAAACCCGCGTTACCGACGCCAAAGCCTTGAAAGAGATGGGCGACCGCCTGACCTGCATGCCGGGCATCGCGCATTTTCTACAGATCGACGAGTACCCGCTGGGCGACTTCGACGACATCACCGAAAAGTGCAAACAGCACTACGGCGATGCACTGGCCGGGAAGATTTTCTCGGTGCGCTGCAAGCGCGCAGGCAAGCATGCCTTCAGCTCGATGGACGTTGAAAAATACGTCGGCAGCAAGCTGCGTCGCGAGTGCGGTGCGGCCGGAATCGACCTGAAAGCGCCGGAAATCGAAGTCCGTATCGAAGTTCGCGACAAACGGTTGTTCGTGATTCACAGCCAGCACAACGGCATCGGCGGCTACCCGCTGGGTGCGCTGGAGCAGACGCTGGTATTGATGTCCGGCGGCTTCGATTCGACCGTGGCGGCTTACCAGATCATGCGTCGCGGCCTGATGGCGCACTTCTGCTTCTTCAATCTCGGCGGGCGTGCCCACGAATTGGGCGTGATGGAAGTCGCGCACTTCATCTGGAAGAAGTACGGCAGCTCGCAACGCGTGCTATTTGTCAGTGTGCCGTTCGAGGAAGTGCTGGGCGAAATTCTCGGCAAAGTCGATAACAGTCATATGGGCGTGGTTTTGAAGCGTATGATGTTGCGCGCCTCGTCCGAGATCGCCGAACGCCTGCACATCGATGCACTGGTGACCGGTGAAGCGATCTCCCAGGTGTCGAGCCAGACGCTGCCGAACCTGTCGGTGATCGACTGCGTGACCGACAAGCTGGTGCTGCGACCGCTGATCGTCGCGCACAAGCAGGACATCATCGACACCGCCAACGAGATCGGCACCGCCGATTTCGCCCGGCACATGCCGGAATATTGCGGCGTGATCTCGGTCAACCCCAAGACCGCCGCCAAGCGTGGCCGGGTTGAACACGAAGAGAAAGAATTCGACATGGCGGTGCTCGAGCGTGCGCTCGCCAACGCCAAACTGGTGCCGATCGATCGGGTGATCGACGAATTGGGCCAGGATTTGCAGATTGAAGAAGTCAGCGAAGCGCTGGCCGGTCAGATCGTGATTGACATCCGCCACCCGGATGCCGCCGAGGATGACCCGCTGGAACTCGCCGGCATAGAGGTACAGACGATGCCGTTCTATGCAGTGAACGCACGTTTCAAGGAACTGGACCCTACTCGCCAGTACCTGCTGTATTGCGACAAAGGCGTGATGAGTCGCCTGCATGCTCACCATTTGCTCAGTGAGGGGCATGCCAATGTGCGCGTTTATCGACCGAGCTAAGTGCCCGGGGCTGTTTGCCTGTGGCCTGCGTCACCGGCCCCCCGACACCGCCGTCAAGCTGTAACGGCCATGCCGGACACTACTGCTAATCGCTGCCATGACTTGTCAGCAAACCGAATCCTCTGATCGAGATACACAAGTGATCGAAAATCTACGCAACATCGCCATCATTGCCCACGTTGACCACGGTAAAACCACCCTGGTAGACAAACTCCTGCGTCAATCCGGCACCCTGGAGCGCAACGAGCTCAACGACGAGCGCGTGATGGACTCCAACGACCAGGAAAAAGAGCGCGGTATTACCATTCTGGCGAAGAACACCGCCATCAACTGGAACGGCTACCACATCAACATCGTGGACACCCCGGGCCACGCCGACTTCGGCGGCGAAGTTGAACGCGTAATGTCGATGGTCGACTCCGTTCTGCTGCTGGTTGACGCTCAGGACGGCCCTATGCCGCAAACCCGCTTCGTGACCAAGAAGGCTTTCGAAGCCGGCCTGCGTCCAATCGTGGTGATCAACAAGGTTGACCGTCCAGGCGCGCGTCCGGACTGGGTTCTGGACCAGATCTTCGACCTGTTCGACAACCTCGGTGCGACCGAAGAACAACTGGACTTCCAGGTTGTTTACGCTTCGGCCCTGAACGGCATTGCCGGTCTGGACCACACCGCCATGGGCGAAGACATGACCGCGCTGTACCAGGCGGTAGTCGACCACGTTCCGCCTCCGGCCGTTGACCGTGACGGTCCGTTCCAGATGCAGATCTCCGCTCTGGACTACAACAGCTTCCTGGGTGTTATCGGTGTTGGCCGTATCGCTCGTGGTCGCGTCAAGCCGAACACTCCGGTTGTCGCGATCGGTGCCGATGGCAAGCGTCGCAACGGCCGTATCCTGAAACTGATGGGTCACCACGGTCTGCACCGCGTTGACGTTGAAGAAGCTGCGGCCGGCGACATCGTCTGCATCAGCGGTATGGATTCGCTGTTCATCTCCGACACCCTGTGCCACCCGGATACTGTCGAGGCGATGAAGCCGCTGACCGTTGACGAGCCAACCGTTTCCATGACCTTCCAGGTTAACGATTCGCCTTTCTGCGGTAAGGAAGGCAAGTTCGTGACGTCCCGTAACATCAAGGACCGTCTGGACAAAGAGCTGCTGTACAACGTTGCACTGCGCGTTGAAGAAGGCGACTCGGCTGACAAGTTCAAGGTTTCCGGCCGTGGTGAGCTGCATCTCTCGGTACTGATCGAAACCATGCGTCGCGAAGGCTTCGAACTGGCCCTGGGCCGTCCTGAAGTGATCATCCGTGAAGTTGACGGCGTGAAGCAGGAACCGTTTGAAAACGTGACCATCGACATCCCTGAAGAATCCCAGGGCAAGGTCATGGAAGAGATGGGCCTGCGTAAGGGCGACCTGAGCAACATGGTGCCGGATGGCAAGGGCCGTGTACGTCTGGAATACAACATCCCTGCTCGCGGTCTGATCGGTTTCCGTAACCAGTTCCTGACCCTGACCAACGGTGCTGGCATCCTGACCTCGATCTTTGATCGTTACGACACCGTCAAGTCGGGCCACATGTCCGGCCGTCAGAACGGCGTTCTGGTTTCGGTTGAAACCGGCAAGGCACTGACCTACTCGCTGGAAACCCTGCAGGCTCGCGGCAAGCTGTTCGTAGAACACGGCCAGGAGATCTACAACGGTCAGATCGTTGGTCAGAACAGCCGTGACAACGACCTGGGCGTCAACCCTACCAAGGGCAAGAAGCTCGACAACATGCGTGCTTCGGGTAAAGACGAAACCATCGCTCTGGTGCCACCGGTGAAGTTCACCCTGGAACAGGCTCTGGAATACATCCAGGAAGACGAGCTGTGCGAAGTCACTCCTAAGTCGATCCGTCTTCGCAAGAAGATCCTCGACGAAAGCGAGCGTACCCGCGCTGCGAAGAAAGCCAAGGCGTAATCCAGCCCTGGAATAAAAAACGCCCCCGGTCGCGAGACCGGGGGCGTTTTTGTTTGTCTGGGGGGAAGGAAATGTGTGAAGCCTGAAAAGCCCCTCACCCTAGCCCACTCCCGGAGGGAGAGGGGACCGATTGGGGGATGCTCTGAAGATACGTCGACTTGAAAGAATTCTGCTGAATCCATAATCGACTGGGTGTTTCAGGTCGATGTATGGCGCCAGACACCTCGGTCGGCTCCCTCTCCCTCTGGGAGAGGGCTGGGGTGAGGGTTTGCTGTTAAAACTTCTCGATCGCCCGGAAATTCTGCACTCGCTCGACTTCCTTCGGCTTGTACGCGCAATACCCCGGCCGCGGCCCGATCTTCGGGTGGTTGCGGCAGGTGTCCGGCCGCTTGTCATAAATGGTGCACAGGCGGGTTTTACGATCCAGGTAATAGCAGTCGTTGTTGCTCATGCGCTGGAGGGTGAAGATTCCCGACTTCTGATTGAAGCGCTCGACCAGACCTTCCTTTTGCAGACGCTTGGCGATGTTCTTCGGCGGATCGCCCAATTCGAACTCGTCGACCACGCCGATGCGCACCAGATCCTTGATCTTCACTTCGACCGGCAGCGTGCAGCAGCTGGACATGCACGAGCCGCACATCGGTGCCGAATATTTGGCCCACGTATCGAGACGATCAATCTCGGCGGCGGCGATCAGGTTGGGCTTCATCATCGGGAGTTACCAGGCGTGTATGCATCAGGGCGCGCGATCATACCGGGAGCGGTGGAATTTTGAACAACCTTTCGCCGGATATTTTCATCGCGACTGCATTTTGCCCGACAGGACGGCACGGCCCCTGCATTCACTGGCTCATCCGCCAAGGTTATGTCGGACTGGCGCACAGTCCGCGCAAATAACGCCGAACCAGAGCCGTTACCGCCGGTCAGACCGTCTAGGCTCAGAAAATTCCCGCTCGCTCGAGGTCCTGTTGATGACTCAAGAACCACTAGTTCGCGAAGCAGAGGTGGCCGCATTCCGCGACGCCGTCCTGACCAAGCTCACCTATGCCGTGGGCAAAGACCCTGATCACGCCTTCGACCATGACTGGTTCGAAGCCATCGCCCTGGCTGCGCGTGATCACATGGTCGAACACTGGATGGACCACACCCGGCAGATCTACCGCAAAGGCCAGAAGCGCGTTTATTACCTCTCGCTGGAATTTCTCATCGGCCGCCTGCTCTACGACAGCCTGAGCAACCTCGGCCTGCTCGACGTCGCCCGTGAAGCTCTGACCGAGCTGGGCGTCGATCTGGAACGCATTCGTCTGCTGGAACCGGACGCGGCGCTCGGCAACGGCGGCCTCGGGCGTCTGGCAGCGTGCTTCATGGAAAGCATGTCGACCCTCGGCATCGCCGGCCATGGCTATGGCATTCGTTATGAGCATGGCTTGTTCCGTCAGGCGATTGTCGATGGCTGGCAACAGGAGCAGACCGAACACTGGCTGGATTTCGGCAACCCTTGGGAGTTCGAGCGTCCGGAAGTGGTGTACCCGATCGGCTTCGGCGGCAGCGTCGAAACCGTCACCGATGCCTCGGGCAAGACTCGTCAGGTCTGGTCGCCGGCGGAAACCGTGCGCGCGATTGCCTACGACACGCCGGTGGTCGGCTGGCGCGGGGCGAGCGTCAATACTCTGCGCCTGTGGCGTGCCCGCGCCATGGAAGACTTGCACCTGGAGCGCTTCAACGCCGGTGACCACCTGGGCGCCGTGGCGGAAGTGGCCCGCGCCGAAAGTATCTCCCGCGTCCTCTACCCGGCCGACAGCACCGAAGCCGGGCAAGAACTGCGCCTGCGTCAGGAATACTTCTTCGTCGCCGCCTCGCTGCAGGATCTGCTGCGCCGTCATCGCAACATGCACACCTCGGTGCTGACCCTCGGTGACCACGCGGCGATCCAGCTCAACGACACTCACCCCTCGATCGCCGTGGCCGAACTGATGCGCCAACTGGTCGACGTCTACGACGTGGCGTGGGACGCAGCATGGCAAGTCACCGTCGACACGCTGTCGTACACCAACCACACGCTGCTGCCGGAAGCGCTGGAAACCTGGCCGGTGGGCCTGATGGAACGCATGCTGCCGCGGCACATGCAGATCATTTATCTGATCAACGCGCAGCACATCGATTCGCTGCGGGCCAAGGGCATTCATGACTTCGACGTGCTGCGCGCGGTGTCGCTGATCGAAGAAGACAACGGCCGTCGGGTGCGCATGGGCAACCTCGCGTTCCTCGGTTCGCACAGCGTCAACGGCGTGTCCGGTCTGCACACGCAACTGATGCGCAAAACCGTATTCGCCGAACTGCACAAGCTCTATCCGGAGCGGATCAACAACAAAACCAACGGCATCACCTTCCGCCGCTGGCTGTATCAGGCCAACCCGGAACTGACCTCGATGCTGGTCGATGCCCTCGGCCCGGACGTGCTCGATCATCCTGAAGAGCGCCTGCTCGAACTCGAGCCGTTCGCCGAGAAAACCGCGTTCCGCAAAGCCTTCGCCGAGCAGCGTTTGCACAGCAAGAAGGCGTTGGCCTACCTGATTCACGAACGCCTGGGGATTGCGGTCAACCCGGCGGCGATGTTCGACGTGCAGGTCAAGCGCATCCACGAGTACAAGCGTCAGTTGCTCAACCTGCTGCACACCGTGGCGCTGTATCAGGCGATCCGTGCCGAGCCGGAAGTCGACTGGGTGCCGCGCGTGAAGATCTTCGCCGGTAAAGCGGCGGCGAGCTATCACCAGGCCAAACTGATCATCAAACTGACCAACGACATCGCCCGGGTGGTGAATAACGACCCGACCGTGCGTGGCCTGCTGAAAGTGGTGTTCCTGCCCAACTACAACGTCAGCCTCGCCGAGAGCATCATTCCGGCGGCGGACCTGTCCGAGCAGATTTCCACCGCCGGATTCGAGGCGTCGGGCACCAGCAACATGAAGTTCGGCCTCAACGGCGCGCTGACCATCGGCACCCTCGACGGCGCCAACGTGGAGATGTGCGAGCGTATCGGCGCCGAGCACATGTTCATCTTCGGCCTCAGCGCGCAACAGGTTGAAGCGCGCAAGCAGAACCACGAGTTCAGCGCCGTGCCCGACATCGCTGCATCCCATCGTTTGAACGATGTGCTGCAAGCGATTCGCAGCGGTGTGTTCTCGCCGGACGACACCTCGCGCTACACCGGCCTGATCGACTCACTGATCGACTACGACCGCTTCCTGGTCTGCGCCGACTTCGATTCCTACTGGGAAGCGCAAAAACGCGTGGAAGAGCACTGGCATGACTCGCAGAACTGGTGGCGGTCGGCGGTGCTCAACACCTCGCGGATGGGCTGGTTCTCCTCGGACCGGACGATTCGTGAATACGCCACGGATATCTGGAAAGCGCTGGAGTAACTTTCCGCAACAAATCTGCGCAGGGCCCAACGTTTGTTGGGCCGGATCGATATACTGAGCGCCGGTTAAAAGGCATCAATCACCGCCATCCCCTGTGGGAGCGAGCCTGCTCGCGAAGCGATCGTCGACTTAAACAGAAATGTTGGCTGACAATCCGCCTTCGCGAGCAGGCTCGCTCCCACAAGGTTTGTGCCTAGACTGAAGCCATCGCCGGACTCGCCCCGTCTCGGGGCTGCTTAGGGATATCGACCATGCAATGGATGTTCATGTTGATCGGGCTGGTGCTCGGTGGGCTGCTTGACGAGTCTGTCAGTGGCGCGCTGTTGGGTGCGCTGCTGGGGCTGGTCATCGGCCAGATGCTTCGCATTGCGCGCCTCGGCTCGCAGGCGGCGGAGCAACAGCGCCAGCTCGAGCAGGTGCGCGAGGCCTTGCAAGGCGTGGCTCAGCGGCTGTTTGTGCTGGAGGGTTCGCCTTCTCATGCGCCGGCACCGCCAGCTGAAGTCGAGTCTGTCGTCGCACCCGTCGATGTGGCGGAGCAGGCCGCCCCGAGCCCTGAGCTGATCTGGGAACTGCCGCCCGAACTCGAACCGATCTCCGCCGTCGCCCGCGAAACCAGTCAGCCGCTGCCGGCCGATGTATGGCGCGCCGAACCGGCTCCCGTTGCACCACCGCAAAAAACCGCCGAACCCCGCGGCCCGAACCTGATCGAACGCGGCATCAGCGCGGCGCGCAATTGGCTGTTTGGCGGCAACACCGTGCTGCGCGTCGGTGTGGTGCTGCTGTTTTTCGGTCTGGCATTTTTACTGCGTTACGCCACCGAAGGCATGGTGGTGCCGATCGAGTTGCGATACGCCGGCGTCGCGGCAGCAGCGTTGGCCCTGCTGGCGCTGGGCTGGTGGCTGCGACGACGCAACAGCAACTATGCGTTGATGCTGCAAGGAACCGGGATCGCGGTGTTGTACCTGACGGTGTTTGCGGCGATGCGTTTGCATCCGTTGCTTGATCCGTCCGCTGCACTCGGTTTGCTGGTCGCGGTGACGGTGTTCTCGGCCATTCTGGCGATCACTCAGGATGCCTTGGGGCTGGCGGCAGTGGCGGCGCTCGGTGGTTTCGCCGCGCCAATCCTCACTTCTACGGGCGAGGGCAATCACGTCGCGCTGTTCAGCTATTTCGCGCTGCTCAACGCCGGCATTCTCGCTATCGCCTGGTTCAAGGCCTGGCGCCTGCTCAATCTGATCGGCTTCGTCGGCACCTTCGGCATCGGTTTCGCCTGGGGCCTGCGTTCCTACACGCCGGAACTGCTGTGGAGCACCGAGCCGTTCCTGATTTTGTTTTTCCTCATGTACCTCGCCATCGGCCTGTTGTTTGCCCGGCGTAAATTGCGCGAGATGCCGGATGCGCCGCAGGAGGCTGATCGCGAGGCGTTGCTGCAATGGTCGGCGCGCAAGGGCGATTACGTCGACGGCACCCTGCTGTTCGGCCCGCCGATCATCGGCTTCGGATTGCAGTTCGCGCTGGTGCAGCATCTCGAATTCGCGGCGGCGTTCAGTGCCCTGGCGCTGGGCATGATTTACATGGCGCTGGCCAAAGCGCTGATGGGCGGGCGCGCGATGCTGTTGGGCGAAACCTGCCTGGCGCTGGGAGTGATTTTTGCCAGCCTGGCGATTCCACTGGGGCTCGATGCGCGCTGGACTTCTGCGGCGTGGGCCGTGGAAGGAGCGGGGATTTTCTGGCTTGGTTTACGTCAGCATCGGCCGTTTGCCCGGGCCTTTGCCTTACTGCTGCAACTGGGTTCGGCACTGGCGTTTCTCAGCCAGTTGCAGCTCGGCGACAGCAGCCTGCTCGACGGCGCACCGCTGGGCGCGCTGATGCTCGGGCTTGCGCTGCTGTTCAGTTTCGATCAATTGCGCAAGGCTACGCCTGAGCAGACTTCGCCGTGGGAGCGCCAGAGTCTTCCGGTGCTGGCATGTCTGGGCCTGACTTTCCTCTATCTGCTGGCACCGTTGTTCCTGTTCATTCAGGGCACGGCGATCAGTTGGGCGTTGGCCGGTTTGGTAACGTTGTTTGTCGGACTGCGGATTCAATCGCGCACGTTCCTGTTCACTGCGTTCGGTGTTCAGCTACTTGGTGGCGCGTTGTTCCTGCTGCGTCTGCAAAGTGCCGGCGAAGATTCTGCGGCGGTATTCAGTGCGGGCTGGAGCGGTTTGCTCAGTGCGTCCTTGATCGGTCTGGCCTTGATTGGCGGCATGCTGCTGGCGGCGCGGGATGAGATGGTGCGCGGCGATGTGCGCCTGCTGCGTGGCTTGTCGGTGGTGCTGCTGGCCGGCTTGGTGCTGATCAATCTGGCGGTGCTGTTCGTGCTGCCGTGGCAAACCGCGAGTGCAGTGTGGGCGGCCAGCGGCTTGCTGATCATCTGGCTGAGCCTGTACCTGCAACAGCGTCTGAGTTTCGTTTTCGGGCTGCTGTTGCAGGTGGTCGGCGGCGCGGCGTTTCTGCTCGCCGGCCCCGAATGGCTCGGGCCATTGTCTAGCGAAGAATTGAAACCATTGGCCCATGGCGGCTTCTGGACACCGCTGGTGCTGGGGCTGGCCGCGCTGATCGGTGCGTGGCGCTTGCAATTGGGCAACCATGCCACGGCTTTTGATGCCTTGAGTTTGCAGCGCTTGTCGCAAGTGCTGCTGGTCTGGGGCGCCGGTTGGTGGACGCTGGCGTGGGTCAGCGAAATCCTGCGTTTCGCCTCGCCGAACCTGCAAGGCACATTGTTGCTGCTGGTCGCTGCGATCAGTGTGGCGCTGTGGACGATTTTGTCACTGCGCTTGAAATGGCCGGCGCTGGGGTTGCTCTGCACCTTGCTGATTCCGGTGGCGGCGCTGGTTTTGCTCGGCGCTTGGCATTCGCGCTACCACCCGGCCGCCGACTTCGGCTGGCTGGCGTGGCCGGCGCTGTTCGCGGTGCACTTCTTCAGCCTGCGCCGCTTGGCGTCGATGTTGCCGGCGCGCGCATTGAGCGTGGCCCATGTGCTCGGTTGCTGGCTGCTGATTGGCGTGCTGGCGCTGGAGTTGCGTTACGGCCTGCTGCTGTTGTCCGAGCAGTACAACGCGTGGCGGTGGCTGGGCTGGGCGATTCTGCCGAGCCTCTATCTGTTGCTGATGGCTGCTCACCGTACGTGGCCGTGGCCGGTGGCCGCATTTGCCCGCGAGTACCGCTTGTATGCGGCGGCACCGCTGGCGGTGTTGATGCTGGCGTGGTTCTGGCTGGCCAATGGCGTCAGCGATGGCAATGCCGAACCGTTGCCCTATGTGCCGCTGCTCAACCCGTTGGAGTTGGGCCTGTTGTTCGCGCTGTTCGGCGTTTATGTCTGGTCCCGCAGTGCGGTTGCACAACTGTCGATCCGTAAGGACTACGCCGACCATGCCACGCAACTGATCGCCGGGGTTTCGCTGTTCGCCTTCTGCACCGCGCTGGTCACTCGCGCCGCGCATCACTGGGCCGGTATTCCGTTCGAGCTTGATCAACTGCTCGCGTCGATGCTGGTGCAGGCCGGCCTGTCGATCGTCTGGACGTTGATGGCGCTGGGGCTGATGATCGGCGGCCATCTGCGCCATCGCCGCGAAGTGTGGCTGATCGGCGCGGCACTGATTGCGCTGGTGGTGGCCAAACTGATTTTTGTCGAACTGAGCAACCGTGGCGGCCTCGCCCGGATCGTCTCGTTTATCGGTGTCGGCGTATTGCTGCTGGTGGTCGGCTACTTCGCGCCGCTGCCACCCAAACGCGTCGAGGCCGAACCGGCGGCGGACAAACCCGCGCCGGAAACCGAAGGAGTTGCATCTTGAGTCGCATGCTGAATCTGGGGTGGTTGGCGCTGGGCGTGGTGATGGTCGCTGGCGCTCAGGAAAAACCGGCGGACTTCGCCACGCAAGTGCCGTTGACGGTGAGCGGCAATGGCCCGTGGTATCGCCTCGACCTGCCGCTGAGCGCGCAATTGCAGGCGCGCCAGACCGATCTCGGCGACCTGCGTGTGTTCAACGCCGCCGGCGAAGCGCAGGCCTATGCCTTGGCTCGCGAATCGGCGCAGACCCGCGACGACGGCAAGCTGCATGAGGTCAAGTGGTTCCCGCTGTACAACGCCGCCGATGCCAGCGAGCGCGCGCCGAACGTGCGCGTGCAGTCGACCACCAACGGCACACTGGTCGAAGTGCAACCGTCCTCGCAACTGGAGGCGGGCGAAGAAGTGCTGCGCGGCTGGCTGCTCGATGCCAGCGCGATCAAGGCGCCATTGCAGCAGTTGGTCCTCGACTGGACCAGCGAGCGCGACGGTTTCCAGCGTTTCAGCATCGAGGCCAGCGACGATCTGCAGCACTGGCAGGCATGGGGCGAGGGCCAGGTGGCACGGCTGACCTTTTCCGATGAGCGCATCGAACAGCACGAAGTGACTTTGCCGGGGCAGACCGCGCGCTATGTGCGCCTGTTGTGGGAGTCGCCGGGTTCGGCGCCCGTCCTGACGTCGGCGCAATTGAAAAGCAGCCACCCGCGCAACCTGCCGCTGCCTTTGGTGTGGTCGCCCAGCGTGGCCGGCAGCAGCAGCAAATCCGGGGAATACACCTGGCAGTTGCCGATGGGGCTGAATGTCGAGCGGGTGCAGATTGAGCTGAAACAGCCGAACAGTCTGGCGCCGGTCACGTTGGCTGGTCGACGTGAAAGCAACTTGCCGTGGCAGCCACTGAGCAGCGGTTTGCTGTATCGCCTGAGCCAGAACAATCAGGATGTGGTGCAGAACGAAATCCCGCTGTCCGGGCAGACCGTGCAGCAACTCAAGCTGACCGTGGATGAGCGCGGCGGCGGGTTGGGTGAGCAGGCGCCGGACCTGAAATACGCAGTGCGCGCCACCCAGGTGATTTTCCTTGCCCGCGGCGAAGGTCCGTACAGCCTGGCGTTGGGCAATCCGACAGTAAAAACGGCGAACCTGCCGCTGGCAACGTTGATTCCGGATTTCAAGCCAGAAAAACTGGCGAGCCTGGGCAAGGCAACGGTGCAGGGCGAAGCGCTGGCCACGCAGACCTCGACGGCTACCACGGCTGCGGTGGCCGGAACCAATTGGAAGAAACTCGGCTTGTGGGCGGTGTTGTTGCTCAGTGTGGTGTTTCTCGGGGCGATGGCGTTCAGCCTGTTGCGCAAGCCGCCTGCCAATACCTGAGCATGGCGGCGCTTTGCGCCGTTCGCGAGCGGGCTCGCTCCCACAATGGAATGCATTGCCCTGTGGGAGCGAGCCTGCTCGCGAAAGCGCCCGGGCAGACACTGAAAATCTTCAGTCGCTCATGCCGAACCGAACTACGCTCAACCCGACACCTGAACTCTGCACCGACAATCACGTCTCATACAGGCAAATACACCCAGGCGCACGTTAGCCGGCGTCTTCGCTCGCTAGGTTTTCAGACTCCCTGTAAACTGCGCGGGTTTTCCGCCCCCCATTCCACCGGAGCCGTCCATGTCCCGCGTTACCTTGAGTCGCTATTTGATTGAGCAGACCCGCAGCAACAACACTCCTGCCGATCTGCGCTTTTTGATCGAAGTGGTGGCGCGTGCCTGCAAGGAGATCAGCCACGCCGTGTCCAAAGGCGCCCTGGGTGGTGTTCTGGGCAGCATGGGCACCGAGAACGTGCAAGGCGAAGTGCAGAAGAAGCTCGACGTGCTGTCGAACGAGATCCTGCTCGAAGCCAACGAATGGGGCGGTCACCTGGCCGGTATGGCGTCCGAAGAAATGGACAACGCCTACCAGATCCCGGGCAAATACCCGAAAGGCGCGTACCTGCTGGTGTTCGACCCACTGGATGGCTCGTCGAACATCGACATCAACGCCCCGGTCGGCACGATCTTCTCGGTACTGCGTTGCCCGAACGAATACCTGAGCCAGAACGAGCCGCTGAACGAAAAAGCCTTCCTGCAGCCAGGCACCCAGCAAGTGGCCGCCGGCTACGCGATCTACGGCCCGCAGACCATGCTGGTGCTGACCCTGGGCGACGGCGTCAAAGGCTTCACCCTGGACCGCGAAATGGGCAGCTTCGTCCTGACTCACGAAGACATCACCATCCCGGAAACCACCCAGGAATTCGCCATCAACATGTCCAACCAGCGTCACTGGGAAGCCCCGGTGCAGCGCTATGTCGGCGAGCTGCTGGCCGGTGAAGAAGGTCCGCTGAAAAAGAACTACAACATGCGCTGGGTCGCGGCAATGGTCGCCGACGTACACCGCATCCTGACCCGTGGCGGTCTGTTCATGTACCCGCGCGACAGCCGCGAGCCGTCGAAACCCGGCAAGCTGCGCCTGATGTATGAAGCCAACCCGATGTCGTTCCTCGTCGAACAAGCCGGCGGCGCGTCCACCGACGGTCACCAGCGCATTCTCGACATCCAGCCGGAAGGCCTGCACCAGCGCGTTGCAGTGTTCCTCGGCTCGAAAGAAGAAGTTGCCCGCGCCACGGCCTACCACAAGGAATAAACCATGCACGCGCCCTGGCAGCCGTTGCTCGACTGGTGGTTCGGACATGCCGAATCAGCCAACGAAGTAGCGGCCGAAAAGGGCAAGTTGTGGTTCGGCAAGCGAAACAGCCAAGACCTCGAAGCGCAGACGCGTTTCGGGGTCTTTGTCGATCAGGCCCTGGCCGGCGGATTGACCGAGTGGACGCAATGTCCCGAAGGTTGGCTGGCGGTGGTGCTGTTGCTTGATCAATTGCCGCGCATGATCTATCGCGACACCCCCAAAGCATTTTCCGGTGATCTGCGCGCACAGAAGCTCGTCGCCCAAGGCATTGCAGCGGATTTCGATCGGCAGTTGAAGCCGATTCAGCGCGTGTTCATTTACCTGGTGTTCGAACACTGTGAAAACCTCGCGGTGCAGAACGAAGCCGTCTCGCGATTCATGGCCCTGGTGGCTGAACAGCCGGAAACGGAGCGGGCGGTGTTCGCCGACAATCTGGATTATGCCGAGCGGCATCAGAAGGTGATTGCCCGATTTGGCAGGTTTCCGCACCGCAATGCGGTGTTGGGGCGGGAGTCTACGGTGGAGGAGTTGGAGTTTCTTGGTCAACCCGGATCCTGGTTCTAAATCAAGGATTGCCTCGTAGAAGCCGTTTCATCAACAGTGCCGGTAGGCTTTTTCGCGTATCGACAATGATATGGACGAAAACCGTTTTTTCTCGCACCTCATAAATAATCCGATTCATACCTGAAATGATTTGCCGATACTGGCCGAGATTGAGCTTTTCGATCTCTTCGGGAATCGATCCTGAATAAGGCAGATCTGCAAGACCAAGAATCGAAATTTTGAGATCGGCATAGGTTTTTTGCCAAATCTGGCTGGAGAATTCTTTGACGACGTACGTGCGAATTTCTTTGAGATCTGTTTGAGCGGACTGAAGGATAACCACCTTTAAACTCATTGATGATCGGCCTTATCCAGTTCGGCAAAGACATCTTGAGCGTCATTGAACTTGCCTTCCTCAATCTCCCGATTACCCATCGCCAACAATTTGAGCAAGGCCATCGTGCCTTCTTGCTCTTCAAAACTCTTCACATCCATAACGACTAACTTGGCTTCACCGTTTTGGGTAATTACCAGCGGCTCGCGGCTCTCAGTGATTGATTTGACGATCTCGGCCGTATGGCTTTTCAGGTAACTGATCGGTTTGATTTGCGAAGAAAGCTTCATGATAAACCCTGCCAAATTGAACAGGGCTGAGTTTAGTCTTAATTTGGTCCATAGTCTCTGCGGGCTGACCAAGCGTATTTCAGTTCGAAACGTTTTCGTCGCTGCTGCCGCCTTCGCGAGCAGGCTCGCTCCCACAGGATTTGGTGGTGCACTCAAATTGTGTAACCTCCGGAGATCCCTGTGGGAGCGAGCCTGCTCGCGAGGAAGCCTGAGGCCGCGGCTTAGATCCTGAAGCTGCCGACCAGATGCTTCAACCGCGCGGCTTGCTGCTCAAGATCCGAACAGGCGCGCAACGTAGCCTGCAAGTTCTCCACGCCTTCCTGATTCAGCGTGTTGATCTCGTTGATATCAACGTTGATCGACTCGACCACGGCTGTCTGTTCTTCGGTCGCGGTGGCCACCGACTGGTTCATGCCGTCGATTTCGCCGATGCGCTGGGTCACGCTGCCCAGACGCTCGCCGGCCTGGTTGGCGATGCCGACGCTGCTTTCGCTCTCACGCTGGCTCTCGGTCATGATGGTCACTGCCTGGCGTGCGCCGACCTGCAGCTCCTCAATCATCTTCTGCACTTGCTGCGCCGAATCCTGAGTGCGGTGGGCGAGGTTGCGCACCTCATCGGCGACCACGGCGAAACCGCGTCCGGCTTCACCGGCGCGCGCGGCTTCGATGGCGGCGTTGAGTGCGAGCAGATTGGTCTGCTGGGAGATGCTGGTGATCACTTCGAGAATCTGGCCGATGTTCACCGTGTTGCTGTTCAGCGTTTCGATGTTGCCGCAGGAGTCGCTGATCTTCGCCGACAGTTGCTGCATGGCCTGGATGGTTTTATCCACTACCTGCTGGCCATCGACCGCCAGGCTGCGTGCGTCGCTGGAATGCTGCGAGGCGAGGGCGGCGTTCTGGGCGATTTCCTGAGCGGCGGCGCCGAGCTGATTGATCGCGGCGGCGACGCTGTTGGTGCGGCTGGCCTGCTGGTCTGAGTTGTACATCGACGAGTTCGAGGCAGCGACCACACGCAGGGCGACTTCGTTGACTTGGCCGGTGGCCGAGGACACTTCGCGGATCGACGTATGAATGCGTTCGACGAAGCGGTTGAACGACGTACCCAGTGCGCCGAATTCATCGTTGCCGTGAATCACCAGACGCTTGGTCAGGTCGCCTTCGCCTTCAGCGATGTCATGCATCGCGCGGCCCATGGTCAGAAGTGGCTGCATCAGCACGCGAATCAGCATGCCGAGCAGGCCGATGATGATCAGCACGGCGATGACCATGGCGATCAGTGCCGAGGTGCGGAATTCGCTGAGCATCGAGAATGCGGTGTCTTTGTCGAGCACCAGTGCCACGTACCAGTCAGCCGAAGGCACGCCGTTGACCCGAGTGAAGGAAATCAACTGGGTTTTGCCGTCGAACTCGACTTCCTTCAGGCCCGGGCTGACTTGAGGCGCGCCGTTCGGATAGGCCTCGGCGAGGGTCTTGAGCACCAGTTTGCTGTCCGGGTGAATCAGGATCTTGCCTTCGGCGCTGACGATGAACGCATGACCGTGGCCGCCGAAGTTCAGCGAGTTGATGATCGCGCTGACGCTGGTCAGATCGATGTCGGCCCCGGCCACGCCAAGCATCTGGCCTTGACGCTGCACCGGCGTGGCCACAGTGATGACCAGTTTGCCCGACGAAGCGGCGATGTACGGTTCGGTGACGATGGTCTGCTGCGCGCTGTTGGCCGCTTTGTACCAGCCGCGAGCGCGCGGGTCGTAGTCCGGCGCACGGTTGCCGGCAGGCACCGAGAACATCACGCCGTCGGCGCCACCGAAATAGCTGAGCTGGAAATTGCCGGTGTAGGCGGGCAGGTCAATGATGCGCTTGAGGCTGGCGGGCGCGTTGCCGTCGACGGCGACTTGCTGCGACAGCGATTGCAGCAGTTGAATGCGGCTTTCCAGCCAGGTCTGGATGTTGCTGGTGGTCAGGCTGCCCAGCTCCTGCATGGTCGCTTCGGTGCTGCTGCTCAAGGCCTGACGCTGGCGATAGTCGTTGAAGAAGATGAAACAGGCGAACGCTACGGCCACCACAAGGGCAGCAGCCAGCAAAATCTTGTGGCTGAATTTCATGTTTCTGGTCATCGAATGAACTACCGCGAAGGGGCTGGTCAAGAAAGGGCGGCAATTTGCCATATTCGGCAGCGTTGCGCTGCTCTTATTTTCGACCGCGCCGCGCCAAAGATTAGGTGCTTGCAGGGAAAGTCGACGAAATGCTCGACGGCTTCACAAAGTTTTTGATTTACCGAAAAAAGCCAGACGGGCGGGCTGATAAATAGGCGTCCGGCCACGGAACCAGATGACACTTTTCTCTTCTAAGCTTCTGGTTGGCACCATGCCATCCCCCCTCGTTCCAGGAGTTTCACCATGTCGCTGCGATCTATCGCCCTGCTGTCGTTTTGCGTGCTGTTGGCCGCATGCAGCAAGGTCAATCAGGAAAACTACTCCAAGCTCTCGGCCGGCATGGCCAAGTCCGAAGTGGAAACCCTTCTCGGCAAGCCCACCGATTGCTCGGGCGCGCTCGGTATGTCCAGCTGCACCTGGGGCGACAAGAACAGCTTTATCAGCGTGCAATACGCCGGTGACAAAGTGCTGATGTTTTCCGGCCAAGGCCTGAAGTAAACCGGGGCTTCGCGCCCACGGAGAAAAAAATGAAGCGGTTATTGCTGATCCTTTTTGCTGGCCTGGTACTGGCTGGCTGCGCCACTTCCGGCGTCGACCCGTTGGCGCCCAAGACCGTCAACAGCGTCAACCTCAAGCGTTATCAGGGCACCTGGTATGAACTGGCACGCTTGCCGATGTTCTTTCAGCGCCACTGCGCGCAGTCCGAAGCCCACTACACCCTCAAGCCTGACGGTAACGTCGGCGTGCTCAACCGTTGCCTGACCCCGGAGTGGCAGTGGGAAGAAGCCAAGGGCACGGCTTATCCACAAGTGCCAGGCAAGACCGACAAGCTCTGGGTCGAATTCGATAACTGGTTCTCGCGCCTGGTGCCGGGTGTGGCGAAGGGCGAGTACTGGGTGTTGTACGTCAGCGACGATTACAAGACCGCCATCGTCGGCGATCCGAGTCGCAAGTACCTGTGGCTGCTGTCACGCACGCCGACCGTCAACGGTGTAGTGCGCGAAGAATTGCTGAGCAAGGCGCGTCAGCAGGGTTACGACACCACCCGCCTGATCTGGCGGGCTTCGGATCGGCAGATGGCCAAGACCTCTAATTAAGCCGCTATACAAATCAAATGTGGGAGCGAGCCTGCTCGCGAAGAGGGTGTATCAGTCGACATGAATATTGACTGATACACCGCGTTCGCGAGCAGGCTCGCTCCCACAGTTTGGTTTTGGGTCAGCCCAAGAGATCGCGCAGGACCCGGGTGAAGGCTCGGGCGCTGTCCTCTTCGCCGGCGTGCCGGCCATCGCGCACCACCCACTGACCATTGACCAGCACATCGCGCACCTGGCGATCGCCGCCGGCGAACAACCAGCGATTCAGAATCGCGTCGCCATTGGCAGTCGCCAGATACGGATCGCTGCCATCAAGGACAATCCAGTCCGCGCGCTTGCCCACTTCCAGCGCGCCGATCGGCTGCCCCAGTGCCTGTGCGCCGCCGTCCAGCGCCGCTTCATACAGGGTGCGCCCGACCATCGGCTGGTCCGCGCCATACAAGCGATTACGCCGCTGATCACGCAGGCGCTGGCCATATTCCAGCCAGCGCAATTCCTCCACCACGCTCAGCGACACATGGCTGTCGGAGCCAATGCCCATGCGCCCGCCCTGGGCAAGAAAATCCACCGCCGGGAAAATCCCGTCACCCAGATTCGCTTCAGTGGTCAGGCACAGCCCGGCGATCGCGCGACTGTTGGCCATCAGCGTGACTTCTTCCGGGTTGGCATGGGTGGCGTGGACCAGACACCAGCGCTGATCGACTTCAGTATTTTCATACAGCCATTGCAACGGACGGCGACCGCTCCAGCTCAGGCAATCGTCGACTTCTTTCTGCTGCTCGGCGATGTGGATGTGCACCGGGCATTGTTTGTCACTGGCCGCCAACACTTCGCTGATCTGCTGCGGCGTCACCGCACGCAACGAGTGGAAACACAGGCCCAGCGATTGCGCCTTCTGCTGCGCCAGTAATGGCTGCAACCGCGCTTGCAGATTCTGATAGTTTTCAGTGCTGTTGATAAAGCGCCGCTGGCCATCGTTGGGCGTCTGGCCACCGAATCCGGAATGGCTGTAGAGCACCGGCAGCAGGGTCAGACCGATACCGCTTTCGCTCGCGGCCTGACTGATGCGCAAGGCCAGTTCGGCCGGATCGGCGTACGGCTGGCCGTTGCTGTCGTGGTGCACGTAGTGAAATTCGGCGACTGAGGTGTAACCGGCCTTGAGCATTTCGATGTACAGCTGACGGGCGATGATGCCGAGCTGATCGGGGCTGATTTTTCCGACGAGGCGGTACATCAGATCGCGCCAGGTCCAGAAACTGTCGTTGGGGTTGCCGGCCACTTCGGCCAATCCAGCCATGGCGCGCTGGAAGGCGTGAGAGTGCAGGTTGGGCATTCCCGGCAGCAACGGCCCGCGCAGGCGTTCGGCGCCGTCTGCGCTGGAATCGGCCTGGATTCGGGTCAACAGGCCATCGGCGCTGACCTCGAGACGTACATTGTTGGCCCATCCCTCAGGCAGCAGTGCGCGTTCGGCAAAGAAGGCGGACATCGTTCGGCACCCCATCGTGTGTTATTTGTATATACATATACAGACGTTTGCCTGCCCGGTAAACTCCGGCAAGCTAGTCACTTTCATCCAATGAACAGGGATCAACCGTGCCGACTCCGCCTCCAGTTTCTCCGTTGGCCGCGAACATGGGCGACAGTCCGGCGCCCTTGTACGCCCGCGTCAAACAGATGATTACCCAGCAGATCGACAGCGGTAACTGGCCGCCGCACTACCGCGTGCCGTCCGAAAGCGAACTGGTCAGCCAGCTCGGCTTCAGCCGCATGACCATCAACCGCGCCCTGCGCGAGATGACCGCCGACGGCCTGCTGGTGCGCATGCAAGGCGTGGGCACGTTTGTCGCCGAACCGAAGAGCCAGTCTGCGCTGTTCGAAGTGCACAACATCGCCGATGAAATCGCCTCGCGCGGCCATCGCCACACCTGCCAGGTCATCACCCTCGAAGAAGAGTCCGCCGGTTCCGAACGCGCGCTGGCGCTGGACATGCGCGAAGGTCAGAAGGTCTTTCACTCGCTGATCGTGCATTACGAAAACGACATTCCGGTGCAGATCGAAGACCGTTTCGTCAACGCCCTGGTCGCGCCGGAATACCTCAAGCAGGATTTCACCCTGCAAACGCCCTATGCCTATCTCAACCAGGTCGCGCCGCTGACCGAGGGCGAGCACGTGGTCGAAGCGATTCTTGCCGAGCCGTCGGAGTGCAAATTGCTGCAGATCGAAAAGGGCGAGCCGTGCCTGCTGATCCGCCGGCGAACCTGGTCGGGGCGTCAACCGGTGACGGCGGCGCGTTTGATCCACCCCGGTTCCCGCCATCGTCTGGAAGGGCGCTTTCATAAATGAATTATCAAGTGAAGGTTCTACGCGCCGAAGGCTACCCGCGCATGCCGTGGAAAAACGGCGGCGGCAGTACCGAGGAAATCACCCGCGATGCTGGCGCAGGCCTGGACGGTTTCGGCTGGCGTCTGTCGATCGCCGACATCACCGAATCCGGCGGTTTCTCGACATTTGCCGGATACCAGCGAGTCATCACTGTGTTGCAGGGCGACGGCATGACCTTATGCGTCGACGGTGACGATACCCGGCCATTGTTACCCTTGGACCCGTTTGCTTTCAGCGGCGAAAGCCAAGTGTCCTGCACCTTGCTCGGCGGTGCGATTCGCGACTTCAATCTGATCTACGCGCCGCAACGTTACCGCGCGCGATTGCAGTGGCTGGACGGCGAGCAGCGGTTCTTCAGCTCGGCATCGACGCTGCTGGTGTTCAGTGTCAGTGAGCTGATGGACGCGCGTGTTGGCGACGGCGTTTCGCAGCTCGGTCGGCATGATTGCCTGCAACTGGACGGTAACAGTGGGCTGGTCGAAGTCTCCACCAACGCCGCATGCTGCGTGATCGAACTCCTTCAGAACTGAACACACCCCTCGCCACCAAAGCCATCCCCACTCTTGTTTCCCTTCACGCACCAACTTGTTACCGAACGCCCCAGCGTGGCGCAAAACCCCTGCTCACGCCGCTAAGCCCCGCCTCCCTCAAATACACCTCAGAAAAATTTCATCCACGCCAGAACCCCCGATTCAGGCGCTCTACAGCCTCGCCCATGATTTTTCTTGAACGCCGATCCAACAAGTTGGCCGCTTGATTGCATATGCTTGTATGTACAAGTAAAGACGTATGCGTATGAGTCGGTCGAGACTCTCCGCAGCGTCCACTGATTCGCTTGTCGCGCAGCACAGCGCGCAGGCTGCTGCCCACTGCCAGGGTTGGTTTGAATTGATCGCTGAGGAGTCTTTTTCGTGACTGACAATACCCAGAACAGCAACAAGTTTCGTGACGTGCAGATCCGCGCCGCACGCGGTAACACGCTGACCGCCAAGAGCTGGCTGACTGAAGCGCCGCTGCGCATGTTGATGAACAACCTCGACCCGGAAGTTGCCGAAAATCCGAAAGAACTGGTGGTCTACGGTGGCATCGGCCGCGCCGCGCGCAACTGGGAGTGCTACGACAAGATCGTCGAAAGCTTGACCAACCTGAATGACGACGAAACCCTGCTGGTGCAATCGGGCAAGCCGGTCGGCGTATTCAAGACTCATAGCAACGCGCCGCGCGTGCTGATCGCCAACTCCAACCTGGTGCCGCACTGGGCGAGCTGGGAACACTTCAACGAACTCGACGCCAAAGGCCTGGCCATGTACGGCCAGATGACCGCCGGCAGCTGGATCTACATCGGCAGCCAGGGCATCGTTCAGGGCACCTACGAAACCTTCGTCGAAGCCGGTCGCCAGCATTACAACGCTGACCTCAAGGGTCGCTGGGTGTTGACCGCCGGGCTCGGTGGCATGGGTGGCGCACAACCGCTGGCCGCCACCCTGGCCGGAGCCTGCTCGCTGAACATCGAGTGCCAGCAGGTCAGCATCGATTTCCGCCTGAAAAGCCGTTACGTCGATGAGCAAGCCAAAGACCTCGACGACGCTTTGGCGCGTATCGACAAATACACCAAAGAAGGCAAAGCGATTTCCATCGCCCTGCTCGGCAACGCGGCGGAAATCCTCCCGGAACTGGTCAAGCGCGGCGTGCGCCCGGACATGGTCACCGACCAGACCAGCGCCCACGATCCGCTCAATGGTTACCTGCCGGCCGGCTGGAGCTGGGACGAGTACCGCGCTCGCGCCAAGACCGAACCGGCCGCTGTGATCAAAGCCGCCAAGCAGTCGATGGCGGTGCACGTCAAAGCCATGCTGGAGTTCCAGAAGCAAGGCATTCCGACCTTCGACTACGGCAACAACATCCGTCAGATGGCTCAGGAAGAAGGCGTCGAAAACGCTTTCGATTTCCCGGGTTTCGTGCCGGCCTACATCCGTCCGCTGTTCTGCCGTGGCATCGGCCCGTTCCGTTGGGCGGCGCTGTCGGGTGATCCACAGGACATCTACAAAACCGACGCCAAGGTCAAAGAGCTGATCCCCGACGACGCGCATTTGCACAACTGGCTGGACATGGCCCGCGAGCGCATCAGCTTCCAGGGTCTGCCGGCGCGTATCTGCTGGGTCGGTCTGGGCCAGCGCGCCAAGCTCGGTCTGGCCTTCAACGAAATGGTCCGTAGCGGAGAGCTGTCGGCCCCTGTGGTGATCGGTCGCGACCACCTCGACTCCGGCTCGGTGGCCAGTCCCAACCGCGAAACCGAATCGATGCAGGACGGTTCCGACGCCGTCTCCGACTGGCCGCTGCTCAACGCACTGCTGAACACTGCCAGCGGCGCGACCTGGGTCTCCTTGCACCACGGCGGCGGCGTCGGCATGGGCTTCTCGCAGCATTCGGGGATGGTGATCGTCTGCGACGGTACTGACGAAGCGGCCGAGCGCATCGCGCGCGTGCTGCATAACGACCCGGCGACTGGCGTCATGCGCCATGCCGATGCCGGTTACCAGATTGCGATCGACTGCGCGAAAGAGCAGGGGCTGAATCTGCCGATGATCACCGGTAAATAACGCGAAAGCACTGTAGGAGCTGCCGAAGGCTGCGATCTTTTGATGTTGATTTTTAAGATCAAGAGATCGCAGCCTCGTTTCACTCGACAGCTCCTACAGGTGTGCGAACCAACCCGAATCGCAATCCACAGAGGTTGAATCATGGCGGTTAACAACGAACGTGCAGGCAGTACACCGTTGATCGAAAGGCGTTCGATCGACTACATCCCGGAAGCGGAAAGACACGGTCGTCTGTTCAGCCAGTTCACCATGTGGATGGGCGCCAACCTGCAGATCACTGCGATCGTCACCGGGGCGCTGGCCGTGGTGCTTGGCGGTGATGTGTTCTGGTCGTTGATCGGTCTGCTGATCGGCCAACTGCTCGGCGGTGGTGTGATGGCGCTGCATGCCGCGCAAGGGCCGAAACTGGGCCTGCCGCAAATGATCTCCAGCCGCGTGCAATTCGGCGTTTATGGCGCGGCGATTCCGATCGTGCTGGTGTGCCTGATGTACCTGGGTTTCACCGCCACCGGTACGGTGCTCTCCGGGCAGGCGCTGGGGCAGTTGTTCGGTGTCAGCGACAGCGTTGGCATCTTGATTTTCGCCAGTGTCATCGTGCTGGTCACAGTGCTCGGCTATCGCGTGATCCACTGGATCGGCCGCGTCGCCAGCGTGATTGGCGTGATCGCTTTTGTGTTCCTGTTCTGGCGGCTGATGAGCCAGACCGACGTCGGTGCACTCCTGCAGATTCGTCACTTCAGCTGGAGCAGTTTCCTGTTGGCGGTGTCGTTGGCGGCGTCCTGGCAGATCGCTTTCGGCCCGTATGTAGCGGACTACTCGCGTTACCTGCCGAGCGCCACTTCATCGGTGAAAACCTTTTTCGCCGCCGGTGCCGGCTCGGTGATCGGCGCCCAGGTGGCGATGATCCTCGGCGTGTTTGCCGCCGCTTCGGCCAACGGTCAATTCGCTGGTCACGAAGTCGCTTACATCGTTGGTTTAGGCGGTACCGGCGCCACTGCCGCGCTGCTGTATTTCAGCATCGCGTTCGGCAAGGTGACCATTTCGACGCTGAACTCCTACGGCAGCTTCATGTGCATCGCCACCATCATCAGTGGCTTCAAAGGGCACCTGACGGTTACCCGCATGCAGCGGCTGGTGTTCGTGCTGTTCATCGTCGGCGCGGCGACACTGATCGCGCTGCTCGGGCAGCACTCGTTCCTCGGTGCGTTCAAGTCGTTCATCCTGTTTCTGCTCGCCTTCTTCACGCCGTGGAGCGCGATCAATCTGGTCGACTACTACTGCATCACCCGCGAGCGCTATGACGTGCCGGCGCTGGCCGATCCGAACGGCCGCTACGGCCGCTGGAACCTGCTCGGTATCAGCGTCTACGTGTTCGGCGTACTGGTGCAGTTGCCGTTCATCTCGACCAAGTTCTACACCGGGCCGCTGGTGGCAGCGCTGGGGGATGTGGATATCTCTTGGATCATCGGCCTGGTTCTCCCGGCCGCCGTCTATTACTTCTGCGCAAAGAAATGGCACAGCGCAGTGCCCGATCGCCTGATTCTGCCGGTCGAGCAGAACAGCACCCAACAAGCAAAAACGAGTGGGGCCGGTCGCGCTGCGGCGCAGGCCTGATCTGGACGTGGACCAGGCTGGATGCCTCTTGAACTGCCGTAAGCCCATTCATGATTAGGAGCGTCACGACAATGAAATCGAACAAGACCCTGCTGACCACATTGCTGTCCATGGGCCTGTTGGCCAGTGCCGGTGCGACGCAAGCCGCCGGCTGGTGCGAATCGGGCAAACCGGTGAAATTCGCCGGGCTGAACTGGGAAAGCGGCATGCTCCTGACCGACGTTATGCAAGTGGTGCTGGAGAAAGGTTACGGCTGCAAGACCGACAGCCTGCCGGGCAATTCCATCACTATGGAAAACGCCCTGAGCAGCAACGATATTCAAGTGTTTGCCGAAGAGTGGGTCGGCCGCAGCGAGGTCTGGAACAAGGCCGAGAAGGCCGGCAAGGTCGTCGGTGTCGGCGCGCCGGTAGTGGGCGCGATCGAGGGCTGGTACGTGCCGCGCTATGTGATCGAAGGCGACGCCAAGCGCAAGCTCGAGGCGAAAGCCCCGGACCTGAAAAACATCGCTGACCTGGGCAAGTATTCCGCCGTGTTCAAGGACGCCGAAGAGCCGTCCAAGGGCCGCTTCTATAACTGCCCGGCCGGCTGGACCTGCGAGCTCGACAACAGCGAAATGCTCAAGAGTTATGGCCTGGAAAACAGCTACACCAACTTCCGTCCGGGCACAGGCCCCGCGCTGGATGCGGCGGTACTGTCGAGCTACAAGCGCGGCGAGCCGATCCTCTTCTATTACTGGTCGCCGACGCCGCTGATGGGCCAGATCGACGCGGTCAAACTGGAAGAGAAACCCGGCGTCGACAAGACCGTCAGCATCAAAGTCGGCCTGTCGAAAACCTTCCACGACGAAGCCCCGGAACTGGTCGCCGTGCTGGAAAAGGTCAACCTGCCGATCGACCTGCTCAATCAGAATCTCGGGCGCATGGCCAAGGAACGTATCGAGTCGGCAAAACTGGCGAAAATCTTCCTCAAGGAACATCCTGAAGTCTGGCACGCATGGGTGAGCGACGACGCAGCCAAGAAAATCGACGCGGCCTTGTAGGTCAGGTTTCCCGGCTGCCAGCACGGCAGCCGGACGCTTGATCGCAACCCCTTGATTGAGAGTCCCTTATGTTTCCCGAAAGCTTTACCTTTTCCATCGCCGACTGGGTCAACGGTTGGGTCGATTCGCTGGTGACCAACTACGGCGACGTGTTCCGCCACATTTCCGACACGCTGCTGTGGGCCATCGTCAGTCTCGAAGGTTTGCTGCGTGCGGCGCCGTGGTGGTTGATGCTGGCAATCGTCGGTGTCATCGCCTGGCACGCCACGCGCAAAGTCGTCACCACCGCCGTGATTGTCGGCTTGCTGTTTCTGGTGGGTGCGGTTGGCCTCTGGGACAAGCTCATGCAGACCCTGGCGCTGATGATGGTCGCGACGATCATTTCGGTGCTGATCGGCATCCCGCTGGGGATCCTCTCGGCGCGCAGCAATCGCCTGCGTTCGGTGCTGATGCCGCTGCTCGACATCATGCAGACCATGCCGAGTTTCGTGTACCTGATTCCGGTGCTGATGCTGTTCGGCCTGGGCAAGGTGCCGGCGATTTTCGCCACGGTGATCTACGCCGCGCCGCCGCTGATTCGCTTGACCGATCTGGGCATTCGCCAGGTCGACGGCGAAGTCATGGAGGCGATCAACGCCTTCGGCGCCAACCGCTGGCAGCAACTGTTCGGCGTGCAACTGCCGCTGGCGCTGCCGAGCATCATGGCCGGGATCAACCAGACCACGATGATGGCCCTGTCGATGGTGGTGATCGCCTCGATGATCGGCGCCCGTGGCCTCGGTGAAGACGTACTGGTGGGGATTCAGACCCTCAACGTCGGCCGGGGTCTCGAAGCCGGGCTGGCGATCGTGATTCTCGCGGTGGTCATCGACCGCATCACTCAAGCGTACGGTCGGCCACGGCACGAGGTGAGCAAATGAGCAACGCAAGCGTGAGCAAGATCGAAGTGCGCAACGTCTTCAAGATTTTCGGCAACCGCGCCAAGGACGCGCTGGCCATGGTCGGCCAGGGCAAGAGCAAGGACCAGGTGCTCAGCGACACCGGTTGCGTGGTCGGCGTGAACGACTTGTCGCTGAGCATCGGCACCGGCGAAATCTTTGTGATCATGGGCCTGTCCGGCTCGGGCAAATCCACCTTGGTGCGCCACTTCAATCGGCTGATCGACCCCACCAGCGGGGCGATTCTGGTCGATGGCGAGGACATCCTGCAGTACGACATGGAAGCGCTGCGCGAATTTCGCCGGCACAAGATCAGCATGGTGTTCCAGAGCTTCGGCCTGCTGCCGCACAAGACCGTGCTCGATAACGTCGCCTACGGCCTGAAAGTGCGCGGCGAGAGCAAGCAGGTCTGCGCCGAACGCGCGCTGCACTGGATCAATACCGTCGGCCTCAAAGGCTACGAAAACAAATACCCGCACCAGCTCTCCGGCGGCATGCGTCAGCGCGTCGGCCTGGCCCGTGCGTTGGCGGCGGACACTGACATCATTCTGATGGACGAAGCGTTCAGTGCGCTGGATCCGCTGATCCGCGCCGAGATGCAGGACCAGTTGCTGGAGCTGCAAAAGACCCTGCACAAAACCATCGTCTTCATCACCCACGACCTCGACGAAGCCGTGCGCATCGGCAATCGCATCGCGATTCTCAAGGATGGTCGGTTGATACAGGTGGGCACGCCAAGAGAGATCCTGCATTCGCCGGCGGATGAGTATGTCGACCGGTTCGTACAGCGGCGGGCGGCGGTGGTTTAGGTAGATTTGTGGTGGCTGGGCGGGCCTCTTCGCGAGCAGGCTCGCTCCCACAGGGGTTCGCATTCCAATGTGGGAGCGAGCCTGCTCGCGAAGGGGCCGGTAGAGCTGCATCAATATCAAGGTTGAGGTTAGAGATGTCCCAGGCTGAAAAAATCGTTATCACAGGCAGCCCTCTGCATTGGCAGGACGTGGTCGCCGTCGCCCGTCACGGTGCGCTGCTGGAACTGTCCAGCGACACATGGGCGCGCATCGACAACGCTCAGGCCATTGTTCAGCGCATCGTCGCCAGCGGCGAGCGTGCCTATGGCGTCAACACCGGTCTGGGCGGTCTGTCCAACGTTTCGCTGCAAGACGAACAGCTCAGCCAACTCTCGCGCAACACCCTGCTCAGCCATGCCTGCGGTGTCGGCCCGGTGCTCAGCGACGAGCAGACCCGCGCGATCATCTGCGCCGCGATCCACAATTACAGCCACGGCAAATCCGGCCTGCATCGGCGCGTTGTCGAAGGGCTGCTGGCGCTGCTCAATCGCGGCATCACCCCGCAGGTGCCGTCGCAGGGTTCGGTGGGTTATCTGACGCACATGGCGCACATCGGCATCGCGTTGCTCGGCGTCGGTAATGTCAGCTATCGCGGGCAGATCAACTCGGCGCAACAGGCGTTGGCCGAAGAAGGCCTGCAACCAGTGCAACTCGGTGCGAAGGATGGCTTGTGTCTGGTCAACGGCACGCCGTGCATGACCGGCCTCAGTTGCCTGGCGATTGCCGACGCCACGCGGCTGATGCAATGGGCCGATGTCATCGGTGCGATGAGTTTCGAAGCCCAGCGCGGCCAGATCGATGCGTTCGATGCCGAGATCATCGCGCTCAAGCCGCATCCCGGAATGCAGCAGGTCGGCATCAATCTGCGCGCCTTGCTCGATGGCAGCCAAGTGATCGCCGCGAGCAAAGGCATTCGCACTCAGGACGCGCTGAGCATTCGTTCGATCCCGCAGGTCCACGGCGCCGCGCGTGATCAACTGGAGCATGCGATCAAACAGGTCGAAGCGGAGCTGAACGGCTGCACTGATAACCCGTTACTGCTGGGCACGCCGGACAATTTTCGGGTGATGTCGCAGGCCAACCCGCACGGTCAATCCGTGGCGATGGCGGCGGATCTGCTGGCGATTGCCATGGCCGAAATCGGCTCGATCGCCGAGCGCCGTCTCGATCGCTTGGTCAACCCGCACGTCAGCGGTTTGCCGGCGTTTCTGGTGGCCAATCCGGGGGTGAACTCGGGGATGATGATCGTGCAATACGTCGCCGCATCGCTGTGTGCGGAAAACCGTCAATTGGCGCAACCGGCGGTACTCGACAACTACATCACCTCGGGCCTGCAGGAAGATCACCTGAGCATGGGCACCAACGCCGCGCTGAAGCTGCATCGTGCGCTGGAAAACTGCACACAGATCCTCGCGATTGAATATCTGCTGGCGGCGCAGGCGTTTGAATTCCTCAAGGAGCAGCGCTTTGGCGTCGGCACAGATGTCGCCTGGCGCCTGCTGCGCGAAACGGTCCCGGCCTACGATCAGGATCGCTGGCTGGCGCCGGACATCGCTGCCGCTGCGACTGTATTGAAGGACCCGAATCTGCCGCACAACGTCCTACCGAATTTGCACTGACAACTACCCATACCAGCGTGCCAAGGCGTGGATCGTTCACAAGACGAGAAACGACGGATAACGGAATGCTCCGGAGCGACTGGTAGTTAATAACAATGCCTAACAGGAGCATTTTAATGACTGCGCTGAACCTGATCCCCGGCCAACTGAGCCTGGCCCAACTGCGTGACGTCTACCAGCACCCGGTCACCTTGACTCTCGACAACAGCGCCAGTGCGCAGATCGAGGCCAGCGTCGCCTGCGTCGAACAGATCCTCGCCGAGAACCGCACCGCCTACGGCATCAACACCGGTTTCGGCCTGTTGGCCTCGACGCGCATCGCCAGCGAAGATCTGGAAAACCTCCAGCGTTCGCTGGTGCTCTCGCACGCTGCCGGCGTCGGCCAGCCGATCAGCGATGAGCTGGTGCGACTGATCATGGTGCTCAAGGTCAACAGCCTCAGCCGCGGTTTTTCCGGCATCCGTCGGCAGGTGATCGATGCGCTGATTGCGCTGATCAATGCCGAGGTCTATCCGCACATTCCGCTGAAGGGTTCGGTCGGTGCGTCGGGGGATCTGGCGCCGTTGGCGCACATGTCGCTGGTGCTGCTGGGCGAGGGCAAGGCACGCTACAAGGGCGAATGGCTGGAGGCGACCGAGGCGCTGAAAGTGGCTGGCCTGACGCCGCTGACTTTAGCGGCTAAAGAAGGTCTGGCGCTGCTCAACGGTACTCAGGTTTCCACAGCGTTTGCGCTGCGCGGTTTGTTCGAAGGCGAAGACCTGTTTGCCGGTGCCTTGGCGCTGGGCAGTCTCACCGTAGAAGCCGTGCTCGGTTCACGCTCGCCGTTCGACGCGCGCATTCATGCCGCACGTGGGCAGAAAGGGCAGATCGATGCCGCTGCGGCTTATCGCGATCTGCTCGGCGAGCGCAGCGAAGTCTCCGCCTCGCACCAGAATTGCGACAAGGTCCAGGACCCGTACTCGTTGCGCTGCCAGCCGCAAGTCATGGGCGCCTGCCTGACCCAGTTCCGCCAGGCCGCTGAAGTGCTGGCAGTGGAAGCCAACGCGGTTTCCGACAACCCGCTGGTATTCGCCGCCGAAGGCGACGTGATTTCCGGCGGCAACTTCCACGCCGAACCGGTGGCCATGGCCGCTGACAACATGGCCCTGGCCATCGCTGAAATCGGCTCGCTGAGCGAGCGGCGCATCTCGCTGATGATGGACAAGCACATGTCGCAACTGCCGCCGTTCCTGGTGGCCAATGGCGGGGTGAACTCCGGTTTCATGATCGCCCAGGTCACCGCTGCGGCGTTGGCCAGCGAAAACAAGGCGTTGTCCCATCCACATTCGGTGGACAGCCTGCCGACCTCGGCCAACCAGGAAGATCACGTATCGATGGCCCCGGCCGCCGGCAAGCGTCTGTGGGAAATGGCCGAGAACACTCGCGGGATTCTCGCCGTGGAATGGCTGGCGGCGGTGCAGGGGCTGGATCTGCGCAACGGTCTGAAGACCTCGCCGAAGCTGGAACAGGCACGGGCAATCTTGCGCAGGGAAGTGCCGTTTTATGAGAAGGACCGGTTCTTTGCCCCGGACATCAATGCGGCGACGCAATTGCTGGCGTCGCGGTGTTTGACAGAGCTGGTGCCGGCGAAGCTTTTGCCGAGCCTGTAAAAACCAGCCCTCACCCCAGCCCTCTCCCGGAGGGAGAGGGAGCCGATCTCTGCGAGTTTCAAGACCTGAGTTCGGCTCAAGACTCTCAGGTCGATGTAGCTCGACAGAACAACACTGTCAGTCCCCTCTCCCTCTGGGAGAGGGCTAGGGTGAGGGGCTTTTGAGGCTGCTCACCATACAAACCCAAACGGAGGCCAACAGTGAAAACCCTCTGGCAACACTGCCACGTCGCAACCATGGCCAACGGCGCCTATTCGATCATCGAGGATGCCGCGATCGTGACGTCCGGCTCGCTGATCGAGTGGATCGGCCCACGCACTCAATTGCCGTCCGGCGAATACCCGGCGGTCAATGACCTGCAAGGCGCGTGGGTCACGCCCGGGCTGATCGACTGCCACACCCACACCGTGTTCGGCGGCAACCGCAGCGGCGAGTTCGAGCGGCGTCTGCAAGGCGTCAGCTATGCCGAGATCGCCGCGCAGGGCGGCGGCATCGCCAGCACCGTGCGCGCCACTCGCGAAGCCACTGAGGACGAACTGTTCGCCAGCGCCGCCAAACGCCTGAAAAGCCTGATGCGCGACGGCGTGACCACGGTGGAAATGAAATCCGGCTACGGTCTCGATCTGGCCAACGAGCGCAAGCTGCTGCGGGTCATCCGGCGCTTGGCGGAAGAGCTGCCGATCAGCGTGCGCAGCACTTGCCTGGCGGCGCACGCCTTGCCGCCGGAGTACAAGGATCGCGCCGACGAATACATCGATCTGGTCTGCGAGCAGATGCTCCCGGCCCTTGCCGCCGAAGGTCTGGTCGACGCCGTGGACGCGTTCTGCGAATACCTGGCGTTTTCGCCGGAGCAGATCGAGCGGGTGTTCGTCGCCGCGCAAAAACTCGGTCTGCCGGTGAAACTCCACGCCGAGCAATTGTCCTCGCTACATGGCTCCAGCCTCGCCGCGCGCTACAAAGCCTTGTCCGCCGATCACCTGGAGTTCATGGACGAGGACGATGCCATCGCCATGGCCGCTGCCGACACCGTCGCAGTCCTGCTGCCGGGCGCGTTCTACTTCCTGCGCGAAACCCAATTGCCGCCGATGGACGCGCTGCGCAAACACAAGGTGAAGATCGCCATCGCCAGCGACCTCAACCCCGGCACCTCGCCGGCGCTGTCGTTGCGCCTGATGCTGAACATGGCCTGCACCTGTTTCCGCATGACCCCGGAAGAAGCTCTGGCCGGGGCGACCATCCATGCCGCGCAGGCGCTGGGCATGGCGCAGACCCATGGCTCGCTGGAGGTCGGCAAAATCGCTGATTTCGTGGCGTGGGACATCGAGCGTCCGGCGGATCTGGCCTATTGGCTCGGTGGCGATCTGGACAAGCGCATCGTGCGTCACGGCGTTGAATCGAATTTATAGGAGGGCGGTTGTGGACAAGGTTCTGAGTTTCAAACAAGGCCGCGTGCCGCTGCTGATCAGCATGCCCCATGCGGGCGTGCGTCTGACCCCGGCGGTCGAGGCCGGGCTGATCCCCGCGGCGAAAAGCCTGCCGGACACCGACTGGCATATCCCGCAGCTCTACGACTTTGCCGAGGAGCTGGGCGCCAGCACCTTGGCCGCCGAGTATTCGCGTTTCGTCATCGACCTCAACCGGCCGTCCGACGACAAGCCGTTGTATGCCGGGGCGACCACCGGGTTGTATCCGGCGACGTTGTTCGACGGCATTCCGTTGTTTCAGGAAGGTCTGGAACCGTCGAAAGAGGAGCGCGCGACTTACCTGGAGCAGATCTGGACGCCGTATCACCGCACCTTGCAGCAAGAGCTGGCGCGACTGAAAGCCGAATTCGGCTACGCGCTGTTGTTCGATGCGCACTCGATCCGCTCGATCATCCCGCACCTGTTCGACGGCAAACTGCCGGACTTCAACCTCGGCACCTTCAATGGCGCCAGTTGTGATGCGCAACTGGCCAGTCAACTGGAAGCCATCTGCGCGCAGCACGAGCAGTTCACCCATGTGCTCAACGGTCGCTTCAAGGGCGGACACATCACCCGCCAATACGGAGACCCGGCGCAGAACATCCACGCCGTGCAGCTGGAACTGTGCCAGTCCACCTACATGGAAGAGTTCGAACCGTTCCGCTACCGCGCCGACCTGGCCGAACCGACGCGGGTGGTGCTCAGGGAATTGCTGCAGGGCTATCTGGCCTGGGCAAAATCTCACTACAGCGCCTAACCCCTGTGGGAGCGAGCCTGCTCGCGAAGGCGTCCGTTCAGCCGACAACCAGGCCGAATGACACACCGCGTTCGCGAGCAGGCTCGCTCCCACAGGATCGCGTTCAGCCCGTGAGGGTGATGGCTGACAAACGGTGACAGCGCACAGGCATGCTCATTGACGCAAATCGGGTTTATGATGCCCAACGGCAGAATAATACGAGTCCCCCCAGGGATGACCTCGACCCCTTACGGAGCGCGCAATGCAGACTTTGTTTCCGCAGATCAAACCCCACGCCCGGCACGATCTGGCTGTCGATGACACCCATACGCTGTACGTCGATGAAAGCGGCTCGCCGGAGGGTTTACCGGTGGTGTTCATCCACGGTGGCCCCGGCGCCGGCTGCGACGCCCAGAGCCGACGCTATTTCGATCCGAATCTGTATCGCATCGTCACCTTCGACCAGCGCGGCTGCGGTCGCTCGACGCCGCACGCCAGCCTGGAAAACAACACCACCTGGGATCTGGTCGAAGACCTTGAGCGCATCCGCAAACACCTTGGCATTGAAAAATGGGTGCTGTTCGGCGGCTCGTGGGGTTCGACCCTGGCGCTGGCCTACGCGCAAACCCACCCGGAGCGGGTCCATGGTCTGATTCTGCGCGGGATCTTTCTCTGCCGTCCGCAGGAAATCGAATGGTTCTATCAGGCCGGCGCCAGCCGTCTGTTCCCCGATTACTGGCAGGACTACATCGCGCCGATCCCGCTGGACGAGCGCGACGACCTGCTCAACGCTTTCCACAAACGCCTGATCGGCAACGACCAGATCGCCCAGATGCATGCGGCGAAGGCGTGGTCGACCTGGGAAGGGCGCACCGCGACCCTGCGCCCGAATCCGCTGGTGGTCGATCGTTTCTCCGAGCCACAGCGCGCACTGTCGATCGCGCGGATCGAATGCCACTACTTCACCAACAAAGCCTTCCTTGAGCCGAACCAGTTGATCCGCGACATGGGCAAGATCGCTCATCTGCCCGGCGTGATCATTCACGGTCGCTACGACGTGATCTGTCCGCTCGACAACGCCTGGGAATTGCACCAGGCCTGGCCCAACAGCGAATTGCAGGTGATCCGCGACGCCGGCCACGCCGCATCCGAGCCGGGCATCACCGATGCGCTGGTGCGCGCCGCGAGCAAAATGGCCCAGCGCCTGCTCGACCTGCCGCTCGAAGAAGCATGAAGGCGCTGTTGCAACGCGTACGTGGTGCGCGGGTAGAGGTCGCCGGCGAGGTAGTCGGCGCGGTCGATCAGGGTTTGCTGGTGCTGGTGGCGGTAGAACCCGACGACACGCGTACCAGCGCCGACAAACTTCTGCATAAGCTGCTTAACTATCGGGTATTCAGTGACGCCGGGGGCAAGATGAATCTGTCCCTGGCGGATGTGGGTGGCGGGTTGCTGCTGGTCTCTCAGTTCACCCTCGCCGCCGACACCAAAAGCGGCCTGCGTCCGAGCTTTTCCACGGCCGCACCGCCGGCGCTGGGTGAAGAATTGTTCGACTATTTATTGAGTCAGGCGAAACAGGTGCATGGCACTGTGGCATCAGGTAGATTCGGCGCCGATATGCAGGTGCACCTGGTCAACGATGGCCCGGTAACCTTTTTGTTACAGACCTGACAGTGCCTGAAACACCTTTTTCGGTAATTTCGACTGTTTTTAGGCTGTTTTCGCGATAAATACTTTGTTACCCCTGATGCGTTGTCATCCGGGCTACTAGATAATCGCGCGCTGCGGGGATCGACATTCGTTGATCCGTTTTGACTTAGGTAGAGACTTGTCTGGATCCGATTGGGGAATCATTTTGCCCCGGCGGAGTCGGAACAATGCTCGCCAACTTGGCAAGGGTGCCCTGAAAGGTCGGTTTTTTACTTCCGAAAACCCTACAGGCACTTCATCTGGCCGTTGGTTTATTGATCTGTTTTCGGCGAGGGTTGCTCGTGATTGTTAGTCCCTGTAATGCAGCAAAAATGTCTGCCAAACGCATGCGAAGTGCTCTGGTAGCGGGTTCGGCGCTCCTGTGCCTGCTCAGCGCCGGTCAGCTTTGGGCGTTCAATCTTGACGACGTATCGGCCAAGGCCAAAGAGCTGGCCGGGCAGAAGTTCGAAGCCCCGCGCAGCAACCTGCCGAACGAATTCCGCGAAATGAAGTTCGCGGACTACCAGAAGATCCGCTTCCTCACCGAAAAGGCTGAGTGGGCCGATCAGAAGACGCCGTTCAAACTCTCCTTCTATCACCAGGGTATGCATTTCGATACGCCGGTGAAAATCAACGAAATCACCGCAAACACTGTCTCGGAAATCAAATACGATCCGAGCCGCTTCGATTTCGGCGATCTGAAATTCGATCCGAAAGCCACCGAGCAACTGGGCTACGCCGGTTTCCGTGTGCTGTATCCGATCAACAAGGCCGACAAGCAAGACGAGATCATGACCATGCTCGGCGCGAGCTACTTCCGCGTCGTCGGCAAGGGCCACACCTACGGTCTGTCGGCCCGTGGTCTGGCGATCGATACTGCGCTGCCGTCGGGTGAAGAGTTCCCGCGTTTCCGCGAGTTCTGGATTCAGCAGCCCAAGCCAGGCGACAAGCACCTGGTGATCTTTGCTCTGCTCGATTCGCCGCGCGCCACCGGTGCCTACCGTTTGATCCTGCGTCCTGGCAGCGACACCATCGTCGACGTGAAGGCGCAGATGTTCCTGCGTGACAAGGTCGGCAAACTGGGTATCGCGCCGCTGACCAGCATGTTCCTGTTCGGCGCCAACCAGCCGTCGAAAGTACTCAACTACCGTCGTGAACTGCACGACTCCAGCGGTCTGTCGATCCATGCCGGCAACGGCGAGTGGATCTGGCGTCCACTGAACAACCCGAAACACCTGGCTGTGAGCAACTTCAGCGTCGAGAACCCGCGTGGTTTCGGTCTGCTGCAGCGTGGCCGTGACTTCAGCCACTACGAAGACCTCGACGACCGCTACGACAAGCGCCCAAGCGCCTGGATCGAGCCGAAGGGCGAGTGGGGCAAGGGCACTGTCGATCTGGTAGAGATTCCGACCGCTGACGAAACCAACGACAACATCGTTGCGTTCTGGAGCCCGGAAAAAATGCCGGAGCCAGGCCAGCCGCTGGACTTCGCCTACCGCATGCACTGGACCATGGACGAAGCAGCACTCCACGCGCCGGACAGTGCCTGGGTGGCACAGACCCTGCGTTCGACCGGTGACGTCAAGCAATCGAACCTGATCCGTCAGCCCGATGGCAGCGTGGCCTATCTGGTCGACTTCGAAGGCCCGTCGCTGGCGGCCCTGACGCCGGATGCCGACGTGCGCAGTCAGGTCAGCGTCGGCGACAACGCCGAACTGGTCGAAAACAGCGTGCGCTACAACCCGGAAACCAAGGGCTGGCGCTTGACCCTGCGGATGAAGATCAAGGACCCGAGCAAAGCGACCGAGATGCGCGCCGCCCTGGTTCAGCCAGTGGTCACCGCAGATCTGGGCAAATCGGTGCCGGCGTCCAATTCGTCGGTCGCCAAGGCCGACAAGGTTGCCGCCAAGCAACAGGAAAAACTCGACAAGGAAGCCAAGGCCGCCGAAGCCAAACAGGCTGAAGCCAAGCCTGCAGCCGACGCCAAGGACAAGGCCAACAAAGACGCCAAGCAGCCAGTCGCTGCCGACGCGGCCCCAGCCACACCGGAATCGGCGCCGACTGAAGAAGTCCTGACCGAGACCTGGAGCTATCAGTTGCCTGCCGATGAGTAATTCACCAGTACAGCCAGAGACTCTGTCCGAGTATCTGGCGCATCTGCCGATGACCGACGAGCAACGCGCGGAACTCGCGGGTTGCCAGTCGTTCAGCGAGCTGCATGAACGCCTGTCGTCCTCGACATTCGACGCCCCTGCCGAAGCCGCCCAGGCTTCGGTGGGCAAGCGTCTGACCCTGAGCACTGCCGAAGAACTGGCCGAAGCGGAAATGCTGGTGCTCGACGCCAGTGGTCGGGTCAGCCTCAAGGCCACTCCACCGATCCGCCGCACCAAGGTCGTGCCGGAGCCATGGCGCACCAATATCCTGGTGCGTGGCTGGCGCCGTCTGACCGGGCGCACCAACCCGCCGCAACCGCCGAAGGACGCCAACGTCCTGCCGGCCGCCCGCTGGCGCACCGTCGGTTCGATCCGCCGCTACATCCTGTTGCTGCTGATGCTCGGCCAGACCATCGTCGCCGGCTGGTACATGAAAGGCATCATGCCGTACCAGGGCTGGTCGTTCGTCGATCTCGATGAAGTCCTGCATCAGCCGCTGCTGCAAACCGCCACGCAAGTGCTGCCGTACGCGCTGCAAACCAGCATCCTGATTCTGTTCGGGATTCTGTTCTGCTGGGTCTCGGCCGGCTTCTGGACCGCGCTGATGGGCTTCCTCGAGCTGCTCACCGGCCACGATAAATACCGTATCTCCGGGAAAAGCGCCGGTAACGAGCCGATTCCCAAAGATGCGCGTACTGCGCTGGTGATGCCGATCTGCAACGAAGACGTACCGCGTGTATTCGCCGGTCTGCGTGCGACGTTCGAATCGGTAGCGGCCACCGGTGATCTGGATCGCTTCGACTTTTTTGTCCTCAGCGACAGTAACGACACCGATATCTGCGTCGCCGAGCAACAGGCCTGGCTGGATGTCTGCCGCGAGGCCAAGGGCTTCGGCAAGATCTTCTATCGCCGTCGTCGCCGTCGTGTGAAACGCAAGAGCGGCAACCTCGACGACTTCTGCCGTCGTTGGGGTGGTGACTACAAGTACATGGTCGTGCTCGACGCCGACTCGGTGATGAGCGGCGAGTGCCTGACCAGTCTGGTGCGCCTGATGGAAGCCACGCCGGACGCCGGGATCATCCAGACCGCGCCGCGTGCGTCGGGCATGGACACTTTGTATGCGCGCATGCAGCAGTTTGCGACCCGCGTGTACGGCCCGCTGTTTACCGCCGGTCTGCACTTCTGGCAGTTGGGTGAATCCCACTACTGGGGTCACAACGCGATCATCCGCATGAAGCCGTTTATCGACCACTGCGCTTTGGCGCCGTTGCCGGGCAAGGGCGCGTTTTCCGGTGCGATCCTTTCCCACGACTTCGTCGAAGCTGCGCTGATGCGCCGTGCCGGCTGGGGCGTGTGGATTGCCTACGACCTGCCGGGCAGTTACGAAGAGTTGCCGCCGAACCTGCTCGACGAACTCAAGCGTGACCGGCGCTGGTGCCATGGCAACCTGATGAACTTCCGCCTGTTCCTGGTCAAGGGCATGCACCCGGTGCACCGCGCGGTGTTCCTCACTGGCGTGATGTCTTACCTGTCGGCGCCGTTGTGGTTCTTCTTCCTGGTGTTGTCGACCGCGCTGCTGGCGGTGAACACGCTGATGGAGCCGCAGTACTTCCTCGAACCACGCCAGCTCTATCCGCTGTGGCCGCAATGGCACCCGGACAAAGCCATCGCGCTGTTCTCGACGACCATCGTGCTGCTGTTCCTGCCGAAGCTGTTGAGCATCATCCTGATCTGGGCCAAGGGCGCGAAAGAGTTCGGCGGCAAGTTCAAGGTGACCCTGTCGATGCTGCTGGAGATGCTGTTCTCCATGCTGCTGGCGCCGGTGCGGATGATTTTCCACACCCGCTTCGTCCTCGCCGCGTTCCTCGGCTGGGCCGCGACCTGGAACTCGCCGCAGCGTGACGACGACTCGACGCCGTGGAGCGAAGCGGTCAAGCGCCACGGTCCGCAGACTTTGCTGGGCTTCTTGTGGGCGCTGCTGGTGATCTGGCTGAACCCGAGCTTCCTCTGGTGGCTGGTGCCGATCGTCGGTTCGCTGATGCTGTCGATCCCGGTATCGGTGATCTCCAGCCGTGTCGGCCTTGGTCTGAAGACCCGTGACGAGAGCCTGTTCCTCATCCCCGAGGAATACAATCCGCCACAGGCCTTGCTGGCAACCGATCAGTACACCCACGAGAACCGTTATCACGCCCTCAACGACGGCTTCGTCCGCGCCGTGGTCGATCCACAGCAGAACGCCCTGGCGTGCTCGCTGGCGACCTCGCGTCACGGCCAGGCCGAGCCGATCGAGTGGCTGCGTCAGGAACGTGTGCGTCACGCCATCAAGGTCGGCCCGGCCGGGCTGAACAACCATGATCGCCTGCAACTGCTCAGCGACCCTGTAGCACTGGCACGTCTGCATGAGCAGGTCTGGGCCGAAGGTCACGCCGAGTGGCTGGACGCCTGGCGCGCCTCGGTGAAAGCCGATCCGCATGCGCCGTTGCTGCCGCTGCGACCGGTGAGCTTGCAGGCTCAGCCGGCCTGATGAGAAAACCCCGCTGATTCAGCGGGGTTTTTTTTGCCCGCTGTTGAGCTGCGAACAAACACCGATCAAACCTAAAACCAGTGCAAAGCATCCGTCGCCGAATTGGCGCGCCCGTTACCTACGACGCGCAAACCGCGCGGCTGCCTTCGCGAGCAGGCTCGCTCCCACAGGGAAACGCATTCCAAGATGGGAGCGAGCCTGCTCGCGAATGGCATCACCTCGGTTCCAGGCGAACCGAGGTTGTGCATCAACTCAGACTTTGAAGCGGCCCACCAGCATCTGCAGATGCGTGCCCAGTCGCGCCAGTTCAACACTCGACGCTGCGGTCTCTTCACTCGCCGCCGAGGTCTGATCGGACACATCGCGCACATTCAACACGCTGCGGTTGATCTCTTCGGCCACGGCGCTCTGCTGCTCGGCGGCTGCGGCGATCTGCTGGTTCATCGCCTGGATCGCCGACACGGTGCGGGTAATGCTTTCCAGCGAACCTCCCGCACGCCGGGTCAGTTCGACGCTGCTGTCGGTCAGGCTGCGGCTGTTGTCCATGATCGTCGCCACTTGCTGGGTGCCGTTTTGCAGGCCGACGATCAGCTCTTCGATCTCTTCGGTGGACTTCTGCGTGCGTTGGGCGAGGCTGCGCACTTCATCGGCAACCACGGCGAAACCACGTCCGGCTTCCCCGGCACGCGCGGCTTCGATGGCTGCGTTGAGGGCCAGCAGGTTGGTTTGCTGGGCGACCGACTTGATGACGTCGAGGACGCTGCCGATCTTGTCGCTTTCGCGCTTGAGCTCGCCCATGGCTTCTGTGGAATGGCCGACCTCAAGCGCCAGACGCTCGATCTGCGCGATCGCTTCGCCGACGACCTTGTCGCCTTCACGGGCCTGTTGGTCAGCGGCGACAGCGGCTTCAGAGGCCTCTTCAGCGTTGCGCGCGACTTCCTGCACGGTGGCGGCCATTTCGTTCATGGCGGTGGCGACCTGATCGGTCTCGACCTTCTGATTGTTGACCCCGGCGCTGGTCTGCTCGGTCACCGCCGAAAGCTCCTCAGCGGCGCTGGCGATCTGCGTGACGCCGTCGCTGATGCCGCCGATCAACTCGCGCAGGCCTTGGGTCATGCTCTGCATCGAGCGCTGCAATTGACCGAGTTCGTCGCGACGCAGGGACACCAGGTTGTGAGTCAGGTCACCGGCCGCCACGCGCTCGGCGACTTTCAGGGTCTGGGTCAGCGGAATGATGATTTGTCGGGTGATCGCCCAGGCGGCAATCAGACCGAAGGCCAGCGCCAGCGCAGTGGCGACCAGCAGCATGTTCTTGGCGTGGGCGGCGTCGGTGTCGCGCACCACGGTTTGCGATTCGGTGAGCTTCTTGCTGGCCGACATGAGGATGTCGCCCTGAGCCGACATGTTCGCCAGTGCGGCGGTGTTCTTGACCTGCGAATCACGGAATTGGGCGACGGCGGCGCGGTAGGCCTTGAGCGAGTCGGTGGCTTGCTGCAGGTTGGCGATGTGCTGCTCTGGCACGCGGGTCGGCAGGCTTTCGAGGTTTTTCAGGGCGTTGTCGATGGCAGTCAGCGCCGGTTGCTCCGCGTCGGCCTTGCCGCTGTAGGTGTAGCCGCGCACTTGATAGCGCGCTTGCTGGAGCAATTTGCTCATTTCGATCACTGCGTTGTATTGCGCGACGCTGTCGCCTTGCAGCAGCGCACTTTCAACTTCGCCAACCTTGGCTACCGCGTTGTCAGCGTTGGCGCCAAGCTTGCTGCGCGCGTCTTCACGCTGCACCGTGGCCTGGGTCATTTCGCCAAAGGCGCGTTTGTATTCGGCAACCGCAGCAAGTTGTTGATCGACCATCGCCACATCTGACGGCTGCTCGATCATGCCGCGTGCCGATTGCAGACCGCTTTCGAGTTTGCTGAGCAATTCATTGACCGCGCCCGGGCCTTGTTCGCCACGGCGCATGTCGTAGTCCATGCGCGCCAGGCGCAGGTCTTTGGTCAGCTCGTTGAGGCTGGAAATGAAGCCGAGCTTGTCGCCACGGCTGATGATGCCGCTCATGCCGGTCCAGCCAGTGAAAGTGATCAACAGCGTGAGCAACAGCACCAGGCCGAAACCGATGCCCAGCTTGCGTTTGACGCTGACGTTTCCAAGACTCTCGGCTAACCAACGGTACATGCGACCACTCCCTTCGGACCACTAAATTGGACTTATAGGGGTTGTATCGGCTGGGTGATGGCAATCTGTAACGCCACTTGTCTGCGCCCCATAGGAGCTTGTAGGAGCTTGTAGGAGCTGACGAGTGCAACGAGGCTGCGATCTTTTGATTTTGCTTCTAAAAAAACAAGGTCAAAAGATCGCAGCCTCGTTGCACTCGACAGCTCCTACAAGGATCGCTGTCGCGCTAGAACAGGCGCGCAAGCAGGGCGGTGACGGCGGTTTCGACGCGCAGGATGCGCTCGCCCAGTTGCACCGGTTGCAGGCCGGATTTGGCCAGCAGATCGATTTCGTAGGGAATCCAGCCACCCTCGGGGCCGATGGCCAGGGTTACTGGCTCGCTCAGGGCGCGCGGGCAGGGCGGGAAGTTGCCGGGGTGGCCTACCAGGCCGAGGGTGCCCTCGGCGATCGCCGGCAAGCGATCTTCAACAAAAGGCTTGAAGCGCTTTTCGATGACGATCTCTGGCAGCACGGTATCGCGAGCCTGTTCGAGCCCGAGGATCAACTGCTCACGAATCGCTTCCGGCTCCAGAAATGGCGTCTGCCAGAAGCTTTTTTCGACGCGATAGCTGTTGACCAGAATCACCTTGGCCACGCCCATCGTCGCGACGGTCTGGAACACGCGGCGGAGCATTTTCGGCCGGGGCAGGGCCAGCACCAGGGTCAGCGGCAGTTTGGCCGGCGGTGGCTGATCGAGGTTGACGCGCAGCTCCGCTTCGCCGGCTTCCAGACGCAGCAACTCGGCCGAACCCATCAACTCGTTGATGCGCCCCACACGCAGGCTGTCGCCGACTTCCGAGCGATGCACTTCCTGCATGTGCGTCAGGCGGCGATCACGCAGGATCACGCGGTCGGCCGCAATGAAGTCGGCCTCTTCGAGCAGCAGCAGGTTCATGCCTGGGTCGCTGGCGGCTGGTCGTTGTGGTCGTCGGCCGGGGTTTCGTCCGGGCGCTCGCGCTTGCTGACCAGCGCGCCGAAGAGAATGCCGATCTCGAACAGCATCCACATCGGCACAGCCAGCAGGGTCTGCGAGAAGATGTCCGGCGGGGTGAGGATCATGCCGACCACGAAGCAGCCGATGATCACGTACGGGCGAATCTTCTTCAGGTATTTGACGTCGACCACGCCGATCCACACCAGCAGGACTACGGCCACCGGAATCTCGAACGCCACGCCGAAGGCGAAGAACAGCGTCATGACGAAATCGAGGTAGCTGGCGATGTCGGTCATCATTTCCACGCCGGCCGGGGTGGCAGCGGCGAAGAACTTGAAGATCAATGGGAAGACGAAGTAATAGGCGAACGCCATGCCGATGTAGAACAGCAGGATGCTGGAGATCAGCAGCGGCACCGCGACGCGTTTTTCATGCTTGTACAGGCCCGGTGCGATAAAGCCCCAGATCTGATGCAGGATCACCGGAATCGCGAGGAACAGCGAAACCATCATCGTCAGTTTCAGCGGCGTCAGGAACGGCGACGACACGTCAGTGGCGATCATCGTCGCGCCGACCGGCAGGTACTGGCGCAGCGGCGTCGAGACGAAGGTGTAGATCTGCTGGGTGAACGCGAACAGCCCGGCAAAGATAATGAAGATCGCCGCCACGCAACGCAGCAGGCGGGTGCGCAACTCGGTGAGGTGCGAAACCAGCGGCATGTGCTGGTCGTTTTCCGGAAGATCGCTCATGGGGCTCGCGGCGGCAGTGTAGGGTCTTGAGGCGCTGGTGTAGTCGGCGCGGCGGAGGGCGCTACGTGTTCAACCGATGTGTCTGTGGTAACCGGCGCCGGTCCTGGCGGTGTTACAACAGGTGCAGGTGCAGTGGGAGCGGCAGCGCTGTGAATCGTCTGCTCGCCCACAGGCTCGACCGGCGACGGCTCCTGCTGGTTCGGATTGAAGATCTTCCGCGCCTCTTGCTCCAGCGACAGAATATGTTCGTTGTGCAGTTGCCGACGGATCTCGTCGGCACCGATTTCACGTTCAACTTCCTGTTTGATCGCGTTGAAGCTGCGCTTCAGGCGGCCGACCCACAGACCGGCGGTGCGCGCAGCGCCCGGCAGACGCTCGGGGCCGAGCACCAGCAGGGCGACGAGGCCGACGAGCAGCAGTTCAGAGAAGCTGATACCAAACATTAGTCAGTGCTCACACGTCTTTGCGAATCGGCTCTTCGACTTTCTGCGCCTGCACGTCGATGGTGTGCGGCGGGTTGGCCTGAGCAGTGGTTTGCGGCTGCACCGGTGGCACAGGCTGGGCCGGCGGGGTCACGTTTGGTTCGGCCGGTTTTTCGTCGTCGTTCATGGCTTTGCGAAAACCCTTGATCGACTCGCCAACGTCGGTGCCGAGGTTTTTCAGTTTCTTGGTACCGAATACCAGCACCACGACAATCAGAATGACGACCCAGTGTTTCCAGTCAAAAATGCCCATGTGGCGATTCCTCTCTAAAAGTTGTTCAGGCGGACGGACGCGAGGCTTTCTCGACGTGTCCGGACAGGCCGAAGCGACGGTCCAGTTCATCCAGCACGGCCTGCGGATGCTGCCCCAGTTGGGCGAGCATGACCATGCTGTGGAACCACAGGTCGGCGGTCTCGTAGATCACATCACTGCAATCGCCGCTGATGGCGGCATCCTTGGCGGCAATAATGGTTTCGACCGACTCTTCGCCGACTTTCTCCAGAATCTTGTTCAGCCCCTTGTGATACAGGCTGGCGACATACGAGCTGTCGGCGGCTGCGCCTTTGCGCTCTTCGAGCACTTCGGCCAGACGGGTGAGGGTGTCACTCATGTGTGTGTCCTGCGGAATAGATAGCGTGCGGATCTTTCAGTACCGGGTCGACCGTTTTCCAGTCGCCGTTTTCGAAGACCCGGTAAAAGCAGCTTTGCCGGCCGGTGTGGCAGGCGATGTCGCCGATCTGTTCAACCATCAGGATGATCACGTCGGCGTCACAGTCCAGGCGCATCTCATGCAGGGTCTGCACATGGCCGGATTCTTCGCCCTTGCGCCACAGCTTGCCACGGGAACGTGACCAGTAGATTGCACGATTTTCCGCAGCGGTCAGTTCGAGCGCTTCGCGGTTCATCCAGGCCATCATCAATACGCGCCCGGTCTTGTGATCCTGGGCAATCGCCGGCACCAGGCCGTCAGCGTCCCACTTGATCTCGTCCAGCCAGTTTTTCATCTTCAAATCTCGAAAAGCAGCAGCAAGCCATGAGCTTCAAGCTGCAAGTAAACGCACGTTGCGGTGTGCCTGTAGCGTCAAGCTTGAAGCTCGCAGCTTATAACTTGCAGCTCAATCGTGCTATCGGCGAACGACCAGATACAAACCGACCGCGATCATGATTCCGGCGGGCCAGTGCGACCACTCGGTCAACGGACCACCCGCTGCGAGGATCGCGCCGCCGGCCAGATGCGCGCAGCCGAGCAGGCGCAGGAACCAGTCGTCCTTGCGTTTGCGCCACGGCGGCGGAGGGTCTTTGGCGTGGGGTTGCGACATGCGTTCGAGCAGATCGCGGGCCATGTTCGACAGGTGCGGAATCTGCTCCAGCTGGCTCTGCACGTTGCCCAGAAGGGCTTTCGGGCTGACGCGTTCGCGCATCCAGCGTTCGAGAAACGGCTGCGCGGTGTTCCACAGATCCAGATCCGGGTACAGCTGACGACCGAGGCCTTCGATGTTCAGCAAGGTCTTCTGCAACAGCACCAGTTGCGGCTGCACTTCCATGTTGAAGCGCCGTGCGGTCTGGAACAGGCGCATCAGCACCTGGCCAAATGAAATATCTTTTAACGGTTTTTCGAAGATCGGTTCGCACACCGTACGGATCGCCGCTTCGAATTCGTTGAGTTTGGTTTCCGCCGGCACCCAGCCCGAATCGATGTGCAATTGCGCCACGCGACGGTAGTCACGCTTGAAGAACGCGAACAGGTTGCGCGCCAGATAATCCTGGTCTTCCGGGGTCAGGCTGCCGACGATGCCGCAGTCGATGGCAATGTACTGCGGGCTCCACGGATTGACCGTGCTGACGAAGATGTTGCCCGGGTGCATGTCGGCGTGGAAGAAACTGTCGCGGAACACTTGGGTGAAGAAAATCTCCACGCCGCGCTCGGCGAGCATTTTCATGTCGGTGCGCTGGTCGGCGAGTGTCGCCAGGTCAGTAACCTGAATGCCGTAGATGCGCTCCATCACCAGCACTTTCGGCCGGCACCAGTCCCAATAGACTTGCGGTACATAAAGCAGCTGCGAGCCTTCGAAGTTGCGGCGCAACTGGCTGGCGTTGGCCGCCTCGCGCAACAGATCGAGTTCGTCGTAAATGGTCTTTTCGTAATCCTGCACCACGTCGACCGGGTGCAGCAGGCGCGCATCAGCGGAGAATTTTTCCGCCGCGCGGGCGAGGATGAACAGCCATGCCAGATCCTGCGCGATGATCGGCTTCAGACCCGGGCGAATGACCTTCACCACCACTTCTTCGCCGCTTTTGAGCTGCGCCGCATGCACCTGCGCTACCGAGGCCGAGGCCAGCGGTGCGACGTCGAAACGGCTGAACACTTCGCTGATTTTCTTGCCCAGCTGTTCTTCGATCAGCTTGATCGACACCTGCGAATCGAACGGCGGCACGCGGTCCTGCAGCAGCATCAGCTCATCGGCGATGTCTTCGGGCAACAGGTCGCGGCGGGTCGAAAGAATCTGCCCGAACTTGATGAAGATCGGCCCCAGATCCTGCAACGCCAGACGCAAGCGCGCGCCACGGTTGAGCTCCAGCGGCTTGCGCGGCAGCCAGCGCCACGGCAGCAAAAAGCGCACGGCCAGAAGAAACCAGGGCAGCGGCAGATCGAACAGCAGGTCATCGAGGCGGTAGCGGATCACAACGCGCTGGATGCGCAACAGACGGCGGACGGCAAGCAGCTTCATGCGTTATCGCTTGGGTCGAGGGATCGGGAAAGGCGCTCGAAACGCGCCTCGAGTCGTTCCAGATCAAGTTTGATCCGGTCCAGTTCGCTGAACCGCGCTTCGGCTTCACGCTGCCCGACAAGGGTGCGTGATTCTTCGGCGAGGTATTCGGCAAGATTCTGGTTGAGGCTGGCAAATCCTTGTTGATACCAGCGCGCGCGGCTGCGCAGGTGACCACCGAGCAGTTGCGTGGCGACCGGACCGAGCCAGCGCGAGAGTTCGTACTCCCAGTCCAGCTCAAGATCCTGCAGCACGCCGGCCAGCTCCAGCAGCACGCCGCTGTCGCCATCGAGCTCGACTTCCGGTGCGTGCAGCACGGCGGTCTTGTCTTTGCTCAGGGCCAGTTTCACCAGGCTCGAGGCCGGTGCACGCAACGTGCAATCGACGTCCGCTGCCCACTGCGCAGCCAGCATCAGGCCTTCGTCGCTGGGCAGGATGAACAGTTGCAGCGCCGGGCTGCGGCAGTCGACGGCAATCACTTTGCCGGTCAGATGCGCCAGGCGCGGCAGCGCCGTGCTGTCGAGACGCAGCACCCGGTTGAGGCCGAGTTCGACGCTGGCGAGCAGCCCGGTGAGCAACATCAGGGTTTGATGCCGCGGTGCAGGGCGACGATGCCTGCGGTCATGTTGTGATAGGTCACGCGGTCGAAACCGGCCTCGACCATCATCGACTTCAGGGTTTCCTGATTCGGGTGCATGCGGATCGATTCGGCCAGGTAGCGATAGCTTTCCGAATCGTTGGTGATCAGCTTGCCCATCAGCGGCATGAAGGCGAACGAGTAGGCGTCGTAGGCTTTCGACATCAGCGCGTTGGTCGGCTTGGAGAATTCCAGTACCAGCAGGCGTCCGCCGGGCTTGAGCACGCGCAGCATCGAACGCAGCGCGTCCTCTTTGTGCGTCACGTTGCGCAGGCCGAAGGCGATGGTCACGCAGTCGAAATGGTTGTCCGGGAATGGCAGTTTTTCCGCGTCGGCCTGGACGAATTCGACGTTGCCGGCAACGCCCAGATCGAGCAGACGATCACGGCCGACCTTGAGCATCGACTCGTTGATGTCGGCCAGCACGACCTGGCCGGTCGGCCCGACGAGGTTCGAGAACTTGCGGGTCAGGTCGCCGGTGCCACCGGCGATGTCGAGCACGCGGTTGCCGCTGCGCACGCCGGAAAGCTCGATCGCGAAACGCTTCCACAGACGGTGCATGCCGCCCGACAGAAGGTCGTTCATCAGGTCGTATTTAGCGGCTACGGAATGGAAAACCTCAGCGACTTTTTCCGCTTTCTGGCTTTCCGGAACGTTTTTGAAGCCGAAGTGAGTGGTGGGTTCGGCATCGCTGCCTTTGCGCTGATCAGTCATATCGCTGTCACCAAAAGAGAATGCGCGACATTCTAATCCCCAAGCCATGCTTTGTCTTGGAATGGCTAAAGGTAAGATGGGCAACCTTCGGGACGATTTGCCGCAGATGCGGTCAAGATTCAACGTCAGCCATTCAATCATCAGGAGTCATTCCATGGCCAAAATCAGTGTTGAGCGCGCCCACACCCTGGGCAAGGACGCCGCCCGCGAAAAGGCCGACAAACTGGCCAAAAAGCTCAATGAACAATACGGCCTGGAGCCGCAATGGTCGGGCGACACCCTGAACCTCAAGCGCTCGGGCGTGAAAGGCGAAGTGCATGTGGCGGACGACTCGATCAGGGTCGACGTCGAACTGGGCCTGATGATGTCGGCCATGAGCGGCATGATCAAAGCCGAGATAGAGAAGGCCCTCGACAAAGCCCTGGCCTGATTTCCAGATTGAAATCCAGTCCCCTGTGGGAGCGAGCCTGCTCGCGAAAGCGGTCTTTCAGTCAAATTATCCGTGACTGACAAACCGCATTCGCGAGCAGGCTCGCTCCCACATTTGTTTTGTGTTGCTCCCGCTGGTTAGGGTGCCCTTTCTAATTTTTCTGCCTACTTTGTGCTTGAGCCCGACACTCGTCCGGCAGTTCCTCAAACCTTCTGCGCGTGAGGTGCACCATGGCCAAAGTCATTTTGAAGAAAAAAATCGACGCTCCGACTTCCACTCTGAGCGACGTCAAATCCTATGCCCGCAAGATCTGGCTGGCAGGCCTGGGCGCCTACACCAAGGTCGGCCAGGAGGGCAGCGAGTACTTTCAGGAGCTCGTGGCCGCCGGTCAAACCGTTGAAAAGAAAGGCAAAAAGGCCGTCAGCGAAAAACTCCTCGCGGCCAACGCCGAGATCGACGACGCGGCCACTCAGGTCAGCTCGTTCAAGGGTCGCGTTGAAGTTCAGCTCGACAAGGTCGAGAAGGCCTTCGACAACCGTGTGGCCAGCGCCTTGAATCGGATCGGCATTCCGTCTAAACATGACGTTGAGGCACTCTCTGCTAAGCTCGATGAGCTGACGGCATTGCTCGAACGCGTCGCGCGAAAATCTTAAGGAGAACGGGATGGCTGGCAAAAAGAACACCGATAAAGAAAGCAGCTCGTGGGTCGGGAAGGTCGAGTCCTACTCCCGCAAAATCTGGCTGGCTGGTTTAGGCGTGTACTCGAAGATCGACACTGACGGCAGCAAACTCTTCGATGCATTGGTCAAAGACGGCGAGAAAGCCGAGAAGCTCACCAAGACTGCCGTCGGCAAGAAAGTCGAGGACTCGACCTCCTCGGCCAAGTCGCGCATCAGCGGCGTGAAAGACCGCGCCATGGGCAAGTGGGACGAGCTGGAAGGCGCGTTCGACAAGCGCCTGAACAGCGCGATTTCGCGCCTGGGTGTGCCGAGCCGCAATGAGGTCAAGGCGCTCAACGCCAAGGTCGACACGCTGACCAAGCAGATCGAAAAACTCACCGGTCTGAAAGCTCAGCCTGTGGCGGCGAAAACCGCTGCGGCGAAACCTGCCACTAAAACTGCAGCGGCCAAACCTGCGGCGAAAACCGCAGCCAAGCCACTGGCCAAAGCGGCGGCAAAACCTGTGGCGAAAGCTGCGGCCAAAACGGCAGCCGCCAAGCCTGCGGCCAAAGCGGCAGCCAAACCGGTTGCCGCCAAGGCCGCTGCCAAACCGGCAACCAAAGCGGCAGCAAAACCTGCGGCTAAAGCTGCAGCGAAACCAGCGGCCAAGCCAGCAGCGAAAACTGCTGCTGCCAAACCCGCTGCGAAGCCTGCGGCCAAACCGGCTGCGGCGAAAAAGCCTGCAGTGAAAAAACCGGCCGCGCCGAAAGCCGCTGCGCCGAAACCGGCCGCCGCACCATCGACTGTTCCAACAGCTCCGGCCAACGCGGCAAACTCCGCTGCGGCGCCTACGGCAGCCGCTACTCCGACTGCAGCATCGACACCGTCGACGCCATCCAGTCAGTCCTGATTGCAGGGCAAATCAAAAACGCCCGGCCTGTGAAGGTCGGGCGTTTTTTTGAAGATCAAAAGATCGCAGCCTTCGGCAGCTCCTACAAGGGAACGCATTTCAAATGTAGGAGCTGCCGAAGGCTGCGATCTTTTGATTTTGGGTCAGTCGTGATCCTCAAGGTATTGCAGCGCCATTCGCTCTGTCGCCACCTTCACCGGCGGCAACAAATGCGGCGCCACCAGCATCATGATCTGATAAACCACCAACCTGACCTCACCCTCACGATCCAGAATCCGCTGATAATCCAGCGAGAACAGCAGCGTCATGGTCACCTGCTCGACCAGTTGCCCCAAGGCTTGGGTATCGCTGACCAGTTGCCCCGAAGCCTTCAGACGCGCCAACAGAGAGGCCAGAGTTCTCTTCAATGCATTGAGCAGATTGCGAATTCCCTTGGCCAGTTTCGGCAAACGGCCGGCGAGGTTCGACAGGTCCTGGAACAGGAACCGGTATTGCGCCAGACGCTCGACGATTAAATGCAAAAACAGCCAGTAATCTTCCGGTGCGAGTTCCACCTCCGGTGGCGGGTCGAGCAGGGGTGCGAGTTCATGCTGGAAGCGTTCGAACAGGCCGAGAATCAGCGGTTCTTTACCGTGGAAGTGGTAGTAAAGATTGCCCGGGCTGATCCCCATTTCGTTGGCCACCTCCATGGTGGAAACGTTCGGTTCGCCCTTTTCGTTGAACAGTTGCAGCGCACATTCGAGAATCCGGTCGCGGGTTTTCATCCAGTCTTCTTAGAAAATTTCGGTTGAGCGTCAGCGCACATGCACATAGGTGCCGGGTGCCGCTTCCATCGGTGGATAGTTCGGACTGCCGAGGGTGGTGCGAGTCTCATTCAGGGCGCCGGAGCGCTGCGCGACCCATTCCAGCCACTGCGGCCACCAGCTGCCGTCGACGTGTCTGGCATCGTAGTACCAGGCACGCGGGTCACTGCTCAGTCTGGCGTTTTCGACGTAGGCAGCTTTCGGATTGCTCGGCGGGTTGAGGATGCTCTGCACGTGGCCGCTGTTGGACAGCACGAAACGTCGCTCGCCACCGAGCAGCAGGGTCGAGCGATACACCGCGTCCCACGGCGTGATGTGGTCGTTCATGCCGGCGACGCTGAAGCTGTCGACGTTGACCTTCTGCAGATCGATCGGCGTACCGCACACTTCTAGACCGCCAGGGTGGATCAGCGGGTTGTGCTTGAAGAAGTCCAGCAGATCGCCGTGCAGAGCCGCAGGCAGGCGCGTGTTGTCATTGTTCCAGTAGAGAATGTCGAAGGCTGGCGGCTCCTTGCCCAGCAAGTAGTTGTTGACGAAATAGCTCCAGATCAAATCGTTGGGGCGCATCCAGGCGAAGACCTTAGCCATGTCGCGACCGTCGAGCACGCCTCGCTGGTACGAGCGACGCTTGGCCGCTTCCAGTGTTTGCTCGTCGGCGAACAGCGTGGCCGGGGTCTCGATCTGGCTGTCGAGCAGACTGACCAGATACGTCGCGCTGGCGACCCGGCGCAATTGCCGTTTGGCCTGCAAGTGCCCTTGCAGGGCGGCGATGGTCAGGCCGCCGGCGCAGGCGCCCATCAGGTTGACTTCGCGGGCGCCGGTAATCGCCCGGCAGATGTTCATCGCTTCTTCGACCGCTTCGACATAACTCGACAGGCCCCACTCGCGATGACGCGCATCCGGGTTGCGCCAGCTGATCATGAAGGTCTGCAGGCTGTTTTTCAGGGCGTACTGGACGAAGCTGTTCTGAGGGCTCAGATCGAAAATGTAGTACTTGTTGATTTGCGGCGGCACCACCAGCAGCGGCTTGGCGTACTGCTTTTCGCTCATCGATTTGTACTGGATCAGCTCGAACATTTCATTGCGAAAGACCACCGATCCGCTGGTGGTCGCCACGGTTTTGCCGACCTCGAACGCTTGCTTGGTCACCTGCCGGGGCAGGCCGTCGTTGTGCAAAAGATCATCGAACAGATGGCTCAGGCCACGCACCAGACTCTGCCCGCCGGAATTGAACAGCTCCTTGACCGCCAGCGGATTGAGCAGGGTGTTGGAGGGCGCCACGGCGTCATTGAGCAGAGTGAAAGCGAAGTGCGCACGGGCACGATCTTCAGGGCTCATGTCGCCTTCATCGATCCAGCTTTTGACCTGTTTCTGCCAGGCCAGATACGCCTGCAGGCTGCGCCGGTAGAACGGGTTGAGGCTCCACGCCGGATCGGCGAAGCGGCTGTCTTGCGGGTTGGTCGGGTGCAGGGTTTCGCCGAGCAGCACGCGGCCCAACTGTCCGCCAAGCTTCAGCGCATGCTTTGCGCTGTGCAACGGATTGCGCAAGCCGTGGGCGGCGACGCTGCGCAGTGTCGACAGCAGGTCCCTGCCACGCAGACCGGCGATCGCACTCTGGGCGTTGATAAACACGGCGGGGCTGGGCACCACGCCCGTCGCTGGTTTTTCGCGCATGACTCAACACTCCTTCGTCTTCAGGGCAAAAACACACTCACCGAACCAGAACACCATAGACGCTGTTACCGGTTGCTGCCTGCGCAGCGTCCTGCCGCGCGCTTGATTTGAAAAGTGCTGCATAAAGCAGGCCGCCGCGATCAGCCGCCGAGCGGGGTCGGATGCGGGTGCATGACTGCGCGCAGACGCTCCTCTTCGAGAAACTTCATGATGATCGGCGCCACCGCTTCGGCGCGAGTGATCAGGAACAGATGGCCGTCATCGATGATGTGCAACTGCGCGTTGGGAATGCGCCAGGCGAGCATGCGCATGTTGATCAGCGGGATCAGCGGATCGTCATCGCCGGCCAGCACCAGCGTCGGCTGATGGATCTTGTGCAGCCAGTGGATGCTGGTCCAGCCGAGGCCGGCGAACAGCTGCCAGTAATAACCGAGCTTGCCCGCCGAGCGCACTTTCGCCGCATGGCTGGCCGCCAGCGTCGGGTCGCGGCGGAACGAGCCGCCGTAGATCATCGGCGCGATGCGAATCACATGGGATGGCTGAATGTAGCGGCGCGGGCTGGCCATCATCCACAGCACTTTCGGTTTGCCGGGGACCATCACCGCACCGGCCGCGGTCGCCGCCAGTACCAGTTTCTTGCAGCGCTCGGGGTAGTCGTAGGCAAACTGCTGCGCGAGGGCGCCGCCCCATGACACGCCGATCACATTGACCTGACCGTAGTCGAGATAGTCGAGCATCCGCGCCGTCAGTTTGGCCAGGCCGGGGAAGCGATACGGCCGGTTGGGCGTCGACGAGCCGCCGACCCCGGGCACGTCGAAGGCGATCACTTCCAGATCCGGGTCGAGCGCTGCGACAAACGGAAACACCAGCTCGAGGTTGGCGCCGATGCCGTTGAAAATCAGCAGAGGCGTCAAATGAGGCTTGCCGGGACGCACCGCCGTGCGGAGGGTCTGGCCATCCAGATCGACGGTGCGGAATATGAACGGTTGCGGCATGCGTGAGGCCCTGTAGATTTCAAGTCCATCCGTATCCTGTAGGAGCTGACGAGTGAAACGAGGCTGCGATCTTTTGATCTTTGACGACGACATCAAGAGATCGCAGCCTCGTTTCACTCGACAGCTCCTACAGCGGCCGGGTGGTGTCAGTTACCGCTCGTGAACGTAAGTGCCCGGCGAAGCCTCGCCTGCCGGGTACGCTTTGTTGCCCAGTTTCGTCGGGGCCTTCTTCAGGTTGCCCGAGCGTTCGGCCAGCCATGCCTGCCAGTACAGCCACCAGGAATCGGTGTGCTTGGTCGAATTTTTCTGCCAGTCATCGGCGGTCGGCGCCATCTCTTCGCTGGTCATGTAGCGCGACTTCGGATTGCCCGGCGGGTTGAGGATGCTCTGGATATGGCCGCTGCTCGACAGCACGAATTCGACTTTGCCGCCGAACAGTTGCGCCGACTTGTAGCAGGACTTCCATGGCGTGATGTGATCGTTGGTGCCGGCCAGGGAGAAGATGTCGGCGGTGACCTGCTTGAGATCGATCGGCGTGCCGCACACTTCCAGTGCATTGGGGCGGATCAGTGGATTGTTTTTGAACATCTCGATCAGGTCGCCGTGGAACGCGGCGGGCAGGCGAGTGGTGTCGTTGTTCCAGAACAGGATGTCGAACACCGGCGGCTCGTTGCCGAGCAAGTAGTTGTTGACCCAGTAGTTCCAGATCAGATCGTTGGGGCGCATCCATGCGAAGACCTTGGCCATGTCTTTGCCTTCGAGCACGCCGGCCTGGTAGGAGTGGCGCTTGGCGGTCTCCAGGGTCTGCTCGTCGACGAACAGGGCGACGTCGCTGTCCAGGGTGGTGTCGAGCACGCTGACCAGCAGGGTGAGGGCGTTGACCTTGTTCTCGCCGAGCGCGGCGTAGTGGCCGAGCAGGGCGGTGCAGGTGATGCCGCCGGAACAGGCGCCGAGCATGTTCACATCTTTGCTGCCGGTTATAGCGGTGACTACGTCGACGGCTTCCTTCAGCGCCTCGATGTAGGTCGACAGACCCCATTCGCGCTGGGCCTTGGTCGGGTTGCGCCAGCTGATGATGAAGGTTGGCACATTGTTGCGCAGGCAGAAGCGCGCCAGGCTTTTGTCCGGGCTCAAGTCGAAGACGTAGAACTTGTTGATCTGCGGCGGCACTACCAGCAGCGGGCGCTCGTGGACCTGCTCGGTGATCGGCCGGTACTGGATCAGCTCCAGCACATCATTGCGAAACACCACCGCGCCTTCGGTGACGCCCAGGCTCTTGCCAACCTCGAACGCGCCCATGTTGACCTGGCTCGGCATGCCGCCGTTGTGCACAAGATCCTTGGCCAGATGCGAGAGGCCATCGAGCAGGCTTTTGCCGCCGGTTTCGAAAAAGCGTTTGACCGCCGCCGGGTTGGCCGCCGTGTTGGTCGGCGCCATGGCTTCGGTCATCAAGTTGATGACGAAATGGCCGCGAGCGATGTCCTTGGGGGACAGGCTGCTGTCATCAATCCAGGCATGCAATTCCTTGCGCCAGGCCAGGTAGGTTTGCAGATAGCGTTTGTACAGAGGGTTCTGGCTCCACGCCGGGTCGGCAAAACGGCGATCATCACCGGCCGGTTGCAGCGCGGATTTCCCCAGCAGCACGTTCTTCAGCTCAAGGCCGAAATGGGTCACGTGCCTGACGCTGTGAATCGGTTGTCTGATGGCCTGTTTCAGCACCATCCGAGCAGAGGCCAGCAGATCCTTTCCGCGCAGCCCGACGACGGGGTTAAGCCCCAGAGTATTTTCCGAGGCTTGGTACTTCAGGTCATCGTTATTCTTGTCACTCATCTACGACGCTCCATTGTCCTGAGACGAGTACCCGGTTTCACGCTGTCGCTTCCACAGCCAATGCCGGGTACTACTGCTCGGGTGACCGTTGATTCTGCATAGCTGCTTTACAGTCGTAGAGCACTGCAGGGAACTTGCCAGCTCCATTGGTTACCCGAGTTTAATTTTTTTCGCAAGCGGCCGATCCGGGGCCGTATGCGCGGAGCATTCAAACAGATGAAGTTAGAAAATGCCCTCTAAAGAGCGAGAGCCACGGCCTAGAGCATCAGCTTGACGAACGACTCGTTCGGATCGCGGGATTTCCCGGCAGCGCGCAGCTCCGCAAGATAATCGTCCCAGAGTTCGTTCTGGCGTTTGCCAAGTTCGTAGAGGTATTCCCAAGTGAACAGGCCACTGTCGTGACCGTCGTCGAAGGTCAGTTTCAGTGCATAGTTGCCAGCCGGTTCCAGCTTGCTCAGACCCACGTTGAGCTTGCCGAATTGCAGGATCGGTTTGCCGTGGCCCTGGACCTCGGCGGAGGGAGAGTGCACGCGCAGAAACTCGGCGGGCAGAGTGTATTCCTCGCCGGACGCATATTTGAGCGTCAGGGTTTTCGAGGCTTTGTGCAGTTTGATGTCGGTGGGAATCATGAAAACAGCCTTTAGCTGCAAGCTACAAGTTGCAAGCTTAACTCAGCTTGCCGCTTGTAGCTTGTAGCTTGCCGCTCTACAGAATGTAGCGGGACAGATCTTCGTTCTGCGCCAATTCGCCGAGGTGGCTGTTGACGTAGTCGGCGTCGATCAGAATCGCCTTGTCATCATGGGCGCTGGCCAGGTCGCCGGCGCTGAACGACACCTCTTCGAGCAGGCGCTCGAGCAGGGTGTGCAGGCGACGGGCACCGATGTTCTCGGTTTTCTCGTTGACCTGCCAGGCGATCTCCGCCAGACGCTTGATGCCTTCGGGCTGGAACTGGATGTTCAGGCCTTCGGTTTTCAGCAGCGCGCAGTATTGCTCGGTGAGCGAGGCGTGCGGTTCGCTGAGGATGCGTTCGAAGTCTTCCGGGCTCAGCGCCTTGAGCTCGACGCGGATCGGCAGACGGCCTTGCAGCTCCGGCACCAGATCGCTTGGCTTGCTCAGGTGGAACGCACCGGAGGCGATGAACAGGATGTGGTCGGTCTTGACCATGCCCAGCTTGGTGTTGACGGTGCAGCCTTCGATCAGCGGCAGCAGGTCGCGCTGTACGCCTTCGCGGGAGACATCGGCGCCGCCGACATTGCCGCGCTTGGCGACCTTGTCGATTTCGTCGATGAAGACGATACCGTGCTGCTCGACCGCTTCCAGCGCCTTGGCCTTCAGTTCTTCTTCGTTGACCAGACGCCCGGCTTCTTCATCGCGCACCAGTTTCAGCGCTTCCTTGACCTTGAGCTTGCGCGACTTCTTCTTGCCCTTGCCCATGTTGGCAAACAGCGATTGCAGCTGGTTGGTCATCTCTTCCATGCCTGGCGGCGTGGCGATTTCGATGCCGGAGACTTCGGCGACTTCGATCTCGATTTCCTTGTCGTCCAACTGGCCTTCGCGCAGGCGCTTGCGGAACAGCTGACGCGTATTGGAATCGGAGCTCGGCGCTTCTTCGTTGCTGAAACCCATGCGTGCCGGCGGCAGCAGCGCGTCGAGGATGCGATCCTCGGCGGCGTCTTCGGCGCGGTGGCGTACGCGGGTCATTTCCTGCTCGCGGAGCATCTTGATCGCGGCATCGGCCAGATCACGGATGATCGACTCGACGTCACGGCCGACATAACCGACTTCGGTGAATTTGGTCGCTTCGACCTTGATGAACGGCGCATTGGCCAGTTTCGCCAGGCGACGGGCGATCTCGGTTTTACCGACACCGGTCGGGCCGATCATCAGGATGTTCTTCGGGGTCACCTCAACGCGCAGCTCTTCAGGCAGCTGCATGCGGCGCCAGCGGTTGCGCAGGGCAATCGCGACGGCGCGCTTGGCATCGTCCTGGCCGATGATATGGCGGTTGAGTTCGTGGACGATTTCGCGGGGAGTCATGGACATAGTAATTGACGGTCCTCAAGCAGAAACAAGCCGTGGCACATGGGCCGCAACAGGCTTATTCAGCGAGATCCTGCTCCTCAATGGTCTGGGTGTGGTTGGTGAATACACAGATGTCGCCAGCGATGCCGAGAGCGGTTTCGACGATCTCGCGCGCCGACAGGTCGGTCTTTTTCAGCAGGGCGCTGGCGGCGGCTTGCGCGTAGGCGCCGCCGGAACCCATGGCGATCAGGCCATCTTCGGGTTCGACCACGTCACCGTTGCCGGTGATGATCAGCGAGGCATCCTTGTTGGCAACCGCGAGCATCGCTTCGAGGCGGCTCAGGGAGCGGTCGGTGCGCCATTCTTTGGCGAGTTCGACGGCGGCGCGGATCAGGTGACCCTGATGTTTTTCGAGCTGGCCTTCGAAACGTTCGAACAGGGTAAAGGCGTCGGCGGTGGCACCGGCGAAACCGGCGATGACCTGGCCGTGGTACAGGCGACGGACCTTTTTGGCGTTGCCTTTCATCACGGTGTTGCCGAGAGAAACCTGGCCGTCGCCGCCCATGACGACTTTGCCGTGGCGGCGGACTGAAACGATGGTGGTCAAGGGAAGAGTCTCCACGCAGCGGGGCGAAAATGCCTTATGCCCATTCATATGGGGGTGCTGGAGGGGATTTCAACTGTAGCGCGGGAGAGGAGACGAGCGGTGATCAACTGTAGGAGCTGCCGAAGGCTGCGATCTTTTGATCCTGATCTGAAAGCAAAATCAAAAGATCGCAGCCTGCGGCAGCTCCTACAGGGGATTTGCGTTACCTGTGGGAGCGGTTGTCTACGTAAAGTCAGCGGCTCTGGCGTTGTTGTAACAACAGGTTGCTGAAGCCGGCGCCGGCCAGTTGTTTCTGCGCCGTGGTCAGTTGTTCACGGTTGCTGAACGGGCCGACCAAGACGCGGTACCAGGTTTCATCCTTGACCGTACCGGACTCCACCGCGACGGCTTGGCCGAGCAGAATGATCTGCGCACGCACCTTGTCAGCATCGGTTTCCTTGCGGAACGAACCGGCCTGGAGGAAGAACTTGGTCACTGGCGCGGCTTTGCTCACTGGTGGCGCTGGCGGCGGCGTGATACCCGCCAAGGCTGCCTGCGCCCGTGCGGTGTCGATCTTCGCCGCTTCCGCCGGGGTCACCGGCGTGGTCGGGATGGCCGGCACTTGCGGCGTCGGCAGGGTCTTCTCCGGTACCGCGTCCGGCGGCACGATCACTTCCGATTCCGGCAGCAAGGTGTAGAAGTCGTACTTCGGCTTCACCGGTTGCGTCGGGCTCGGCGGGGTCTTGTTGGCCTCGGCGATCTTCGACGCTTTCTGCTGCTGCTCGACCTTCTCGCGCTTGACCGTGTCGCTGCCCTTGCCCGGTTCCAGTTTCATCAGAAACACGATGAACGCGCCGACGGTCAGGCCGATGGCCATCCACAGCCAGCCCGGAATCGGTTGTTTCGCCGGGGCCTGATAGCGACTGGCGCCGCGTTTGGGTGCAGGTTTTTTCTTGGCAGCCAACTTACATACGCTCCAGAGTTTCCAGACCCAACAGCTCCAGGCCTTGCTTGAGGGTGCGACCGGTCAGTGCGGCCAGACGCAGACGGCTCTGCATCTGCGCCGGGGTGTCGGCGGCGAGGATCGGGCAGTTCTCGTAGAAGCTGGAGAACAGGCCGGCGACGTCGTACAGGTAGGTGCAGAGAATGTGCGGGGTGCCTTTTTCAGCGACGTTGTTCAGCACTTCGCCGAACTGCGCCAGCTTCGCCGCCAGCTCCTGCTCGTGCGCCGCTTCGAGGACGATCTGGCCGTCGACTTCGCTGAAGTCCTTGCCCAGTTTGCGGAACACACCGGCCACGCGGGTGTAGGCGTACAGCAGATACGGCGCGGTGTTGCCTTCGAAATTGAGCATCAGGTCGAAGTTGAAGCTGTAGTCGCTGGTGCGATGCTTGGACAGGTCGGCGTATTTCACCGCGCCGATGCCGACGACCTTGGCGATGTTGCGCAACTCGTCTTCGGCCAGGGTCGGGTTCTTCTCTTTCACCAGGTTGTAGGCACGTTCCTGGGCTTCGGTGAGCAGGTCGATCAGCTTCACGGTGCCGCCATCACGGGTCTTGAACGGACGGCCATCGGCGCCGTTCATGGTACCGAAACCCATGTGTTCCATTTCCATCGGATGGGTGACGAAACCGGCCTTGCGCGCCACCGCGAAGACCTGCTGGAAGTGCAGGGCCTGGCGCTGGTCGACGAAATACAACGCGCGATCAGCCTTGAGCTTGCCGCTGCGGTAGCGCACGGCGGCGAGGTCAGTGGTGGCGTACAGGTAACCGCCATCGGCCTTGACGATGATCACCGGCAGCGGATCGCCATCGGCGTTCTTGAACTCGTCGAGGAACACGCACTGGGCGCCGTTGCTCTCGACCAGCATGCCGGCAGCCTTGAGGTCGTTGACCACATTGATCAGGTCATCGTTATAGGCGCTTTCGCCCATGACGTCGGCCATGGTCAGTTTGACGTTGAGCAGTTCGTAGATCTTCTGGCAGTGCGACAGCGAGATGTCCTTGAACTTGGTCCACAGTGCCAGGCATTCGGCATCGCCAGCCTGCAACTTGACCACCAGGCCACGGGCGCGGTCGGCGAATTCTTCGGACTCGTCGAAACGCTGCTTGGCCGCACGGTAGAAGTTTTCCAGATCGGACAATTCGTCGCTGGTGATCGGGTTTTCCTGCAGATAAGCCATCAGCATGCCGAACTGAGTGCCCCAGTCGCCGACGTGGTTCTGGCGGATCACCTCGTCGCCGAGGAACTCAAGAACGCGGGCCACGCCGTCGCCGATGATGGTCGAGCGCAAGTGGCCGACGTGCATCTCTTTGGCCAGGTTCGGCGCGGACAGATCGACAACGGTGCGCTGTGCCGGGCCGGCCTTGCGCACGCCGACACGGGCGTCGGCCAGTGCGGCGTCGAGGCGCGAGGCCAGTGCCTGGGTGTTCTGGAAGAAATTGATGAAGCCCGGGCCGGCGATTTCGGCCTTGGTGACGTTCTCGTCAGCGGGCAGAGCGGCGATGATTTTCTCCGCCAGATCGCGCGGCTTCATGCCGGCAGGCTTGGCCAGCATCATGGCGATGTTGCTGGCGAAGTCGCCGTGGGTCTTGTCGCGGGCGTTCTCCACCTGGATCGCCGGCGTCAGGCCTTCAGGCAACACACCTTCGTTGACGAGTTGGGTGAGGGCTTGCTGGATCAGCTGGCGAATGGTGTCTTTCATGGTCTTCTCTTTCGACCGCAAGCGCGGCGGGCGCATCGATGCGCGGGTGGAAAAACTGGGCATTATCCGTTGCGAAGACGGGCTTGCCAACCTTAGCAGGCAGGATGTGGATATGTGGTGACAAAAAGTCCGCTTTCGCGAGCAGGCTCGCTCCCACAAGGTTTTGCGCAGGACACACAAGGTATGTACGGCGCTGATCCACTGTGGGAGCGAGCCTGCTCGCGAAAGCGATCTTCAGCTCAATACAGATCCACCGGATCAACATCCAGCGACCAGCGCACCGCCCGCCCGCTCGGCATCTGCTCCAGCACCAGCATCCAGCTGGCGAGCAAGCGATGCAACGGCGCTCGGGCGGTCGCCTGCAACAACAGTTGCGCGCGATAACGCCCGGCGCGGCGCTCCATCGGTGCCGGCACCGGCCCGAGCAATTCGATGCCGCTCAGATTCAATTCGGCCAGCAGGCGTTCGGCCTCGCTGCACGCTTCATCGAGAAAGCCTTCCGCCTGGCCCGGCTTGTGCGCTTCGGCGCGCAGCAGCGCCAGATGGGCAAACGGTGGCAATCCGGCCGCGCGGCGCTCGCTCAAAGCTTGTTCGGCGAAGGCGAAATAACCCTGCTCGGTCAGTTGGACCAATAAAGGATGGTCGGCGAGGTGCGTCTGGATGATCACCTTGCCCGGCTCCTCCGCCCGGCCGGCGCGCCCGGCGACCTGCACGATCAGCTGCGCCATGCGCTCGCTGGCGCGGAAGTCGCCGGAGAACAGGCCGCCGTCGGCATCCAGAATCGACACCAGCGTCACCCGTGGGAAATGGTGCCCTTTGGCCAACATCTGCGTGCCGACCAGAATGCACGGCTGGCCTTTCTGGATCGTCGCGAACAACTGATTCATCGCGTCCTTGCGCGAGGTGCTGTCGCGATCGACGCGCAGTACCGGGTAATCCGGGAACAGAATCGCCAAGCGTTCTTCGGCGCGTTCAGTACCGGCACCGACCGGGCGCAGATCGACCTTGCTGCATTTCGGGCATTGGCGCGGTGTGCGCTCGACGTTGCCGCAGTGGTGACAGCGCAACTCGCCGTAACGCTGGTGCACGGTCATGCGCGCATCGCAACGCGAACATTCCGACATCCAGCCGCAGTCGTGACAGAGCAGGGTCGGGGCAAAACCGCGACGGTTGAGGAACACCAGCACCTGCTGGCCGTTGGCGAGGGTCTGGGCGATGGCTTGCTGCATCGGCCCGGAAATACCACTGTCGAGCGGACGGCTTTTCACATCCAGGCGCAGAAAGCGCGGTTGCTTGGCGCCGCCGGCGCGTTCGTTCAGGCGCAGCAGGCCGTAGCGCCCGGTGTAAGCGTTGTGCAGGCTCTCCAGCGAGGGCGTGGCGGAGCCGAGCACGATCGGGATGTTTTCCTGCCGCGCGCGCACCAGCGCCAGATCGCGAGCGTGGTAGCGCAGACCTTCCTGCTGTTTATAGGAGCCGTCGTGTTCTTCATCAATGATGATCAGCCCGGGATTTTTCATCGGCGTGAACAGTGCCGAGCGGGTGCCGATAATAATGTCGGCCTCGCCATCACGGGCGGCGAGCCAGGCTTCCAGGCGTTCGCGATCATTCACTGCCGAGTGCAGCAGGGCGATCCGCGCGTTGAAGCGCTGTTCGAAACGCGCCAGGGTCTGCGGGCCGAGGTTGATCTCCGGAATCAGTACCAGGGCCTGTTTGCCGGCTTCGAGGGTTTCGCGGATCAGTTGCAGATAGACTTCGGTCTTGCCGCTGCCAGTGACACCAGCCAAGAGAAAAGCGTGATAACTGTCGAAGCCGGCGCGAATCGCTTCATACGCCGCACGCTGTTCACTGTTGAGCGGCAGCTCCGGTTGTGCCAGCCAATGTTCATGGCGAACGCCGGGAGCGTGGCGGCGGATTTCGACCTGCACCAGCCCCTTGGCCAGCAGCAGATCGAGGCTGTCCTTGCTCAGCATCAGTTTGCTCAACAACTGATGGGCGACGCCGTGGGGATGCTGGGCCAGCGTGGTCAGCGCCTCGCGTTGGCGTGGCGCGCGGGCCACTCGCGGGTCGTCAACGCTGGCGCCGGGGGCAATCGACCAGAAGCGTTCCTGGCGGGCCTCGGCCAGTTCGCCCTGACGCAGCAGCACCGGCAAGGCCCAGTTCAAGGTGTCGCCGAGGCTGTGTTGGTAATACTGCGCGGTCCACAGGCACAGCTTGAACAGCGCTGGCGGCAGTGGCGAAGTCGTGTCGAGCAGGGCCAGCGCCGGCTTGAGTTTTTCTGCCGGCACTTCGCTGGTGTCGGTGACCTCGACCAGAATGCCGATCATCTCGCGCCGACCGAACGGCACCCGCAGGCGCATGCCCGGCTGCAATTGCTCGCGCCGCACCCCGGCCGGCGCCCGGTAATCGAACAGGCGGCGCAGAGGCGAAGGCAGGGCAAGGCGCAGAATGGCGTCGGGCACGCGGGGGGATCTCTATAAACGCAAAAGAAGGGTTGAACGCAGATCAATTGTGGGAGCGAGCTTGCTCGCGAAGGCGGTGTATCAGACGCTTGGACATTGACTGACACAACGCATTCGCGAGCAAGCTCGCTCCCACAGGGGAATGCGTTCAAGGTCGGGAGCCTAGCAGACGGTCGGTCTCGGTGACAGCTTGCGCGATTGAAAAGGTCTGGTAGAATCCGCGGCCTAATTACGTGCGGTATTCAACAATAGTGTTGGGTGGCGGCACGCTAGCCTGAGGAAGACACCATGAAAGCCGAAATCCATCCGAACTACCCGGAAATCGCTGTTACCTGCAGCTGCGGTAACAAGTTCGAAACTCGTTCGACCTACGGCAAAGCCCTGGCGATCGACGTTTGCAACGAATGCCACCCGTTCTATACCGGTAAGCAGAAGACTCTGGACACCGGCGGCCGTGTGCAGAAGTTCGCAGACCGTTTCGCTACTTTCGGCGTCGGCAAAAAAGCCTGAGGCTGATCATTTTGGAAGGTCGCTTCGGCTTCTCCAGACTGATGAAAAAGGCGTCCCTAGCGGGCGCCTTTTTTGTGTCTGCGATTTGACTGTCCGCCGCCCAGGCGTTCTGCCCGGCACCCGCAGGGCTGACCAGCGTTTCCGTGCAGCGAGTGGTCGATGGCGACACCCTGCGCCTGAGCGATGGCCGCAGCGTGCGCATGATCGGCCTCAATACGCCGGAGCTGGGCAAGCAGGGCCGCAGCGACGAACCCTTCGCCGTGGCGGCGCGCAAACGCTTGCAAGCACTGGTCGATGACAGCGGCGGCCGGGTCGGTCTGCGGCCCGGCAAGCAGGCGAAAGACCATTACGGCCGTACGCTGGCGCATGTTTACAGTGTCAGCGGTGCCAATCTCGAAGCGCAGATGCTTGCCGCTGGCCTGGGTTTTCAGGTCGCGGTGGCGCCGAACGTCGATCTGGTCGCCTGCCAACAGGCCGCCGAACGCAGCGCGCGACAGGCCGGACTTGGTCTCTGGCGGCAATCGCCGGTCCAGAAAGCGCAGCAGATCCAGCGTTCGGGCTTCGCCGTAGTCAGCGGTCGGGTGAGCAAGGTGCGGCGCAATCGCGGCGGAATCTGGATCGAGTTGCAGGACACGCTTGTATTGCGGGTTGCACCCAATCTGCTCGGACAATTTGACAGTGCTGGTTTGCAAGCATTGAAAGGCAGGCAGATCGAGGCGCGTGGCTGGGTGGTTGACCGATCCCGGCGCGGTGGTCTGCAAAAAGGTCAGGCGCGCTGGTTGCTGCCGTTGACCGATCCTTCGATGCTGCACGTACCGCGCTGAAGAAAAATTGTAGACATTTTTACGGCTGATTGTGAACAGTCCAGCCCTTGTGCGCCGTGGCTCTTGGCCCAAAGTCGTAGGGCAGGGCGCTTGACAGCGGTGACTGCCCAGTCTTGTGGGGACTTTGCGAGGCGCGTATCCTCGCTGACCAGTCTGTCCAACAGTAAAAAAGCGGAATGCCAAAATGTCTGATCTGAAAACTGCCGCTCTCGAATACCACGCCAATCCTCGTCCGGGGAAGCTGAGTGTCGAGCTCACCAAGGCCACTGCTACCGCCCGCGACCTGTCGCTGGCCTACAGCCCCGGCGTAGCTGAACCAGTGCGCGAGATCGCTCGCGATCCTGAACTGGCCTACAAATACACCGGCAAGGGCAACCTGGTGGCAGTCATTTCCGACGGCACCGCGATTCTCGGCCTGGGCAACCTCGGCCCACTGGCTTCCAAGCCTGTAATGGAAGGCAAAGGCGTGCTGTTCAAGCGTTTCGCCGGCATCGACGTATTCGACATCGAAGTCGACTCGGAAAGCCCGCAGGCCTTCATCGACACCGTCAAGCGCATCTCCATCACCTTCGGTGGCATCAACCTGGAAGACATCAAGGCGCCAGAGTGCTTTGAGATCGAACGCGCTCTGATCGAGCAGTGCGATATTCCGGTGTTCCACGATGACCAGCACGGCACCGCGATCGTGACCGCTGCGGGCATGATCAACGCCCTGGAAATCGCTGGCAAAACCCTGCCGGAAGCGAAGATTGTCTGCCTCGGCGCCGGTGCTGCCGCCATCTCCTGCATGAAACTGCTGGTGAGCATGGGTGCTCGCATCGAAAACATCTTCATGGTTGACCGTACCGGCGTGATCCACTCCGGCCGTGACGACCTGAACCAGTACAAAGCCGTATTCGCTCACGCCACCGAGAAGCGCACACTGGCAGACGCACTGGCAGGCGCTGACGTATTCGTCGGTCTGTCCGGTCCGAACCTGCTGAGCGCCGAAGGCCTGCTGTCGATGGCGGCCAACCCGATCGTCTTCGCCTGCTCCAACCCGGATCCGGAAATCTCCCCGGAACTGGCGCACGCCACCCGTAGCGACGTGATCATGGCTACCGGTCGTTCGGACTACCCGAACCAGGTCAACAACGTGCTGGGCTTCCCGTTCATCTTCCGTGGTGCCCTGGACGTTCGCGCCAAGCGCATCAACGAAGAAATGAAAGTCGCCGCCGCCAACGCCCTGCGCGAACTGGCCAAACTGCCTGTTCCACAGGACGTGTGCGATGCCTACGGCGGTGCTCCGCTGGAATTCGGCCGTGAGTACATCATTCCGAAACCAATGGACAAGCGCCTGATCACCCTGATCTCCGACGCCGTGGCCAAGGCTGCAATCGAGACCGGCGTGGCCACCCTGCCGTATCCGAAGAACTACCCGCTGAAAAGCGTGGATGACGTGTTCAACGGTTAAAAGCAGCCGCCCATAAAAAAACCCAGCCTGGTGCTGGGTTTTTTTATGGGCTGCAAGCTGCAAGCTGCAAGCTGCAAGCGTGCATCGTTCGCGCTTTTGCTTGCCGCTTGTAGCTTGGCGCTCGCAGCTGCTCCCCTAGAACAGATCAATCGGCGCCTGTTCATCCGCCGGCAGCGGGCTGCCTGGCACAACGCCGTTGCCCAGCTCGTTCACCGATGGCGGCGTGTCTTCGGCCTTGAACAGTTCGAAGTACGCCCCCGGTGTGCTCGGCGTCGCTGCACGGCCGCTGACCGGATCCACCCGCAGGCTGAGCAGACCTTCCGGCTCAGGCTGCACATGTGGCGGCTTGTCTTTCAGCGCGGCCGACATGTAATTCATCCAGATCGGCAGCGCCACGGTGCCGCCGAACTCACGGCGACCGAGGCTTTCCGGCTGGTCGAAACCGGTCCACACGGTGGTTACGTAATCAGCGTTGTAACCGGAGAACCAGGCATCTTTCGATTCGTTGGTGGTACCGGTCTTGCCGGCGATGTCGCTGCGGCCCATGGCCAGTGCACGGCGGCCGGTGCCGAGTTTGATTACGTCCTGCAGCATGCTGTTGAGGATGTAGGTGGTACGTCCATCGACAATCCGCTCGGCCACGGCCGGCGCTTGCGGCACTGCCGGATTGCCGGGCGCTTCACCGGCAACTGGTGTGGCGTTGACCGTGAACGACTCGGTAGCCGGCGCAGCGATACCGTCGGTCGCCGAACCACCCTGTGGCACGGTCGGCGGGTTGGCGATGAACAGCGTGTCGCCGTTACGGCTTTCGATCTTGTCGATGATGTACGGGGTGATCTTGTAGCCGCCGTTGGCGAAAGTGCTCCAGCCAGTGGCGATTTCCATTGGTGTCAGCGTTGCGGTGCCGAGTGCCAGCGACAGGTTCGGCGGCAGGTCCTGCTTGTTGAAGCCGAAGCGGGTGATGTAGTCGATGGTCTTGCCCACGCCCATGGCCTGCAACAGGCGGATCGACACCAGGTTGCGCGACTTGTACAGCGCTTCACGCAGGCGGATCGGGCCGAGGAAGGTGTTGGTGTCGTTCTTCGGGCGCCAGACCTTGTCCAGGTACTCGTCGACGAACACGATCGGCGCATCGTTGACCAGGCTGGCAGCGGTGTAGCCATTATCCAGCGCGGCACTGTAAACGAACGGCTTGAAGCTCGAACCAGGCTGACGCTTGGCCTGCATGGCGCGGTTGTAGTTGCTCTGCTCGAAAGCGAAGCCACCCACCAGCGAACGGATCGCGCCGTTCTGCGGATCCAGCGACACCAGTGCGCCCTGAGCCTGTGGAATCTGGCTGAATTTCAGCGAATTGTCGGTCTGGCGCTGCACGCGGATCAGATCACCGACCTGCGCGACATCCGACGGCTGGCGCGGGTTGGCGCCCATGCTGTTGGTATTGAGGAACGGTCGCGCCCATTTCATCGTGTCCCAGGCAACGTGTTCTTCACCGGTGCGGGTCAACACCTGCAGGCCGGTTTTATCGACCTGGGTGACGATCGCAGGTTCGAGACTGCTGATGGTGCGCTGCTTGGTCAGTTCGCTGGCCCACGCTTCGCGGGTCTTGCCCGGCAGGCGCGACTCGGGGCCACGGTAGCCGTGGCGCTGGTCGTAAGTCATCAAGCCTTCGTGCAGTGCGGTGTTGGCCATTTCCTGCAGATTGCTTGGCACCGTGGTGGTGACACGGAAGCCTTCGGTGTAGGCCTCGCTGCCATAACGACCGACCATTTCGGCACGGGCCATTTCGGCGATGTACGGTGCGTTCACTTCCGGGGTCGGCACGTGGTAGCTGGCGTTCAGCGGCTCGTTGATCGCCGCGGTGTAGTCGGCTTCGCTGATCTTGCCCAGCTTGTACATGCGCCCGAGGATCCAGTCGCGGCGTTCTTTGCTGCGTGCCGGGTTGGCCAGCGGGTTGAAGCGCGACGGAGCTTTTGGCAGACCGGCGATCATCGCCATCTGCGCCAGGCTGATGTCACGGATCGATTTGCCGTAATACACCTGCGCCGCCGCCTCGATGCCGTAGGCGCGGTTGCCCAGGTAAATCTTGTTGACGTACAGCTCCAGGATTTCGTCCTTGGTCAGCTGCCGTTCGATCTGCAGGGCCAGCAGGATTTCCGTGGTTTTGCGCGAAAAGCTGCGCTCGCTGGTGAGGAAGAAGTTCTTCGCCACCTGCATGGTGATGGTGCTGCCGCCGGACTGAATGTGCCCGCTCTTGACCAATTGCGTTGCCGCACGCATCAGGCTGCTCGGATCGACGCCATAGTGATTGGCAAAATTGTCGTCTTCAGCACTTAGTAACGCATTGATGAAATTGGGCGGAATGTCGGCGAAACGGATCGGCGTACGGCGCATTTCGCCAAATTCTGCGATCAACTTGTTGTCGCTGCTGTACACGCGCAGAGGAATCTGCAACTGAATGCTTCTCAGCGCCTCCACAGACGGCAAACCCGGACTAAGGTAAAGAAAGGCGCCGCTGAGACCTAAGAGCAGTCCGCAGAAAACGGCGACGATGGACCAACCGAAAAATTTCAGCAGACGAATCAAGGCTTTTGGACATCCAGGGCAAAGAATGAATTTGGCACGGGGCTGCGGTTACACACAGAGCCATCCGCGCGGGCAGTAAAAAGCGGAAAAAATCGCTGGGCATTATAAGCACTTTTCCGTCGGAGGCGTCATTGGCGCTTCTGTCAAGACGGGGGTGAAGGAACGCAATGCGTATTACAGAGTCCGTAACTCACGGAAAGTCATAGGGAATTGGTAGTGCTGGGACTCTTCAATAAAAAGACCAATGCGTTACTGGGGATCGACATCAGCTCCACGTCGGTGAAGCTGCTGGAACTGAGCCGTCAGGGCGAGCGCTACCGGGTCGAGGCCTACGCGGTGGAGCCGTTGCCGGCGAACGCTGTGGTCGAAAAGAACATCGCCGAACTCGAGGGCGTTGGCCAGGCACTGAGCCGCCTGCTGGTCAAGGCGCGTACCGGGGTCAAGAGCGTGGCGGTGGCAGTGGCGGGTTCGGCGGTGATCACCAAGGTCATCGAGATGGACGCCGGGCTGTCCGACGACGAACTGGAAAACCAGCTCAAGATCGAGGCCGACCAATACATTCCTTATCCGCTGGACGAAGTCGCCATCGACTTTGAAGTCCAAGGCGTCTCGCCGCGCAACCCGGAACGGGTCAACGTGCTGCTCGCCGCCTGTCGCAAGGAAAACGTCGAGGTACGAGAAGCGGCGCTGGCGCTCGCCGGCCTGACCGCGCGGGTGGTGGATGTCGAGGCCTACGCCCTCGAGCGCTCGTTCGGCCTGCTGGCGACGCATCTGGCGGCCTCCCAGGAGCGCCTGACCGTGGCGGTGGTCGACATTGGCGCGACCATGACCACCCTCAGCGTCCTGCACAACGGCAAGATCATTTACACCCGCGAGCAATTGTTCGGCGGACGCCAGCTCACCGAAGAGATCCAGCGCCGCTACGGCCTGACCATCGAACAGGCGGGGCTGGCGAAAAAGCAGGGCGGGCTGCCTGACGATTACGTCAGCGAGGTCTTGCAGCCATTTCGCGAGGCGCTGGTGCAGCAAGTCTCGCGTTCGCTGCAGTTCTTCTTCGCCTCCGGCCAGTACAACGCGGTCGACCATATCCTGCTGGCCGGCGGCACCGCCTCGGTACCCGGCCTGGACCGTCTGATCGAACAGCGTCTGGACACGCCGACGCAGGTCGCCAACCCGTTCGCCGACATGGCCTTGGGCAGCAAGGTCAACGCGGGAGCGCTGGCCAGCGACGCGCCAGCCTTGATGATTGCCTGCGGGCTCGCGCTCAGGAGTTTCGACTGATGGCGCGGATCAACCTTCTCCCCTGGCGCGAGGAGCGCCGCGAAGAACGGCGCAAGCGCTTTCTGCTGGTCCTGATCGGCGTGCTGGCCGGCTCGATCGGCGCGGTGCTGATTGCTGACCAGATCATCACTGCGGCCATCGAGCGGCAAATGGCGCGCAACGATTACATCGGCAAACAGATTGCCGTGGTCGACGAACGCATCAAGCAGATCAGCGAGCTCAAGGCGCGCCGCCAGCAATTGGTCGAGCGCATGCGCATCATCCAGGACCTGCAGGGCAACCGGCAGATCAGCGGGCGAATCTTCGATCAGTTGGCACGCACGTTGCCGGACGGCGTGTATTTCACCGATGTGAAAATGGCCGGCAAGACCCTGTCCATCAGTGGCGCGGCGGAGTCGAACAACCGGGTCTCCGAGCTGATGCGCAATCTCGATGCGTCCGACTGGTTCGACGCGCCGAGCCTGAATGAGGTCAAGGCCACCAGCGCCGATCAGGTAGAGCAGGCCAACATCTTCCAGCTGACCGTTCGTCAGACCCAGCCCAAGGTTGTGGAGGACGAGCAATGAAAGCCTCCGAGTGGCTGCAGGGCCTGCGCAACATCGATTTCAACGACCTCGACACCAGCAACATCGGCTCCTGGCCACCGGCAGTGAAAACCCTGTGCGGTGCGCTGGTGATGGTGTTGATCCTCGCGCTTGGCTATTACTTCTTTATCAGCGATATGGAAAATCAGCTCGACCTCAAGCGCGAAGAAGAAATCACCCTCAAGGAACAATTCGCCAGCAAGGCGCGGCTGTCGGCGAACCTTGAGCTCTATACCCAGCAAATGAAGGAAATGGAAAACACCTTCGGCGTGCTGCTGCGGCAATTGCCCAGCGACACCGAAGTGCCGGGCCTGCTCGAAGATATCACCCGCACTGGTCTGGGCAGCGGCCTGGAATTCGAGGAAATCAAGCTGCTGCCGGAAGTGACCCAGCCGTTCTACATCGAACTGCCGATCCAGATCACCGTAACCGGTGCCTATCACGACCTCGCGACCTTCGTCAGCGGCGTCGCCGGCCTGCCACGGATTGTCACTCTGCACGATTTCGAACTGGCTCCGGCCAATCCCGAGGGCGGGACGAAGCTGCGCATGAGTATTCTTGCCAAGACGTACCGCTATAACGACAAGGGGCTGGAGAAATGACCCCGATTCGTTATCTCGTCCTGCCCATGATGCTTGCGTTGAGCGGCTGCGGTGGCGGCGATGACTTCAGCGACCTCGATGCTTACCTCAACGAAGTGCGCCTGCGCCCGGCGGGCAAGATTGAACCAACGCCGACATTCCGGTCTTACCCCACATTCACTTACAGCGCCGCCAACCTGCGCAGTCCGTTTTCGCGGCAGGCGCGGGTCGATCTGGCCGGGCAGAAGCATGGGTCGCGCAACGTCAAACCCGACCCCAACCGCGTCAAGCAATACCTTGAAGGGTTCAATATCGAGCAGTTCGAAATGGTTGGCACGATCGCCAATGCCTCGGGCTCGTTCGCGCTGCTGCGCGGCGCAGGCGGGGTGCATCGTCTCAAGGTCGGCGACTACCTGGGCCGCAACGACGGCCGCATCGTCGCCATCAGCGCGACCCAGGTCGATGTCGTCGAGATCGTGCCCGACGGCGCCGGCGCCTGGCTGGAGCGGCCGCGCACCATTCCTTTGAAAGAGCACTCATAGTGGAAGTCGAACAATGAACAGGATTTTCTCCACCCTCGGTTTTTCGCTATGGATAGCGCTGGTGTCACCGATGGTAATGGCGGCCAGTCTGAAAGCGCTGGATGTTGCCGCGCTGCCGGGTGACCGTGTCGAACTGAAGCTGTCGTTCGACGGACCGCCACCGCAGCCCAAGGGCTACACCACCGAATCGCCGGCGCGTATTGCACTGGATCTGCCGGGCGTGACCAGCCAGTTGGCCAACAGGAATCTTGATCTGGGCAGCGGCAACGCGCGCACGGCCACGGTGGCCGAAGCCAAGGATCGCACGCGTCTGATTGTCAGCCTGACGCAATTGGCGCCGTACAGCACGCGGGTCGAGGGCAATAATCTGTTTGTGGTGGTCGGTCAGGGCGCTTCCGCGACTGCGCCGCGCCCGGCTGCCGTTGCACCGCGTGCCGCCACGGCCGCTGCCGCACCTGCCAGACCAGCCGCGCAACGCAGCAGGGCGATTCGCGGCGTCGATTTCCAGCGCGGCACCGAGGGCGAGGGCAACGTAGTCATCGACCTCTCTGATCCGACCATCGCCCCGGATATCCAGGAGCACGATGGCAAGATCATCCTCAGCTTCGCCCGCACGCAATTACCGGAAAAGCTGCGCGTGCGCCTGGACGTCAAGGACTTCGCCACGCCGGTGCAGTTCGTCAACGCCGCGCTCACCGGCGATCGCACCGTCATCAGCGTCGAGCCCAGCGGCACCTTCGACTACTCCACGTTTCAGACCGACAACAAGCTCACCGTCAGCGTGCGGCCGATGAGCATCGACGACCTGCAAAAGCGCAACGCCGACCGTCAGGCCTATGTCGGCGACAAGCTCTCGCTGAATTTTCAGGACATCGACGTGCGCTCGGTGCTGCAACTGATCGCGGACTTCACCAACCTCAACCTCGTAGCAAGCGATACGGTGCAGGGCGGTATCACCTTGCGCCTGCAGAACGTGCCGTGGGATCAGGCGCTGGATCTGGTGTTGAAAACCAAGGGCCTGGACAAGCGCAAGATCGGCAATGTGCTGCTGGTCGCGCCGGCCGATGAAATTGCCGCTCGCGAGCGTCAGGAACTGGAATCGCAGAAGCAGATCGCCGAGCTGGCGCCCCTGCGTCGCGAGTTGCTGCAAGTCAATTACGCCAAGGCAGCGGACATCGCCAAGTTGTTCCAGTCGGTGACCAGTGCCGAGGCGAAGGTCGACGAGCGCGGTTCGATTACCGTCGATGAGCGAACCAACAACATCATTGCCTACCAGACCCAGGATCGCCTCGACGAACTCCGGCGGATCGTCGCGCAGCTGGATATTCCGGTACGCCAGGTGATGATCGAGGCGCGCATCGTTGAGGCCAACGTCGACTACGACAAGAGCCTGGGCGTGCGCTGGGGCGGTTCGGTGCAGAACAAGGGCAACTGGAACGCCTCCGGGGTCAATGGCTCGTCGAGCACCATCGGTACGCCGGGCAGTACCGGCACCAACTCGCCGTTCGTCGACATGGGCACGGTCAATAACACTTCGGGGATCGGCATCGCATTCATCACCGACAACGTGCTGCTGGATCTCGAACTGACGGCGATGGAAAAGACCGGCAACGGTGAAATCGTCTCGCAGCCGAAGGTGGTCACCTCGGACAAGGAAACCGCAAAAATCCTCAAAGGCACCGAGATTCCCTATCAGGAGGCCAGCTCCAGCGGCGCGACCTCGGTGTCGTTCAAGGAGGCCTCGCTGTCGCTGGAAGTCACTCCGCAGATCACCCCGGACAACCGCATCATCATGGAGGTCAAGGTCACCAAGGATGAGCCGGACTACCTGAACAAAGTGCAGGATGTGCCGCCGATCAAGAAAAACGAGGTCAACGCCAAAGTGCTGGTAAATGACGGCGAGACCATCGTAATCGGCGGTGTTTTTTCAAATACTCAAAGCAAGGTCGTAGATAAGGTGCCATTTCTTGGCGATGTGCCGTATCTTGGCCGCCTTTTCCGGCGTGATGTGGTTTCGGAGAAAAAATCCGAGCTGCTGGTATTTCTCACTCCGCGTATCATGAATAACCAGGCGATTGCTGTGAGTCGTTGATTCTGTGCGAAATTTGATACTTGTAGGACCGATGGGTGCTGGCAAAAGCACCATCGGCCGATTGCTGGCCAAAGAGCTGCGCCTGCCGTTCAAGGATTCCGACAAGGAAATTGAGCTGCGCACGGGTGCCAATATCCCATGGATCTTCGACAAGGAAGGCGAGCCCGGCTTTCGTGACCGTGAGCAGGCGATGATCGCCGAGCTATGCGCGTTCGATGGCGTGGTGCTGGCGACCGGCGGCGGCGCAGTGATGCGTGATGCCAATCGCAAGGCCCTGCATGAAGGCGGGCGCGTGGTGTATCTGCACGCCTCCGTCGAGCAGCAGGTCGGCCGCACCTCCCGTGATCGCAATCGGCCGCTGCTGCGTACCGCCGATCCGGCGAAAACCCTGCGCGACCTGCTCGAGATCCGTGATCCGCTTTATCGGGAAATTGCCGATCTGGTGGTGGAAACCGACGAGCGGCCGCCACGCATGGTGGTGCTCGACATTCTCGACCGCCTCGCGCAGTTGCCGCCCCGTTAAAGCATCGTCCGAAATGCGCTATCCTCGGCGTCCTGTCAGCGTCCGCCGAGGGTGTGGCGGATGCCGGGCGAGCGGCGTCATACCGCTACAGGCCGCAGAACACCAATAATTTCAGGGCAGGATGCCTGCTTCCATCTTCACTGTGGGGACACATGCAGACACTCAAGGTCGATCTAGGCGAGCGCAGCTACCCGATTCATATTGGCGAAGGTCTGTTGGATCAGCCGGAACTGCTGGCGCCGCATATCCACGGGCGGCAGGTGGCAATCATCTCCAACGAAACCGTCGCGCCGCTCTATCTCGAACGTCTGACCCGCAGCCTTGCGCAGTTCTCGGTGATCTCGGTGGTGTTGCCTGATGGCGAAGCCTTCAAGAACTGGGAAACCCTGCAACTGATTTTCGATGGTCTGCTGACCGCCCGTCATGACCGCCGCACCACCGTGATCGCCTTGGGCGGCGGGGTGATCGGCGACATGGCCGGTTTCGCGGCCGCCTGTTATCAGCGCGGTGTCGATTTCATTCAGATTCCTACCACGCTGTTGTCGCAGGTCGACTCCTCGGTCGGCGGCAAGACCGGCATCAACCATCCGCTGGGCAAGAACATGGTCGGCGCGTTCTATCAGCCGAACGTGGTGCTGATCGATACCGCATCGCTGAAAACCCTGCCGCAGCGCGAGTTGTCGGCGGGCCTGGCGGAAGTCATCAAGTACGGCCTGATCTGCGACGAGCCGTTCCTGACCTGGCTCGAGGAAAACGTCGATGCCCTGCGTGCGCTGGATCAGACCGCGCTGACCTATGCGATCGAGCGTTCCTGCGCGGCCAAGGCTGCGGTGGTCGGTGCCGATGAAAAGGAAACCGGCGTGCGCGCCACGCTCAACCTCGGCCACACCTTCGGCCACGCCATCGAAACCCACATGGGCTATGGTGTCTGGCTGCATGGCGAGGCGGTGGCGGCGGGCACGGTGATGGCGCTGGAAATGTCCGCGCGCCTGGGCTGGATCAGCGAGCAGGAGCGTGATCGCGGCATTCGTCTGTTCCAGCGTGCCGGCTTGCCGGTCGTTCCGCCTGAAGAGATGAGCGAAGCCGATTTTCTCCAACACATGGCAATTGATAAAAAAGTGATCGACGGTCGTCTGCGCCTGGTGCTGCTGCGCCGGATGGGCGAAGCGGTAGTGACCGACGATTATCCGAAAGAGGTTCTACAGGCCACGCTGGGAGCGGATTACCGCGCCCTGGCTCAGCTTAAAGGTTAAAACGATTCCGATGACTAGTTTGCATGCCGACGAGGCGTTTCTCGGCCATTTCCAGTTAAGTCACGACCCGTTCGCGCCACGGGTGCCGGGCTTCAAATTCTTCCCGGCCCAGCGCAAACCGGTGCTGGGTCAACTGCATCACCTGGCGCGCTACAGCCAGTTGCTGCTGGTGGTCACCGGCCCGCAAGGCAGCGGCAAGACCCTGCTGCGGCAGGCGCTCGTTGCCAGTACCAACAAGCAATCGGTGCAAAGCGTGGTGGTTTCCGCCCGTGGCGCCGGTGATGCGGCCGGCGTGCTGCGCCAGGTGGCGCAGGCGCTGGATGTCGCTCAGGCAGAGGTCGGTGCGATTCTCGAGCAGGTGGTGCAACTGGGTCTGACCGGGCAGGAAGTCTATCTGCTGGTGGACGATGCCGAGCAGCTCGACGAGTCCGCGCTGGAAGCGTTGATGGCGCTCGGCGCCGGCACGCCGGAAGGTCGTCCGCATGTGTTCCTGTTCGGCGAGTCGTCGCTGATCGCTCAGCTCGAGGCGTTGCAGCTCGAAGAAGAGCGTTTCCATGTCATCGAATTGCAGCCGTACACCGAAGAAGAGACCCGCGAATATCTCGACCAGCGGCTGGAAGGCGCGGGTCGGGGTGTCGAACTTTTCACCGCAGATCAGATCTCTGATATTCACGAAAGCTCCGAGGGCTGGCCAGGCAACATCAACCAGGTCGCTCGCGATGCACTGATCGAAGTCATGATTGCCAGCCGCTCCGCGGTCAAGCGTCCAAGTATGGGGTTCAACATGCCGAAGAAACACGTATTGGCGATTTCCGCCGTCGTTGTGGTCGCGGTTGCCGCCGCCTGGCTGATGCCGGGTCGCAGCAAGGCACCGACCACCGGTGCTCCGGCCAATGAACAGGCGCAACTGCCATTGGGTCAGGGCGCAGCGAATGGCGCCAACCCGTCCGTCGAATTCGCCGGCAACACCCAGCCGATGCCGCTGCCATTGGTCGGCAACTCGCAGCCGGTCATGCGTGGCCCGCTGGCGGAAGCCGCCGGTGGCATCACCGAAGGCGACGACGGCGTGCCGCTGGAAGGCTCCAGCGATACGCCGCCGACCGTAACCACCTCCGCGCCGCCTGCTGGCGTTCCGGCCGGTCCTGCGCCGACACCGGTCCCGACCCCTGCCGCCAAACCGGCACCAACCCCGGCGCCGACGCAGATCGCCACAGCCAAGCCTGCTCCGGCCACTCCGGCGCCAGCCGCGAAACCGGCTCCTGCTCCGGCCAAGCCTGCCGACAAGCCAGTCACCGTGGCCAAAGCCGCCGGTGGCAGCTGGTACGCCGGTCAGCCGACCAGCAACTACGTGGTGCAGATCCTCGGTACCAGCTCGGAAACCGCCGCGCAGAACTTCGTCAAGGAGCAGGGCGGCGAGTACCGTTATTTCAAGAAAGTCCTCAACGGCAAGCCGCTTTACGTGATCACCTACGGCAACTTCGCCAATCGTGATGCGGCCGTTTCTGCCATCAAGGCCTTGCCAGCGAAGGTTCAGGCTGGTAAACCTTGGCCTCGCACTGTCGCCAGCGTCCAACAGGAACTGGCAACAACTCGCTGAAGATTCGGCGGCCTTACCCAGGCCGCCTCTCCCGGCACCTCAAAATCTCCATAAGTGCGCGCTTTCTGAAAAGGATGCGTGCCTTGTGGTGTCTGCGTCACAGTAGTTTTTGAGTCGTTGCGGTCAGAATTTAAAAAAGTTTTGACTAGCACAGCAGATCGTTTTAAACCTTTCACAAATGCGACATGAATTTGCGACAGTTCGTCGTCAAATTTGTGAGCCTCTGTGTCGCTGTGTACAATGACCACCCTTTTGCCCCCGCTAAGCCGGCGTACGTTCGGCGCGGATCGCAAGTGGTTGAATTGAAAAGAAATTTGCCTCGAATAGAGGCAGCCTGGTGAGAAAGTGTCTATGAAAGCAGGTCTGTACCAACCAGATGAATTCAAGGATAACTGCGGTTTCGGCCTGATAGCTCATATGCAGGGCGAGCCCAGTCATACCCTTTTGCAAACGGCCATCGAGGCCCTGACCTGCATGACCCACCGCGGTGGGATTAATGCCGACGGCAAGACCGGTGACGGTTGCGGTCTGCTGATTCAAAAACCCGACGCCTTCCTGCGAGCCATTGCCCGGGAAAGCTTCGGCGTCGAAATGCCCAAGCAATATGCCGTGGGCATGGTGTTCTTCAATCAGGATCCGGCCAAGGCCGAAGCCGCTCGCGAGAACATGAACCGCGAGATCCTCGCCGAAGGCCTGCAACTGATCGGCTGGCGCAAAGTGCCGATCGACACCAGCGTCCTCGGCCGCCTCGCCCTTGAACGCCTGCCGCAGATCGAGCAGGTCTACATCGGCGGCGAAGGCCTGAGCGATCAGGACATGGCCGTGAAGCTGTTCAGCGCCCGTCGCCGTTCGTCGGTGGCCAACGCCGCTGACACCGACCACTACATCTGCAGCTTTTCGCACAAGACCATCATCTATAAAGGCCTGATGATGCCGGCCGACCTGGCCGCGTTCTATCCAGACCTGAGTGACGAGCGCCTGCAAACCGCAATCTGCGTGTTCCACCAGCGCTTCTCTACCAACACCCTGCCGAAATGGCCGCTGGCGCAGCCGTTCCGCTTCCTCGCCCACAACGGCGAGATCAACACCATCACCGGTAACCGCAACTGGGCGCAGGCCCGGCGGACCAAGTTCACCAACGATCTGATGGATCTGGAAGAACTCGGCCCGCTGGTCAACCGTGTCGGTTCCGACTCCTCGAGCATGGACAACATGCTCGAACTGATGGTCACCGGTGGCATCGACCTGTTCCGTGGCGTGCGCATGATCATTCCGCCTGCGTGGCAGAACGTCGAAACCATGGACCCGGATCTGCGTGCGTTCTACGAGTACAACTCGATGCACATGGAGCCGTGGGACGGCCCGGCCGGCGTGGTAATGACCGACGGTCGCTACGCGGTGTGCCTGCTCGACCGTAACGGTCTGCGCCCGGCGCGCTGGGTCACCACCAAGAACGGTTTCATCACTCTCGCCTCGGAAATCGGCGTGTGGAACTACCAGCCTGAAGACGTGCTCGCCAAGGGTCGCGTCGGCCCTGGCCAGATCTTCGCTGTGGACACCGAGACCGGGCAGATCCTCGATACCGATGCGATCGACAACCGTCTGAAATCCCGTCATCCGTACAAGCAATGGCTGCGCAAGAATGCCCTGCGCATTCAGGCGACCATGGAAGACAACGACCACGGTTCGGCTTTCTACGACGTCGATCAGCTCAAGCAGTACATGAAGATGTATCAGGTCACGTTCGAGGAGCGTGATCAGGTGCTGCGTCCGCTCGGCGAGCAAGGCTACGAAGCCGTGGGCTCGATGGGCGACGACACGCCAATGGCCGTGCTGTCCCAGCGTGTACGCACGCCGTACGACTATTTCCGTCAGCAGTTCGCGCAGGTCACCAACCCGCCGATCGACCCGCTGCGTGAAGCGATCGTGATGTCGCTGGAAATCTGCCTCGGTGCCGAGCGCAACATTTTCCAGGAGTCGCCGGAACACGCCTCGCGCGTGATCCTCAGCTCGCCAGTGATCTCGCCGGCCAAGTGGCGCTCGCTGATGAACCTCGACCGTCCGGGTTTCGAACGGGCGATCATCGACCTCAACTACGACGAAAGCCTCGGCCTCGAAGCGGCGATCCGCAACGTTGCCGATCAGGCTGAAGAAGCCGTGCGCGCGGGGCGTACCCAGATCGTCCTGAGCGACCGCCATATCGCCCCGGGCAAGCTGCCGATCCACGCTTCGCTGGCGACCGGTGCCGTGCACCACCGCCTGACCGAGAAAGGCCTGCGTTGCGATTCCAACATCCTCGTTGAATCCGCGACCGCCCGTGACCCGCACCACTTCGCCGTGCTGATCGGTTTCGGCGCCTCGGCGGTCTATCCGTTCCTGGCCTACGAAGTGCTGGGTGACCTGATCCGTACCGGTGAAGTACTGGGCGACCTCTATGAGGTGTTCAAGAACTACCGTAAGGGCATCACCAAAGGCCTGTTGAAGATCCTGTCGAAGATGGGTATCTCGACCATCGCTTCGTACCGTGGTGCGCAGCTGTTCGAAGCCATCGGCCTGTCCGAAGAAGTCTGCGAGCTGAGCTTCCGTGGGGTGCCAAGCCGCATCAAGGGCGCGCGTTTCGTCGACATCGAAGCCGAGCAGAAAGCCCTCGCCGTCGAAGCCTGGAGTCCGCGCAAGCCGATCCAGCAGGGCGGTCTGCTGAAGTTCGTCCACGGTGGCGAATATCACGCCTACAACCCGGACGTGGTCAACACTCTGCAAGCCGCTGTGCAGCAGGGCGACTACGCCAAGTTCAAGGAATACACCTCGCTGGTGGACAACCGTCCGGTGTCGATGATTCGCGACCTGTTCAAGGTCAAGACCCTCGACACGCCACTGGACATCAGTGAAGTCGAGCCGCTGGAGTCGGTGCTCAAGCGCTTCGACTCCGCCGGCATCTCGCTGGGCGCACTGTCGCCGGAAGCTCACGAAGCCCTGGCCGAAGCCATGAACCGCCTCGGCGCGCGTTCCAACTCCGGCGAAGGTGGTGAAGATCCGGCGCGTTACGGCACCATCAAGAGCTCGAAAATCAAGCAGGTTGCGACTGGCCGTTTTGGTGTAACTCCGGAATACCTGGTCAACGCTGAAGTGCTGCAGATCAAGGTCGCGCAGGGCGCCAAGCCGGGCGAGGGCGGGCAGCTGCCGGGCGGCAAGGTCAACGGGCTGATCGCCAAGCTGCGTTACGCAGTGCCGGGTGTGACCCTGATTTCGCCCCCGCCGCACCACGACATCTATTCGATCGAAGACTTGTCGCAACTGATCTTTGACCTCAAGCAGGTCAACCCGCAGGCGCTGGTTTCGGTGAAACTCGTAGCTGAAGCGGGCGTTGGCACCATCGCCGCCGGTGTGGCCAAGGCCTATGCGGACTTGATCACCATTTCCGGCTACGACGGTGGCACCGGTGCTTCGCCGCTGACCTCGATCAAATACGCAGGCGCACCGTGGGAACTCGGCCTGGCTGAAACTCACCAAACCCTGCGCGGCAACGACCTGCGCGGCAAAGTCCGGGTGCAGACCGACGGTGGCCTGAAAACCGGCCTCGACGTGATCAAGGCCGCAATCCTCGGCGCCGAGAGCTTCGGCTTCGGTACCGCGCCGATGATCGCACTGGGCTGCAAATACCTGCGCATCTGCCACCTGAACAACTGCGCCACCGGTGTCGCGACGCAGAACGAGAAACTGCGCAAGGATCACTACATCGGCACCGTCGACATGGTGGTGAATTTCTTCACCTACGTCGCCGAAGAAACCCGTGAGTGGTTGGCCAAGCTTGGCGTGCGCTCCCTCGAAGAGCTGATCGGTCGCACCGATCTGCTGGAAATCCTCGAAGGCCAGACCGCCAAGCAACATCACCTGGACCTGACCCCGCTGTTGGGCAGCGATCACATCCCGGCGGACAAACCGCAGTTCTGCGGCGTCGAGCGCAACCCGCCGTTCGACAAAGGTCTGCTGGCGGAGAAGATGGTCGAGCTGGCCGCGTCGGCGATCAACGACCTCAGCGGTGCTGAGTTTGAGCTGGATATCTGCAACTGCGACCGTTCGATCGGCGCCCGGATCTCCGGCGAAATCGCGCGCAAGCACGGCAACCAGGGTATGGCCAAGGCGCCGATCACCTTCCGTTTCAAAGGCACGGCGGGGCAGAGCTTCGGCGTGTGGAACGCCGGCGGTCTGAACATGTACCTCGAAGGCGATGCCAACGACTATGTCGGCAAAGGCATGACCGGCGGCAAGCTGGTCATCGTGCCGCCGAAGGGCAGCGTCTATAAAACTCAGGAAAGCGCCATCATCGGCAACACCTGTCTGTACGGCGCCACTGGCGGCAAGCTGTTCGCCGCCGGCACCGCAGGCGAGCGTTTCGCCGTGCGTAACTCCGGTGCCCACACCGTCGTGGAAGGCACTGGCGATCACTGCTGCGAGTACATGACCGGTGGTTTCGTCTGCGTGCTGGGCAAGACCGGTTACAACTTCGGTTCTGGCATGACCGGTGGTTTCGCCTACGTGCTCGATCAGGACAACACCTTCGTTGACCGGGTCAATCACGAACTGGTGGAGATCCAGCGGATCAGCGGCGAGGCGATGGAAGCCTACCGCAGCCACCTGCAGAACGTGCTGAACGAGTACGTCGCCGAAACCGACAGCGAGTGGGGTCGTGAACTCGCCGAGAACCTCGATGATTACGTGCGTCGTTTCTGGCTGGTCAAACCGAAGGCAGCGAGTCTGAAATCTCTGCTCTCCAGTACTCGTGCGAGTCCGCAGTAACGACGCAGCTGCAAGCCACTAGCTTCAAGCGACAAGCTGAAGCTAGTACGCGTTGTACCGGACTAATGTGATTTTCTTGCAGCTTGAAGCTTGTAGCTTGGAGCTGTCGTGTAAGAGGTTTTAGTAATGGCTGAACGTCTGAATAACGACTTCCAGTTCATCGATGTCGGGCGCAAGGATCCGAAGAAGAAACTGTTGCGTCAACGCAAGAAAGAGTTCGTTGAAATCTACGAACCGTTCAAACCCCAGCAGTCGGCCGATCAGGCCCACCGCTGCCTGGGTTGCGGCAACCCGTATTGCGAATGGAAGTGCCCGGTGCACAACTTCATTCCAAACTGGCTCAAATTGGTGGCCGAGGGTAACATCCTCCAGGCCGCCGAGTTGTCGCACCAGACCAACACCCTGCCGGAAGTCTGCGGCCGGGTGTGCCCGCAGGATCGTCTGTGCGAGGGCGCCTGCACCCTCAACGACGGCTTCGGCGCGGTGACCATCGGTTCGGTCGAGAAGTACATCACCGACACCGCATTCGCCATGGGCTGGCGCCCGGACATGTCCAAGGTCAAGCCGACCGGCAAACGTGTCGCGATCATCGGCGCAGGCCCGGCGGGTCTGGGTTGTGCCGACGTGCTGGTGCGTGGCGGCGTAACTCCGGTGGTATTCGACAAGAACCCGGAAATCGGTGGCCTGCTGACCTTCGGCATCCCCGAGTTCAAGCTGGAAAAGACCGTGCTGAGCAATCGTCGCGAAGTCTTCACCGGCATGGGCATCGAGTTCCGGCTCAACACCGAAGTCGGCAAAGACGTGACCATGGAACAACTGCTCGCCGAGTACGATGCGGTGTTCATGGGCATGGGCACCTACACCTACATGAAGGGCGGCTTTGCCGGTGAAGATCTGCCGGGCGTTTATGACGCGCTGGACTTCCTCATCGCCAACGTCAATCGCAACCTGGGCTTTGAAAAGTCGCCGGAAGATTTCGTCGACATGAAAGGCAAGAAGGTTGTGGTGCTCGGCGGCGGCGACACGGCGATGGACTGCAATCGTACCTCGATCCGTCAGGGCGCCAAGTCGGTGACCTGTGCCTATCGTCGTGACGAAGCGAACATGCCCGGCTCGCGCAAAGAGGTGAAGAACGCCAAGGAAGAAGGCGTGAAATTCCTCTACAACCGCCAGCCGATCGCCATTGTCGGTGAAGACAAGGTCGAAGGCGTGAAAGTGGTCGAGACCCGTCTCGGCGAACCGGACGCCCGTGGCCGTCGCAGCCCCGAGCCGATCCCGGGTTCCGAAGAGATCATCCCGGCCGACGCCGTGGTCATCGCTTTCGGCTTCCGCCCGAGCCCGGCACCGTGGTTCGAACAGTTCGAGATCCAGACCGACAGCCAGGGCCGTGTTGTTGCGCCTGAGCAAGGTCAGTACAAGCACCAGACCAGCAACCCGAAAATCTTCGCCGGTGGCGACATGGTGCGCGGTTCTGACCTGGTGGTGACGGCGATCTTCGAAGGGCGCAATGCGGCTGAAGGCATCCTCGATTACCTGGGTGTCTAACCCCGGCGCCTGAGCCAAACGCAATACTCCTGTGGGAGCGAGCCTGCTCGCGAAAGCGGTCTGTCAGCCAACTTCAATGTTGGATGTGCCGGCCTCTTCGCGAGCAGGCTCGCTCCCACAGTTGTTTTAGGGTGTTGCGGAAAATCGTGTTCCAGCGCGACAAATTGACCCGATAGACAAAAGGCTGACCCACATCCGTGCCTTTTGCCTCGCGCTCTGAGAAAATGCCCGCACTTTTTTTCCGGATGCCGACATGACTGCCCTGAAGAACGACCGTTTCCTCCGCGCCCTGCTCAAGCAACCCGTTGACGTCACCCCTGTGTGGATGATGCGCCAGGCCGGTCGCTACCTGCCGGAGTACCGCGCCAGCCGCGCCCATGCCGGCGACTTCATGAGCCTGTGCATGAATCCGGAGTTCGCCTGCGAAGTCACCCTGCAACCGCTCGACCGCTACCCGCAACTGGACGCGGCGATCCTGTTTTCCGACATCCTCACCATTCCCGATGCCATGGGCCAGGGCCTGTACTTCGAGACCGGTGAAGGCCCGCGCTTCAAAAAAGTTGTCAGCACCCTGGCCGACATCGAAGCCCTGCCGATCCCGGATCCGCACAAAGACCTCGGCTACGTGATGGACGCGGTCAGCACCATCCGCCGCGAACTCAACGGCCGTGTGCCGCTGATCGGTTTCTCCGGCAGCCCGTGGACCCTCGCGACTTACATGGTTGAAGGCGGCTCGTCAAAAGACTTCCGCAAGACCAAGGCGATGCTTTACGACAACCCGCAAGCCATGCACCTGTTGCTCGACAAATTGGCGCAATCGGTGACTTCGTACCTCAACGGCCAGATCATGGCCGGTGCACAAGCGGTGCAGATCTTCGATACCTGGGGCGGCAACCTGTCGGCGGCGGCGTATCAGGAATTCTCCCTGGCCTACATGAAGAAAATCGTCAGCGGCCTTATCCGCGAGAACGACGGACGCAAAGTGCCGGTGATCCTCTTCACCAAGAACGGCGGCCTGTGGCTGGAAAGCATCGCCGAAGCCGGCGCCGACGCCCTCGGTCTGGACTGGACCTGCGACATCGGCAACGCCCGTGCCCGTGTCGGCGACAAGGTCGCGCTGCAAGGCAACATGGACCCGACCGTGCTCTACGCCAAACCGGAAGCGATCCGCACTGAAGTCGGGCGCATCCTCGCCAGCTACGGCAAGGGCAGCGGCCACGTGTTCAACCTTGGTCATGGCATCACCCCGGAAGTCGATCCGGAACATGCCGGCGCGTTCCTGCGTGCGGTGCATGAGCTGTCGGCGCAGTATCACGAGTGATCAGCGCCCAATAAAAAACGCCCGGCCAATGCCGGGCGTTTTTGTTTGAACAAACCTTAACGACCGAGCAGTTGCTCGGCGTAGCGGGCGATGATGTGGTCGAAAGGCTTTTGATCCGAGGCTTTGGCCGCTCGAATCACAGTGACGAGGCGTTCAAGGTCTTCATTGCTGACGCTCGCGATGAATTCATCATCAAACAGCCGACGGATCGTGTCTCGGCGCCGGTTGTTCAGGTAGGCAATATCGAGCGCTAGAACTTCAATCATTTTGGCGGCTGGCAGGTCTTCAGTGTCTGCGGGCTGAATTCCGCCATTTTGCAGATATCGGAAGCGCAGTTCGCATTGCTCATCCATTGGAGATATGTGCAACGCTTCTTCAAACCAGTTGCCTTTGCGGTGTCCACAATGCAGTGGATTGCCGGGTCTGGTTTCGCGCAGACAAGACGCGAAAAGGTTTTCGTAGTCCAGCGCAAGGGCTTCAAAGTGCTCTTGAGGGCGAAAATGTTCTATGTGACTGGTAGCCGGTTCTATCTCTCTGCCGCAATAACAGCAGAGTGATCCTTGTTCCTCTAACAAGGCCGCGTGTAGCTCTCGCTTTTGCGGGTTTTGCAGAACGGGATAGGTTGGAACCCATTCATCGTTTGCCGAGCTTTTCCAGTCTGTGAATGAGGCGGGTTCAGTTCCTTTGAGCACTCGCTTCATTTACCAAGAATCTCCTTGCGCCTGAGCAGTGCCTCTGCACCGGCAAACTCCGGAAGATCCGGAGCCTTCTTCTTCAGGGCCTCAAGCTGCGATTTCGCCCTTTGCAGGTCGTTGTTCTCCAAGGTTGAAAAAAGCTCCGAGAGCAGGTTTTCAATCTCGGGTTCGCGCTGTTCAACGCCCATGACTTCTTCGAGCACGCTGCTGGAGTCCAGACCATAGGTAACGCGAGGGTGTGAGGATTCGCCGTCGTGCAGGACGATCACCTCTTCGGGCTTCAAGCTGCCGATGATTTGCGGGGAGTGACTGGCGGCGATGAACTGGACATTGGGGAACGCTGCCGTCAATGCCGGAACGATGCTGCGTTGCCACGCAGGATGCAGATGAATATCCAGTTCATCAATGATGATCACGCCTGATGTATTCTTCAGGGCGTCCTTGCCCATATGAGGGTTGAGGATGCACATACGGCGGGCGATGTCGGTGAATAGCGCGATCATGCCGCGCTGACCGTCACTGAGGTGATTGAAGGGAATGGTCTTCTGGTCGATGTCGATCAGCAAGCTTTGCAACCTGAGGTCATAGCGCAGATTTTGTGCATGAGGAATTGCGCAAGCTATAGCACTGTTGACCCAAACCAGCTCGTCGTTGAAATCTGCAGAATGTTGATTGGCATCCAGAAGATCCTGCATTCGTTCCAGTGTTCTGCCGATCAACCAGCTCTCGAAATCACTGAGATCTGCCACCGCATCGAACCAGTTTGCATAACCATCAAAACGCGACAGGCGTTGTTTGGCTGCAAACTCTGCTGATACGCCTGCGCCTTGCCAGCGACGATTGGAGCGATAGAACGCCAGCATCGGTAAATCGACCGGCATGGCCAGGTTGATCTTCTGCCTGAGCTTGACCAACTCAGCCTCGAAAGCTGAATTCACGAGTGGGGGAAAGCCATCTCCGTCTCGTTTCAGAATCCATTCGGTTGCGCCAAAAAACACCCCCGTCCCTTGTACCAGCAGCGGGTACTGCCGTTCGAAACGGCTTCTGTTTTCAAAGCGGTCAATGACGAAGCGAATATCTTCGTCTTTTATCGAGATCTGACTCGGCTTTACCGCGTTGCCGAATTCGATGAAGGAAACAGCAATGGCCTGGAGCAGTGACGTCTTACCGCTGCCATTGACCCCCACCACCAGATTGAACCCAGGCTGGAAGTCAAACGTGGCATCTTCGTAGCAACGAAAATTCCTAATGTGGAGTCGGTCCAGGCGCATTCTGGCTTCCCTTTACCAAAGCAGACGAATGTCGTCAGTGTACCTTGGCGTGCGATTACCGCTAGGGCGCAGTTGTCGCTAAACCTTTGCGCTCCCAGGGAGCGGCGGCAGCTTCGCCAGCTTCAACGCCACCAGCAGGGCAATCAGCAACAACGCACCAATGAACAGGCCGATGCCATTCCACCCACCCAGATGCCAGAACACCCCGCCCGCCGTCCCGGCAATGCTCGACCCGGCGTAATAACTGAACAGATACATCGACGACGCCTGACCCTTGGCGGTCAACGCGCGCCGGCCGATCCAGCTGCTCGCCACCGAGTGCGCGGCGAAGAAGCCGAAGGTGAACACCAGCATGCCGACGATCACCAGCAACAACGAGGTGAACATGGTCAGTGCCAGTCCGGCGAACATCAGTGCAATGGTCGCCCAGAGCACTTTGCGTCGCCCCAGCTTGTCCGCCAAAGAACCGATTTTCGCCGAGCTGTAGATCCCCGACAGATACACCACCGAGAGCAATCCGACAAATACCTGATCGAGGTTGTACGGCGCCGCCAGCAAGCGGTAGCCGATGTAGTTGAACAGCGTGACAAACGCGCCCATCAGCACAAACGCTTCAAGAAACAGTAGCGGCAGGCCGGCGTCGCGAAAGTGCATGGTGAAGCCGTCGAGCAGGCTGCGCGGGTGCAGCGAGCGAGCGCGGAAGTTGCGCGACTCCGGGAGTATCTTCCAGAACACCGCCGCTGCGACCAGCGCCAGACCGCCGATCACCAGCATCGCCGTGTGCCAGCTGACGAAGTCGATCAGCACGCCGGTGATCAAGCGTCCGCTCATCCCGCCGATCGCGTTGCCGCCGATGTACAAACCCATTGCCAGGCCGATGTGCTGTGGATGGATTTCTTCGCTCAGATAGGTCATCGCCACCGCTGCCAGGCCGCTCAATGACAGGCCGATCAGCGCGCGCATGATCAATACGCCGTGCCAGCTCGGCATCATCGAACTGGCGATGGTGCACAACGCGGCAGCGAACAGTGCGGCGACCATCACTGGTTTACGGCCGATGCGGTCGGAAATCGGCCCGGTGATCAGCAGACCGAAGGCCAACATGCCGGTCGCCACCGAAAGGATCAGACTGCTCTGCGCCGCGTTGATCCCGTATTCGTGGGACAGCAGCGGCATCATCGGTTGCACGCAATAGAGCAGCGCGAACGTCGCAAAGCCGCCACAGAACAGCGCCAGCACTGTGCGCATGAACGCCGGCGTGCCTTTTTCGATGTAGATCTCCTGCAGCTCGGCGAGGGCATCGTCGTCGGCTGCGGGCGGGATTTCGTGGGCAAGGGGCGCGACAGCAGTTTTCACTTCAGACCTCGGAGAGCACAGCCGGGCAGGCAATGAAAAAATCATATAGCTGGCTAATGTTTCTATCCAATATATTGTTCGACCTGTTTGATAGCTTCAGCGACCTAATGGTAATCCTATGGAACTGCGTCATCTGCGTTACTTCATCGCCGTCGCCGAAGAACTGCATTTTGGCCGGGCCGCACAGGTGCTGGGCATCTCCCAGCCACCACTGAGCCAGCAGATTCAGGCGCTGGAGCAACAGCTCGGCGCGCGATTGTTCGAGCGCACCAATCGTCGGGTCGAATTGAGCGAGGCGGGCAGGTTGTTTCTGCAGGAGGCGCGGCTGGTGCTGGCACAAGTCGACAAGGCGGCGGATGTTGCCCGCCGTGCGCAACTTGGCGAGCTGGGTGAGTTGAAGATTGGCTTCACCTCGTCGGCGCCGTTCAATTCGACGATTCCGCAGGCGATTTTTTCCTTTCGTCAGCGCTTTCCGGCGGTGCATCTGAATTTGCGCGAAATGAGCAGCACCATGGTCGCCGATGCCTTGGTGGACGAGTCGATCGAAGTCGGCATCATGCGCCCGCTCGGATTGCCGGATTCACTGAGTGTTGTGGAGTTGATGCGCGAGCCATTGGTGGCGGTGCTCAGTTCCAAGCATCCGTTGGCCCAAGGCAGCGACCAAGGCCTGTTTCTCTCGGCGCTGGCGCTGGAGCCGTTCGTGTTTTTCCCGCGCAGCTATGGCAGCGGGCTCTATGCACAACTGTTGAGCCTGGCCCGTGACGCCGGCTTCAGCCCGCACTTTGCCCAAGAGGCTGGCGAGGCGATGACCATCATCGGTCTGGTGGCGGCGGGCTTGGGTGTATCGGTGCTGCCAGCGTCCTACCAACGCATGCGCATCGACGGCGTGGTCTACCGCCCGTTGCTCGATCCCGAAGCGATTTCGGCGGTGTGGCTGGTGCAGCGCAAAGATCAGAAATCACCGATGGCCAAGGCGTTTGTCGAACTGCTGACGCGCAAGGTTGAGCCTGTGACGGTGTGAAGGCCGCTGGCGCTTTCGCGAGCAGGCTCGCTCCCACAGGGAAACGCATTCCAAGGTGGGAGCGAGCCTGCTCGCGAAGGCGTCGGCCCAAACATCACAGATTTCAGGGCAACCGCACCAAATCCCCCTTCAAAGCCACCCGGGTAACAAAAACTCCTGCCCGGCACTCGTACGTATTCAAATCCTTGCGTACACGCTGGTCGTAGTAACTGACGATATTCACAACCGCATTCGCCCCGACCCGCTTGGCATCAGCCTGCAATTTGATCAGATTCGACTGCAACACCCATTCACACGAAGCCTGATCGCTCTTGTTGAAGCCGTTGGTTTTCAAATCACTGACCACCCCTTGGCGCAGCAACTGCTGAGTGCCCTGCGGCCCGTTGCCGATCAGGTAGAACTTAACACTGCCATCCAGCCGACCGGCGCGAATGGCGTCCGACAGCACGGTTTCGAAAGGCATGTACATGAGGTTGGTGGCATGGCTGGCACTGGGCAGCAGGGCGATAAGCGCAGCGGCCATCAGGGCTTTCACTTGCATGGTCATCTCCTTTGACGGTGAAAGAGAACTGCGAGGGCAGGTACTGAGCCGGGACCTGCTTAAGCGAGTGTAGATGGTGCAAGGGAGCGAGGGGATTGCAGAGAGCTACATTTCCCGTTACGGATCTGCCTTAGGGGAACGCTCGATTTTTGCGCAAAATCGCCTCTTTTCCAGTGAGTGCCACGGATGCCTCTTCGATACCAGCCCAAGGAGGGCAGCGTGCTAATTTGCGATTTCAGAGGCTATGAAGTGCCTGAGATGGTGAAAGTCAGGCCCGTTGTCGTTCTGCGTAAACACCGCAGCAATAGTCTGTTGGTGGGACTGTGATGGCACTGAATATGGCGCCGAGAGGCGAAACGCCAGCCGTTGTCTGCCGATGCATTTCAAGCAATACTGCCTGCGTTCCCGAAAGGGGCTTGTGAGACTCTGAGGATCCTGGGCAACCAGCCATCGCAGAGCCAGGCAGGTAATCGGCGATGACAAGCCAACCTGTCTGTGAAAGGGCGCCAAACGGCGCCCTTTGTCGTTTCTGGCGTTTATTGAACCTTCGCCAGATCACCCTTCAACGCAACGCCCGCCATGATCGCGCCGGCGTGGCATTCGTAGGTTTGCGCGTCCTTGCGCTCGTTGCGCTTGTAGAAGCTGACGATGTTGGTCACGGCGTTGGCGCCGGCGTTTTTCGCGGCCTGGTGCAGGCTGATGATTGCCGATTGGGCGACCCATTCGCAGGCGACTTCGTCGGACTTGTTGAAGGCGTTGGTTTTCTTGTTGGTCACGGCGTCGGGGCTGACCACGGTGACTTTGCCGGCCGGGGTGTTGCCGGCCAGATAGAATTTCACGCTGCCATCGATCTTGCCGGAGCGGGTGGCTTCGGCGACGGCTTTGTCGAATGGCAGGTAGACCGCCGTGTCGCGTGCCTGGCTGATCGCTGGCAGGGCGCAGAGCAGCAGGGTGACAGCGGCGAGTTTGTTGAAGTGCATGTAGGTCTCCTTGACCTGGATTGATTCGGTTATGCCCAGCGGCGGAAGATCAACGAAGTGTTGACACCACCGAAAGCGAAGTTGTTGTTCATCACATAATCGTGGTGCATCTGACGAAACTCGCCGCGCAGGTAATCGAGCTTGCCGCAGTGCGGGTCGACCTCGTCGAGGTTGAAGGTGTGCACGTAACGGTCGCTGTTGAGCATCTCGATGCTGAACCATGACTCCAGCGCACCGCAGGCACCGAGGGTGTGGCCGAGAAAACTCTTCTGCGAACTGATCGGCATGTGTTCGCCGAACAGGCTGCTGGTGGCCAGCGTTTCGGCGATGTCGCCCTGTTCGGTGGCGGTGCCGTGGCCGTTCACATAGCCGATGGCGTCCGGGGTGAGGCCGGCATCTTCCAGGGCCAGCTCCATGGCGCGGCGCATCGTGACCTGTTCCGGGCGGGTGGTGTGCTGGCCGTCGGCGTTGCTGCCGAAACCGACGATTTCCGCGTGAATGTGCGCGCCACGGGCGAGGGCGTGTTCCAGCTCTTCAAGCACCAGCATGCCGCCACCTTCGCCGATCACCAGACCGTCGCGGCCCTTGTCGTACGGGCGAGGGCTGGTCTGTGGTGCATCGTTTTTCAGGCTGGTGGCGTAGAGCGCGTCAAACACCATGGCTTCGGTCGGGCACAGCTCTTCCGCGCCGCCGGCGAGCATCAATGGCAGGCGGCCGAACTTGATTGCCTCATAGGCGTAGCCGATGCCCTGGCTGCCGCTGGTGCAGGCGCTGGACGTCGGAATCAGGCGGCCGGTGAGGCCGAAGAAAATGCTGATATTGGCGGCGGTGGTGTGCGGCATCATCCGCACATAGGAGTTGGCGTTCAGTCCCTCGGCCACCGAGTTGAGCAGCATGTTGCCGAACGCTTTGATCTCGTCAGTGCTGCCGGTAGACGAACCACAAGCAACGCCCATGCGCCCGTCCTTGATCGATTCGTCACCGAGCAGGCCAGCATCGGCCAGAGCCTTTTCTGCTGCGCCGACCGCCAGTCGCGAAACCCGGCCCATGCTGCGCAACTGCTTGCGGGTCCAGTGCGACGGCACGAGAAAGTCATCGATGGGCCCGGCCAGGCGCGTGTTGAGTTCAGTGAAGCGATCCCACTCGTCCATGCGGCGAATGCCGCTGCGATTGGCCGCGAAATTGCCGGCAATGGTCGGCCAGTCGCTGCCCAGCGAGGTGATGCCGGCCATGCCGGTGACGACGACGCGCTTCATCAGCACAGGCCTCCGTTGACCGCCAGCACCTGGCGAGTGATGTACGAGGCTTCCGCCGACATCAGGAAATTCACCGCAGCGGCCACTTCTTCAGGGGTGCCCATGCGCTGCGCGGGGATCATTTTCATCAATTCCTCCACCGGCACGTTTTCGTCGAGCATGGCCGTGTCGATCAGGCCAGGGGCGACGCAGTTAACCGTAATTTTGCGCTTGCCCAGCTCGATCGCCAACGCCTTTGCCGCACCGATTACGCCGGCCTTCGAGGCGCTGTAATTGACCTGGCCACGGTTGCCGATCAGGCCCGATACCGAGGTGATGCAGACGATGCGCCCGGCGGCGCGACGACGGATCATCGGCATCATCACCGGGTGCAGAACGTTGTAGAAACCGTCGAGGTTGGTGCGCAGGACCACGTCCCAATCATCATCGCTCAGCGCCGGAAACGCGCCGTCGCGGGTCAGCCCGGCGTTGAGCACCACGCCGTAATAGGCACCGTGATTTTCGACATCGGCTTCGAGAATGCTTTTACAGGTTTCACGGTCGGCGACGTCGAATTGCAGGATGCGCGCGCGGCGGCCCAGTGCTTCGATTTCGGCCTGCACCGCTTGGGCTTCGGTCATGCCGCTGCGGCAATGCAGGACGATGTCGTGCCCGGCTTGCGCCAGACGCAAGGCAATGGCGCGGCCGATGCCACGGCTGGAGCCGGTGACCAGTACGGATTCAGTCATCGTGCGACTCCTTTGTCTGTTGCAGATATTGGTTGGCTTGCGGCGGACGGAACACGTTCAGGCGGGCGCTGGCATGAATGCCGTCACCGTGGATGTGACATTCGAATACGCCCATGCCGTTGTCGTCTTCCAGTGAGCGCAGGCCGTGGACGGTCAGCTCGCTGCCGGGCGCAAAGGCTTCGACGTTGCACTCGAATTTGCGCGTGCCGAGGAGAAAGCCGAGCTCCGGCGGATTGCCTTTTTGCCGGGCGTGGCAACCGGCGAAAGCGGCGACGCTCTGCGCCATCAGCTCGACGCCGACCCACGCCGGCAGGCTGCCGTCGGGCAGGTTGAACAGGCCATCGGGCTTGACCGTCAGGCGGGTAAAAATCTGCTCATCGTCAAAGCGCTCGATGGCGTCGATCAGGATCATGTCGCCGGCATGCGGCAGCAGTTCGGCGAGCGGCCAGTGGCTCATGGTGCGTCTCCGATAATCAGGCTGACGTTGTTGCCGCCGAAGGCAAACGAGTTGCTCATCAGGTAGCGCGGTGCAATGGACGTCAGGCGTTCGCTCGCGGTCACCCAGTTGAGCGGCGGCAGCGCGGGATCGGCGTGACCGTCCCAGATGTGCGGCGGCAACGCCTGTTCAGGGTTTTCGGCACTCAGGCTGAGCCAGCAGAACGCCGCTTCCAACGCGCCGGCCGCGCCGAGGGTGTGACCGGTCAGCGGTTTGGTCGACGAGCAGGCGACGCCTTCGGGAAACAGCGCCGCGACCGCCAGACTTTCCATCGCGTCGTTGTGCGCAGTGGCGGTGCCGTGCAGGTTCAGGTAGTCGATTTGCGCGGCTTGCAGACCAGCGCGGCCAAGGGCTTTGTGCATCGCTTGCAGAGCGCCGCGGCCGCTCGGCTCCGGCGCGGAAATATGGTGCGCATCCGAGCTGGCGCCCGTCCCCAGCAGGGCGATTCCGGGGCCTTCGCCGCGCTGTGTGCTCATCACGAACAGTACCGCTGCCTCGCCGATATTGATGCCGTTGCGGTTGACGGAAAACGGATTGCAGCGCTCGTCGGAAACGGCTTCCAGCGAAGAGAAACCGTTCAGCGTGAGCTTGCACAGACTGTCGACGCCGCCACACAGCACCGCATCGCACAGGCCCAGATCGAGCAGGCGCTGGGCGCTCATTAAAGCGCGGGCGCTGGAAGTGCAGGCGGTGGAAATCACGTAGGCCGGGCCGCTCAGTTGCAGCCATTCGGCGAGGAAATTCGCCGGGGCGCCGAGTTCCTGCTGGCGATAGTCGTACTCGGGGGGAAATTGCTGTTCGCGGATGTAATGCGCCAGACCCCGGCTGGCCTCGTCGATGCCCGAGGTGCTGGTGCCTAGCACCACGCCTATGCGCTCGCGGCCGAAGGTCTGGATCGCACGATCGATGTCGTCTCGAATCTGCAGCGCTGCTTCCAGCAGCAGCTGATTGTTGCGGCTGCTGTGCTCGATCAGTTCGACCGGGATCGGCGCCAATTCACCGTGCACGCTGGCCACAGGCAGTTCACGTTCGGCGACCCAACCGGACTCGCGGCGCATGCCCGAACAGTCGCCGGCAAACAGATTGCGCGCGACTTCAGACTTGTCGCGGCCCAAAGCGCAGATCACGCCGAGGGCATTCAGGTAAGCGGTCATGGCGTCGATTCACCTAACTGGGAAACGCGATAGTGCGGGCCTTGGGGCAGATTCAATTGGAAGCTCAACGGTTGTGAATAGCGGATGTTCCAGCGCGCCGGCAGTGAACGCTGATCGGCCTGTTGCCGGGCGTCGGGATAGTTGCGCAGCAACTCGGCGGACGGCGTAAGGGCGAACAGCAATGCGGCGAACAACTCCCGCGCTTCCGGGCTCGGCGGCAACAGACCGTCGGCCTGCCAACGCCCGTCGATCAGTTGCTGGCGGGCCTGGGGAATGCCCAGCGGATCCATCATCGACCAGCGCGTGCCGGCGCCTTCACGCTGGATCACCAGCAGCCAGTCCTGACGCTGCCCGGCCTGCTCGCGTTCGATGTGCAGTTGCAGCGGCAGGGGCAATGTCGGGTTGGCCGCTGGCAGCGGTGGCTGGCTGGCGCAGGCACTGAGCAGCAGGGCTGACAAAACGATCACCATCCATGCAGCAAACCCTGTGGGAGCGAGCCTGCTCGCGAATGCAATCTGACATTCGCCACCTTTGCTGACTGATACTCCGCTTTCGCGAGCAGGCTCGCTCCCACAGGGTTTCAGGTGTTCAGATCGATAGCCGTACATCAGACAGATTCCTGCAATGGCTTGCGCGCGACGACATTCACCAGCGTTTCTTCACGCTCACCGAATGGCTTGGGTTTGCTCAACCCCAGCCGCTCCAGCAATCCAAAATCCTTCGACCGGCTCCACCACAGATACGGATAGGAGACATTGCGCTCGGCAAACTCGAAACCCTGCTCGCGGATCATCTGCAGATAGCCGGCGGCGCTCTTCTGCACATGCATCGGATGGCGGAACAGCCAGCGAATCACCCAGGTATCAATGTAAGCCTCGGTGGATTCGGCGAACAGCAGATAGCCGCCCGGCTTGAGCACGCGATAGAACTCGGCCAAGGCCTTTTCCTGCTCGACCAGATGATGGAAGGTCTGGTGGCAGAACAGCAGATCGACGCTGGCATCGGCGACGTTGAGCGTGGCGCAATCGCTGCCGATCAACTCGACTGGCATGCCCAGGCGCGCTGCCTCTTCGGCGCTGAGTTGCAGGCTGTGCGGGTCGGCGTCGACGCCGATCAGGCGCTGCGGGGCGAAGGTCTGGCGCAGGTGGCCGAAGGACTTGCCCTGACCGCAACCGGCGTCCAGCAGCACCGGGCGTTCCGGCAGCGGCTCACTGAATAATCCACGCAGATCATTGATCGCCACGCGCAGCACATGGTGCTGCCAAGTGCGGCTGCGCAGGAACCAGAGACCGAAGCGGGTTTCCTCGACGTAGCTGTCGCTCAGGTAATTCATGAGGCGTCCTGCGCGCAGAGTTGGGAAATCATCTTCAGCCGGCGCCGCGCTTCGCTGACGAACGGGTTGCGCTCGTCCCAGGCGTAACCGGCGAGGATCGAGCAGATCATCCGGCGAATCTCCGCCTGGCTGTCTTCGTAGAAAATCACGTCCTGGAAGGTGCCGGCGTACCAGCCTTCGACGTAGCAGCGGAACGTGTCGACGCCGCGTTTCAACGGCTCGGCGAATTCGCTTTGCCAGTCCACCGTTTCACCCTGCAACTGACGGTGCAGCACGCCGGCAGCCATGCTCGCCGAACGCATGGCGATGGTCACGCCGGAGGAGAACACCGGATCGAGGAATTCTGCGGCGTTGCCCAGCAGCGCGAAGCCCGGGCCATGCAGGGTTTTCACATTGGCTGCGTAGCCGCCGAGGGTGCGCGCCGGGGTGTCCCAGACCGCGTTGTTCAGAACCCCGGCGAGGCTTGGCGTCTCGGCGATGAAGCTGCGCAGGCAGACATCGAGGTCGCTGTCGCGGCCCCGGAAATGTTCCTCCGCTGCGACCACGCCCACCGAGCAGCGGCCGTTGCTGAACGGGATGGTCCAGAACCATACATCGCGATGCTCGGGATGGGTGGTGACAAGGATCTTTTCGCGGTCGAACGCAGGATTGTCGATGTGATCTTCAACGTGGGTGAACACCGCCTGGCGCACCGGGAAATTCGAAGGTGCTTCGAGGTCGAGCAAGCGCGACAGCACGCGGCCGTAGCCGCTGGCGTCCAGGACGAAATCGGCTTCGACGCGGTACTCGCTGCCGTCTTCGCGACGCACATCAAGGAATGGTTTCGCCTGATCGAAATCGACGCTGACGATCGCATCGCCATAGCGGATTTCCGCGCCTTGCAGTGCCGCTTGATCGGCCAGCAACTTGTCGAAATCGGCGCGCTGCACCTGGAACGTGGTCGGCTTGCCGGCGGTGAAAGTGTCGCCAAAATCGAAAGCGCTGTAGCGCTCGCCCCAGGCAAACGCTGCGCCGGTCTTGCGCTGGAAACCGGCGGCGTTGACGGCGTCAAGCATGCCGGCTTCTTCGACGAAATCCAGGCAGTGGCTGAGCAGGCTTTCGCCAATGGAGAAGCGTGGGAAGTGCTGGCGCTCGAGCACCAGCACATCGTGGCCCTTGCGTTTGAGCAGGGCGGCGGCGATAGCGCCGGACGGGCCGGCACCGATGATCACGACCTGACGGGATTCCATTTCAACGATTGGCACGTGAGCTCCGGGGCAGAGGACTGTTCAGATTCAAGGGCGCGCGATGCAGGCCGATCAGGGCCGGCAGCAGCGTCGCGATCAGGCCCATCAGCATCAACGCGAAATACAGCGCCGGGGTGATGAGCTGTTGTTGCAACAACAGATTGAGAAAGACGATTTCGCTCAGGCCGCGAATGTTCAGCAGTACGCTTTCGCGCCAGCGGCTGGCACCCGCGAACGAGGCGCCAGCCCAACCGAGGCCGAGCCAGTTGCCGAGCAGTTTACTGACAATCGGCAACAGCAGCAGCGCCGCCCACTGCCCGGCGCCGAGGCTGGCGAGGGCGCTGTGCACGTCGATCTGGACGATGCCAAACGTGAGGATCAGCGGGATCGCGATCCACGTCTGCAAGCGGCTCATCCAGCGTGCCGGCAACGGCAGCACCAACGGCACTTTCAGCAGCGCCATGCACAGCAGATAGCCGATGCCGAAAATCAGCGCGTTGAGTTTGTAATGCTCGGCCATCACCAGCAACGCGAAGAAGCCGAGGCTGTAGGTCAGCGGGCGACGCACGCGCAGCAGGTGCAAAAGCAGCGGCACGCCGGCCATTGCCACAGGCAGCAACAGGCTGCTCAAGTGCAGGCTGCCCTGGGCGAGGCCGAACAGCGTCCAGCAGGTCAGGTCGATAAGGATCGCGGTTTGCACCAGACGCCGGGTGGCAGCGGGCGGGTAATCGATGTGACGCAGATACAGGTACAACACCGGGATCGCGGTAATGGCGAAGACCAGTCCGATGGCCAATGCGTTGAGCCACGGCTGCGACGGCAGCAACCAATACGCGACCGCCAACCCGCAAGCGAACGGCACAGCGAAACTCGGCACAGCGATTTTTACGCTCTGGCGATCCAGACGCAGATCGATGACATCGCTGAGAATGTGCCCGAGCAGCAAGGCGAAACTCAGGCTGTAGAGGTTTTTCAGCCAGTCCGGAGCTATCAGTTGTGCGCCGCTGAGCTGCCAGCCCGGTTCGATCCAGAAGTACATCAGCAACGGCAAACCGAAGCTCGCCAGCAGCAACTGACTGACGATCGGAATCAGGCCGAAGTGACAGCCGACCCGGGTCGCCAGGGCAAACAGCGCCAAGGCCAGCAACCAGAAGCCGAAGACCATCATGCCGCTGGCTCCGCAACCGGTTCATGGCGCCCGGCCCACGGTGCGAGCATGAAGCTGAACGCCAGACCGAGGCTTACCGACAGGCCGAAATTGCTCACCGCCGGCGTACTGGAAACCGCCAGCAGGCCGAACGACAGCCACGTCGTCACTGCTGCGAGCAAGGTGCCGAGCAGGCTCACCGCCGCGCCGCCCACCTGTTCGCGCATGAGGATTGCGTAATCGACGCTGATCGCCGTCACCAGCAACAGGCCGAACAGGCTGAACAGGGTCAGTGGCTGACCGAGCCAGCCAAGGCTGGCCAGACTGCACAGCGCCGCCAGCAGTGGCAGGGCGACGATGCGCAGTGCGCCAGTCAGGCCGAACGGCAGCATCAGCACCAGCACGATCACCACGCAGGAGGCCAGTTTCAGTTCGGCGGCGCTGATCTGCGTGGCGGCGAACACCTTGTTCAGGTCACCGAGGCGATCGACCAGCACCACCCCCGGCAAATCGAGTGCTTGCACGCGCAACAACGACGGATTGTTCAAGCCCTGCAAACTGGTCATCGCTGCGACGCCGTCTTCAGTCGGTCCAAGCCACAGTGTCCGATACGGCTCACCGAGCGGGCCGGCCAGCGCGGCGTCGATGTCTTCGGCGGGCAGGGTCTGCAATTGCTGCAATTCGTTTTGCAACGCCGTCACTGGCACGCCGAGATCGAGCAGCGGTTGCCAGAATGACGGCAGCCTGTTCAGTGATTCGCGCACTTGCTGTTGCTGGCTCGGCGCGCTGACCAGTTGATCGAGGGCGAGAAAGCCTTGCAGCTTGTCGAGGTTGACCAGTTGCTGCAGGCGTTCGCTCAGCGCTGCCTGGCGCTCGAGCAATTGCTCCTGATTGGCCGCACGGATCAGGAAGAATTGGCTGGTCGGTTGATACCCGGTGATGCGCGCGATGGTCTGCGCTTCGTCGGTCAGATGCTGCGGCGCGCCGACCCATTGGCGGATGTCGTTCTTGCTCTGCAACTGCATCAGGCCGCCGACGCAGAAGGCGATCAGCAGGGCCAGCAGCACGGGCGTGCGAATGCAATCGAGCAGCGCTTCACGCAGATGAATCAAGCGTTCGGCCAGGCGCAGCGGCCATTGCGCCGGGCGCAGTTGAACATTTTTCAGCAGCGCCGGCAGCAGGCAGACCGCAGAAAGATAGGCACCGAGCAAGCCGGCGGCGGAGAACACGGCGATCTGCGTCAATGCCGGGAACGGGGTCCAGGCCAAGGCCAGATAACCGATGACGCTGGTGATCAGGCTCAGGGTCAGCCCCGGCAAGGTCAGGCGCAGGGCCGGCCAGCTGCGCCAGGGCTTGAGACTCCAACTCTTGGACAGATAGTGCAGCGGGTAATCGACGGCAACGCCGATCAGGCTCGAACCGAGCACCAGCGTCATCACATGCATGTGACCGAACAGCGCCACGCAGGCCACCGCGCCGAACAGCATGCCGACCAGCACCGGCACAAACGCCAGCAGCACGCCCCAGCGGCGAAACGCCAACAGCAGCAACAGCAGAATGCCGACCGTCGCGCCACCGCCGACCCAGGTCATTTCGCGGGTGGCTTGTTGCTGGCCGTTGGCGGCGTAGAGCAGGCCACTGGCGGCGAGCAACTGCACGTCGCTTTTCGCCGCTTGTTCGCGGCTGTGCTTGAGCAGCTCTGCCACTTGCAACGGCAGGTTCATGTCGAAGGCATTGCCGGTGGTGCGCGCACGCAGCATCACCCAGCTCTTGCCGTCGGCATCGGCGACCAATGCGCCGCTGCCGATGTCCAGTTGCACTGCGCCATGTTTCGGCTGGCTGTTCTGGATGCGCGCGGTCAGGCCGAGCCAGTCGTCCTGGCTCGGCACCAGGGTGAAGCCGTTGAACGGGTCGAACAGCGCCTGCACCCGCTGCTGGATGAACGCGTCGGGGTGCTCGCTGAGTAACTGCCGATCATCCGCCGAGAGCATCGCCAAACGCCCTTGCAGCAATTGCTTGCGCAGCGCCGGCAAGTCGGCTTGCAGGTTCCACTGCACGATTTCGAACAGACCGCTGGCCTGCCATTGTTCGCCCAGTTGCTGGACCATGGTCAGCGCTTGCTGGCGATCGGCGTGGCCGACCAGCACCAGCATTTCGCGATTGAGCGGTTCTTGCATGCGCTGTTCGGCGCGCACTTCCAGCGCATCGGGACTGGTCCCGGGTACCAGCTCCATGAGATTGGCCGACAGCGGCGCACCGTCGCGCCACTGCCAGGCAGCCAGCGCGACGACGGCCAGCAGCAGGCTCAGAAACAGCCAGGGCAGCCTGCGTTCACTCGGCGAAGTCATGTTGCTCCGCTTCGCTCAGGGGTTGCTCGGCCGTGCTGTCCTGCATGCGCAGCAACGTGCTGTCGCCTTGGGTTTCCAGCAGTTCGATGCTTTGCACCAGAGCACCGCCGTCAATATTGATTTGCTTGAACACTTGCTTGAGCAGCATCGAACGCGGCGTCAGGGTCAGTTGCCACTGCTGCGCCGTGCCGCTCAGGGCCAGTTCGAAATCCCGCTGCAAACCGCTGCTGTCACCTTGCAGCACGGCGAGGAACAAACGGTTCTGCTCGGCGCCGGCGCTCTTGTTCGGCAGCAGTTGCCAGCCGTTGCTGTCACGGCGGGCGATGCCGTTGGCGGTGATGCGGTAATCCTGTTGCAGTGGAGTTTTCAACAGCCACAGCAGGCCATGATTTTTCGCGAGGACGAAGCTGCCCTTGCTGATCAGCGGCTGCGGCAGGGCGCGCAGGTGTTTTTCCTGAATGAACTGGCCGTGGATAACATCCGGTTTCGCCAGTTGTTCACTCAGTTGTTGCAGGTCGAAGGCATTGGCCCATGACGACACGGCCAGCAGCGTTAGTGCGCCAAGGCTTCTGAAAAACACATTCATCGCAGCATCCTTTCCACGGCATCGGTGAAGACTTTGGGTGAAGCCAGTTGCATCTCGCGGCTGCTGACCTCGACAGCGACCTGCACGGAGCTTGCGCGGGTCAGACGTTCGCCGGTCTGCAGGTCGCTGATCAGATAGTTTATCTTCAGACGGTTTTCCCACTCGACCAGACTGGCGCGCACGTTCAGCCGCTGGCCGAACACCGCGCTGCGCACGTAGCGCAGTTGCAGGTCGATGATCGGCCAGGCGTAACCCGACTCGACCATGTGCGTGTAGTTATGGCCGATCTTGTCCAGCAGCGCACAGCGCGCCACTTCGAGGTATTTGACGTAATGGCCGTGCCAGACCACGTGCATGGTGTCGACGTCGAAAAACGGCACGAGAATCTCGGTATCGGCGTGAAGCACTCCGGCACTACGCATGCAGCCTCCAGTGTTGCGCGGCGATGCGTTGCAGGCACAGGCGCAGTTCGCCTTCCAGCGCGCGGTCTTCGATGACCGGCTGGAAGTCTTTGCCCAGCTCTTCGTGCATCGCCGCCAGTGCCGGCGGCAGCGGACGCGCATCGGCGGCTTGAGCGCGCAGCCACACGCCCTGATTGGCGGCGAGCAGGGTGGCGGCGGCGACCTGTTCGGTCAGCTCCAGCACCCGAATCGCATCACGGGCGGCGATGGTGCCCATGCTCACCTTGTCCTGGTTGTGGCATTCGGTGGAGCGCGAGAACACGCTGGCCGGCATGGTGTTTTTCAGCGCTTCGGCGGTCCAGGCGCTGGTGCCGATCTGCACGGCTTTGAAGCCGTGGTTGATCATCGCCCGATCGGCGGGGGCGCCGGAGAGGTTGCTCGGCAAGCCGTGGTTGTAGCGCTCGTCGACCAGCAACGCCAATTGCCGATCGAGCAGATCGGCGACGTTGGCCACGAGGTTTTTCAGGCTGTCCATGGCGAACGCAATGTGGCCACCGTAGAAGTGTCCGCCATGCAGAACACGCTCGGCTTCGGCGTCGATGATCGGGTTGTCGTTGGCGCTGTTCAGCTCGGTTTCGATGAAGCCGCGCAGCCAGTTCAGGCTGTCGGCCAGCACGCCGAGCACATGCGGCGCGCAACGCAGCGAATAACGATCCTGCAGGCGATGCAGTGGTGCGGTCGGCGCGTCGATTGCCAGATCCTTGCGCAGCCACGCGGCGACCTGCATCTGTCCCGGATGCGGCTTGGCGGCGAACAGACGTTCGTCGAAGTGCTCCGGATTGCCTTGCAGCGCGACAACGTTGAGCGCGGTGATGCGCGTGGCCAGTTGCAGCAGATAATCGGCGCGAGCGAAGGCGAGGCAGGCGAGGCCGGTCATCACCGCTGTGCCGTTCATCAGCGCCAGCGCCTCTTTCGGACGCAGCACCAGCGCTGTCCAGCCCAGCTCGCGATGCACGTCGGCAGCCTGACGACGTTCGCCACGGAACATCACTTCGCGCTCGCCGGACAGGGTTGCGGCGACATAGGACAACGGCGTCAGATCGCCGCTGGCACCCACCGAACCTTCTTCGGGAATCAACGGCAGGATGTCGTATTCGAGAAACGCATGCAGACGCTCGAGCAGTTCGACGCGCACCCCGGAGACGCCGTGACACAACGACTGCAAACGCGCCGCCAGCACCGCGCGGGTTGCCTGCGCGTCGAGCAGTTTGCCCAGGCCGCAGCCGTGAAAAGTGTAGAGATGACGCGGCAGCGCCTCGACGTGATGCAGCGGCACCGCGACCACGCAGGAATCGCCGTAACCGGTGGTGACGCCGTAGATCACACCTTCCTTGTCCAGCAGCGAATCGAGAAACCGCGCGCCCTTGGCGATGCGCTCGCGATAGTCGGCGTCAGCCTGCAACTGCACGGGCGCCTGACGGTTGGCCAGGGCCAGCACGTCTTCGATGCGCAAAGGGCGTTCGCCGAAGGTTACCGGCTCATGGGTTGGCGTCGTCATCGGTCTTCCAGAAAGGGTAAAAGTTGAACCATTGCTGCGGGGCTTCGAGGCAATAGTGACTCAGGCGCTGCGCGTAGCGAGTGGCCCACTGATGAATGACCTGTTCGCGCTCGCGGCGCGTCCACACCACCGCGTCGGCGAACGGTTCGAGGGTCAGGCGATAGTGGCCGTCGGGTTGCTTGAGGCACATCAGCAGATTGACCGGGCACTTGAGCAGGCCGGCCAGCAACCACGGGCCTTGCGGAAATGGCGCCGGATGGCCGAGAAAATCCACCGTCACGCTGCGCCCGCCGTGCAGTGGCACGCGGTCACCGGCAATCGCCAGCCACTCGCCGCGTTCCAGCCGTTCGTGCAGTTGCAGCATGATCACCGGGTCGAGTTCGCTGACCTGGATCAGGCGCAGATTGGTCGCCCCGGCCTCGCCAAGCAAGCGGTTGAATTGCTCGGCATGCTTGGTGTGCACCAACACATTCATGGTGACCTTTTCGCCGATCTCCGCCAGCGCCCGGCACACTTCAAGATTGCCCAGATGCGCGCCGACCAGCAGTTGCCCGCGACTGCCGCGCAACTGCTTGCGCAGCAGCGCCGGGTCGATGATTTCGATCTGCTCGATGCTCAGCTTGCCATTCCACACGTCGAGCTTGTCGAGCAGCGAATCGGCAAAGGTCATGAACTGGCCGAACACCCGCCAGTGGCTCGGGCGCAGGTCGTCGCGCCGGCTCCACTTGGCCAGCCGCTGCTGGTACTGCCAGGCACTGCGCCGGGCGATCCGGCCGAAGAGGAAAAAATACAGGACGATGCCGTACAGCAACGGACTGAGCAGGCGGCGGCCGAGGACTTTGGCGGCGAACGCGGTAAATTTCATCAGCAGGAAGCTGCCGCGCTCTTCGCGGTCGGCCCAGTGCTTCTTGTCAGCTTCTTCGCTCATGGCTTCCACCGTCGCCAGAGGATCAGCGGCCAACGCAGCAACATGCCGAAGAACAGCCGCGTGTGCATGCTGGAAATCAGCGCGTTGTCGTGGAACAGGCGAAAGTGCGATACACCGTCCAACGGGTAATGCACGCTGGTCTGCAGCCAGCGCATCGGCTGATTGCGCCAGGCCAGACGCACGAGAATGTCCGAATCGAAATCCATGCGCTTGCCGACCTTGGCCGAGTCGATCACGGCCAGAGTCGGCGCCAGCGGATAAACGCGGAAGCCGCACATCGAATCGCGAATCTGCAACGACAGGGTGTTGATCCACACCATCACGTGGGTCAGGTAGCGCGCGTACAAACGTCCTTTCGGCACGCTCTCGTCAAACAGCGGATAGCCGCAGATCATCGCCTCGGGATGGGCGCGGGATTCGCCGACGAAGCGCGCGACGTCGTGCAAATCGTGCTGGCCGTCGGCATCGACCTGCAAGGCATGGCTGTAACCCAGACGCGAGGCTTCACGCAGACCGGTCATCACCGCGCCGCCCTTGCCCTGATTGGCCGTCAGGCGCACCAGAAAAACCCTGTCGCGCTGGGCCAGGGTGTCGAGCACCCGCGCGCAGGACGGCTCGCTGGCATCGTCCACCAGAATGCACGGCAGACCTTGCGCGAGCAGGGCATCGACCACGGTGGTGATCGCGGTTTCGTGGTTGTAGACAGGGATCACGGCGCAGGGGTTATGCATGGGCAGGCCCCAGCAAAATCCGCCCGCTGGAACAGGTCGCCGTGGCATTGCGATAAGCGAAATACAACTTGCCGCGCTCGGCATCGAAACGCAGATGCAGCTGGATTTCATCACCGGGCCGCACCAGTTGCTGGAACTTCAGCACCTCCATTCCGGCAAACGCCCCGTCCAGCTTCAGCAACTGCCGACCCAGATTCAGCGCCCATTCCACCTGCACCACGCCGGGCAAAACCGGCGCTTCGGGAAAGTGCCCGCTGAAGTAGGCCAGATCCGGCGGCACGCTGAGTTGCAGGCTCCATTCGCCGTTGGTTTCGCTTCGCTCCAGCACTTCGGGGGCTTTGGGTCGCGCGGCCAGCAGCAACGCTTCGACGTCGGCCTGCGCCAGTTTGCCCTGGCTGTTCAATGGCAGTTGCCGCAGCAGGCGCCAGCGCCGGGGCAGGGCGAGGGCTTCGCAATGTTGGCTGAGATGTTTGCGCAGGGTTTCGGTCAGACCACGGCGGCCGTGCTCGCGCAGAGCGAACAGGCCCGATTCGCTGAGCACCAGCAGCGCACCGAGCGAGGCGCGGTTTTCCTGGACCACACCGAGGCGCGCTTCGGCGACCCAGTCGTGATCGACCAGAGCCTGTTCGAGCATCGGCAACGAGATGCGTTTTTCTTCCAGTTTGACGATGCGGTCGAGCCGACCCAGCAGTTCGAAGCGTCCATCGGCGGCAATGCGCGCAGCATCGGCGCTGTGTTCGACGTGGCCAACTGGCAGATACGGCGAGGCGATCAGCAGGGCGCCGTCGCTGTCCTGGCTCAGCTCGACGCCAGCGAACGGCTGCCAAAGAGACTCGCCCTGGCGCCAGGCGATGCCGCCGGTTTCCGAGCTGCCGAGGATTTCCGTCGGCCATTGCTGCAAGCGCTGTTGCAGGCTTTGCGCAGCCTCCAGCGGCAACGCGCCACCGGAAGAAAATACCCGGCGCACCGCGCTCAGGGCCGGCCAGTCGAGGTTGTCGCCCATTCGTTTGAGCAGCGCCGGGCTGGCGACCCAGGCGAAGGCCGGGTGTTCGCGGCTGGCGCGCTGCAAGTCTTCGGAGAACGCCAGTTGCCGGCGCACGAACCGACGCCCGGCGCACAAGGGCCACAACACGCGAAACAGCAGGCCATAGATGTGTTGCGTGGCGACACTGCCGATGATGCAGGCTTCACCGAGGTCAGCGCCCCATAACTGTTCCAGCGCTTCGACCTCGTTGGCCAATTGGCGCAGGGTCTTGTCGATGCGCTTGGGTTCGCCGCTGGAGCCGGAAGTGCACAGGCTCAGGCTGCATTGATCGAGATCCAGTTCTGCACCGGGCAGGCCGGGCTGAGTGAAGTCGTGCAACTGGGCGTCGCCGGGTTGATCGGTCAGCCATAGATCGACTTGCTGCGACCAGCGCTGACGCGTCTGCGCTTGCAGATCCGCCGGCAGCAACACGCTGACGCCGGCACGCCAGGCACCGAGCAGGGCGATGGCGAGGTCGGCGGCATCTTCCAGATGCACGGCCAGCCTTTTCACGCCTCGGCTTTGCAGACCCGCGGCGACGCTCAAGGCCTGCGCTCGCAGTTGCGTGTGATCGAGTGCCGGCGCCTGGCAGATCGCCCGTGCCGGCAGTGCCTTGAGCAACAGCTGCTCAAGTTTTATCCAATTCATGTACGGCCTCTTACCCGTTGTCGTATCAGCCATTCAATGGCAAACATCAGGCCGATCAATCCGTAGGAGATCAGGCCGGTGTACAACATCCACCAATCCAGCGGCGCCCACAGGGTGAGGAGGGCGGCGCACAAACCGTTGCAGAAGAAAAACACGCTCCAGGCCAGCGTGACCTTGCGCGTATAGCGAATGGCAACCTCCGGCAGTTGCGGCTCGCGCAAGCGCGCCAGACGCTCGACCATCGGCGGGCCGTATTTCAGGCTGGCGCCGAACAGCACCAGCATGAACGCGCTGATCAGCACCGGGTACCAGCGCAGCAGCTGCGGGCTGTCGAACACCGCCAGCAACAGGCAGAACACCATCGCCACGCAGGCCATCCACAGGCTGCCGGGCTTGCGCTCGCCGGTCAGGGCGCGCGCCAGCCACAGGCTGCCCAGCAGCAGTGCAAATTGCCACGGGGCGAAATGCTCCATGCCGAAATACACCGCAAAGGGGTACAGCAGACCGGCCAGCAGCAGGCCCAGGCCGATCAGTCGGCTCATGCGGCCGGTTGAACCAGACGGAACACCGCCTCGACCACGTCACCGACGGTGCGCACCGATTTGAACTCTTCGGCGGCGATTTTCTTGCCGGTCTGGCGTTTGATGTGATCGATCAGGTCGACCGCATCGATGCTGTCGATTTCCAGATCCTGATACAGATTGGCGTCCATGCTTACACGAGCCGGATCCAGTTCGAACAGCTCGACCAGGGCATCGCGCAGGGTGTTGAAGATATCGTCACGAGTTTGCATGGTCCGTTCTCAAGCTGCCTGTTTTGCCGTGACGAATGCCGCAAGGCTGGCCACGTTGGTGAAATGGTTGCGGGTGTCTTTGGCATCGGCGTCGATCTTGATGCCGTATTTTTTCTGGATCGCCAGACCCAGTTCCAGCGCGTCCACAGAGTCCAGGCCGAGGCCTTCGCCGAACAATGTCTGCTCGTCGCCGATGTCCTCGGGGCTGATGTCTTCGAGACCCAAGGCGTCGATGATCAGCAGTTTGATGTCACGCACCAGGCTAGCGGTGTTCAGTTCGCTCATCTGCGGCGAGCTCCTTAATGAAATAGTCATGCAAATAATCGTTGAGCTTGCGCGAGGCCTGCGGTGCGGGGCCTTGCGCGGCGAAGGTCTGTGGGTCTATATCGGCCCCCACGCGAAAACTGAAGTGCACGCGGCGATGGGGGATGCGATACCACGGCTCGGCTTTGGTCAGGGTGGTCGGGCTGACCTTGATGATCACCGGCGTAACGATTTTCGCACCGCGCAGGGCAATCGCCGCCGCCCCCCGATGAAAGGCCGGCGCCTGCCCCGGCTGGGTGCGCGTGCCTTCGGGGAAGATGATCAGAGTCTGGCCGTCCTGCAACGACTGCGCGGCGGCGTCGAGCATGTCCATGCTGCCGTCGTTGCTGATGTACTCGGTGCGGCGCAGCGGGCCACGGGTGAACGGGTTTTCCCAAAGGGTTTTCTTCACCACGCAGTTGGCGTGGCGCACCAGACCGATGAGAAACACCACATCGATCAGCGACGGGTGGTTGGCGATGATCATCTGCCCCGGCTTACCGAGGCGCTCGGCACCCTCGATGTCGTAGGTGAGCACGCCGGTGCGGGCCATGAAGCGCACGAAAAACCAGAACAGTCGGCTGACCGTACGCCGCGCGCGCAGGCGATGGACCAGCGCGTCACCGGGCAGGCAGCCGAGCAGCGGAAATACCAGCAGGCGCAGACACAGCCCGCCGAGCCCGAACAAGGCGAAGCTCGCAGCAGTGGCCAGCAGGCGCCAATAGTAGGCGTCGCGGTGTTTGGCGGTCACGGGTTGCGATGCCAGGTCCATACACGATTTTTCCACGCATGTTGGCAGTCAGGTTGCTGGCCCAGCAGGGTTCGCAGCAGGTTGAGCGCGTGCGGCCAGTGCGCCTTGGACCGGGTTTCGGTGCTGCTGTTCAGGGTCAGCCGCCAGTCGGTACCGGGCGTGAGCAATAAACCCAGCGCGTAAGGGAACGGCACGTCATCGACCCACTGCGAGTACGCTTCGGGCGGTTGCTCTTCGGTGATCACCAGCAGCACGGCCGGAGCGCCTTCATCAAGCAATGCGGCCGCTTCGAGCATGCCATGTTCCAGACCATCGCCAGCGGCGGCGAGGGCGGTCATTTCGCTGGTTTCACCGCGTATGATCGACCACAAACCGATGATCGCGTTATGCACCGAAAGGCTGAATTGGGTCGGCGACAGGGGCTGTTCGGTGGCCAGATCGCGGAGGATTTCAAATGTGCGTGGGGTTTCGCCGTGCCGCGAGACGAACACCAGCGGCAGATGATCCCGGCCTTCGGCCAGCGGCCAGCCAACGCTGAAGGCCATCCGCGCCAAGCGGCTGAGGCGACGGCGTTGCATGGCCGGCAGAAACGACACATCGGGCGCGGCATCACTGCTCTGCAGCACGACCGGTTGTCGGCTCCAGGCCTGCCAGGCGTCCACGCTGTCGAGCCCCGGGGCCCACGCGCGCCATTGGGCGATGTTGAAGTTGATCACGGACATTCATCCCGCCCCTGCGGGCTTTCGTTGACGCGTTGAGTCGCCAGCGCCGCAGCAGGCTTGGCTTGGCGCAGGGCGCCGGGTGGCGCGCATTATCCCGGTGCGACGTGTGTGTAGCAAATGTTGGTTACATTTTGCCCAACAAAATGTACCGAGCGGTTCGCTGCATAGCTATCACTTGGCCATTATCCAGATTTGACGCGGCGTGTCTGTCAGGTGTCTCTGGGATGGCTGGCGGTTTTTTCCATGCCTGGGCGTCGATTTTTACACCTGACGACGTAGTCCATGTCGGTGAAGGTAGCGAAGCGCGGTCACCGCCAACTACACTCGGTCATTCTTTGATACACGGAGGTTTGGTCATGCGGCGCGTGGTGTTCAATCAGAAAGGTGGCGTGGGCAAATCCAGCATCGCCTGCAATCTGGCGGCGGTCAGCGCCAGCGAGGGTTATCGCACGTTGTTGGTCGACCTCGATGCCCAGGCCAATTCCACCCAGTACCTGACCGGGCTCACCGGCGACGACATTCCTATGGGCATCGCCGATTTCTTCAAACAGACCCTGTCGTCCGGGCCGTTCTCGAAAAAGAATCAGGCGGACATCTACGAAACCCCGTTCGACAACCTGCACATCATTACCGCCACTGCCGAACTGGCCGACCTGCAGCCCAAGCTCGAGGCTAAACACAAGATCAATAAGCTGCGCAAGTTGCTGGACGAATTGTCCGAGGACTACGACCGGATTTATCTGGATACCCCGCCGGCACTGAACTTCTACGCGGTGTCGGCGCTGATTGCGGCGGATCGCGTGCTGATTCCCTTCGACTGCGACAGCTTCTCGCGTCAGGCCCTGTACGGGCTGATCGCCGAGATCGAAGAGTTGAAGGACGACCATAACGAAGGCCTGGAAGTGGAAGGCATCGTGGTCAATCAGTTTCAGGCCCGGGCCAGCCTGCCGCAGCAGATGCTCGATGAGTTGATCGCCGAAGGCTTGCCGGTGTTGCCGGTGTACCTGAGCAGTTCGGTGCGCATGCGCGAGTCGCACCAGGCCAGCATGCCGCTGATCCATCTCGATCCACGGCACAAGCTGACGCAGCAGTTTGTGGAACTGCACAACCTGCTGGAAGACCACTGATACCCCGACTCACACGCAAATCCTGTGGGAGCGAGCCTGCTCGCGAAGAGGCCGGCACATTCACCATCGGCGCTGAATGATCGACCGCCTTCGCGAGCAGGCTCGCTCCCACAGGGTGGTCTGTGTTGGGTCAGATGCCTTGGCTACGCAACCACGCCATCAACTGCGGCAATGGAAATGCACCGCTTTGCCGCGCCACTTCCCTGCCGTTTTTAAACAGAATCAGACTCGGAATCGAGCGAATCCCCAACTGCGCCGACAACTGCTGATTCGCTTCGCTGTCGAGCTTGGCCAGCCGACACTTGCCCGCCAACTGCGCCGCAGCCTGTTCGAACACCGGCGCGAACGACTTGCACGGCCCGCACCAGTCCGCCCAGACATCCACCAGCAGCGGCAGATCGCCCTTGATCTGACTGGCGTAATCGCCTTGCTTGAGTTCGAAAGGCTTGCTCAGCAGTACCGCAGATTTGCAGCGTCCGCACTTGGGTTGATCGGCGAGACGCTCGGCTGGAATGCGGTTGACGCCGTTGCAGGAGGGGCAGGGGATGAGGAGTGGGGTGGTCATGATTGGTTCTCTGATAGGCAGTCTATAGAACTGATTTGGAGTCGATCTGCCAACTTATCAATGTCGCAACTGCTCACATTTTTCTCAAAACCGTTCCGGGATCGATGGCTAGTCTGAAGACCAATTCGGCGTTTTACGCTTGTCGTGAGGAGATCGCTTTGTCTGTATCTGCGTGCTACTTTTGTTGCACTAATCCAGGAATCGATGATTCCTATGCATCAAATCGGAGCGACATAATGTCCGTAACTTCCAAGATACGCCGCCAAGGCGGCGCTGCCGTCATTACGATTCCGCCCACGCTTTTAAAGTTGTTGCATCTGGAGGTTGGCGCACAGCTAGAGCTGAATGTGGTCGATGGCGAACTGATTGCTCGTCCAGCCGTAGCCGCTACGCGTAAGCGTTATAGTTTGTCAGAGCTACTCGAAGGCGCAGAAGAATTGCAGAAACTTAACGCCCAGACTAGCGAGACTCTTGAAGGTGATTCTGTCGGCCGGGAGCTGGGTTGATGGTGCGCCGACAGCCCCCTCAGCGGGGTGACGTTTACTGGATTGATCCAAACCCAGTGGCGGGGCGGGAGATGATGAACAGACATCGCTTTGTGGTGATTACGCCCAGAGAGATCAACGCATTGGGCGTGAGCATGACGGTGCCTGTTACTAGCGGTGGGAATTTCAGCCGGAATATGGGTTTGGCGGTCGCCATTACTGGCCACGAAACCAATGGTGTAGCGGTGTGTAATCAGGTTCGCAGTTTTGACATAGAACAACGGGTACGAAACGGCACGGCCAAATTCATCGAGCGACTGGATGATGTGACAATGTCTGACATCGTCGACCGTGTAATCAGTGCAATCGACCCGCTAAGCTGAAGCGCCTACGAAGAACAACTGATCTCCAAATGCTTGCCCCACTCCGGTGGCCGCTCGGCGTAACCCTCCATCCCCGGCTGCTCCTCAAACGGTTTGCTCAGCACCGCATGCAGCCGGCGCACTTCGGAATAATCGCCTTGCTCGGCCGCATCGATAGCTTTTTGCGCAAGGTAATTGCGCAGGATGTACAGCGGATTGACTGCATGCATTCGTGCGCGGCGTTGTGCCTGATCGGCGCTGCCGTCGCGGGCCACCCGGGCGATGTAGCGTTCGCCCCAAGCATCGAAACCCTTGATATCGACGAAGTCATCGCGCAGGCGGGCGATGGCCTGTTCGGCTGGCTCTTCACCGAGGCGGCGGAAGAACAGCGTGTAGTCGACGCCGCTGTTCTGCATCAGTTGCAGCAGGTTTTCCAGCAGTTGCTGATCGTCATCCTCGGCAGTGGTGAAGCCGAAGCGGCGGCGCATCAGGTCGAGGTAGTGCGCCTGGAACAGCGGCAGGTACAAGCCGAGGGTTTCCCGCAGGGCTTCGACGCTGATGAATGGCGTCAGTGCCTGGGCGAGGGCGCTGAGGTTCCACTGCCCCACCGGCACCTGATTGCTGAACGAGTAGCGGCCCTGATCGTCGGAGTGGTTGCAGATGAAATGCGCGTCGAAGTCATCGAGGAAGGCGAACGGGCCGAAGTCGAAGGTGATGCCGAGGATCGACATGTTGTCGGTGTTCATCACGCCGTGGCAGAAGCCATAAGCCTGCCACTTGGCGATCAGCTCGGCGTTGCGCTCGACGATCTCGCGGAACATCGCCAGATACGGTTCCGGTTGTTCCAGGCATTCGGGAAAGTGCATCGCCAGCACATGCTCACCAAGTTGCTTCTGCTGCTCGGGGCGCTTGGTGTAGTAGAAATATTCGAAGTGGCCGAAGCGGATATGGCTCGGTGCCAGACGCAGCACCATTGCCGCGCGTTCCTGTTTTTCCCGCCAGACCGGCGTATCGGAGCCGATCACGCAGGCGGCACGCGAAGATGGAATGTTCAGCGCAAACAACGCCTCGGAGGCGAGAAATTCGCGAATCGATGAGCGCAGCACCGCGCGACCATCGCCCATGCGCGAAAAGGGCGTTTGCCCGGCGCCCTTGAGGTGCAGGTCCCAGTGCTCACCAGCGTTGTTGTAGACCTCGCCCAGCAGCAGACCGCGACCGTCACCCAGTTGCGGGGTGTAGCCGCCGAACTGATGCCCGGAATACACCATCGCCCGTGGTTCGGCGTCGGCCCACAGCTTGTGGCCACCGAACAGTTGCGCGAATTCTTCGGTTTCAGCGCTGGCCGGATCAAGATCCAACAGAGCCAGGGCGGCCGGACTGGCGACCACCAGGCGCGGATTGTCGATCGGCTCGGGCAGCACGTGCGCGGAGAACGCGTCGCCCAGGCGGGCGAAGCGATTGTCGAAAGTCAGTTCGTCGAGGGCTTTCACGGGCCGGCTCCAGCAGAATGTCCGAGCATTCTGCTGGGACCATGTCGGTTAGTCGAGTTTGCTCGTTGGCGGTTCCGGCAACGGTTTCTGCCCGTCGACGATCGGCACGATGGTTTTGTTCTCCGGTTCCACAGGCACCATCTTGTATTCCTGGCCATGCAGGTTCTTCAGATAGACCTCCATCTGCCGGAACGAGATGTTGATGTGCTGCTTCTTGAACTCGCGGTTGATGAAGCGGTTGACCTCATCCAGCACCGGGTTGCGGTCACCGAGGTCGCGCACATGCATGCGCAGTTCGTGGTCGAGGGTGCTTTCGCCGAAGTTGAGGAAGTACACGTGCGGCTCCGGTTCCTTGAGCACGCGCGGGTTTTCCCGGGCCGCTTTGAGCAGCAGTTCCTTGACCAGATCCAGATCCGAGCCGTAATCGACGCCCAGTTTCAACGTGACGCGGGTGATGGTGTCGGTCAGCGACCAGTTGATCAGTTGCCCGGTGATGAACGTTTTGTTCGGGACAATGATGTCCTTGCGGTCAAAATCCGTGATGGTCGTGGCGCGGATACGGATCTTGCTCACCGTGCCCGAGAGGTTGCCGATGGTGATGGTGTCACCGATCCGCACCGGGCGTTCGAAGAGGATCATGATGCCGGAGATGAAGTTGGCGAAGATCTCCTGCATACCGAAACCGAGGCCTACCGACAGCGCCGCCACCAGCCATTGCAACTTGTCCCAACTGACGCCGAGGGTCGACAGGGTGGTGACAAAACCAACGCCGGCAATCACGTAGGACAGCAGCGTGGTTGTCGCATAAGCGCTGCCCTGGGCCAGGTTGAGCTTGGACAGTACGAACACTTCGAGCAGACCGGGCAAGTTGCGCGCCAGCGCGAAGGTGATGCCGATGATGATCAGCGCGCCGAGCATGTCGCCGATGCTGATCGGCACCATGCTCATGTTGGCGCCGGTGCCGCTGGTGTATTCGTAGAGGGTGATGTTGTCCAGATACGAGAACACCGAAATCAGGTCCGACCAGACCCAGTACAGCGCCGCGATGAAACCACCGAGCAGGGCCAGGCGGATCAGGCGCAGGGACTGTTCGTTGACCTTTTCGATGTCCAGGGTCGGCTCTTCGATCACCGCTTCGCCGTCGCCGGCCTCTTTTGCCGCCTGCCGTTTGGCCAGCGCGCGCTGGTAAGCCAGACGCCGCGCGGCAACGCTCAGACCACGCACGAAGGTGGCCTCGATCACCAGCCAGAACATCAGCAGGTACAGGGTATTGATCAAGCGGTCGCTGAGTTTCAGCGCGGTGTAGTAGTAGCCGAAGCACACCGCGACAAACAGGGCGATCGGCAGCAGGGTGAACATCACTCCGACGGCTTTGCGGAACAGCGAAGCGTTCTGGTGCGTCGGGCTGCTGATCAGCAGGCGACTGAGCAGCCACGCCATCAAGGCGTAGCAGGTCAGCACCACCGGCATGCCGAGCACGTCATCAGCCAGCGCCGCTGGTTGCAACTCGGCGACGGCCACCACGGCCACCAGCGCCATGACCACAAGGCCCAATCGACGCACCCAGCCCTGAAGGAACTCGACCTGCGGCTTCTCCCAGCGGAAGTGCAATTCCGCCACGCCACCCGGCGCAAGAATCCGGTACGCGGTGTAGAACACCAGCCAGGCCTGGCCCATCTGCAACAGCGCCGCGCCCATGTTGGCGTTCTGCCCGCGCGCGTCGATCTGCAGGGCCAGGCCGCACAGCGCCAGACCCAGCGCCACCGGCATCGCCAACAGGATGTTGATCAGAATCGCCTGCGGCGTGTGCCACTGGCTGTCGCGCTTGAAGTGGCCGATGTCCTGGTGAACCTTGTTGAGTCGTCCGTACAGCGCCTTGCGGCGCCACAACAAGGCGCCGATCAGCAGCGCCAGAGGCAAGAACAGCAATGGCCGCTGGGTCAGGCCGTCAGCCAGTTCGCTCAGGCTCGATGCCCACGGCAAGGTGTTGACCTGCCGCTCCAGGCGCTCGGGCACACCGCGCATCCATTCCACGTCCAGCGGCTTGTTGCTGGGGATCCAGAACATCTGTTCGTCGAGGGTCGCGCGCAGGCTTTGCGCGGTGCTCAGCAGTTGTTTCTGATTGAGCTGCAGGGTGATCGACTCATTGAGCATCGCGCTCAATTCGCGGTTCAGCCGCTCAAGCAGATCAGCGCGGGTGTTGGCCAGATCGAGCAGGCTTTTGCGCAGTTGCGGGGTGACCTGCTCTGGCGGCTGCGTCGCCAGCAGGTTTTCGACGTAGGTCGCCGGGTTACTTAGTAGCTCGCGTTGCTGGCTGACATCAAACTGATACAGGCGAATATCGGCAATCTGGTCGGCGAGGTCACGGTCGACCTTCAAGTGCGGCAGCGCCTGCTTCTGTTTATAGAGAATTTTCGACAGCAGCAGGCTGCCCTTGAGCACACTGATCTGCTCGTCCAGCGCCGAATCGCTCTGGGTCAGGGTGTCGAGTTGCTGTTTGGTCTGCAGGTTCTGCTGCGTGACTTCATTGAGACGGTCGGTGCTCTTGAGCAAATAGTCGGAAAGCTTGAGGTTGGTGGCGCTCTCGCTCGCCAACAAGCTGCTGCCGCCGGCCTTCTGCGCTTCGATCGATTGCTGGGTAACGGTTTCCTGCGACTGCGCCAGACGCTTCTGGTTGATCAGGGTTTGCAGTTCCTGGATCTCGCGGTCGAGGCGGTCGGATTTTTCCGAGAGCAAGTCATGCTGAGCGTTGCCCAGATCCTGCAACTGGGTGTTGCCGGCCAGTTCCTGGCGGCGCAGTGGAATCAGCGCATTGAGTGCGGCCAGTTCGGCGTTCAACTGGTCGCGCTGTTCGGCGGTGACCGTTTTGCCCGTGTCCTTGCCGGATTTGAGGATGGTGTTGATCTGCTGGATGCGCGTCTGGCTGGCGGAAATTTCCGCCTGAGCGCGCTCGGGGCGAGTCTGTGCAGTGATGATCAGGCTGTTGGCTTCGGCCAGGGCTTTTTGCAGATCGCTCTGCTGGGTCGAGCGATCGGTAAGGATCTGCTCCAGTTGCTGAATCGACTCCTTCGGAAAACGCTGCGCGACCGGCACTGGGGCGGTGGCCTTGAGGCGGCTGAGTTCGCGGGTGTTTTCAATCGTCTGCTTCGGCGCGTTGGCCAACTGACGCTTGAGATCGATCAGTTTCTGCTCGTAATCACGCTGGTTGTTCAGCTGATTGAGGGTGTTCTGCAGGACGGTCTGCAGGGTCTTCTTGTCGGCGTCCGGCAGTTTGCTGTCGGCCAGCTTGTCGAGGCTGGCCTGCACGGCATCGCTGGACGGTGGTTCGGCAGCATGCAGCGGGCCGACGACAAGACTAAGGCCCAGCAGGGCCGCGGCGAAAAAGGAGCGCAGGGTAGGCATAGAGACCGGTCAAGCAAGTGAGAGTGGAGGCAGTTTAGAGGAAGAGTCCGGGGCCCGGGCGACTTCCTTCGGGGAATCTGACGCCCACTTTGCCGATCTTGTTCCCGTCCATGACCGCGACCGTCCAGTGGGTGTTGTTCCACTCCACCTGGTCGCCGACGATGGGAGCACCCCCGACTTTTTGCGCGATGAACGCGCCCAGGGTCATGTCCGGATCGATGCCTTCGGCCGGCAAGCCATACAGCGCTGCAACCGCTTTAAGCTGGGCATCTCCTTCGAGCACGAAGTCGCCGAAGAAACGCAGATCGAGGCCACGTTGCGGCGCCTGGCTGAACAGTTTGCCGAGGGCGGGCAAGTTGTGTTCGTGGCCAATAACACACAGCAAATCATCGACTTCCAGCACCGTACTACCCGACGGATGGAGCAGTTGCTGGCCACGAAACAGCGCCGCGATGCGTGTGCCTTCGGGCATTTTCAGCTCACGCAGGGGCGAACCGATGCACCATTTCTCGGCGCCGAGCTTGTAAACGAACAGTTCCCACTCGCTGGTGACGTGCACTTCCAGTGCCGCCCGGGATATCGGCGCGGGTTCTGGCGGAACGGTCACCTTGAGTAATTTGGCCACCCACGGCAGGCTCGTGCCCTGCACCAGCAGCGACACCAGTACGATGAAGAACGCCAGATTGAAATACAGCTGCGCTTGCGGCAGCCCGGCCATCAGCGGGAATACCGCGAGAATGATCGGCACCGCGCCGCGCAGGCCGACCCAGGAAATAAAGGCTTTTTCACGACCATGGAAGGCCTTGAACGGCAGCAGGCCGACCATCACCGACAGCGGCCGCGCGAACAGAATCATCCACAGCGCCAGACCGAGGGCGGGCAGGGCGATCGGCAGCAGATCGTGGGGCGTGACCAGCAGGCCCAGCACCAGGAACATGCCGATCTGCGCCAGCCAGGCCATGCCGTCGAGCATGTGCAGAATGCCGTGGCGGCTGCGCACCGGGCGGTTGCCGATCACCAGACCGCACAGATAGACAGCGAGGAAGCCGCTGCCATGCAAGGCGTTGGTCAGCGCGAACACCACCAGACCGCCGGCGATAATCAGAATCGGATAGAGCCCGGCGGCTAGATTGATGCGGTTGACCAGTTGCAGCATCACCCAACCGCCGCCCAGACCGATCACGCCACCGATGCCGAACTCGCGGATCAGGTGGGTCAGCAGGCTCCAGTGCAGGCCGGTTTCGCCGCTGGCGAGCATGTCGATCAGGGTCACGGTGAGGAACACCGCCATCGGGTCGTTGCTGCCGGATTCGATTTCCAGACTGGCGCTGACCCGTTCGTTAAGGCCTTTACCGCCGAGCAGCGAGAACACCGCAGCGGCGTCGGTCGAACCGACAATGGCGCCGATCAGCAGGCCCTGAATCAGATTGAGGTCGAACAGCCACGCCGCGGCCATCCCTGTCAGCCCGGTAGTAATCAACACCCCGACCGTGGCCAGCGACAGCGCCGGCCATAACGCCACGCGGAAACTCGAAACCCGCGTGCGCAAACCGCCGTCGAGCAGGATCACTGCCAGGGCGAGGTTGCCGACCAGATAGGCCGTCGGGTAGTTATCAAAAATAATCCCGCCACCATCGACCCCGGCGGCCATGCCGACCGCGAGAATGATGACCAGAATCGGAATGCCGAGACGTGAAGACAGCGAGCTGACAAGAATGCTTGCGCCTACCAGCAACGCGCCGATCAAGAACAGGCTGTTGATGGTCGTCGCATTCAAAGGCAGTACTCCAGAAGCGTAAAGACGAGGCACAAACTGACCATGCAGTCTGCGTGCCAGCGATTCTAACCTGTTGAAATGTGATGCTGTCAAAAAGGATTTCAGGAGGGCATCGGAATTCGAGTTCGACACGGCATTGCTGCCCCTCACCCTAGCCCTCTCCCGGAGGAGAGGGGACTGATCGGAGTGAATGTGCCTGCTGCTGCGCCCTGAACTACCGAGTCGAACGGGCATTTCGAAAGCCCCCCGATCTGCTCCCTTCCCCCTCGCCCCCTTGGGGGAGAGGGCTGGGGTGAGGGGGTCGCTTTTGATCTTGCTTTCGGTTACAGGCTGAACCGCCCAACCATATTGTTCAGATCCAGCGCCAAGCGCGACAGCTCATTGCTCGCCGCGCTGGTCTGATTGGCGCCGGTCGCCGATTGCACCGACAGATCGCGGATGTTGACCAGATTGCGATCAACTTCCCGCGCCACCTGCGCCTGCTCTTCGGCAGCGCTGGCGATGACCAGGTTGCGCTCGTTGATTTCGACGATGGCACTGTTGATGGTGTCCAGCGACATCCCGGCGCCACGGGCGATGTTCAGCGTCGATTCGGCGCGCTCGGTGCTGTTGCGCATCGAATCCACGGCGTGTTCGGTGCCGCTCTGGATGCTGCCGATCATGCGTTCGATTTCGCTGGTCGACTGCTGGGTGCGATGGGCCAGAGCACGCACTTCGTCCGCCACTACCGCGAAACCACGACCAGCCTCACCGGCACGGGCCGCTTCGATCGCTGCGTTCAAGGCCAGCAGGTTGGTCTGGTCGGCGAGGCCACGGATTACGTCGAGCACTTTGCCGATGTCGCGGGACTCATTGGCCAGGTCGCCGATCAGCGAAGCAGTGCTCTGCACATCGGCGCTCATGCGTTCGATGGCGCTGACGGTTTCCTGCACCAGATCCCGGCCGTCGCCCGCCGAAGTGGTGGCGTTTTTCGAGGCTTCCGAAGTGCTCACCGCGTTGCGCGCGACTTCTTCGACAGCGCTGGTCATCTCATTGACCGCAGTGGCCGCCTGCTCGATTTCGTTGTTCTGCTGGGTCAGGCCGCGAGCGCTTTCGTCGGTGACGCTGTTCAGCTCTTCCGCGGCAGACGCCAGTTGCGTGGCCGAACCGGAGATGCGCTGCAGGGTGTCGCGCAGCTTCGCTTGCATCTTCGCCATCGCCGCCAGCAGGCGCCCGGCTTCATCTTCGCCATCGACATGGATCGGCTGGGTCAGGTTGCCTTCGGCGATGGTTTCCGCCGCCTCCAGTGCCTTGGAAATCGGCTTGGTAATGCTCACGGTCAGCAACCAGGCGAACAGCAGGGTCAGGCCGCTGGCGATCACCAGCAAGGTCACCACCAGATTGAACGACAGCGAATACTGATCCTTCGCGCCCTGATCAGTCTCGGCAATCTGCTGGGTGTTGATCTCCAGCAAGCGCGCCAGCGCGGTGTTCACCGCTTCCGAATTGCTCAGCAAATCGCTGTTGAGCATCTGCCGCAACTCGTCGATCTGATTGTTGCGCGACAGGGTTTTCATGCGCTCTTCAAGCTGACGGTACTGCGCCAGCAATTGCACGTATTGATCGTACGCCGCACGTTCCTGCGGGCCTTCGATCAGTGGCTCATACGCGCGTTGCGCATCCGCGATCTGGCGGTTGCGCATGTCGAACAGTTCGATGGTTTTCTGCTGCACGTCGGGTTCGCGGTTGATCAGCAGGCGGTAAGAGAGCACGCGCAGGCGCAGGGTCAGTTGGGTGAATTCGTCCAGAGCCTTGATCGACGGCACGCTGGCGGTAGCGATGTCTTCGCCGGCCGCGCGGATCTTGCTCATCTGGTTCAGCGCAAACACGCCGAGGATCAACATAAGGGCGCCGATCAGGGCGAAGCCGGTGAACGCCCGTGGGGCGATATTCATATTGCGAAGGGACATGGGCGGATACCGAAAAGGGCCGCATCCATGCGGGCTGAGACTGCTGTATGGGTGACTTATCGGTCATACGACTAAAGTCTTGAGGTGGTGTGCGTATTTGTCGCAGGCAGGCTTGAGCGACGAAGTGCAGGAACCAGATCGACCAATCACAGTCTTTTAAACTCGCGAGAACGCTTGCCCCCAGGAAAATCAAGGCCTTGCGCCGGTTTAACCCTGGCATCCGTGGTGACTTTTCTTTATCGTACGCGCCCTTTGAAAAACGCTTGGAAGATCAAAATGTTGGAAGCATCCCTCAGCCAATTGGAACAGCTCGTCAGCGACCTCGTTCAACAGAACCAGACTCTGCTGCAGACCAACCAGACCCTGTCCACGGAACTGGCCCAGGCCAAGGATGAAAACGAAAACCTGCAACTGAACCTGATGGAGCAGGAAGAAAAACACGGCGCCACCGCCGCGCGCATTCAGGCGCTGGTTGATCGCGTCAATGCCGGTCCTGTCAGCGCATGAACCACGGCACAGCAGGGGTAAAAGTCATCTCCATTCTCGGCGAGGACTATTCGATCAAGGCACCGGCCGGGGAAGAACAGACCCTGCTGGACGCGGCGATGATGCTCAAGGCAGCGCTGGAAGACACCAAGCGCAAGTACCCGACGCTGATCGGCGACCGTTTGCTGGTCCTGGCGGCGATGAATCTGTGTTCGCAGCAGATCGAAATGAAGAAGCAGCACCAGGAAGAGCTCGACCGTTATCAAGAGCAAGTCAGCGCCACGGTCGACACCATTGCCAAGACGATCAGTCAGGGTTGACTCGCTTTTCGCAGCGCCTCGGTACATTGAGGCGCTGAACATGCTGAGGTCTTGTTGCTATGAGGCTTGGAGTATCGGCTGCCAGTAGACTTTTGTTGTCCATTCTCCATCGGATTGCTTGATGAACTCTGAGTGGGAAACTCTATAGGTGGTATTTTCGATCGTCACTTCATCACCCTTGGAAAGCAGGTGGATATATTCTGCCGACGGAATTGGCTGAGCTGTGCTGTACGTCGTGCCTGCGAGGGTGGTGATCGTAATTTTGTAATGGATTACCGGGAAAACCATGACCTCGGTGAAGTGCCTGCGAATAATCATCGATTGAGAAGTCGAGCTCCCGACAAAGTCGCCAATGAGCGCCGATTTAACAAACGTATCGTTGTCAGCCATTGCCTGAACAAAGTTCTCTCGTGGACCGGTGTCAGTCATGTTCTTTCTCCTGCTATGGACGGCTTGGATCTGCGACGCGGATGCTTGTCACAGACGTGAAACCGTGAATCTAAGCCACCCGATGCAAGTTGTAACCTGTCAGACTTGACAGTGAATCCCTAGATATAACGGCCTGCTTCTTGCTAGTAAGGATACGGCTGTACCGAAGGTTGTGTTTTATTCTGATGCTCTTTGTATACAATCGGCACGGCTGTTGCAGTGGTTCAGGCTCTTATTCTTCGGGGGTGATCCATGCAGTGGTGGCGACGCAGTATTCAATGGCAGTTGATTCTCGGCATGGGCGCGGCCCTGCTGATCAGCATTGTGATCGTGGTTGGCATTTATACCCTGGTGGTCAACCGCCTCGCGCAGAACTATCTGGTCGAGCAAGCGCTGCCGTCGAGCATCGAAGCGACGCGCAACGATATCGAGCGCATCCTCGTCCAGCCACTCACCGCCGCCAAGGACATCGCCAGCAACACCATGGTGCGTGACTGGCTGGCTACAGGCGAAGACAGCAGCAAAACCGCGCTCTTCGCGCAATATCTGGAAGGCATCCGCGCCGAACACAGAGCGTTCACCGCGCTGATCATCGGCACCGAATCCAATCACTACATCACCGAAAAAGGTCTGGATCGAACCCTCAGTCGTGCCAAACCGGCCGATGCCTGGTTCTATTCCTTTCTCGACAGCAATCAGCCGCGCACCCTCAATATCGACAACGACGGCGCCACCGGCGAACTGGCCTTGTTCATCGATCTGAAGGTCGAGCAGGCCGGCAAAGTCGTCGGTGTCGCCGGGCTTGGGCTGAGCATGAAAGAGCTGTCGGAGCTGATCCACAACTTCAGTTTCGGCGAGCGCGGCAAGGTCTATCTCGTGCGTTCCGACGGTCTGATTCAGGTCCATCCTGAGGCGCAGTTCAGCGGCAAACGCACCTTGACCGAGCAGATTGGTGCCAATGCGGCACAAGCGCTGATGGGGCACAAGGATGCGGTCAACAGCAGCTTCCAGCGCGACGGTGAAGACTTCCTCGCCTTCAGCCTGCCGTTGCGCGATCTCGGCTGGACGCTGGTGGCCGAAGTGCCGCAGTCGCAGATCTACGCCGAAGCACGCAAAGCGATGTGGATGAGTGGCGGCATCGGTCTGCTGGTGGCGCTGGTCTGCCTGGCGTTGGTGGTGTGGCTGGCCCAGGGGCTGGTGCGACCGATTCGACAAGTAACACGGGCGCTGGTGGCCATCGGTAGCGGTGGTGGAGATTTGACTCACCGGTTAGATTCCAGCCGTGCCGATGAGCTGGGCGACCTCGCGCGCGGCTTCAACCGTTTCCTCGACAGCCAGCGCGCAATGATCGGTGAAGTGCTGACCACCAGCGAGCGCTTGCGCACGGCCGTAGGGCAAGTGGCGACGGTGGTGGACAACACCGCCGAGCGTTCCGGCCGGCAGCAGGAAATGACCGACATGGTAGCCACTGCCGTCCACGAAATGGGCCTGACTGTGCAGGAGATCGCGCAAAACGCCGGCAACGCCGCGCTCGCCTCGCAAACTGCCCGTGATGAAGCGCTACAGGCGCGGGAAGTGGTCGGTGGCTCGATCCGTCATATCGAAAGCATGTCCGATGAAATCGGCGTGGCGGCGGGCGCAGTGGGTGAGCTGGCGCAGCAAGTGGCGTCGATCGATTCGGTACTGGCGGTGATTCGTGGCGTTTCCGAACAGACCAATCTGCTGGCACTCAACGCGGCCATCGAAGCCGCCCGTGCGGGTGACATGGGCCGTGGTTTCGCGGTGGTCGCCGATGAAGTGCGCACCCTCGCGCGCCGAACCCAGGCCTCGACCGACGAAATTCAACTGATGATAGGCAGCCTCAAGCAAGGTGCGGAGAACGCCGTGTCATCGATGCGCACCGGTCAGGCCGCGACCGGCACCGGGGTTGAATCGAGCCAGCGCACCGGTGCGTCGCTGACGGCGATCACCGGTCAGGTCGAGCGCATCAGCGATATGAACCATCAGGTGGCGACGGCGACCGAAGAGCAGTCCGCGGTGACTGAAGAGATCAACCGCAACGTGCAGGGGATTTCCGATCTGGCACGGGCGACGGCGGGGGAGGTCAGGGCTTGTCGCGAAGACTGCCAGATGTTGCAGAAACTGGCGGATGATCTGGCGCGGCAGATGGGTGGGTTCAAGTTGAGCTAAAGGATCAAGATCAAAAGATCGCAGCCTTCGGCAGCTCCTACATTGGAATGCGTTTCCTGTAGGAGCTGCCGAAGGCTGCGATCTTTTGCTTTTAGAACCACGCGTCCCGCATCTCCAGACACGTATCATCCCGCGCCTCCAGCAAGTCCAGCTCATGCTGGCACCCCGGTACTTCCCATGTCAGGAAATACCGCGCCGCCTGCAACTTGCCCTTATAGAAGTCGACATCCGCCGCGTTTCCTTTGCCCAAGCCTTCCTCAGCGCGAATCGCCTGCTCCAGCCAGCGCCAGCCGATCACTGCGTGGCCGAACACTTTCAGGTACAGCGCCGAGTTCGCCAGGCTGCTGTTGACCTTGCCTTGGGCCAGATCGGTGAGCAGGCCGATGGTCACGGTTTGCAAGCGGGCCACGAGTTTTTCCAGCGGTTCGCGCAGGGTGGTCAACGAATCGTATGCAGTGGCACGTTCGGCCGTGTTGGCGATCAATCGAATCAGCTGCTTGAGACCGGCGCCACCGTTCTGCGCCAGTTTGCGCCCGAGCAAATCCAGCGACTGGATGCCGTGAGTGCCTTCGTGGATCGGATTCAGGCGGTTGTCGCGGTAGTACTGCTCTACCGGGTATTCGCGGGTGTAGCCGTGGCCGCCAAGAATCTGGATCGCCAGTTCGTTGGCTTTGAGGCAGAACTCCGATGGCCAGGATTTGACGATCGGCGTCAGCAGGTCCAACAGCTCATGAGCCTGTTTGCGTTCGGCTTCGGTTTCCAGCGTGGTGGTGTCATCGAACAAACGCGCCGCATACAGGCCGAGGTCAAATGCACCTTCGACGTAGGATTTCTGCGTCAGCAACATGCGTCTGACGTCCGCGTGCTGAATGATCGCCACCGGCGCCGTGGTCGGATCCTTGCTGTCCGGCACCCGGCCCTGCGGTCGCTCACGCGCATATTCCAGCGAATACAGGTAACCGGCATAGCCGAGCATGACCGCGCCCATGCCGACGCCGATCCGCGCTTCATTCATCATCTGGAACATGTAGCTCAAACCGTGGTGCGGCTTGCCCACCAGATAGCCGACGCACTCGCCGTTATCGCCGAAGTTCAGCGCCGTCGATGTCGTGCCGCGCCAGCCCATCTTGTGGAACAAGCCGGCGAGCAGCACGTCGTTGCGCTGGCCGAGGCTGCCGTCGTCGTTGACCAGAAACTTCGGCACGATGAACAGCGAAATACCTTTCACCCCCGGTGGGGCGTCCGGCAGCTTGGCCAGAACCATGTGCACGATGTTTTCCGACAGCGGGTGATCGCCACCGGAAATGAAAATCTTGTTGCCCTTCAGGCGATAGGTGCCGTCGGATGCGGGCTCGGCGCGGGTGCGAATGTCCGACAGCGACGAACCGGCATGCGGCTCGGTCAGGGCCATGGTGCCGAAGAAACGCCCGTCGATCATCGGTTGCAGGAAGCGCTGTTTCTGCTCTTCGCTGCCGAAGCTCTCGATCAGGTTGGCCGCGCCCATGGTCAGGAACGGGTACGAGGTCGACGCTGCGTTGGCGGACTGAAAGTGCGCGAAGCAGGCTTGCGACAGCAGGGTCGGCAGTTGCATGCCGCCCGCTTCAAAACTGCGTGCGGCGTTAAGAAATCCGGCCTCGAGAAAGGCATCCACCGCCGGTTTCACTTCGGGAATCAGAATGGCCTGGCCATCTTCATAGCGCGGCTCGTTTTCATCGCCCTTGCGGTTGTGCGGGGCGAAATACTTTTCGGCGATGTTGCGCGCGGTGCCGATGGCGGCGTCGAAGGTCTCGCGATTGTGCTCGGCAAAGCGCTCGCGCCGGGTCAGGCCCTCGGCATCGAGGACTTCGTACAGCTCGAAAGCCAGATTGCGGGAACTGAGCAGCGTCTCGGACATGGCGGCCTACCTTAAAGAAAGTATGCCGCAGTCTAGGTAGGCCCATAAAAATGGGGAAGGAAGATAGATAAGGGTGATGGGGCGGCACAAGCCACAAGCTTCAAGCTGCAAGTAAGAGCAGTTTGCTTCTACTTGCAGCTTGCAGCTTGCAGCTTGCAGCTTACAACTTGCCGCTGCTGCTTAACCTATCGTCATCAGACTGGCATTGCCTCCAGCAGCAGCCGTGTTGACGCTCAATGCCCGTTCGATCACCAGACGCTCCAGGGCAATGTTGGTCTCGCCCTGAGACAGGCCCTGAACGCCAACGATCGCGCCGCCACGCTGGGCGATCTGCTGGCAGACGCCGCGCAACTGGTCGGAGTGGCCGTGATGCAGTACGGCATCGAACACCACTTCGTCCTTGTTCCAGTCGGCAACGCGCTTGATCCGCGCCTGCACTTCTTTAGGCAGACGGGCGAACAAGGCCTTGCTCAGCTCGGTTTCCGGCCACACTGCCGAACCGCCCACTGCCAGCACCGCCGCCAGTTGCGTCAGCAGATCACCTTCAACTTCCGCCAGGCACAGCACGTGCTCGCGCGGCAGGATCGCGTAGCTGTTTTTCTCGCCGGTCGGGCCAGCCAGCACGCGGGTGATGCCGCTCTGCGATTGCGCTGCATATTGCACGCACAGGGTGCTCAGGTCGGCGAACTTGTTGTTGTCGGCCCAGGCTTTCAGCGCGTTCAACGATTGGCTCATGGCATCGCGCAAACGCACGTCCGGGGCGCTGATGGCGTCACCGCGAGCGAAGGATTGCTCGATTGCGTCGCTAGGGCGCGTCGACAGCAGGCGATACAGATACAGCGGGCCACCGGCTTTCGGGCCAGTACCCGACAGGCCTTCGCCGCCGAACGGCTGCACGCCGACCACGGCACCGACGATGTTGCGGTTGACGTAGACGTTACCGGCGTTGACGTTGTCGATCACCTTGGCGATGGTCTCGTCGATGCGCGTGTGCACGCCCAGCGTCAGGCCATAACCGGAGGCGTTGATCTGGCCGATCAGTTGATCCAGCTCTTTGCGCTTGTAGCGCACCACGTGCAGTACCGGGCCGAAGATTTCGCGTTGCAGTTCGTCGAAGCTTTCCAGCTCGATCAGAGTCGGCATGACGAAGGTGCCGCGCTTGACCTCTTCGCTGTCGGCAATCGCCACCTGGTAAACATTGCGACCTTTGTCGCGCATGCCCTGGATGTGCTTGTCGATGCCAGCCTTGGCTTCGGCGTCGATCACCGGGCCGATGTCCACGGACAGACGCTCGGGGTTGCCGAGACGGCTTTCGGCCATGGCACCTTTGAGCATTTCGATGACGCGATCGGCGGAATCTTCCTGCAGGCACAGTACCCGCAGCGCCGAGCAGCGCTGGCCGGCACTGTCGAAGGCCGACGACACTACGTCGATCACCACTTGTTCAGTCAGTGCCGAGGAATCGACGATCATCGCGTTCTGGCCACCGGTTTCGGCGATCAGCGGAATCGGACGGCCCTGGCTGTCGAGGCGCCCGGCGATGTTGCGTTGCAGCAGACGGGCGACTTCGGTGGAACCGGTGAACATCACGCCTTTGACGCGTTCGTCACCGACCAGACCGGCGCCGACGGTTTCACCGCGACCCGGCAGCAGTTGCAGCACGCCTTCCGGAATGCCGGCTTCGAGCATCAGGCGCACAGCCTGAGCGGCAACCAGCGGAGTCTGCTCGGCCGGTTTGGCCAGCACCGGGTTACCGGCGGCCAATGCCGCAGCGACCTGGCCGCTGAAGATTGCCAGCGGGAAGTTCCACGGGCTGATACATACCACCGGACCCAGTGGGCGGTGGGCGTCATTGCTGAAGTCGTTGCGCGCCTGCACTGCGTAATAACGCAGGAAGTCGACCGCTTCGCGGACTTCGGCGATGGCGTTGGCGTAGGTCTTGCCGGCTTCGCGAGCCAGCAGGCCCATCAGCGGCTGGATCTCGCCTTCCATCAAGTCAGCGGCACGTTCCAGAATCGCAGCACGTTCGGCCGGCGGGGTGGCCTGCCAGATCGGCGCGGCGTTCAGCGCGCATTGAATGGCGTTGTCGACGTCTTCGACGGTAGCTTCTTGAACGTGACCGACCACATCGCGGTGATCGGACGGGTTCAGCACCGCGACCGGCGTTTCGTTGCTGGAGGCGCAACCGAGCATCGGCGCGGCTTTCCAGTCGTTGTGTGCAGTGGCGAGCAAAGCGCAGGACAGCGAGGCCAGACGATGTTCGTTAGCCATGTCGATGCCGCTGGAGTTGGCGCGCTCGGCACCGTACAGGTCACGCGGCAGCGGAATGCGCGGGTGCGGCAGGCCGAAACCGCCTTCGACGGTGGCCATCTGCTCGATCTGTGCCACCGGATCGGCCACCAGTTCCTGGATCGAAATCGACTGGTCGGCGATACGGTTGACGAACGAAGTGTTGGCACCGTTTTCCAGCAAACGACGCACGAGGTACGCCAGCAGGGTTTCGTGGGTGCCGACCGGTGCGTACACGCGGCATGGACGGTTCAGCTTGCCCTCGGAAACCTTGCCTACAACTTGTTCGTACAGCGGTTCGCCCATGCCGTGCAGGCACTGGAATTCGTACTGGCCCGGGTAATAGTTCTGACCGGCGATGTGGTAGATCGCCGACAGGGTGTGGGCGTTGTGCGTGGCGAACTGCGGGTAGATGACTTCCGGTACCGACAGCAGTTTGCGTGCGCAAGCGATGTAGGAAACGTCGGTGTACACCTTGCGGGTGTAGACCGGATAGCCTTCCAGACCTTCGACTTGGGCGCGCTTGATTTCGCTGTCCCAGTACGCGCCTTTCACCAGGCGGATCATCAGGCGATGGCGGCTGCGGCGGGCCAGATCGATCACATAGTCGATCACGTACGGGCAACGCTTTTGGTAAGCCTGGATAACGAAACCGATGCCGTTCCAGCCAGTCAGTTGCGGCTCGAAGCACAGGCGCTCGAGCAGATCCAGCGACAACTCGAGGCGGTCGGCTTCTTCGGCGTCGATGTTCAGACCGATGTCGTATTGCTTGGCCAGCAGGGTCAGCGACAGCAGGCGCGGGTACAGCTCGTCCATCACCCGCTCGTACTGCGCACGGCTGTAACGCGGGTGCAGTGCAGAGAGCTTGATGGAAATGCCCGGGCCTTCATAAATCCCACGGCCGTGGGAGGCTTTGCCGATCGAGTGGATCGCCTGTTCGTACGACGCCAGGTATTTCTGCGCGTCGACTTCGGTGAGTGCCGCTTCACCGAGCATGTCGTAGGAGTAACGGAAGCCCTTGGCTTCGAACTTGCTCGCATTGGCCAGCGCTTCGGCGATGGTTTCGCCGGTAACGAACTGCTCGCCCATCAGGCGCATGGCCATGTCGACGCCCTTGCGGATCATCGGCTCGCCGCTCTTGCCGATGATGCGGCTCAGCGAAGAGGTCAGGCCGGCTTCGTTGTGGGTGGACACCAGTTTGCCAGTCAGCAGCAAGCCCCAGGTGGCGGCGTTGACGAACAGCGAAGGGCTGTTGCCCAGGTGCGGATGCCAGTTGCCGGTGCTGATCTTGTCGCGGATCAGCGCATCGCGGGTGCCTTTGTCCGGGATGCGCAGCAGCGCTTCGGCCAGGCACATCAGCGCCACGCCTTCCTGGGAGGACAGGGAGAATTCCTGCAGCAGGCCCTGAACAATACCGGCACGACCGCCGGCACTTTTCTGGTTACGCAGTTTTTCGGCGATGGTCGCCGCGAGCTTGTTGGTGGCTTCGGCCATCGGTGCCGGCAGGCGCGCCTGCTCGATCAGCATCGGCACCACTTCCGGCTCAGGACGGCGGTAGGCGGCGGTGATCGAAGCACGCAGCACCGATTGCGGCAGGATGCTTTCAGCGAATTCGAGGAAGCATTGGTGAGCGTGATCGGTCTGCACTTCGCCTGCGTCATCGGCGTCTTTGGCGGTTAAACCGTTCAACTCGGTCAGGGTTGCACCACTCTCGAGTTTTTCCAGGTAATTGAAAATTGCCTGCTTGATCAGCCAGTGCGGCGTGCGATCAATCGAGGTTGCGGCAGCCTTCAGGCGCTCGCGGGTCGGGTCATCGAGTTTGACCCCAAGGGTGGTGGTAGCCATATTTTTATCCTCATGGTTGCCACAGTTGCGTGGCATCAGCTGGCCGCAAGATTAGCCGTGCGTTGAATGAGGTGCAACCGGGTGCAACCCTTTTTTTACCGGAATAATACGCAGCTCGTCAGGAAATAATTTCTGGTACGAAAGTGCTGCTCCTGCTTGGTGCTTTTGCTTCTAGCAAAGAGCCATGACTGCCACAAAAGGGAGCAAAAACGGGGCGATCGTCGATTAATCCGACTGGGTGCAACTAATTCTCGCGAAACTGGTTGCACCTTATTTGCTTTGTTGCATAGCATTCGCCGCCAAGGTGCAACCGGGAATAACCCGGTGCATCGGCTGATGGCTTTCCTGGGGAAACATCAGTCTTAAATGCGCGGGATCCCGGATCGTCTGCCAAACGTCGTCGTTTGCGAGCGGTTCACCACCGCCGCTACATAAAAACAAAGCCAGGGCGTAACTCAATGAGCGTAAGCAATCCAACCCTGATCACATTCGTGATCTACATCGCAGCAATGGTGCTGATCGGCTTGATGGCCTATCGCTCCACCAACAACCTTTCTGACTATATTCTCGGCGGTCGCAGCCTCGGCAGCGTTGTAACCGCGCTGTCTGCCGGTGCTTCCGACATGAGCGGCTGGTTGTTGATGGGCCTGCCGGGCGCCATCTACATGTCCGGTCTGTCCGAAAGCTGGATCGCCATCGGCCTGATCGTCGGTGCCTACCTGAACTGGCTGTTTGTCGCCGGCCGTCTGCGTGTGCAGACCGAGCACAACGGCGATGCCCTGACTCTTCCGGACTACTTTTCCAGCCGTTTCGAAGATAAAAGCGGCTTGCTGCGGATCATCTCGGCGATCGTGATTCTGGTGTTCTTCACCATCTACTGCGCTTCCGGCATCGTCGCCGGTGCCCGTCTGTTCGAAAGCACGTTCGGCATGACCTACGAAACGGCGCTGTGGGCCGGTGCGGCGGCGACGATTGCCTACACCTTCATCGGCGGTTTCCTCGCGGTGAGCTGGACCGACACCGTCCAAGCCACGCTGATGATCTTCGCGCTGATCCTTACGCCGATCATCGTTCTGCTGGCCACCGGCGGCGTCGACACCACGTTCCTGGCCATCGAAGCGCAAGATCCGAGCAACTTCGACATGCTCAAAGGCACCACCTTCATCGGCATCATCTCGCTGATGGGCTGGGGTCTGGGCTACTTCGGTCAGCCACACATCCTCGCGCGTTTCATGGCGGCGGATTCGGTCAAGTCGATCGCCAAGGCGCGTCGCATTTCCATGGCCTGGATGATCCTGTGCCTGGGCGGCACCGTTGCGGTGGGCTTCTTCGGTATCGCCTATTTCTCGGCGCACCCGGAAGTCGCCGGTCCTGTGACCGAGAACCCGGAGCGCGTGTTCATTGAACTGGCGAAAATCCTCTTCAACCCATGGGTTGCCGGTGTACTGCTGTCGGCCATTCTGGCGGCGGTGATGAGCACCCTGAGCTGCCAGTTGCTGGTGTGCTCGAGCGCCCTGACCGAAGACTTCTATAAAGCCTTCCTGCGCAAGTCCGCTTCGCAACTTGAGCTGGTCTGGGTCGGTCGTGCCATGGTGCTGCTGGTAGCCTTGATTGCTATCGCGCTGGCTGCCAACCCGGAAAACCGCGTACTGGGCCTGGTGTCCTACGCCTGGGCCGGTTTCGGTGCTGCATTCGGTCCTGTGGTGCTGATTTCGGTGGTCTGGAAAGGCATGACCCGCAACGGCGCACTGGCCGGTATTCTGGTCGGCGCGATCACCGTGGTGGTCTGGAAGCATTTCGAACTGCTGGGTCTGTACGAAATCATTCCGGGCTTCATCTTCGCCAGCCTGGCCATCTACTTTGTCAGCAAGGCGGGTGAGCCGACTCGCGGCATGGTTGAGCGTTTCGAGGCAGCGGAAAAAGACTTCCATCTGAACAAGTGATGGACTGAGCTTCGGCTCACATGAAAACGGCCCGTTTCCTACAGGAAGCGGGCCGTTTTTTTGTGCCTGTGATTTCTCGAATCCTGTGGAAATCCATTGTGGGAGCGAGCCTGCTCGCGAACGCGATTGATCATTCAATGAATGTATCGACTGACATGCCGCTTTCGCGAGCAGGCTCGCTCCCACAGGGTGGGTGGCAGGTTTGATTGAATTGTCTGTAGTCGAACGGCCGAATTAACAAGGTCGTTTCAGCAAACCACGTAGGGCAAATCTGAATTTCCCGTCACCTGCTCGGCACCCCTTGCCCCTCATGCAGAATCGCCCGCCCTCACACTGCAGAGAGACATCGGATGTTCGCGCCTGCCAATCAACCGCGTTTCACGTTGACACTCGAAGGCGCCCGGCATGACCTCAAGGTCCTTGAGTTCACGGGCAGGGAAGCCATCAGCCAACCCTTTCGCTTCGAGCTGGAACTGGTCAGCGAGCGGCCGGACCTGGATCTGGAAAGCCTGCTGCATGGTCAGGCGTTTCTGAGTTTCGATGCTCAGGGTTGCGGTATTCATGGTCAGATTTATCAGGTCGGGCAGGGCGATTCCGGGAAACGTCTGATACGCTATCACCTCAGCCTTGTCCCGCGTCTGACGTATCTGGGGCATCGCATCAATCAGCGGATTTTTCAGCATCAGAGCGTGCCGCAGATCATCACGCAGATCCTCAAGGATCATTCGATCCTGCGCGATGCCTTTGAATTTCGCCTGGGCAGCGAATACCCGGAGCGCGAGTACTGCGTGCAATACGCCGAAAGCGATCTGGCCTTTATCCAGCGCCTGTGTGCCGAAGTCGGCATTCATTACCACTTTCAACACAGCCCCGAAGGCCATTTGCTGGTATTCGGCGACGACCAGACCGTGTTCCCCAAGCTGCCCGAGCCGACGCTGTATCTGCCGGGCAGCGGCATGTCGGCGGGGGCGCCGGCGATTCAACGTTTCAATGTGCGCGTGGAAACCCGCACCAGCGTCGTCACCCGGCGCGACTACAACTTCGAAAAACCACGGCTGTCTCTGGAAAGTCGCAGCGACGGCGAGCAGCGTCCGGTGCTGGAGGACTATCACTTCCCTGGCCAATTCAATGATCGCGAAACCGGCAAACACCTGACGCGCCGCGCGCTTGAAAGGCACGTCGCCGATTACCGTCAGGCCGAGGGCAGCAGCGACGAATCCTCGCTGGTCTGCGGGCATTTCCTGCACCTCACCGAGCATCCGCGCAGCGACTGGAATGATCTGTGGTTGCTCACCGCCGTTGAACATCGCGGCCGCCAGCCACAAGTGCTTGAGGAATCGGTGACCAGTGATGGCGAATCCTTTCAGGGTTACCGCAATACTTTCGTCGCCACGCCGTGGGACGTGGTCTTTCGTCCGGCACTGTGCCCGGAAAAACCGCGCATGTCGGGCTACCAACCTGCCGTGGTCACCGGCCCGAAAGACTTGGAAATCCATTGCGATGAATATGGCCGGGTCAAGGTGCAACTGGCTTGGGATCGTGATGGCGAACTCAACGAGCACTCCAGTTGCTGGCTGCGCGTCGCGACCGGTTGGGCTCACGATCACTACGGCAGCGTGTTGATTCCGCGCGTCGGCATGGAAGTTTTGGTCGGCTTCATTGATGGCGATGCTGACAAGCCGCTGGTCATGGGTTGCCTGCCCAACGCCGCGACACCGATCCCGCTGGACTTGCCAGCGGACAAGACCCGCAGCATTTTCCGCAGCCAGAGCAGCCCCGGCGGTGGTGGTTATAACGAACTGCGCATCGAGGACAAAAAAGGTGCCGAGGAAATCTACCTGCGTGCCCAGCGCAACTGGACCCAGCACGTGCTCAATGACCAGCAGCTGCAGGTCGACAACCAGCGCAGCGTGGTGGTCACCGGCACTGCCCGACATGAACTCAAGTCCGACGAGCAGCGCATCACCCACGGCCAGCGTCAGACCGAGGTCAGGCAGGATGACCATTTGTCCGTGCTTGGCGATCAGCAGGTTCGGGTGAACAGCCAGGCCACCAGCGCCTCGGCGCAGATCCACATCAGCGCTGGTCAGCAGGTGGTTATCGACGGCGGGGTGAGTGCGACGATTCAGGCTGGCGGGCAGTGGATCAACATCGGCCCCGGCGGAATTTTCAGCAGCGTGCCGATTGTTGTGGGTGGCTCGCCAATGGCGGCAACGAGTGCGGCACCGGTGGTGCCGGGATTGCCGGAGAAACTGATCGCTGCGTCGGCGGCGGTTCTCACCGCCGCACAGATCATGAGTCTCAAAGGTGATGCGCCTTTCTGCGAAGAGTGTGAGCGGTGCAAGGACGGTGTTTGTGCAGCCTGAAGTACTGACCCCCGAAGATTGGCTGGCGCGGCAGCCGCTGCACGCGTCGGAGCAATTGTTCGCAATTTTCAGCCGCGCCAGCGATGCCGATGCTTTCAAAGCCTGGCAGGGCACGGCGATTCCGGTCTGGGCCGAGACCATTTATGCCGAGTGGGACGCGGTGATGCCCTATGTGGGAATTGTCGCTGCAGACAGTGAGTTTTTACGCTGGGTGATGGAAACCGACTCGCGGGACTGGGGGTGGCTGGCGGTGTCTTCGGCGGATCTTGACGTGCTGGTCGAACATTTCCGTAGCCTGACTCAAGTGCTGATGCCGGACGGTAAAGCGGTGTTTTTCCGCTTTTGGGATGGTCGGTATCTGTTGCCTCTTTTGCAGTCTGACGAGGTGAATCCCGCAGAGTTGCTACCGGTAATTTCGCGAGGGTTGATCAATGGCCAAGCCTTTGAAATCGGGGGCCGTGCGCTGGTTTCGGGGCGAATCTTTCCGTGGTGGAACGTGCCGAAATCAGTGTTGGCGCAGACTGATGAGAGCGTACGCGTCGCGAACGCTCTGCAATGGCTGAGCGAAGAACAGCCAGCCATATTCGAGGCGTTTCCCGGAGCGGTCCTGCGCTGCAAGGTCGGGCAGTTTTTCAAATTATCGATGTCGGAAGATTCGTCACGATCGGCGCTTCTGGAGTTTTTGCTGGCAGAGGCAGAGTGAAATTTCGGGGCAAACGCTTCGGACGTTTCCTTCGAATCGCGGCGGCTTTCATGAACTGGTGCGTGGTGGGTTGCAGGGATAGTCTTTTCGTTGTCACTGCGAGAGCGGTGGCAGGGCGTAGGACCCCTGTGAAATTCACCGCGCACCAGGCTGCCATTTGATTGCGGCACTTAATATGTGTCCGTAGCATCGTTTGCGGCAGCTGTGCGCGGGAACGCTTCGGCGTGACTGAGTTTGGTGGGTTTCTCAGTTTCCTACTCTCGCGTACGGCTGCCACCTATACCCGTAGGAAGGTCATTTGGCAGCCCCTCTATACCTATTGAGGAACAACTGAAATGACTATGCATAAACCCGATCCACCCTACGAAAAAATCACCCCCCACCCCGACAACCGCTTCATGGCCCTGACCGGCAATTGCAGCGACATGCCCAGCCTGTTCATCGACACCCACGTGCCCCTCGATATCCTCATGGACGCCGCCAACCATCGCATCCGCGCCGTGGTCCAGGTTCTGGAAAACATGTGCATGCGCGGCTCGATCGAATGCGACTCCTTCATCCTCAGCGACTTTGCATTGCTATGCGCCATTCCATTGCGTGATGGCTGTGATGTGCTCGATGTCATCGGCAAGCGCCTGCGCAGCTTGCCCGCCTGAAAAGATCAAAAGATCGCAGCCTTCGGCAGATTAAACGCCTATCCCGTGTAGGAGCTGCCGAAGGCTGCGATCTTTTGATGTTGATTGAAATCAGAGTGTCAGTCAGAGATATACGCATCTTGAGTTTGGATAAAGCGGTTGAACGCCTCGGAGTTGTAGATCTTCAGGCACGCAAGAAACACTACTTTTTCATTCGAGTATTTGCTGTTTGAAGGTGTCTGCTCGTAAGCCGCCAATACGTGGTTTCGGGTTTCTTTATAGGGATCGCGCAGCACCTGCAGCATGTCTTCATTTTGCAGGATGGTATGCATGCCTTTGCCCGTGAACGAATAGGCATTGGCGGACAGTGCAATGTCTTTTTCCAGCGCTGAGCGTTCGTTGAATGGCTTCAGAATGCAGTGGCTCAGCCCGTAGTTCTTTAGTGTTTCAATGTGGGTTTCGTCGGCAAGGGCGAGGTATGGGCCAAGAAGGCTGAGTAAACAGATGATCAGATATCCCATGAGTTTTTGACTTCCTGTCGTTCATGGTTAGCCAGTTTAACGCCATAAAAGCAAAGCCCCTCACCCTAGCCCTCTCCCAGAGGGAGAGGGGACTGACCGAGTTGTCTGGGTGATGTACGCCGACCTGCGACTTCAGTGGTGAACTTCGCTTGGCCAAGCCTGGATGGTGGTGTTCTTTCTGGGGACTGACCGAGTTGACCGGGTGATGTACGCCGACCTGCGACTTCAGTGGTGAACTTCGCTTGGCCAAGCCTGGATGGAGGTGTTCTTTCTGAAGACTGACCGAGTTGTCTGGGTGTTGTACGCCGACCTGCGACTTCAGTGGTGAACTTCGCTTGGCCAAGCCTGAGATCACGCTGATCTTCCAGGTCGATGTAACTCGCAAGTTCGCCACCGTCAGTCCCCTCTCCCTCCGGGAGAGGGTTAGGGTGAGGGGCAGGCTTTTGTCCGCTCAGCCGCCAACCCCTGACTTGCCGCCCGGTAAAAGGTAAACTTTGCGCCCTTCGCAGGAGCAGCCATGAATTATCGTCACGCCTTCCATGCCGGCAATCACGCCGATGTGTTCAAACACCTGACCTTGACCCGCCTCATCGCCCTGATGTCGCGCAAGGAGCAGCCGTTTGCCTATCTCGACACGCACGCCGGCATCGGTCTGTATGACTTGCAGGGCGATCAGGCCAATCGCACCGGCGAGTACCTGGAAGGCATTGCGCGGTTGTGGGATCAGCCGGACCTGCCGGCGCTGACTGCCGACTATATGAAGGTGCTGCACGAGATGAACCCGGATGGCCAGTTGCGCTATTACCCGGGTTCGCCGGAGCTGGCGCGGCGCCTGACGCGGCCGCAGGATCGGGTGATGCTCAACGAGAAGCACCCGGAAGACGGTGTGTTGCTCAAGGACAACATGGCCGGCGATCGTCGAGTGAAAGTCCATCTGGGCGAGGGCTGGCACGTGGCGCGGGCGATGTTGCCGGTGCAGGAAAAGCGCGCGGTGATGCTGATCGATCCGCCGTTCGAGCAACTGGACGAGATGCAGCGTTGCGCGGCGTCGATGAAAGAAGCCATCGGCCGCATGCGCCAGACTGTGGCAGCGATCTGGTATCCGGTGAAGGATCAGCGTGCACTGCGGCGTTTCTATCAGGACCTGGCAGGCACCGGTGCACCGAAGTTGCTGCGTGTGGAGCTGCTGGTGCATCCGCTGGACACGCCGAACAGCCTGAACGGTTCCGGGCTGGCGATCGCCAATCCGCCGTGGGGGCTTGAGGAAGAGTTGCGTGAGTTGCTGCCGTGGTTGTCTAAGAAGCTGGGGCAGACCCAGGGTGGCTGGCAGATGGATTGGTTAATAGCGGAATGAAGCTACAAGCTACAAGCTACAAGCTACAAGCTGAAGCGAAAACAGCGCTTGCAGCTTGAAGCTTGCCGCTAGCAGCTTTTAGTTCGGCATGCACACGCCGGTGCCGCCAATCCCGCAGTAACCTTCAGGGTTCTTCGCCAGATACTGCTGGTGATACGCCTCGGCAAAGTACACGGTTGGGGCCTGGTCGATCTCGGTGCTGATTTCACCCAGACCGGCCTTGGCCAGTTCCGCCTGATACACGTCTTTGCTTTTCAGTGCCGCATCCAGCTGCTCCGGGGTGGTCGCATAGATCACCGAGCGGTACTGGGTGCCGATGTCGTTGCCCTGGCGCATGCCCTGAGTCGGGTTGTGCAGTTCCCAGAACATCGCCAGCAGTTCTTCGTAGCTGACTTTGGCTTTGTCATACACCACCAGCACCACTTCGGCGTGGCCGGTCAGGCCCGAGCAGACTTCTTCGTACGTCGGGTTCGGCGTGAAGCCGCCGGCGTAACCGACGACTGTGCTGACCACGCCTTCGCGCTGCCAGAAACGTCGTTCCGCGCCCCAGAAGCAACCCAGACCGAAGATCGCAAAATCGACGTCCTGAAAGAATGGACCGAGCAGCGGAGTGTCTTCGAAGACGAAGTGTTTTTCCGGCAGGGTCATCGGGGTTTCGCGGCCGGGCAGGGCTTGTTCTTTGGTTGGAAGCACGTTTTTGTTCACCAGAATTTCCGAGCGCAGAACCATGAGCGTTCCTCTCAGTCAGGTTGGAGGTAAAAAGTCAGACCGCCAGTGTGCCGAATGATGCCGGAATTCGCACTATCAAAACTGTGGGAGCGAGCCTGCTCGCGAAAGCGGTGTGTCAGGCGACGAAGATGTCGACGGTTTTATCGCCTTCGCGAGCAGGCTCGCTCCCACAAGGGATCTTCATAGAGGCAGGCGTTAGAGGCAAAGCGGCCCACGGGGATAGCGCTTGAGCGCTTTGATCAGTTCATCACCGGGAATTGGTCGGTCGAACAGATAACCCTGCCCGACGTCGCAACGATGCCGGCGCAGGAACGCCAGTTGCTCGGCGGTTTCGATGCCTTCGGCGACAACCTTGAGTTTCAGGTTGTGGGCCATGGCGATCACCGCAGAGGTGATTTCCATGTCGTCCTGGTTGTCGGGAATTTCGTGGATGAAGCTGCGATCGATCTTGATGATGTCGATCGGGAATTTCTTCAAATAACTCAGCGATGAATACCCGGTGCCGAAGTCATCCATGGCTAGCGTCAACCCGAGGCGCTTGAGCTGGTCGAGTTGCAAGTGCGTGTCTTCGGTGGCTTCCAGCAGCAGGCCTTCGGTCAGCTCCAGTTCGAGCAGACTGGCCGGCAGCGCTTCTTCCTTGAGGATGTTGGCGATCGAGGCGACCAGATCCGGATCGGAGAACTGTTTCGGTGACAGATTGATTGCCACCTGCAGATTGCCCAGGCCGGCAGCGGTCAGGGATTTGCTCATGCGACACGCCTGACGGGCGATCCACTTGCCGATCGGAATGATCAGGCCGGTTTCCTCGGCGACGCTGATGAACTGGTCCGGGCGAATCATGCCGCGCTCCGGGTGGTTCCAGCGCAACAGCGCTTCCATCCCCAGCAGGCGACCGCTGCGCAGGCACAGTTTCGGCTGGTAGAACACGTCCAGCTCGTTCTGGGTCAGGGCGCGGCGCAGGTTGTTCTCGACGAACAGTTTGTAACTGGCTTCGGCGTTCAGCGCTTCAGTGAATACCTGCAACTGGTGTTTACCGTTGGCCTTGGCCTTGTGCAGTGCCAGACCGGCGTTGCGCATCAGGGTTTGCGGATCGCGCCCGTGCAGCGGCGCGCAGGCCAGGCCCACGGAGCCGGTCACGCTGATCAACTGGTTGTCGACGAACATCGGCTTGTCGAGGGTCATCAGCAACTGACTGGCAATCTGCTGCCCGGCCTCAAGATCGGTGTCGTCGAGCAACACGGCGAATTCGTTACTGGCAAAACGCGCCAGACTGCCACTCGGGCTGAGGCTGTTGCGCAGGCGCCGGGCGAGGCTGATCAACAGTTTGTCGCCGGTCTGGTGGCCGAGGCTGTCGTTGATCCGCTTGAAGTTGTCGATGTCGACCAGCAACAGGCTGATCGGTGTATCGCTGTCGCGGGCGAAACGCTCGTCGAGATTGCGAATGAATGCCGGACGATTGCCGAGGTTGGTCAGGTTGTCGGTGTAGGCCAGGCGCTCGATACGTTGCTGCGCGAGTTTGGTCTGGGTGATGTCTTCGTAGATGCCGATGTAATGCGTCAGCTCTCGGTTGTCACCATAGACCTTGGAAATCGACAACTGGCCCCAGTACGGTTCGAGATTCTTGCGGCGGCTCTTGAATTCACCCTGCCAACTGTTGCTCTGGGCCAACGCCGAGGGCGCGTCGAACAGCAATTCGCTGAGGTTTTCCAGCGCCGGCAATTCCGACAGGCGCTGACCGTGGACTTCCTCGGTGGTGTACTGGGTGATCGCAGTGAAGCTCGGATTGACGTACTCGACCACGCCGTCGCAGTTGACCAGCAAAAAGGCGTTGGCGCTCTGCTCGACCGCGCGTTGAAACAGGTGCAGGGCGCTGGTGGCGGTGCGCCGGTTGTGATTGTTGATCACCTGCGCAAACTGGTCGGCCAGTTCACCGGCAAAGGCGATTTCGTCGGACTGCCAGGCGCGAGTGACGCCGGTCTGTTCCAGACACAACACGCCGACCACCTGGCCGTCGACGCGGATGCTGGCATCGAGCATGGCATTGACGTCACGCGGACGCATCGCCTCGGCCATCTCGCGGGTGCGCGGGTCATGCATGGCGTTGTTTGCGTCGATGGCGCGGCTGCTGTGCAACGCTTCCATGTAGTCGGGGAAGCCGCTGATATCGATCGGCTCCGGCAGGATGTATTCCTGGGTCGCACGATGGTAGGCGGAGATCGGCAGCAAGCGCTGACCGTCGAGGTTCCACAGGCTGGCGCAGTCGATTTCGTAGATATCGCAGGCGCAGCGGGTGATCAGTTCGGCGGCTTCCTGCAGCGAGTTGTGCGTGCTGTAGCGCTGGCGGGCGAGCAACAGAATCAGATCCTGCTGGGCGCGCACGCGCTCCAGATGCTGCAGTTGTTCCTGTTGGGCACGCTGGTTCAGCTCAAGGGCGATTTGCAGGCGCGAGTTCTGGGTTTCCAGATCCACCGAAGGCAGCGCCTGGGCTTGGTCGAACACCTCGTCGACGGCCAGCAGGTAGCCGCGCAGCAAATGCCGGTTGTGCTGTTTGTAGGCTTCACCCAATTCGAGGATATTCAACGCGCCGGCGGCGGTGTGCAGGGTGTAGCGCACCACGTAATGCGCGCTTTTGCTTAGTTGCTGCTGGATTGCGTCATGCAGTTGATAGCGCGCTTCCGGCTCCATCAGGCTGGCGTAGGGCGAGCCGACCAGCGCGCAGAGCTCGACGGCGGGCTGGCCGAACTGGCGTTCACAGTTTGGGTCGAGGAACAACATCGCCCAACTGGCTTCATTCAAGCGCTCGAAACGCAGCATGCCGAGCCGCGAGGGCACAGGCAACTGCGTCACTACCTCGGCCGCCGTACGGCTGGCGGCATCGGGTTGGCTCTTCATGAATGGAACTCGCTTGGAAATATGCTGAATGCGCCGGGCTCTCGCCCTCTTGTCTGTTGGCTGCGGCAAGGTTGCATCATTGCGGCACCGACTGACAAGAGAGATGAAGGCCAAGTGCTATAAGAATATGTCGGCTGCAGTGAACATTTCTCCAGTGCACAACTGAAATGAGCAGAAGATCGCAGCCTTGAACAACTCTTGCAGGCGCCACGTAGCCATATAGGAGCTGCCGAAGGCTGCGATCTTTGGGTGTTTCAACGCAATTTCATACTGATCGACTGCAGCTGCTTGCCATCGCGGTCATGGTAATTGACCAATATCTGATCAGCCTCAACGACCACATGAGCAAAATTGTCCTGACTCACTACGGCACTGGTCAGCTCGTGCCGATAATCCCCGGCCGCCGTGCGCACCAGCGGTTGATTGAGGATGAATGTCGAGGCTCTGGCATACGGCAGCAATTTGCTGTTGTGCAGCGGCGAGGACACGATGGTGTGCACTTCGAATCCGGCGTCCTCGCTGTGAGACAGGCGACTGGTCAGAGAACCATGAACGTCGCCGGAAACGAACACCACGTTCTTGATCCGATGGGTGCGAATGGTTTCCAGCAGGCGCAGGCGCTGTTCGGGAAAGGCTTTCCAGGCATCGTCACCGTTGAACTTGCGATCGGGATAGAACATCACGCTGGTCACCACGAACTTCACCCGTGCCGGGCTGTGGATCAGCCAGTCAAGCAACGCCTGTTCCTGCTCAGCGTCGAGAATGCGCCGGTCATCCTTCGACAGGTTGCGCCGGGTGCGACTGTCGGTGACGAACCAGGCGATATCGCTGTCGCCGAACTGATACCAGTAATGCTTCAAGGTATTCCGGTCTAGCTGGCCCTTGCCATTACATGCGTAAACCGGGCTGTGGCTGGCTTGATAAAGTTCATAAGCGGCCATGGCATTGCGATACAAGTCCTTGTCTGCTGCTTTGGCATTGGCGGGCCAGTTATCTTCGATTTCATGATCGTCGAGCATCATGTAAGTCGATGTATTGGACATCAGTCTTTGAATATTCGGTTGCGAGAATGCCGTTCGGTACTTTTTCAGAATGTCCTTGGCTGCGCGATCCGGTGCAATGATATTCAAGTCATCTACATAAACTTGATCGCCGGTCATGATCACCGCACTGACCGGTAAATGACTTTGCTCGACGAGCTGATTGATCGAGCCAAAGATGCGGTCGCCCAGCTGCGGCAAGGAGGCGATGCCAGCGGTGATCCGCAGATAACGGCAAGAACCGACAATAAAGCCTCGAGGCTGCCTCGCTTGCGCAGTGCGGGTGCGAAAGCGATAGAGCTGCCGTGGCCATTGCAGTGGAAACTCCACCACGGTGTCGACGGTGTGCACTGGATTCATCGGGCTTAACCAGCCAGCCTGGTATTCATATTCACAATCGGCATCCAGATCCTGTAATACGAGCACACCCGACATATCATTGGCTGGATTCAAAAGTGCAAATACGCTGTTCGACCATTTCTCCGCACCGCTTTTACGGGCGCGGACTCCGGCAAATACACGTTTTCTGTCCTGCTGTTCACCGCGAATGAAAATTCGCACTTCGTTAGTTGTGGTGTGGCCCACAATGGGGCCTATGGTCGGTTTGAACATGGTCGATTCCGTTCGAAAGTCAGAGAAGTAAGAGTTAAATAATCGGAGCGCGTTGAAGCAACTTTCCAGAGCAGAGGTTAGTTGCCGAGCGGCGGAAAATATTGGCGCTAAGTGGACAGGGTTTGTGGCCGATGTCAGCGATAGTTGTGGGAAAAAGACGCCCGCCGATTTCATTCAGGCAAAAAAAAGCCCCGCCAGACTGGCGGGGTTGAGGTACGAGCGTGTGGCGCTCGAAAGGGTGCAGCAAGCGGCCCCCCGTTGCCGGAGGGCCGTTTGAGTTACAGCAGGATGGTGCGGATGTCGCCCAACAGACTGCCCAGACGCTGAGTGAAGCGTGCAGCTGCAGCGCCGTTGATCACACGGTGATCATAGGACAGCGACAGTGGCAGCATCAGCTTCGGCTGGAAGGCTTTGCCGTCCCAGACTGGCTGGATGGTTGCCTTGGACACACCGAGGATCGCCACTTCCGGCGCGTTGACGATCGGCGTGAAGCCGGTGCCGCCAATGTGGCCGAGGCTGGAAATGGTGAAGCAGGCGCCCTGCATCTCGTCCGAGGACAGCTTCTTGGTGCGGGCTTTTTCAGCCAGCGAAGCCGCTTCGGCTGCCAGTTGCAGCAGGCTCTTCTGATCGACGTTCTTGATCACCGGCACCAGCAGGCCATCCGGAGTGTCGACGGCGAAGCCGATGTTCACGTATTTCTTGCGGATGATCGCCTTGCCGCTTGGTGCCAGCGAACTGTTGAAGTCCGGCAGCTCCTTGAGCAGGTGCGCGCAGGTCTTGAGCAGCAGCGGCAGGATGGTCAGCTTGACGCCAGCCTTCTCGGCCACGGCTTTCTGCGCAACACGGAAGGTTTCCAGCTCGGTGATGTCCGCCGAGTCGAATTGCGTCACGTGTGGCACGTTCAGCCAGCTGCGGTGCAGGTTGGCAGCGCCGACCTGCATCAGGCGGGTCATCGGCACTTCTTCGATTTCGCCGAAACGGCTGAAATCGACCACCGGGATCGGCGGGATGCCCGCGCCACCGGTAGCGCCGCCAGCAGCGGCCGGTGCTTCCTTGGCCTTCTGCATCATCGCCTTGACGTAAACCTGCACGTCTTCCTTGAGGATGCGACCGTGCGGACCGCTGGCGCCAACGGCGCTCAGCTCGACGCCGAACTCACGAGCCAGTTGACGCACGGCAGGGCCGGCGTGAACTTTGGCGCCCGGTTTCGCTGGTGTGGCAGCCGGCGCTGCGGCTGGAGCGGCAGCAGGTGCAGCGGCAGCCGGAGCAGCAGCGGCAGGTGCCGGAGCGCTCGGTGCAGCAGCCGCAGCCGGGGCAGCAGCAGGTGCCGCGCCTTTGACTTTCAGCTTGAGGATCAGGTCGCCGGTGCCGACTTCGTCATCCAGCTTGATCGAAACGCTTTCGACCACGCCAGCGGCAGGCGATGGAATTTCCATGCTCGCCTTGTCGGATTCCAGAGTGATCAGCGACTGGTCGGCTTCGACCGTGTCGCCCGCCTTGACCAGCACTTCGATGATCTTGGCTTTGCCAGCCGAACCGATGTCCGGGACATGGATGTCCTGAACAGTGTCAGCGGCCGGTGCCACCGGAGCCGCCGCCGGGGCTGGCGCAGCGGCAGCAGCAGGCGCAGCAGCCTGAGCCGGAGCGGCAGCAGCAGGGGCCGCAGCACCCGCCACTTCCAGATCCAGAATCAGGTCGCCAGTGCCGACTTCGTCGTTGAGCTTGACGCTGATGGCCTTGACCACGCCAGCGGCAGGCGACGGGATTTCCATGCTCGCCTTGTCGGACTCCAGGGTGATCAGCGATTGATCAGCTTCGACGCTGTCGCCGACCTTGACCTGAATCTCGATGATCTGCGCCTTGCCCGACGAACCGATGTCCGGCACGTGCACTTGCTGTACCGAGGCAGCAGCAGGAGCAGCGGCAGGAGCGGCAGCAGCAGGGGCGGCAGCCGGTTTCTCCTCGGCTTTCGCAGCAGGTGCGGCGGCAGGTGCAGGGGCCGCTTCAGCGGCGCCCTCGACTTCCAGCTCAAGCAGTTCGTCGCCTTCTTTCAGACGGTCGCCCAGCTTTACTTTCAGGCTCTTGATGACGCCGGCTTTCGGGGCCGGCACTTCCATGCTGGCCTTGTCCGATTCCAGGGTCAGGATGCTCTGGTCGGCTTCGATGCGGTCGCCGACCTTCACAAACAGTTCAATTACTTCACCTTCACCGCTGCCGATGTCAGGTACGCGAATGAGTTCGCTCACAAAATGTCTCCTCAGCAGTCCAGTGGGTTGCGTTTTTCCGGGTCGATGCCGAACTTGGCGATGGCTTCGGCCACAACCTTAGGTTCGATATCACCACGGTCAGCCAGTGCTTCCAGGGCTGCCAACACCACGAAATGACGGTCGACTTCGAAGAAATGACGCAGTTTCTTGCGGCTGTCGCTGCGGCCGAAACCGTCGGTGCCCAGGACTTTGAATTCCTTGGACGGTACCCACTGACGGATCTGCTCGGCGAACAGCTTCATGTAGTCGGTAGAAGCAATGACCGGACCTTTACGGCCGTTCAGGCACTCTTCGACGTAGCTCAGCTTAGGCTTCTGGCCAGGCTTGAGACGGTTGCTGCGCTCTACAGCGAGGCCGTCGCGACGCAGTTCGTTGAAGCTGGTAACGCTCCACACGTCAGCGCCGATGTTGAACTCTTCACGCAGGATCTTCGCCGCTTCACGCACTTCGCGCAGGATGGTGCCGGAGCCCATCAGCTGAACGTGGTGCGCCGCATCGCGAGTGTCTTCCTCAAGCAGGTACATGCCTTTCTTGATGCCTTCTTCGGCACCGGCCGGCATGGCTGGCTGCTGGTACGACTCGTTCATCACGGTGATGTAGTAGAAGATGTCCTGTTGCTCTTCGGTCATCTTCTTCATGCCGTCCTGAATGATCACCGCCAGCTCGTAGCCGTAGGTCGGATCGTAGGTGCGGCAGTTCGGGATGGTCGCGGCCAGCAAGTGGCTGTGACCGTCTTCGTGCTGCAGACCTTCACCGTTCAGGGTGGTACGGCCAGCGGTGCCGCCGATCAGGAAGCCACGGGTACGGCTGTCGCCGGCAGCCCAGGCCAGATCGCCGATGCGCTGGAAGCCGAACATCGAGTAGAAGATGTAGAACGGCAGCATCGGCTGGTTGTGGCTGGAGTACGAAGTACCGGCAGCGATGAACGAGCTCATGGCGCCTGCTTCGTTGATGCCTTCCTCAAGGATCTGACCTTTCTGGTCTTCCTTGTAGAACATCACCTGGTCTTTATCGACTGGCTCGTAGAGTTGGCCGACGGAGGAGTAGATACCCAGCTGACGGAACATGCCTTCCATACCGAAGGTACGGGCTTCGTCCGGGATGATCGGAACGATGCGCGGGCCGATTTCCTTGTCCTTGACCAGTTGCGCGAGGATCCGCACGAAAGCCATGGTGGTGGAAATTTCACGGTCGCCCGAGCCATCGAGGATGGCTTTGAGGGTGTCCAGATCCGGGGTCGGTACGCTGAAGCTCTGCGCACGGCGCTGCGGCACGAAACCGCCCAGTGCGGCACGGCGCTCGGCGAGGTAGCGGGCTTCGGCGCTGTTTGGCTCTGGCTTGAAGAACGGCAGATGCTCCAGTTCTTCGTCCTTGACCGGGATGTCGAAGCGGTCGCGGAACAGCTTCAGGCTGTCGACGTCGACCTTCTTGGTGTTGTGCGCGGTGTTCTTCGCTTCGCCGGCACCGGTGCCATAACCCTTGATGGTCTTGGCGAGGATGACGGTCGGTTGTTCCTTGTGGTTGACCGCTTCGTGGTACGCCGCGTAGACCTTGTACGGGTCGTGGCCGCCACGGTTGAGTTTCCAGATCTCGTCGTCGGACAGATCGGCAACCATCGCCTTGAGTTCAGGCGTGTTGAAGAAGTGCTCGCGAACGAACGCGCCGTCTTTGGCTTTGTAGTTCTGGTACTCGCCGTCGATGACTTCGTCCATGCGACGTTGCAGGATGCCGTCGACATCCTTGGCCAGCAGCGGGTCCCAGAAACGGCCCCAGATGACTTTGGTCACGTTCCACTGAGCGCCGCGGAACACGCCTTCGAGTTCCTGGATGATCTTGCCGTTGCCGCGAACCGGGCCGTCGAGGCGCTGCAGGTTGCAGTTGATGACGAAGATCAGGTTGTCCAGCTTCTCGCGGCCGGCCAGGGAAATGGCGCCCAGGGATTCCGGCTCGTCGCACTCGCCGTCGCCCAGGAAGCACCAGACTTTCTGTTTGCCCGGCTGGATGAAACCGCGGTGTTCCAGGTACTTCATGAAGCGCGCCTGGTAGATCGCCTGGATCGGACCCAGACCCATCGATACGGTCGGGAACTGCCAGAAGTCAGGCATCAGCCAAGGGTGCGGATAGGACGACAGGCCTTGACCATCGACTTCCTGACGGAAGTTGTTCATCTGGTCTTCGGTGATGCGGCCTTCCATGAATGCACGGGCGTAAACGCCTGGCGAGGTGTGGCCCTGGAAGTAGATCAGGTCGCCGCCGTGTTCGTCGGTCGGGGCCTGGAAGAAATAGTTGAAGCCGATGTCATACAGGGTCGCACTGGAAGCGAAGCTGGAGATGTGACCACCCAGGTCCGAATCTCGCAGGTTCGTGCGCATTACCATGGCCATCGCGTTCCAGCGTACCAGCGAGCGAATGCGGCGTTCCATGAACAGGTCGCCAGGCATGCGTGCTTCGTGGGTAACGGGGATCGTGTTGCGGTAAGGCGTGGTGATCGCGTAAGGGAGCTGCGAGCCGCTGCGGGTCGCGAGTTCGCCCATACGGGTCATCAGATAGTGAGCACGGTCTTCGCCTTCTTTGTCGAGAACCGATTCCAGGGCGTCCAGCCATTCCTGGGTTTCGACGGGATCGAGGTCTTGCATGGCTTGCTCCAGGGCGGAAAGGCTTCCAGAATCGGTTGCCTGAGTTTGCGACTGGCCTTGTGGGCAGACGATTTAAAATTCTTGGATTGCCGACAGGTTGTTCCGGCGGCGTGTAGTTTTACTACAAATCTTCCGGCATTTCAGCCTTGCGAATGTATAGACGAGTAGTAAAACTACAGATGAAAGGCTTGTGGCCTCCGACTGCGTTGTGAGAATAATCGTTAAGGCGGGTCGATTTCCATCCGAATAAGGTGAAAGTTTGATGCTGGATGCCAAAGAAGAAGAAATTTCAGCTATTTCTAACTTTTGTTCGACAGTCCTTCACGTAGCGGGTTTTCATCATTCACTACAAGCGGCCCTTATTACGCCGATCAAGGATAGACCATGACCCTGCCCGTGCTTGCCGATCTGCCCGCCATTCTCCTGCCGTTGGTCAGCCGATCCGAGCAGTCGTTCCGTACGTCCGTCGCCGCCCTTGAGGACGATCATGGCTTGTCGAATTGGTCGCCTGAACGCTGGGCGCAGTTCGCCCGCGTTACCGCCGCGAGCGAGTTTGTTATTGAACAGAGCATTCGTGACCCTTTGATGTTGCTGTCACTGGTGGCGTCCGGCGAACTTGATCGAGCGTTTGCGCCCGGCGAGCTGTGCGCACAGATTGCCGCCGCTGTGAACAGCGCGCAGAGCGAAGACGAACTCGGCCGCGCCTTGCGTCGCCAGCGCGCACGCCATCAGGTGCGGATCATCTGGCGCGACCTGACTCGTCAGGCCGATCTGGTGCAGACCTGCCGCGACCTCTCGGACATGGCCGACGCCACCATCGATCAGGCTTATCAATGGCTGTACAGCCGCCATTGCGAGCAATTTGGCACACCGACCGGGCGGCGCAGCGGTGAGCCGCAGCAGATGGTCATTCTCGGCATGGGCAAGCTCGGCGCGGTCGAGCTGAATCTGTCTTCCGACATCGACCTGATCTTCGCCTACCCCGAAGGCGGCGAAACCGTCGGCGTGAAACGCTCGCTGGATAATCAGGAATTCTTCATCCGCCTCGGCCAGCGTCTGATCAAGGCGCTCGATCCGATGACCGTCGACGGCTTCGTCTTCCGCGTCGACATGCGCCTGCGTCCATACGGATCGTCCGGTGCGCTGGTGCTCAGCTTCAATGCGCTGGAGCAGTATTACCAGGATCAGGGCCGCGACTGGGAACGCTACGCGATGATCAAGGCGCGGGTGGTGGCTGGCGATCAGGTTGCCGGCGCGCAGTTGCTCGATATGCTGCGGCCGTTCGTTTATCGGCGCTATCTGGACTTCTCGGCGATCGAAGCGCTGCGCACCATGAAGCAGTTGATCCAGCAGGAAGTCCGGCGCAAGGGCATGGCCGACAACATCAAGCTCGGCTCCGGCGGCATCCGCGAGGTCGAGTTCATCGCGCAGGCCTTTCAACTGATCCACGGTGGCCGCGACCTGAGCCTGCAACAGCGTCCTTTATTAAAGGTGCTGAGCACGCTGGAAGGGCAGGGCTATCTGCCGCCGGCGGTGGTCAGTGAACTACGCGAGGGTTACGAGTTTCTGCGTTACACCGAACATGCCATTCAAGCGATTGCCGACCGTCAGACGCAGATGCTGCCGGACAGCGCTCAGGATCAGGCGCGGATCGCCTTCATGCTGGGCTTCGCCGATTGGTCGGCGTTCCATGAACAACTGATGTACTGGCGCGGGCGCGTGGCCTGGCATTTCGCCCAGGTGATCGCTGATCCCGACGAAGAAGAGGGCAGCGAAAGCGAAGTGGTAGTCGGTGGTGAGTGGCTGCCGCTGTGGGAGGAAGAACAGGACGAAGAGGCCGCTTGCCGACAGTTGCAGGAAGGCGGTTTCGTCGATGCCGGCAAAGCCCTGAAAGCGCTGGCCGGTTTGCGCGGCAGTCCGCAACTGCGCGCGATGCAGCGGCTGGGACGCGAGCGTCTGGATGCGTTCATTCCGCGACTGCTCGCGCAAGCGGTGGAGCATGACAATCCCGATCTGGTGCTCGAGCGCGTGCTGCCGCTGGTGGAAGCAGTGGCGCGGCGTTCGGCGTATCTGGTGTTGCTCACAGAAAACCCCGGCGCGCTGCGCCGCCTGCTGACCTTGTGTGCGGCGAGCCCGTGGATTGCCGAGCAGATCACGCGCTTCCCGCTGCTGCTCGACGAATTGCTCAACGAAGGCCGGCTGTTCAAGCCGCCGCTGGCGCCGGAACTGGCGGCCGAGTTGCGCGAGCGGCTGACACGAATTCCCGAGGACGACCTCGAGCAACAGATGGAAGCCCTGCGCCATTTCAAACTGGCGCACCGCTTGCGCGTCGCCGCGTCGGAAATCGCCGGCAGCCTGCCGTTGATGAAAGTCAGCGATTACCTGACCTGGCTGGCCGAGGCGATTCTCGAACAAGTGCTGGCCCTGGCCTGGCGGCAGACCGTGGCCAAATACGGCACGCCGCTGCGCACCGACGGCACGCTGTGCGATCCCGGCTTCATCATTGTCGGTTATGGCAAGGTTGGCGGTATTGAATTGGGGCATGGTTCGGACCTGGATCTGGTGTTCATCCATGACGGCGATCCGCAGGCGGAAACCGACGGGCCGAAATCCATTGATGGCGCGCAGTTCTTTACGCGTCTGGGGCAGCGGATCATTCACCTGCTCACAGCGCAGACCAACTCCGGTCAGCTGTATGAAGTGGATATGCGTCTGCGGCCGTCCGGTGCTTCCGGGCTGTTGGTGAGCTCACTCGGCGCGTTCGCCCGCTATCAGGAAAACGAAGCCTGGACGTGGGAGCATCAGGCCTTGGTGCGCGCGCGGGTGCTGGTGGGCAGTCAGGATGTTGGCCAGGCCTTCGAGAAAGTCCGCGCCCAGGTATTGGGCAAACCTAGGGATCTGGCCAAGCTGCAACAGGAAGTCAGCGAGATGCGCGCGAAAATGCGCGACAACCTCGGCACCCGCAGCACCGCAGCCGGCACGGCGGCGAATGCGTTCGACGGGGGCGTGCCGTTCGACCTCAAGCAGGACGCCGGAGGTATCGTCGATATTGAATTTATGGTGCAATACGCGGCCCTGGCGTGGTCGCACAGCCATCCGCCGCTGCTGCGCTGGACCGATAACATCCGCATTCTGGAAGAGCTGGAACACGAACGGCTGATGCCCGCCGAAGATGCCAGTCTGTTGCGCGAGGCCTACAAGGCCTACCGCTCCGCCGCCCACCGGCAGGCCTTGCAGAAGGACGCCGGGGTGATACCGGGCGACCAGTTTGCCGACGAACGTCGGCAGGTTTTGCGGATTTGGCGTGAGTTGGGGCTAAGCTGAAACGCGCCAATGAACGCAATGAGATTCAAACGGTGGGAGCGAGCCTGCTCGCGAAGGCGGAGTGTCAGACGACACCGATGTCGGATGTGATGGCCCCTTCGCGAGCAAGCTCGCTCCCACAGTGATCTGCGCTGAAATGCAGATGTTGAAACAGATGCAAAACCCTGTGGGAGCTGGCTTGCCAGCGATAGCGGAGTATCAGACGACAATACTGTTGAATGTGAAGACCCCATCGCGGGCAAGCCCGCTCCCACAGTAGATCTACAGTGTTTGTAGAATTATCGAGGCGGGGAGGCGTAAATGCCTCCCCGGTTCGTTTTTGGAAACCACATGAATATTCTGATCGTTGGGCCCAGTTGGGTCGGTGACATGGTGATGGCGCAGACACTGTTTCAGTGTCTCAAACAGCGCCACCCGCAATGCGCAATCGACGTGCTGGCGCCTGAATGGAGCCGGCCGATCCTCGAACGCATGCCCGAAGTGCGCAAGGCCTTGAGCTTCCCGCTCGGCCACGGCGCGCTGGAACTGTCGACGCGTCGGCGCATCGGCAAGTCCCTGCGCGGTCAGTACGATCAGGCGATCCTGCTGCCCAATTCGCTGAAATCGGCACTGGTGCCGTTTTTCGCCGGCATCCCGAAACGCACCGGTTGGCGCGGCGAGTTTCGCTATGGCCTGCTCAATGACGTGCGTACCCTCGACAAAGAACGCTACCCGCTGATGATCGAGCGTTTCATGGCGCTGGCCTATGAAGCGAACGCCGAGCTGCCGAAGCCGTACCCGCGCCCGAGTCTGCAAATCGACCCGGTGACCCGCGAAGCGGCACTGGCCAAATTCGGCCTGACTCTCGATCGCCCGGTCCTGGCTTTGTGCCCCGGCGCCGAGTTCGGCGAATCCAAGCGCTGGCCGTCCGAGCACTACGCCAAGGTCGCCGAAGCGCGCATCCGCGAAGGCTGGCAGGTGTGGCTGTTCGGCTCGAAAAACGATCACGCGGTCGGCGAAGATATCCGCGCACGTTTGATCCCGGGCCTGCGTGAAGAATCGGTCAACCTCAGCGGCGGTACCTCGCTGGCCGAGGCCATTGACCTGCTCTCATGCGCCGATTCCGTTGTATCCAACGATTCCGGCCTGATGCACGTCGCAGCGGCATTGAATCGTCCGCTGGTCGCGGTGTACGGCTCGACCTCGCCGGGCTTCACCCCGCCGCTGGCCGAGCAGGTCGAGATCGTGCGCCTGGGCATCGAATGCAGCCCGTGCTTCGATCGAACTTGCCGGTTCGGCCATTACAACTGCCTGCGCCAGCTGATGCCGGACGCGGTCAACGATGCCTTGCAGAAGTTGCAGGGCTCCGTGGTCGAGGTTCATTAACTTGCGGGTATTGCTGATCAAGACTTCATCGCTGGGCGACGTGATTCACGCGTTGCCAGCGCTGACCGACGCCGCACGGGCGATCCCGGGCATCAAGTTCGACTGGGTGGTGGAAGAGGGTTTCGCCGAGATTCCGAGCTGGCACCCGGCGGTCGATAAAGTGATTCCGGTGGCGATCCGCCGCTGGCGCAAGAATCTGTGGCAAACCATCACCAGCGGCGAGTGGAAACGCTTCAAGCAAAGCGTGCGCGCCAATAAATACGATCTGGTGATCGACGCGCAAGGCCTGCTGAAAAGTGCCTGGCTGACCCGCTACGTCAAAGCCCCGGTGGCCGGCCTCGATAAAACCTCCGCGCGCGAGCCGATGGCTGCGCGCTTCTACGATCGTAAACTCGCTGTCGCCCGAGGCCAGCACGCCGTCGAGCGCGTACGCCAGTTATTCGCCATCGCTCTGGGTTACGACTTGCCCAAAGGCCTCGGCGATTACGGCCTCAACGTCGAGCGCCTGGTCGAGTTGCCACGCAAGAACGCCTATGTTGTGTTCCTCCACGGCACCACTTGGGACACCAAGCACTGGCCGGAAATCTACTGGCGCGAGCTGACCGAGCGGGTCGGCTACCTCGGCGTTGGCGTGAAGCTGCCGTGGGGCAACCCGCAGGAAAAGGCCCGCGCCGAGCGCATCGCTGCCGGCTTCAAACACGCCGAAGTGCTGCCGAAGCTCAATCTGGCCGGCGTCGGCAAAGTCCTCGCCGGCGCGCAAGCCTGCGTGGCGGTAGACACCGGTCTCGGCCATCTGGCCGCTGCGCTGGATGTACCGACGATTTCGTTGTTCGGCCCGACCAACCCGGGCCTCACTGGCGCTTACGGCAAGCTGCAGATTCATCTGGCCAGCGACTTCCCGTGCGCGCCCTGCATGCAGAAAAAATGTACCTATCAACCGACCGAGCAGGATGCCCGTCAGTTTGACCTGAAACGCGAGCAGCCTTTGTGCTTCACGCGTGTGAACCCCGAGCGTGTCGCCAGCCGACTGAGCACGTTGTTAATGGCTGAGGAGCTGCGCTGATGCAATTGGCATTCGTCCTGTACAAATATTTCCCGTTCGGCGGCTTGCAGCGCGATTTCATGCGCATCGCCCTCGAATGCCAGAAGCGCGGCCATCAGATTCGCGTCTACACGTTGATCTGGGAAGGCGACGTGCCCCCGGGTTTCGAGGTGCTGGTGGCGCCGGTCAAGGCGTTCTTCAATCACCGCCGCAACGAAAAACTCAGCGCGTGGATGGCAGCGGATCTGGCCAAGCGTCCGGTCGATCGCTTGATCGGCTTCAACAAAATGCCGGGCCTTGACGTCTATTACGCCGCCGATGGCTGCTTCGAAGACAAGGCGCAGAACCTGCGCAACTCGCTGTATCGCCGCTGGGGTCGCTATCGCCACTTCGCCGAGTACGAGCGCGCGGTGTTCGCCAAGGACGCGAAGACCGAAGTGCTGATGATTTCCGAAGTGCAGCAACCGCTGTTCATCAAGCATTACGACACGCCGCTCGAGCGCTTTCACCTGCTGCCACCGGGCATTGCCCAGGATCGTCGGCGGCCGGCGAATGCCGATGAGATTCGCGCCGGTTTTCGCGCCGAATTCGATCTCAAGGACGACGAGCTGCTGCTGGTGCAGATCGGTTCCGGCTTCAAGACCAAGGGCGTCGATCGCAGCCTCAAGGCACTGGCCGCACTGCCCGCCGAATTGCGCAAACGCACCCGCCTGTTTGTAATCGGCCAGGATGACCCCAAATTGTTCCAGATGCAGAGTGCGACGCTGGGCCTGGGCGACAATGTGACCTTCCTCAAAGGACGCAGCGATATCCCGCGTTTCCTGCTCGGCGCTGACCTGTTGATTCACCCGGCCTACAACGAAAACACCGGCACCGTGCTGCTTGAAGCGCTGGTGGCCGGGTTGCCGGTGCTGGTCAGTGCGGTCTGCGGTTACGCCCATTACATTGCCGAGGCCGATGCCGGGCGCGTGCTGGACGAGCCGTTCGAGCAGGCGCAACTGACCCGATACCTGACCGAGATGTTGAGCGATGACGCTGCACGCGCGGCCTGGAGCCGCAACGGTCTGGCCTTCGCCGAGACGGCCGACCTCTACAGCATGCCGCAGCACGCGGCGGATGTGATTCTGGCGGAGCACGCTTAATGAAGTTGATGCTGGCTGAACCGTTCAAAAGCCTTTGGGCCGGACGCGACCCGTTCGCCGCAGTCGAGGGCTTGCAGGGCGAGGTATACCGCGAGCTGGAAGCGCGCCGGACATTGCGCACGGAAGTCGACGGCCATGGCTTTTTCGTCAAGATTCACCGTGGCATCGGTTGGGGCGAAATCTTCAAGAACCTGCTGACCGCCAAGCTGCCCGTGCTCGGCGCCGGGCAAGAGTGGAAGGCCATCCAGCGTCTGCAGGAAGTCGGCGTGCCGACCATGACCGCCGTCGCCTACGGCGAGAAGGGCAGCAACCCGGCGGATCAGCATTCGTTCATCGTCACCGAAGAACTGGCGCCGACCATCAGCCTTGAAGACTTCAGCATCGATTGGGTCAAACAGCCGCCGGAGCCAACACTCAAGCGCGCATTGATTGCCGAAGTCGCGCGGATGACCGGGATGATGCATCGCGCCGGGGTCAATCACCGCGACTGCTACATCTGCCATTTTCTGCTGCACACCGACAAACCGGTCACGCCGCAGGATTTCAAACTCTCGGTGATCGATCTGCACCGTGCCCAGACCCGCGCGAAAATCACTCAGCGCTGGCGCAACAAGGATCTGGCGGCGCTGTACTTCTCCGCGTTGGACATCGGCCTGACCCGCCGCGACAAGCTGCGTTTCCTCAAGGGCTACTTCCAGCAACCGCTGCGGCAGATTCTGGCAGAAGAGGCGTCGTTGCTGAGCTGGCTGCAAGGCAAGGCCGACAAGCTCTACGCGCGTAAACAGCGTTACGGGGATGCGCTCTGATGGCGGGCTGGACACTTGAACCGCAGTACGGCGAACTCGCGGAAGATTTCGGCAGCCTCGAAGCGGTGTTTGCGTTGCAGGGCGAGCGCCTGACCCGCGACCCGCTGTCGGAGGTCGTTCGCGTGCAGCGCGACGGCGTCAATTACTACGTCAAACGCTACGTTGGCGCCGGTAAGGGCCTGCGCCGTTACCTCGGCAAGCCGCGGGTAAAAATGGAATGGCAGAACCTCAAGCGCTTCGCCAAATGGGGCATCCCCACTGCCGAGGTGGTGGCCTGGGGGCTGGAGCGGCGCGGTGCGGCCTATGACCGTGGCGCGATGATCACCCGTGAACTGCCCAATACCGAAGACCTCTCGGCGCTGGCCGAGCGCAAGGATCCCAGGCTCAAGGATCGCGCCTGGGTCGACGGTGTCAGCCAGCAACTGGCCGGCTACACCCGGACCATGCACGACCATCGGTTTACGCATAACGATTTGAAATGGCGCAACCTGTTGATCGACGATCAGGCGCGCATCTTCCTCATCGACTGCCCCAACGGCGAATTCTGGCGCGGCTTCTGGCTCAAGTACCGGATCACCAAGGACCTCGCCTGTCTCGACAAGCTGGCTAAATATCACCTGTCCAACACCCAGCGCCTGCGCTTCTACAAGCAGTATCGCCAGTGTGATCGGCTCGATGTCGCCGACAAGAAACGGATTCGCCACGTGGTGAGATTTTTTGAGGGGCGCGAATGACTGATTTTCTTGCCGAACAGGACCGCGCACTGCTGGAGCGCCACGGTCTCGGCAATTTCGACGCACTGTGGGCCAAACAGCTTGAAGCTGTGGATGAGCCCAACACTGCCGGTGGCGGCTGGAGCAGCGTGTTCCGCCTGGATCTTGAAGGCCAGGGCTATTACCTCAAGCGACAGAGCAATTACCTGACGCGGACCTTGCAGGCGCCGTTTGGCGAACCGAGCTTTGCGCGCGAATTTCGCAACATCAGCCGTTACCGCAAGTTGGGCATTCCGGCGTTGCAGGCGGCGTTTTTCGGTGAGCGCAAGGTCGCCGGGGAAGTGCGCGCCATTCTGCTCACCCGCGCACTCGATGGCTGGAGCGACCTGGATTCGTTGCTGGCGCGCTGGGCACAGCTCAGTGCCGCGCAACATTCGGCCATCCTCAGGGCTTGCGGTCTGCTGGCGCGGCGGCTGCACAGCGCGCGTCAGGTGCATGGCTGTTTCTATCCCAAGCATATTTTCCTGCGCGCCACCGGCGACGGCTATGAGGCGCAACTGATCGATCTGGAGAAAACCCGCCCGCTGCTGTTCGGCATGCGTGATCGGGTCAAGGATCTGGAACCGTTGCAACGTCGCGCGCCGCAGTGGAGCGAGGCCGACTTGCGCCAATTGCTCGCGGCTTATCTCGATCAGCCGACTGACAGCTCGCTGCTCGACAGCTGGCTGAGCCGACTGACCGCGCGGCGCAGTCACAAGGAGACTCGTTGATGCAATTGTCCGAGCTGGCCCGCTCCGGGCGCGCACCTTCACTGCCACTGACCGTAACCCTGGCGGACGCCGCCGGTGCGGCGGATCTGCAATTGCTCAGTCTGCTGCGGGTGTTGCCCGGGCAGCGTTACGTTGGCGCAGGTGTCTGGCGCGGTCGACCGGTGCTCGCAAAGTTATTGGTCGGCAGCAAGGCCGCCCGGCATTTCCAGCGGGAGCTGGACGGTGTGCGCCTGCTCGCTGCGCAAAACCTGACCACGCCGCTGCTGTTGGCCGACGGACTGAAGGACGGCGAGGGTGGCTGGCTGCTGTTCGAATTTCTCGAGGGCGCCGAAAGTCTCGGTGAAGCCTGGGCCAAGGTCGAGTCTCTGCCGGCGCTGGCCGATGAGCAGACCGCCGTTCTGGCCGAAGCGCTGGATGCTATCGGTCGGCTGCACGGCAAAGGGCTCTGGCAGGAAGACTTGCATCTGGACAATCTGCTGCGCCACGGCGGTCAGTTGTACCTGATCGACGGCGCCGGCGTTCGTGCGGAAACGGCGGGGCAGCCCTTGTCCCGGCAGAAAGTGCTGGAAAACCTCGGCGTGTTTTTCGCCCAGCTACCGAAATCACTCGAGCCGTTCACCGAAGAGCTGCTGGTGTATTACCTGCTGAGCAACAGCGAACATGCGTTGCCGCTGGAGGCGTTGCAAAAACAGATCGACAAGGTGCGCAACTGGCGACTCAGGGATTATCTGAACAAGGTCGGCCGAGACTGCACATTGTTTGCGGTGCAGCGCGGCGCATTTGCCCTGCGCGCGGTTCGCCGTGAAGAAGAAGCGGCCATGCTGCCGGTGCTTGAGCAGGCTGACGCCTTGCTTGATCAGGGGCACCTGTACAAGACCGGCGGCGCGGCCAGCGTTGGCAAAGTCGAGATAGCCGGGCGGGCTCTGGTTATCAAGCGCTACAACATCAAGAATTTCGCCCATTGGCTCAAACGCTTCTGGCGCCCGAGCCGGGCCTGGCATTCCTGGCGTGAAGGCAATCGCCTGGCGTTCCTGGGCATCGCCACGCCGAAACCGCTGGCGGTACTGGAAAAACGCTTTTTGTGGCTGCGCCGCAGTGCCTATCTGGTCACCGAATTCCTGCCCGGGCCGGACATCATCGAGCGCTTTGCGCCGTACGTGGAAAACGGCCAGGCACCGGAAGCCGAGTTGCTGGCGCTTGATCAACTGTTTGCCCGATTGATCGCCGAACGCATCAGTCATGGCGATTTCAAGGGGCATAACCTGTTCTGGCAGGCGGATAGCTGGGCGCTGATCGACCTCGACTCGATGTGTCAGCACTCATCGGTCGGCAGTTTTGCCTCGGCCTACGCCCGCGATCGCGCGCGGTTCATGCGCAACTGGCCTGAAAGTAGCGCGTTGTACCAAGTCATTGATCAGCGGTTGCCGAAGGAAGTCTCCAGCGCAGGGTGAGTTCTTCTCACGAGCAGGCTCGTTCTTGCAATGGGCCTGGTCCACTGCGAAACGGAGTCTGTGGGCAGTAACGGACAAAATACAGCGATCTGTCCTACAACTTCTCCAGAAGCCATGAACTGTGCCCTGCTCGGGCTCGATGCTAATTTGCCTGACGATCTCGGAGGGCAAATCTTGGACATGAAGAAATTTCTGACGCTGGGCGTAATATCTGCAGTTCTCTCAGGCTGTGGCAGTGTCTCGACCGTTTTACAGGGCGACGCCGATGCTGCCCGTGACCTGCGCAAAAAGAAGACCTACTGCCAATCGATTCCGCGCATCTACAGTGGTCTGGCCTTCGATTTTTGCACTCTGAATGCGCCGCCTGATCCTACGGGAATGCTGGCGCCCTTTGTGTTGCTTGATCTTCCTCTGTCCGCCGTGTTCGATACCGTTTCCTTGCCCTATACGATCTACCGGCAAATCGAGGATGGCAATCTCAGTATCTATTGGCGTCCCAATCGCGGGTGACGTTGTGCAGTTTTCTCGTTTTGAAAATCGGGGCGAAGTGCGCGAGGTTCTTGAAGGCGTAGAGCCTCAGCACGCCGACGCGAGATACAGTGACTTCGTCATTTATGTTGATGAAAGCGGTGATCACGGAATGCAGCGGTTGGACCCTTACTATCCAATTTTCGTACTCGCCTTTTGTGTGTTTCATAAGCGCCACTATTGCGAAAAGGTCATCCCAGCCGTTCAGATGTTCAAGTTCAATCACATGGGACATGATCTGATCGGGCTGCATGAGCTTGAGATTAGAAAAGAAAAAGGCGCTTTCTCTAGTTTGTTTACCTCAAAGGCGCATAAGCATGCTTTTCTTGCCGAATTGACCAGCATCATTGAGGCCAGCAATTTTGTTTTGATCAGCTGTGTTATCGATAAGGCTCCACTCTGCGAGAAGCAGGGTTCTCTAGAGAATCCGTATCATCTGGCGCTCGGCTTCTGTCTTGAAACTTTGTACGATTTTTTATCTGAGAAGGGTCAGCACCGCGCATCAACACATGTGATTTTTGAGCGCCGAGGAAAGCGGGAAGATAACGAGTTGGAGCTGGAATTTCGCAGAATGTGCAGTGGTGCCAATCGAATGGGCGTGCAACTGCCGTTCGAAATAGTCTTCGCCACAAAGCAGGTCAATTCCACCGGCTTACAGCTGGCTGATCTTGTTGCGAGACCCATTGGTATGAGTGTTTTGAGGGCGGGTCAGGAAAATCGCGCTTTCGAAGTGCTCAAACGCAAGTTTTATTGCAGCGGTGGGCGCATAAACGCTGGAGAAGGTTTCGAAAATTGGGGCTTGAAGATTTTCCCGCCTCCAAAAAGCGAAAAGCCCCGGTGATCTCACCGAGGCATTAGCGCCGACCGGGATCCCCCAGTCCATTTGAGTTGGAGTCTATTGCGACGTCCAAAGCCTGTCAACGTGGCGACTGCCTGTTCCTGCTAGAGGCTTGCGGGCGCTTTTACGCTATAATCCCGCCCTTTAGCTGCCACTCGCCCTGTGCGAGGGCACATCAATTTTCAAGGCGCATCGCGCCTGCATGCAGACTAAAGAGGCTAGACCCCTGTGGCATTGACGATTCTTGGCCTGTCCGGCGCCCTTAGCCATGATCCTTCCGCAGCGTTGTACATCGACGGCAAGCTGGTCGCGGCGGCTGAGGAAGAGCGCTTCGTACGCGATAAACATGCAAAGAACCGCATGCCCTACGAATCGGCGAAATTCTGCCTCGAGCAAGCCGGCATCAAGCCGTCCGACGTTGACGTGGTAGCGATTCCATTCGCTCCGATCAGCCTGTTCGGCAAGGCCCGCTGGCACTACGCCAAGCGCTACTGGTACGCCCCGGATCGTGCTCTCGATGCGATCCTGATGGGCAACCGTCGCTACAAGCGCTATCGCAACAAGATCGTCTGGTGCCTCGAGCAACTGGGCTTCGATCCGAAGAAAATCAAGATCGAGCCGGTCGAGCATCACCTGGCTCACGCCTCCAGCGCTTATCACTGCTCCGGTTTCAAAGAGAAAACCGCGATCCTCGGCATCGACGGTAAAGGCGAATACGCCACGACGTTCTTCGGTTATGGCGAAAACGGCAAGATCCACAAGATCAAGGAATTCTTCGATCCGGACTCCCTCGGCGGTCTGTACGGTGCGATCACCGAGTTCCTCGGTTTCGAGATGCTCGACGGCGAGTTCAAGGTCATGGGCATGGCGCCGTACGGCGATGCCAGCAAATACGATTTCTCCCGTCTGGCCTCGTTCGAAAATGGCGAGCTGGTGATCAATACCGACTACGCCAACGTCATCGGCCTGCGTCGTTATAAAGAAAAGGGCAAAGGCTTCTACTTCTCGCCGAAGCTGATCGAGTGGCTGGGTCCGAAGCGCGAAGGCGACATCGCCGACGAGCCTTACATCCACTACGCCGCGAGCATGCAAGCGCTGTTCGAGAAGCTGGCGTTGCAGATGATCGACTACTACTTGGGTGACGTGCTCAAGGAAACCGGCAAACTGGCTTTCGCTGGTGGCTGTGCCTTGAACGTCAAGCTCAACCAGAAAATCATCGCGCGCGACGACATCAAAGAGCTGTTCGTACAGCCTGCGTCCGGCGATGCCGGCACCGCGGTCGGCGCTGCTGCTTACGTGTCGCACGCCCGTGGCGTACCGGTCGAGAAGATGGAACACGTCTACCTTGGCCCGTCGTACAGCAACGAGGACGTGATTGCCGCCTGCGCCCGCCACGAGAACAAGCCGACCTGGCGCAAGCTCGACAACATGCCGGAGCAGATCGCCCAGATCATGGTCGATGGCAACCCGGTCGCCTGGTTCCAAGGCCGTATGGAATTCGGTCCGCGCGCGTTGGGTGGTCGTTCGATCATCGGTTGCCCGAGCGTGGCCGGTGTCGCCGACCGCATCAACCATCAGATCAAGTTCCGCGAGCGCTGGAGGCCTTTCTGCCCGTCGATGCTCGACACCGTCGCGCCGCAGATGATCAAGATCGATCACCCGGCGCCGTTCATGACCTTCACCTTCGAAGTCGCCGAAGAATGGAAAACCCGCGTGCCGGAAGTCGTCCATGAAGACGGTACTTCCCGGGCCCAAGTGCTCAAGCGTGAGTACAATCCGCGCTACTACGACATGATGAAGGCGCTGGAAAACCTCACCGGTAACGGCGTGTCGCTGAACACTTCGCTCAACCGCCGTGGCGAGCCGATGATCTGCTCGCCGACCGACGCGCTGAACATGTTTTTCGGCTCGGATCTGCAGTACCTGATCATGGAAGACATCCTGGTGGTGAAAGAGGGCGCGAACGCTTATGACTCGCTCGGCTGAACGCCATGTGCTGCAGTTCTGTCACGGCTATGACGGGCCGTTCCTGGACTGCGCACGGCAGTACGCCAGCCTGTTTGCCGGCACCGGCTATCGGGTGACCACGGTGTTTCTGACCGGGGCGGCCGATAGCGAGGTGGCCGCAGCGTGTGCTTCCGATGAAGTGTTGTTCATGGAGTACAGCTCCAAGGCCATCCGTGGCCTGAAACTGGGGGCTATCGGCGATTTGCGCAAGATCGTCGCCTCACGCAATTTCAGTCTTTGCATCGCCCATCGCTTCAAACCGATCTACATCGCCTTGCTCGGCACCTCGCTGCCGGTCATTGGCGTGCACCACGCATTCGGCGATTACCAGCGCGGCACGCGCAAGTTGTTCGCGCATATTTTCCGCAAGCGCCTGAGCCTGCTCGGGGTGTCGGATGCGGTGCGTGACGACATGCGTCACTGCCTGCCGAAGTGGCCGACGAGCCGAATCCAGACGCTGTACAACCGCATCGATGTGCCTGCACTGCAAGCCCGTCAAGTACCGGCCGAAGAAGCGCGTCAGATCCTCGGGCTGTCGCCGGATGCCTGGATTGTCGGCAACGTCGGCCGCCTGCACCCGGACAAGGATCAGGCCACGTTGCTGCGCGGGTTTGCCCAAGCGCTGCCAGGCCTGCCGGCCAACAGTCAGTTGGTCATTCTCGGCAGCGGTCGCCTGGAACAGGATCTCAAGGAGCTGGCCCGTGAGCTGGGGATTGCCGACCGAGTGCTGTTTCTCGGTCAGGTGCCTGATGCGCGCAACTACTTTCGCGCCTTCGATGTGTTTGCCCTGAGCTCCGATCACGAACCGTTCGGCATGGTGTTGCTGGAGGCCATGGCCGCTGGCGTGCCGTTGCTGGCCACCGCCTGCGGCGGGGCGAAGGAGGTGGTGGAGGGTGTGGGCATTCTGTTTCCGCTGGGCGATGCCGAACATCTGGCTCAAGGGCTGCAACACTTGGCCGCGATGGATGAGCCGCAGCGTCGTCAATGTGCGCAGATGATGCTCGAGCGACTGCATGAGCGTTTCTCCGACTGTGCGGTGCGCGAGACCTTCTGGCGCCTGCCGCCAGTTACCGATCTGGCAACGAGGGGCTGATGCTCAACCGATTTCAAGGCTGGCGCGAACGTGGCTGGTCGCCCGTTGACGCCTCGACCTATGCCACTGCCTGGCAGCGTTATGGCGGCAGTGTCGCAACGCATCCGCTGGTCATCGAGCGCTTGGCGGACCTGGCCGGGATCCCGGTGCGTTATCTGGCCTGGCAGCAGCAAGGCGACATCAAAGCCTCCATCGCTACCTGGGGTCGCGATCTGGCGCTGTCCAAGGACGCGCTCAAGCGCCATGGCAAGAAAGGCCTGTTCGACCTCGGCAATGCCGAGCTGATCCTGCCGGGCGCCGTTGATGCCCAGGCACCGCTGCGTCATCGGGCGCGCTATCTGTCGGCACTCAACGAAGGCCGTTTCAGTGGCCTGAAGTTGCAGGCAGAACAGCTTGCCATGGCCCGCACCCCGGAAGAATTGTCGAAAAAGTTCCGCTACAACCAGCGTCGCGAATTGCGCCTGCTGGAAGAAGCGGGCGGTGTGGTGCGAGCGGTCAGCGAGTTCTCCAGCGTCGAGCTGGCCGCGATGTATTGCGATCTGTTCCAGCGCCGCTGGGGTTTTCCGGCCACCGGCGCGGCGCGCATGGCCGAGGTCATCGAGTTGCTGCGCGAGTTGCTGATCGGCTCGGTCATTTTCCTCAACGATGCGCCGATTGCGATTCAACTGGTCTACCGCGTCGAGGCGCCTGAGTGGATCAGTGTCGAATACGTAAACGGCGGTGTTGATCCCGAAACCCGCGAGTTCAGCCCTGGCAGCGTGCTCAGCTTTCTCAATACGCAAAGCGCTTGGGAGCAGGCGCGCGCACTCGGCAAGCCGCTGCGTTTTTCATTCGGTCGCGCTGATCGTGAATACAAGGACCGCTGGTGCAACCCTGTGCCGGTGTTCAGCGTATGAGTCAGACCATGAGCCGCAAACAGCAATTGCTCAAGCGCCATCGACGCAACAAGCGCGTGGCTGTGTTGGTCGCGCTGGCCGCCATCATCGCACTGAGCGTACTGGTTGCCTGGTGGCTGGCCCCGGTGTTGCTGATTGGCGGCTGGATCGCTCATGAGGCGTGGTTTGCCGATCATCTGTTCTATGCCCCGAGCGACGATTATCAGTACAGCTTCCCGCCCTATACCCCGCAACCGAAGGTTCATCTGCACGGCGAGCAGTTGCGTCTGGATGAAGGTGTGATGCTGGCCGACGACGCGACGCTGATCCTGGCGCTGCGGGTCAAAGGCACCTGGCTGGGACGCTTCTTCGATCCTCGGGTCGAGTTGTCGGGCGGCGCCAATCCTGACGTGCAAACCTTTGAGCGCGGTGTCCGTGGCCTGCGCTACCTCAACCTCAGCGGGCAGGCGCAAGCGTTGTCCGAAGGCGTGTTGCGCCTGCGCGGTCGTTTCTGTCGAGTGTCGGGCGAGCCGGTGCTGTGGGCGCTGGAGCACGCTGATTACCGTCGACAGCGGGTCATGGTCATTGCCCCTCACGCGGATGATGCGGAGCTGGCGGCGTTCGGTTTGTACAGTCAGGCCGAAGAGGCCTGGATCGTCACCCTGACCGCTGGCGAAATCGAGGCCGAACATTACCAACAGATGGGCATGAGCAAGGTCGACGCCGCGCGGCTCAAGGGACGTTTGCGCGCCTGGGACAGTCTCACTGTTCCGCAGTGGGCCGGTGTCGCCCAAGAGCGTTGCGTGCAGTTCGGGTATTTCTGCCTGCAACTGGCCGCGATGCGTGACAAGCCGGAGCAACCGGTGGGCTCGCGCGAAGCGGATTTGAGCGATACCCGCCTGTTCCGTCAATTCAATCCATTTGTGCTCCCGGGTGACGCCGACGGCGCGCCGACCTGGAACAATCTGCTGGCCGATCTGCGCGAAACCATGCTGCGCGCGCGTCCAGAGGTCATCGTGCTGCCGCACCCGGCGCTCGACCCGCATCCTGACCACATCTGCGCGCAGCAGGCTGTGCTTGAAGTGTTGAAAGGTCTGGACTGGCAGCCGACGCTGCTCGGTTATGCCAACCACCTGCACGATAACGACCGGTGGCCGATGGGTAACAGTGGTGATGGCGTGGCGCTGCCGCCGGCCTTTGATGCTGGCGTGCCGGTGCAGCCTGTATGCCTGGCGTTGTCGGTGGCGCAGCAGCGTGACAAGGCCATGGCCCTGGGGATGATGCATGACCTGCAGCCGCCCGCGCCGTTCAAGCGCCGCTTGCGCCGTGGCTTGCAGCGATTGCTGGCAGGGCGCTCCGGTTCGCCTTATGGCGAGAACGAATTTTTCCGCAAGGCGGTTCGGCGACATGAACTGTTCTGGCGTTTGTAACGACACAGGCGCCCGCGCAAGACCTTCTTGCGGGCGGGCATGTTCAGGTTTGCTCGGGTTGCTGTTGCGGCAAGGAAGACAATGAAAGTTCTATTTCTGGTGCAGAAAGATCAACGGGCCATACTCGATCGTTTGTACGAGGGTGTTGCAGCCCATTGCGATTGCGATTTGCGCTGGTTGAGTGGTGACGAGCAGCGCAATCTGCGTCGATATTTCCGCCGCGAAGTCGACGTTTCGCGCTATGACCGCATCGTGTTTTTCTTGCGCTTCAAGCAGGAGATCCGTCAAGTCGGGTTTATCCGCACCATCCCCAATCTGGTGATTTTGGAGCACGACGCCTATCAGAATTACATCCCCTGCAAATACACTGGCAAGTTCAGCGCGCACTACCGCCGCTTGCCGTGGGCACGCGTGATCAGTTCCGGTTTCGTGGTTGCCGAGCGCCTGCGCTCGGAGGGCTTCGACGCCGTGTTCGTGCCCAAGGGCTACGATCAGACGCAATTGCAAGACCTGGGGCGCGAGCGGGATATCGAACTTGCCTTCGTCGGCAGTACCAACAGTGTGGCCTACAGCGGTCGCAAGGCACTGCTGGATGAATTGGGTCAGGTCGAGCCGCTGCTGGTGACGCGGACCAAGTCCGGGGCTGAATATCTGGAAACGCTCAACCGTATCCGCTTTTTTGTCAGCGCGGACGTGGGCATGGGCGAGTTCATGATCAAGAACTTCGAAGCCATGGCTTGCGGCTGCGTCCTGCTGGCCTATGATCAAGGCGCCGCCGAAGGCGCGGCGCTGGGTTTGCAGGACATGCACAACGTGGTGTTCTATCAGACGATCACGCAGTTGCAGGAAAAACTGGCCAGGCTGCGCGAAGATCCGCAACTGGCGCAGCGCATCGCTGACAATGGTCGTGAGCTGGCGGTACGTCAGTTCAGTTTTGCGCGGATCGGTCAGCGCATCGTTGAAGAACTTGAGCCGCCGCTGCGTGATCGGGCGCCGCTGAGTCTGCTGGAAAAAATCCGCCTGAAACTGGGCATTTGACAAGTGTCATATAGCCAGTGATATTGCTGGCGACTTCTGATTAACGAGATTTCGGTGCAATTTTCCAAAGAAAGCCAGATTACATTGGTGGTTACCAGCTGCGGTCGACTCGATCTGCTCAAGACCACTCTCGACAGCTTCGACCGATACAACACGGCACCCATTCGTGAAGTGTTCATCACCGAAGATGCCGGCGACGAAGGCGTTGCCGGGATTCTGCCTGCGCACTGGAAAGAGCATTGCACGATCTTCGTCAATCGTCCGAAGCTGGGCCAGTTGGCATCGATCGACCTGGCCTACGGGCAGGTCACTACGCCTTATATCTTCCATTGCGAAGACGACTGGGAGTTCTACCGTCCGGGGTTCGTGGAAGACTCCATGACTATTCTGGAGGCCCGGCCGGAAATTCTGCAGATCTGGTTGCGCAGCTATAATCACGATCTGCGTGTTCACAGCCCTTATATCCATTTGGGCGCGCGCGAGATTGTCGATGGCGTCGCGTGTTATCCGCTGATTTCCGACAAGCCGGAGTGGCAGGGGTTCTCGCTGAACCCGGGGTTGCGCCGACTCGAGGACTATCGGTTGTGTGCACCTTTCGCCGGGCACGGTGGCGAAAAGGCCTTGTCACAGCGCTACTCGCAATTGAACAGGGACGCCTTGATCCTCGAGGCAGACGCGGTCATGCACACCGGTTTCGGCCTGCATGTGCAAACGGATGTCGAGCGTGAACGCAAAGCGCGCCGCAATCGCCGCGAACAGATCAAGTTCGCCCTGTTTCTATTGCTGGGAGTCTGCATTGGCTGGTTCATCAACTGAGTTCGAGTACGCCGCAGCTTGTCCCCGCAAATCCATGCAACGGCTTTCTGCCCGATGAATATCCTGAATATCATGTGGGCCGGTGGTGCTCCGTTCGCATCAATCCATAAAGTGCACCAGCAGATATTGTCTCAGGCCTCGCCTTCGGCGGAGGTCAAGACCTGGCTGCTCCAGGGGCAAGGAACCGAGTGCGGCGTGGACGTCGGCGAGGTGCGGGAGTGGCAATTATCGTCGGCCCGCCTCAAAGGCCGGCATTTCTGGCGCTTCGCCAGGCCATTGATGCGGGCGAGGTTTCGCCAGGCGCTAGTGGACAGTGACGCTCGATTGCTGCTGCTGGACGGCATGGGGGTGGCACGCACGTTATTGCCGGTCCTCAAGAGTCTGCCAGACATCCGCGTCGTGGTGATTTTCCATGGCTCGGCACGTCTGAATGCCGGCGATCAGGCACTTTTTCAGGCATTGCCGGCGTCCCGGCTGACATTGGTTGCTGTCTCCAGCACCCTTGCCGATTCGCTGGCTCATGATCTGCAGATGCCTGTCACTCCGTTGCGAAGTGCGTTCGATCCGGAGGCATTTCGCGCTGAGCTGTTCACCCGCGAGCAAGCCCGGGCACGGTTGGGATTGCCGCAAGGCGATACGCCGGTATTGGGCGCGGTGGGGCGGCTGGTCTCCGAAAAGGGTTTCGGCTATCTGCTTGATGCCTTTGCTGCAGCACTCGACACCCGCCCGGACTTGCGCCTGGTCATTATTGGTGAGGGCTCCAAACGTACGGCCCTGGAGCAGCGCATCGAAGCGCTTGGCTTGCATGGGAAGGTCTTGCTGACCGGGCATCTGAACGAAGCAGCGCAGCTTTATCGTGCATTCGACTGGGTTGCCATACCTTCGTTGGAAGAGGGCTTGGGGCTGGTCATGCAGGAGGCGGTGATGGCCGGCGTACCGGTGCTGTGCAGCGATCTGGAAGTGTTCAGCGAACAGCTGGGCAGCGCTGGCTGGTATGCCCCGGTCAATGACACGCAAGCATGGTCCGAGGCCATTGACCGAGCCTTCAGTGCCTCATCTCGGGCGATCAATGCCGAGCAATACCGGATGCTTGCGCCGGACGAGGCCTGGTCGAGCTTCAGCCAGGCTGCCCGCGCATTGTTTTCATGACGACAACACTGCGCGCTCCAGTGCTTGCATCGGAAAGCTGTCGTTCAGCTTCTCGCGCGCAATATAGCGGGCGAAATGTTGCAGGTTGCGTCTGATCAAGCGTTCGGGCAACGGTCCACGGGTAAAGCGCATGTCGGCGACATCGATCAGGCCCATGCGGTTGTCTGGCGTGACCACGATATTGCCGAGATGCAGGGAGCGGAAATAGATGCCCGAGCGGTGCAGGCTGCGTATCAAAGCGGCCAGATCCGGCAATGCCTGCTTCCAGTCGAACCCTTGTTCGCTGGCTATCTGCCGCAGCGTTTGCCCTGGCAGAGGCTGATACAGCACGGCGGTCATGCCGGGTTTCTCGAGGCGGAAGAACTGGAGAATCTGCAACGTCGGTACGCCGAGCTTTTGCAGTTCGACGGCATTGTCGATGAATCGCTTCGAATAGGGGCGAAACAAAGCGGATGAAAAAAACCGTTTGCGACGGAACAGTTTAAGAATTTTTCCATCCTGCAGCAGGTAGACTTTCGGCCCGTAGCTGTCCGCTTCCAGCACTTTGGCAGCGTCGATCATTTGGTCTAGAGCGGCTTGTGAAAGCCGGGAGCATCGCATCGTAGGAAGCCTTGTCGAAAGTGCGGGGTGTTGTAGCGGGCAATGATGCCGAAAAGTTTCGATTTTAACCATGCCGCGTCGCATGGGCGAACCCTTGTCAGGAGCAGATTGATGCAGGAAACACGCTGGGCGCAACTATGGATGGCGACAGGGCTCTTGTGGTTTCTACTGGCCATTGCCGTAGCGCCCACCAACAAGGTCTACCAACAAGGGCTCGTCGCTCTCGTCTGGTTGCCGGCGCTGTTGCTGTGTTGGCCGGCGCGCCATCGCGTCATGGCAGTGCTCCATGAGCAACGCTGGATCTACCTGCCAATGCTCGGTCTGCTGATCTGGTCGCTGATCAGTCTGGCATGGACAAACGCACCTGAGCCCGGCCGCGAAGCCAAGCGCCTGTTGTACATCGTGGTGTTTCTGCTGTTTTTTCCGGTGTTTGCCAATGGGCGTCCCGAGCGATTGATCCGCATCATGCAGTGGGGCGGGCTGGGGCTGGCAGTGACTGCGCTGGTGGCTATCGTCAAGTTCTACGGCATAGAAGGCAACGTCTGGTCCGCCCGGGTGGAAGGGCTGGGTGAGCTGGCGCATCCGATCCTCGGTGGCTATGTGATCGGTGTGGCGGCTGTGTGGCTGGCATTGTGGGCGCCGCGCGGTGTGATATGGCAAGTGATCTATGCGTTGGCGCTGGCGGTGCTGGGCACATTTGTGCTGATGAGTCAGAGTCGTGGTGCGGGATTGGCATTGTTTCTCACCATCCTGGCCATGCCGATGTGGTGCCGTGACCGCCACAGTCGCATCGTCGCGGCCGTAGCTCTGGTGGTGGCCATGCTGGCGCTGTGGTTTTTCGAACCATTGGTTCTGGCGCGCGGGGTCTCGTATCGTCCGCAGATTCTGATGGCCTCTCTGGATATGATCGCCAAACATCCCTGGGGTGGGTTGGGCCTGGGTGGGGACTATCGGGTTTTCTGGTCGGGCATGACTTTCGACCACGCCCACAATCTGTTTACCCACGTCGCAATCGTGCTGGGTCTGCCGGGACTGCTGTTATGGGCTGCCGTCTGGTTCGGCGTGATTCTCCAGGCTTGGAAAGTTCGCGAGACCCTTTATGCCCGTGGGGTTATCGGGATCTGGCTGTTCTCGACACTGGCGATGCAGTTCGACGCTGCCAGCCTGACCGGCACCCCTCGTGCCGAGTGGTTCATCAGCTGGCTGCCGTTGGGGCTTGCCAGCGTTTTGGTATGGGCGCGGGCCAATGGCGGCGCTTGTGATAAAATTTCGCGTTCTTCTTAACCAGTGAGTTCTACGATGACTGACGCACCGCCCAAAGCGGAACAGGAATCCAGCCTGAAAATCTACTTTCGGCTGTTGGGGTACGTAAAACCCTATATCGGTCTTTTCCTGCTGAGTATCGTGGGCTTCGTGATCTTTGCTTCCACGCAACCGATGCTGGCCGGGATTCTCAAGTATTTCGTCGATGGCCTGAGCAACCCTGAAGCGGTGCTCTTCCCCAATGTGCCCTATCTGCGAGACGTGCAGCTGTTGATGGCTGTGCCGTTGCTGATCATCCTGATCGCCGCGTGGCAAGGCCTCGGCTCGTTTCTCGGCAACTATTACCTGGCGAGGGTTTCGTTGGGGCTGGTGCATGACCTGCGTATCGAACTGTTCAACAAGCTGTTGGTACTGCCCAATCGCTATTTCGATACCCATAACTCGGGTCATCTGATCTCGCGCATCACCTTCAACGTGACCATGGTCACCGGTGCCGCCACAGATGCCATCAAAGTGGTGATCCGCGAAGGCCTGACCGTGGTTTTCCTGTTCGCCTATCTGCTGTGGATGAACTGGAAGCTGACCCTGGTGATGCTGGCCATTCTGCCCGTGATCGCGTTCATGGTCGGCAACACCAGCAAGAAATTCCGCAAGCAGAGCAAGAAGATTCAAGTGGCCATGGGCGATGTCACTCACGTCGCTTCCGAAACCATTCAAGGCTATCGGGTCGTGCGCAGTTTTGGTGGCGAGGCTTATGAGCAGCAGCGTTTTGCAGCGGCCAGCCAGAGCAACACCGACAAACAGTTGCGTATGACCAAGACCGGCGCGGTGTATACGCCGATGCTGCAGTTGGTGATCTACACCGCCATGGCGGTGTTGATGTTCCTGGTGCTGTTCCTGCGCGGTGATGCAACGGCCGGTGATCTGGTGGCCTACATCACGGCCGCGGGCCTGCTGCCGAAACCGATCCGGCAATTGTCCGAAGTCAGCTCGACCATCCAGAAAGGCGTGGCCGGTGCAGAAAGCATTTTCGAGCAACTCGACGTTGAACCGGAAATCGATACTGGCACGATCGAGCGTGATCGGGTCAGTGGCCATCTGGCGGTGAACAACCTCAGCTTCACTTACCCGGGCACTGAACGGGAAGTGCTGAAAAACATCAGCTTCACCGCATCTCCAGGTCAGATGATCGCCCTGGTCGGGCGTTCCGGCAGCGGCAAATCGACGCTGGCCAGTCTGATTCCGCGTTTCTATCACCACGAGACCGGCGAGATTCTGCTCGATGATGTCGAGATCGAAGATTATCGCCTGCGCAATCTGCGTCGCCATGTGGCGCAGGTCACTCAGCATGTAACGCTGTTCAACGACACCATCGCCAACAACATCGCTTACGGCGATCTGGCAGGCGCGCCTCGGGAAGATATCGAGAAGGCCGCGCGGGACGCATTCGCCATGGACTTCATCGCGCAGATGCCCCAGGGCCTCGATACCCAGGTCGGCGAAAACGGTGTGCTGTTGTCTGGTGGCCAGCGTCAGCGTCTGGCGATCGCCCGGGCGCTGTTGAAAAATGCCCCGCTGCTGATCCTCGACGAAGCGACGTCGGCCCTCGATACCGAATCAGAGCGGCACATTCAGGCGGCACTCGACCATGTCATGAAGGGCCGCACCACACTGGTGATTGCCCACCGTTTGTCGACCATCGAGAAGGCCGATCTGATTCTGGTGATGGATCAGGGCGAGATCGTCGAGCGCGGCACGCATGCCCAACTGCTTGCCCACAATGGCTACTATGCGCGTCTGCATGCGATGGGCCTGGATGCCCCGGCCGAAGACATTGCCTGATCTGCAGACCAGGGTGAGCCAGCCTCACCCTCGTGTATTCCCGGTGTGCGCGATCCTGTTAATATCGCGCCCCTGTTCATTTTGTATGTGGGTTGCTCCATGAAATTGTCGATGCCGCGATTCGATCAAGCCCCTGTCTTGGTGGTCGGCGATGTCATGCTCGACCGTTACTGGCATGGCGGAACCTCACGGATTTCCCCTGAGGCGCCGGTGCCGGTGGTCAAGGTCGAGCAGATCGAAGATCGCCCGGGCGGTGCCGCCAACGTGGCGCTGAACATTGCCGCGCTGGGTGCACCGGCATCACTGGTGGGCGTGACCGGCGATGACGAAGCCGCCGACAGCCTGAGCAACAGTCTCAAGGGCGCCGGCGTGCGCGCCTTGTTCCAGCGCATCGCCCATCAACCGACCATCGTCAAACTGCGGGTCATGAGCCGGCACCAGCAACTGCTGCGTATCGATTTTGAAGAAGTGTTTGCCACCGATGCGCTGGCATTGACCGCGCAGGTCGACGAGCTGCTGGAAGGCATCAAAGTGCTGGTGCTGTCGGATTACGGTAAAGGCGCGCTGAAGAATCATCAGACGCTGATCCAGGCCGCCCGTGCCAAGGGCATTCCGGTGCTGGCCGATCCGAAGGGCAAGGATTTTTCGATCTACCGCGGCGCCAGCCTGATCACGCCGAACCTCAGCGAGTTCGAAACCATCGTCGGTGGTTGCGCCGATGAGCACGAGCTGGTGAGCAAAGGCGCCGTGCTGATGCAGGAACTCGACCTCGGCGCACTGCTGGTGACCCGCGGCGAACACGGCATGACCTTGTTGCGCCCGGATCATCCGGCGTTGCACCTGCCGGCCCGCGCCCGCGAAGTGTTCGACGTGACCGGTGCCGGCGATACGGTGATTTCGACATTGGCGGCAGCCATTGCCGCTGGCGAAGAACTGCCGCACGCGGTGGCGCTGGCCAATCTGGCGGCCGGTATCGTCGTCGGCAAGCTCGGTACAGCAGCGATCAGCGCCCCGGAGCTGCGCCGCGCCATTCAGCGCGAAGAGGGTTCGGAGCGAGGTGTGCTGGGTCTTGAGCAACTGCTGCTGGCGGTTGACGATGCCCGTGCGCACAACGAGCGGATTGTCTTCACCAATGGCTGCTTCGACATCCTCCATGCCGGCCACGTGACCTATCTGGAGCAGGCCCGCGCTCAAGGCGATCGTCTGATCGTCGCGGTCAACGATGACGCCTCGGTCAGCCGCCTGAAAGGGCCGGGCCGGCCGATCAACAGCGTTGATCGACGCATGGCGGTACTTGCCGGTCTCGGCGCGGTGGACTGGGTGATCAGCTTCTCTGAAGGCACGCCGGAAAACCTGCTGCGCGAGGTCAAACCGGATGTGTTGGTCAAGGGCGGCGATTACGGCATCGATCAGGTAGTCGGCGCCGATATCGTTACCGCTTACGGCGGCACCGTGAAAGTTTTGGGGCTGGTGGAAAACAGCTCGACGACAGCGATCGTGGAAAAGATCCGCGGCCAATAAGATCAAAAGATCGCAGCCTGCGGCAGCTCCTACAGGGAAATACATTCCAATGCAGGAGTTGTCGAAGGCTGCGATCTTTTGCTTTCAGGAATTCACTTTCTTGCGCGGTACGATTTTCTTCAGCAATTGCCTGGCCTTGCCGCGCAGGCGTGCCAGTCCAGTGGCCTTCTCCGCTGGCGTCAGGCCCTGTTGGCGCAACCAGTCCTTCCAGCGAATCCGCTCATCGCGCACCAGCCAGCCATCCTGTCGGGCAAAGCTTTCAGCCAGATACAGACCGCGCGTACTCGCCGGATACAGTTGATCCTTTTTCAGCGTATACAACTCGGGCAGCGGCTGACCGTCGTGCAATGGCATCAAGTACAGGTCAGGCCGTTTGCGATCGAGCCGCGCCACCAGTTGATCGCCTTCCAGGCGCTCATCGACATGAAACAGGCTCAGGGATTTCGCCTCTTTGGGTACGTCCAGGCGCAGGTCATAGATCAATTGCAATGACGCCGTCGGCAAATGCACGTAGGCCCGTGGCCGCTCCAGCAATTGCAGGTTTGCGCAGCGCACCGGCCGTGCCGAACCGGACAGCGGTGTCAGGCGAAACGGCAGCGCTTCGCGGTAATGCAGCGCGGCGGAGTAGGGCGCAGGCAGCCAGGTGTCGTTGAAACGCCCGCCGAGCCAGCCTTCCGGGGTTTCCAGCAGACACTCTTCGGCAATTTCCTGAATCGCCGTGTGCAGCGGAATGTTCAGCTCATGGGCCGGTACGTAGCCGGAAATCAGCTTCAGTACCACGTCGCCGCGATCCTGCCGACGCTGGCGCACCAGCACCCAGTAATCGCGATTCTGCCAATGCAGGGTCAGGCGCACGGACACGCCGAGGTTGGCCAGTTCCAGGGCGAAGCGCTCGCTGTCGGCGACGCTGACCGGTTTACGCCGTTGCAGGGTCTGGGCGAAGTTCAGCGGCATGCCGACGCTCTGATAGCTCAGGCCTTCGGGTGTGGCGTCGACGAACAGCGGCAGCGTCTTGAAGTTGCTCGGGTTCTTGCGGATGAGCGTGCGCGGCATATCGGCTCCTGGCTTAAGGCCGCGGGGCGGCGTCAGTGACTACGCAGGACCTGGGCAACGGTCGCTACGTTATGGGCGAGGTGCAGCGGATTGATGGTGCCGACAATAGCACTGGCGACGCCGGGATGAGTGAACAGCAACTCGAAGCTGGCGCGCACCGGATCGACTCCCGGACTCAGACAGACATGACCGCTGGCCAAGGCTTTTTTCACCAGAATCGCTTTGCCGTGGGCAGCAGCATAGTCAATGACCGCCTTTTCGTTTTGTTCGTTCAGATTGTAGGTGACCATCGCACAGTCGCCTTGCTCCAGCGCTTTCAAGCCGCCTTCGACGGTTTTGCCGGAAAAGCCGAAGCCGCGAATCTTGCCCTCGGCCTTCAGCGCCGCGAGGGTGACGTACACCTCTTCGTGCTCAAGGATGGCCATGTCGTTGCCGTCCGAGTGCACGAGGACCAGGTCGATAAAATCCGTTTCCAGACGTTGCAGGCTGCGTTCGACCGACATCCGTGTGTGCGCAGCGCTGAAATCGTGACGCGACAGGCCATCGGTAAACTCTTCGCCGACCTTGCTGACGATCACCCAATCCTGACGCTGACCGCGCAGCAGCGGGCCAAGGCGTTCTTCGCTGCGACCATAGGCCGGTGCGGTGTCGATCAGGTTGATTCCCAAGTCGCGCGCCTGGCGCAGCAGCATGCGCGCCTCGTCATCGCCGGGAATCTGAAAGCCGTTTGGGTATTTCACCCCTTGGTCGCGGCCGAGTTTGACCGTGCCCAGACCCAGCGGCGACACCGACAGACCGGTGCTGCCCAGCTGGCGATGCAGTTCGTGCAGGGTGGCGATGGTCATGGCAGCAGTTGCTCCCACGCGGGTACACCGAGCGGTGGTTTCGGCAGCGGCGGCAGCGGTTCAGTCGCCTGCGGCTGGATGCCGTCGTGTTGCAACGAAGCGATGACGCGGTCGGCGAAGTCCGGCGCCAGTGCCAGTTTGGTCGGCCAGCCGACGAGCAAGCGACCTTCCTCGGCGAGGAACGCGTTGTCCGGACGGGTCAGGCCGGTTTGCAGCGGCTCGGCGCGGTCGACGCGCAGGGTCGCCCATTGCGTGGTGCTGAGGTCGATCCACGGCAGCAGTTGAGCGATTTCCTTTTGCGCGGTGGCGATCTGTTCCGCCGGATCGCGGGCCACGCCTTCGCTTTCGGCGATGTCGCCGCCCATGTACCAGACCCACTGGCCATCAGCCGCCGGGTGCGTGGTCACGGTGATGCGCGGCTTGGTGCCGCCGCCCAGGCAGTGCGCGTACAGCGGTTTCAAACCGGGACCTTTGGCGAGGATCATGTGCAGTGGTCGGCGCTGCATGGCCGGGCGACTGAGGCCCAACGCTTCGAGCAGTTCGGCCGTGCCGGCGCCAGCACTGAGGACGATGCGCTGGGCGCGGATCTCACGCCCATCGACTTTCAGGCCGACCAGCACACCGGCTTCCAGCAGCGGCTCGATGACCTGACCGGCGAGCAGACCGTCGCCGGCCAGCTCGGCCAGACGCTGGATCAGGCTCGGCACGTCGACCACCAGTTCGGCGAGGCGATAGACCTTGCCCTTGAAGCGCTTGTCTTGCAGGGCCGGCGGCAGTTCATCGCCCTTGACCTGATCGACCCGGCCACGCACGGCTTTGCTGGCGAAGAAACTGGTCAGGTTGCCGGCCAGCGTGCCCGGCGACCACAGGTAATGCGCTTCGGACAGCAGGCGTACGCCAGACAGATCCAGCTCGCCATTGCCGGCCAGCGCCTCGCGCCAGCGTCGCGGCATATCGGCGATGGCTTCCGAGGCGCCAGTCAGCGCGCCGTGCAGCGCGTACTTGGCGCCGCCATGGATGATGCCCTGGGACTTCACGCTCTGCCCGCCACCGAGGCTGGCGCTTTCCACCAGCACGGTCGAAAAACCCTGACCGCGCAGGCGCGCATTCAGCCAGAGGCCGGCGACACCAGCGCCGACAATCAGAACGTCGGTGGAAATAACGGATGGCATGCAGCGACCTCAGTGTTCAAGACGAGGGCGCAGTATACAGACTCGGGAAAAGGGCGGATTTGTCGATGATCAATGCGCCGAATGCAAATCCAGATGTGGGAGCGAGCCTGCTCGCGAATGGGGAGTGTCAGATGACCATGATTTATCTGACCCAATGCCTTCGCGAGCAGGCTCGCTCCCACAAGTAATGGGTTGATCTCAGTGCCCGGCGGTTTTCGAAAACAGCTGAATCACGACGACCCCCAGCACGATCAACGCCATCCCCAGCATCGCCGGTACGTCGAGCTTCTGCCCGTAAATGAACAGAGCGGCGACGCTGACCATGACAATGCCCATCCCCGCCCAGACCGCGTAGGCAACGCCCACCGGTACGGTGCGCACCACCAGCGTCAGCATCCAGAATGCGATCCCATAGCCGACAATCACCAGAATCAGCGGCAGCGGCGTGCTGAAGCCCTTGACCGCTTTCATCGAAACGGTGGCGATCACTTCGGCGCAGATGGCGATGGCCAGATAGACGTAGGCGTTCATGGTTGTGATCCTCAAATAAAACGTTGCTTGCTGAGGTGACATTCTAGGGACTGCTCAGATGGGGTAAAGTCATTACCTATCTGTTCTAGAGATAGGTCGAAAGCGCGCATGCAATGGAATCTTGAGCAGCTACGCATATTTGTCGACGTCGCCGAGCAGCGTTCGTTCTCCGCCGTGGCACGTCGACAACGTAAGGCGCAGTCGGCGATCAGCAGCGCCGTTGCGATGCTCGAAGAGGATTTGGGCGTGAGTCTGTTCGAGCGCAGCAGCGGTCGGCAGCCGATGCTCACCGAGGCGGGCGCGGCATTGCTGGAAGAGGCCCGCGAAGTGTTGCGCCAGTGCGAGCGCCTCAACGGCAGGGCCATGGCGATGCTGCGCGGTCAGGAGGCGCAGTTGCGGGTGGCTCAGGACGAGGCGATGCCGTATCAGGCGCTGGTGGAAAGTTTCGGCGAACTGGCCGAGCAGTTTCCCAGCCTGGAAGTGCAACTGACCAGCGCCGCCCAAGGCGAAGTCGCGCGCAAACTGGTCGAGCGTCGCGCTGATCTCGGCCTGCTGTTCTATCACGATGAAATCCCCGAAGCCCTTGAGCGCCGCGTGCTTGGCCGCGTCGAAATGCTCACGGTCTGCGGCGTCAATCATCCGCTGGCGCAGCAGGCTTACGTGACGTGCGAGCAACTGGCGCAGCACCGGCAACTGCTGATGTCGACGCAGACCAGCGTCTATCCCGGCAACGAGCCGGCCAGCCCGCAGGTGTGGCGCGCCGACAGCTTTTACGTGATGTCCGAATGGCTGGTGCGCGATCTCGGTTGGGCGTGGTTGCCGCGCCACGTTGTGCAGTACTCGGCGTATCAAGGCCAAATGGTTGAACTCGATAGCGAATGGACGCCGCCAGCGCTGGTGGTGGAACTGGTCTGGCGCCGCGACGAACCGCTCGGCCCGGCCGCGCGCTGGCTGGCGGAACGTTTTGCCGTGCACTTGCGGGCGATCGGCGACAAAAGCCGATAAACTCCGCCGCCATGAATAGAACTCTCTACACCGCGCTGTTTTACCTGGGGCTGCCATTGGTGGCGATTCGGCTGTGGCTGCGCGCACGCAAGGCGCCGGCGTATGCCAAGCGCATTGGCGAGCGCTTTACTCTTGGCATGCCGACCTTGCAGCCCGGCGGCATCTGGGTGCACGCGGTTTCGGTAGGTGAAAGCATTGCCGCTGCGCCGATGATCCGCGCGCTGCTGGAACGCTATCCGACGCTGCCGATCACCGTGACCTGCATGACCCCGACCGGTTCGGAGCGGATTCAGGCACTGTTCGCCAACGAGGCGCGCATGCAGCACTGTTATTTGCCGTACGACTTGCCGTGTGCGGCGGCGCGTTTTCTTGATCGCGTGCAGCCGAAACTTGCGGTGATCATGGAAACCGAGCTGTGGCCCAACCATATTCATCAATGTGCCAAGCGCGGAATTCCGGTGGCCTTGGCCAATGGGCGACTGTCCGAGCGCTCGGCACGCGGTTATGGCCGCTTCAGTAAATTGACCGCGCCGATGCTGGATGAGATGAGCCTGTTCGCCGTGCAGACCGAAGCCGAGGCCCAGCGCTTCCGTGATCTGGGCGCCCGGCCGGAGACGGTTGAAGTCACCGGCTCGATCAAGTTCGACCTGACCATCGACCCGCAACTGCTGCAACGCGCAGCCGAACTGCGTAACCAATGGCAGGCGCAGGATCGCCCGGTATGGATCGCCGCGAGCACTCACGAAGGCGAAGACGAAGTGGTGCTTGACGCCCATCGTCGATTGCTTGCCAGCCATCCCGATGCGTTGCTGATTCTGGTACCGCGTCATCCCGAGCGCTTCAATTCGGTGTTCGACCTGTGCCAGCGCGAAGGTTTCGCCACGGTACGTCGCTCGACCTGGGCCAATGTCGATGCGCAGACGCGCGTGCTGCTCGGCGACACCATGGGCGAACTGCTGTTTCTCTATGCCCTGGCCGACAGCGCATTTGTCGGCGGCAGTCTGGTGCCGAATGGCGGGCACAACCTGCTTGAACCCGCCGCGCTGGCGAAACCGGTACTCAGCGGCCCACACCTGTTCAACTTCCTCGACATCGCCGCGCAGTTGCGCGAAGCCGGGGCGTTGGCCGAAGTGGATGATGCCGAAGGCCTCGCAGTCGAGGTGCAGCGCTTGTTCGAACTGCCGCGTGATGCGCAGCGCATGGCCGAGGCCGGGCTGGCGGTGATGCGCCGCAATCAGGGCGCGTTACAGCGGCTGGTGGATGGCTTGGCGCGGCTGATCCAATAATCGCCTGAAATATTACTGTGATGAGGGGATTTATCCCCGCTGGGGTGCGAAGCAGCCCCAAAACCATTCGACGCGGTGATTCAGAAAAACCGTGTCCACCGCTATTGCGACTGCTGCGCAGCCGGACGGGGATAAATCCCCTCACCACAGGGGTTCATTCCAGATTGTTCATGGCCGGGCCTTACTGTGGCGAGGGGATTCATCCCCGCTGGGTTGCGGAGCAGCCCCAAACCATTCAACGCGGTCATTCAGAAAAACCGTGTCCACCGCTATTGCGACTGCTGCGCAGCCGGACGGGGATAAATCCCCTCACCACAGGGATTCATCCCCGCTGGGTTGCGAAGCGGCCCCAAAACCATTCAGCGCGGTGATTCAGAAAAACCGTGTCCACCGCTATTGCGACTGCTGCGCAGCCGGACGGGGATAAATCCCCTCACCACAGGGGTTCATTCCAGATTGTTCATGGCCGGGCCTTACTGTGGCGAGGGGATTTATCCCCGCTGGGTTGCGAAGCAGCCCCAAAACCATTCAGCGCGGTGATTCAGTCAGATCTGGCAAGCAGGATTTACGACTGCTGCGCAGCCGGACGGGATAAATCCCCTCGCCACAGGGGATTCATCCAGATTGTTTATGGCCGGGCCTTACTGTGGCGAGGGGATTTATCCCCGCTGGGTTGCGAAGCAGCCCCAAAACCATCCAGCGCGGTGATTCAGTCAGATCTGACAAGCAGGATTTACGACTGCTGCGCAGCCGGACGGGGATAAATCCCCTCACCACAGGGGTTCATTCCAGATTGTTCATGGCCGGGCCTTACTGTGGCGAGGGGATTTATCCCCGCTGGGTTGCGAAGCAGCCCCAAACCATTCAGCGCGGTGATTCAGTCAGATCTGGCAAGCCGGATTTACGACTGCTGCGCAGCCGGACGGGGATAAATCCCCTCACCACAGAGGTTCATTCCGATTGTTTATGGCCGGGCCATATTGTGGCGAGGGGATTTATCCCCGCTGGGTTGCGAAGCAGCCCCAAAACCATTCAGCGCGGTGATTCAGTCAGATCTGGCAAGCAGGATTTACGACTGCTGCGCAGCCGGACGGGGATAAATCCCCTCACCACAGAGGTTCATTCAGATTGTTTATGGCCGGGCCATACTGTGGCGAGGGGATTTATCCCCGCTGGGTTGCGAAGCAGCCCCAAAACCATTCAGCGCGGTGATTCAGTCAGATCTGACAAACAGGATCTACGACTGCTGCGCAGCCGGACGGGGATAAATCCCCTCACCACAGGGATTCATCCCCGCTGGGTTGCGAAGCGGCCCCGAAACCATTCAGCGCGGTGATTCAGGCAAATCTGGCAAGCCGGATTTACGACTGCTGCGCAGCCGGACGGGAATAAATCCCCTCACCACAGGGGATTCATTCCAGATTGCTTATGGCCGGGCCTTGAGCTGCGCTTCAGCCGCCGACGCCAGATCCGGCGGCAGGAAGTCCTTGTCCGGGTTGTAGTCGGCTTTCAGATAGCGCCGCAGATCTTCCAGGTCACCCGGATTCAGCGTTCCCGCCGCCTGCTTCAGGCGCAGGTTGTCGAGGATGTAGTCGTAGCGGGTGTTGTTGTAGTTGCGCACCGAGGTGTACAGCTGGCGCTGCGCGTCGAGCACGTCGACGATGTTGCGCGTGCCGACCTGATAGCCGATTTCCGTGGCTTCCACTGCACTTTGGTTGGAGATGATCGACTGGCGGCGCGCCTGCACCTGCTCAACGTCGGTGTTCACCGCGCGGTGCAGATTGCGGGTGTTTTCCACTACTTGCCGGCGCAGCGATTCGCGCTGCTTTTCGCTCTGATCCAGTTGCGCATAGGACTGACGCACTTGCGAACTGGTCAGCCCGCCGCTGTAGATCGGGATGTTCAGTTGCAGGCCCAGGGTGCTCTGCTCGACGTTACCGCCATAAGGCGCGCCGAACGAGTTGGGGTTGGCGAAGCCGAGGGCGTCGTTGTCGCCTTTCTCGTATTTCGCCACGGCGTCGAGGGTCGGCAAGTGGCCGGCCTTGCGCTGCTTGAGCGTCTGTTCGGCGGAGCTGACCGCGTAGTTGCTGGCGAGCAGATTGAGGTTCTGCCGCGCCGCCGTGTCGACCCAGGATTTCGCATCGTTGGGTGCCGGCGGCAGGATCGGCAGCGTGTGGACGATACCCTGGATCGAGTTGTACTGACGGTTGGTCAGGGTGATCAACGCCTGGAACGCATCATCGACCTGACGCTGGGCGACGATACGGTTGGCTCGCGCGGTGTCGTAACTGGCTTGCGATTGCAGCACGTCGGTCTTGTCCGAGAGGCCGACATCGAAACGCTCGTTGGACTGGTCGAGCTGACGTTTGAACGCCGCTTCTTCAGCCTTGGTCGAGGCCAGATTGTCCTGGCTGCGCAGCACGTTGAAGTAGCTTTCGGCCGATTGCAGGATCAGGTTCTGTTCGGTCGCCGACAGTTGCAGCGCGGCCTGTTCGTTGACGTCCTTGGCTGCTTGATACTGGAACCAGCGATCGGCGCGGAACAGCGGCTGCGCCAGTGTCGCCTGATAGGAATGCGCGCTGCGGTTGGCGATGGCCGAGGGTTGGTCGATCGAGGTGCGCACGTCGGCGACTTCGGCGCCACCGGACAGGTTCGGCAGCAGACCGGCGCGGGCCTGCGGCACCACTTCTTTCTGCGCGCCATACTGGGCGCGGGCCGCCGCGAGGTCGGCGTTATTGTCGACCGCTTCCTGGTAGACGCTGACCAGATCGGTTTTGGTCGACAAGGGTGCTTCCGCTGCCCAGGCCATTGTGTTGGACGCACAGGACACGGCAACAGCCAGTGAAAGTTTGCGCAGCATGAGGCGATCCCTAGCATGAATATTATGGAAGTAATCCGGGCGCCAAAGGTAAGGCGCAGCCCGCACAGCGTCAAGGCTGAGCAGGCCAAGCGAGTGTAGTTGCGCATTGCTCCGGCAACAATCGGCCAGCCTGGGTATTTACGCCATTCATCATGGCGTTTGCTGCGGTGTTGGCGTTCCTCGGTGGTTGTGTCTAGACTGGCCGGGTTCTTGTCGGGGTGCCTTGCTATGAGGCTGAGATCGAATAATTTCGGATCCCGTTGAACCTGATCAGGTTAGCGCCTGCGTAGGGAACAAGATTTCTCGTCACCCGGCGAGTCCTCTTGTGCTTCGTCCGGGATATTGTTCGACAATCGAACGCCATGACGAATGCACAGCACCGGTCCTGGTGCGTCCGTGCCTTTCAGGTTCTGCTCCGACAATCCACTGCTGGATGCTGTCTGGAGAGCCCGTGATGACAACAAAAGAAAAAAACGCGATCAACCTGAGTGACTCGGCCAAGGTCGACGAGCAGTCGGTCAAGCCGTTCACCCGTTCGCAAAAAGTCTACGTTCAGGGTTCGCGCCCGGACATCCGCGTACCGATGCGCGAAATCAGCCTCGATGTAACCCCGACCGATTTCGGCGGCGAGATCAACGCCCCGGTCACGGTCTACGACACCTCCGGCCCGTACACCGATCCGAACGTGGTGATCGACGTGCGCAAAGGCCTCGGCGATGTGCGTTCGGCGTGGATCGATGACCGTGGCGACACCGAGCGCCTGCCGGGCCTGAGTTCGAACTTCGGTCAGCAGCGTCTGGCCGATGCCGAACTGACCAAACTGCGCTTTGCCCACGTCAACAACCCGCGCCGCGCCAAGGTCGGGGCCAACGTCAGCCAGATGCACTACGCGCGCAAAGGCATCATCACTGCCGAGATGGAATACGTCGCCATCCGCGAAAACATGAAGCTGCAAGAGGCCCGCGCGGCTGGCCTGCTCAAGCAGCAACACGCCGGCCACAGCTTCGGCGCAAGCATTCCGCAAGAAATCACCCCTGAATTCGTCCGCGAAGAAATCGCTCGCGGCCGCGCAATCATTCCTGCCAACATCAACCACGTCGAACTGGAACCGATGATCATCGGCCGTAACTTCCTGGTGAAGATCAACGGCAACATCGGCAACAGCGCCCTGGGTTCTTCGATCGAAGAAGAAGTGGCGAAGCTGACCTGGGGCATTCGCTGGGGCTCGGACACGGTGATGGACCTGTCCACCGGTAAACACATTCACGAAACCCGCGAGTGGATCATCCGCAACTCGCCGGTGCCGATCGGTACCGTGCCGATCTATCAGGCGCTGGAGAAGGTCAACGGCGTCGCTGAAGACCTGACCTGGGAGCTGTTCCGCGACACCCTGATCGAACAGGCCGAGCAGGGCGTCGACTACTTCACCATTCACGCCGGCGTGCTCCTGCGCTACGTACCGCTGACTGCCAAACGCGTCACCGGCATCGTCTCCCGTGGCGGCTCGATCATGGCCAAGTGGTGCCTGGCGCACCACAAAGAGAACTTCCTCTACACCCACTTCGACGAAATCTGCGAAATCATGAAGGCCTACGACGTCAGCTTCTCGCTGGGCGATGGCCTGCGTCCGGGCTCGATTGCCGACGCCAACGACGAAGCGCAATTCGGCGAACTGGAAACCCTCGGCGAGCTGACCAAGATTGCCTGGAAGCACGACGTGCAATGCATGATCGAAGGCCCGGGCCACGTGCCGATGCAGTTGATCAAAGAGAACATGGACAAGCAGCTCGAATGCTGCGACGAGGCGCCGTTCTACACCCTCGGCCCGCTGACTACCGACATCGCGCCGGGCTACGACCACATCACCTCCGGTATCGGCGCGGCGATGATCGGCTGGTTCGGTTGCGCGATGCTCTGCTACGTGACGCCGAAGGAGCACTTGGGCCTGCCGAACAAGGATGACGTGAAGACCGGGATCATCACTTACAAGATCGCCGCGCATGCGGCGGACCTGGCCAAGGGACACCCGGGCGCGCAGATCCGCGACAACGCACTGAGCAAGGCGCGTTTCGAATTCCGCTGGGAAGACCAGTTCAACCTCGGCCTGGACCCGGACACCGCACGTTCCTATCACGACGAAACCCTGCCGAAGGACTCGGCCAAGGTCGCGCATTTCTGCTCGATGTGCGGGCCGAAATTCTGCTCGATGAAGATCACCCAGGAAGTCCGCGAGTATGCGGCCAACCAGCGCATCGACGCGGTCGACGTGGACGTCGCCAAAGGTCTGGCGGAACAGGCCGAGCGGTTCAAGAAGGAAGGCAGTCAGCTGTACAAGAAAGTCTAGCCACAAGCGGCAAGCTACAAGCTGCAAGATTAGAAGCAGTCCGCGTACCGCTTTAACTTGCGGCTTGCAGCTTTTTCACTGATCGTTCCCACGCAGAGCGTGGGAACGATCAAAAGTCTAGCCACAAGCGGCAAGCTGCAAGCTGCAAGCTGCAAGATTAGAAGCGGTCCCCGTACCGCTTTTAACTTGCAGCTCGCAGCTTGCAGCTTTTTTCTGCTCCTCTTTGAGATAACACCCTTGAGCATTCAACCCGGCACTTATTCCCCCGACCTCGCCGTGCCCGCTGACAAGCGTGTCTTCGGCGGTCGCGATCTGTTTTCCCTGTGGTTCTCCCTCGGCATCGGCCTGATGGTTTTGCAGACCGGCGCATTGCTCGCGCCGGGTCTGGGTCTGTCCGGTTCTTTGCTGGCGATTTTCCTGGGCACGCTAGTCGGCGTGCTGTTGCTGGCCGCCGTCGGCGTGATCGGCAGTGACACCGGCCTGTCGTCGATGGCGGCGCTGAAACTAAGCCTTGGCAGCAAAGGCGCGAGCCTGCCGGCGCTGCTCAATCTGCTGCAACTGATCGGCTGGGGCTCGTTCGAAATCATCGTCATGCGCGACGCCGCCAGCCTGCTCGGCACCCGCGCCTTCAGCGAAGGTTCGCTGTGGTCGAACCCGGTGTTGTGGACGCTGTTTTTCGGCGCGCTGGCAACGTTGCTCGCGGTCAGCGGGCCGTTGACATTTGTGCGGCAGATTCTGCGCAAGTGGGGCATCTGGCTGTTGCTCGCCGCGTGCCTGTGGCTGACCTGGAACCTGTTCGCCAAAGCCGACCTCGCGGCATTGTGGGCGCGCGCCGGTGACGGCTCGATGCCGTTCGCGGTGGGCTTCGACATTGCCATCGCCATGCCGCTGTCGTGGCTGCCATTGATTGCCGACTACTCGCGTTTCGGCAAGCGCGCGAAGAATGTGTTTGGTGGCACGGCTGTGGGTTTTTTCATCGGTAATTTCTGGCTGATGAGCCTTGGCGTGGCCTACACCCTGGCGTTCGCGCCGAGCGGTGAAGTCAATGCGTTGCTGCTGGCCTTGGCTGGCGCCGGTCTGGGCATTCCGCTGTTGCTGATTCTGCTCGACGAGTCGGAAAACGCTTTTGCCGATATACATTCGGCAGCGGTCTCGAGCGGGATTCTGTTGCGTCTGAAAGTCGAGCATCTGGCCTTGGCCATCGGCGTGATCTGCACGCTGATCGCACTGCTGGCGCCGTTGGCGCAGTACCAGAATTTCCTGCTGTTGATCGGCTCGGTGTTCGCGCCGCTGTTCAGCGTGGTGCTGGTGGATCACTTCATCCTGCGCAAGCGCAGTGCTCAGGTCGCGTCAGCCGCATTGCGCTGGCCGGCGTTGCTGGCGTGGCTGGGTGGCGTGAGCACCTACCACTTGCTGGCGAATCTGTATCCGGATGTCGGCGCAACCCTGCCGGCGCTGGTGCTGGCAGGGTTGCTACAACTGGTGCTGGGCCGGGCCTTCAGTTACGGCCGGGAAACAGCTCGGGCTTGAGAATGCCGTTCAGGCGCGGGTAAGGAATCTTCAGTTCGACGTGGCCCAGCGCATAGGGCGCGATGGTAGTCACGTCGTACTTGAGAATCACGCCACCGTAGGTCAGCGCCACGTGCGGGGTTTTCACGAACGGCCAGTTCGCAACGAATTCCGCCTCCTGATCGAGCTTGGTGCTGATCAGCCAACTGTTGTGCGCCACTTGCGCGGCTTTCCAGAATGCCTCTTCCTGACCCGGCAGCAACATGTCGGACAGGTTCAGCACCTTGTGCTGCTGGCGCGAATAGTTGATGAAACCGCGACCCGGCGTGCCGTGGGCGCCGCCGGTGTCGAGGTAGCTCGACAGCTCGATGATCACCAGTCCGTCATGCTGCTCGCGTACTTTCGCTTGCAGATAGCTGCTGTTGCGCGGGCCGGCACTGGCGAGGAACTGCTCGCGGTAGGCGGCCAGGGTTGGCGCGACCGGTGCGTTCTTCTCGGTGCGGGTCATTTGCAGCAGACGTTTTTCGATGATGCCGTCCAGTGCCGGCTCGTCCGGGAAGCGCAGGGTGTCGATGTTCACCAGCGGGCAATCGGGATTGGAACAGCCGGGTTTGAGTTGTTCCGAGGCGTCGCGGGTGGTTTCCAGCGGCGTGCGATAGTTGGGCTGGAACAGGCTGGCACAAGCGCCCAGAGTCAGGGCAATAGCGGCCACAGAGGCAATTTTGAAAAGCGACATGGGCGTCCTTTCGAAAGCAGGGGAAGGCGAAAAGTTACCGCTTCGACTCTCAACGGAGCAGTCAGTTCGCCACTAAGCTGATTAGAGTGTGTTTCACCGTCACCGTCCATCCCGCTGACGGTAAAGGGGCTGCATCAAACGGTGCGGGCGCGTTAGGATGGCGCGAAGTCGAGGTTGCCGGTTGTACATGGAAACCCCGTAAAGGATATGCAGTAAAGAGGATGATCATGACTGATTTTGCCAACGCCATTCCGACCGCCGTCGATATCGTGCGGCGCGAAAAATGCTACGAGGGCTTCTACAAGCTCGACCGTGTGCACTTGCGCCATGAGCTGTTCGCCGGTGGCATGAGCCGCGAGATCAACCGGGAAATCTTCGTGCGCCACGATGCCGTGTGCGTCCTGCCTTACGATCCGCAGCGCGATGAAGTGGTGCTGATCGAGCAGTTTCGCGTCGGCGCCATGGGCAAGACCGATAACCCGTGGCTGGTCGAACTGGTCGCCGGTCTGATCGACAAGGATGAGCAACCGGAAGAAGTTGCTCACCGCGAGGCGCAGGAGGAAGCTGGGCTGGACATCAAGGCGTTGTGGCCGATGACCAAGTACTTCCCCTCGCCGGGTGGCAGCAACGAGTTCGTGCATTTGTATCTGGGGCGTTGCAGCACCGACGGTGTCGGCGGTCTGCACGGCCTGGAAGAAGAGGCCGAAGACATTCGCGTAACGGTCTGGGCATTCGAAGATGCCTTGCAGGCCGTGCGTGACGGACGGATTGCCAACGCGGCGAGCATCATCGCCTTGCAGTGGCTGGCGCTCAACCGCGCCGAAGTGAGGGGGCTATGGTCGTAAACAAGCTGCGCGATCGTTATCGGGTTGACCTTGTGGGGCTGCAAGCCGCCTGCGAGGCCAACTACGCGCGCCTGATGCGACTGCTGCCGGACATGCGCAACGAACCCGAAGCGCGGCGTATCGCTGTGACCCAGGGCGAGCAGATGCTCGGCGTGCTCGCCCTCGAAGTGCTGCAGACCTGCCCGTACACCACGACCTTGCAGGTACGCCAGGAGCACAGCCTGCCATGGCTGCCGGTGCCGCAACTGGAAGTGCAGGTCTATCACGACGCGCGCATGGCCGAAGTGGTCAGCGCCGAACATGCACGACGCTTTCGCGGCATCTATCCTTACCCGAACGCCGCCATGCACCAGCCCGATGAAAAGGCCCAGCTCAATGTGTTTCTGGGCGAATGGCTGAGTCATTGCCTGGCGTTGGGGCACGAGTACGAAGTCGTTCGCTAGTTGTGAACTGCGTCCGCTTCGGCGGTTTCCCCTTTGTGTCATCCCCCAGCATAATTGCCGCACCCATCCATTGCGTGCCTAGCCCCGGGAGAGCGCCTTGCCCAGCGTATCGACATTGACCAGCGCCGACCCGGCGCTGCTGGTGCAGTTGTCCGACAGCCACCTGTTCGCTGAAGCGCACAGCAAGCTGCTGGGCATGAAGACCCGCGAGAGCCTGCAACAGGTCATCGACCTGGTGTTGGCGCAACAGGCGCAGATCGACCTGCTGCTGGCCACCGGTGATATTTCCCAGGACGGCACGCTGGAGTCGTATCGAGCCTTCCGCCAACTGAGCGCGCAGATCAATGCCCCGGCGCGCTGGATTCCCGGCAATCACGACGAGCCGATGGTCATGGCCGAGGCGGCGGTGCAGAGCACCTTGCTCGAATCGGTAGTCGATATCGGCAATTGGCGGGTGACGATGCTGGATTCGGCGGTGCCGGGTTCGGTGCCGGGCTATCTGCAGGATGATCAGTTGCAACTGCTGGCCCGCGCGCTGAGCGAGGCGCCGGAGCGTCATCATCTGGTGTGCCTGCATCATCATCCGGTGTCGATCGGCTGCGCGTGGATGGAGCCGATCGGCCTGCGTAACCCTGAAGCGTTCTTTGAAGTGCTGGATCGCTTTCCCCAGGTTCGCGCGGTGTTGTGGGGGCATGTGCATCAGCAAATCGATCGCGAACGCAATGGCGTGCGTTTGATGGCCTCGCCTTCGACGTGCATCCAGTTCGAGCCGGGGAGTGCGGATTTCAAAGTGGGCGAGCAGGCGCCGGGGTATCGGTGGTTGCGGCTGTTGCCGGATGGGCGACTGGAAACTGGCGTCGAAAGAGTGACCGACTTCGAGTTCACAGTCGATTACGGCTCCAACGGCTACTGAACTGACAATCAAAAACCCTCACCCCAGCCCTCTCCCGGAGGGAGAGGGGGCCGACCGCGGTGTCTTTGGCTGTGCATCGACCTGAAACAGCGATATCGATTATGGATTCGCAGCAAAACGTCAGGTCGGTGTAGCTCTCCAATATCCCCCATTCGGTCCCCTCTCCCTCCGGGAGAGAGGGGGCCGACCGCGGTGTCTTTGGCTGTGCATCGACCTGAAACAGCGATATCGATTATGGATTCGCAGCAAAACGTCAGGTCGGTGTAGCTCTCGAATATCCCCCAATCGGTTCCCTCTCCCTCCGGGAGAGGGCTAGGGTGAGGGCTGCTCTTGCTGTTACACCAATTTATCGAGCCCACCCCCAATCCGGCTCTTCTCACTGTAAACTCCGCTATCTTTCGCCGACAGCCAGGGAGCTCAAATGTCCGGTTCGATCCTCTATATCCACGGTTTCAACAGCGCGCCGGCCTCGAAGAAGGCCTGTCAGCTGGTCGCGGTCATGGAGCGGCTGGGTTTGAGCGAGCAATTGCGCGTGCCGGCGCTGCATCACCATCCGCGTGAAGCCATCGGTCAGCTCGAGCAGGCAATCGCCGAGCTGGGCCGGCCGCTGCTGGTGGGAAGTTCGCTCGGCGGCTACTATGCGACTCACCTGGCCGAGCGCCATGGCCTGAAAGCCCTTCTGGTCAATCCGGCGGTCAGCCCGCACCGGATGTTCGATGGTTATCTGGGCACGCAGAAGAACCTCTACACCGATGAAACCTGGGAATTGACCCACGACCACGTCACGGCGCTGGCCGAACTGGAAGTGCCACCACCGCAGGATCCGCAGCGTTATCAGGTCTGGTTGCAAACCGGCGACGAAACGCTGGATTATCGCCTCGCCCAACAGTATTACCGCGCCTGTGCCTTGCGCATCCAGGCTGGCGGCGACCACAGTTTTCAGGGCTTTGCCGGGCAATTACCGGCGTTGCTGAGTTTTGCCGGCATGGCTGCCGATATGTATCAGGCAATCGATTTCACCACGCTGTGAAGTCTTGCCCCTCTTTCATGAATGACTGACGACGAGACCTTATGGCCACTCCCAGCGCTAGTTCTTATAACGCCGACGCCATCGAAGTCCTCTCGGGCCTCGACCCGGTGCGCAAACGCCCCGGCATGTACACCGACACCAGTCGGCCGAACCACCTCGCCCAGGAAGTCATCGACAACAGCGTCGACGAAGCCCTGGCCGGCCACGCCAAATCGGTGCAGGTCATCCTGCACGCCGACCATTCGCTGGAAGTCAGCGACGACGGCCGTGGCATGCCGGTCGACATTCACCCGGAAGAGGGTGTGTCCGGCGTCGAGCTGATCCTCACCAAGCTGCACGCGGGCGGCAAGTTTTCCAACAAGAACTACCAGTTCTCCGGCGGTCTGCACGGCGTGGGTATTTCCGTGGTCAACGCGCTGTCCACCGAAGTGCGCGTTCGCGTCAAACGTGACGGCAACGAATACCAGATGACCTTCAAGGACGGCTTCAAGGCCTCCGAGCTGGAAATCGTCGGCACCGTCGGCAAGCGCAACACCGGCACCAGCGTGTACTTCGCGCCGGACCCGAAATACTTCGACTCACCGAAATTTTCCATCAGCCGCCTCAAGCACGTGCTCAAGGCCAAGGCTGTGTTGTGCCCGGGGCTGCTGGTCAGCTTCGAGGACAAAGGCACCGGCGAGAAAGTCGAGTGGCATTACGAAGACGGCCTGCGTTCTTATCTGGTTGATGCGGTCAGCGAATTCGAACGTCTGCCGAACGAGCCGTTCTGCGGCGCTTTCGCCGGTAATAAAGAAGCGGTCGATTGGGCACTGTTGTGGCTGCCGGAAGGCGGCGACGCGGTACAGGAAAGCTACGTCAACCTGATCCCGACTGCGCAGGGCGGCACGCACGTCAACGGTCTGCGTCAGGGCCTGCTCGATGCGATGCGCGAGTTCTGCGAATTCCGCAGCCTGCTGCCGCGCGGCGTGAAACTCGCGCCGGAAGACGTCTGGGAGCGCATCGCTTTCGTCTTGTCGATGAAGATGCAGGAACCGCAATTCTCCGGCCAGACCAAAGAGCGTCTGTCTTCCCGTGAAGCGGCGGCGTTCGTTTCCGGTGTGGTCAAGGATGCGTTCAGCCTGTGGCTCAACGCCAACCCGGAAACCGGTCTGGCCCTGGCCGAACTGGCGATCAATAACGCCGGTCGTCGCCTCAAGGCGAGCAAGAAAGTCGAGCGCAAACGCGTCACTCAAGGCCCGGCATTGCCGGGCAAACTGGCTGACTGCGCCGGGCAGGACCCGATGCGTTCCGAGCTGTTCCTGGTCGAGGGTGACTCCGCCGGCGGTTCGGCCAAGCAAGCGCGGGACAAGGAGTTCCAGGCGATCCTGCCGTTGCGCGGCAAGATCCTCAACACCTGGGAAGTCGACGGCAGCGAAGTGCTCGCCAGCCAGGAAGTGCACAACATCGCCGTGGCCATCGGCGTCGATCCGGGCGCGGCGGACATGAGCCAGCTGCGCTACGGCAAGATCTGCATCCTCGCCGACGCCGACTCCGACGGTCTGCACATCGCCACTTTGTTGTGTGCGCTGTTCGTCCAGCATTTCCGCCCGTTGGTGGATGCCGGTCACGTCTATGTGGCGATGCCGCCGCTTTACCGTATCGACCTCGGCAAAGAGATTTACTACGCCCTCGACGAGGCCGAGCGCGACGGTATTCTCGATCGCCTGGTGGCCGAGAAGAAACGCGGCAAGCCGCAGGTCACCCGATTCAAGGGTCTGGGCGAAATGAATCCGCCGCAACTGCGTGAAACCACCATGGACCCGAACACTCGGCGTCTGGTGCAGTTGACGCTGGGCGAAGACTTCGCCGAAACCTCGGAAATGATGGACATGCTGCTGGCGAAGAAACGCGCCGGTGACCGCAAATCCTGGCTGGAATCCAAAGGCAACCTCGCCGAGGTGCTGGCCTGATGCAGTTTGGCTGGGCCTTGGCGGGTGCGTTGCTGCTGAGTGCGCTGAGCGTGTCGGCCGAGCCGCTGCAACAATTGCGGCTGCTTTCCGAACACCCGGTCGAAGGCATGCGCGGCGGTAACCTGTCGGGTCTGGCCATGTGCGGCAATGAGCTGTGGACGGTTTCCGATCGCGATGACGAGCAGATCTATCGGCTCGATACCCGTGATCCGGTCTGGCAGGCGCAAACCGTGCACATCGACGTGCCGCCCGTGCCGGAGAGCGGCTTGCCGTGGGGTTTGAGTTCGCGCACCTGGGCTGCATCGTTCATTCGCGGTGGCGATCTGGATTTTGAGGGCATCAGTTGCGACAGCGTAGGCAATCGCTACATCGTCAGTGAGGCCCATGCGGCGGTGTTGCAGGTGCCGGTCAGTGGCCCGGCGAACTGGCTGAAAATCTCGCCGCTGCTGGTTCGCGAAGCGCGGGCGAGCGGCCTGCTGCTGAAGTTCAATTCGATCTTCGAAGGCCTGGCGATCAACCCGGCCGGTGATCAGATATGGCTGGCCGCCGAACGGCAAAAGCGCGGTTTGCTGCTGATCAAGCGCCAGCAGACGGTGTGGGATTGTGACGGTCGCTGTGTGCTGCTCAGTGAGGGCGGCAAGGAGATGCAGCCGCCACAGTTTCCGAAAGCGAAAGCGGTTCATCGCGACTTTTCCGACATTTCGTTGTTTAACGGCAAGCTGTTTACCCTTGAACGCAACGCTTTCGAGATCTGCCGTCGCGATGCACAGACGGCCAAAGTCGAGCAATGCTGGTCGTATGCCGGCGAACTGTTGCAGGAACAACGTCGCTACTCGCAGAACTACGGACTGGAGGAAGCGCTGATCATTGATGCCGAAGGTGCGTGGATCGGCGTCGACAACAATTTTGGCCCGCGTGCTGATGGCGAAGTCCGCCCGGTGGTCTGGCGCTTTGCCGCGCCGGACGGTGGCTGGAGTGCCAGGCCATGAGCCAGCAACCGCCGGGCAAGCGTGCCGGTCGGGTGTTGATGATCCTCGCCTGGTGCGCGGCGCTGTTTCTCGCGACGCGGTTTTTCGGTCAGTGGGAACAGCGCCAGCAGAACCCGAATATCGTGGTCACGTCGGAGCAGGGCGAAGGTTTTATCGAAGTGAAACTGGCGAGCAATGCCCAAGGGCATTTTGTCGCCAGCGGCCAGATCAACGGCGAACCGGTCGAGTTCATGCTCGACACCGGCGCGACCGATGTGGCGATCCCGGCGGATCTGGCCAAGCGTTTGAAGCTGCAAGAAGGTTTCGGCGTGACCCTGAGCACGGCCAACGGCCTGAGCCAGGGCTATCGAACGAAGATTGCCCGCCTGCAATTGGGCGACATCGTGCTGCGGGATGTCCGCGCACTGGTGGCGCCGGGGCTGCATGGCGATCAGGTGCTGCTCGGCATGAGCGCTCTGAACAAACTTGAATTTACCCAGCGCGGTGGCACCATGCTGCTGCGCCAGACAACGAACCGATGAGGCCCGCATGAGCGACTCCCTTGATCTCAGCCTGGACGGTGTAGAACGCCGATCGCTGGCTGACTTCACCGAAAATGCCTACCTCAACTACTCCATGTACGTGATCATGGACCGCGCCTTGCCGCATATCGGCGACGGCCTGAAGCCGGTGCAGCGGCGTATTGTCTACGCCATGAGCGAACTGGGGCTGGACGCCGATTCCAAGCACAAGAAATCGGCGCGTACCGTCGGCGACGTGCTCGGCAAGTTCCATCCCCACGGCGATTCGGCGTGCTACGAAGCGATGGTGCTGATGGCGCAGCCGTTCAGCTATCGCTACACGCTGGTCGACGGCCAGGGCAACTGGGGTGCGCCGGATGATCCCAAGTCCTTCGCCGCCATGCGTTACACCGAAGCGCGGTTGTCGCGCTATTCCGAAGTGCTGCTCAGCGAGCTGGGCCAGGGCACCGCTGACTGGGGGCCGAACTTCGACGGCACCCTGCAGGAGCCGCTGGTATTACCGGCGCGCCTGCCGAACATTCTGCTCAACGGCACCACGGGTATTGCCGTGGGCATGGCCACCGACGTGCCGCCGCACAACCTGCGCGAAGTCGCCACCGCCTGCGTGCGTTTGCTGGATGAGCCGAAAGCCACGGTCGAGCAGCTCTGCGAACACATTCAGGGTCCGGACTATCCGACCGAAGCGGAAATCATCACGCCGCGTGCCGACCTACTGAAGATGTACGAAACCGGCAAAGGCTCGGTGCGCATGCGCGCCGTGTACCACGTCGAGGACGGCGACATCATCGTTACCGCGCTGCCGCATCAGGTCTCCGGCGCCAAAGTGCTGGAGCAGATTGCCGCGCTGATGCAGGCCAAACCGTCGAAAGCGCCGCAGATCGCCGATCTGCGTGACGAATCCGACCACGAAAACCCCTGCCGCATCGTAATCATTCCGGTCAACAGCCGCGTCGATCACGAAGCGCTGATGCAGCACCTGTTCGCCAGCACCGAGCTGGAGTCGACCTACCGGGTCAACGTCAACATCATCGGTCTGGACGGCAAACCGCAGCTGAAAAACCTGCGTGCGCTGCTGGTCGAATGGCTGGAATTCCGCGTGCTGACCGTGCGTCGCCGCCTGCAATTCCGCCTCGACAAGGTCGAACGGCGCCTGCACCTGTTGGACGGTTTGCTGATCGCCTACCTCAACCTGGATGAAGTGATTCACATCATCCGTACCGAGGAACACCCGAAAGCCAAGCTGATCGAGCGTTTCGCCCTCAGCGAGATTCAGGCCGACTACATCCTCGACACCCGCTTGCGTCAGTTGGCGCGACTGGAAGAGATGAAGCTGCGCGACGAGCAGGACGAACTGCTCAAGGAACAAGCCAAGCTGCAAGCCCTGCTGGGCAGCGAAGCGAAGCTGAAGAAACTGGTGCGCACCGAGCTGCTCAAAGACGCCGAAACCTACGGCGACGACCGCCGTTCGCCAATCGTCGAGCGCGCCGAAGCCAAGGCGCTGACCGAACACGATCTGCTGCCGAACGAAAAAGTCACCGTCGTGCTGTCGGAAAAAGGCTGGGTGCGTTCGGCCAAGGGCCATGACATCGACGCCACCGGTCTGTCATACAAGGCCGGCGATGGCTTCAAGACCTCGGCGGCGGGGCGCTCCAACCAGTTTGCCGTGTTCATCGACTCCACCGGCCGCAGCTATTCGGTTGCTGCGCATACCTTGCCGTCGGCCCGTGGTCAGGGCGAACCGTTGACCGGCCGTCTGACGCCGCCACCGGGCGCCTCGTTCGAATGCGTGCTGATGCCTGAAGACGATGCGCTGTACGTGATTGCCTCCGATGCCGGTTATGGCTTCGTGGTCAAAGGCGAAGACCTGCAAGCGAAGAACAAGGCTGGCAAGGCGCTGTTGAGCTTGCCGAACAACGCCAAGGTCATCGCGCCGCGCCCTGTGGCCGATCGTGAGCAGAACTGGCTGGCCTCGGTCACGACCGAAGGTCGCCTGCTGATCTTCAAAATCAGCGATCTGCCACAATTGGGTAAGGGCAAAGGCAACAAGATCATCGGTATCTCCGGTGAACGCGTGGCCAGTCGCGAAGAATATGTCACGGACATCGCCGTCCTGCCGGAAGGCGCCACCCTGGTGTTGCAGGCTGGCAAACGGACCCTGTCACTGAAAGCCGACGACCTCGAGCACTACAAAGGTGAGCGTGGACGGCGCGGAAACAAACTTCCGCGGGGCTTCCAGAGGGTGGATGCGCTGCTCGTCGAAAACCTCAATTAGGCGAGAACGCCTTCCTAGAGCGTTCGATCTGCGATTAAACGCGTAGATCGACGCTTTGGCGCTGGAGTCGGAACGCATATTCACGGATGATATGGCCTTTCAAGCGCCGGCGTGGCCGAGCGTTCTTCATATTTATTGAGTATTTTCACTGTGGTCAGCCTTGTGGCGGCCACCTGGACGGGATGATGACTGCTCTACGCCCCCTTATTTTGTTGCTCGCCGGCGTTCTTGGCCTGGCGGGTTGCAGCGTTCACCAGCCGGTGTCGCTGTACCAACTGGACAGCGGAAGTCCGGTTCAGCCTGCGCAAAGCGCAGGCATGGCGGTTTTGCTGGGGCCGGTAGTTGTTGCCGATTACCTGCAACGCGAAACCCTGCTGCAACGTCAACCCGACGGTAGCCTGCAAGCAGCGACCGACGGTCGTTGGGCTGGCAGCCTTTCGTCGGATATCGATCAGTTGCTGATGCGTCAGGTCGCCGGTCACCTGGACAGCCAGCGTGTGGTGCTGGCGCCTGCTACTGCCGGATTCACGCCGGATGTGCAGGTTCTGCTGACCATCACCCGTCTGGATTCCGGGGCAAAACAGCCGGCGATTCTCGATGCGCAGTGGCGTTTGATCGATCGTCGCGGCAAGGTGCGTGATAATCGCATCATTCACCTGCAGGAAACGCACGCCGGCAGCACCGCGTCCCAGGTGCAGGCACAAGGGGTTCTGTTGCAGCGTCTGGCCGAGCAGCTGTCGGTGGCGCTCAAGCCACTGGCCAACCAGCCGCCAGTGGCCGAGGCACCGCGCAAGGCCGCGCCGAAACCCGCAGCGCCAGCGGCGGATGCCGAGAAGCAGCCGAAGATTCCGATGGCCTCGCCGATTCGTACCGATATGGAAGTGTTTCGCTTCTGAGGCTGGAACGCGTCAGAACAGAGCCCGCCTTGTGCGGGCTTTGTTGTGTCTGGAGGTGGGGTGGAAGATCCAAAGCCCCTCACCCTAACCCTCTCCCGGAGGGAGAGGGGACCGATTGGGGGATATTCGATAGCTACACCGACGTGAACGCGCGGAGGTGAATCCATAATCGCCAAGATCTGTCAGGTCGACATATGGCGCCAGACACCTCGGTCGGTCCCCTCTCCCTCCGGGAGAGGGCTAGGGTGAGGGGCTTTTCAGGGGTGCGCACGATTCCAATAACACCGCGCACAAAAAAGCCCGCAGACAATCACTCATCTGGGGGCTTTTGCGTATCGGGCCTAAGCCTTACGCCCGGCGCTCATGCATCCGCGCCAGTTGCCGTTCCAGCATCGACGGATAAGGCTCCATCAACCGCTCCACACAGCAAGCGCCCTCAGGGCTGGCGATCGGCCGGATCCGCGCACGCTGGCGGATCAACGCGTCATCGCTGATCTTGCGTTCAACCAGCAGCAGATTGCGGCTGTGTTGCGACAAGGCCAGTGCATCCTGGGCCGAATCGGTCAGCAGCAGATCAATCTGACTCAGACCGAACAACTCATCGCCCAAGGTCAGGCCCAACTGCAATTGCAGGGTGATGCCGCTGTCTGCGACCTCGATCTGCAACTGATGACCCAGAGCACGCAGCAGTTCGCCGCAGCAGATGGCATTGGTCAGGTAATCGTCGCCGCAATCTTCGGTGTGGAACAGCAACAGCGTGCTGCCATCGTTGAGGGTTTCGATTTCGCCCTGATACAGCGAAGCAGCCTGCTCAAGGCAGTCGCGATAGCGTTCCTGCAATTCTTCCAGACGTGCGCGAGGCAAGCGGCGCAATTGTTCCTGCGAACCCAATTGCACGGCCAGTACGGCGGTATGCTGCGGAACGTCAGGGCTCGGTTTGCGCGTGAGCGGTTGGACGGCGCCGTTCAGCGATTCGTCGCGCAGGTCGGCGAAGGCGTCATCGTCATCATCGTCTTCGACGGTGCTGACCAGGTGACGCGGCGCCGGTTTCTTCGCGGCCAGCGGGCGGCTTTCGTCGAAGCTCGGATCACGCAGGTTACGCACCTCGAATTCCGGCTCGTCTTCTTCCTCGGCGAATTCCGGCTCGGGTTCAGGTTCAGGCTCCGGTTCCGGGGCGTAGCTGGCGTGCAGCTGGCGCGCCAGATCGCCGATTTCATCCTGGCGATCGATGCCCGGTGTATGCGCGTCGATGCGGCGCAGCCACACGCGCAATTGCAGCAAGGGCGTCGACAGATAACGGCCCATGCGCAGGCTCAGAGCCAGCGACAGTGCCAGCAGAATCGCACTCAGAATGCCCATGCTTTGCAGGCTGATGGTCATTGGCTGCTGGAACTGATCCATGTCCAGGCTGATGCGCAGTTGCCCGGCAGTCACGTCCTGGAAAGTGATCTTGCTCTCATACATGCCCTCGGCTTCGCCCAGCAGGCTGTGCTTGGGACGCTGACCGGACTCGGCGAGGATGCGGTTGTCCACACTGTAGATTGCCGCGTGGGCGACCAGTTTGTTCTTGGTCAGATTGTTGAGCAGCACGTTGAGGCTGAGGATGTCGTTGGACACCAGCAGCTCGGTGGCGGAGGTGGCGGTCTGCGTGGTCAGGCTTTCGCCCAGCGCATCGGCCTGCTCGTGCATGGCCTGCTTGAATTGCAGCCCCATCACCCCGGCATAGATCACCAGGGCCAGAGCGACCAGGATCACGTTGTGGCTGGCAATGCGCAATGCAATCGGTACACGGCGATGGCGCAGTGCACGGAAGATCAGCAGGAAGAAGTTATCGGTTTTGACTGGCGTGGGCCGGTTCACTTGAGCTCGGCTCTTTGTCCGTGAAGTTGACGCGCAGTATAGCGACAGGCCCCAGACCGGCAAAGCGCTCGCGGTGCCCGATGGTCACTGAAAGTGGGTAGAATGCGGTTTTTTTCCAGTTGCGGGGGTGCGCGTTGCGCGAAATCGTCCTGATTAACATCACGGGAGTCGACCGTCCGGGTCTGACGGCGGCCATCACCGGTGTTCTGGCACAAGGTGGTGTGAACATTCTCGACATCGGTCAGGCGGTGATCCACGACACCCTGTCGTTCGGCATCCTGGTTGAAATTCCCGATTCCGAACAGGGCAAGTCAGTGCTCAAGGACATCCTGTTCAAGGGCTACGAACTGGATCAGCAAGTGCGCTTCACCCCGGTATCCGAAGAGGATTACCAGCAGTGGGTGGGCAATCAGGGCAAGAAGCGCCATATCGTTACCCTGCTGACGCGCAAAGTCACCGCCGGCCAATTGCAGGCGGTCAGCGCGATCACCGCCAAATATGGCTTGAACATCGACCATATCGACCGTCTGTCGGGGCGCATGCCGCTGGACACACCGGCCGACAAGGGCAAGGGTTGCATCGAGTTTTCCGTGCGCGGTGAAGCGGCCGATCCGCAGGCCTTGCGCGCCGAATTCCTCAGCGTTGCCCAGGAATTGAACGTCGATATCGCCTTCCAGGAAGATTCGCTGTTCCGTCGCAACCGGCGACTGGCCGTGTTCGACATGGACTCGACGCTGATCGAAGCGGAAGTCATCGATGAGCTGGCCAAGGCGGCCGGTGTGGGTGATCGTGTTTCGGAAATCACCGAGCGCGCCATGGCCGGCGAACTGGATTTCCGCGCCAGCTTCAAGGAGCGTCTGGCGCTGCTCAAGGGCCTCGACGTCAGCGTGCTCGACTCGATCGGCGCCTCGCTGCGCCTGACCGAAGGCGCCGAAACCCTCTTCGCCGAACTCAAACGCCTCGGCTACAAAACCGCCATCCTGTCCGGCGGCTTCACTTATTTCGCCAAGCAGCTGCAAGCCAGGCTTGGCATCGACTACGTGTTTGCCAACGAGCTGGAAGTGGTCGACGGCAAGTGCACCGGCGTGGCGATCGAGCCGATTGTCGATGCGCAGCGCAAGGCTGACTTGCTCAAGGAACTGGCGCACAAGGAAGGTCTGCGTCTGGAGCAGACCATTGCCGTCGGCGATGGCGCCAACGACTTGCCGATGCTGGCGATTGCCGGGCTGGGCGTGGCGTTCCGCGCCAAACCGCTGGTCAAGCAGTCGGCGAAGCAGGCGATTTCAACGCTGGGGCTGGATGGCGTGTTGTATCTGCTGGGCTTCCGCGATCGCGACGGGCAGCTCTGAGATCTCCATAAGCTGATCTGGCCTCTTCGCGAGCAGGCTCGCTCCCACGGGAAACCTCATTCCAGTGTGGGAGCGAGCCTGCTCGCGAAGGCCGCGCCTCGGTCTAGAGCGAATTCCACAACGAATCAAAATCTTCCTCACCCCCGCCATTCTGCGCAGGATCCAGCGAGCGATAGGCGAACTGGTTGAAGCTGTGCGTACTCGCCACCCGCCGATCCAGCCCGGCGCGGTGTTCTTCGCCCTGGGTGTTGATCAACACCTTGTTGCCTTCCTGAAAGGGCAGGCGCGGCGCAAGTACGGTCGCTGGCAAATCGATCGCACTGATTTCCGGCAGTAATAAGCCGCGCAAATACTGGCTGTGATCGTCTTTCGTTCGCACCAGTTGCAAGCCGCACGGCTGCGCGTGTGGCGCGACCAGTTCAATGCCTATCTGCGTGCCGCTGCCGCGCACCTGGCGGATCCAGCGAATCACCGCAATGCTCCAGCCTTTGCCCTCGCTGTCCTGAATGCCGAGCATTTCCCCGGCCTGCAATTCGGCCGGCACTTCGCTCGGCCAGGCCAGGCAATAGCCGCCGGGGCTATGGTTGATCACCGGCAAGGCGTAAGTCGGATAATTCGGCGCGTTCCCGGGGCCTTCTTCTTCGCTCAACTGGTCGTACTGGATTTCCTCGTACGGCAACAGCTCATCGTTACTTTGCGGGGCAGCGTCGAACGCCTGACTCCAGCTGTCCTTTTCGCCCTTAACCACCACGCTGCTGAAGTTTGCCGCGCGGGCACCGGGATGTTTGAGCAACTCGCTGAAGGTGCGCTCGCCGCCGAGGTAGAAGTGCAGGGCGCTCATGCCAACGCACACGGTCAGCGTGCCCTGGCCGGCGATGCGTTGAAAGCTGCGTTCGGCCGCTTGGCCCCAGGTAGCGTGCAGATGTTGCAGGGTGTCGACGCTGAGGCCTGCGGAAACGGGTAACGGGGTCGAGGTGGACTGGTGCAGCAGGTGCGTTTCGAGCTGTTTGACCAGCAGTTGCGGATCGAAGCCCAGCAGCCCGTTCTGTTGTTCGCTGCGAAACATCTTGCGGTAGCGCGGGCCGACATCGAGTTCCGGGCTGATGGCGAACAAACTGTCGTCGGCGCTGCCGGGATGCAGTTTGAGCAGGGCGCTCCACGGCTCGATCACCTCGGCCAGCCGGGCAATCTGGCTCTGGCGCAATTGATTGCAACGGGCACAGCCCAATAGCAGCGCGGCGATGTAGGTCTGTTCGACGCTCAGTTCGCTGGTCAAAAAGGCCAGATCATCGCGCAGCCGCCGTTGTTGCAGCTGAAATTGCGCCGCGCTGCGATACAGCTGGTGCAATTCGAACCACACATGTTCCGGCGGAGAACTGTACAACTGCGTGGCGCGCACCAGTTGCGCCTTGAGGGCATGCGCCGCGCGTTGCAATGCGGTGCTGACCAACGTCGCGCGGTCCTTGCTGTATTTGGGCAGTATGCGCAGAACGATCTGTTTATAGCCGATGGCCAACTGACCTTGCAGCGCCTGACACAGGTTGCTGACCTTGCGCGAGCGCTCGTCGAGCATGATCGCCTGATGGAGAAAGTGCCGTTCCAGATGCTGGCAGACGAAATACACCTCGGGCCGCAGCAGTTCCAGGAGTTGCAGGCGATTGTCGCTGGGAGTGAGCAACAGGTTCAGTTCGCCGAGGCCTTGATAGAGCAGGCGGGCGGTTTCGCCGATGTTGGCCTTGGGCAGGCCGGCGATCCAGCGCTTGAGATCACGCGGGCTGGCGTCGCAGAACGAGAGACGCGTTTGCGTGGGAATCGGAGCGCGCAGCTTGGGAGAAAAGTTGGTCTGGCTCATGACCAAAACCATAGCAGCAAATGCCGCAGTTTGCGGAAGCAGCGTCGGCTGCTTCCGCGAACAGGGTCACGCTTTCGGCAGCGCCAGACCCTGGCCCATCTGCACTGGCGAGCCGGCCACCAGTTCTTCGGCCCACTTCACCTGATCCGGACCAAACAGCACGATTGCCGTCGAACCGAGCTTGAAGCGCCCCAGTTCTGCGCCTTTTTCCAGATGAATCGGTGCGCGTGCGGCTTCGTCGTAGCGGAAGGTTTTCAGCTCGCGCTTCGGTGGTGTGACCAGACCGGCCCACACGGTCTCGATCGAAGCGACAATCATCGCGCCAACCAGCACCACGGCCATCGGCCCGCGTTCGGTGTCGAAAATGCACGCCACGCGCTCGTTGCGGGCGAACAGCTCCGGGACGTTTTCGGCAGTAGTCTGGTTCACCGAGAAAATGCGGCCCGGGATGTAGACCATTTCGCGCAGGGTGCCGGCCAGCGGCATGTGCACGCGGTGGTAGTCCTTCGGCGACAGGTAGATCGTGGCGAAGTCGCCGCCCATGAACGGCGCTGCGTTGGCCGCATCACCGCCGAGCAATTCGAGCACGCTGAAACTGTGGCCCTTGGCCTGGAACACGCGACCGTGCTCGATCGGGCCGAGCTGGCTGACCGCACCGTCGGCCGGGCTGAGGATCGCGCCCGGGGTTTCGTCCAGTGGACGCGCGCCGTCTTTCAACGCACGCGTAAAGAATGCGTTGAAGTGCTCGTAAGCAGTGAGGTCTTCGACCAGCGCTTGCGACATGTCCACTTGATAACGCTTGGCGAACCATTGGGTGAAGGCATTCTTGAACCAGCGCACGCGGCATTCGGCGATGCAGCCGGCCAGGCGCGACAGCAGGTGATGCGGCAGCAAGTATTGGCTGAGGATAAACAGACGCTCTTTCATTAGTTGTCCTTGGAAGCTTGAATCTCGACAGGCGTGTCGGGGTGGTTGCCCCATTCGCCCCAGGAGCCGGCGTAGCCCTTGACCCGCGGATAACCGAGGGATTTGGCCACCAGATAAGTGAAGCCCGACCGGTGATGGGTCTGGCAGTGGGTAATGATTTCCTTGTCCTTGGTGATCCCGAGGTTTTCGAGGATCTGCGGCATGTCGCTGCGGATGCGCAACTGACGCGTCTGGTCCATGCCGGCGGTCCATTCGAAATTGACCGCGCCGGGGATGTGTCCACCCTTGGCAGCGAGGACTTTCTCGCCGGAATATTCCAGCGGCCCGCGCGCGTCCCAGATCGCCAGATCGGCGGCGCCGAGACGGCTTTGCAGGTATTCGCGGGTGGCGGTCGGTTCATCGTGCAGGGTCAGCGAGACCGGGCCACCGACAACGGGTGGTACCTGGATCGACATCGGCATACCGTCCGCCAGCCAGGCCGGCAGACCACCGTCTATATAGTGGTACTTGTCGTGGCCAATGACATCGAGCAGCCAGATGAAGCGCCCGGCCCAGCCACCGCCCTCATCGTCATACACCACGTAGACCGCATCTTTGCGATGACCGAGCTCACCAAACAACGCTTCCAGATCGGCCTTCGCCGGCATCAGCCCGGGCGCCGGTGGCTGGCCGAGCTGGGTGCGTTTCGGGTCGACAAAACGTGCGCCGGGCAAGTGACCTTCGGCATACCGGGCAGGGCTGGTCAGGTCCACCAGAATCAGTTCCGGCGACTCCAGACGCGGCAGCAGGTCGCTCGGCTCGATGACAAGCGGCAAGCCAGAGAAGTCAGACATGTGAGGTCTCCAGAGCACAAAGGGGAGGATTGTAGCGCAGGCTCATTGGCCGCGGCTGCTAAAGCTGTGCAGGGCTTTTTCGATGCACTGCGCGGTTTTGCCGAAGGCTTGTACGGTGATGTCGGCGAACGGCCCGCCGCCCTGATCGGCAACGACAATCATGATCACCCGGCCGTTGTTGACCAATGAACGCAGGAACAGATGCTCGCCGCGAAACAGCGTGCGCAGGCTCGCCGGTAACAAGGCAGAGAATTGCACATTGTTCTCCGGCGAGATCCGCACCTGCGCCTGCTGAGCGAGCAGGCGTTGCAGGACCTTGCTCTGGCTGACGACAAAACTCAGCGCCGCCGCATCCTTCGGCAAACCGGCGGTCTGGTGCACGCGCAGGGTCGTGTGTGTGCGGTCGGCCATCAGAATCATCACCCGGCGCATGCCGCTCGCCACCAGTGCCTCGCGGGCGGCGACGGTCAGGCTCATGGCATTGGTGAAGCGGCTGGGTTCGGCTAGCAGTTCGGCGCATTGCCGACGCCACTGGCCCAAGTCATCCGCATTCGGCGCTGCGGCCGGGAGCATGCCGGCCGGCAAGCGACGAGTGCCCCACGGCCAGATCAGCGAAACCGCCGGGTGCCACAAATCAGGCATTGCATGCTGACGCGCGCTGTTCGCCGCTTGCTGGTGCAGCTGTTGCTGCACTTCGTCCATGGAAATCTGCAGATACAGGCTGGTCAGATACTGCCAGCGCTTGCTGTGCGGACTGTCCCAGGCCTGTTGCGCCGACAGCGCCAGGCCGTTGGCGAGCAGCACCGTATTGGCCGGTTGGTTGAGCCAGCGCCGCAGCGTCGGGTCATCGTCGAGGCGGTTCTGCTGACGTAGCGGGTGCTCGCTGTCACGGGCGATGCGCAGGACTTTGACCAGTTCGCGTTGTTCGCCGAGCAGCAATTTGTAGCCTTGCTCGACCCAGATCGGCAGATGCCAGGCCTCGACCAGTGCCTCGGCAATCTCCAACAGGCGCACGCCGAACAATTGCTTTTCGACCACCCGCGCCGACTCGCCCTTGTGGATCACCCGCAGTTCCCACTCCTCAAGCAACTGCGGATAGGTCAGTGCCAATGGCCACAGCGGCGACAAAAACAGCAGACTGCCCCAATGGATGTCCTGCCACAGCCGCGCCAGGCGACTGGCAAAAAAACCGTTGGCCTGCTGTGTCGCGTGTTGGCTGATCAGCTGCAATTGGCGCAAAGCCTTGGGGATCTGCCGGTGCGGTTCGGCGGGCAGGCGCGCGAGCAGTTCTTCGGTGCGCGCCAGGCCCAGGCGATTGATCGCCACCTCGAGATTTTCCGCTGGCGCGGCCATGGTGCCGTGGGTGTGACGATTCGCCTCACGGATGATGCTCAAGGCCAGCGCCGGGCTGTCCTGCATCAGATCGGCGATGTCACGCAGCGAGCTGCGGTTGTCGCGGATCGCCCGGCAGACTTTGTCGTGAGCCTCTTGTGGTACGGGCAGGCGGACGCTGTCGAGCAGCTTGACCCAGCCGTCGAGGGTGGTCGGTTTTGCGTGTGGGACGTTCGTTTCATTAGCCATGTCTGGACGAGATCTTCACTGACTGTAGACGCGCCCGGCATGGGCTAAATTGGCTTTTCGCCTGAACTGGCTATAGTCTGGCGCAGTTTTGCCGATAAGTAGAAGAAGAGATTTTTTAACTTCCGAATATGACCTTGAACCCGACTTAAACAAGTACCTTCTACCTATGGCTAAAATTATCGGCATCATCGTCGTATTCGCGAGCGTGCTCGGCGGATACGTGCTCTCCCACGGCAAGATTGCCGCCCTGATCCAGCCCTTCGAGGTGATGATCATCGGCGGTGCGGCCCTCGGTGCATTCCTCCAGGCCAACCCCGGTTACATGACGATGCACGTGCTCAAGAAATCCCTGAGCATGTTCGGTTCGCGCTTCACCCACACCTTCTACCTGGAAGTGCTCGGGCTGATCTACGAGATCCTCAACAAGAGCCGCCGCGAAGGCATGATGGCCATCGAAGGCGACATCGAAGATGCCGCCGCGAGTCCGATCTTCGCCAAGTACCCGGCGGTGCTCAAGGATGAACGCATGACCGCGTTCGTCTGCGATTACCTGCGCATCATGTCCTCCGGCAACATGGCTCCGCACGAACTGGAAGGCCTGTTCGACATGGAACTGTACAGCCTCAAGGAAGACCTCGAGCACCCATCCCACGCAGTCAACGGCATCGCCGACGGCATGCCCGGTTTCGGTATCGTCGCGGCGGTACTCGGTATCGTGGTGACCATGGCCTCGCTGGGCGAGGGCGACCAGGCGTCGATCGGTCTGCACGTGGGTGCGGCACTGGTCGGTACCTTCTTCGGTATTCTCGCGGCGTACGGTTTCTTTGGTCCGCTGGCGCATTCCCTGGCCCACGATGCCAAGGAAGAGCTCAACGTCTACGAAGCCATCAAGGCCTCGCTGGTGGCTTCGGCGTCCGGCATGCCGCCGTCGCTGGCGGTCGAGTTCGGGCGCAAGGTTCTGTACCCGGCGCACCGTCCAAGCTTCGCCGAGCTGGAACAAGCGGTTCGCGGTCGCTAAGTCATGGAAAATAATCAGCCGATCATCGTCAAGCGCGTCAAGCGCATTGCCGCCGGGCACCACGGCGGGGCGTGGAAAATCGCCTTCGCCGACTTTGCCACGGCGATGATGGCGTTCTTCCTGGTGCTGTGGCTGCTGTCCACTGCTACGCCGGAACAGAAGATCGCCATCGCCGGTTATTTCAAGGACCCGGTCGGCTTCTCCGAAAGCGGCACGCCGTACATCATCGACTTGGGTGGCACGCCGACCCTGGCGCCGGAAAACACCCTCAACCCGGAAGTGAAGTCGCAGCCACAGCCGGACAAGGTCACGGTCGACACCGATCAGGTTGAAGGCATGGCCGAGCAGGTCGAGAAGGAGCGTCTCGAACTGCTCCTGCAAGAACTGCAGAACAAGGTCGACGAGAACCCGCAACTGCAGAAGTTCAAGGATCAGATCCTCTTCGAAATTACGCCGAACGGCTTGCGCATCCAGATCATGGACGCCGAGAACCGACCGATGTTCGACTCAGGTTCCGCACGCCTGAAGCCGTACTTCGAAGACATTCTGCTGGCCATGGCTGACACCATCAAAGCGGTGCCAAACAAGATCAGCATCAGCGGCCACACCGACGCCAAGCCGTACATCGGCACTGGCGACTACGGCAACTGGGAGCTGTCGGCCAACCGTGCCAACGCCGCGCGTCGCGCATTGGTCGCCGGCAGCTATCCGGACGCGCAGGTGGCGCGGGTGGTCGGTTATGCCTCGTCGGCGTTGTTCGACCGGGAAAACCCGTTCAACCCGGTTAACCGCCGGATCGACATTGTCGTGCTGACCAAAAAAGCCCAGGCGGCGATTGAAGGTGCGCAGGGCCCTGAGGCGGCGAAACCGGCGGATCAGGGGCAGAACGGTGCTGCTCCGGCAGCCCCGGTTGATCCGGATGCGTTGCCGGCGGACAAGCAGCCAGTGCCGGCTCATGAGTTGCGCGAACGCTTGAATCTGTTTGATGACGCTGCGCCGAAGCCGGCTGAGCCGGGTGGGGCAGCGCCAGCGCCGAAGCAGTGATTTAAAAAGAAACCGACAGTGATGTCGGTTTTTTTTGGGCTGATTTTCGGCTTTGTATTTGGTGCGTTGCCAAGAACAACCCCCCTCACCCCAGCCCTCTCCCCCAAGGGGGGCGAGGGGGAAAGGGAGCCGATTTGTGTGCTTTTCGAATTCGAGTTCGACTCGGTATTTCAGGTCGGTGTACTTGGAACATTCACCTCGGTCAGTCCCCTCTCCCTCTGGGAGAGGGCTAGGGTGAGGGGCTTTTCGAAAGTAACGAAACTCTAGAACCCGCGACGAATCCGGTTCTTAAGCTGTTCATGAAACATCTCTGCATCGCGCTTGTACGCCCCTTTCACCGATTCGCTGATCGAATCCAGCGCCATCGACCGCTTGTTCGACACCTCATCCCGATACGCATCGATAAAGAAATCCAGGTCGCTGGCCGTGCTCAGCTTCGGCCACTTGTCCAGATAGATCGGCAGTTGTGCCGGCCCGGTCTTGAACGTACAGATCCGCCGGTTGCTGATCGTCGCCTCGCCAATCTCGAACGGCACCCACCACGACAGTGCAGTCTTCTCCGATACCACCGCCAGCAGATGCGTGCACTCGGTGATGTTGCGGGTAATGACCCCGGTGATGTCGTCGGTGGTCTGCGATTCCGGATCCAGCACGTCGAGGTAAGTCCTGATCTTCGCTTGGGTCAGACGGGTGTTGATGGCGATCGCATGAGTGCGATCCACATGGCGGTAGCTGATAAAGACTGGCATCAGAAATGTCCTTTGAGGGCGAGTTCGCGGTAATAGGCACCGAGTGCCGTCAGGCGGCAGCCGGTGGAGTGAATGGCGGCGTAGTACATGTGCTCGGCGTCGACCGGTTCGATCAGGCTGTGGCGGTTGCACTTTTGCAATTGGGCGAAGATCTCGCCGTGCTCCGGTATGAACGCCATTTCGGTGGGTTCGTAGCTGGGGTCGAGCGGGAAGACCGATTCGGCTTCGGCGAACCAGTCCGGCAATTTGCGCAGGATCTCCTTGGGAATCAGCGGCGAGACTTCGCGCAGGGAAATGAACTGCGACACATTGGTCTTGAACACCGGACGCTGCTCCCACGGGCCGAGCGCGTTGTCGACGAAGGAGTACAGGCTGCCGGGGGTGATTTTGCCGAGGATATTCGCCGCGCCGCCATGCAGCGCTTGCAGCAGCAGGCCGGTGAACACGCCGTGCTGCGCACCCTCCAGTGCCGGCTCGGCTTTTTTGCAGGCGGTGAGGATGGTCATGCCTTCGCTGACCATGCTGCTCTCGCTGCGCAAGGCGCGCACTTCGCCGGCCGAACCGCTTTCGCAGCAGTCGAGGATGATCATTTTGTTTTTGATCCGCGTGGCTTTGTCCGCCCAGTTGAGAATGTCGCTGATGCGGATGCCGTCCTTGGCGTTGCGGTAATCCTGCGGGATCAGCATGCCTTCGTCAGTGTCGGCGTCGAAACCGCCATGACCGGCGAAATACAGCAGAGCGACGTTGCAGTCGCCGGAAAACAACTCGCGGATCTGGTCTTCGAGTTTTTGCCGGCTCAGGTAATCCTCGGCGGACGTCAGTATCAGATTCTTGAAGTTGGGGTCGCCATTGGCGTTGGTTTTCAGTACCGAGGCCATGGCCATGGCGTCGTTGCAACAGCCGCTGAGCCCGCCAATATGCGTGTAATCGTTGATGCCGATGAACAGTGCCTTGCGCATGGTTACACCACCGTGAGCAGGCTGAACGCGCTGACGATTCTGTGGGGATAACGCAAGTGGGCGCAGCGAGACGAATGGCTGATGAATGAATGACAGCTTTGCATTGGATTCCTCTGAGATCGCGGTAAGCGAAGGAGGAAGCGAATGTAGGCCGCTGGCGCAGACCTACAAGGTCTGCGTGGCAAAACAGAAAGGTCCTGCGAGCAGGTGCGCAAAAGCCTACAGAAGAGACTGATGTTTAACAGCGAGAGGCGTGAGTCAGATGCAGTCCGACAGCCAACGGCCCTTAGTGCAGGGCCGCCGGCGTGACTGTTTAATAGCCGTTTTCAGGCAGGCTGGCGATGATCGAGCGATAGCTGTTCATCCGCTGCTGCTGGATGCGTCCGTCTTCGAGTGCCTTGAGCAGCGCACAACCCGGTTCGCGATCGTGCTTGCAGTCACGGAAACGGCAGGTGCCGAGCAGGTCGTCGAACTCGATGAAACCGGCTTCGACATCGGCGCGGCTGACGTGGCCCAGCCCGAATTCGCGGATGCCCGGGGAGTCGATCAGTTCGCCGCCGCCAGGGAAGTGGAACAGGCGCGCGGTGGTGGTGGTGTGCGTGCCCTGACCGGACAGCTCGGACAACGGTCCGACGCGGGTTTCGACTTCCGGCAGCAGGCTGTTGACCAGCGACGACTTGCCGACGCCGGACTGACCAACGAATACGCTGATGCGCCCGTCGAGCTGCTTTTGCAGCTGTTCCATGCCGTCGCCGTGGTGCGCCGAAACTTCCAGCACCGGATAACCCAGCGTGCGATACACCGCCAGCAACGCATTCAATGCCGGGGCGTTCTGCTCGTCGATCAGGTCGAATTTGTTCAGCAGCAGAAGCGGGCGGATGCCGGCATGTTCGGCGGCGACGAGATAGCGGTCGATCAGGTTGGCGTGAGGCTCGGGCAGCGGCGCGAAAACGATGACGATCATGTCGACGTTGGCGGCAACCGGCTTGAGCTGACCACGGCTGTCGGGGCGGCACAGCTCGGTGCTGCGCGGCAGTTGCGCGACGATCACGCCAATGCCCTGGTTGCCGGCGCGCCAGACGACTTTGTCGCCGGTGACCAGCGCTGGCAGGTTGGCGCGCAAGTGGCAGCGGAACACTTGACCGGCGAGTTCGCCGTCAACGGCTTCGACTTCGACCTGCACGCCGAAGTGGGCGATCACCAGGCCGTGTTGCTCTGGGCCAAGGTCGCCGCCCTCGAGGGCTTCGACCGCCGAGGACTCGCGTTTGGCGGCGCGTGCGGCGCGCTCGCCCTGGATCTTTTCGATGCGCCAGTTTTGACGACGATTGAGTTGGCGTTTGGCCATGGGTGTTCCGTCTGAAGAATGCAGCGATTAGGTAAAACGGCCGCGAGTTTAGCACGCCCGGCCACCGGCCTAGGCTAAACTGCGCAGCATTGCCTAGGAGCCCGAATATGCAAAACCCGCAGAACCTGATCTGGATCGACCTGGAAATGACCGGTCTGGACCCGGACAACGACGTCATCATCGAAATGGCCACCATCGTCACCGACAGTGAGCTGAATACATTGGCCGAAGGCCCGGTGATCGCCATCCATCACAGCGACGAAGTGCTCGCGCGCATGGACGAGTGGAACACCCGCACCCACGGCAATTCCGGCCTGACCCAGCGTGTACGCGACAGCCGCATCAGCATGGCTGAGGCAGAAGCTGAGACCATCGCCTTCCTGGAAAAGTGGGTGCCGAAGGGCAAATCGCCGATCTGCGGCAACAGCATCTGCCAGGACCGCCGCTTCCTTTATACCCACATGAAGGCGCTGGAAAGCTACTTCCACTACCGCAACCTCGACGTCTCCACGCTCAAGGAGCTGGCCGCGCGCTGGGCTCCGGATGTGCGCGACAGCTTCAAGAAGGGCAGCACCCACCTGGCGCTGGACGACATCCGCGAATCGATCGCCGAGCTGCAGCACTACCGCAAGCACTTCATCAAGTTCTGACGCGATCCCTGTGTAGGAGCTGCCGCAGGCTGCGATCTTTTGATCTTGGTTTTGCACCTGAAAAAGCAAAACTACAAGATCGCAGCCTTCGGCGGCGCCTGCAGGGAGTTGTGTTTGCTGAGGCGCCCTCTTCTGGTGCAGCACCGAAATGGCTAGACTGCGCGCCTTCCTGCCTGGACTGCCATCATGTTGCTGATGCTCTATCTGATCGCCATCACCGCCGAAGCCATGACTGGCGCGCTGTCCGCCGGACGACGCGGCATGGACTGGTTTGGCGTGGTGCTGATCGCCTGCATCACCGCGCTCGGTGGCGGTTCAGTGCGCGACGTGTTGCTCGGGCACTACCCGCTGACTTGGGTCAAGCACCCGGAATACCTGGTGCTGACGTCGGTGGCGGCAATGTTTACCGTGTTCACCGCACGCTGGATGCGCCACCTGCGCTCGTTGTTTCTGGTACTCGACGCGGTGGGCCTGGTGGCATTCACCTTGATCGGTTGCATGACCGCTCTGGAGATGGGCCACGGCATGCTGGTGGCATCTGTCAGCGGCGTCATTACCGGGGTGTTCGGCGGCATCCTTCGTGACATCTTCTGCAACGACATTCCGCTGATCTTTCGTCGTGAGCTTTACGCCAGCGTGTCGTTTGCCGCTGCGTGGTGCTACATGCTTTGCCTGTACCTGAACGTGCCAGGCGAGCAGGCGATTCTGATCACGCTGTTCGGTGGGTTCTTGCTACGCCTGCTGGCGATCCGTTTTCATTGGGAAATGCCCAAGTTTGTCTACAACGACGCGCCCTGACGCTCGGCATGCTGCCTGAGCGCCCACTCGACGTGTTCCTGCACCAGATCGGAAGGATAATCCCGTCGCGCCTTCAACGCTTCCAGCACCACAATCGTTGAAGGCGCATTGCCCAGGCCCACCGCCAGATTCCTCAACCAGCGCTCATATCCCGCCCGCCGCAACGGCGAACCTTCGGTGCTGCTCAAAAACTTATCTTCATCCCACAAAAACAACTCCGCCAGTTCGGCATTGTCGAGGTTGTGCCGTGGCTTGAAATCGCTTTCCCCGGAAGGCTTGGCGAAACGGTTCCACGGACAGACGATCTGGCAGTCATCGCAGCCAAACACCCGATTGCCTATCAATGGCCGCAATTCTTCGGGAATCGCGGTTTTCAGTTCGATGGTCAGGTAGGAAATGCAGCGTCGCGCGTCCAGCACGTACGGGCCGACAAAAGCGTTGGTCGGGCAGATATCCAGACACGCGGTGCAGCGCCCGCAATGTTCGCTGCTATGCGGCTCGTCCACCGGTAGCGGCAGATCGACGAACAGCTCGCTGAGGAAGAAATAACTGCCGGCCTTGCGGTTGAGGACCAGGGTGTTTTTACCGATCCAGCCCAGCCCGGCCTGTTCGGCGATGGCTTTTTCCAGCACCGGCGCGCTGTCGACAAAGGCACGAAAACCGAACGGGCCGATCTCTGCCTGGATCCTGTCGGCCAATTGTTGAACACGTTTACGGATCAATTTGTGGTAATCGCGGCCCAAGGCATAACGCGACACGTAAGCCTTTTCCGGTTCAGCCAGGCGTTTGGCCATTTCGGTATCGCCCGGCAAGTAGTCCATGCGCAGGGAAACCACGCGCAACGTGCCCGGCACCAGCTCGTCGGGGTGCGAGCGTTTGCTGCCATGGGCGCCCATGTAGTCCATTTCGCCGTGATAGCCGGCCTCTAGCCAGCGCTGTAGATGCTGCTCGTGTTCGGCCAGGTCCAGACCGCTGATGCCGACTTGCTGGAAGCCCAGCTCGCGGCTCCAATCCTTGATCGATTGGGCGAGGGCGGGCAGGTCTGTGGTGATGGCGGACATGAGGCGAGAGAAACCGGAGCTGAGGTGCGTATAATTCTGCCAGACATCGGAGCCCGAAGACGCATGCCGCAGACGAAAGATGAATTACCCGACGCGCTGTACCGCGCCGCGCAGGTGCGCGAACTCGACGCGCGGCTGATCGCCGCCGGCACGCCGGGCTTCGAATTGATGCAACGCGCCGCCCGCGCGACGTGGCGCGCACTGGTGCGCAAGTGGCCGGCAGCGAACGAACTGACGGTGCTCGCCGGGCACGGCAACAACGCTGGCGACGGTTATCTGGTGGCCGGGCTGGCGCTGCGGGCCGGTTGGATGGTGCGCGTTCTCGCCGTCGGCGATCCGCAGCGTTTGCAGGGTGATGCCGCGCTGGCCCATGTCGAATCGGTGGCCGCAGGTGTTGTGGTGCAAGGCTGGCAGGCGCAAAGCGAGCTGCACGGTGTCGTCCTCGATGCCTTGCTCGGCACAGGCCTGAGCGGCGAAGTGCGTGAGCCCTATGCATCGGCGATCAAGGCGATCAACGCCTGCGGTTTGCCGGTAGCGGCGGTCGATATTCCTTCCGGGCTATGTGCCGATACCGGGCGTGAACTGGGTGTCGCGGTCCGCGCCGATCTCACGGTGACATTCATTGGTATGAAGGTCGGGCTGTTGACCGGCGATGCGGCGGATCATATCGGCGAACTGGTGTTCAACGACTTGCAAGCCACCGACGAAATTTTCAGTGACATTCCCGTCTGCGCTCAACGCCTGAGCGCCGCTAATCTTCCAGCACTTGCGCCGCGCGCGCCGACCTCGCACAAGGGGCGCTTTGGTCATGTGTTACTGATCGGCGGCGATCACGGGTTCGGCGGAGCGATTCTGCTCAGCACGGAAATGGCCTTGCGCGGCGGCGCGGGCATGGTTTCGCTGGCGACTCGCCCAGAGCATGTGCCGGCGGCGCTGACTCGGGTGCCGGAGGCTATGGCGCTCGGCACCTCGTCAGCCAATCAACTGATGGGTCTGCTGGAAAAGGTTTCGGTATTGGTGGTCGGGCCGGGCCTCGGTCAGGCCAGTTGGGGCCGTGCCCTGTTGTCGGCTGCCGCCAATGCGCCGCTGCCGCAGGTGTGGGACGCTGACGCGTTGAACCTGCTGGCCAGCGATTTTGTCCAGTTGCCCAAGGATTGCGTGATCACCCCGCATCCGGGTGAAGCGGCGCGCTTGCTTGGCGTCAGCACCACCGAGGTGCAGGCCGATCGCCCGGCCGCTGCTCTGGCGTTGAGCAAAAAGTATTCAGCGGTAGTGGTTCTGAAAGGTGCCGGCAGTCTGATCGCCCATCCAGACGGGCGTCTGGCCCTCTGTCATCAGGGCCATCCGGCGATGGCCACGGGCGGGCTCGGCGATGTGCTGGCCGGTCTGGCCGGCGCATTGCTGGCCCAAGGCATGGACGCGTTCGATGCGGCATGCCTGGCCGTCTGGCTGCATGCCAACGCGGGTATGCAACAAGGCAAATTCGGCCGTGGGCTGGCGGCCAGTGATCTGATTCCAGCCATTCGTCAGTTGTTGGAGGAGCAAGCACCGTGTCTGAAGTAACCCTGTACCTGGCCGATGAACAGGCGATGAGCGACTTTGGCGCACGGATCGCCCGCGTCACCCAGGGCCATGGCCTGATTTTTCTCGAAGGCAATCTGGGTATGGGCAAAACCACGCTGTCGCGGGGCATCATTCGCGGTTTGGGGCATGTTGGCGCGGTAAAAAGTCCGACCTTCACATTGGTCGAGCCCTACGAGATCGGTGACATTCGTGCCTTCCACTTCGACCTCTATCGCCTGGTCGATCCCGAGGAACTGGAGTTTCTCGGCATCCGCGACTACTTCGAAGACGATGCCCTGTGCCTGATCGAGTGGCCCGATAAAGGTGCAGGCTTTTTGCCAAAGCCTGACCTGACCATTACCATTGGCCCGCAAGACAGCGGGCGTTCGCTGAAAATTTTAGCCCAGGGCTCGCGTGGCGAGGCCTGGTGTGCCGCTTTGGCATTGGAATCCAATTAAATGATGGGGTTTGGTATGCGCTTTCGCGCGTTGGTGGCTGCCGCTGGACTGATGTTGATGGCAGTAACCGTCAACGCTGTGGCCGATTCAAAGGTCAACAGCGTGCGCCTGTGGCGGGCGCCGGACAACACGCGACTGGTCTTTGACCTCAGCGGCCCGGTGCAGCACAGCGTTTTCACCCTGACAGCCCCGGACCGGCTGGTCATCGACATAAACGGCGCCACCCTCGGCGCGCCGTTGAACGTGCAGACCGCGAACACGCCGATCACTGCGATGCGCTCGGCTCAGCGCACACCGACCGACCTGCGCGTGGTCATCGACCTGAAAAAAGCCGTCACCCCGAAAAGCTTCTCGCTGGCGCCGAACGCGCAGTACGGCAACCGTCTGGTGGTCGATCTGTTCGACAACCCGGCCGATGCCGCGCCGCCGCCGGCCCCGACGCCGTCGGTGGCGACTGTGCCGGCAGTGCCGGTTACCCCGACTGAGCCGGCGATCAAGTTGCCGCCAGCCCCGGCCGGCAAGCGCGACATCATTGTGGTGATCGACGCCGGCCACGGTGGTGAAGACCCGGGCGCGTCCGGTTCGCGCGGCCAGCGTGAGAAAGACGTGGTACTGCAGATCGCTCGCGAGTTGCAGCGTCAGGTCAACGGCATGAAAGGCTTCCGCGCCGAGCTGACCCGTACCGGCGACTACTTCATTCCATTGCGCGGGCGAACCGAAATCGCACGCAAGAAGGGCGCCGATCTGTTCGTCTCGATCCACGCCGACGCCGCGCCGTCCGCAGCAGCTTTCGGTGCTTCGGTGTTCGCCCTCTCTGATCGTGGCGCTACGTCCGAGACCGCCCGTTGGCTGGCCGACAGTGAAAACCGTTCCGACCTGATCGGCGGTGCCGGCAACGTCAGCCTCGACGACAAGGATCGTATGCTGGCGGGCGTGTTGCTCGACCTGTCGATGACAGCGTCGCTGACCTCCAGCCTCAACGTCGGCCAGAAGGTCCTGACCAACATTGGCCGGGTCACGCCACTGCACAAACAGCGCGTGGAACAGGCCGGCTTCATGGTGCTGAAGTCGCCGGACATCCCGTCGATCCTGGTCGAAACCGGCTTTATCTCCAACGCCAACGAAGCGAACAAACTGTCCGCATCGAGCCACCAGCAAGCGCTGGCCCGTTCGATCAGCAGCGGCGTGCGCCAGTTCTTCCAGCAGAATCCGCCACCGGGCACCTACATCGCCTGGCTGCGTGATTCCGGCAAGATTGCCCAAGGCCCGCGCGACCACCGTGTCGGCCCGGGTGAAACCCTGGCGATGATCGGCGTGCGCTATCAGGTTTCGCCGGCCACCTTGCGTGCTGCCAATAACCTGAAAAGTGACGAGTTGAAAGTCGGTCAGCACCTGACCATTCCCGGCACCGAACTGGCGTCGAAAGAATGAGCCAGGTATCGAACACGGCGCGCATCGAGCTTCTCAGTCCACGACTGGCGAACCAGATCGCCGCCGGAGAGGTGGTTGAGCGCCCGGCTTCGGTGATCAAGGAGCTGCTGGAAAACAGCCTCGACTCCGGCGCCAGGCGTATTGATGTCGATGTCGAACAGGGCGGCGTCAAGTTGCTGCGCGTGCGCGACGACGGCAGCGGCATCTCCGCCGACGACCTGCCGCTGGCCCTGGCCCGTCACGCCACCAGCAAGATCCGCAATCTCGAAGACCTCGAACAGGTGATGAGCCTGGGTTTCCGTGGCGAGGCGCTGGCGTCGATCAGCTCCGTGGCGCGTCTGACCCTGACCTCGCGTACCCGCGATGCCGACCAGGCCTGGCAGGTCGAGACTGAAGGCCGGGACATGGCGCCGCGCGTGCAGCCGGCGGCGCATCCGGTCGGCACTTCGGTAGAAGTCCGCGACCTGTTCTTCAACACCCCGGCGCGGCGTAAATTCCTCAAGACCGAAAAAACCGAATTCGATCACCTGCAAGAAGTGATCAAGCGTCTGGCGCTGGCGCGCTTCGACGTGGCTTTTCATCTGCGCCACAACGGCAAGACCATCCTCAGCCTGCACGAGGCCCACGATGATGCAGCCCGCGCAAGGCGGGTGGCGGCGATCTGCGGTTCGGGTTTTCTTGAGCAGGCGTTGCCGATCGAGATCGAACGCAATGGCTTGCATCTGTGGGGCTGGGTCGGTTTGCCGACCTTCAACCGTAGCCAGGCTGACTTGCAGTATTTCTTTGTGAACGGTCGGGCAGTGCGCGACAAACTGGTCGCCCACGCGGTGCGTCAGGCTTATCGCGATGTGCTGTTCAATGGCCGGCACCCGACCTTCGCGCTGTTTTTCGAGGTCGATCCGGCAGCGGTAGACGTCAACGTGCACCCGACCAAACACGAAGTGCGTTTCCGTGACGGGCGCATGGTCCATGATTTCCTTTACGGCACGCTGCACCGTGCGCTGGGCGATGTGCGTCCGGAAGATCAACTGGCCGGCTCGGTCACCACGGCGATTGTTCGGCCGAGTGGCATCGAGGCTGGCGAGTTCGGCCCGCAGGGAGAGATGCGTCTGGCCGCCAATGCGCTGCTGGAGCAGCCGCAGGCCCAGCCGGCTTTCAACACTACTTCCGGCGCCAGCGCTGGCGGCGCTTATCAGTATCAATACACGCCGCGTCCGCAATCGGTGGTGCCCGCTGCCGAGGCGCAAGCTGCTTACAAGGAGTTCTTCGCGCCGCTGCCTGAAGCCAATGCCAGTGCGCTGCCGACCGGTCAGGAAGATATCCCGCCGCTCGGCTATGCACTGGCGCAGCTCAAGGGCATCTATATTTTGTCCGAGAACGCCCATGGCCTGGTGCTGGTGGACATGCATGCCGCGCACGAGCGAATCATGTATGAGCGCCTGAAAATCGCCATGGCCAGCGAAGGTCTCAGTGGCCAGCCGTTGCTGGTGCCGGAGTCGCTGGCCGTGAGTCAGCGCGAGGCCGATTGTGCTGAAGAACACGCCGCGTGGTTTCAGCGTCTTGGTTTTGAATTGCAGCGGCTGGGGCCGGAAACCCTGGCGATCCGGCAGATTCCCGCCTTGCTCAAGCAAGCCGAAGCCAATCGACTGGTCGGCGACGTGCTCTCTGATCTGATGGAATACGGCACCAGCGATCGTATCCAGGCGCACCTCAACGAACTGCTCGGCACCATGGCCTGCCACGGCGCGATCCGCGCCAACCGGCGTCTGGCCCTGCCGGAAATGAACGGCCTGCTGCGCGACATGGAAAACACCGAGCGCAGCGGTCAATGCAACCATGGCCGACCGACCTGGACCCAGTTGGGCCTGGACGATCTGGACAAACTGTTCCTGCGCGGTCGTTGATGAGCCAGCTTCCTCCAGCGATTTTCCTGATGGGCCCGACCGCTGCGGGCAAGACCGATCTGGCCATCGAGCTGACCAAGGTGCTGCCGTGCGAATTGATCAGTGTCGATTCGGCGCTGGTCTACCGCGGCATGGACATCGGCACGGCCAAACCTTCGAAAGAACTGCTCGCCGAATATCCGCACCGGCTGATCGACATTCTCGATCCTGCTGAAGCGTATTCCGCTGCCGATTTTCGTCGCGACGCGTTGCAGGCCATGGCCGAGATCACTGGGCGAGGAAAGATCCCGCTGCTGGTCGGCGGCACCATGCTCTATTACAAGGCTCTGGTCGAAGGTCTGGCGGACATGCCGGCGGCCGATCCCGAGGTCCGTGCGCAGATCGAGGCAGAAGCTGCACGCCTCGGCTGGCAAGCGCTGCACGAGCAGTTGGCGCAAATTGATCCGGTGTCGGCGGCGCGCATTCATCCCAATGACCCGCAGCGCTTGAGTCGGGCGCTGGAAGTATATCGAGTCAGCGGGCAGAGCATGACCGCCCTGCGCGAGCAACAATCTGCGCAAAGTACTGAAGCAGCCGCTTCGGGACGCCAACAATTGCCCTATACTGTCGCGAACCTGGCCATTGCTCCGGCGAATCGCCAGGTTCTGCACCAGCGAATTGAACAAAGATTCACAAATATGTTGGAACAGGGATTCATCGACGAGGTCGTAGCCCTGCGTAAGAGAAGTGACCTGCATTCGGGGTTGCCGTCTATACGTGCGGTAGGCTACCGCCAAGTCTGGGATTACCTGGACGGCAAGCTGACATTGGCCCAGATGCAGGAGCGGGGCATCATCGCCACGCGCCAATTGGCCAAACGCCAGTTTACCTGGCTGCGCAGCTGGGACGATTTGCACTGGCTGGACAGTCTTGATTGCGACAATCTGCCACGCGCCTTGAAATACCTCGGGACCATCTCCATATTGAGCTGAGTCCTTGCAATTGCCGTCTATCCTTGGGGGTGTGACGGCCGAAGCCATCTGAATTCACCTGTTTTTCATTATTGAATCCTTAAAGGAGTGCGGCACATGTCAAAAGGGCATTCGCTACAAGACCCTTACCTGAACACTTTACGTAAAGAGAAAGTCGGGGTTTCCATCTACCTGGTCAACGGTATCAAGCTGCAAGGGACGATCGAGTCGTTCGACCAGTTCGTGATCCTGCTGAAAAACACCGTAAGCCAGATGGTCTACAAACACGCTATCTCGACCGTCGTGCCGGTTCGTCCAATTCGTCTGCCTAGCGCAACCGAAAACGAACAGGGCGATGCCGATGCAGCGCCGGGTAACGCCTGATAGGAGTCTCCTTTGTTCTTTGAGCGCCACGGTGGTGGTGAACGAGTCATCCTCGTTCACTTGGATGGACAGGACCCTGAGGCGCGCGAAGATCCGCAGGAGTTTCAGGAGTTGGCAAATTCGGCTGGCGCCGAGACCGTCGCGTTTTTTAACGTGCCGCGTCATCGGCCAACCGCCAAATATCTGATCGGCAGCGGCAAGGTCGAAGAACTGCGCGACCTGGTTAAGGCTGAAGAAGCCGATCTGGTGATTTTCAATCACATCCTCACGCCCAGTCAGGAACGCAACCTCGAACGTGTTTTCGAGTGCCGCGTGATCGACCGTACCGGGCTGATTCTCGATATTTTTGCCCAACGCGCCCGTACCCATGAGGGCAAGCTGCAGGTCGAACTGGCTCAGCTTGACCACATGAGCACGCGGCTGGTTCGCGGCTGGACTCACCTTGAGCGTCAGGGTGGTGGTATCGGTATGCGTGGTCCGGGTGAAACCCAGCTGGAAACCGACCGCCGTCTGCTGCGGGTTCGCCTGCGCCAGATCAAGGGGCGGCTGGAGAAGGTGCGCAGTCAGCGCGAACAGTCGCGCCGTGGCCGATCCCGTGCGGACATTCCCACCGTTTCGCTGGTGGGCTACACCAACGCCGGCAAATCGACACTCTTCAACAACGTGACGAAGTCCGAGGTGTACGCGGCCGATCAACTGTTCGCCACACTCGACCCGACCCTGCGCCGGCTGGAGCTTGACGACCTCGGTCCGATTGTCCTCGCCGACACCGTGGGGTTCATTCGTCACCTGCCGCACAAGCTGGTCGAGGCATTTCGGTCTACGCTCGAAGAGTCGAGCAATTCCGACCTGCTGCTGCACGTGATCGATGCGGCCGAACCGGATCGCATGTTGCAGATCGAGCAGGTAATGGTGGTGCTGGGCGAGATTGGTGCCCAGGACTTGCCGATCCTCGAGGTCTATAACAAACTCGATTTGCTTGAGGGCGTCGAGCCGCAGATCCAGCGCGATGCCGATGGCAAGCCGCAACGGGTCTGGCTCTCGGCGCGTGATGGTAGCGGTCTGGAGTTGCTTGAACAGGCCATCGCCGAGTTGCTCGGCAGTGATCTGTTCGTCGGTACCTTGCGCTTGCCGCAACGCTTCGCTCGACTGCGTGCGCAGTTCTTCGAACTCGGTGCGGTGCAGAAAGAAGAATACGATGAAGAAGGTGTCAGCCTGCTGGCCGTTCGTTTGCCCCGGATCGAGCTGAATCGATTGGTAAGCCGCGAAGGATTGCAGCCGATGGAATTCATCGAGCAACACACTTTGCAATAAAAGCCTGACAAAGCGGTTGTGCCGCAACGGCAGGCATTCTGTAGCATTGGTCGGCGCGCCGTGGGTGCGTCTTTGCTTTATCAGATGGAGAGCGCTATGGCTTGGAATGAGCCGGGTGGCAACTCGAATAATCAGGATCCCTGGGGTGGCAAGCGCCGCAATAACGGCGACCGCAAGGGACCACCGGATCTCGACGAGGCCTTCCGAAAGCTGCAGGAAAGCCTGAACGGGTTGTTCGGTGGTGGTAAGAAACGCGGTGATGACGGCGGCGGATCGGGGCGCAGCAGTGGCGGCTTCGGCGGTCTGCTCGGCATCGGCCTGGTGGTGCTGGCGGCTGTCTGGCTGTACAGCGCGGTCTACGTGGTGGACGAGCAGGAGCAAGCCGTGGTGCTGCGCTTCGGCAAGTACTACGAGACTGTCGGCCCGGGCCTGAACATCTACTTCCCGCCGATCGACAAGAAGTACATGGAGAACGTGACGCGTGAGCGTGCGTACACCAAGCAGGGCCAGATGCTGACTGAAGACGAGAACATCGTCGAAGTGCCGCTGACCGTGCAGTACAAGATCAGCAACCTGCAGGACTTCGTGCTGAACGTCGATCAGCCGGAAATCAGCCTGCAGCACGCGACTGAAAGTGCGCTGCGTCACGTGGTCGGTTCCACCGCCATGGACCAGGTGCTGACTGAAGGTCGTGAATTGATGGCCAGCGAAATCAAGGAGCGTCTGCAACGTTTCCTCGATACCTATCGCACCGGTATCACCGTCACCCAGGTCAACGTACAGAGCGCAGCGGCACCGCGTGAAGTACAGGAAGCCTTCGATGACGTGATCCGCGCCCGTGAAGACGAGCAGCGTTCGCGCAACCAGGCCGAAACCTACGCCAACGGCGTGGTGCCGGAAGCCCGTGGTCAGGCCCAGCGCATCATCGAAGATGCCAACGGTTATCGCGACGAGACCATCTCGCGCGCCAAGGGTGAGGCCGATCGCTTTACCAAACTGGTCGCCGAGTATCGCAAGGCACCTGAAGTCACACGCGAGCGTCTGTACCTGGACACCATGCAGGAAGTCTTCAGCAACACCAGCAAGGTCCTCGTGACCGGCAACAAGAACGGCCAGAGCAATCTGCTCTACCTGCCGTTGGACAAGATGATCCAGAACAGTTCGGGTAATGCACCGGTGACCGGTTCGGCCGCCAGCAACAACACGGACGTCACGCCGCATGTCACCGACGTGCCGCAGACGCGTACAAGGGAGACCCGCTGATGAGCAATAAATCGCTGATCGCCCTGATCGTTGGCGTCGTTGTGGTACTGGTGGGCTGGAATTGCTTCTACATCGTCGCTCAGACCGAGCGCGCGGTGCTGCTGCAATTCGGTCGTGTGGTTCAGGCCGATGTCCAGCCGGGTCTGCATGTGAAAGTGCCTTACGTCAACCAGGTGCGCAAATTCGACGCGCGTCTGCTGACGCTGGATGCACCGACGCAACGCTTCCTGACTCTGGAAAAGAAAGCCGTGATGGTCGATGCCTACGCCAAGTGGCGGGTCAAAGATGCCGAGCGCTTCTACACCGCGACTTCGGGTCTGAAGCAGATCGCCGACGAGCGTTTGTCCCGTCGTCTCGAATCCGGTCTGCGTGACCAGTTCGGCAAGCGCACCCTGCACGAAGTGGTGTCGGGTGAGCGTGATGCGCTGATGGCTGACATCACTGCGTCGCTGAACAAGATGGCGGAAAAAGAGCTGGGTATCGAAGTGGTCGATGTCCGGGTCAAGGCCATCGATCTGCCGAAGGAAGTGAACCGCAGTGTGTTCGAGCGTATGAGCACCGAGCGTGAGCGTGAAGCTCGCGAGCACCGCGCCAAGGGTAACGAGCTGGCCGAAGGCATCCGTGCCGACGCCGATCGTCAACGCCGCGTGCTGCTGGCCGAAGCCTATCGTGAATCCGAAGAGGTTCGCGGTGACGGTGACGCCCAGGCTGCTGCGATCTACTCCAAGGCTTACGGTCAGGATCAGGAGTTCTACGGTTTCTACCGTAGCCTGCGTGCCTACCGTGAAAGCTTCGCGAACAAATCCGACGTCCTGGTCCTCGACCCAAGCAGCGACTTTTTCCGTTATCTGGAAAAAGCCAAACCTTGATACGACGTTGACCTGAATCAGTCCGCCCGGCGGCTAAAACCTCGGGCGGGGTGATCCTTTCGGAAAACGTGTGTATGATGCGGCAGCCGGGAAATTCCCGGCTTTTTTGCGTCTGCACGTTTGATTGCTGTTTTTGTTGCAGGCTTCGGGTTTGTACGGCCCGAGCGTTTTTCGAGGAAAGTGATGGGCGAAGCCGGTAAGGCCTTTCGCTGCGTCGTTCATGCGCGTGCGTTTTGAACGCCCCGGTCATTTTCTGCTTCACTCAAGGCTCGCCCTCGTGCTGGCCGCCCGGATCAAAGGGGAATGGCGTAATGGCAACGGTAGACCGCTGGCTGCTGCCAGATGGCATCGAAGAAGTACTGCCACCGGAGGCGGCGCGCATTGAAGTCGCGCGTCGTCAGGTGTTGGATCTGTTCCAGAGCTGGGGTTACGAGTTTGTCGTGACTCCCCATATCGAGTACCTGGAATCCCTGCTGACCGGCGCGGGCCAGGACCTGGATCTGCGTACCTTCAAGGTCATCGACCCGCAATCGGGCCGGCAGATGGGTTTCCGAGCCGACATCACGCCGCAGGTCGCGCGCATCGATGCGCACACCCTGCGTCGCGAAGGCCCAAGCCGTCTGTGCTACGCCGGCAGCGTGCTGCACGCCCAGCCGCGTGCATTGTCGTCCTCGCGCAGCCCGATCCAGCTGGGCGCCGAGCTGTACGGCGACGCCAGTCCGAGCAGTGACGTCGAAGTCATCAGCCTGATGCTGGCCATGCTGCAACTGGCCGACGTGCCGGATGTGCACATGGACCTCGGGCATGTCGGCATCTATCGTGGTCTGGCGCGCGCCGCCGGTCTGTCCGGTGAAGTCGAGCAGCAGTTGTTCGATGCCCTGCAGCGCAAGGCCATCGATGAAGTGATTACCCTGACCGAAGGCCTGCCGGCCGATCTGTCGGGCATGCTGCGCGCACTGGTTGATCTGTGTGGCGGCCGGGAAGTGTTGAGCGCTGCCCGCGAGCGTCTGGCCAATGCGCCGGCGCCGGTGCTGGCGGCGCTGGAAGATCTGCTGGCGATCGCCGAGCGTCTTTCCGTGCGCTTCCCGCAGCTGCCGCTGTATTTCGACCTCGGCGAGTTGCGCGGCTACCACTACCACACCGGTGTGGTGTTCGCGGTGTTCGTGCCGGGCGTTGGCCAGTCCATCGCTCAGGGCGGTCGTTACGATGACATCGGTGCCGACTTCGGTCGCGCCCGTCCGGCGACTGGTTTCTCTACCGATTTGAAAACCCTGGTGACCCTGGGGCGTGCTGAGATCGAGCTACCGTCTGGCGGTATCTGGATGCCTGACAGTACGGATGCGGCACTCTGGCAGCAGGTTTGCCAGTTGCGCAGTGAGGGTCAGCGTGTCGTTCAGGCCTTGCCTGGACAACCTTTGGCCGCCGCCCGTGATGCGGACTGCGACCGGCAATTGATTCAGCAGAACGGGCTTTGGCAAGTATCGCCACTGGCTTCTTGAGTTTTCCTGCCGGCCATCGCCGGCACCAAGTTTGCGCGAATGAGGACAAGTGTTATGGGTAAGAATGTCGTAGTCCTGGGCACCCAGTGGGGTGATGAGGGCAAAGGCAAGATCGTTGATCTGCTGACCGAACATGCTGCCGCCGTAGTGCGCTACCAGGGTGGCCACAACGCGGGTCACACGCTGGTGATCGACGGCGAGAAAACCGTCTTGCACCTGATTCCGTCGGGCGTGCTGCGCGAAGGCGTGCAATGCCTGATCGGCAACGGCGTGGTGGTTGCACCTGACGCCCTGCTGCGCGAGATCACCAAGCTGGAAGAGAAAGGCGTACCGGTGCGCGAGCGCCTGCGTATCAGCCCGTCCTGCCCGCTGATCCTGTCCTTCCACGTTGCGCTGGACCAGGCCCGTGAAAAGGCCCGTGGCGAGCTGAAGATCGGTACTACCGGTCGCGGCATCGGCCCGGCTTACGAAGACAAGGTTGCCCGTCGTGGCCTGCGTGTCGGCGACCTGCTGAACATGCCGCGCTTCGAAGACAAGCTGCGTGAACTGGTGGAATACCACAACTTCATGCTGGTCGGTTACTACAAGGAACCAGCCATCGAGTTCGAAAAGACCCTGGCCGAGTGCAAGGAATACGCTGAGCTGCTCAAGCCGCTGATGCTCGACGTGACTGCCGAGCTGCACGACCTGCGTCGTGCCGGCAAGGACATCATGTTCGAAGGCGCGCAAGGTTCGTTGCTCGACATCGACCACGGCACCTACCCGTACGTGACCAGCTCCAACACCACCGCGGGTGGCGTGGCGACCGGTTCGGGCGTTGGTCCGATGTTCCTGGACTACATCCTGGGCATCACCAAGGCCTACACCACTCGCGTCGGTTCCGGCCCGTTCCCGACCGAGCTGTTTGACGAAGTCGGTGCGCACCTGGCCAAGCAAGGTCACGAGTTCGGCGCCACCACCGGCCGTGCCCGTCGTTGCGGCTGGTTTGACGCCGTCATCCTGCGTCGCGCTATCGACGTGAACAGCATTTCGGGCATCTGCCTGACCAAGCTGGACGTACTCGACGGTCTGGAAACCATCAACATCTGCGTTGGCTATAAAGATGCGCAGGGCAACGCCGTTGCGCCGACCGACGCTGACAGCTATGTCGGCCTGCAGCCGGTGTACGAAGAAGTGCCGGGCTGGAGCGAATCGACCGTGGGTGCCAAGACCCTGGAAGAGCTGCCGGCCAATGCTCGTGCCTACATCAAACGCGTTGAAGAGTTGATCGGCGCGCCGATCGACATTATTTCGACGGGCCCGGACCGCAACGAAACCATCGTTCTGCGTCATCCGTTCGCTTGATAAGTCGTTGATGTAAAAAACAAAGGCCCCTTAATCGGGGCCTTTGTCGTTTATGCCTGTTGGACGGCATGACCTTTGCTGTGAATCTGTCTACAAGAGTGCCATCAAATTAATGGCGTCAGAAGTAGAGGGATTTAAAGTGTCAGCCGTTCTCTCACTGTTACAAAGCCGTTTGTTGCGGCCGGTGTTCGTTACCCTTGGTATCGCCCTTTTGGTGCAGGTGTTGGTGGCGGTTGCCCTGACGCGGAGCACGGTCACGGCGCTCGAAGCTGATCTGGCTGTGCGCTTGGGTGCCGACAGCCAGAAACTCTCCGGTGAGCTGGAGCAGGCGGGGCGTGAAGTCACTTCAAGTCTTGATGCGTTATCGGCCAGCACTCGTCAGCGCCTCACGGCTGGCCTGTCCACACGCCTCAAAGAAGAGCAGGCGCAACTGCGGGCGACGCTGGAAAAGGATCTAAAGGATTCGGCCAACGACATGGCGCAGTTGCTTGCATCCGTAGCGCCGCGTGCGATGTGGGACAGCGACGTGCCGACGCTGTCGGAGTTCGCCCGTCGCGCCCAGCGCAATCCCAACGTGCTGTTCGTGGTGTATGACGACGCCACCGGCCAGCATCTGACCCGTTATCTCAACCGTGAAAATCCGATCAACAAGGCCTTGCTGGAAAAAGGTCAGGGCGAGCGTGCGCTGGATAAAGTACTCGATGCGGCGAAAAACGATCCTTCGGTTTACTACCTCGAAGCCTCGATCAATCCCAATGGCGTGGAAATCGGCAAAGTGCTGATGGGCGTGTCCACGGCCTCGGTAGAAACCGATCTCGCCGAGCTCGACAAGCGCTTCCTCGCGCTAATTGCCAGCAGCGATCAATTGGTCGGCGACAGCCTCAAAGGCGCAGCGGCGGACAGCGCCAAGGCAATGCAGGCGCGCCTGCAATCGGCGCAGGGCACCGCTGGCGAAATGAAAGCCAACACCGCACAAACCGTTCAAGACGCTGCCGCGACACTGCGCTGGCGTATCGGCCTTGGCCTGGCACTGGTCGGTTGCGGCGTGCTGCTATTGCTGGCCGTGGTGCTCGGTCATCGTGTGGTCAATCGTCTGAAAATGCTCAATGCGGCGATGGACGATCTGGCAGCGGGCGAGGGAGACCTCACCAAGCGTGTGCAGATCAACAGCAAGGATGAAATCGGCGACATGGCCTCGGCGGTCAATCGCTTTGTGGATAAATTGCAGCCGATCGTACGCGAGGCGGGCGATGTCGCTCAGCGCACTGGCGTGGAAATCGGCGCGATGACTTTGCGCAACGCTGGCGCCGATGCGGCTGCCGGAATGCAGCGCGATGAAGTTGCAGAAAGCCTTCGCGCGCTGTCGCAAATGGCAGACGAGGCGCAGTCGGAAAGTCAGGCAATGCAGGCGGCGCTGAAGCAGGTTGTCGATATTCGTCAGGCCACCGATGAGAACACTCGTACTTCCGCCAAGGTCGGCAGCCTGATCGAAGCGCTGGCCGGGCAGGTCGATACCGGGGCGAAGGTCATCGAGCGACTGGCGCAGCAGAGTGAGCAAATCGAGGTGGTGTTGACGGTGATTCATGGCATCGCTGAACAGACCAACCTGCTGGCGTTGAACGCTGCGATCGAGGCGGCGCGGGCCGGTGAGACCGGGCGTGGTTTCGCCGTGGTCGCCGATGAAGTGCGTGCGCTGGCGAGCAAAACGCAGAGCTCGACGGGTGATATTCAAGCGCACATCGTCGCTCTGCAGCAGGGCGCACGTGAGGCGGTCGAGGCGATTGGTCAGGCCGGACGGCAGGCCAGCGAAGGTTTGCTGGTGTTGCGCGACAGTGCGCGGTTGCAGCAGTCGGTGCAGGCTTCGGTTGAGCAGGTGCATGCGGCGATCGGTCTGGCGACGCAAGCAGCAGCGCATCAGGCGCAGGGTGCACAGGCAGTGCGTGGGCGGGTCGAGACGATTCATGCACAGGCCGAGAAAGCGGCGCAGGCAGTGGTGGAGACCACGGCCAGTGGCAAGGTGCTGGATGGCCTGGCTGCGCAATTGAAGGCTAGCCTGGGACAATTCCGCGCTTAAGATCAAAAGATCGCAGCCTGCGGCAGCTCCTACAGGGAAACGCAAATTCCGATGTAGGAGCTGCCGAAGGCTGCGATCTTTTAGCGGCTCAGATACATCCGCGTCGTCAGCAGATAAACCGGCAACCCCGAGACCACAATCAACAACGCCGCATAAGGCGCCGCCGCCGCAAACTCGACATTCGCCGTATGCGCCCAGACTTCGGTCGCCAATGTATTGAGTCCGGTTGGGCTGAGCAGCAACGTTGCCGTCAATTCCTTCATCGCATCAAGAAATACCAGCGCAAACGCTGCGCCCAGTGCCGGGAAAATGATCGGTAAGGTCACCCGGCAAAACGCGGTGAACGACGATGCGCCTAATGTCCGCGCCGCTTCTTCCAGCTGCGGTGCAGCCTTGTTCAGCGCAGTGCGGATCGGCGCCTGCGCCAATGGCAGGAACAGCAGCGCATAGGCGATCAGCAGCAAGCCCGACGTCTGATACAGCACTGGCACGTAATGCAGGGCGAAATACACCAGCGTCAACGCAATCACCAGCCCCGGCAGCGCGTGCAACAGATAAGGCAGGCGTTCGGCCCAGATTGCCAATCGGCCTTTATAGCGCACCACCAGCAACCCGACCGGCACCGCCAGCACCAGGCACAGCGCCGCACCGCCCAATGACAATGCCAGCGATGACAACAGCGCCTCGGTGATCGCCGCTACCGGGAACGCCGCCGATGAGCCGACCGCCAGCCAGTAGGCCAACATGCCCAGCGGAACGCCGCTGCCGATAATCGCCAGCAACAGGCAATACAACTGACCTGCCGCCGCCCATGGCCCAAGCTTCACTTGCTCAGGCTGTCGCGCCGCGCCTTGGCCGGTGCGCACATGCCGGCCCTTGCCACGCACCCGCAGCTCCAGCCACAACAGCAGCAGACACAGCGCCAGCAACACCGCCGAAAGCATCGCGGCGTTGGCATTGCTGAATTCCAGTTCGAATTGCTGGTAGATCGCCGTGGTGAAGGTTTGCAGGCCAATGATCGACAGCGCGCCGAATTCCACCAGCATGTGCAGGGCAATCAGCAGCGAACCGGCCAGCAGCGATGGCCACAGCAGCGGCAGGGTGACGCGGAAAAATACGCCCCAGCGATTCTGTCCCAACGTGCGGGCGGATTCTTCGAGGGAGGGATCGAGATTGCGCAGGGTCGCCGCTACTGGCAGGAAGATCAGCGGATACTTCGACAGGCTCATCACCAGAATCGCCCCGCCTAGGCCTTCGAATTGCGCGCTGAGCGAGACCCAGGTGAAGCTGCTGACAAACGCCGGCACCGCAAACGGCAGGCACAGGATCACGCCCCACAGGCGCCGCCCTGGCAGATTGCTGCGCTCCAGCAGCCACGCTAGCGACAGACCTATCACGGCGCAGGTAACCGTCACGCCGACCATCAATGCCAAGGTGTTGCGCAGCAGGCCAAACACATACGGGCGCCACAACAAGTGCAGCGCCTCGGCCCATCCGGCCTGCCAGGCTTTCAGTCCGACATAGGCCAGTGGCAGCAGGCTCATGACCACCAGCAGCAACACCGGCAGCACCAGCCAGATCGACGGACGTTTGCGCCTTGGTACATAACCCCCGCGCGCGGCGGGGGGCGATAACGATGCTGCCATCAGTTCAGGCCAACTTCGCGTTCCAGTTCCAGCGCTTCTTCAGCGTTGCCCAGATCCGCCGGGGTGACGTTCGGCGCTTCCAGTTCGCTGAACGGCTTGAGGCCGCGATCCGATTCCATGCCTTTGTGCAGCGGGTATTCAGCGGTGGTCTGAGTGATCACGCGCTGACCTTCTTCGCTGGCCATGAAGGCGAGGAATTGCTGGGCTTCTTTTGGATGTTTGCTGGATTTCAGCACGGCAGCACTGGACACGGTGATCAGGCCGCCAGCGTCGCCGCCGGTGAAGTAATGCAGTTTGGAATCGAGCTTGCCTTTCTCGCGTTGCAGGGCGAACCAGTAGTAGTTGTTCACCAGCACGGTAGCGACTTCGCCGTTTTCCACAGCTTTGAGCGCGACCATGTTGTTGCTGTAGGTCTTGCCGAACGCGCGCAGGCCGGTCAGCCATTCTTCGGCAGCGTCACGCCCGTGCAGTTTGATGATTGCTACAGCTTGTTCCTGGAAGGCGCCACTGGTCGGCACGAAGCCGACCTTGCCCTGCCACTGCGGCTCGGAAAATTCCATTACCGATTTCGGCAGATCTTTTTCATCGATCAGTTTCGGGTTGAACGCGACCACGCGGACGCGGGCGGTAACGCCAATCCAGGTACCGTTGGCGGCGACGTATTTTTCCGGCAAAACCGCTAGGGTGGCGTCATCGGCCTTGGCCAGCAGACCCTGTTCGCCGAGGTTGTTCAGCGGCGGCGACTCTTCGGTGTAGATCACATCGGCGGGCGAGCGGTCGCCTTCTTCGATGATCTGGCTGGCGAGCTGATTGCTGCTGCCTTTGCGCACGTTGACGTGGATGCCGGTCTTGGCTTCGAAAGCCTTGGCAATCGCGTCGCCGACTTCCTTGTGCTGGCCGTTGTAGAGAGTCAGGGAAACCGCATCGGCAGCCTGGGTGAGGGGAGTGGCGAGTGCCAGGCCGAGGAGGGTGAAGGTCAGGCCTCGGCGCAGGGTATTTCGAAACGTCATTCGCAGGGTTCCTCACTGTCGCATTGCAAAAACTTGCAACAATGATAAACGATATTGTTTCTCAAGTGCGCCTTGTGCGGGGCGAGGTGATCTTGTAGGAGCTGCCGAAGGCTGCGATCTTTTGATTTTGCTTTTGATGATAAAGATACGGGCAACAGCAAGATCAAAAGATCGCAGCCTCGTTGCACTCGTCAGCTCCTACAAGCTCTTACAAGACCTGCGGAAATTCAGGAAGCCAGAAACGCAAAAACCCGCTTTCGCGGGTTTTTGTGAAGTCCAAGGCCTGAACCTTGAATTTGAATTGGTGCCCAGAAGAAGACTCGAACTTCCACGACCGTAAGGTCACCAGCACCTGAAGCTGGCGTGTCTACCAATTTCACCATCTGGGCAATCATCGCAAGCGTTGCCGCTGTTGATGTGGCGCACTATACGGAGGCCTTTTTGATCTGTAAACCCCTGATTTGGTTTTAATAAATCAGTGTGAACAAAAGCTTTCCCGCAAATGCAAAAAACCCGCTTTCGCGGGTTTTGTGTGAGTGTTGAAACTGATCTAGTCTCAAACTCGAAATTGGTGCCCAGGAGAAGACTCGAACTTCCACGACCGTAAGGTCACCAGCACCTGAAGCTGGCGTGTCTACCAATTTCACCACCTGGGCATCATCGAAAGCGCTTGTGCGTCGTCGATGGCGCGCACTATACGGAGCGTCTTTTTAACTGTAAACCCCTGCCGCAGAAAAAACTGAATTTTTTTACCAGCGGCGTTCAAAAGCGTATCAGAGCGTTGATACAGGGCCTTGAAAGGTCCTATAGAAGCGGAAATTTCCCGTTTCACGGCGCCTATGCCAAACTAACCCGCATATAGACAAGGTGAAAACTCTCTAATGGCCGATTGGCAGTCCCTCGATCCCGAGGCCGCTCGTGAAGCGGAAAAATACGAAAACCCTATTCCCAGCCGCGAACTGATCCTGGCGCACCTCGCCGATCGGGGTTCGCCTGCTGCCCGCGAGCAACTGGTCGAAGAGTTTGGTCTGACCACAGAAGACCAGATCGAGGCCCTGCGCCGCCGCTTGCGCGCCATGGAGCGCGACGCTCAACTGATCTACACCCGCCGGGGCACTTATGCGCCGGTGGACAAGCTCGACCTGATTCTCGGCCGCATCAGCGGTCATCGTGACGGTTTCGGTTTCCTGGTGCCGGACGACGGCAGCGACGACCTGTTCATGAGCCCGGCGCAAATGCGTCTGGTGTTCGACGGTGACCGCGCCCTGGCCCGGGTTTCCGGTCTCGACCGCCGTGGTCGCCGTGAAGGCGTGATCGTCGAAGTGGTATCCCGCGCTCATGAAACCATCGTCGGTCGCTACTTCGAAGAAGGCGGCATCGGTTTCGTGGTTGCCGACAATCCGAAGATCCAGCAGGAAGTGCTGGTGACGCCGGGCCGCAACGCAAACGCGCAGATCGGTCAGTTCGTCGAAGTGAAAATCACCCACTGGCCAACGCCGCGCTTCCAGCCGCAAGGCGATGTGGTCGAAGTGGTCGGCAACTACATGGCGCCGGGCATGGAAATCGATGTTGCCCTGCGCACTTACGACATTCCGCACGTCTGGCCTGAAGCGGTTGTGAAAGAAGCCGCCAAGCTCAAGCCGGAAGTCGAAGAAAAAGACAAAGAGAAGCGCATCGATTTGCGCCATCTGCCGTTCGTCACCATCGACGGCGAAGACGCCCGCGACTTCGATGACGCGGTCTACTGCGAAGCCAAACCGGGCAAGCTGCGCCTGTTCTCCGGTGGCTGGAAGTTGTACGTGGCGATTGCCGACGTTTCCAGCTACGTGAAGATCGGCTCGGCGCTGGACAACGAAGCTCAGGTTCGCGGCAACTCGGTGTACTTCCCCGAGCGCGTGATTCCGATGCTGCCGGAGCAACTGTCCAACGGCCTGTGCTCGCTGAACCCGCAAGTCGATCGTCTGGCTATGGTTTGCGAGATGACCATCTCCAAGTCCGGCGAAATGACCGACTACTGCTTCTATGAGGCGGTGATCCATTCCCACGCCCGTCTGACCTACAACAAGGTCAGCGCGATGCTGGAAACGCCGAAGGCGACCGAAGCGCGCAAATTGCGCGGCGAGTACACCGACGTCGTGCCGCACCTCAAGCAGCTCTACGCCTTGTACAAAGTATTGCTGGCTGCCCGTCACGTGCGTGGCGCGATCGATTTCGAAACCCAGGAAACCCGGATCATCTTCGGCTCCGAGCGCAAGATCGCCGAAATCCGTCCGACCGTGCGCAACGATGCGCACAAGCTGATCGAGGAATGCATGCTGGCGGCCAACGTGGCCACTGCCGAATTCCTCAAGAAGCACGAAATTCCTGCGCTGTATCGCGTTCACGCCGGTCCGCCGCCAGAGCGTCTGGAAAAACTGCGCGCGTTCCTTGGTGAGCTCGGTCTGTCCCTGCACAAAGGCAAAGACGGTCCGTCGCCGAAGGATTATCAGGCTTTGCTGGCGAGCATCAAGGATCGTCCGGATTTCCACCTGATCCAGACCGTGATGCTGCGCTCATTGAGCCAGGCGGTGTACAGCGCTGAAAACGACGGCCACTTCGGCCTGAATTACGAAGCCTATACCCACTTCACCTCGCCGATCCGTCGTTACCCGGACCTGCTCACGCACCGGGCAATTCGCAGCGTGATCCATTCGAAACAGGATACCCCGCACGTTCGTCGTGCCGGTGCGATGACCATTCCCAAGGCGCGCATCTATCCGTACGACGAAGCAGCGCTGGAGCAGCTCGGCGAGCAGTGCTCGATGAGCGAGCGCCGTGCCGACGAAGCGACCCGCGACGTGGTGAACTGGCTCAAGTGCGAGTTCATGAAGGATCGCGTCGGCGAGTCGTTCCCGGGCGTGATCACCGCCGTGACCGGTTTTGGTCTGTTCGTCGAACTGACCGATATCTATGTTGAAGGCCTGGTACACGTCACCGCGCTGCCGGGTGATTACTACCACTTCGATCCTGTGCATCACCGCCTGGCGGGCGAGCGCACCGGTCGCAGTTTCCGTCTCGGCGACACCGTTGAAGTACGCGTCATGCGCGTTGATCTTGACGAGCGCAAGATCGACTTCGAGATGGCCGAGAAAACCATCAGCGCGCCGATCGGTCGCAAGAAACGTGGCGCCGAAACCGCTGCGCCTGCTGCCAAGGCTGCGGAAGAAAAGGCTCCAGCGAAAACCGCCGGCCGTCGTCCGGCCAAGGAAAAGGTTGCCGAAGCCTATCGCCCGAGCGATGCCGTGGCGAAAAACGCTGAACTGCGCAAAAGCCGTGAATTGAAGAAGGCCTTGCTGGCCGATGCGAAAAACGGTGGTAAAGCGGCGTCCGGGGGAAAGACCGGACGGTCGGCGCCTGACAGGGCGACCGACGGCAAGCCAGCCAAGCCAAGCAAACACCGTAAGGGCCCGCCAAAAGCGGGTTCCGCTCCAGCCAAGAGTGGCGGGGCGCGTAAACCGAAGGCGAAGTCATGAGTCAGTTGGAAAAAATCTACGGCGTTCACGCGGTAGAAGCGTTGCTGCGTCACCATCCCAAGCGCGTCAAGCAGATCTGGCTGGCGGAAAGCCGCAACGATCCGCGCGTGCAGACGCTGGTCGAGCTGGCCAATGAAAACCGTGTTCAGGTCGGCCAGGCCGAGCGCCGCGAAATGGACGCCTGGGTTGAAGGCGTGCACCAGGGCGTGGTCGCGGAAGTCAGCCCGAGTCAGGTCTGGGGCGAGGCGATGCTTGATGAGTTGCTCGATCGCACCGAAGGCGCTCCGCTGCTGCTGGTGCTCGACGGCGTGACCGATCCGCACAACCTCGGCGCCTGCCTGCGTTCGGCCGATGCGGCCGGTGCGCTGGCGGTGATCGTGCCAAAAGACAAGTCGGCCACGCTGACGCCGGTGGTGCGTAAAGTTGCCTGCGGCGCGGCGGAAGTGATTCCGCTGGTGGCCGTGACCAACCTGGCTCGCACTCTGGAAAAACTCCAGCAGCGCGGTTTGTGGGTAGTCGGCACCGCTGGTGAAGCCGAGGTCAGCATTTATGACCAGGACCTGACCGGCCCGACCATTCTGATCATGGGCGCTGAAGGCAAAGGCATGCGCCGCCTGACCCGCGAGCACTGCGACTATCTGGTGAACCTGCCGATGGCCGGCAGTGTCAGCAGCCTCAACGTCTCGGTCGCCACAGGCGTGTGCCTGTTCGAAGCCCAGCGCCAGCGCGGCGCAAAAGCCAAGGCTGCCGCAAAAAAATAAGCTTTACTGCGAGGCCTGTAGGAGCTGTCGAGTGAAACGAGGCTGCGATCTTTTGATCTTGCTTTGAAAAAATCAAAGTCAAAAGATCGCAGCCTTCGGCAGCTCCTACACGGGTCGCCCGGTGGTTGTTCAAATAATCACCAATTGCCTTGCGCCCCCGCAGTCCCTTCTCTACAATTGCGCCCCTTGCTGTGACGGCAGGCACGCATGTGCCCCGCGCCAGCAAGTCCATAAGTGTCATTCACTCCTTGTCTGACCGTTTTTGAGCGGCAGGCTACAACCCGTAAGGAGCATTCATGCGTCATTACGAAATCATCTTTCTGGTCCACCCGGATCAGAGCGAGCAAGTCGGCGGCATGGTTGAGCGTTACACCAAGCTGATCGAAGAAGACGGCGGCAAAATCCACCGTCTGGAAGATTGGGGCCGTCGTCAACTGGCCTACGCAATCAACAATGTTCACAAGGCTCACTACGTGATGCTGAACGTTGAGTGCACTGGCAAGGCCCTGGCCGAGCTGGAAGACAACTTCCGCTACAACGATGCAGTGATCCGTAACCTGGTCATCCGTCGCGACGAAGCCGTTACCGGCCAGTCCGAGATGCTCAAGGCTGAAGAAAACCGCAGTGAGCGCCGTGAGCGTCGCGACCGTCCTGAGCACGAAGGCGCCGAAGGCACCGACAGTGATGACAGCGACAACAGCGATAACGCTGACGAGTAATCCACGGACCTTATTAAGGAGCCTATCAAATGGCACGTTTCTTCCGTCGTCGTAAATTCTGCCGCTTCACCGCTGAAGACGTGAAAGAGATCGACTACAAAGATCTCAACACTCTGAAAGCCTACGTATCCGAGACCGGCAAAATCGTTCCAAGCCGCATCACCGGTACCAAAGCTCGTTATCAGCGTCAGCTGGCCACCGCTATCAAGCGCGCCCGCTTCCTGGCCCTGCTGGCCTACACCGACAGCCACGGCCGCTGAGACCGGGCAGTCGACAAGTAGCAAAGGATTGAATGCATGCGCGCCTTAGCTGAGTTCATCATGCGAGGCCGAATGCAGGCCACTCTCGTGGTGGCTGGATGTGCAACATTGCCGTTGTTGTATTGGTTGGGTGCTGCCGCCGGGAGCCTTGTGCTGCTGCGGCGCGGATTGACGGACGCCCTGGGCGTTCTGTCACTGGGACTGCTGCCGGCCTTGATCTGGTGGCTGTATGCCGACGACCCACGGGCACTTCTGGTGCTGCTGGGGTCTTCGGGGCTTGCGTTGGTTTTGCGCGCAAGCGAATCCTGGGTCCGCACGCTGCTGGTCAGCGTAGTGATCGGAGTGGTGTTTTCAGTGGTGCTCGGGGTCGCGTTTGCGGCCCAGATCGAGATGCTCGCACAGGCCCTTATAAAGGTCATGCCGGCACTTCTCGGTGAGACCTACAAGCAATTGTCGGTCGATGAGCAAGCGCGTTTTGCGTCCCTGATTGCACCGGTCCTGACCGGACTGATTGCGGCCTTGTTGCAGATCGTCAGCGTGCTGAGCCTGATTGTCGGGCGGCATTGGCAGGCGTTGTTGTACAACCCGGGTGGTTTCGGTCGCGAGTTTCGCGCCATCCGCATCCCGCTGGGGCCGGCGATGTTACTGCTGGCGTTGATGCTTCTGGGCCCGAATCTCGGTGCACAGATGGCCATGTTGACGCCGTTGTGCAGTGTACCGCTGGTGTTCGCCGGGCTGGCCCTGATTCACGGGCTGGTCGGGCAGAAGCGACTGGCCGGTTTCTGGCTGGTGGGGTTGTACGTCACGCTGCTGTTGTTCATGCAGCTGATCTATCCGTTGCTCGTGGTTCTGGCCATTGTCGACAGCCTGATTGATTTTCGCGGTCGTCACGTGTCGAAAGACACCGACAGCGCGAACGGTGAAGGTTAAAAGTTAGAGGATTTTCACATGCAACTGATCCTTCTGGAAAAAATCGCCAACCTGGGCAACCTGGGCGACAAAGTAAACGTTAAGGCCGGTTACGGCCGTAACTACCTGCTGCCTTTCGGCAAGGCTACCGCTGCGACCGCTGCCAACCTGGCTGCGTTCGAAGAGCGTCGCGCCGAGCTGGAAAAAGCCGCCGCAGACCGTAAGGCATCGGCTGAAAGCCGTGCTGCCCAACTGGCCGAGCTGGAAGTGACCATCACTGCCACCGCTGGCGACGAAGGCAAGCTGTTCGGTTCGATCGGTACTCACGACATCGCTGACGCACTGACCGCCTCCGGCGTTGAAGTGCAGAAGAGCGAAGTTCGTCTGCCGAACGGCACCATCCGCAACGTGGGTGAATTCGACGTGGCTGTGCACCTGCACGCCGAAGTTGAAGCCACCGTACGCGTTGTCGTGGTAGCAGCTTAAGCAACACGGATCGGCTGGCGGCTTGTCCGTCAGGCGGTTAACATCGGGCACGATCCTGTTTACAGGTCGTGCCCTTTGTCTTTCTGAATTCCCTGCTTTTCACTAATACTCAAGTGGCCATGAACGATATCTCCGCTCCCGAGCAATACGATCTGCAAACCGCTGCCCTGAAGGTGCCGCCGCATTCCATCGAGGCCGAACAGGCTGTACTCGGTGGTCTGATGCTGGACAACAACGCCTGGGAACGCGTGCTCGATCAAGTCTCCGACGGCGATTTCTATCGACATGACCACCGTTTGATTTTCCGCGCGATCGCCAAACTGGCCGATCAGAACTCGCCGATCGACGTCGTGACCCTTGCCGAGCAATTGGACAAGGAAGGCCAGACGTCGCAAGTCGGCGGCCTTGGTTATCTCGGCGAACTGGCGAAAAATACCCCGTCCGTCGCCAACATCAAGGCCTATGCGCAGATCGTCCGCCAGCGCGCGACGTTGCGCCAACTGATCGGTATCAGCACCGAGATTGCCGACAGCGCCTTCAACCCCGAAGGCCGCACCGCGGAAGAAATCCTCGACGAAGCCGAACGGCAGATCTTCCAGATCGCCGAAGCGCGGCCCAAGACCGGCGGCCCGGTCGGCGTCAATGAGCTGCTGACCAAGGCCATCGATCGCATCGACACGTTGTTCAACACCGCCGACGCCATCACTGGCCTGTCCACTGGCTACACCGACCTCGATGAGAAGACCAGCGGCTTGCAGCCGTCCGACCTGATCATCGTTGCCGGCCGTCCGTCGATGGGTAAGACCACCTTCGCGATGAACCTGGTGGAAAACGCCGTGTTGCGCAGCGAAAAAGCGGTGCTCGTTTACTCGCTCGAGATGCCAGGCGAATCGCTGATCATGCGTATGCTCTCTTCGCTCGGCCGAATCGACCAGACCAAGGTGCGTTCCGGCCAACTCGAAGACGACGACTGGCCGCGCCTGACTTCGGCGGTCAATCTGCTCAACGACCGCAAACTGTTCATCGATGACACCGCTGGTATCAGCCCGTCGGAAATGCGCGCGCGGACCCGGCGTCTGGTGCGTGAGCACGGCGAGGTCGGCCTGATCATGATCGACTACCTGCAACTGATGCAGATTCCCGGTTCCAGCGGTGACAACCGCACCAACGAGATTTCCGAGATCTCGCGATCCCTGAAAGCCCTGGCCAAGGAATTCAACTGCCCGGTAGTTGCCCTGTCGCAGCTCAACCGTTCCCTGGAACAGCGCCCGAACAAACGCCCGGTGAACTCCGACTTGCGCGAATCCGGAGCGATCGAGCAGGACGCCGACGTGATCATGTTCGTTTATCGCGACGAGGTGTATCACCCGGAGACCGAGCACAAGGGCATCGCCGAAATCATCATCGGCAAGCAGCGTAACGGCCCGATCGGTTTCATTCGGCTGGCGTTCATCGGCAAATACACGCGCTTCGAAAACCTCGCGCCGGGCAGTTACAACTTCGACGACGACGAATGACAACTGGCCGGGTCATGCCGGCCAGTTGCACCTCTGTTTCAGCGGTTATTCAGTTTCAACTGCTGCCGTTTCGGAATTTTGCATCGCATATTCGCTGAGTTCCTGCCGGCTCAGGGTTGTGATCAACTCCGCTTCCTTGATTGCCAACTCGGCTTGCAGCGACATCGATTGTGCCTTGTAGTCGACGAATGAAAGCTCACTGGCCGAATGCGCATCATCTAGCGTCGCCTGGCGCGTCTGGAAGGGATCGCGTTGTGTTTCAAACTGCGACCGGTACTTGTGCGTGATGAACTCCTGCCAGAACTCTCTGGCCACCAGTGCCTGAAACTCTTCCGGCGAATTATCCTGCGCGATCACCTTTTCATACGCGGCATTCAGTTGTGCCTCCGACACGTCAGCCAATCGGGCGAAGCCCATCCGTTCCGGCTGTCCCGGCAGTTGCAGACGATCCTTCAGGCGAAAGCGATAGAACAGCCGCACTTCGATTTCTTCGGGTACGCGAGGAGGCCCGAACACTCGTGCCTCCTCAGGTGTTCTGGACGCGGCGATGCGGGCTTCACGCTGGGCGATATCCGCTGAGGCAATCTTGTCGACCTCATGCAGACGGAACAGGGCCTTGGACAATGCCGACAGTTGTTTGCCTTGTGCCTCGTCACGGGCCTGGGAGCGGGCCTTGTGCGCGAGGGTCAGCACTTCCAGATTGGTGAACGTGAACGCCGCCCGGTCACAACATGCCGGGTCGCCCGCGCGGTCCAGTACTTCCCGGCGCAAATGTTCGGATTGAGCAGTGTTTTCCGTGATGCTGTCGATCAGGTTCCAGACCCTGCGTTGCAGGTCAGGGTGGCTGGCGGGCTCGCTCAGCAGGCGGTCAATCGTGTTGAACAGCCCATCGGAACCTTGCTCATCGCGCACGGTTTGCCATTGCTGTCGTCTTGTGGCGACTTCGGTGGCTGGCAACCCGACGGTCCAGCGAGTCATGGTGTCCAGCAGGAGGGCCCTGATGTTCGGCATGTTCATGCTCAGCCCTGTGTCGATCAGATTATTCCTGCCACTCATGAACATGCCGGCGGCTGCGAGGCGCCCGGCATATTCGACCAGACGGGCGCGGGACTGGTTGTTCAACTGGTTGAAGCGGATATTGGTTACGTCGTTGACTTGGAACGGCACCGCGTCAAAGACGAAGTCCGGAATTTGCTCAATGCGGTTATTGCTCAGGTTGACGGTGTCCAGGGAGGGCTGTGCGCTGAGGCCGACAGGAAATTCCGAAATGCCTGTGCTAGCCAGATTGACCGAACGCATGTCGGGGATCCGACTGAAGTCCGGGACGATGCCAAGTTGCCGGTTGTTACTCAGCCATAGCGCTCGCAGGGTGGTGCGTTCCGACAGGATCCGTGCCGTATCGACGGTCAGGGATATTTCATTGTGCTGCAGGAACAGCTTGGTCAGCCCGTTCATTTGGCCAATGGCCGGGGGCAGTACGCGCAATTGGTTTTTGGAAAGATCCAGCCAGCGCACGTGCCTGAAACGGGTAAGGAAGCCTTCGGGCGAAGCACTCAAGTGCATATCGCGGAGCTTGACCGAACCCACATGGCTGAAGTCCGCGTCGATATCCGGGAGGCTTGGCAGGTTCAGACCGCTGAGGTCCAGCTCCAGGCCTATACTGGTCCCGTCAAATGCCGTCTGCTGCGGTGTTTCCTGCCGCCAGCAGTTGATGATCCGGTCTCGCGCCGTGGTCCGGTCAGCTCGGTTTTCGGCATTGAGCATGAGTTGGTTGGCAGGAATATAACCTTGACGGTTACCTCCCCCGGAAAATACCCATGCGTCGAGCTGCTGGTTCAAAACCGCGAACTCGCGTTCGAGCTGACTCAGCCTCGTGCCCACGGTGCCAGGCTCGAGGCCCCACAGGTATTTGCGGCAGTCGTTGATGCTTTTGGCTGGATAGAGGCGGTGGTAGCGTTGCGCCCGCGATTTGTCATGGTCGAAGGCTGAAGGGTGGACCGGGGTCATCAACTCCGGATGTGCTGTGTTCAGGCGACGCCAGTAACCTTCGAATTTCCTCACATAGCTGGAGGGAATGCCGGGATTGCTTGTCAATAACGTGACATTGTTGATCCGCGCAACAGCGGCGAGTTGATCGGCGGGCGGGTTGAGGTGGGCCTCGGGAACGTCGGTTAAAAGGTTGCTGCCCAAATCGACGCCAGTCAAAGCGGTCTTGTTCAGCAGTCCGAGCGGCCAGCGGGAGATCTGCGCATGACTCAGGTTCAGCGTGGTCAAGCCTGACATGGCGCTGACGTCCGGCGTTATCTTCAATGGATTGTGCGACAGGTTCAGATGGGTCAATCGGTTCAGGCCAGCGATTGTCGCGACGGCTTGCGCATCCAGTTCAATCTGGTTGGAACCCAGATTCAACCAGGTGAGCGTTTGCATTTGACTGAGCATCGTCGGTGGCTTGTCGAGCGTTGAATTTCCAATGCTCAGGTGCTGCAGATGACTAAAGCCGGACAGGAAAGTATTGGCAGCCGGCGACCACTCCACCCCGATCAGTGTCAATTTGCGCACGTGTCCGAAGTCTGCGCTCAGGTCCGGCAGCATGGATTGTTTGTTGCTTATCCCGACCAGACCGAGGTAATCGAGCGTCAGTGTCGTTTGCGTCTGGTCAAGCCAGCATTGCCTGATCGCCGTCGCAGTCTCGAGTGCCCGTTTGCGTTGGCCGGCGTTGCTCAGCAGTGCACAGGATTGCTTGTAGGCATCAAGGCTCGTGTCCAACTGGGCAAACGCTTCGCTGCGCCGTGTCAGCACCGCGTCTGTATCGTCGCCCAGCCCCATGATGAATTTCTTCGCGCCGGCCACGTCCAGATGCGCATACAGATTTCGCGTCCGGTCAATGACGCCAATGCCTTCCTTGAGCCTGAAAGCGCCTTCCAGAGCGCCAGCGGCCCACTCGGCTTTCCTGGCCTCCGCCTGCAGCCAGAAGCGCTCGAACTTCTGCCAGTAATCGGCGGGGAACGCATTGTTTTCCAGCAGGATGTGACGGTTGATATGGACAATGGCCTCGAACTGGTCGTCCGCTGGGTTCAGATGCTCGGCGGGCACCTCTTGCAGCTTGTTATGGCGCAAGTCGATCTTTTTCAGAGCGGTCAGTCCCTTCAGGCCGGTCGGCCAGCCCTTGATGCCTGTGGCGCAAAGGTCCAGCTCTTGCAAGTTGGGCATCGCGCTGAAATCGGGCAACTTGCCCAAAGGGTTTTTCGTCAGGACAAGGACCTCCAGGTTCGCCAGGCCGCCGAGTGCGGCGGCGCTGGCCTCATCAAGCTGGAGCTTGTTGGTGCGCAGATTCAGCTCGGTCAGGTTGTGCATTTGGCTGACGGCTGCCGGCAGTTTTTCCAGGCCCGAGCGGGTAATTTTCAAACTCTGCAGGCCGCTAAAGCCGCTCAAAAAGGTTTCTGCAGCAGGCGACCACGCCACCGAGTCCATTTCCAGAAAACGGACATGGTTGAAATCCGCTCTCAGGGCAGGCAACGGTGCGTGACTGAGGGGAAAGCGCAATTGCGTCGTTTCTTGACTCCAGCAGCGTTTGATTCCGTTAGCGACGGTATTTGCCCAATTGGTGACAGGCCCTTGCGCTGAAGGAACGGTCAGATGCTTGTGTGTCGCTGTCCACGCCTGCAGGTCTTTTTCCAGGTTGCTGTACTCGGTCTCCTTCGTGGTCAGTCCGCCGTCGACGTCGTCACCCAGCGTTCGAAGGAAGGCTGCAACCTGTTGATCGTCGAACGATGGATAGAGTTTTCGTACCCGAGCCTCGGGTCGGCTCGAACGGTGGGTGAACGCGAAGAAGCGCTCTGCCAGACTTCGACGAGCGGACGGATTCCGCTCTGCCCGCCGCATCCCGCCGGCGCCCCCGGTGCTGACACCGACCCAGCCCTCGCTTGGGTCCAGCACAATCGCTTGCGAGCGACCCGGTCGTGAGGCGACATAGTGATTGTCCGCATCGACGGCCACCGGATCTTCGGCTCTGACGATGCGCATCACCTGCGACCAGGGCGTCGAGGCATCGAGATCTTGCAGTACCTGATACGCGTGATTGTCGATCACGGCGTAGAGCTTTCCTTCAAAGCGATGCAGACCGTCGCTGTCGCCTATGGCGCTGCTGAAGTCCAGTGCAGTGCGAAAGTCCTCCAGGCGGGTCGCTGACAGGGCAAACGTGGTTGGCTGCGAGTGCTCGAATGCATGCCACAGCCCGTCGTCGGGGTTTCGCAGCATCGCCGGCCCTGTGGGCGTCAATTCGCTCGCCAGCGTGGCCCGCCAGAGACCGCTCTGCGATTCCTTGCCAACCTGCACTAAGCCGCCATCGGCCAGCTCTACGTACTGGCGGCCCTTGAACAATCTCAAACCCTCGGTATTGGCAGCGGGCAGGCTGGGTGTAAGGGAGAGTCGATAGTGTTCCAGCGATCGGTCGCCGAGATCAACGCTATCCTGTCCTGACCGGGTGGGGTGCACAGTAACGGTCGGAGCCAGACCGATTGCGTCAGCGTCAGCGCTGCCTGTGGTACTGCCCGGCCGTGGTGGTGTAATCAGCGTTTCGGCTTCCAAGCCAGGTCGCAGGGTTATGTCAGGGCGTAGCGCGGGTGGATCCACTGGCGTATCCGGCCGCAAATGGACATCGACGGTGGTGTTGCCTTTGGTGGCTATCTTGATTGGCATGTATTTACATTCCTTGTAGAGGTTGCCTGGCAGCACTCGGCATCCGGTGCTCCCCGGCTGTTCGGCATCATTGCCTGAGAGGTATCACTGACCGGCTCTTGAGGTGAGCCTTGGCTGCTGCTTCGAGCTGGTTGATGGCCCGGGATTGGCGAGGGGAGTAGCGTTCGCGGCCATGTCGAAAACTCTCTGCGCCGTGCGCCCGTCGAAATGTTCGCGCCAGATGGTGACGTGTTCGCGCCCCGCCCGTGCTTCCCGGCGTTGTGAACTGATGCCCCGCGCGCTTTGCTGGAGGGTTTTCAGATGGGCGCCGCGCACGCTGAAGTTCAGCTCTGGCGTGTCCGGTGCCGGATAATGGAAATGCGCGTGCCAGAGCTCTCTGTCGTCAGTGGCATCTCTGATCGAGTAAAGGTCCAGATACTCGCTGTTCTTGCCCTTGCCTCGGCGTAATCGCTGGTGGGTTTTGCGCACGTTGACCCGCGCGTGATCCATCAGATAAATCAGCCGGTCAACGCACAGAAAGTTTTTGTCCTTGTAGATCCGTATGCGAATGTTTTCGCCCGTGTCGCGCAGGCGTTGACTCTCGTGCCGAAGTCGTTGGATGAGGGCGGGGGCCCGGGCATCGATGGTTTCGAAGCGCTGAAGACCAAAAGCGGTGTCGTCCAGCTCTTTGGCCCGTATTTCGAGCGTTTCGACAATATTGTCGGGATGGTATTTCGACTTTTCCTGATTGACGGCGGTCACCACGCAGGATTCGGATTGCTGCAAATGCCGATTGGCTTCGCTGATCAGCGTGGAAAGCTGTTTGTGCTGCAACGTCTGCAACGTCTGCGCCGGGCGCCATTCGCCGTCTCTGCGCTCATAGATCTGTCCGGGTTGTTTCGGATCAAGCAGGTTTTTGACGCTTATGACTTCCTCACCCCGCGTGGTCCGTCGTGCCTCGCCGAAATGAATTTTATAAACGCCATGCTTTTTTGCGCGAAAGAGTCGCCAGTGTATGGTTTTTGGACTCGTTGCGGCCTGTGGCGGAATGAAGTCAAAGTCAATCGGTTCATGAGCTGTCAGCGCGGTTCTGTCGGGCTGGGCGTGGTAAATATGGGTCAGGCGGTTTTCCAGAGTTTGCTCAAACGCATGGATTTCTGCATTGATTTCATTGCGTGAAGTGGCCTGCAAATCTCCGTCTGGCAGGTCAAGCCGTTCATACCGGTCGCGGATAGCGGCGCATTGCTGCGACAGGTCACGTAGCACAGCAGGGTGTGAGGGAGGCGCAAAGGTGTCGAGCGCTCCGTAGACGAAAGTCATCTGACCAAACTGGACGGCCAGTTCAGAGGCCTGAGGGGTATCCCCGCTTGATCGAGGATTGTCCAGCAGCAAGCTTTTGGTCAGGACCCAGGAGGCAACTACGTCATGAGTATCCATCGGTGAAAGAACGTCCTGGCCCAGATCATCTGCCGAAACTTTCCATTTTTTCAGCAGTTTGTCGGCAATGAGCTGACGCTTTTTCATGCGCTCCAGCAATCTGCTGAGGAAAATGACCGTATGTGGCAGCCTTTCCGGGTCGAGATCGAGCAACGGTCCTTCCAGTGCGCGGCGCGACAGGCCACATTCTATGAGTTGCTGGTAGGCGAACATTTGTTCTTTTTGCAGCGCAATCATTTCGTTTCTGTACTGGTCGTCCGTCCTGATGTTCTTGATGACGGACTTTTTGCTCTCATAGTATTCCAGTGCCTTGCCAAGCCGCTTCAGGTCCCTTTCGCTGTGCATTTCGCGATCAACAAGTGCGGTTAATTCACCTGCGGTTTTCCCGGCAGGTTCTGCCTCCAGACCCTTTGCAGTCAGCCATGCGGATATAAGCTTTTGCCGTTTCTTTTGAGCTTTCTGGCTCCCCCGCTTTATTCGCTCCAGTTCAGAAGACACTTCGAAACGCTCCAGGGCGACACTCAGCGGTTCTGTAGTCTTTTTTGGCATGCCCGCTGCACCGTATACGATGGTTCCCTGCCAGCCGTAGCGGGAGTCAAAGGCGATGGGTTCCGATCTGCCGGGGCGCGATGCCACGTATATATTGTTCTCAGCGGTTGCGACCGGATCGTCGGCGCGAACGATGCGCATCACTGCCCTGCGCGGCATTGAAGCTTCGAGATCGTGCAAGACTTGATAGGCGTGATTGTCAATCCGTGCGTACAGCTTGCCGTCAAAACGCAAGAGCCCATCGCTGTCCGGGGCGACCGTGCTGAAATCCAGATCGGTGCGAAACGCTTCCAGTCGCGTGGCGGATAACGGGTAAGTCATTGGCGAAGAGGTTTCGGCCGGTTGCCAGAGACCGAGGTCGGCGTCGAGCTGCAACAGTGGCCCGGACGGATACAATTCGCTGGGCAGCTTCGCCCGGTAACGGCCGGCCGGGTCCAGACCCACCTGCACGGTGCCGCCCTCCGGCACTTTGACATAGTGACGGCCGCGGAAAGTCGAAATGCCCCGGTGGTCGGCGGCAGGGACAACCATGAGCGGATTGATCCAGTAATCCTTCAAAGGGCGTTCGCGCACGGTCGGGTCCGGCCATGAAGCAACTACCGCCCTGACCGATACCGGCGGTGGCAGGGAAATAATGCGATGAAGTCCGGCATCGGTTGCCGTGGGCGCTGGCGGCGTCGGGCGCGTGGGGATTCTCGGCGTCGGCCCGCCGTCGAAGTGCGGCGTGAAACCGGACCTGATTGGCGAGTCATAAAGGCGCGGTGGATGAACCGAGACGGTCGTCGTGCCTCTGCTTGGCGGTTTGGATGGCATTGCCTGTCTTCCTTCAATTTTCACGCCGCGCTACCCCCGATGGGAGTGCGACAGGCGGGCGGCTTCCTTGCCGTTTCGTGCGTCGTGCGTTCAACAAAAACGCGTAATGTGTGGCGGGTTGGCGGCGCGAGAGCAGCGCACAGAGAAACCGACCACCGTCGTCGGAATTGGTCAAAATTTGTGCTATATTCCGCGCCCGCGATTTTTCACTTCAACACCGGTCGTCGACATGCAAGCAGCCAAGCCGTTATTTGACTATCCAAAATATTGGGCCGAATGTTTCGGGCCAGCGCCATTCCTGCCGATGAGCAGGGAGGAGATGGATCAGCTCGGCTGGGATTCGTGCGACATCATCATTGTTACCGGTGATGCCTACGTCGATCATCCGTCGTTCGGCATGGCGATCATCGGCCGGCTGCTGGAGTCGCAAGGCTTCCGCGTCGGGATCATCGCGCAGCCGAACTGGCAGTCCAAAGACGACTTCATGAAGCTCGGCGAGCCGAACCTGTTCTTCGGCGTCGCGGCGGGCAACATGGACTCGATGATCAACCGCTACACCGCGGACAAGAAAATCCGTTCCGATGACGCGTACACGCCCGGCGGCATGGCCGGCAAGCGTCCGGATCGCGCCAGCCTGGTCTACAGCCAGCGCTGCAAGGAAGCCTACAAGCACGTGCCGATCGTGCTCGGCGGCATCGAAGCCTCGCTGCGCCGCATCGCTCACTACGACTATTGGCAGGATCGCGTGCGCAACTCGATCCTGATCGACGCCAGCGCCGACATTCTCCTGTACGGCAACGCCGAGCGTGCGATTGTCGAAGTTGCCCAGCGCCTGTCGTGGGGCCACAAGATCGAAGACATCACCGATGTGCGCGGCACCGCGTTCATCCGTCGCGATACGCCGCAGGGCTGGTACGAAGTCGACTCTACGCGCATCGACCGTCCGGGCAAGGTCGACAAGATCATCAACCCGTACGTGAATACCCAGGACACCCAGGCCTGCGCCATCGAGCAGGAAAAAGGCCCGGTCGAAGATCCGCAGGAAGCCAAGGTCGTGCAGATCCTGGCCAGCCCGCGCATGACCCGCGACAAGACCGTGATCCGCCTGCCGTCGATGGAGAAGGTGCGTAACGACCCGGTGCTGTACGCCCACGCCAATCGCGTGTTGCACCTGGAAACCAACCCGGGCAACGCCCGTGCGCTGGTGCAGAAGCATGGCGAGCTCGATGTCTGGTTCAACCCGCCGCCGATTCCGATGACCACCGAAGAAATGGACTACGTGTTCGGCATGCCTTACGCCCGTGTGCCGCACCCGGCGTATGGCAAGGAGAAGATCCCGGCCTACGACATGATCCGTTTCTCGGTGAACATCATGCGTGGCTGCTTTGGCGGCTGCACCTTCTGCTCGATCACCGAGCACGAAGGACGGATCATCCAGAACCGTTCCGAAGAGTCGATCATTCGCGAAATCGAAGAGATCCGCGACAAGGTCCCAGGCTTCACCGGGGTCATTTCCGACCTCGGCGGCCCGACTGCGAACATGTACCGCATCGCCTGCAAGAGCCCGGAAATCGAATCCGCGTGCCGCAAGCCGTCCTGCGTGTTTCCCGGTATCTGCCCGAACCTGAACACCGACCACTCGTCGCTGATCCAGCTGTATCGCAGCGCCCGTGCCCTGCCGGGTGTGAAAAAGATCCTTATCGCTTCCGGCCTGCGCTACGACCTCGCCGTCGAGTCGCCGGAGTACGTCAAGGAGCTGGTGACCCACCACGTCGGCGGTTACCTGAAGATCGCCCCGGAGCACACCGAGGAAGGTCCGCTCAACCAGATGATGAAACCGGGCATCGGCAGCTATGACAAGTTCAAGCGCATGTTCGAGAAGTACACCAAGGAAGCGGGCAAGGAGCAGTACCTGATTCCGTACTTCATCGCCGCCCACCCGGGCACCACCGACGAAGACATGATGAACCTCGCCCTGTGGCTCAAGGGCAACGGCTTCCGCGCTGACCAGGTGCAAGCGTTCTACCCGTCGCCGATGGCCACCGCTACGGCGATGTACCACTCGGGCAAGAACCCGCTGCGCAAGGTGACGTACAAGAGCGACGGCGTGACCATCGTCAAGAGCGAAGATCAGCGTCGTCTGCACAAGGCGTTCTTGCGTTATCACGACCCGAAAGGCTGGCCGATGCTGCGTGAAGCGCTGATCCGCATGGGCCGCGCCGATCTGATCGGCCCGGGCAAGGATCAACTGATTCCGGCGCATCAGCCGGCCACCGACAGCTACCAGAGCGCCCGTCGCAAGAACTCGACGCCGGCCGGCAGCCACAAGGTCGCCAAAGAGAAGACCACCAAGATCCTCACTCAGCACACCGGTTTGCCGCCGCGTGCCAGTGATGGCGGTAATCCGTGGGACAAGCGTGAACAGGCCAAGGCTGCGGCATTCGCCCGCAACCAGCAGGCGGCCAAGGAACGCAAGGATGCGGCCAAAGGCAAAGGGCCGAAGCCGATGCGCAAGCCGGTCGTGCCGCGCTAAACACTGCTTGAGCTGAACAGAACGCCAACCTTCGGGTTGGCGTTTTGCATTTCAGGCCTCAGGAAATGAGTTGTTGCCGCTGGCCTCTTCGCGAGCAGGCTCGCTCCCACAGGGGAACGCATTGCACATGTGGGAGCGAGCCTGCTCGCGAAAGCGTCCGATCAAACACCGCAAGAATCAGCGTTCGCAACATTTGCGTGCAACTGAGTCCAAGCATTTCCTCGCATCGCCCGGTTTTGGTGCTGTACTGCCTTGAGCATTTCGCGAAAGCGCGCAAGCCTGTGCATGGCATAAGTCTTGCGCGCTTTCCCATACGCCCAAGGCTCGCAGGAGGCACGCCGTGTCGATTCATGTCGCATTGCATCACGTCACGCATTATCGCTACGACCGCGCTGTCGAACTCGGCCCGCAGATCGTCCGCCTGCGCCCGGCGCCCCACAGCCGCACGCGGATTCTTTCCTATGCGCTGAAAGTCTCGCCCGAGCAGCATTTCATCAACTGGCAGCAGGACCCCCAGGGCAATTACCTGGCACGTCTGGTGTTCCCGGAAAAAACCGCAGAGCTGCGCATCGAAGTCGATCTGGTCGCGGAAATGGCGGTGTTCAATCCGTTCGATTTCTTTCTCGAACCGTACGCCGAGCGAATCCCGTTCAGCTACGCCGCCGATGAGCGCAAGGAGCTGGCGCCATACCTCGAAACCCTGCCGCTGACGCCAACGTTCAAGGCTTACCTGGACAGCATCGACCGCACGCCGCTGCCGGCGGTGGATTTTCTGGTGGCGCTCAATCAGCGCCTCAGCGAAGACATCGGCTACCTGATCCGCATGGAGCCCGGCGTGCAGACTCCGGAGCACACACTGCAACACGCCTCCGGTTCCTGCCGTGATTCGGCATGGTTGCTGGTGCAGCTGTTGCGCAATCTCGGTCTGGCGGCGCGGTTTGTTTCCGGCTACCTGATTCAACTGACCGCCGACGTGAAAAGCCTCGACGGCCCGTCCGGCACCGAAGTCGACTTCACCGACCTGCACGCCTGGTGCGAGGTGTATCTGCCGGGTGCCGGCTGGATTGGCCTTGATGCGACGTCCGGGTTGTTCGCCGGGGAAGGGCATATTCCGTTGGCGTGCAGTCCCGATCCGTCCTCGGCGGCACCGATCAGTGGTCTGGTCGAACCTTGCGAGACACAGTTCAGCCACGAAATGTCGGTCGAGCGAATCTGGGAAGCGCCACGAGTCACCAAGCCCTACACCGATGAACAGTGGCGGGCGATCCAGGCGCTGGGGCGGCAGATCGATGCCGATCTGCTCGAAGGCGATGTGCGCCTGACCATGGGCGGCGAGCCGACCTTCGTCTCCATCGACGACCCGGACGGCGCCGAATGGAACACCGCCGCCCTGGGGCCGGACAAGCGTCGGCTGTCCGCCGAACTGTTCCAGCGCATGCGCAAGCAATACGCGCCGCAGGGGCTGGTGCATTTCGGTCAGGGCAAGTGGTATCCCGGCGAGCAATTGCCGCGCTGGTCGCTCAATTGTTACTGGCGCCGCGACGGTCACGCGATCTGGCACAACGACGCATTGATCGCCGGCGAACAGCAGGACTATGGCGCCGACGGCGAACTGGCCGGACGCTTTCTGGCCAGCGTTGCCGAGCGCCTGAAGTTGCCTGCACGCTTCGTCTTCCCGGCCTACGAGGATCTTCTCTATTACCTCTGGCGCGAGGGCGCGTTGCCCGGCAACGTCAGCGCCGAAGATTCGCGGTTGGAAGAACCGCTGGAGCGCGCGCGATTGCGCAAGGTCTTCAGTCAGGGCCTGAACAAGGTGATCGGTCAGGTGCTGCCGTTGGCGCGCACGGCCAAGGGCGATCAATGGCAGAGCGGGCGTTGGTATCTGCGCGATGAGCACTGTCGCTTGGTGCCCGGGGATTCGCCGCTGGGTTACCGCTTGCCGCTGGCGTCGCAGCCGTGGGTGAAAGCGGCGGAATATCCGTTCATCCATCCCAACGATCCGAATCAGGACTTCGCTGAACTGCCGGATGCCGCGCAGCTCGGTGTGCACGGCGAACCTGCTGCGCTGGACGAGCGCGTGCCGGAAATCGATGAGTCCGCTGACTGGCTGACCCGTACCGCATTCTGCGCCGAGGCCCGCGAAGGGCGGCTGTATCTGTTCATGCCGCCGCTGGAGCGGGTCGAGGATTATCTGGAACTGGTCTCGGCCATTGAGGCCACTGCCGAAGAATTGCATTGCCCGGTGCTGCTGGAAGGCTATGAACCACCGAGTGATCCGCGCCTGAGCAATTTCCGTGTCACTCCGGACCCGGGCGTGATCGAGGTCAACGTGCAGCCATCGGCGAGCTGGGACGAGTTGGTCGAGCGCACCGAGTTTCTCTACGAACAGGCACGGCAAACCCGCCTGACCACCGAGAAGTTCATGATCGACGGGCGCCACACCGGCACCGGTGGCGGCAACCATTTCGTCCTCGGCGGCGCGACACCGGCGGACTCACCGTTTCTGCGGCGGCCGGATCTGCTGCGCAGTCTGATCAGTTACTGGCACAACCATCCTTCGCTGTCGTACCTGTTTTCCGGCCTCTTCATCGGCCCGACGTCCCAAGCGCCACGGGTCGACGAGGCGCGTAATGACGCCTTGTACGAACTGGAAATCGCTTTCGCGCAGATGCCGGAACCGGGCGAGGAATGTGCGCCGTGGCTGGTCGATCGACTGTTGCGCAATCTGCTGATCGACGTCACCGGCAATACCCATCGCGCCGAATTCTGCATCGACAAACTGTATTCACCGGACGGCGCCACCGGGCGTCTTGGCTTGCTGGAACTTCGCGCTTTTGAAATGCCGCCCCATGCGCGCATGAGTCTGGCTCAGCAGTTGCTGCTGCGGGCGCTGGTCGCGCGCTTTTGGCGCGAGCCTTATACGCCGGCGAAACTGGCACGCTGGGGCACCGAGCTGCACGACCGCTTTCTGTTGCCGCACTTTATCGAAGAGGATTTCGCCGACGTCATCGTCGAACTCAACAACGCCGGCTACCCGTTGCGCGCGGAGTGGTTCGCTGCGCACCTGGAGTTTCGTTTTCCCAAGGTCGGTGACTACGCCGTCAATGGCATCGAGCTGGAGCTGCGTCAGGCGCTCGAACCCTGGCACGTGCTGGGCGAGGAGGGCTCAGCGGGCGGCACGGTGCGCTACGTCGATTCATCGCTGGAGCGCTTGCAGGTCAAACTCAGCGGCTTGCCGCCACAACGTTATTTGCTGACCTGCAACGGCGTCGCGGTGCCGTTGCACCCGACCGGGCGGGTGGGTGAGTTTGTCGCCGGGGTGCGCTTTCGAGCCTGGCAACCAGCCAACTGCCTGCATCCGACCATACCGGTGCACGCGCCGTTGGTGTTCGACCTGCTCGACACCTGGATGGGGCGTTCGCTGGGTGGTTGCCAGTACCACGTCGCCCATCCCGGTGGGCGCAATTACGAGACCTTGCCGGTCAATGCCAATGAAGCGGAGAGCCGGCGCATGGCGCGGTTTTTCCGCCTCGGACATACACCGGGCAAACTCCCGATACCGAAAGTTGAAGTCAGTGACGAGTTGCCGATGACTCTTGATCTGCGACGTTTCTGAAACCTGCATGGCACGCGGATTTGTATATATCCGCGTGTCATGTGCCTGCGTTAGTCTGACCGTTCCCTGCTGTCTGCCGAGCTTTCCATGCCTGACCTGTTAGACCGCTACCCGCTGACTGCGGGCACCTATCACGAACTGCTCGACGGCAGCGGCGCAGTGCGTGCGCATTGGCAGCGCCTGTTCGATCAGTTGCAGCGCAGCAGCCCGGCGCAACTGGTGCAGCGTCAGGCCTTGCTGGCGCGGCAGATTCAGGAAAACGGTGTCACCTACAACGTCTATGCCGATCCCAAGGGCGCTGACCGGCCGTGGGAACTGGATCTGCTGCCCCATGTGATCGCGGCTGATGAATGGCAGCAATTGTCCGCCGGCATCGCTCAGCGTGCGCGCTTGCTCAACGCAGTGCTGGCGGATCTGTACGGTCCGCAACGGTTGATCAGCGAGGGCCTGCTGCCCGCCGAGCTGGTATTCGGGCACAACAATTTTCTTTGGCCTTGTCAGGGCATTGCCCCGCCCGAGTCAGCTTTTTTGCATTTGTATGCCGTGGATCTGGCGCGCACGCCGGATGGTCGCTGGTGGGTCACTGCCGATCGCACGCAGGCGCCGTCCGGGGCCGGCTATGCGCTGGAAAACCGCACCATCGTCTCCCGCGCCTTTCCAGATTTGTACCGCGATCTGAAGGTGCAGCATCTGGCCGGATTCTTCCGCACCTTGCAGGAAACTTTGGCGCGTCAGGCTCCTGATGGCGATGACGCACCGCTGGTGGTACTGCTGACGCCGGGGCGGTTCAACGAAAGTTATTTCGAGCATCTGTATCTGGCCCGTCAGCTCGGCTATCCGCTGGTCGAGGGCGGCGACCTGACTGTGCGCAATGCCACGGTGTACCTGAAAACCCTCAGCGGCCTGCGCCGGGTGCACGCGATCATGCGCCGCCTCGACGATGATTTCTGCGACCCGCTGGAACTGCGTACCGACTCGGCGCTCGGCGTCCCAGGTCTACTAGAGGCGGTGCGGCAGGGGCGGGTGCTGGTCGCCAATTCGCTGGGCAGCGGCGTGCTGGAATCGCCGGGTCTGCTGGGGTTTCTGCCGAAGATCAATCAATACCTGTTCGGCGAAGAACTGATCCTGCCGTCGATCGCTACCTGGTGGTGCGGTGAAGCGCCGGTGCTGGCGCAGGCGCTGGAAAAACTCCCGGAGCTGTTGATCAAACCGGCGTTCCCGTCGCAGAGCTTCGCCCCAGTGTTCGGCCGTGATTTGAGTGACAGTCAGCGCCTCGAGCTGGCGCAGCGCATGCAGGCGCGCCCTTACGCCTATGTTGCGCAAGAACTGGCGCAACTGTCGCAGGCGCCGGTCTGGCAAGCCGAAGACGGTCACCTGCAACCCCGCGCGATCGGCATGCGCATGTATGCAGTGGCCAGCCACGACGGCTACCGCGTATTGCCGGGCGGTCTGACCCGAGTGGCGGCCGAAGCCGATGCCGAGGTGGTGTCGATGCAGCGCGGCGGGGCGAGCAAGGACACCTGGGTGCTCAGCGATCGTGCGCCAAGTGGCGAGCAGTGGAAGGCGCAACGCAGTGTCGGCGTGCACGATCTGGTCCGCCGCGATCCATATCTGCCGTCGCGGGTGGTGGAAAATCTGTTCTGGTTCGGCCGCTACTGCGAGCGCTGTGACGACAGCGCGCGGCTGCTGCGCATCATGCTCACGCGTTACGTCGATGGCGATGATCCGCAGGCGCTGCAAGCAGCGGTCGATCTCGGCGAGCGGCTGACGCTGTTGCCGGATGAGGGCGCACTGCCGGAGCGCCTGCTCGCTGCGTTGCTGGGCGAGGATTGGTCGTTCAGCCTGCGCTCCAACTTGCAACGCCTGCAATGGGCCGCCTCGCAAGTGCGCGGCAAGCTGTCCCGGGAGAACTGGCAGGCGCTGGTCGAATTGCAGCGCGAGGCGCTGGAGCTGGAAGTCGATGAACCGGACTTCGGCGAACTGCTGGATTTTCTCAACCGTCTGGTGATGTCGCTGGCAGCGCTGTCGGGGTTTGCGCTGGATGACATGACCCGCGACGAAGGCTGGCGTTTTCTGATGATTGGCCGGCGCATCGAACGCCTGCAATTTCTCAGCAGCAGCCTCGCCGCATTTCTGCGCGGTGCGGGTGCTTTCGATCAGGCCGGGCTGGAGTGGTTGCTGGAGTTGGGTAACAGCAGCATCACCTATCGCTCGCGCTATCTGGCGGTGGCGCAACTGATTCCGGTACTGGATTTGCTGCTGCTGGATGAGCAGAACCCCCACGCGGTGCTGTTTCAACTGAAACTGGTCACCCGCACGCTGAAACGCTTGAACGACGATTTCGCCGCGCCTCGGGAAACCGCGCTGCCGCAACTGGTGGAGCGCCTGTCGCGGTTTGATCTCTATTGCCTGGAGAACCCGCTATTCGGCAAATCCAGCGTACGTGCCGCGCTCGATGGTCTGGCCGATCTGTTGCAGGAAATCGCCGAAGCCAGCGGCCAGGTATCGGATCGTCTGGCCCTGCGCCATTTCGCCCATGTCGATGATGTCAGCCAGCGAACGGTGTCCGTGTGATGAGCGCTCAATATCAGATCTTTCACGACACCTGTTATCACTACGACAGCCCGGTTTCCCTCGCGCAGCAACTGGCGCACCTGTGGCCGCGCGAATGCAGCTGGCAGCGTTGCACCGAGCAGCAGTTGCTGATCAGCCCCGAGCCGACCATGCGCCGGGATGAGCTGGACGTATTCGGCAATCCGTTGACGCGTCTGGCATTTGAACGGCCCCATGACCAATTGCAGGTCAACGCCCGGCTGACGGTCGAGGTGCTGGCGCGGCCGGCGCTGGATTTCAACCAGTCGCCAGCGTGGGAGCAGACCCGCGATGCGCTGACCTACAGCAGTCAGCCGCTCTCCGTCGACTTGCTCGAAGCCTGTCGCTACCGGTTCCAGTCACCCTATGTGCATTTGAAGCGCAGCTTCGTCGAGTTCTCGCAAAGCTGTTTTCCGCCGGGGCGACCGTTGTTGCTCGGCGTGCAGGCGCTGATGCAGAAGATCTTCAGCGAATTCACCTTCGATGCCGAAGCCACCCAGGTGGCGACGCCGCTGGTGGAAGTGCTGGAGCGTCGACGCGGCGTGTGTCAGGACTTCGCTCATCTGATGCTGGCCTGTGTGCGCTCGCGCGGTCTGGCGGCGCGTTATGTCAGCGGCTACCTGCTCACCCAGCCGCCGCCGGGGCAGCCACGCTTGATCGGCGCCGACGCCTCGCATGCGTGGGTATCGGTGTTCTGTCCGGTATCGGGCTGGGTGGATTTCGATCCGACCAACAATGTGCGGCCGGCGCTGGAACACATCACGTTGGCGTGGGGGAGGGATTTCTCCGATGTGTCGCCGCTGCGCGGGGTGATTCTCGGTGGCGGTAATCATGACCCGGAAGTGCGGGTTACGGTGATGCCGCAGAATTGATGAGTTTTCAAATGTGGGAGCGAGCCTGCTCGCGAAAGCGTCAGGTCAGCCAAAAGATTTGTAACAGATACACCGCTTTCGCGAGCAGGCTCGCTCCCACAGGGATTTTGGTGTGTCAGGGAAAGCAGGGCTGTGAGGGCCGGCAGCAAAATTGCCGGCCCCGTCACAAATCCGCAGGGTCTGATTCGATTATCAAACCCGGTGGGGCTCAGGCGTCGGGCGTCTGGTCTTTCGGTGCATCGGTTGCATCAACATCATCATCGGTCGCCACTTCACCGTCAGGGTTCAGTGCCGCTTCTTCAGCGGTTTGCTTCTTGCGCTGAAGCTTTTCCTCTTTCTTCTGTTCCTTTGCCAGGTCTCGTTGACGTTTGGCGAAGGAGTAATTGGGTTTGGCCATGGGCGATCCTCTGGGGTCGAAGGTGAGGTTGAGCGGCGCGTATTCTGCCCTGTATCGGTGTCCGGGGGTTAGCCGGGTTTTTGGTCGACCCACTTGGGCGTGACGGTCGGCTGCCACTGATCGAGGGCGTCGAGCAGGGAATCTGGCGATTCGCTCACTTGCAGCATGTCACGGTGTGGCGCGCGAACGAAGCCTTCGCCGACGATATGATCGAGAAAAGCGGTGAGCTTGCTGTAGAAACCGTTCACTTCCAGCAGCCCCAAAGGCTTGCCGTGATAGCCGAGCTGGCCCCAGGTCCAGACTTCGAACAGCTCTTCCAGCGTGCCAAGGCCACCGGGCAGGGCGATGAACGCATCGCTCAGCTCAGCCATCCGCGCCTTGCGCGCATGCATGCCGTCGACCACTTCCAGGCGCGTCAGGCTTTTGTGGCCGATCTCCTTGTCCATCAGGCTTTGCGGAATGATGCCGATCACTTCGCCGCCAGCGGCCAGCGCGGCATCAGCGACAATGCCCATCAAACCGACGGCACCACCGCCGTAGACCAGCGTCAGATTACGCTCGGCCAATGCCCGGCCGAGGGCCACGGCAGCTTCGGTGTAGGCCGGCACGGTACCGGCGTTGGCACCGCAAAACACACAAACGGATTTCAGCGACATGCATTACTCCTGAGTCGATCAGTCGCACAGGGTAACGGCTGGCACGCTGCGCTCCAAGGACTAGACTTCGCGTTCGGGTGATTCAAAAGTACCGCTTGCGCCACAAGCGTAGGCGGCGAGCAAGCTGCACAGCAAACCGTTGAAGAACATGACAGACACTCCGTTTCAGTAGGTGGGCCGATCATAGGGCTGGCCCAACGAAATGGCCGTTAGATTGTGTCGATGAGTGTCATAGTCGGAAAGTTGTATACAATTTTTGACTCAAGTCATATGAACTTGCGATGATTTCAGGCAGTCTTTCCACCACTAGTGTTTTTGTTAACCCTGCCTTGGAGATTCACCATGTTTTCCAAAGTTGTTGCGGTATCCCTGCTGGCGCTGGCCAGCAGCCAATTGATGGCTGCCGAGTGCAAAACCACCGTTGATTCCACCGATCAGATGTCCTTCAACACCAAGGAAATCGTGATCGACAAGAGCTGCAAGACTTTCACCGTCGAACTGACCCACTCCGGCAGCCTGCCGAAGAACGTCATGGGCCATAACCTGGTGATCAGCAAAGAAGCCGACATGCAGCCGATCGCTACCGCTGGCCTGGCCGCCGGTATCGACAAGAACTACCTGCCGGAAGGTGATGCCCGCATCATCGCCCACACCAAGATCATCGGCGCCAAGGAAACCGACTCGGTGACTTTCGATGTGGCCAAGGTGGCTGACGGTGGCTACGGCTTCTTCTGCTCGTTCCCTGGGCACATCTCGATGATGAAAGGCACTGTCGTCGTCAAGTGATTCAGATACAAAAAAAGCGTCCACCCGGGACGCTTTTTTTTTGTAGGAGCTGCCGAAGGCTGCGATCTTTTGATCTTGATCTTTAAAGCAAGATCAAAAGATCGCAGCCTCGTTGCACTCGTCAGCTCCTACAGGCTCCTGCAGGCTCCTGCGAACCCTTACGGCGCAAACGGCATGACCCGCTTGTGATGGGTCTTGTTGTACGTATCGACAATGATCTTCGCCGCCTCGTCCCGCACCGTTTCACCGTGCAGGAACGCATCGATCTCGGCATAGGTCACGCCATGCGCCGCTTCGTCCGGTTTGCCCGGAGACAAGTCTTCGAGGTCAGCCGTCGGCACTTTCTCGACCAACGTTTCCGGCGCGCCAAAGTTGCGGGCAATGGCGCGCACCTGATTTTTCACCAGGCCGCTGAGCGGGGCGAGGTCGCAGGCGCCATCGCCGAATTTGGTGAAGAAACCCATGACCGCTTCCGCCGCGTGGTCGGTGCCAATCACCAGACCGCCCGCCACCCCGGCAATCGTGTACTGCGCCACCATGCGCATCCGCGCCTTGGTATTGCCCAGCACGAAATCCACCGACGCTGCCGGCTTGCCTTCGAACGCCGACACCTGAGCTGCCAGCGCCTTGACCGCCGGGCCGATGTTCACGGTGTGGATCTCGTCAGGGGCGATGCAGTCGAGCGAGGCCTTGGCGTCGTGCTCGTCGAACTGGGTTTCGTACGGCAGGCGCACAGCGATGAATTTGTAGCGGTCGTCGCCGGTTTTTTCGCGCAGTTCACGTACCGCGCGCTGGGCCAGGAGGCCGGCGGTCAGTGAGTCGACGCCGCCGCTGATGCCCAGCACCAGGGTCTTGAGCCCGGAATTGACCAGACATTCCTGGATGAACGTCAGGCGTCGGGCAATTTCCGCCTGCAGGGCCTGATTGTCGGCGAACGGTGGTTGCACCTTGAGCTGCTCAGCAATCTCACGCTGTACGGCTTGCATGAATTCACTCCTTGCTAGATAGACTGGATTCGGCAGGAACCTGAAACACATGTCGCAAATAGGCGACGAAATTCGGATCTTTGCAGTGGGTCTTGCCAGGCTCGTCGGAGATCTTCGCCACCGGCTGGCCGTTGCAGGCGGTCATTTTAAGCACGATGCTCATCGGTTCGACACCCGGGATGTCACAGGTGAGATTGGTACCGATGCCGAAGCTCACATTGATGCGACCGTGCAGCGCGCGGAAAATCTCCAACGATTTCGGCAGGGTCAGACTGTCGGAGAACACCAGGGTCTTGCTCATCGGGTCGATGCCGAGCTTGTGGTAGTGCGCGATGCACTTCTCACCCCACGCCACCGGGTCCCCGGAATCGTGGCGCAGGCCATCGAAGAGCTTGGCGAAGAACAGATCGAAATCGCCAAGAAACGCATCGGTGGTGATGCAGTCGGTGAGGGCAATGCCGAGCAGGCCACGGTACTCGCGCACCCAGCAATCGAGCGCGGCGATCTGGCTGTCGATCAGGCGCGGGCCGAGTTGCTGATGGGCCATGATCCACTCGTGAGCCATGGTGCCCAGCGGTTTCATGTCCAGCTCGCGGGACAGATGCACGTTGCTGGTGCCGACGAAACGACCCGGGAAATCGTGCTTGAGGACGTTGACCACTTCGGCCTGCACGCCAAAGGAAAAGCGCCGGCGCGTGCCGAAATCGGCGACCTGCAGTTGCGACAGCTCATCGGCCGAGGCGTTGGCGGTCAGCCAGTCAAACTTGCGATACAGCTGTTCGCGTGCCTGCTCCAGCGAAGTTTCCCGGTAGCGATAGCGATTGCGCACTTCGCTGACGATCGCCAGCAGCGGCACCTCGTAGAGGATCACATGCAGCCACGGTCCGCGCAGGCGGATGAACAACTCGCCGTTTTCGATGCCGGTGTGCAGGTAGCGCAGGTTGAAGCGGAACAGGCCGAGGAAGCGCAGAAAATCCGGTTTCAGAAAGCTGATGCGCTCGAGAAAACTCAACTGATCGGCACTCAGGCTCAGCTCGGCCAGACGCTCGATCTGATGACGGATCTCGGCCAGATAAGGGCGCAGATCCTCGGCGTTGCGGCAGCGGAACTCCCATTCGACTTCGACGTTGGGGTAGTTGTGCAGCACCGCCTGCATCATCGTCAGCTTGTAGAAGTCGGTGTCGAGCAGGTTCTGCACGATGCGATCGGCAAACACACTCTCGCTCATAAACGGGTCTCCAGTTGCGCCGCGCCTTGCGCGGTCTATATCGATGGCGCTAGTGGCGCATATCGACGGTGGGGATTGCCAGCGCTTTTTTGCTTTCAGGTGATAGATCTTCAGAGGCCATACATCTCAAGCCGCAAAAATTGTTCATTTTCGGTTGCACCTCAAGCGCGGCGTGAAGCACTTGCTCGATGCACTCCCAGCTTTTCAAATACTCGGCGAGTAACGAGTGCCTTGCTATCAGCTTTGTTTCCACTGCCTTGAACATCGCTGCCCTGATCATCTCATCGGTTGCTATCTTAGGCATGAAGGCCGTCTCCCTTGAAAGAAATCTGTTCCAGCGTATCTACACCGTCCTGAAGCAACAAATAGGCGGGAAGTATGAGGCGGTAAAAATCAGAGTCGTTGGTGCCCTTGATAGTGATGGACGTAAAAGCTTCCAGAAGACTTGTGGCGGCGCGGATTCTGAAACACGCGTCTTCGAATAACTGATCGCGCGCGGCATATGAGTCTATGAAGAAGGTTGGAATGTTGGTTGCGTTTGCTTTCAGCGGGTAAAAACGAGTCATGCCATTAACTCCGTCAAGGTGGTCTGCGGGCAAGGGATTGAAGAGTTTATTGCTCTTGATGTAGCAGCTTTGAAAATGTTGATTTTGTATAGCGTGGTTATTTGAACTAATCACGCTATCGCACTGAGTTGGCCTGGATGGGCTGCCCACCGACTCTCGAGTGGAGAGTCGGAGCGCTAAGTTTCGTTATTCGATATGTGTTGGCACCGGTGGCCATGCAATTGGATCGAGGTCTAAATCGAGAAAAAGTTTTGAATCAAAAACGGGTGTCTTGATTCCACTGCGACGTTGAACTTCATAATCATGCAGGACACGCAGGCATATCTTGAACAGGAGAGCCATCGCCATCAGGTTTACCAGCGCCAGTAAGGTCATGGTTATATCGGCAAACGCCAGAACTGTGGAGAGATCTTCGCTGGCACCCCAGAACACCATTACCAAAACCATGAGTCGATAGATGATCAGCGTTTTTGCAGGTTCACCAAACATGAACCGCAAGCTGTTTTCTCCGAGGTAGTAGTTGTAGAGCATTGCCGTAAATACAAATAATGCTAACGCCATGCTTATGAACATTCTTCCCCACTCCCCTACAACCGCTGCCAGCGAGTTTTGTGCCAGGGCAATTGCGTCGCCTTCAAATCCCGGAGTGTAAAAGCCGGATAACAGGATCATCAGTGCGGTGCAGGTGCAGACCACGAACGTATCGATGAAAACGCTCAATGCCTGAACAATACCTTGTGCAACCGGATGGCTGACCTTCGCCACTGAAGCAACATTGGGGGCGCTGCCCAGCCCTGCTTCGTTGGAGAATACTCCGCGTCTGACGCCCATGATGATGGCGCTGCCGAGCAGACCGCCGAACGCCTGATCCAGACCGAAGGCGCTTCTGATAATGGTCATCAGCATTATCGGTACTTGTTCAAACTGCAGAACCAGCACGTACGCCGTCACGCCGATGTAGGCAAGAACCTTTAGAGGGACCAGTAGGTCGGCTACTGCGGCAATCCGCGTTATACCGCCGATGAATACGATGCCCAGCATCAATGAAAGCGCGAGTCCCGACCACAGGGGCGGCAAATCAAACGCTTCTTTCAAAGAGTGTGATACCGCATGGGATTCGAGACCATTGATGGCAAATCCGAATGTCACCAGCATCAGCATGGCTACGATCAGCCCGAGCCAGCGCTGGTTCAGGCCATGCTGAATGTACCAGGACGGGCCGCCTCTATAGAGACCATTGCCATCGCTGCGTTTATAGAGCTGGCCCAGCGTACATTCGAAGAAGCTGCTCGACATACCCAGAAGTGCGGTCATCCACATCCAGAACACCGCGCCGGGCCCACCCATACTCACCGCAATTCCGACCCCGACGATATTTCCGGTACCCACGCGCCCGGCGAGGCTGAGCGTCAGCGCCTGGAGCGAACTCAAATGGTTGCCGCCTGCGCGCCAGCTACCGAGTAAAACGCCGAACATATGGGGGAAGTATCGCAGTTGAACAAATCCTGATCGGATCGTGAAATAACCCCCTAGCCCAAGAACAAAAGGTATTAATACCCTGCTCGAAAGAAAATCGTTGATGACATCTAGCATTCAAAGCTCCTTGCTATTAAGAGTGCTGGTAAATCAAGGGTGTATTCAGGCCTGAAGTCATTCAGGCGTCGTAATATTCCGCCATATTTGATTCGGTGCAATTTCGCAAGTTGCTCAAATGTGATGCGAGTTGCTGCTATGGTTGTGCCTTTCTCACCTGTGTTGGGTTGTGGTATGTGTGATTTTTTTCCTGCTAACTTAAAGCTGCTATGTAGTCATTACAGATCTGTCGCGGAGGTTTGTAGGAAGCTTCGCATCAATCGTGGGCAATTCAATAAGTATCTATGTGGGAAAAGTTTCCCTACACCTTTTAATCTCAAGCGCATCTGTGATTTTTTTGGTGTCGATGAGAACGAAATCATTCTGCCTACAGAACAATTCACGATCCTGATAGGCCTGAAGGCTGACAAGGGTCACTCTTTAGTGGGAAGGGCCGCTTCACAAATAATGCACGAACATCTGCGCCGCCAGTCTTCACCGGAATTAAAGGCGCATACCGGTTATTACTACGAGTACTACCATGCGATGACCGAACCCGGCTCCATTCTGTGCTCGCTGGTACATGTGCGGGCCGAAGGCGATGAAATCGTCTATGAGCGAAACGAGCGATTACAGGTTTCTGAAGCGGCAGAGGAATTTGAGCGTTATCAATATCTGGGTATTGCCTATCACCTTCGGGATCGCTTGTTTTTTATCGATTATGAATCGCTCACCTCCAACGAAATCAGTCAGACCATCCTTATTCCAAGCTTCAAAAGCTGCATTACCCGGCTCAATGGGTTGAAGATGGGTGTTTCCGCTGCGGATCATCGCGCTCCCGCATGCTCCAGGGTCGTATGGGAGTATCTGGGGGAGGAAATCAATCCCATCGACGCGTATCGTCGCGTTCGGTTGTACAAGCCTGATGATTGCGCCATTGATGATGATCTGCGCGCGCGCCTGGCCCAATCCCGGATTGTAGAGGGCCTGTTTGTTATCGCTGGATGACCGTCCTGAAAAAACTCCAGATGGAGCGAGGCTGGGTTCTTTTGACGCTCTTTTTCAAGATCAAAAGATCGCAGCCTCGTTGCACTCGACAGCTCCTACAAGGGGTGGTCAGGGATTGTCGATCTGCTCCAGCATCCATTTCACAAAATCTCGCACCTTCGGCACTTCCGCCGCGTGCTCCGGGTAGGCCAGGTAATAGGCATCGCTGCTGGGCATCGCATGCTGCCAGGGTATGACCAGTTTGCCTTCGGCCAATTCCTCTTCCACCAGAAACCGTGGCAGCAGCGCCACGCCACAACCGACCTGGGCGGCGCGGATGCACATGTAAAAGGTTTCGAAACGCGGCCCGTGGTAGCTGTGTTCGGTGTGGTAGCCCTGACTGTCGAACCAGTCGTGCCAGGCCTGCGGTCGCGAGGCATTTTGCAGCAGCACCAGGTCGGTGAGTTGCGTCGGGTCAGTGAATGGCGTGTCCGGCAGGCTGCCCGGGGCGCAGACCGGTACCAGTTGTTCGCCGAACAGTTTCAGGCATTCGGTGCCCGGCCGCGAAGCCTGGCCGAAATAGAAGGCCAGATCGCTGCGCCCCTGCAACAGATCGTCGGCTTCCTGTTCGTTGCACAGATCCAGATGAATCGACGGATGGCGCAGGCGCCAGCCTTTCAGGCGCGGCACCAGCCAACGCGCGCCGAAGGTCGACGGGGTGGAAACGCGCAGGACTTCGGTCTCGCCGCCGTAGGAACGCAGGTAATGCGTCGACATCTCCACTTGGCTGAGGATTTTTCTGACCTCGACCAGATACAAATCCCCGGCCGGTGTCATCTGCAAACGCCGACGCACGCGGCGGAACAGCAAGTGCTGCAACAGTTCTTCGAGCTGCGCGACCTGTTTGCTCACCGCACTCTGGGTCAGGTTCAGCTCTTCGGCAGCGCGGGTAAAACTCAGGTGCCGGGTCACGGCCTCGAAGCATTGCAGCGCGGTGATCGAGGGCAAGTGGCGTTTGTTCAGCATGGCCAGTCCTTTTTCTTGTCTTTCGCCAGGCAGCATGAATAAACGGAATGATATCTGGCGTAAAGGTCGTTTGTTGCATCGCCGCAGTGAGGCTACAACTAAAGGCCTGCCCGGCCATGCGAAGAATGGCCGCACACATTCTGTTTTTGCTTGAGGAGAGACCGATGGTTGCCGCATTGCTTGATCGTCTGGGAGTCAACCCGGCCCTGTACCAGAACGGCAAAGTGCCGGTGCATTCGCCCATCGATGGCAGCGAAATTGCCTCGGTGAACTGGGAAGGCGCTGCCGAAGTCGAGCAGCACATCAGTCGTGCAGATCATGCATTCGAGCACTGGCGCAAGGTGCCGGCGCCGCGTCGCGGTGAGCTGGTGCGCCAGTTCGGCGAAGTGTTGCGCGAGTACAAGGCCGACCTCGGCGAGCTGGTATCGTGGGAGGCCGGCAAGATCACTCAGGAAGGTCTGGGTGAAGTGCAGGAGATGATCGACATCTGCGACTTCGCCGTTGGCCTGTCGCGCCAGTTGTACGGTCTGACCATCGCCTCCGAGCGCCCGGGCCACCATATGCGTGAAACCTGGCATCCGCTTGGCGTGGTCGGGGTAATCAGCGCGTTCAATTTCCCGGTCGCAGTGTGGGCGTGGAACACCACCCTGGCGCTGGTCTGCGGCAACCCGGTGGTGTGGAAACCGTCGGAGAAAACCCCGCTGACCGCGCTGGCCTGTCAGGCACTGTTCGATCGCGTAGTGAAGAATTTCAGCGATGCTCCGGCGAGTCTGTGCCAGGTTGTGATCGGCGGTCGTGATGCCGGCGAAGCGCTGGTCGATGATCCGCGTGTTGCGCTGATCAGCGCCACCGGCAGCACGCGCATGGGCCGCGAAGTGGCGCCGAAAGTCGCCGCGCGTTTCGCCCGCAGCATTCTCGAGCTCGGCGGCAACAACGCGATGATCCTCGGCCCGAGCGCCGATCTGGACATGGCGGTGCGCGCGATTCTGTTCAGCGCCGTCGGTACCGCCGGGCAACGCTGCACGACCTTGCGTCGACTGATCGCTCACGAATCGGTCAAGGAAGAAATCGTCACCCGCCTCAAGGCTGCCTATTCGAAAGTACGCATCGGCCATCCGCTGCAAGGCAATCTGGTCGGCCCGCTGATCGACAAACACAGTTTTGAAAACATGCAGGACGCCTTGGAGCAGGCATTGAGCGAAGGCGGTCGGGTGTTCGGTGGCAAGCGCCAACTGGAAGAGCAGTTCCCCAACGCCTACTACGTGTCGCCGGCCATCGTGGAAATGCCCGAGCAGAGCGACGTGGTCTGCAGCGAAACCTTCGCGCCAATTCTCTATGTGGTCGGCTACAGCGATTTCGAGGAAGCGCTGCGCCTGAACAACGCCGTGCCGCAAGGCCTGTCATCGTGCATCTTCACCACCGACGTGCGCGAGGCCGAGCGGTTCATGTCGGCGGTCGGCAGCGACTGCGGCATCGCCAACGTCAACATCGGCCCGAGCGGCGCGGAAATCGGCGGTGCCTTTGGTGGCGAGAAAGAGACCGGCGGCGGTCGTGAATCCGGCTCCGATGCCTGGCGCGCGTACATGCGCCGGCAGACCAACACCGTCAACTACTCGCTGGAATTGCCGTTGGCGCAGGGCATTACATTCGATTAAGCAGCTACAAGCTTCAAGCTACAAGCGTCAAGCAGACCGGCTTGCAGCTTGTAGCTTGTGGCTTACGGCTGCTCCGACAGGAGCTTGGCAATGCCGTTACGCGAAGAATGTCTGTGGGAAACGCTCACGCCACAACGCCCGGATAACACCGCGCTCAAGGGCGAGGTCAAGGTCGATGTCTGCGTGATCGGCGCCGGGTTCACCGGGTTGTCGGCGGCGCTGCATCTGTTGGAAAAAGGCAAAAGCGTCTGCGTGCTGGAGTCTCATCGTGCAGGTCATGGCGGTTCCGGGCGCAACGTCGGGCTGGTCAACGCCGGCATGTGGATTCCTCCGGACGAGATCGAGGCCGGTTTCGGCGAGGCGGTCGGCAGTCAGCTCAACCGCATGCTCGGTGCGGCGCCGGCGCTGGTGTTCAGCCTTGTGGATAAATACAACATCGATTGCCAGTTGCGCCGCGAAGGCACTTTGCACATGGCGCACAACGCCAAGGGCGAGGCGGACCTGCGCAGTCGCGAGCAGCAGTGGAAGCGCCGTGGCGCACCGGTCGAACTGCTCACCGGCAAGGCTTGCGAGCAAGCCACCGGTACGCAGAAAATCGCCGCCGCGTTGCTTGATCGCCGTGCCGGCACGCTCAATCCTATGGCCTATGTCACCGGGCTGGCGAATGCCGTGCGCGGGCTCGGCGGGCAGATGTTCGATCATTCGCCGGTGACCCGCCTCGAGCGCATCGGGCCGAAGTGGTCGGTACAGACCGCCCAGGGTTCGGTGCTCGCCGAGAAAGTGGTCATTGCCTCCAACGCCTACACCGAAGGCGACTGGACCGAACTCAAGCGCAATTTCTTTCCCGGCTATTACTACCAGGTCGCCTCGGTGCCACTCAGCGAAGACGCTGCGCAAGAAATTCTCCCGGGCGGGCAGGGCTCGTGGGACACCCGTCAGGTGCTGAGCAGCATCCGCCGCGACAAGGACGGGCGCCTGTTGCTCGGCAGCCTCGGCAATGGCAACCAGAAACCGACCTGGTTTCTCAAGGCCTGGGCTGATCGGGTACAGCAGCATTACTTCCCCAATCTGAAGCCGGTCGAGTGGGAATGCACCTGGACCGGGCGCATTGCGTTTACCCCTGATCATCTGATGCGCCTGTTCGAACCGGCGCCGGGACTGGTGGCTGTCACCGGTTATAACGGTCGCGGCGTCACCACCGGCACGGTGGTCGGCAAAGCCTTCGCCGATTACCTGTGCAACGGTGATCCGCAGGCACTGCCGATTCCCTTCGCACCGATGCAGCCCCTGGCCGGTGCGGGCTTGCGCAGTTGCCTGTACGAGGCCGGGTTTTCTCTGTATCACGCGGGCCAGTGCCTGCGCATCGTCATTTGAGTGTTGAAATTTGTTGCCGCAAGCGGCGCTTTTGCATCCAGCGACTAGCCTGTAATGGTGCGGGTTGTAGCAGTCCCGCACCAGCAGTGTGCAGTTCGGTGACGCGGGCTGTTACAGGCTGGTTGCACGTCGTTTGCCGCTGCGGTTGCAATGATGGCGCGTGCGGGTTGCGCCTGAAAAAACAAATGGTTTCACCTTCCGCGGTTTAGACGGTTGCACGCCCAATGAAAATGGGACCGAAACAGTCGAAATAACAACAACGCAGCGACTTTTTGAAGAATAAAAAACCGATGGCACGGGCCTTGCTCTGAGCTTTGAGTGAAGTGAAGTCGCAGTGCCAACTAAAAAAAACCTTGGAGCACCACCTCATGTCCCAGACGTTTTACAAGAAAGGCTTTCTGGCCCTCGCAGTCGCTACTGCGCTGGGTGTTTCTGCGTTTGCTCAAGCTGATATCAAGATCGGTGTAGCGGGTCCTATGACCGGTGCCAACGCGGCATTCGGCGAGCAGTACATGAAGGGTGCACAGGCGGCGGCCGATGCGGTCAACGCGGCGGGCGGCGTCAACGGGGAAAAAATCGTCCTGGTCAAAGGCGATGACGCCTGCGAACCGAAGCAGGCGGTGACGGTCGCCAAGGACCTCACCAACCAGAAAGTCGCCGGCGTGGTCGGCCACTTCTGCTCCTCCTCGACCATTCCAGCGTCGGAAATCTACGACGAAGCCGGGATCATCGCGATCACCCCTGGCTCGACCAACCCGCAAGTTACCGAGCGTGGCCTCAGCGCCATGTTCCGTATGTGCGGACGTGACGACCAGCAAGGCATCGTTGCCGGCGACTACATCGTCGACATGCTCAAGGGCAAGAAAGTCGTCGTGCTGCACGACAAGGACACCTACGGCCAAGGCCTGGCGGACGCCACCAAGGCTCAGCTGGAAAAACGCGGCGTCAAGCCTGTGCTGTACGAAGGCCTGACCCGTGGCGAGAAAGACTTCAGCACCATCGTCACCAAGATCCGTGGCGCCGGTGCCGATGTCGTCTACTTCGGTGGCCTGCATCCGGAAGCCGGTCCACTGGTTCGCCAGCTGCGTGAACAAGGCCTGAAAGACGTCAAGTTCATGTCCGACGACGGCATCGTGACCGACGAGCTGGTGACCACCGCTGGCGGCCCACAATTCACTGACGGCGTGCTGATGACTTTCGGCGCCGACCCGCGCCTGTTGCCTGAAAGCAAGACCGTAGTGGACGCGTTCCGCAAGGCCGGCACCGAGCCTGAAGGCTACACCCTGTACGCCTACGCCTCGGTTCAGACCCTGGCGGCAGCTTTCAATGGCGCGAAGAAAAACGACGGCGAAGCCGCTGCCAAGTGGCTGAAGGCCAACCCGGTGAAAACCGTGATGGGCGAGAAGACCTGGGACGCCAAAGGCGACCTGAAAGTCTCCGACTACGTGGTTTACCAGTGGGACAAGGACGGCAAATACCACCAGCTGGAAAAGCAGAAGTAAGGGCTGAAGCGATCATCTGATCACTACCGATCCCCTGTGGGAGCGAGCCTGCTCGCGAAGACGCACTGACAAACAACCTCTGCGTTGAATGTGCAACCGCTTTCGCGAGCAGGCTCGCTCCCATAAAGGGGTTCCGTGTGGTCAGGGCTGATCACGCTCCGACATTGCTCCGACGTACATCTGTATTTTTCCTAGAAGAACCGCGCGTCATGGGCGCGCAGGTTCTCACTGCGTGAGATTGCGTTATGGATGGTATTTTCCTGCAGCAACTGGTCAATGGCCTGACCCTCGGGTCGGTCTATGGCCTGATCGCCATCGGCTACACAATGGTCTACGGCATCATCGGCATGATCAACTTCGCCCACGGCGAGGTTTACATGATTTCCGCTTACCTGGCGGCAATCAGTCTGGCTCTGCTGGCTTACTTCGGTATCGAATCCTTCCCGCTGCTGATGCTCGGCACGCTGATCTTCACCATCGTCGTCACGGCGGTGTATGGCTGGGTCATCGAGCGTGTTGCCTACAAACCCCTGCGTAACTCGACCCGCCTGGCGCCGCTGATCAGCGCTATCGGTATTTCGCTGATTCTGCAGAACTACGCACAGATCGCTCAGGGTGCCAAACAACAGGGCGTGCCTACGCTGCTGACCGGGGCCTGGCGTGTTGAAGTCGGCACCGGCTTCGTACAACTGACCTACACCAAAGTCTTCATCCTGATCGCCGCGTTCGTCGGCATGGGGCTGCTGACCTACGTCATCAAATACACCAAGCTCGGCCGCATGTGCCGTGCGACCCAGCAAGACCGCAAGATGGCCTCGATCCTGGGAATCAACACCGACCGGGTGATTTCCTATGTGTTCATCATCGGTGCAGCCATGGCCGCACTGGCCGGTGTGCTGATCACCATGAACTACGGCACGTTCGACTTCTATGCCGGCTTCATCATCGGCATCAAGGCTTTCACCGCAGCGGTTCTGGGCGGCATCGGTTCACTGCCCGGCGCTATGCTCGGCGGGATCATCCTCGGCATCTCCGAGTCGCTGTTCTCCGGTCTGGTCAACTCCGACTACAAAGACGTGTTCAGTTTCTCGCTGCTCGTCCTCGTACTGGTCTTCCGGCCGCAGGGCCTGTTGGGCCGTCCTCTTGTGTCGAAGGTGTAAGCGATGTCTGCAACCACTGAAAAATCCATCGATATCAAAAAAAGTCTGGTCGAGGCGATTCTTGCCGGCCTGATTGCGCTGATCGTGTTCGGGCCGATTGTCGGCGTGGTCCTCGACGGCTACAGCTTCAACCTCGAAGCGACCCGCGTGGCGTGGATCATTGCCATCGTCATGGCCGGTCGCTTTGCCCTCAGCCTGTTCCTGCAAACACCCAAGGGCCTGAAGATCCTCGACGGGTTCGAGAGCACCGGTTCCGGCGTGCACGTGCTTCCTGCAGATTACAAATCGCGGCTGCGCTGGATCATTCCGCTGATCATTGTGCTGGCGATCATCGTGCCGTTTGTTTCCAACTCCTACCTGCTCGGCGTGGTCATCCTCGGTTTGATCTACGTGCTGCTGGGGCTGGGGCTGAACATTGTGGTCGGTCTGGCCGGGCTGCTCGACCTTGGTTACGTGGCGTTCTACGCCATCGGTGCCTACGGTCTGGCGCTGGGTTACCAGTATCTCGGTCTGGGCTTCTGGACCGTGCTGCCGCTGGCGGCGATCACCGCAGGCCTGGCCGGTTGCATTCTCGGTTTCCCGGTGCTGCGTCTGCACGGTGACTATCTGGCGATCGTGACCCTGGGCTTCGGCGAAATCATCCGTCTGGTGCTGAACAACTGGCTGTCGCTGACTGGCGGCCCGAACGGCATGCCGGCGCCACTGCCGACGTTCTTCGGCCTGGAGTTCGGCAAGCGGGCGAAGGATGGCGGGGTGCCGTTTCATGAGTTCTTCGGTCTGACCTACAACCCGGACGTGAAGTATTACTTCATCTACGCGGTGCTGTTCCTGGTGGTGCTGGCGGTGCTGTACGTCAAGCATCGGTTGGTGAAAATGCCGGTGGGTCGCGCCTGGGAAGCCCTGCGTGAAGATGAAATCGCCTGCCGTTCGATGGGCCTGAACCACGTACTGGTCAAACTCTCGGCGTTCACCATCGGTGCGTCGACGGCGGGTCTGGCCGGGGTGTTCTTCGCCACCTATCAAGGCTTCGTCAACCCGACCTCGTTTACCTTCTTCGAATCGGCGCTGATCCTCGCCATCGTCGTGCTCGGCGGCATGGGTTCGACCATCGGCGTGGTCATCGCCGCATTCGTGCTCACCGTCGCCCCGGAACTGCTGCGTGGCTTCGCTGAATACCGCGTGCTGCTGTTCGGCATCCTGATGGTGTTGATGATGATCTGGCGACCACGCGGGCTGATCCGCATCAGCCGCACCGGGGTCAAACCACGCAAAGGTGCCATTCACTACGAGAGGACTGCGCCATGAGTGAAGTCGTACTCTCTGTTGAAAAACTGATGATGCATTTCGGCGGCATCAAGGCGTTGAGCGATGTCAGCCTGAAGGTCAAACGCAATTCGATCTTCGCCCTGATCGGCCCCAATGGCGCCGGCAAGACCACAGTGTTCAACTGCCTGACCGGTTTCTACAAGGCCACGGGCGGCAAGATCGAACTCAATGTGCGCGGCCAGCAGACCAACGTCATCCAGTTGCTGGGCGAGTCGTTCAAACCGACCGATTTCGTTTCGCCGAAATCCTTCCTCAGCCGCATGTACTACAAAATGTTCGGCGGTACTCACCTGGTGAACCGTGCCGGTCTCGCCCGGACGTTCCAGAACATTCGCCTGTTCAAGGAAATGTCGGTGCTGGAAAACCTGCTGGTGGCGCAGCACATGTGGGTCAACCGCAACATGCTCGCCGGTATTCTCAACACCAAGGGCTATCGCAAGGCCGAGAGCGATGCGCTGGATGTCGCGTTCTACTGGCTGGAAGTGGTCGATCTGGTCGACTGCGCCAACCGTCTCGCCGGTGAACTCTCGTACGGCCAGCAACGCCGTCTGGAGATCGCTCGGGCCATGTGCACGCGGCCGCAGATCATCTGCCTCGACGAACCGGCCGCTGGCCTCAACCCTCAGGAAACCGAAGCGCTCAGCGCGATGATCCGGCTGCTGCGCGACGAGCACGATCTGACCGTGGTGCTGATCGAACACGACATGGGCATGGTCATGAGCATTTCCGATCACATCGTGGTTCTCGACCACGGCATCGTCATCGCCGAAGGCGGGCCGGAAGCGATCCGCAACGATCCGAAAGTGATCGCGGCCTATCTGGGCGCCGACGAAGAGGAGCTGGTATGAGTCAACCGATCCTCGAACTGCGTAATCTGGACGTGTTCTACGGCCCGATCCAGGCGCTCAAGGGCGTTTCCCTGCAGATCAACGAAGGCGAGACCGTCAGCCTGATCGGCTCCAACGGCGCCGGCAAGTCGACCTTGCTGATGTCGATCTTCGGCCAGCCGAGAGCGGCGGGTGGGCAGATTCTCTATCAGGGCGTCGACATCACGCAGAAGTCCTCGCACTACATCGCCTCCAACGGCATCGCGCAGTCACCGGAAGGGCGGCGGGTTTTCCCCGACATGACCGTCGAGGAAAACCTGCTGATGGGCACCATCCCGATTGGCGACAAATACGCCAAAGAGGACATGCAGCGCATGTTCGAGCTGTTCCCACGGCTTGAGGAGCGACGCAATCAGCGGGCGATGACCATGTCCGGCGGTGAACAGCAGATGCTCGCCATCGCCCGTGCGCTGATGAGCCGGCCGAAGCTGTTGCTGCTGGATGAACCGAGCCTGGGCCTGGCGCCGATCGTGGTGAAGCAGATTTTCGCCACGCTGCGCGAGCTGGCGAAAACCGGGATGACGATTTTCCTCGTCGAGCAGAACGCCAACCATGCGCTGAAGCTGTCGGACCGGGCGTATGTGATGGTTAACGGTGAGATTCGCCTCACCGGCACCGGTAAAGAACTGTTGGTGAATGAGGAGGTGCGTAACGCCTATCTGGGCGGGCACTGAATTCTCACGGTTGTACACAGCCCCGGCGACGAGAGTCCCGGGGCTTTTTTATTTCTCAATATCGCCATATGTCTGTGTAGGAGCTGCCGAAGGCTGCGATCTTTTGATCTTGAAAAACAATCAAAAGATCGCAGCCTTCGGCAGCTCCTACATGTAATCAAGGCATGACATCAAGCGGAATTCAGAATTGTGGAAAACAAATTCCCCAAGCTGCCAAAGCGCGACATATAGACGCTGCAAATGGCTGTTTTTCCACAGTTTTGAGTTGTCCCCGGTTACTGTGGAGCTGGCTGTGAATAACGTGGGTGTATCTGGCTGCAAGCCTTATAAAACGTGGCTTGCATGGATGTGCTTATTTTTTGATCAGGCATTTTTGCTGAAGCGAGCGGCGTCGTTGTCAACCTTTTTCTGGGGCGTAGAGACTTGGCAATTCCGTGTGCGCAAGCCTGTGGATAAGTCTGTGACTAAACTCTGGAAAGACCTCGCGGAGCGCCGTAGTTGCTGGCCTCGCGCAATCACCCGGTTGCACCGTCCGTCGTGCAAAATGCCCTGTCCCGCACATCCCCCGCCTCACGGTCAAGCGAAAAACTTTCCATTTCGCCCGCAAAGCCTTGTGTGGCGCGGCTTTGCGCGTTTGCACTTGCCCCCGGAAACTGTGGAGCAGACTGTGGATAACATGCGTGCACATGGCTACAGGCCACGCTGGCTATGGTCTTGGCAGGTCTGGTTGATTTTTGTACAGCTGGCAGGTGTTGCCCGTATCAGCGAGGGCGGGCATGCTGCCTGCTGATTTTCAATTCCAAGGGCTGCCGTGGCGGCCGAAGCAAGGAGAACACGATGTCCGACACCCTGTTTATCACCGGCGCTACGTCCGGTTTTGGTGAAGCCTGTGCCCGTCGTTTTGCCGAGGCTGGCTGGAAACTGGTACTGACCGGCCGTCGTGAAGAACGCCTCAATGCCCTCTGCGCCGAACTGTCGAAGCAGACCGAAGTGCACGGTCTGGTTCTCGATGTGCGCGATCGCAAGGCGATGGAGGAGGCGATTGCCAACCTGCCGCCGTCGTTCGCCAAACTTCGTGGCCTGATCAACAACGCCGGCCTGGCGCTCGGCGTCGACCCGGCGCCCAAGTGTGACCTGGATGACTGGGACACCATGGTCGACACCAACGTCAAAGGCCTGATGTACGCCACCCGCCTGCTATTGCCACGGCTGATCGCCCACGGCCGCGGCGCCGGTATCGTCAACCTCGGCTCCATCGCCGGCAACTATCCGTACCCCGGCAGCCACGTGTATGGCGCGACCAAAGCCTTCGTCAAACAGTTCTCGCTGAACCTGCGTTGCGACTTGCAAGGCACGGGCGTGCGGGTCAGCAACATCGAACCCGGCCTGTGTGAAAGCGAGTTCTCGCTGGTGCGTTTCGCCGGTGATCAGGAGCGCTACAACGCCACTTACGCTGGCGCCGAGCCGATCCAGCCACAGGACATCGCCGAGACGATTTTCTGGGTCATGAACACCCCGGCGCACATCAACATCAACAGCCTGGAGCTGATGCCGGTGAGCCAGACCTGGGCCGGGTTTGCCATCGAGCGTAACAAGGCTTGATACCGCGCTGAGGCCATTCGCGAGCAGGCTCGCTCCCACAGGAGAATGCATTTCAAACTGTGGGAGCGAGCCTGCTCGCGAAAAGGCCGGCACAGGCAAAACAAGTCGATAAGCTAAACTCCTCACTCAACCATCAGGCCGCACCCCGCGGCGCTGAAGGTTTCATGAGGAGTTCAAGTGAGTAACCGAGGTGAGCAGGCACTGCTCAAACAATCGACGCTGTTGATGCTGGCGGTGTCGATTGCCGGGATCGTCACCGGTTTTGTTTCAGGTTCGCAATCCATCCTGTTCGATGGCTTTTTTTCGCTGATCGCGACGTTCATCAAAATCCTGATGCTGATCACTGCCCGGCTGATTGCCAAGCAAAGCAATCAGCGTTTCCAGTTCGGCTTCTGGCATCTGGAGCCGATGGTGTTGCTGATCGAGGGCAGCTTCCTGCTGTTGATCGCCATCTACGCTTTTCTCAACGGCGTGTTCGGCATCATCAATGGTGGCCGCGATATCGAGTTGGGTCTGGTGATCGTCTATGCGGCGGTGTTTACCGTTGTCGAGTTCGCCTACTTCTTCTACGTGCGCCGGCGTAATCGCACGCTCAAATCCAGCCTGATCCAGTTCGACAACATCAGCTGGCTGGTCGACGCGATGCTCTCGGTGGGCCTGTTGATCAGTTTCCTCGCCGCGCTGCTGCTCAAGTCCCAGGGCTATGGCGAGTGGGCGGTGTATGTCGACCCGCTGATCCTCATCGTGCTGGCGCTGACCATGCTGCCCCCGGCATTCAAGATCCTCGGCCCGGCGTTGCGTGATGTGCTGGGTATCGCCCCGGACACGCTGGATGACCAGGTCAGGCAGGTCATGGAGGTGGCGAAGGTCGAGCATGGTTTCGACGATTACGTGTCCTACGTGCAAAAGCACGGTCGGGCGCGGTTCATCGAAATTCATGTGGTGTTGCCGGCGGATTATCCGCTGCGCGATGTCGCGCAACTGGATGCTTTACGCGAGGAGATATCGGCGCAGCTGGGTGAACCGGATGCGGCGAGGTGGCTGACGATCAGCTTCACCGGGGACAAGAAGTGGATTGCCTGATGACCGCGTAACGGCATTCGCGAGCAGGCTCGCTCCCACAGGGGAATGCATTTCAAACTGTGGGAGCGAGCCTGCTCGCGAAAGCAATTGTTCGGTCAGCGAAGATATTCAGCCAAACCGTGATAGCAAGTCGCCAAATGATAAGGCGTGGTCGAAGGCATGTCCTTGCGGCTGACCTCTCCATTCTCATCGCGACACTCATGCCAACCGCCGGCATGCAGAAACCGCTGCTGCAACGCCTGCAACTGGCGCAGCACCACCGCTTCGCTGTCCGCGCGCAAGGTCAGCGCGCGCAGGTATTCGGCTTGAGCCCAGATCCGCTGGGTCGAATCCCTCGGCCGGCCATTGCTTTCCAGATCAAGCATCGCCCGTACCGCGCCGCAGGACTCCAGCACGCCGTACTGCTCGGTGAAGGCAAACGCCCGATCCAGCGCCCGGTGCAGTTTCGAGTCGCGCAACAGCGCCGACGATTCGAGCAGGAAATACCATTCGAACTGGTGCCCCGGCTCGTACCAGTTATCCACAGCACCCAGCGGCTTCTCCATCAACACGCCATATTGCGGATCGACGAATTGCTTGTGCATGGCTGTGCATAACTCAAGCAAGTCTTTCTGCGTTTGCGAGTCTTCGCGCACTCCCAAAGTGGCCAGAAAGGCTTCGGCCAAGTGCATCAGGGGATTTTGCAGTGGGCCGGTTTGCAGAGTGTTCCAGTCCCGCTCAAGGCAGGCTTCGTACAAACCGTCGCCGGTGGCGAATCGGCGGCCGATGATTTCCAGCGCGGCGTTGAGTGTCGACTCGGCCAGCGAATCCCGCGACTTGTCCCAGTAATGCGCGCAGGCGAACAGGATGAAGGCGTGGGTGTAGAGATCCTTGCGCTGGTCCAGCGGCTTGCCCTGGGCGTCGATGCTGTAGAACCAGCCGCCGTGCTCGGCATCATGGAAATGCCGTTGCAGGGAACGGAACAACGCGGCGGCGCGGACTTCGGCGTTATCCACAACCCCGATCAGGCTGGAGAACAGATACAGCTGGCGTGCGCAGGCCATCGCCCGATAGCGTTGCGCTGGCAGCGGTTGATGCGCGCCGTCCAGCGCCTCGTACGGCAACGCCATGTCGGCGTTCCAGCCCGGGCCTTGCCACAGCGGCACGATCACGTCGAGGAAGTGCTGCTGCACCTGGCCAAACAGGGCGGTCAATTCGGGCAGGGCGGTGGAGCGGGAAGCGTGGGGCATGGGCGGGCGTCACGGGCTGGGGCGATTGCGCGACATGGTAGCAGAGAGCACCGCTTGAGAGAGGCGGTGTCTGTCAGGCCGTCTTCGCGAGCAGGCTCGCTCCCACAGTGGATTTGCAGCGTACACAAAACCTGTGGGAGCGAGCCTGCTCGCGAAGAGGCCAGTGCAGGCGCTAAAAATCAGCCTGCCAACAACCACACGCCGGTCGCCGCCGAAGCCGCACCCGCCAACCGCACCAGCGGTGCCGCTGCCTGCGGAAGAACCCGCACCACGCCATAGCCGAGCGCATGCAACACCGCTGTCGCCGCGACGAACCCGGCCGCATACGCCCACGGGCTGCTCATTTCCGGCAGCTCCAGCCCATGCGCCACGCCATGGAACAGCGCAAACAGCGCCGTCGCTGCCACCGCCATCACCAGCGGCGGACGTACCGCCAGTGCCACGGCCAGGCCCAGCGCCAATACCGAAGCAGCAATCCCGCTTTCCAGCGCCGGCAACGCCAGCCCTTCAAAACCGAACAGGCCGCCCAGCAGCATGGTGCCGACGAATGTGCACGGCAGCGCCCAGCGCGCCGCGCCTTGTTGCTGCGCCGCCCACAAACCGACGGCGAGCATTGCCAGCAAGTGATCGAGGCCGCCGATCGGATGGCTGATGCCGGCGATGAGGCCGCTGTCGCCATGCCCCGGGTGAGCGAAGGCCAGTGCCGGTGTCAGCAGCAACGCCAGAGCGCCAAGAATGCGTTTGAGTGTCATGGATAAGCTTCCTTGTTGATAAGTGAGTCAGGCGGCGGTCAGCAGGCCCTGGCGTTCGATGAAGGCGATGATTTCTTCGAGGCCCTGACCGGTTTTCTGGTTGCTGAACACGAACGGCTTGCCGTTGCGCATGCGTTTGGTGTCGCTGTCCATCATTTCCAGCGAAGCGCCCACCAGTGGCGCGAGGTCGATCTTGTTGATCACCAGCAGGTCGGACTTGCAGATCCCCGGGCCGCCCTTGCGTGGCAACTTGTCGCCGGCGGAAACGTCGATCACGTAGATGGTCAGGTCGGACAGCTCCGGGCTGAAGGTCGCCGAAAGGTTGTCGCCGCCGGACTCCACCAGAATCAGATCCAGCCCGGGAAAGCGCCGGTTCAGTTGATCGACCGCTTCAAGGTTGATCGAGGCGTCTTCGCGGATCGCCGTGTGCGGGCAGCCGCCGGTTTCCACGCCGATGATCCGCTCCGGCGCGAGGGCCTCGTTGCGCACCAGGAAATCAGCGTCTTCGCGGGTGTAGATATCGTTGGTGACCACGGCGAGGTTGTAGCGCTCGCGCAGAGCCAGGCACAGGGCCAGGGTCAACGCGGTCTTGCCGGAACCGACCGGGCCGCCGATGCCGACGCGCAGAGGTTGTGTATCCATTTCATTCTCCAAAAATAACCAGCCCTAAGAGCGGAAGAGGCGGCTGTACTGGCGCTCATGGGCCATGCACGCCAGGGACAGGCCAAACGCGGCGCTGCCGATGTGTTCGGGATCTATGCGGGTCGCATCGTGCTGCGCCTGTTGCAGCAGTGGCAGCAGTTCGCTGGTCAGGCGCTGGGCGGCTTGCTGGCCCAGCGGCAGGGTTTTCATCAATACGGCGAGCTGGTTTTCCAGCCAGCTCCACAGCCACGCGGCAAGAGCATCCTGCGCGCTGATGCCCCAGGCGCGTGCTGCCAGCGCCCAGCACAGGGCCAGATGCGGTTCTGTGGTCTGGTCAAGAAAGTCGCGGGCGGGCGCATCGAGTTCCGGCAAACCGTTCAACAACTGCTGCAAGGAGTAGCCCATCTGCCGGCTCTCCAGATGCAGCTCACGGGTTTCGCGACTGGCGCGGTGGCTCTCGCAGAGCTGCCTTAACTCGGCCCAGTTTTCATCTGCTGCGGCCTGGCAATGCGCCAACAGCAGCGGCGCTTCGAAGCGGGCGAGATTGAGCAGCAGTTGATCGCTGATCCAGCGGCGGGCGGCGTCAGGGTTGTGGACCCGGCCGTTATCCACCGCCATTTCCAGACCCTGGGAATAGCTGTAACCGCCAATCGGCAGTTGCGGACTGGCCAGACGCAGCAGCGCCCAGGCCGGATTCACAGGCGCACGCCGAACTGATGGAGTTTCGGCGCGTAGTTGAAGTCTTCATCGCCGTGGCGGGAGTGATGATGGCCGCCGCCGTAAGCGCCGTGTTCCGGCTGGAACGGCGCTTCGATGGCCTCGACCTGTGCGCCGAGTTGTTCGAGCATCGCCTTGAGCACGTAATCGTCGAGCAGGCGCAGCCAGCCATCACCGACTTGCAGGGCGACATGGCGGTTGCCCAGGTGATAGGCCGCGCGCGTCAGTTCGAACGCATTGGCGCAGGTGACATGGAGCAGTTGTTCGGGACGGGCGCAGACGCGCACCACACGGCCGTCTTCGGCCTGCAGGCATTCGCCGTCATACAGCGGTGGCTGGCCGCGCTCCAAAAACAACCCGACGTCTTCGCCTTCAGCACTGAAACAGCGCAAACGGCTTTTGCTGCGCGCTTCGAAGGTCAGGTGCAGCTCGGCGGCCCAGACGGGTTGAGGGTCGATTCTGCGATGAATCACCAGCATCGGAAAGCTTCCAGCAATGAACGTTGATTGGGCTAGAGCAAGCGCCGCGCCAATCGGGCGATCTGTAGGAAATAGCTGTCGGCGCGTGCCTGATCTTTCAACAGGCGCGGCGATTCTGGAAGGTTTTGGTGCATGAAGGATTTGTCATGCACCAAAGCGAGGCCATGGCGGATGTTCGATGTGGGAGCGAGCCTGCTCGCGAATGCGCCGTGTCAGACAAATGTATTCAGCTGATCCAGCGCTTTCGCGAGCAGGCTCGCTTGTATGGTTAGACTTGAAGGGGTGGTGGGACGAACAGTTCGCATCTGACTGCTGTAACAGTACAGACCGTGGGAGACCTCGCCCCACCCCTTCCACCAAAAGCGCCGATAGAGAATGCTTCGTTCAAGCGACGATAGAAACAAGCCTGCGCCTCTGGGTGAAACCCCTACAAGTCGTAAAACCTTAGCGTGGAGAAGTGCCAGTGGCAATGCGCGTGTCGAAGTCAATCGTGGGTGTGGACGTCGCCAAAGCTGAACTCGTTATTTATTTAGCAGATCCAGATCTGCTTACTTCGATAACCAATGAAAAGCCAGCCATAAAGCGCTGGCTTAAAACGTTACCGGGGCCCACCGCCATAGCTGTTGAAGCGACCAATATTTATCATGTCGACTTGGTTGAGTTGGCCCACGAGTCAGGTCATGACGTTTACATCATCGACGGTTTTCAACTGAGTAATTATCGTAAAGGTGTCGGTGGTCGTAGTAAAACGGACGCATCTGACGCCCGCCTTCTCGCCCGTTTTCTAAAAAACGAAGGCGAAGATTTACGCCCCTGGACCCCACCTCCGGCAGTCTACGGCAAGCTGCAAAGTCTTCTACGACGTAGAGCTTCGCTGATACAGGCCAAGACCAGCCTGACCCAGAGCTGGGCAAATGACGCCAGCTTGAAAGCCGTGTTCGCAACTTTCGTAAAGTCCATAGACAGGTTGAATTTGCTAGTTCAGAAAAAGCTCAAGGAAATCTTGCGTGAAGCTGGTTTGCTGGAAGAAGTTGCCAGATGCCAAGCCATCGAAGGTATCGGTTTTCTAACTGCAACTGCTTTGGTCATGGCATACAACCGCGGCGACTTTACCAGCGGTGACTCTTATATAGCGTTTTTAGGCATGGACCTGAGGGTGAGTGACTCGGGCCAAAAAAATGGCCGTAGATATTTAACCAAGCGTGGATGCTCGGAGGTGCGGCGGTTACTGCATAACGCTGCCATGTCAGCTTGCCGATCAAATGCCTGGAAGGAGTTCTACAGCCACCATCTCAACTGCGGAAAAGCGACTACACAGGTGCTCGTGATGCTCAGCCGCAAACTCGCCCGCATAGCATTCGCCCTGATGAAAAATCAGAGCGAATATCAATCGAAAGGGGCAGTTATCGCTTGAGGACAACCATAGAATCTCCCACAGGGGGCTTTGCGCTGTGTCAGATAGAGAAGGGGATTACTCGGTACTGCCCAGCCCTTGCCAGTGCTTGAGGCCGATGAAGATGAAGCGCAGTTGCTGGGTGATCTTCGCCTGCGGGGTCAGATGCTCCGGCAAGGCTTCGGCGGGCGGGTCGATGATGTCGGGGAGGGTGGCGAACACCGATTTGACGATCAGGTCAGCCATCACGCTGAGGCCGGCCAGATCCAGATGTTGCAGCTTGGGCATCAGCGCCAGGTCCGCCGCGAGGTCGGCGCTGATGTTCTCCCGCAGGCGTCCGATCGCCTGGCGTACCGGCAGCGAGCCGCCGTATTGTTCGCGGGCGAGAAACAGGAATTGCGAGCGGTTGGCGTTGACCACATCAAGGAAGATGCGCACCGAAGCGTCGATGATGCCGCCCATGACGAATTCATTGTGGCGCACCAGGCGGATGGTCTCGCGGAAGGTCTGGCCGACTTCACTGACCAGCACCAGCCCCAACTCGTCCATATCGGCGAAGTGACGATAGAAACCGGTGGGCACGATGCCGGCGGTCTTGCTCACTTCGCGCAGGCTCAGGCTGCCGAATCCTCGGCCGCTTTCCATCAGGTGGCGGGCAGCGTCCATCAGGGCGTTGCGGGTCTGTTGTTTCTGTTCGGCGCGGGGCAGCATCGCAGGGTGTGTTCTTCGGCAGGACAAGCGCCGCACTCTAGCAAATCGGCTTTGTCGGCGTCGAACGGGAGTCGTGCAGCGAGGGTTTTACAGAAGCTGAAAAGTCAAAAGCCCAATCCGCTGATTGGGCTTTTTTGCCGGGCCGTCATGGGCTCAGCTCAATTTGCTGTTGCGTTCGATCACACGGTCACCACCGCCTTCAGCGAGGGCTTGACCCAGTGGGGTTTTATCGAAGCCGTCATCAGCCAGGGTCTGGCCCTGTGGAGTGCGCTCGGAACCGTCGGATGCCAGGGTCTGGCCTTGTGGCGTGCGGTCCGAACCATCGGAGGCGAGGATCTGGCCTTGTGGTGTGCGATCCGAACCGTCCTGAACCAGGCCTTTTTCTTCGAGGCGATTGCGACCGTTTTCAGCCAGGGTCTGACCTTGTGGAGTGCGCTCGGAACCGTCGGAAGCTACGGTCTGGCTGAACACCGAGTGGCTGTCTTTGACTTGCGGAGTGGCCTGATCGGCAGCGGGCAGGGCGAAAGCAGTGCTGGCTAGCATCGACAGGGTAAGGCTGAGCAGTAATTGGCGTTTCATGATAGTGGCTCCTTGGGAGGGCGATAAAGTGGGTACGAGGGCAATGCTACTCTCGATAAGTCGATATAAAAGTTCATAAACGCAATGGTAATAATCAACAGAATTGATTGTTCCGCGCGAAGGCTCTAGATCGGGCCTTTGCGGGCGACGGTTTTGCACCGTCGTGGGTATTTTCGACTCACTCGCGCCTCGTAAAAGTGCGGGTCCCGGTAACACTGCTCGACCGATCGGTCAGTTTTGCCGGGCTTTTTATGGCTTAAACTGCCTTTCAATTAAACCTGCGGGCCTTTCGCCAGTCACAGACTGCATAGGGGCCGCTTCGGTCTGCCGTTTCAGCTGTGCGTCGGGATGTCGGCGTGCGGTCGTGATCAGGAGCTTTGTGCATGACGCGCATTGGAAAAATCTTCAGCTGGACTTTCGCCATCCTCGCGCTGCTGCTGGCAGCCTTGATTCTGATCATCGTGTTTTTCGACTGGAACCGGATCAAACCCACCATCAACGCCAAAGTCTCGGAAGAACTGCACCGGGCGTTTGCCATCAATGGCAACCTCGCGGTGATCTGGCAGCGCGAACCTGAAGAAGGCGGCTGGCGCGCCTGGGTGCCGTGGCCGCACGTGGTCGCCGAGGACTTGAGCCTGGGTAATCCTGACTGGTCGAAACAGCCGCAGATGGTCACCCTGAAACGCGTCGAGCTGCGCATTTCGCCGCTGGCCCTGCTGGCCCAGCGCGTGGTGATTCCACGCATCGACCTGACCGAGCCGAATGCCGAACTGCAACGTCTGGCCGATGGCCGCGCCAACTGGACGTTCAAATTCGATCCCAAGGACCCGAACGCCGAGCCGTCGAGCTGGGTAGTGGATATCGGCGCGATCGGCTTCGACAAGGGCCATGTGACCCTCGACGACCAGACCTTGAAGACCAACCTCGATGTGCTGGTCGACCCGCTCGGCAAGCCTATTCCCTTCAGCGAAATCGTCGGCGACAAAGCGGCGAAAACCGCTCAGGACAAGGGCGGCGCACCGCAGGACTATGCCTTTGCACTCAAGGTCAAAGGCCAGTATCACGGGCAGAACCTCACCGGGCAGGGCAAGATCGGCGGGTTGCTGGCATTGCAGGACGCGAGCAAGCCGTTCCCGTTGCAGGCCCAGGCGAAGATCGGCGACACCGGTATTGAACTGGCTGGCACCCTGACCGACCCGCTGAATCTCGGCGCCCTCGACCTCCGTCTGAAACTCGCTGGCGACAGCCTTGGCAATCTCTATCCGCTGACCGGCGTGACGCTGCCGGACACCCCACCGTATTCCACCGACGGCCACCTGATCGCCAAGCTGCATGACGAAGCCGGGGCGAGATTCACTTACGAGAAATTCAACGGCAAGATCGGCGACAGCGACATCCACGGCGACCTGACCTACGTTGCCAGCCAGCCACGGCCAAAACTCAGCGGCGCACTGGTTTCCAATCAACTGCTGTTCGCCGACCTTGCGCCGTTGATCGGTGCCGACTCCAACACCGAGCAAAAGGCCCGTGGCGGCGCGAGCAAGCAGCCAGCAGACAAAGTCCTGCCGGTCGAAGAATTCAAAACCGATCGCTGGCGCGCCATGGACGCCGATGTCGAGTTCACCGGCAAGCGCATCGTCCATAGCGAGAAGCTGCCGTTCAATGACCTCTATACCCATCTGAAACTCAACGACGGCGAACTCAGCCTGGAACCGCTGCGCTTTGGCGTTGCCGGCGGCACCCTGGATGCGCTGATCCGCCTCAATGGCCGCACCGAGCCGCTGGAAGGCCGCGCGCGGTTGACCGCACGCAAATTCAAACTCAAAGAGCTGTTCCCGACCTTCGAGCCGATGAAAACCAGTTTCGGTGAGCTCAATGGCGATGCCGATATCAGTGGCCGTGGCAACTCCGTGGCCAAGCTCCTCGGTGGCGCCAACGGCAATCTGAAGATGCTGATCAACGACGGTGCGATCAGCCGCGAGCTGATGGAACTGGCCGGGCTCAACGTCGGCAACTACGTGGTCGGCAAGATCTTTGGCGACAAGGAAGTGAAGATCAATTGCGCGGCGGCGGACTTCGACATCAAGACCGGCCTGGCCACGACACGGTTGTTTGTCTTCGATACCGAGAACGCAATCATCTACATCGATGGCACGGCGAACATGGCCACCGAGCAACTCGATCTGACCGTGACCCCAGAGTCGAAAGGCTGGCGTTTGATCTCGCTGCGCTCGCCGCTGTATGTGCGCGGCAAGTTCATCAAGCCGGATGCCGGCGTCAAAGCCGTGCCGTTGATGTTGCGCGGGGCGGGGATGGTTGCGCTGGGTGTGATTGCCGCACCGGCGGCAGGATTGCTGGCGCTGGTGGCGCCGAGCGGTGGCGAGCCGAATCAGTGCGCGCCGTTGCTTGAGCAGATGAAGCAGGGCAAGGCGCCGGTGACCGTCAAACCCAGCAAGTAATGCGGCGTCTCTGAAGGCGCCTTCGCGAGCAGGCTCGCTCCCACATTCGAATGCATTCCTTCAATCGAAATACGTTCCAGTGTGGGAGCGAGCCTGCTCGCGAAAGCGGTGTGACGGGATTACAGATCGTTAAGGATATCCGCCATGTCGTCGGCGTGCTCTTCTTCCTGGGCAAGGATGTCTTCGAAGATGCGGCGGGTGGTCGGATCCTTGTCGCCGATGTACTGGATGATTTCGCGGTAGCTGTCGATGGCAATGCGCTCGGCGACCAGATCCTCGTAAACCATTTCCTTGAGCGAATTGCCCGCCACATATTGCGCGTGGGACAGCTTGCTCAGCAGGTCGGGGTTGAACTCCGGCTCACCGCCCAGTTGCACGATGCGTTCGGCGAGGCGATCGGCGTGCTCGGCTTCCTGGTTGGCGTGCTCGAGGAATTCGTCGGCGGCGACATTGGCTTTCAGGCCGTTCGCCATGAAGTAGTGGCGCTTGTAGCGCAAGGTGCACACCAACTCGGTGGCCAGCGACTCATTGAGCAAACGCAGTATTTCTTCACGGTTGGCGTTGTAGCCCTCGGTGACCGCGCCGTTTTCCACGTGTTGCCGCGCGCGTTCGCGCAGGGTTTGAACATCAGACAAATGCAGGTCACTCATTTCATTCTCCTGGAGGCTAATCCGATAGGCGCCACGTTCTGAAGACGCGGTCGCTACCCAGGGTGTGAGTCTTGAGCGAAGCGAAAAGTTTTATGCGATTTAGGCTGGGCTCCGCGCAGCAACTGCTGAAGACTGCGATCTCGGCGTCAGTCCAGACAACCGCGCTTCGTCCTGCAACCAGCGAAAAAACGCCCGCACCGGCGGATGCCGTTCCCGCCCGGGCACGCACAACGCGCTGTAACCGGCGCCATCGACCTGCACCTCGCCCCGGTAGGGCACCAGCAAGCCGCTGGCGACGCTTTCCGACACCAGAATGTTGCTCGCCAGCACCAGACCCTGGCCGGCGATCGCCGCTTGCAGCGCGTAATGTTCCTCGTCGTATTCGCGATTGACCGGATCGTGCTCCAGCCATTGCTCATCCGCCCTGGCGCACCACGCCTGCCAGCCATGGGCGTACAGCTTCGAGTTGTGCCAGTGCACGCTGATCAACGTTGGCGTGCGCCGCGCGGCCAGCGCCACCTGCTCCGGCGAGCCGTAAACGCCGAAGGATTCGTCGAACAGGCACAACCCATACAGATTCGGGTAATCGTCGAGGCTGTAGCGCAAGACCAGATCAACGCTGGCGTCCTGGTGCAGATCGATGACTTCGCAGTGAGTGTCGAGGCGTACATTGATAGTCGGATGTTGCGCATAAAAGCGGCCCAATCGCGGCACCAGCCACAGCGCGGCAAATGCCGCCGTGGTCGACAGCGTCAGGGTGCTGGCGTTGCGCTGCGGGCGCAGGGTGTCGACGCTTTGCGCCACCTCCAGCAACGCGCCGTGCACGCTGTGAAACAGACGCTCGCCAGCCTCGGTCAGGCGCACCTGGCGCGGCAGCCGTTCAAACAGGGCCACACCGAGCCAGTCTTCCAGCGAACGGATCTGATGAGAGATCGCCGTCGGCGTCACCGCCAGTTCTTCGGCCGCAGCCTTGAAGCTCAGCAGGCGAGAAGCGGATTCGAAAGCGCGCAGGGCAGTCAGCGGCAGCGAAGCAAACATTGAACACTCCAAGGATGAAATGGATTCATCCAGACTGATTTTTGCTCATTTGAAGGAAAGCAGTGGCGAGCTGCAAGCTTCGAGCCTCAAGTGGTTTGAGTTTAGCCGGAGGTTTTATAGATGAGCAGGATTCTTGTGGTGCACGGCAGTCCGCGTGGGGATCGGTCGACTTCGCGGCGTTTGGCGGAGGGGTTTTTGGGTGCCTGGCAGGGGCGTCATCCTGAAGGGCAGGTGACCCGTCGTGAGGTTGGGCGGGTGCAGGTTCCTGCGGTCAACGAGGCGTTTGTCGCGGCGGCGTTTTATCCCCAGCCTGAGGCGCGGCCGTTGGTGATGCAGGCTGATCTGGCGCTCAGCGATCAATTGGTTGGTGAGTTGTTCGCGCATGATCTGCTGCTGATTTCCACGCCGATGTACAACTTCAACGTGCCCAGCGGCCTCAAGGCCTGGGTCGATCAGATCGTGCGGCTGGGGCTGACCTTCGAGCACACGCTGGACAACGGCGTCGCCCAATACACGCCGCTGTTGCAGGGCAAGAAAGCCTTGATCGTCACCAGTCGCGGCGGTTTCGGCTTCGGCCCCGGTGGTGAGCTGGCGGCGCTCAATCATGCCGATCCATGGCTGCGCACCGCGCTGGGCTTTATCGGTATCAATGACGTCAGCGTGGTCGCGGCCGAGGGCGAGGAGTCCGCTGAACGCAGCTTTGTGGTGTCGGTGGCCGAGGCCGAGCAGCGGCTGCTCGAGCTGGCCCGGGAGTTCTAGATGGCCTGGCTGTTTCTGCTGATCGCCGCTGGCTTCGAGGTGACCTTCGCCATGGGTATGAAGTACGCCGACGGCTTCACTCGTTTGTGGCCGTCGCTGATCACCGTGGTCGCGGCGGTCGGCGGCATCGGCTTTCTGACCCTGGCCATGCGTGACTTGCCGGTGAGCATCGCCTATCCGATCTGGACGGCGATCGGTTCACTCGGCACGGTGTTTCTCGGTTTCGCGCTGCTTGGCGAGAGTCTGACGCTGGTGAAACTGCTTTCGGTGGGGCTGATTGTGGCGGGGGTGGCGGGGCTGAAGTAGGCTCATCGTTCAGTTGTCATCGTCACGGAGGATGCTTGGCGGGCGTCTTGCACGTCTGGCATCCACTCACCGCGCACAAGGATGTAACCCATGTCGACACGTTATCCACTGGTGCTGGTGCCGGGCATGCTCGGCTTTATCCGGCTGGTGCTTTACCCGTATTGGTTCGGCATCATCAAGGCCTTGCGCCGTGGTGGTGCGACGGTGGTTGCTGTGCAGGTTTCGCCACTCAATTCCACGGAAGTGCGCGGCGAGCAATTGTTGATGCGGATCGAGGAGATCCTGCGCGAAACGGGGGCGCAGAAGGTCAATCTGTTCGGCCACAGTCAGGGCGCGTTGACCGCACGGTATGCAGCGGCGAAACGCCCGGATCTGGTTGCTTCGGTGACGTCGGTGGCCGGGCCGAATCACGGTTCGGAGTTGGCAGACTATCTGGAAGATCACTATCCGGCGAACAGCGCCAAAGGGCGTCTGCTCGAAGTCTTGTTGCGCTTGATCGGCTGGGTCATGGCATTGCTCGACACTGGTTATCACGGGCCGAAACTACCGATGGATATCCACGCTTCCCACCAATCGCTGACCACGGCGGGCGTTGCAATATTCAATCAGCGTTATCCACAAGGACTGCCGCAAACGTGGGGCGGGCAGGGGCCGGAAGAGGTCAATGGCGTGCGCTATTACTCCTGGTCAGGGACGCTGCAACCGGGCAAGACCGATCGTGGTGGCAATCTCTTTGACGGCACCAATCGCAGTTGCCGCTTGTTCGCCAGGACCTTTGTTCGCGAGCCGGGGCAGTGCGACGGCATGGTCGGGCGTTACAGCTCGCATCTGGGCACGGTGATCGGTGATGACTATCCGCTGGATCATTTCGACATTGTCAATCAGTCGCTGGGGCTGGTGGGCAAGGGCGCAGATCCGGTAAGGCTGTTTGTCGAGCATGCGGCGCGGCTGGAGGCGGCTGGGTTATAGCCAAACAGACCGCGTCATCGTTCTTCGCGAGCAGGCTCGCTCCCACAGGTGTCTGCATTTCAACGTGGGAGCGAGCCTGCTCGCGAAGGGGCCTTATCAGGCAGCGCCGATCCGCCGGCCCAACACCGTGGTCCAGCGCTCCGACAAAACCACCCCACCCAAGGTCAGCAACCCGCCCACCAGGTGATACATCGCCAACTGCTCCTTCAACACCAGCGCCGCAATCAGCGCGGTAATCAGCGGCAGCAGATTGAAGAACAACGTCGTCCTGCTCGGCCCCAGCCGCTGCACCGCTTGCATCCACGCCAGCGGCGCGACCATCGAAGCCAGCAGGCACGCATACAGCACCAGCGGCACGTTCTGCAGGTTCAGCCCGGTCTTCGGCGACATCGCGAACAGCGGAAACAACACCACAATCGCCACCAGCACCTGCAAGTACAGCAACACCAGTGGCGGCAGGCGCAGTTGCCACTTTTTCAGCAGGGTGCTGTAAACGGCGTACGCCAGCGTGGCGATCAGCATCATCGCATCGCCCAGATTGACCCCGTGTTGCAACAGCGCACCGAGGCTGCCGGATGACACCACCACCAGCACGCCAGCGAACGACAGCAGCGCACCGACCAACGCACCAGCGGTCAGGCGCTGGCCAAGGCTGATGATCGCCATGGCCAGCGACATCAACGGCATCAGCGACAGGATGATGCCCATATTGGTTGCGGTGGTCAGTGTTGCGGCGAAATAGGCGAGGCTCTGATACACCGCCATGCCGAGTACGCCGAGGACGAAAATCCGCCCCAGGTTCGGCCGAATCTGCGGCCAGTGCGCGATGACTTTGCTGAGCATGAATGGCGTGAACAGCACGCCGGCCAGCAGCCAGCGATAGAATCCGATCTCGGCGGGGAAGATCGCGCCGACCGCCAGTTTGTTGATCACGGTGTTGCCGGCCCAGATGAAAATCGCCAGCAGGGGAAACGCGTATTGCATGGGACAAAACCAGAACGTTGATGAAGCGCGATTATCGCCTGTCTGGATGCAGGCCTATACTGCAAACCGGACAACCTGCCTCTGCATCCGGACAGCATGAACAGCAAACACATCGATCTGCTCGATTTCAACGAATTGCCGTCAGCGGTGTATTTCCGCTACGCCGATTTCAATGCCCACGAATATGCCGCGCCGCATCGCCATCCGTGGGGCACGCTCGAGTATGCCGCCCATGGCGTGTTGCACATGGATGTCGACGGCAGCCGCTTCATGTCGCCGCCGCAGTACGCGGTGTGGGTGCCGCCCGAGGTCGAGCACAGTTTCTACAGCCATCAGCCGGTCAACTATCGCGCGGTGTGTCTTGATCTCGACGTCTGCGCGCGTTTGCCGGCGCGGGCCTGCACGCTGGCGATCAGCGACATTCTCAAGGCCATCCTCAAGGACTTCGCCGCCCGCGATGTGAAGATCCCCGAGCATGAAGCCGATCAGCGTCTGGCCCAGGTGCTGGTCGATCAATTGCAACAGGCACCGGTGCAGGAATGTTTCCTGCCGTATGCGAGCAGCCCGGGCTTGCTGACGATTCTCGAGGCCTTGCAGGCCGAACCTGGCAACAATCAGCCTCTGGCGCACTGGGCGGCGCAAGTGCATGTCAGTGAACGGACTCTGGCGCGGCAGTTCGTTCGTGAACTGGGCATGAGCTTTGGCGAATGGCGCCAGCGCTTGCGTTATCTGGCGGCGATCGAGGCGCTGGAGACCTCGCGCCCGGTGCAGGAAATCGCTTTCGACCTCGGCTACAGCAGCGGCTCGGCCTTCATCGCCATGTTCGCCCGCCAGGCCGGTTGCACGCCGGAGCAATATCGACGTAGCCACCTCGAGGGCAGGAAGGTGTAACAAGCTTTGACTACACTGCGACAGAGGCCGCATCCATCGGTGCGGCAACAAGGAGAAAACTCCATGAAGATGTTGCATGTGCCGTTGTTGATGATCGGGCTGCTTGTGTGTTCCCAGGGTTTCGCCGCCACGGCGCAACAGAACAAGATGACCACCTGCAATGCCGATGCGACCGCCAAGAGCTTGAAGGGCGACGAGCGCAAGGCGTTCATGAGCACCTGCCTGAAAGCGGCGCCAGCGGCCAACGATGGCAAGGAGCTGACCCCGCAGCAGCAGAAAATGACCACCTGCAATGCCGATGCGAAAACCAAGGCGCTGACCGGCGATGCGCGCAAGGCGTTCATGAGTGAGTGTCTGAAGAAAAAGTGAAAGGGTAAATAATGTGGTGAGCCTGCTCGCGAAAGCGTCGCTGAATGCACCGCCAATCCCACGCCCCGCATATCCCTAGTGCTAACCCCGGATCGCTGGCAGACTGCCCATCCTTTCACGCCGTTCGTTTTGAGGCTGTATGCCAACGTTTTCTCAGCGTCATGTTGTGTTCTGGGTCAGTTGCATCATCATTTTTGGCGGTCTGCTGCTGGTGCTGCCGTTGCGCCTGTTGCCGAGCCTGCTGGCCGGCTTGCTGGTGTTCGAGCTGGTCAACATGCTCACCCCGCAACTGCAACGGCTGATCGAAGGGCGGCGTGCGCGCTGGTTGGCGGTGGCGCTGCTCGGCACGCTGGTGGTGAGTGCGCTGGCGCTGATCTTCGCCGGCGCCATCAGTTTCCTCCTGCATGAAGCGGAAAACCCCGGCGCCTCGCTCGATAAATTCATGGGCGTGGTCGATCGCGCGCGCGGGCAGTTGCCGCCGTTCATCGACGCTTATCTGCCGGCCAGCGCAGCGGAATTTCGCGTGGCGATCGGCGAGTGGGCGAGCAAGCATCTGGCCGACCTGCAACTGGTCGGCAAGGACGCCGCGCACATGTTCGTCACTCTGCTGATCGGCATGGTGCTCGGCGCGATCATCGCCCTGCAGCGCATCCCCGACGTGACCAAGCGCAAGCCGTTGGCCGCCGCTTTGTTCGACCGTTTGCATCTGCTGGTGCAGGCGTTCCGCAATATCGTCTTCGCGCAGATCAAGATTTCCCTGCTCAACACCGTGTTCACCGGAATCTTCCTCGCGGTGATCCTGCCGATGTTCGGCATCAAGCTGCCGCTGACCAAAACCCTGATCGTGCTGACCTTCCTGCTCGGCCTGCTGCCGGTGATCGGCAACCTGATGTCGAACACGCTGATCACCATCGTCGGTCTGTCGCTGTCGATCTGGGTAGCGATCGCCGCGCTGGGCTACCTGATCGTTATCCACAAGCTCGAATACTTTCTCAACGCGCGCATCGTTGGTGGGCAGATCAGTGCCAAGTCGTGGGAGTTGCTTCTGGCGATGCTGGTGTTCGAAGCCGCGTTCGGTTTGCCGGGGGTGGTGGCGGGGCCGATTTATTACGCGTATCTGAAGAGTGAGTTGAAGCTGGGCGGGATGGTCTAAGGCCAGGCAACTGAATTGAATGCATCTGTGGCGAGGGGATTTATCCCCGTTGGCCTGCGCAGCAGGCCCCTGCTTTCATAAGTCGGGGGCCGCTTCGCGACCCAACGGGGATAAATCCCCTCGCCACAGAGGCTCTTCGCCACACAGGTTGTGATCAGGCCATCGAACCGTAACGCTTCATCGCTTCAATCGCCAAACCGCTGCCAATGCTGCCAAAGATGTTCCCTTCCACATGCCGCGCGTTCGGCAGCATCGCCGAGACGCTGTTGCGCAGGGCCGGGATGCCGCTCGAACCACCAGTGAAGAACACCGTGTCGACCTGATCGACCGCCACGCCGGCATCATTGAGCAATTGCGTAACGCTGCCGCGCACGCGCTCGAGCAAGGCCTCGATCGCCGATTCGAACAGCGCGCGGCTCAGCTCGACGCTCAGCCCGGCTTCGATGCGGTCCAGCGGCACATGACGGCTGTCGGCGTGGGTCAGCTGGATCTTGGTTTCCTCCACTTCCATCGCCAGCCAGTGCCCGGCGCGCTGTTCGATCAGCTTGAACAGGCGATCGATGCCGCCGGTGTCTTCGATGTCGTAGCGCATGCTGCCCAGCGCCAGCGTGGATTTCTGCGAGTACACCGAGTTGATCGTGTGCCAGGTCGCCAGGTTCATGTGGTGGCTGGTTGGCATGTACGCGCCACTCTTCATCCGGCTGCCGTAGCCGAACAGCGGCATCAGGCCTTGCAGACTCAGCTGTTTGTCGAAGTCGGTCCCGCCGATGTGCACGCCGCCGGTGGCGAGGATGTCGTCATGACGGTTGTCGACACCGCGACGCTCGGGCGAAAGACGTACCAGCGAGAAGTCAGAGGTACCACCGCCGATGTCGACGATCAGCACCAGCTCTTCTTTCTCGATGGTCGACTCGTAGTCGAATGCCGCCGCGATCGGCTCGTACTGGAACGACACCTCTTTGAAACCGATCTTGCGAGCCACTTCAACCAGCGTGTCTTCGGCTTCCTGGTCGGCGAGCGGATCGTCGTCGACGAAGAACACCGGACGGCCCAGCACCACTTGCTCGAATTCCCGACCGGCGGCGGTTTCGGCGCGGCTCTTGAGCTGGCCGATGAACAGCCCGAGCAGGTCCTTGAACGGCATCGCTGTGCCGAGGACGCTGGTGTCGTGCTTGATCAGCTTGGAGCCGAGCAGGCTTTTCAACGAGCGCATCAGCCGGCCTTCGTAGCCTTCCAGATACTCGTGCAAGGCCAGGCGACCGTAGACCGGGCGACGTTCCTCGATGTTGAAGAAGACCACCGACGGCAGGGTGATCTTGTCGTCTTCCAGCGCGATCATGGTGTCCATGCCGGGGCGCAGCCAGCCGACGGTGGAGTTGGACGTGCCGAAGTCGATGCCGCAGGCACGGGCTGGAGAGGCGTCTTTCATGTCTTTCGGATTCCGGTGAAAAAACGGCCGCGCAGTGTATGTCAGTGCGCGGCAGATTCGAAGGCCGGTCATCCGCTATTTCGCCGGCAGACAGCTTGAAAAGCGCCGCTTCGCCCCAAACTTGCTGGCATGGGCCGGCAGACACACCGGCGGTCGCAAGAACCGTCGTCCACTGCCGATAAACTTCTGCGGCGCCACCCGGTCACAAACTTGAGATCGGTCAACCCGGCACGTGCCAATCGGCGCATGCTGGTCTCGGCGCGAAATCGATAACGGATGGTGATCCTTCCATGGACTTCAAAGACTATTACAAGATACTCGGCGTGGAGCCGACAGCCGACGACAAGGCCATCAAGGCGGCCTATCGCAAGCTGGCGCGCAAATACCACCCCGATGTCAGCAAGGAAAAAGACGCCGAGGCCAAGTTCAAGGACGCCTCGGAAGCCTATGAAGCGCTGAAGAGCGCCGACAAGCGCGCCGAATACGACGAACTGCGCCGTTATGGCCAGCACGGTCAGCCGTTTCAGGGCCCGCCGGGCTGGCAGAGCCGTGGCGGCTTCGGCGGTGGCGGTGGCGACACAGGCGACTTCTCGGACTTCTTCAGTTCGATCTTCGGCAATCGCGGCCCCGGTTTCGGTGGCGCCGAGAGCCGCCAATCACGCGGACGCCGAGGGCAAGACGTGGAAATGGAACTGCCGGTCTTCCTCGAAGAAACCCTGTCGAACGAATCGAAGAAAGTCACCTTCCAGGTGCCGCAATACAACGCGCATGGCCAGCACGTCAGCAACACCAGCAAGAGCCTGAACGTGAAGATTCCGGCCGGCGTGACCGACGGCGAGCGTATTCGCCTGAAGGGCCAGGGCGCACCGGGCATCGGTGGCGGGGCGAATGGCGATTTGTACCTGACCATCCGTTTTGCGCCGCACCCGAAATTCGATGTTGAAGGCGAAAACCTGATCATCACTTTGCCCCTGGCTCCTTGGGAATTGGCATTGGGCACTGAAGTGGCCGTGCCGACCCTGACCGGCAAGATCAACCTCAAGGTGCCGGCCGGCAGCCAGAACGGCCAGCGCATGCGCGCCAAGGGCCATGGCCTGCTGAACAAGGCCGGCGAGCGCGGTTACCTGTTCGTGCAGCTCAAGGCCGTGATGCCGAAAGCCTCCGACGAGGAGGTCAAGGCGCTGTGGCAGGAACTGGCGAAGAAAGCCGCGTTCAATCCGCGAGAGAACTTCTGAACCCGACGACGGAGTAGCCCATCATGAGCAGCCCCCTGATCGTTCAACTGGACCTGGCAGAATTCTGTGAGGCGGCCGATTTGTCGGACGTCTACGTGATCGAAATCGTCGAGCACGGCATCCTCGAACCTCAGGGCGCGCAGCCCCGGGAGTGGCGCTTCACCGACTACGAATTGGCCTTGGCCAAGCGCGCGGCGAAGCTGCGCCGTGATCTGGAACTGGAGTGGGAAGGCGTGGCACTGGCACTGGATCTGCTGGACGAGGTGAAGCAGTTGCGCGCCGAGAACCGCATGTTGCGCCAGCGTTTGGGGCGCCTCGTAGTCGAGTAGCCAGTTGAGGTTTCTTCCAGGGGCCGGGCTGACAGTCCGCGAGCAGGTCATTTCCTGCCGGGTTATGTTTGCGAGTGTTTCACCTGGTGTTAACCGCCAGTTCGGTCTGATAGTTTCCTGCACAAGGATCGGCAATGGACGCCGATCACAGCAGCTCCACCCATGCAGGCGAGGGGGCGGCTAACACTTACAGGGAATCGTAATCATGCCAGTGAAAAGCAAATCCTCGACCACGGTGCGCGGGACAGCGGACGTTGAATCGCTCCAGCGTTCGGTTTCCGATGTGCCTCCTGTCCGGTCTGAAACGCAGGTGCATTCAACCTCTGACATTGTTTCCCAAGGCGTCGGCGTTGCCAGCGCAAGTGGCAAAAGCGCGGTTGAGGCCCGCGTGACAACGACCTCATCGAGAGTGCAAGTGCACGGTGCGACAAGCGCCTCCAGCGTTCGAACAGACACCACGGCGTTGTCGCTTGATGATTACCTGATTCCTGCTCAGGTTGCTCTTTCGAGCGCCGATGCCCAGGGATTCAGGGTATTCAAGGGGCGTCGCTACGTTGATATCCATGCTGGCGGCAGCGTGCAGGTAAGTGTCGACCCGGTCACCGGTCAGCACCGGGCAAGGTTGTCGAGTGAAATCAACCCTTCGGGCCCGGTCCTGGTCCGTGGCCCGGAAAGCGATATCTGGTATCCACTGGATACGTCCGAGTCGATCGTTTTCCGCTCAGCCGGGAGCAAGGCACAGGAAATCGAGTTCAACGGCAAGCGATACTTTACGGCGCCACGACCTGATGCGGGCGACGGGCAGCATCATGTGCTGCGAGTGCTCGACCCGAACAATCCATCCGCATTGGTCAGTAGCGGGATCATCGCCGCGCCGGACGCCCTCGGCGTATGGAAGCGTCGGGGCCGCAAGGGCGGTATGCAAGGCGAAGAGTCTGACGAAGAGTACGTGCTGGCAGCGGAATTTGCGCCACGCAAATCGTCTGCCGACGAGGTCTTCGAAATGGCTTCCGAATCCATGCCCTTCAAACCGTATACCGCTGAAGAGTCGAGCATCATGCGCCAGCCTGTGCCGTACTCTGCAGCGAACAACCAATTGGGCTCTTACAATCGCGCCAACAACGGCAGGTATCCGATCCGCGGAGCGGATGGCCAGCCCATGTACATCAAAGCGATCGAGGGCAGCTCGACTCTGGTCAATGGCAACGTCTATGCCGTGACGCCGGTCATGCCTTACCTCAAAGCCGGTGGATTCGAAAACGTTGCCAGGCTTTACGAGGAAAAACTGCAACTGCGCACTTTTACCGAAGCCGACATCGTAGTGCCCGGCGAGAAAGCTCTGGTGGGGCAGTCCATGGTGGTGGCGAACCGTCGCATCGTCAAAGGCGAAGTCATTGGTGTGTATGGGGGCGATCTGGTGCCTCACGTTTTTCTCTCCCGTGAAGAACAGGTTTTCGCCATGACAGCAGCCACTGGTATCGCGATAGAGAGCGGCAGGGCCCGTGAGGTAAAAATCGCCATTGTCGGCGATAACATTGTTTCCCGGATCAACACCAACTTCGTCTTCAACAAGGAAGGCCGGCCGATCCGCCAGGCACCCGCTGGGTACAACGTTGAAACCGTGCCATTTGCAGTGGAGGTCGAGGATCGTTCTGGCGGTCAGGCGGTGCGAAGAGGGCTGGACCTGAGCACTGTTTTCGCCACGGCCGATATACCCGCCGGCCAGGAGCTGAGGCTCAATTACAATTACTCTCCGAGAGACATGCAATTGTTCTTCGGCTGACCCTGCAGCATCGATGCCGCTGCCCGGCCGTATTGTCGGTGGTCTGCGGCATCGACCCCTCAGACAGGGTTAGTGTTTGCAGGTATTTCCGCAGATGTTAACCAATAGCGCGGTCTGATAGTTTTCCTGACATCTGTCGGCAATGGACGTCGACGCTCGCAGCACCAGCCAGTACCGGCCGGTCGCTGCGCATTTTTTCGCAAGGAAGCGGTTCATGCCAATCAAGTCAAAGTCTTCAAAATCCTCTGCTGTCGATGTCAGCGCCCACCAGCGCACATCTTCCGATTCCAATGCCTCCGGCTCCGACACGGTGCGTGTCTCAACCGATCCGTCAATGCGCCAGACCTCGACGCATACGGCCGAGTCCGGTCAAGGTGCGGCTCACGTCGAGACGATGACGGCGACGGCCATGCGCAGTACGCACGTACTGCCGATAAGTGGTTCGTCAGGCGCAGGCAGTGAAGCCGCTTCGCTGGCGCACTACCTGATTCCTTCGCCAACGGCTTTGCCAGATGCAGATGCTCAGGGATTTCGCGTATTCAAAGGTCGGCAGTACGTCGATCTGCAGGACGGTGGTGTCGTGCTGATCGGTGTCGATGCCGAGACGGGCCTGTACCGGGCGAAACTGCCCAGCGAGGCGCACGCCTCGGGTCCTGTGCTGGCGCATGATGCGCAGACCAATCGCTGGTATCCGCTGCAGGATTACAGCACGGACACGGACGGTGGCTCGGCGATCATGCCGGGGCGCAGCCGCGAATCCTCCCCGCACAGTGATGATGACTTCGAATCAGCGCTCGAGGATGTCTTCAGCGAGTCCGCAGAGGCGGGCGAGCGCTTCTACCTCGCCTCCGAATCGATGCCGGTCAAACCGTACACGACAGAGGAACTGGAGTGGATGCGGGCGGAAACGCCCTACTCGTTTCTGAGCAATCGCCGCGGTCACTACAATCGCGCCAACAACGGTAAATACCCGCTCAGGGATACCGCCGGCATGCCGATTCGCATCAAACGGATGCAAAACAAAGTGCGCCTCAAAAGCGGCGAGTGGTACAGCTCAGAGCCGATCAAACCATATATCAAGTTTGGCGAATATGAGAAAGTCGCGCAGTTATACGAAGAAAAACTGCAGTGGCGATTGTTTACCGAGGCCGATGTAAAAGTACCCGGTGAGCGGTCATTGATCGACCAGTCAATGGTCGTGGCCAACAGGCGTCTGGCCAAGGGCGAGGCGATTGGTGTTTATGGGGGTGTCATAACCCCGAAACGTTTCGTTCGACGCCACGAACAGACATTTGCGACCCTGGCCGGCATGCGTTTCCAATACGGCCCGGGGCATCTCATCCCCGACCCGCTGGTTGTACTGGGTGACAACATCCTTTCCAGGATCAATTCCAACTTCGAATACGACGCCACGGGCAGACCGGTGCGTCAGGCTGCGAGCGGTTATAACGTGGAATTCGTGTCGTTCAGCATCGAGGCGCAGCAAATAATGGGTAAGGATCTGGTGACGAAGGAGTTCATACTCAACGGGATAATCGCCAGCGAAGACATACCGGCAGGCACCGAGTTGCGTCTGGATTACGGCTACAGTGAACAACAGATGTCCTTGATATTCTCCTGACCAGCCAGTGTCGAATTCTGAATACGGACGCGCACGTCCGTATTCAGTCCCGCGCGGTTATCAGAACAGAAAATAACGCTGCGCCATTGGCAGCGTTTCCGCTGGCTCGCACCACAGCAACACGCCATCGGCCTTGACCTGATAGGTCTGCGGATCGACATCGATGTTCGGCAGATAGTCATTGTGGATCAGGTCGGTTTTCTGCACGTCGCGACAGCCCTTCACCACAGCGATCTGCTTCTTCAAACCCAGGGCTTCGGGCAGCCCGGCCTCCTGCGCCGCCTGGCTGATAAAGGTCAGGCTGGTGGCGTGCAGCGAGCCTCCGTAGCTGGCGAACATCGGGCGGTAATGCACCGGTTGCGGCGTCGGTATCGAGGCGTTGGCATCGCCCATCAGGCTGGCGGCAATCGCACCGCCCTTGAGGATCAGCGTCGGTTTCACGCCGAAAAACGCCGGGCGCCACAGCACCAGATCGGCCCACTTGCCGACTTCGATCGAGCCGACTTCGTGGCTGATGCCGTGGGTGATCGCCGGGTTGATGGTGTACTTGGCGATGTAGCGTTTGGCGCGGAAGTTGTCGTTGCCCTCGCCATCCTGCGGCAGCGGGCCGCGCTGTTTTTTCATCTTGTCGGCGGTCTGCCAGGTGCGCGTGATGACTTCACCGACGCGGCCCATGGCCTGGCTGTCAGAGCTGATCATCGAGAACGCGCCGAGGTCGTGGAGGATGTCTTCGGCGGCAATGGTTTCGCGGCGGATGCGGCTTTCGGCGAAGGCGACGTCTTCGGCAATGCTCGGGTCGAGGTGGTGGCAGACCATCAGCATGTCGAGGTGTTCGTCGATGGTGTTGCGGGTGAACGGCCGGGTCGGGTTGGTCGAGCTCGGCAGCACGTTGGGGAAACCGCAGGCCTTGATGATGTCCGGCGCGTGGCCGCCACCGGCACCTTCGGTGTGATAGGTGTGGATGGTGCGGCCCTTGAATGCGCCGAGGGTGGTTTCGACGAAACCCGATTCGTTGAGGGTGTCGGTGTGGATCGCCACCTGCACGTCGTACTGGTCGGCGACGTTGAGGCAGTTGTCGATGCTCGCCGGAGTGGTGCCCCAGTCTTCGTGCAGCTTGAGGCCGATGGCGCCGGCCTTGACCTGTTCGATCAACGGCTCCGGCAGGCTGGCGTTGCCCTTGCCGGTCAGGCCGATGTTCATCGGGAAGGCATCGGCGGCCTGGAGCATGCGCGCCAGATGCCACGGGCCGGAGGTGCAGGTGGTGGCGTTGGTGCCGGTGGCCGGGCCGGTGCCGCCGCCGATCATGGTGGTGACGCCGCTCATCAATGCTTCTTCGATCTGCTGCGGGCAGATGAAGTGGATATGCGTGTCGATGCCGCCAGCGGTGAGGATCATGCCTTCGCCGGCAATCACTTCGGTGCCGGCGCCGATGGCGATGGTCACGTTGGGCTGCACGTCGGGGTTGCCGGCCTTGCCGATCGCGGCGATGCGCCCGTCCTTGAGGCCGACGTCGGCCTTGACGATGCCCCAGTGGTCGATGATCAGCGCGTTGGTGATCAGCGTGTCGACCACTTCGGCGGCGAGCAACTGACTCTGGCCCTGGCCGTCGCGGATGACTTTGCCGCCACCGAACTTCACTTCCTCGCCGTAGGTGGTGAAGTCTTTCTCGACTTCGATCCACAGCTCGGTATCGGCCAGGCGCACCTTGTCGCCGACGGTGGGGCCGAACATGTCGGCGTAGGCGCTTCTAGAAATCTTCATGTGCTTGCCTTGGGATTCAATTGTTTTCGAGATCGCTCGCATAGCTCGCTATCGCAGCCTCGCTGCGCTCGTCAGCTCCTACAGTCAGTGATTGGCTTGAGACCAGGTGACATTGGTAGGAGCTGCCGAAGGCTGCGATCTTTTCGGGATACGCCGATCTCAGTCGAGATCACCCATGATGCGGCCGGCAAAGCCGAACACCCGGCGATGCCCGGCGTAATCGACCAGCTCGACTTCACGGCTCTGGCCTGGCTCGAAGCGCACGGCGGTGCCAGCGGGAATGTTCAGGCGCATGCCGCGACTGGCGGCGCGATCAAAGTTCAGCGCGTCGTTGGTTTCGAAAAAGTGAAAGTGCGAACCGACCTGGATCGGCCGGTCACCACTGTTGGCGACTTTCAGGCTCACGGTGCGGCGGCCGACGTTGAGTTCGATGTCGCCGGGCTGGATCTGGTATTGGCCAGGAATCATCGCTGGGCTCCTTGCAGGACTTTGTAATAGAGAGCGGTCGGGCGATAGGTGCCGTTGGGATCGCAGGCGTAATCGGGGATTTCGCCGGCGCGCACGTAGCCCAGCGCCTTGTAGAAATCTTCTGCCGGCGAGCCGGCCTCGGTGTCGAGATAGAGCATGCCGCGCTTGTGCTTGGGCGCTTCGAGTTCCAGCGCCTGCATCAGTTGCTGACCGAGACCGCGCCGCCGCGCGTGTTCGCGCACCAGCAGTTTCTGCACTTCGGCGCGGTTCAGGCCATTGGCCTTCAGGCACAGGCCCAGTTGCACGCTGGCCAGCACCTGCTCGTCCTTCACCACCACCCAGAGCAGCGTGCTGCCCTTGTTGATGTTGTCCTGCACCTCATCGAAATACGCGCGCGCCTGCGCGGCATCGAGGTCGGCCATGAAGCCGACGCTGGCGCCGTAACCGACGGCGTCGAGCAGCAGATCGATCAGGCCCTGGCGATAGTGGGCAAAGCTTTCAGCGTTGACGCGGCGCAACTGGGCGGCGTTCATCGACATCACTCCTTGTGGGCATCCGGTGGCTGTGCGCCGGGATTGAGGGTCAACTGCATGAAGGTCAGATCGAGCCAGCGGCCGAACTTGGTGCCCACTTGCGGCATCTGCCCGGTGATGCTGAAACCGGCGCGCTCGTGCAAGCGGATCGAGGCAGCGTTGCCGCTTTCGATGGCGGCGACCATGACGTGTTTACCGCAGGTGCGGGCGCGTTCGATCAGCGCGGTCATCAGTTGCGGGCCGAGGCCGTTGCCGCGTTGATCGCTGCGCACGTACACCGAGTGTTCGACGGTGTGGCGGAAGCCATCGAACGGGCGCCAGTCGCCGAACGAGGCGTAACCCAGCACTGCGTTTTCACGGTCGACGATCACCAGAATCGGGTACGCCTGCAACTGACGCGCGTCGAACCATGCCTGGCGATTGCCGAGGTCGACCGCTTGTTCGTTCCAGATCGCCGTGGTGTTGAGCACGGCGTCGTTGTAGATGTCGCGGATCGCCGGCAGGTCGGCCCGGCTCGCATCGCGAATGCTGTAAGTCATGGTGCGGCCTCAGACTATCGGCTGGTGAACGGTGACCAGTTTGGTGCCGTCGGGGAACGTCGCCTCGACCTGGATTTCCGGAATCATTTCCGGGATGCCTTCCATCACTTGTTCGCGGCTGAGCAGGGTGGTGCCGTAATGCATCAGCTCGGCCACGGTCTGGCCGTCGCGCGCGCCCTCGAGCAGCGCGGCGGAGATGTAGGCCATGGCTTCCGGGTAATTGAGTTTCACGCCACGGGCCAGCCGCCGCTCGGCGACGAGGCCGGCGGTGAAGATCAGCAGCTTGTCTTTTTCGCGTGGGGTCAGGTCCATGTTGGAATCCAATATCGGCAGTTAAGAATGATCAGGTCGATCGCGATCTGTAGGAGCTGCCGAAGGCTGCGATCTTTTGATCTTGCTGTTAAAGATCAAGATCAAAAGATCGCAGCCTCGTTTCACTCGTCAGCTCCTACAGGGGCATGCATTTCAGGTGTTCCAGATTCGCGGTGGCTGGGCCTCGCGGCCCAGCAGCGCTGGCCTTAGCAGTCGCCATAAATCAATCAGCCAGGCGCGGGCGAGTAACGCTTCACCGGCCAGACACCGCGCCACCAGCAACCCTGGCAACTGCGTCAAGTCTCCACGCACTTCGTGCCCCAGCGAGCGGCAGCGCTCCAGCAACCCGGCGTCTATCTCACCGGTGACCAGCATCGTTGCGAACACCGGATTGCCATCCAGGCCGATCGGCGAATCGAGTAAACCGTCCGCACCGACAATGCGCTGCCGTTCGTGCCAGAGCAACTGACCATCGCGGCGGATATCCAGGTGCGCCTGAAAATGCCCGAGGTCAAAACGCTCGCCGCTGGCCGGACGACCGAGCGCCACCACGTCCCAGTAGAACAGCCGCGCATCGCCTTCGAGCTCGATCGTTGTGCTCAACTCGGCCTGCGCGGCGCTGTAGACGATGGTTTCCTGCGGTAGCCATTCAAGCGTAGCGCCGGCGGCGACTTTCAAGTCGAGTTGCTGATAAGCCGGTCCACCGGCGCGATACCATTTGGCGGCGCCGGGGCTGGTGATTTGCGCCCAGGCGTTGGGTTCGACGCGGGCACTGATATCCAGTCGATCACCACCGGCAATTCCGCCCGGTGGGTGGACGATGATGTGCTGACAGACCTCGGGGCCTTCGGCGTACAGGTGCTTTTGTACGCGCAGCGGGCCGAGATGGCGTCGCATGACCGGGCGCGTGCAATCGCCGAAGCGCGCGTAAGCCAGTTCCAGCTCGGCGTGCCAGCTCGGGGTAAACAGGGCAGGTGAGGCAAGTGAATTCATGATTTGTGATTATCGTTAGGAAGCTACAGATTAGACCGGCGCGTTAGATCGTGACCAGCCCGCGTACACCCTCGGCCTCCATATTTTCACCGCGACCCTGCTGGATAATCTCGCCCCGCGACATCACCAGGTATTGATCGGCCAGCTCGGCGGCGAAGTCGTAGAACTGCTCGACCAACAGAATCGCCATGTCACCGCGCGCCGCGAGCTGCTTGATCACCGCGCCGATTTCCTTGATCACCGACGGTTGAATGCCTTCGGTCGGCTCATCAAGAATCAGCAGGCGCGGGCGGCTGGCCAATGCGCGGCCGATCGCCAGTTGCTGTTGCTGACCACCGGACAGATCACCGCCACGGCGCTGCTTCATTTGTAGCAGCACCGGGAATAGTTCGTAGATGAAAGCCGGGACTTCCTTCGCTTCACTGCCAGGAAAACGTGAAAGACCCATCAGCAGATTCTCTTCCACGGTCAGACGCCCGAAGATCTCCCGGCCCTGCGGCACATAAGCGATACCGGCATGCACGCGCTGATGCGGTTTGAACGTGGTGATCGGTTTGCCTTCCCAGTTCACCGCACCTTCCTTGGCCGGCAGCAGGCCCATCAGGCATTTGAGCAGGGTGGTCTTGCCCACGCCGTTACGTCCGAGCAGGCAGGTCACTTCGCCGACCTTCACGTCAAAGCTCAGGCCGCGCAGGATGTGGCTACCGCCGTAGTACTGATGAAGTTGTTGGACTTGTAGCATCGGAACTCCGTTAGTTGGGCTTCAAGCCGCAAGCCGCAAGCTGCAAGCAAGAGCAGTGCTGTTTATGACTTTGCTTTTACTTGCTGCTTGAAGCTTGTCGCTTGCAGCTGGCCGATTCATCGGCCGAGGTAGACCTCGATCACCCGCTCGTTTTCCTGCACCTGTTCCAGCGAGCCCTCGGCCAGCACGCTGCCCTGATGCAGCACCGTGACGTGGTCGGCAATCGAGCCGACAAAGCCCATGTCGTGCTCGACCACCATCAGCGAATGCTTGCCCGCCAGCGACTTGAACAGCTCGGCGGTGAATTCGGTTTCGGCGTCGGTCATGCCCGCCACCGGCTCGTCGAGCAAGAGCAGTTGCGGGTCCTGCATCAACAACATGCCGATCTCAAGGAACTGCTTCTGGCCGTGGGACAGTAGGCCGGCCTGGCGATTGACCGAGGTGGTCAGGCGAATCGTCTCAAGCACTTCGCTGATGCGGTCCTTCTGTTCGCCGCTCAGGCGTGCACGCAAACTGGCCCACACCGACTTGTCGGTCTTCTGCGCCAGCTCCAGGTTTTCGAACACGCTCAAGGCTTCGAACACCGTCGGTTTCTGAAACTTGCGGCCGATGCCGGACTGGGCAATCTGCACTTCGCTCATCTGCGTCAGGTCCAGGGTTTCGCCGAACCAGGCCTTGCCGTGACTGGGCCGGGTCTTGCCGGTGATCACGTCCATCAGCGTGGTCTTGCCCGCGCCGTTGGGGCCGATGATGCAGCGCAGTTCGCCGACGCCGATGTACAGGTTGAGATTGTTCAACGCACGGAAGCCATCGAAGCTGACGCTGATGTCTTCCAGGGTCAGGATGGTGCCGTGGCGCGTATCGAGGCCCGGGCCGACGCGCTGGCCGAGGCCGATCGAGTCGCGACTGGTGCCTTCGTCCTTGTTCGGTTCCACGGGAAAAAACGCAGGTTCCAGCATGAATTCAGCACTCGCTGTGACTCTCATTGTTCACCTCGTTTCTTCAGCAGACCGATCACGCCCTTGGGCAGGTACAACGTCACGACGATGAACAGCGCGCCGAGGAAGAACAGCCAGTATTCCGGGAAGGCCACGGTGAACCAGCTCTTCATGCCGTTGACCACGCCGGCGCCGAGCAGCGGCCCGATCAGCGTGCCGCGCCCGCCGAGGGCGACCCACACCGCCGCTTCGATCGAGTTGGTCGGCGACATTTCGCTGGGGTTGATGATGCCGACCTGCGGCACGTACAGCGCTCCGGCGAGACCGCACAGCACCGCACTCAGCACCCAGACGAACAGCTTGAAACCACGCGGGTCGTAGCCGCAGAACATCAAACGGTTTTCCGCATCGCGCAACGCCGTCAGCACCCGGCCGAACTTGCTCTGCGCCAGGCGCCAGCCGATGAACAGGCTCGCCACCAGCAACAACACCGTGGCCAGAAACAGCACCGCGCGGGTCCCCGGTTCGGTAATGCCGAAGCCGAGAATGGTGCGGAAATTGGTGAAGCCGTTGTTGCCGCCAAACCCGGTCTCGTTGCGGAAGAACAGGAGCATGCCGGCGAAGGTCAGGGCCTGGGTCATGATCGAAAAATACACACCCTTGATCCGCGAACGGAAGGCGAAAAAGCCGAACACCAGCGCCAGCAGACCCGGCGCCAGCACCACCAGACACATGGCCCAGATAAAGCTGCTGGTGCCGGTCCAGTACCACGGCAACTCGCTCCACGACAGGAAAGTCATGAACGCCGGCAAGCCATCGCCGGCCGCCTGCCGCATCAGGTACATGCCCATCGCGTAACCGCCGAGGGCGAAGAACAGACCGTGGCCCAGCGACAGCAGGCCGGCATAGCCCCAGACCAGATCCAGCGCCAGAGCAACGATGGCGTAGCAGAGGATTTTGCCGACCAGGGTCAGCGTGTAGGCCGAGACGTGCATTGCATTGTCCGGCGCGAGCAGTGACAGCAGCGGCAGAACGATCAGCAGCGCGAGGATCACCCCGCCGACCGCGAGCGTGACTTTCGGCCCGGCCTTTTGTGTGGCCGTGACTAACAGAGGCTGGTTCATCAGTCGATCACCCGTCCTTTCAGTGCGAAGAGGCCTTGCGGACGTTTCTGAATGAACAGAATGATCAGCGCGAGGATCAGGATCTTGCCGAGCACCGCACCGATCTGCGGTTCGAGAATCTTATTGGCGATGCCCAGGCCAAACGCCGCGAGCACGCTGCCGGCCAGTTGGCCGACGCCGCCGAGCACCACCACCAGGAACGAGTCGATGATGTAGCTCTGGCCAAGGTCGGGACCGACGTTGCCGATCTGGCTCAGCGCCACGCCGCCCAATCCGGCGATGCCCGAGCCGAGGCCGAAGGCGAGCATGTCCACGCGCCCGGTCGGCACGCCGCAGCAGGCGGCCATGTTGCGGTTCTGGGTGACGGCGCGCACGTTGAGGCCGAGGCGGGTTTTGTTCAGCAACAGCCAGGTCAGCACCACCACGAACAATGCGAAAGCGATGATGACGATGCGGTTGTACGGCAGCACCAGATTGGGCAGTACTTGGATGCCGCCGGACAGCCACGCCGGGTTGGCCACTTCAACGTTCTGCGCACCGAATACCAGACGTACCAGTTGGATCAGCATCAGGCTGATGCCCCAGGTCGCGAGCAGGGTTTCCAGCGGCCGACCATAGAGATGGCGGATGACCGTGCGTTCCAGCGCCATGCCAATGGCGGCGGTGACGAAAAACGCCACTGGCAGCGCGATCAACGGATAAAACTCGATGGCCTGCGGTGCGTAGCGCTGGAACATCAACTGCACCACGTAGGTCGAGTAGGCGCCGAGCATCAGCATCTCGCCGTGCGCCATGTTGATCACCCCGAGCAGGCCGAAGGTGATCGCCAGACCGAGGGCGGCGAGCAGCAGAATCGAGCCCAGCGACATGCCGCTGAACGCCTGGCCGAGCACTTCGCCGATCAGCAGTTTGCGCTTGACCTGAGCGAGGCTGGTTTCGGCGGCGGTGCGCACGCCGGCATCGCTTTCCACTCCGGGTTCGAGCAAACCTTCGAGGCGTGTACGGGCCAGTGGGTCGCCGGTTTCACCGAGCAACCGCACCGCTGCAAGGCGCACCGCCGGGTCGCTGTCGACCAATTGCAGATTGGCCAGCGCCAGGCTCAGGGCGGCATGCACGCTTTGGTCTTTTTCCCCAGCGAGCTGCTGGTCGAGAAATTTCAGCTGCGCGGGTTTCGCGCTTTTCTGCAATTGCTGTGCGGCGCTTAGACGGATTTTGCTGTCAGCGGCGAGCAATTGATGGCTGGCCATCGCGGTGTCGATCAGACCCCGCAGGCGATTGTTCAGGCGCAGGGTTTTCGCTTGGCCGTCGATCGTCAGTTCGCCTTGTTGCAGGGCGTTGAGCAATTCGATACGGGCCGGATCGGGCTGCGCGGCCCAGGCTTCCAGCAGTTTGGCCTGTTGCATCGGATTGGCCGCGACAAAGTCTTCGGCGTCGCCGGCGTGGGCCAGCAGCGGCAGCAACAGTGCGATGGCACAGATGAATCGGAAAAGGGCAGTGGGCATAGTCAGTCGCCTTGACGCGGACATTGTGGGAGCGAGCCTTTGTGGCGAGGGGATTTATCCCCGTTCGGCTGCGAAGCAGTCGTGATATCGGTCGACGCGATCAATCTGATACACCGCGACCGATGGCTTTGGGGCTGCTTCGCAACCCATCGGGGATAAATCCCCTCACCACAAAGGCCCGCTCCCACAGGGAATTGCATCAGCCTCACGCCAGGCGCGAGACTGACATCCGGTGACTCAGTTGCTCTTCACCGCATAATCCGGCTTCTTGTCGTTGCCCTGAATGAACGGGCTCCACGGTTGCGCGCGGATCGGGCCTTCGGTCTGCCACACGACGTTGAACTGACCGTCGCTCTGGATTTCGCCGATCATCACTGGCTTGTGCAGGTGGTGATTGGTCTTGTCCATGGTCAGGGTGTAGCCCGATGGTGCGGCGAAGGTCTGCCCGGCCAGTGCTTCGCGCACTTTGTCGACGTCAGTGGATTTGGCTTTCTCGACCGCCTGCGCCCACATGTGGATGCCGACGTAGGTGGCTTCCATCGGGTCGTTGGTCACGGCTTTATCGGCGCCCGGCAGGTTGTGTTTCTTCGCGTAGGCTTTCCAGTCCGCGACGAATTTCTTGTTCGCAGGATTTTCCACCGACTCGAAGTAGTTCCACGCCGCGAGGTTGCCCACCAGCGGTTTGGTGTCGATGCCGCGCAGTTCTTCTTCGCCGACCGAGAAAGCCACCACGGGCACGTCGGTGGCTTTCAGGCCCTGGTTGGCCAGCTCTTTATAGAACGGCACGTTGGAGTCGCCGTTGACGGTCGAGATCACGGCAGTCTTGCCACCGGCGGAGAATTTTTTGATGTTGGCAACGATGGTCTGGTAATCGCTGTGACCGAACGGCGTGTAGACCTCTTCGATGTCCTTGTCGGCCACGCCTTTGGAGTGCAGGAACGCGCGCAGGATCTTGTTGGTGGTGCGCGGGTAGACGTAGTCGGTGCCGAGCAAAAAGTAGCGCTTGGCGCTGCCGCCTTCTTCGCTCATCAGGTATTCAACCGCCGGAATCGCTTGCTGGTTCGGCGCGGCGCCGGTGTAGAACACGTTCGGCGACATTTCTTCGCCTTCGTATTGCACCGGGTAGAACAGCAGACCGTTGAGCTCTTCAAATACCGGCAGTACCGATTTGCGCGATACCGAGGTCCAGCAGCCGAACACCACCGCGACCTTGTCCTGGGTCAGCAACTGTCGGCCCTTTTCGGCGAACAGCGGCCAGTTGGAAGCAGGGTCGACCACCACCGGCTCGAGCATCTTGCCGTTCACGCCGCCCTTGGCGTTGATCTCGTCGATGGTCATCAGCGCCATGTCCTTGAGCGACGTTTCGGAGATCGCCATGGTCCCGGACAACGAATGCAGAATCCCGACCTTGATGGTCTCGGCGGCCTGGACAGTCCAGGTCATGCCCATCGCGGCAATGGATGCCGTGAGTGTGAAAGCCTTGATCAAACTGCGACGCTTCATTGTGCGATCTCCATGAACATTCGATTTTTTCTGGTTGGCAGATGCGGACGACTGAAGGTGTGTTTTGCAAAGGCTGTGCCCGGTCGCGTTCAGGCAAGAAAATGTCGTGCCAGAGCGTTTGCGCTCTCAAGACTTGCACCATGAGGGCACGCGCTATGGGCGATGGTGCGCAGAGGTGCGCCAGATTGGGGCGCGCAAGCGGCGCCGTTACAGAAACGATAAACATGTACCGCAGCCTCACGGCAGCTGCGACACACACTCGTCTGCTCATCCCGATTTTCTGCGCAGGTTTTTATGAATGATGTGTCTGGGCGTTCCGGTCGCGCCGCAAGTTCTCCGAAAAAATTCAAATTGCCCCCCCTTGGCCCGGCGTTCCTGAGCGAAGAAGACGCCGCCTATTGGGTGCATACACGGATCCCGCTCAACCCGGACAAAGAATACGGCAGCGTGATTCTGCGACGTCCCGACGGCAAGTTCCTGGCGACCTCACCCATCGCGGGCGAAGCCACAAGTTTCGAATTTGGCTCCATTCTCGAAAGCGGGGTGCTCGGCGAGCTGCGCCATCCCTTGGGCTACCGATGCATCGCCAGCGTACACAGCCATCCGCCACTGCATGACGAGTTCCGCAATGGCAATCCGCGTCAGGATGAAATGCTGCTCAGGTTGTTCATCAGTTTCTATTCTGCAGGCGACTTTCTGGGTGATGTGTCAGCGCGGGATTTTTTCCGTAGCGCCTATCTTTCCGGCCCTGACGGCAGCCTGCTCAAATATGTGTCGAGCGGCTCCCCGGAGGAGCGCGCATACGTCCTCTGGCATCAGTCCGGCGCGCCGTCCGGTCGGCCTCCAGCGATCAACGATGTGATGGGGCTGATCAACAAACTGGCGACGGTCGGCGAGCTCAAGGTCATTGTGTCGAATGCCGATTGGGGGCACTCGGTGGGGCGGGTACCTGCGGACTGGAAGGCCGGCACGCCTTTTTCGACCGGGACAATCACCGAAATGCCGTTGATGACCCGGGTCTGCGTCAATCCTGAACGCGCCGTGCTGGCGGCATTGAAATCCCGTGGCGCACAGAGGTCGGGATTGCTGCTGAAGAAAAGCACGAGCGAGGAGTATGTAGCGACCCACGCGCGCGCTGCACAAGCGACATCCTGGGATCCTGCAAAGGTTTTTCCCGAAGCTGGCGATGGTCAGTTGCGATTGCCGCGAGGCTACGTGCTCGAAGGTTTTTACTTCGCATCGCGGCCCGATCCGGCGCGAGCGCCCGCGACCGAGCAATGGCTGGCAGAGAACTTTTTTGCGCCGCAGGACGTGGCGCTGGCGATCGCCCGTCGGCGCCGCGCATTACCTCTGGCGGCGCCGGGCAAGCCTCTTTCGCTGTACATGCAGGCAAGGGACACCGCCATGTTGAAGTACACCTTCAGCGGCAGTCAGGTCGAAGCGGCCTTCAGTCAGGAGCATCCCGACGGAACCGTCAGCGATGGCGGCATCGAGGCGAGACTGTCGAGCGGAACACTTCGACCACGCGAATTCGTGTCGATGCTGATCATCGCCGGCAGGCTGCAAGTGCTACGCGGCAGTGCCTTGTGGTCTCGCCTCGGGGTGCTGGATCTGCAATGGACGCCGTATCCGGATTTCACCTGGCCAGTGTTGAGCCGGGAATTTCTGACGTCCGATGATGCCGCGCGTTATGCCCATCAAGCGGTCGGCAATCGCCGCGACCGGCAATTTGCGGGCTACATTTTCCAATGCAGCAATCAACGCTTCGTGGTCACCGAACCGCTGCCAGGCGATATCGATGTGCTCGGCCAGGGGCGGCTTTATCCCCACGACAACCAAGGACGGGCCATTTTTCCGGATGATCATCGCCTGCACGCGCGCTATGTGTCCCATGTTGCCGTGTCGCAACTGGAACCGGTGGAGGTCGATTATCTGCAATGGACCCCGCACGAAGCCGTGCTCAGTCTGCAGATGCTCAGTGTCGAGGAAGTCCGGCGGGTGCTGCTTGATGAGATTGTCCTGTATGTATCGGCCGCTGCGGACAGTCTGCTGCGCTTTGAGGCCGACGGTTCAGCGCCCGCTGCGGAACTGGGCAGGCGTCTGGGAACCAGCCGGCATCCCGGTGCCCTCGCCACGGAACTGGGCAATGGCAGCAAGCGGCCGCAGGATTTTATCCGTGAGCAAGCGGCGGCCGGTCGGCTGACCAGCCTGGTCGATAACCCATTGTGGGGCTATCGCGGCCGGATCGCCTCGACCTGGTCGGTGCGTGAAGCGCCGCCCGCGCCCGACGCGCCGGTCTGGCCGGTGATTCATCCGTTTTCCCCGGACTACCCTGTGCTTCCAACGCCGGTATTGCCTGGGCTGACCCCGCCAGCGATCGCCGCGCCTCAGTTGATGCTGCCATTGCCGTTGCCGTGGCGCCGACCGGAAACGGTGGCCTACGGTGCGGTGTTCGCTTCAGCCGACGAGGTGGCACAGAGTCAGCATGAACGCGCCAGGCATTGGCAAGAGCAGGTCAACGCCTGCTTCGGGTTCATCCTCAAACACCGGCAAAATGAAGAGTACATTGCCACGGAGCTGATTCCCGTCAGCGATGGGCAGAGCAGTCTGTTTCAACTCAACAGCCTGTTTGCCGCGCGAAGATCGGAGCCGTGGTATCAGTTTCCCGAGGGCTTCGATCTGTACGCCAGCTGGTATTCGCACCGTCGTTCAGATGACCCGAGGAAAACGCCGGATGACTGGCTCAACCATTACTTCATCTCGCCGGACAATCTCACCACTTCGATGTATTACGGACGTCGGCGTCCGGTTGTGGCGTCGCAGCTTCCGGTAGCCCTCTATATCGCAACGTGCGACGGTGCGCTGTTGAAATATGCGAGAAGCCCGTCCAGCAAACTCTTTTATGACGCCACGTCGCAGAGCACGCTCGACACGATCAAGAGCGATCTGGCGTCCGGACACTTGGTGCCTAGCGATTTCGTCCACGAGGTGGCCAACAGTGGCGAACTCTCGGTGATGCATGCTGGCTTGTGCTGGGACCGAACGGGGCTCGTCGGGGTGACCTGGCAGCCATACGCACACCTGCAGCGGCGCTGGCTGGGGCCGGTTTTTCTGACGGCTGACGATGCTGCTATGCATGCTGCAACCCTGCTCGCTGCAGTGAGCGACCGGGTGTTCGGCGGGGTAATCCTGGAGACGGCCGACAAGCGCTTCGTGGCGACTGCGCCGATTGAAGTCAGCCGTGAAGATTTCGACCTTTTCGAAATCTGCCCTGAGGAAAGCCGGACCTATGGATTTTTTCCGCTCGGTTGCCACATCGTGGCGCGCTATCGGTCGCGCGCCGTCCGAGAGGCCTCGCTGGTGCTGTCGCGCGTCCAGAAACAGATCTACCTGAACATGTTTACCGTCGATGTGCTGGAGTCGGCCTTCAACAAACGCGGGGTGAGGGAGGAATATCGGGTTACGGCAGACGGCTCGCTGGTTGCTTACAAACCGGCGTCCTTGCTTGAATTTCTCTTTGCTCCGGACGGGTCAGTGCTCAGGTATCAGCCGCAGGCCGAACTGTTTTCGCAGTTGCTTGGCCAGGGCGACCGGTTCGCGGCCGTCGATGCGAAAGCGATCAAGCAGGGCTTGCGCAGCAGACATCTGCAGCCCGTTGAATGGATCAATGCCCTGGCCAAGGGCGGGCATCTGCAAGTGATCAAGGGCAGCGAGATCTGGGGGTTGCCGCGACAGGTATCGGTGTGGGCACCTTTTTCCGAAGATCTGTTGCCGGCCAGAGAGTATGACAAGGCCTTGAGCAAGCCGCTCTGCAGTGCACTGTTCGTGCAGGCAGACGCTGCCGCCCAATATGTTCATGACGCGTCCGTCAGCAGGGATACCCAGACTTTCGGCTACCTTTTGCGCAACCAGCAAGGCGTATGCCTCGCCACCTTGCCGGTCGAAGTTCAGGGCTCGGCGCTGGCCCTTGATCGCGTGTTCGAAAACGGTGAGCTGATTTCGGGCTTTGCGCTCGACGCGATTTATCTGCGGGCACCGCTACCGCCACTGGGCGCGCGATCCGGCGACGTGCGCGAGGTCTTTCTGCTGCCCAATGATGTTCTGTCAGTCTGCGTTCGAGCCAATACCCCACAGGGTTATCGGCCGATCTACTTCTCATGCGCCGACGGGGCGTTGTTGAAACTGCAACTGCATGCCTTCGAGCCGGGCGAGTTCTACGACCGCCGCGGGCAGATCGAGCTGCGCCCCAATGCATTTGTCTCTGCGGTACAAGCCGCCAACGATGAGCGAGACATCGCCAAAGGCTCGTTCGACTTTCCTGCATATATCCGCCGAATGGCAGCTGCGGGCCGGCTCGAGGTGATCCAGAGCAGTGAGTACTGGTCCAGACATGGCCTGGTGGATGACAGTTGGCAGCCGCGCCAGGCCGATGTCAGCGCTGAGCAGCGCTGGCGAGAAAATCCCGTCCCGGCACTCGGCCCGGTTTTCCATCACCCCGACGACGCTGCACGCTATGCACAGCAGCGAGCGGCCGAGGCCATTCTCGACGTCGGTTACGAGAGTGCAATTCTGGCGCCAGCGGTCGCCAGTCAATTTGTACCGCTCGAACCCATCGCCTGGTCCGCGCAGGATCCGAGCCCGCTGGCGCGGATATTCCGGAAGTCGACGGACTCTTCGGTGAGTTGGCAGCACCCGGCGCCGCGTTATCCCGATGGTTACCATCCGATCGCCGCTCATCAGATGCACCTTTCAGGCAACACCACTCTGGTGCCGGACGCAGAGGGAATCAGAGCCAATTTCGCGACGCCAGAGCTCGTATACGCCCATTCCCACGACCTGAAAAACAGGGGCTTCGATATTCGGCATTATTTCTATTCGACGCCGCACAATGTCCTGCTCAAATACACGCCTTCCTATTCGGCTGCCGAGCGTGATCTGCTGTTGACCCGGTCGGTGTTTTTCGAGAACGGCCGATGGACCAGCCACCTGAGTCCGGGCGAATTCGTTTCCCGGCTTATGGCGCTGGGCGAGTTCCGGGTGTTGGTCGCCGGTTACTACTGGGCTCAGACCGGGCGCATGGGACGTGCCTGGAAGGTGCAGCGCAAGCAGCCATCGTCGCCAGGCACGGTGCGCATCCGCGACGAGTTGTAATTCGCCGCGGCTGGCTCCGGGGAGCGTGCCGCTATTGGCGGCCGCTCCTCATGGCGCATCGCTCAAGTCGAGGCCGGCGCACTCCGGCCAACACGCGACAGCAGCAGGCGATCAAGCAACCAGACCACCACCAGCGAAGCCCCCACCAGCGGAAACACCACCGCCAGCACCAGCATGATCGCCACGCCGGTTTTCCACTTCGGCAGGTCATGGCGCAGCGGCGGCACACCGAATTTGCCTTCAGGCCGACGCTTCCACCAGATCACCACACCACTGACGGCGCTGAGCAGAATCATCAGGCAGATCAGCAGCACGACAATCTGGTTGAAGGTGCCGAACATCTTGCCTTCGTGCAGCATCACGCCGATTTCGGTAGCGCGAGCAACGGTGCCGTAGTGCTCGAAGCGCACATCGGCGAGGACCTTGCCGGTGTACTGATCGATATGCAGGGTGGCGTCGTTGCGCGGGTCATCGGCGAATACGGCGATGGTGAACACGCCGGTGGCGGTGGTCGGCAGGGTGATGCTGTAGCCGGGTTCGACCTTGCGTTCGCTGGCGATGTTCTGCACATCCTGCAGGCTGACTTCGGGTGCAGCGGGGCCGGCATGGGCATTGCCGTGATTCATGTGTTCGGCGTGGTCGCCGGACATCGGCATCGGTGTGTTCTCCATCGCCCATGGCACGGTCTGGCGCGTGGCGCTGTTGAGGCTGCGCGCTTCAACGTCGGAGGTCGGCACGTTGTTCCACATCGCGGCCGGGAACACGTTCCATACCGCCGCATATTGTTTGCCCCAGAAACCGGTCCAGGTCATGCCGCTGAGCAACATCACCAGCAGCAATGTAGCGCCCCAGAACCCGGTGACCGCATGCAGATCGCGCCACAACAGCCGACCGCGGCTGCTCAGGCGCGGCCACAGAATGCCTGCTGCCTGACCGCGCGGCCACCACAGAAACAGCCCCGACACCACCAGCACCACGCCCCAGCCAGCGGCCATTTCGATCAGCCGATCGCCGACCGTGCCGATCATCAACTCGCCGTGGATCGCGCGGGCGATGGCTTGCAGATTCTGCTTGGCATCCTGCTCGCCGAGGATGTCACCGTGATACGGATCGACGAATACGTTGAGTTCGTGACCTGCGTTTTTCACCACGAATTGCGCGCTGCGCTGGGCATTCACCGGCGGCAGGTACTGGGTGACCTGGCCCTGCGGATAGGCAGCTTTCACCCGTTGCAGCAGGTCATCGGCCGGCACTGTGTGGTGCCCGACCGGTACTTCGAGCAGGCTGCTGTACATCAGCGAATCGAGCTGCGGTTTGAACAGATAAATGATCCCGGTCAGGGCCAGCATCACCATGAACGGCGCGACGAACAGCCCGGCATAGAAATGCCAGCGCCAGGCCAGGTTGTAGAAATTGGGTTGAGGCTTTTGCATCACGTGTGCTCCGCTTGGCTTGGTTCTTTTCGTTGTCTGTTACCTGTGGGAGCGAGCCTGCTCGCGAAGGCGTCATGCCAGACGACATCACTGTTGAATGCGCCGGCCTCTTCGCGAGCAAGCTCGCTCCCACATGGGTGTTTGTCAGAAACTCATATCCACTTTGGTCCAGAGCGTGCGCCCCGGTTCATTAATTGCCTGTGGGTCATTGGCCGGGTAGCCAAACCCGGCGTTGCCGGCCAGGTTCAGGTGCTCGGCGTAGGCTTTTCCGAACAGGTTGTCGACACCGCTGCTGACCTTCCAGTGCTTGTTGATGCGGTACGCGCCGTTGAGCGAGAACACGCCGAAGCCGGAGCTCTGGGCGTAATCCTTGCCGACCACGTTGCCCTTGTTCGCGTCGATGCGGTGCTGCGCGGCGACCACTCGCCAGAGTGCGCCGGCGCTCCAGTTGTCTTGGCTGTAGGTCAGGCCGAAACGCGCGTCCAGCGGCGGCATCTGTGGCAGTGCCGAGCCGTCACTGCTGTTCTTGCCCCAGGCGTAGGCCAGGGTCGCATCGGCTTTCCAGTTGTCGGTGAGGTTGTAGGCAGCACCGAGTTCGCCACCCATGATCCGCGCATCGATGTTCTCGGCGCGCGAGGTGCTCATGCCCATCATTCCCGGGGTGTAGTCGAACAGGATGTAATCGCGTACCACACCGATATAACCCGAGGTCCAGGCTTCGAGGTCGGCGCTCTTGTAGTTCACGCCAAAGTCGAACTGCGTGGTCTTTTCCGGTTTGATCGAGTCGAACGCATTGACCGATCCTGCCGGGCCGGACTTGGGTGAAAACAACTCCCAGTAATCCGGAAAGCGTTGCGCGTGACCGAGGCCGGCGTAGAGCGTGGTCGGGCTGTCGGCGAGGTCATGCTCGTAACGGATGAAGCCGCTGGGCAGGGTCTCGGCGCGGGTGTCGTCGGCGGTCGGGTTGGGACGGGACATCATCCCCGACCCGGTGGTCTGCCGGTAATCCTTGGCCGAAGCGCGATCCACCCGTGCGCCAGTGATCAAGCGATCACGCTCGGCGGCGTACCAGGTCATTTCGCTGAACACGCCGTAGTTATGGAAATCGGCGTCCTTGCTGTACGGCAGTTGCTTGTAGGTATCGACGCCCATTGCACTGCGCTGACGGTGCTCGTTCGTCTGTGCGTCGAGACCGGTGATCAGCTGAACATCAGCCCAGCGCCAGGTTGCTTTGATCCGTGCACCGAGGGTACGACGATCAACGTTGGACGCCATGGGCCCGGCCATCATGCCGGTGCCGGACGGCGTGCGCAGGGTGTAGTTGTCCATCACATGGTCGGCGTAGTTGTAGTACACCTGCGCCTCGAGTTTTTCCAGCACGTCGCTGATGTTGGATTTTTCAAAGCGCAGGCCAAGGCTTTCGCGCAGGAATTGCGAACCGTCCATGCCGCGCCCGGCGTACCGCGCCTCGCCATCACCCTTGCCGGCGGTGAGCTCGATCAGAGTGTCGGCATCCGGCGTCCAGCCCAGTGCGACATCGCCGTTCCACTTGTCGTAGCGCGAGGCGACGATGTCGTTGTTGCCATCGCGGTAATCGTCGGAATGCGCGGTGTTGCCGATCACCCGCAGGTAACCCTGAGGGCCGCCGGCAGCGGCATCGATGACCTTGTCGAAACGGCCGTGGGAGCCAGCCAGGATGCTGGCGTTGACGCGAGTACCGAGTTCGCCGAAGTTCTCCGGCTCACGGTCGAACAGCACCGTACCGGCCGATGCGCCCGGCCCCCAGAGGACCGTCTGCGGGCCTTTGATCACCGTGAGCTTGTCGTAGGTTTCCGGCGAGATGTACGAAGTCGGCGCGTCCATCCGGCCAGGGCAAGCGCCGAGCATCATGCTGCCGTTAGTGAGGATATTCAGGCGCGAGCCGAACATGCCGCGCAGCACCGGATCGCCGTTGGTGCCGCCATTGCGCACCAGAGCGAAGCCGGGAATGGTCTTCAGATAATCGCCACCGTCACTGGCCGGCACCGGTTGGCGCGGATCCTTGGGGTTGGTGACGATCGTCAGTGGCGAGCTTGGGGCGATGGCAGTGATCACCGTCGGGCTCAGTTCGTTTTCATGGCCGGCGTGATCGTCGGCCAGCGCCAGCGGTGTCAGCAGTACGCCGCAAAGGACGGCAATAGCGTGCCTGCAACGAATCCGCGATTCATTCAGGGCAAAGTGCGCGCGGGCGGATTCCGCGCAGGGGACAGCAATAAACCTGGACATGACAATTTCCATCGAACAATCGTAAACACCACGGCCGGCAGCCTGGAGCTGTCTTCTCAACCGTGTGCAATCAAAGGTGCGTGTTTACGTGGCGATGGGCGGGGCGCGGGTGCGGGCGCCGGGGAAGAAGGGTTGGCGGGCATGGCCCAGACGCGGGGAGGGTGGGGTGAAGGTGTTCGGTGGCGGGATATTGAAAGCGACGAAATCGCCGCCGCCGGTCAGTGCCGGGCAATTGAACAGCAGGCTGCAATAGCCGCATTTTTCCCACAGCACGTGATGCGAGGATTGCGGCGGGCAATGCTCGGCCGCAGGCTGGGCTGCATGGCCGCTATGATCCATGCCGGGCATGTCCATCGACATGTCCATGCTTATTGGCATCGATGTCGAGGCGTGTTGATCCATCGGCATCGACTGAGAAATCAGTGGACCGATGAAGATCATCAACATGGCGAACAGGGCGATCCAGCTGCCACGCGTCAGCGCTTGAGTCTGACGGTGATGCGGGACGGGCCTGGCGCGCAACGGGCGCATGGGCGAAGTCAGCCGGGTCGGTTACTGAGCGTGGACGTGGCCCTGAGCGGATTCCGGCGGTTTTTTCTGCACGGCGACGTCGACGGTGACATCTCCGGCTTTCTCGAAGTGCAGAGTCATCGCAAAGCGCTTGCCGTCGCTGAGCAGGTTGCGATCAGTCGGGTTGAGCAGCATAACGTGGTAAGCCATCGGCGCGAAGGTCACGGTGCCGCCGGCGGGGATTTCCACGCTCGGTACTTGCTGCATCTTCATCAGATCGCCCTGCATCACGTGCTCGTGCAACTGCGCTTGGGCAGCGATGGGCGAGTCGACGCTGAGCAGGCGATCGGCGCTTTTACCGGTGTTGTGGATGATGAAGTAGGCGGCGACGGTCGGCGCATTCGGCGGCAGTTCCTGCGACCACGGGTGGGCGATTTCCAGCGCACCCGCCTTGTATTCATGGGCATGGGCGAAGCACGCCGGCAACAACAGCGCAGCGAGGACGAAGAGTTTCTTCAACATGGCAGTTCTCCAGAACGATTTGAAACGCGGATTTTTGGCGCGAACAAATCAGACCAGAGGGGAAGCACGGGGATTGAGACTCGGCCATTGCTGGCGCGGCGTCGGGGCTTGCAGGGAGGCGGGCGCAACGCTGCGGTTGCTTTCAAATTGGGCGAAATACAGCTGCGGCGAATGCCCCGGCAGCGCCAGCAATGGCGCCCCACCTGAGCAACACCAGCAGTGCTGCATGTTCGAATGGCTGTCGTTCTGCGGGGCCTTCTGATCCGTGGCACCGATGTCGATCGCCACCATCTTCATGCCGCTGCCGGTGCAGAAACTGCTCCAGAGTATCTGCTCGGCCGGTGAACTGGCCGCCTGCGCCATCGCCCCGCTCAGCGGCATGGCGAGCATGTTGAACAGCACTGCAAGGCAGGCGATCCAGGCAAATGCTAACCGGCGTCGGTTCATGGGACAGGTCCGTTGGGTGGGCGATCAGGCGCGGCCCATTTAGCCTGATCAGGGCCGATAAGTAAAAAAGCGTCGTGCGGTTTGGTGTCGCAGTGCTTGCTGCAAAAGTTGTAACAGTCTGCGCCCCGTTTCGATTTCGCCGTTGTGAATGAGTGTAGCGGCTTCGATTCGCAATGCCTGGGCGAAATCCGCATCGGTCTCTATTCGTGCTCGTATGGTCTGCATAACGTCTCGACCTGCTGCTCGGTTAAGTTGCCCATCGCCCGAATCTTCCAGTGCACATCCTTCGATGTACTGGCCAAGATCGGCAGGAGTTTTCAGATAGTCCCGAACATCAAAACGAAGAAATTTCTCGGACATTGAATATCACGCCTTTGGGTTCAAAGGCCGAAGGGTAGGTGGTGTGCCTGAACGCTGAAAGTCGGTGTTGTTCTGAATTGATGTGGGTGGTGTCTGGCCGGGTTGTAGGAATCGAGACATAAATTCCGCCGAGCCGGAGTCATGTGGGAGCGAGCCTGCTCGCGAAAGCGCTGTGTCAGACAATGGAAGGCTACTGGTGCTGACGTCTTCGCGAGCAGGCTCGCTCCCACAAAGGGCCGTGCCGATTCAGTGGGAAAGGGCAACGAGGACTTCAGCGACTGATTTAAACTCCTGATCAACCCCCGGCAACCCCGGTCGCTTCAACACCAGCACCGGCACTCCCCGCTCTCGCGCCACTTCGAGCTTCGGCTCAGTCGCGGTGCTGCCGCTGTTCTTACTGATCAGCACATCGATCTGCCGGCGCTCGAACAGCGCTCGCTCGTCTTCCAGCAAAAACGGGCCGCGTGCGCCGATCACTTCGCAGCGCGGGTTGCCGGGATAGACATCGAGGGCGCGCAGGGTCCAGAACTGGTGGGCGGGGATTTCGTCGAGGTGTTGCAGCGGTTCGCGGCCGAGGGTGAACAGCGGGCGGTGGAACGGTTCCAGCGCTGTGATCAGTTCGGCCCAGTCAGCCACCTCACGCCAGTCATCGCCCGCTTGCGGTTGCCAGGCGGGGCGGCGCAAGGCCCAGCAGGGGATGCCGGCGAGCTGTGCCGCGCGGGCGGCGTTGGCGCTGATTTGTGCGGCGTACGGGTGTGTAGCGTCGAGCAGCAGATCGACGCCTTCATCGGCTATGAACTGCGCCAGACCCTCAGCGCCGCCATAGCCGCCGACCCGAATCTGGCAGCGCAAATCGCTCGGCACCCGGCCAACGCCGGCGAGGCTGTAGATATGTTGCGGGCCGAGCGTGCGGGCAATCGCCAGCGCTTCAGTCACGCCGCCGAGCAGCAAGATCCGCTTCATACAAAACCTCCGGCATGTCCGACTATCCCGCCCTGACGATCAATGGCAAACACCTCGACCTGAACCTGCGCCGGCACTACGCTGCGAGCGAAATTCAGCGCATGGCGACACACCTCATCCCCCAAAGCAATGCCAGCCGCACTGGCCATGGCCAAGGCTTGTTGGCTGGTATTGGCTTCGCGAATGCCTTGCTGCAACGCCGAATCCGCGCCAATCGCCGCCGCCCATTCGGCCAGCTGCGGCAAATCGATGCTCGAATGCCGCGAATGCAGATCCATATGCCCGGCGGCGAGTTTGCTGATCTTGCCGAAGCCGCCGCACAGGCTGAGTTTATCCACAGGCACTTTGCGCAAATGTTTGAGCACCGCACCGACGAAGTCGCCCATTTCGATCAGGGCGATTTCCGGCAGGTCATAGACCCGGCGCATGGTGTCTTCGCTGGCGTTGCCGGTGCAGGCGGCGATGTGCAGATAGCCGTTGGTTTTCGCCACGTCGATGCCCTGATGGATCGAGGCGATGTAAGCGGCGCAGGAAAACGGCCGGACGATGCCGCTGGTGCCGAGGATCGACAGGCCGCCAAGAATGCCCAACCGCGGATTCATGGTTTTCAGCGCCAGTTCTGCGCCGCCCTCGACATTGACTGTGACCTCGAAGCCGGCGCCGTAGCCGGTTTCGGCGGCGAGCAAGGTCAAGTGATCGCTGATCATTTTGCGCGGCACCGGATTGATCGCCGGCTCGCCGACGGCCAATACCAGACCGGGTCGGGTCACCGTGCCGACGCCGACACCGGCGTTGAAGCGAATCCCCGGTTCGGCGCACAGTCGCACCTGTGAATAAAGCAGTGCACCGTGGGTGACGTCAGGGTCATCGCCGGCATCCTTGATCGTCCCGGCTTCGGCGCCGCCCTCGCTCAGGCGACAGAACTCCAGGCGCATCTGCACCTGTTTGCCCTTGGGCAAAGTGATGTGCACCGCGTCGGCAGCGATGCCGGTGAGCAACAGGCGCGCGGCGGCGAGGCTGGTGGCGGTGGCGCAGCTGCCGGTGGTGAGGCCGCTGCGCAGGGGCGCGGGTTGTTCGGCGGTTTCGTCACGCATCGAGGGGTTTGACCAGTTCCAGCAGGGTGATCGGCAATGCCTGACGCCAAGTATCGAACTCGCCGAGCGGTTGCGCCTGGGCGACATGGATGCGCGTCAGCTCACCGCCGTACTGTTCGCGCCAATGCATCAGGGTGACTTCGCTTTGCAGGGTCACGGCGTTTGCCACCAATCGGCCGCCGGGCTTGAGCTGATCCCAGCAGGTTTCGAATACGCCCTCACGGGTGACGCCGCCGCCGATGAAAACAGCGTCGGGACGTTCAAGGCCATCGAGCGCTTGCGGCGCCTTGCCGCGAATCAGTTGCAGGCCGGGTACGCCCAGCGCATCGCGGTTGTGTTCGATCAATTGTTGACGGCCCTCGTCGGCCTCGACCGCCATGGTCCGACAGCTTGGGTGCGCACGCATCCACTCGATGCCGATCGAACCGCTGCCAGCGCCGACATCCCAGAGCAGTTCGCCGGGCCTCGGCGCCAGGCGGGCAAGGCTGATGGCGCGTACGTCGCGCTTGGTCAACTGACCGTCGTGGCGGAACGCCGAATCGGGCAAACCGGCGAGACGCGACAGGCCGGCAACACCGGGGTCGGCCAGACACTCGACAGCGACGACGTTGAGGTCGGCGACCGCCGCATCGTCCCATTCACTGGCGCTGCGGTCGATCCGCCGCTCGGCGGCACCGCCCAGATGCTCCAGCACAGACATGCGACTTGGGCCGAAACCACGCTCGCGCAGCAATTGCGCAACGGCGGCCGGGCTGCTGCCGTCATTGCTCAGCAACAACAGACGCACGCCGCTGAAAAGGTGTGCATTGAGCGCCGCCAATGGACGCGCTACCAGCGACACAACCGTCACCTCCTGCAATGGCCAGCCCAGGCGCGCCGCCGCCAATGCGCAGGACGAAGGGGCGGGGACGATCGCCATCTCGGCGCTCGGCACCTGCCGCGCCAGGCTGGCACCGACGCCGTAGAACATCGGATCGCCGCTGGCCAGCACGCAGACCGGCTCGCCACGCGATTCGAGCACCGGCGCGAGGGAAAACGGACTCGGCCACAATTGCCGCTCGCCGCCAATGCACGGCGGCAGCAGGTCCAGCTGACGCTGGCCGCCGACGATCCGCGAAGCGCCCAGCAGAGCACGCCGGGCGTTCTTGCCCAGGCCCTTGAAGCCGTCTTCACCGATTCCCACGATCGTCAGCCAGGGTGACATCTATATTCCTCAAAACGTGGCGTTCCGACGGGCAGACTTTTCATGCCGCCGGACAAAGCAGGCATAATACCGCGCCTTCGCCCGCGAAGCGCCTCTGCCACGCAACCGGTCAGCCCCTTGAACGAACGCCCGATGTCCACCGCCTTACGCCCCTCGGCCTGCCCGGGGTTGCTGCGTATCGTCCAGGCACTGGACGGCGGTATCTGTCGGATCAAGCTCGATGGCGGTTCGATCAGTGCCGATCAGGCCGATGCGGTGGCCGCTGCCGCCGAGGAGTTTGCCAGTGGCGCGATCGAGGCGACCAATCGCGGCAACCTGCAGATTCGCGGCATCGGTGCGCAATCGGCGGCGCTGATCGAGCGCTTGCTGACCGCTGGCCTCGGGCCAAAGAACGCCGCCGGCGATGATGTGCGCAATCTGATGCTCAGCCCGGCCGCCGGCATCGATCGGCAGATGCTGATCGACACGCGCCCGCTCGCAGGGCAAATCCTCGACACCTTGCAAAGCCATCCGCGCTTCCATGAGTTGAGCGCCAAGTTCGCCGTGCAGCTCGATGGCGGCGAAGCACTGGCAATGCTCGAGCATCCGCATGATCTGTGGCTGTCGGCATTCGAGCGTGACGGCGAAATCCTCTGGGCATTCGGTCTGGCCGGTTGCCCGACCGATCGCCCTCTCGGCGCTGTGACTCAGGACAACGCTCACGCACTGGTAGTCGCCGCGCTGGAGCTGTTCCTCGACCTGGCCCAACCAGAGCAAACACGAATGCGCCATCTGCTCGACGAGTTGCCCAGGCTCGCGTTTCTTGAGTCATTGCGCGAGCGCGTATCGCTCAAAGCGATCAGCAACTGGCAGCGCCCGACGTCGGCAGACGCGCTGCACATCGGCGCTCATCAGCAAAACACGCAAGGTCGTTGCTACGTCGGCGCGGTGCCGCCACTGGGCCGACTTGATCCGGCGATGCTGCGTGGCGCGGCGCAACTGGCCCGACAGTCTGGCGATGGCAGTCTGCGCTTCACGCCGTGGCAGAGCCTGCTGCTGCCGAACGTGAAAGCCACGGATACCGACAACGTGCTTGAGCAGTTGCGGGCGTTGGGTCTGTTGACGACCGAGGCCGAACCACTGGCTCGCCTGATCGCCTGCACCGGCGCCGATGGCTGCGGCAAAGGCCTTGCCGACACCAAGCAGGATGCCTGGCAACTGGCACCTTTGCTGCCCGCAGGGCTCAGCGTGCACCTGTCGGGCTGCTCGCGCTCCTGCGCCGCCGCCCACTGCGCGCCAGCCACGCTGCTGGCCGTCGCCCCCGGTCATTACGACCTCTATTTTCGCGATGCAGCACAGCCCGGATTCGGCACGCTGCACGCCTGCAACCTTACTATTGAAGCGGCCGCGACCCTGCTCGACGCCCGCTCCCGGAGCCCCCTTGATGCTTGATTACATCCGCGACGGTCAGGAGATCTATCGCAACTCCTTCGCGATCATTCGCCGCGAGGCCAATCTGGCGCGCATCCCCGCCGATCTGGAAAAACTCGCGGTGCGGGTGATCCACGCCTGCGGCATGGTCGAGGCCGTCGACGGTCTGCAGTTTTCCGGGGGCGCGGGCAAGGCCGGGCGCGATGCACTGGCGGCCGGTGCGCCGATTCTCTGCGACGCGCGGATGGTTTCCGAAGGCGTGACCCGCGCGCGCCTGCCGGCCAATAACCAAGTGATCTGCACTTTGCGCGACGACAGTGTGCCGGAGCTCGCCCGTGAGCTGGGCAACACCCGCTCGGCCGCCGCGCTGGAGCTGTGGCGCCCGCACCTCGAAGGCAGTGTGGTGGTGATCGGCAACGCACCAACCGCGCTGTTCTACTTGCTGGAAATGCTCGACGCCGGCGCGCCAAAACCGGCACTGATCCTCGGCTTCCCCGTGGGTTTTGTCGGCGCTGCCGAATCGAAAGCGGCACTGGCCGCCGACAGTCGCGGCGTGCCGTTCGTGATCATGCAAGGTCGCCTGGGCGGCAGCGCCATGGCCGCCGCCGCCGTCAATGCCCTCGCCACGGAGATCGAATGATGCAGGCCAAAGGACGTCTGATCGGCCTCGGTGTCGGCCCCGGTGATCCGGAGCTGATTACTGTCAAAGCCTTGCGCCTGCTGCGCGAATCGCCAGTGGTCGCGTATTTCGTGGCCAAGGGCAAGAAGGGCAATGCGTTCGGCATCATCGAGGCGCATCTGGTCGAGGCGCAGAATCTGCTGCCGCTGGTCTACCCGGTGACCACCGAGGCGTTGCCGGCACCGCTGTCGTACGAGCAGGTCATCAGCGATTTCTACGACGAAGCCGCTGTGGCGGTCGCCGAGCATCTGGATGCCGGCCGCGACGTGGCGGTGATCTGCGAAGGCGACCCGTTCTTCTACGGCTCCTACATGTACCTGCATGACCGCCTCGCCAGCCGTTATGAGGCTGAAGTCGTGCCCGGCGTGTGCTCGATGCTCGGCGGCGCTTCGGTGCTGGGAGCGCCGCTGGTGTATCGCAATCAGAGCCTGTCGGTACTTTCCGGCGTACTGCCTCACGAAGAACTGAAGCGGCGTCTGGCCGATGCCGATGCGGCGGTGATCATGAAACTGGGGCGCAACTTTCCCAAGGTGCGTCAGGTGCTGGAGGAACTCGGCCTCGCCGAGCGTGCGTTGTATGTCGAGCGCGCGACCATGGCCAATCAGAAGATCGTGCCGATGGATCAGGTCGAGCCGATGTCCTCGCCGTACTTCTCGCTGATCATCGTCCCGGGCGAACGGTGGCAAGGTTGATGAGCCAAGCGACTCCCGCCATCGTCATTCTCGGCCAGGGCAGCCTCGCCACGGCGCGGCGCATTCAACAGGTCTACCCGGCGGCGCAGGTCCATGGCCTTGCCGGACGGGTTGAAGGCGCCGACAGCCACTATCAGGAATTCGGCGCGACCCTGCGCGCGTTGTATCAACAGGACACGCCGATCATTGCCCTGTGCGCGGCCGGCATCGTGATTCGCACGCTGGCGCCGCTGTTGCTGGAGAAAGGCGCCGAACCCGCCGTGCTGGCGGTGGCCGAAGACGGCAGCGCGGTGGTGCCGTTGCTCGGTGGCCTCGGCGGGGTCAACGTCATGGCCCGGGAGATTGCGGCGGCGCTGCAAGTCGCGCCGGCGATCACCACCAGCGGCGAATTGCGCTTTGGCACCTGCCTGCTCAATCCGCCGAGCGGCTATGCACTGGCGGATCTGGAATCGGGCAAACGCTTCGTTTCCGATCTGCTCGCCGGGCACAGCGTGCGCATCGAAGGCGCGGCGCCGTGGCTGGATCAGGCGCAGTTGCCGCAGGATCCGCAGGCGCAGCGGTCGATTCATGTGAGCAGTGCGCAGCGGGTGGCCAGCGCCGATGAATTGCTGATTTACCCGCGCAGTGTGGCGGTGGCAGTGAGCGCTGACGTGGCGGATCTGCCGAACGCCATTCGCGCTGCGTTGCACCAGGCCAGCGTGGCCTTGCCGGCACTGGCGTGTCTGGTGGCAGCGGACGCTGAAATGGCCGCATCGAATCTGCGCGAGGCTGCGCTCGAGTTAGGCGTGCCGCTGCGCTTCGTCGCAGCGCAAAACGATCCTCAGGCGTTGGCCCGAGTTGCAGTGCCTGCGGCGAAGGTGATCAGCGCAGAACATCTGGCGATCGCGATTGCCGAGCAACCGCTGGACGTCGCGCAGATCGGCCGCCCGCGTGGTCGCCTCGCGGTCATTGGTCTTGGCCCCGGCGCCGCCGAACTGATGGTGCCCGCGGTGAAAGCCGAACTGGCCCGCGCCACCGATGTACTGGGCTATGAAACCTACGTGCGCATGGCCGGCCCGTTCCGCGACGATCAGGTGCAGCACTGCACCGACAACCGTGAAGAAATGCAGCGTGCCCGCCATGCCTTCAGGCTCGCCGCCGAAGGCCGCTCGGTGATCGTGGTTTCCTCGGGCGACCCGGGCGTATTCGCCATGGCCGCCGCGGTGCTCGAAGCCCTGCACGAATCGGACGATCCGGCGTGGCACAGCGTCGATCTGGAAATCCTCCCGGGCGTCTCCGCCTCGCTGGCCACAGCGGCTCAGGCCGGTGCGCCGCTGGGCCACGACTTCTGCGTGATGTCGCTGTCGGACAACCTCAAGCCGTGGTCGATCATCGAGAAACGTCTGGATCTGGCCGCTGAAGCGGATCTGGCCCTGGCGTTCTACAACCCGATTTCCCGGGCGCGCCCGTGGCAGTTGGGCCGGGCGCTGGAGATCGTCGCGCAGCACCGCTTGCCTGAAACACCGGTGGTGCTCGGTCGGGACATCGGCCGACCGGGGCAGACGCTGCGCACCACGACGCTGGGCGCGTTGACGCCGGAACAGGTGGACATGCGCACGATGGTGCTGATCGGCTCTTCGACCACCTGCACGTTTGCTCGTGCCGGGGGCGGTGACTGGGTTTATACGCCGCGTTGGTACGGGGACAAGCCGCTTTGCTGAACCTGGCGCCGAGGCAAGTTGTAAACAAGTTGCCTCGGCGTGACATCCAGTCAAACATCACTGGCAGGTTCTTCAGTCTTCAACTGAGCGCTGCAAGCGTTGGTCAGGCTGTTGACAGCGTGCGAGTAATAACCCCAGCATGAACTTATATATTTCCGGATCATGCGCATAAGCAACTACATCGTTGGTGTATGTTTCCCGGGAAATTATTTGAGTCTTGTGCTTTTTGAAGTCGCCTCGCCGACAGCATAACTTCATTCGGATTCTTTAATTGAATCAGGTGAAGTCTTATGGGTGTCATGGAACAGTATGTTGGCGAGTCGGGTTTCATTTCCGCTGAAGACTTCTCAACGCTGAAACGAAACTTCAAGGAGTTCTCCGCTTCTGCCGACTATTTACAACTGGTTGAGATATACGAGCGCGGGGGGCAGGCGGCGAGCCTTGCGGAAAAACTGCAGGCAATAACCCTCTTTCTCGCCTGTTTTGATCGCTTGGCCAACCGCAAGTCGGCGCGTGGCTCCACGGCCGTTTACACAGTGGCAAACAGACTGCGCGGCTATGCGGTGCGCTTGACGAAGACTGTGAGCATGCTCAGCGACGCAGCCCCGCCAGTGCCGAAAATCATGCATTTTGTCTGGGTCGGCGGCAGTGAAGTTGGCAGTATCCAGCGTGATTACATGAACATTTGGCGCCAGGTTCTGGCCGCCGAGGATTACCGGTTCAGTCTCTGGTACGACAGTGACGCCTTGCTCGCGTACGAGATGAACCGGGTCATTACCGACAGCGCCAGAGTCGATGCGATGGAATCGGGCGGTGACACAATCAGCAAGCCCGCTGTATTGGCAAAGATGATCGAAGATCGTGCGCGGGTATTGAAGCGCGAGATGTTCGAGTTCCTGCAACAACCGCAATGGCGAGGCGACGCCGATCAGGCCCGTATCGAGCTGATGGTGTGCGCTTACGGTAAAGACCGTGCGACTCTGGAAAACTTTCGCCAACACTGCCTGCAAACCCATCAGCAAATGGCGGGCGACGACTTGCAGTTGCGTGATGTTCGCCGGGAGTTTGCCGGGCATTTTCTGGAAGATATCTATCAGCGTGAAGTGGCCATGCGCGGCAACTTTGCAGCGGCCAGTGATGTTGTGCGCTTGCAGGCTCAATACCAGGAGGGCGGTCGTTACAGTGACATGGATTACTTGCCGCCGTTGGTTGAAAAGCTGGGCGATGTCGATATCAGCAGTTACAACGCAGAACAACGTATTGGCGTGTTGCAGGTGTTGCTCAATAACGATGAAACATTGATGCCGGGTCGCGATCGTCAGCGTTATCTCGACAGAATCGGCACCATTGCCGCTGCGGATCTGGCAGCGTTGCAGACGTTTGCTCGCAATAAACACCGACTTGGCGAAATCTTTGTCGCCCCGCAAGAGCACTCGGCGCCGCTAGATGCGATGCGTCTTGGCACTGCTCATGGTATCCCCGTGGCGGGAGAAATGAATGCGCATATTCTGGCCCACGCGGAAAGTGGCATGACCATGGCGTACATGCAGATGATCCGCCTCAATTATGACTGTCTGCTGGAGGTCGAGCGTCGCGTGATTACCGATAGCATCGATACGACAGACGCAGGGCGGCTGGTCGCGGTTATTCAGAACGTGGTGAATGAAGCACTCGCGCAGCAGAAGTTTCCGGCTTCAACGATCCATTTCGCCGCTGGCAGACTCATCGAAGCTATCCATTCCTATTATCAGGACGGCATCAGAGTCGGCGCTCGCAGCACGATCACTCTTACCGGGCCGGGTGCCGCCGCAGCCGGGTTGACCAAATACATTGAAGAGTATCTGCTGCCTGAGCAGATCGATGGCATTCGCAATCATCTGAAGTTGGTTGACGGCTACAACGTGTTCACCGAAGAGGAAATGATTTCCGGCTGGACGGTTAATGACGATGAGACGCAATGGCTGGCCAATGAGCAGGAGAAATGGCGCAGCGGCAAACTCAAGTCGCGTTATACCGGCCAGCTGGCGGATCTGCTCAAGCCGCAACAGACGCTGACGTTCAAGCAGGGCTGGCCGGTGGTGGGCGGTAAACCGGTGTTGCTGACGGCGGTCTTGCAGCAATGGATCGATGACCTGGGCGAACCTTTTGTCTACGCCATGCGCGAAAAAATCAGCGGTGACATCACCTTCACCGATGCTGTTTCCATCGGCTTCGAAACGCGTCAGTTGATCCGTGCGCAAACGGTAAGCGAGTTGCCGGTTTCCCATGGCGCCGAAACGTCCAGCAATCTCAACGAATTGTTCAGCCGAATCGCCCACGACTCGCTGCCGCTGGAGCAACTGAGTCCGTTGGTACGGGTCCTGCTCGGGGGGATTTTCGGCGCGGCCAGTCTCGACGAGGCGGGCTTCGCGGCTGCCTGGCAAACTACCCGCGAGCTTGCCGTTGAAACCGACGGCGACGGCACGTTCGCGCGTTTTGACGCCATCGAAAAAGCCATTCGTCAGCGCCAGGGGCCGGCCCTCGAGGCCGCCCTGATGCGCGGCGCGGCGCATCCCTTGCTGACGGCGCGCGAGCTCAAGGTCCAGGCGCTCTTCGAACCGCTGACGGTGCGGCAGTGGGGCATACGTATCGGGCAAATCAATCGCACCGCGCAGCGCGAGTACCGCACCCGGATCCTTGAGCGCAGCGCGCAGGTGCGCGAAGTGTTCGTCGGCGCAGGAGCCCTTTGCGCCAGGCAATTGCCGCAGGATTTGCTGATGCAGACGATCAGCGACCCCGGGCGCCGCTGTTACCCGCTGGCGCTGTTGACGGGCGCGGCGTTGGTGGCAGGCGAGTCAGCCGAGCGCACACTGGTGGGGCGTGCCGCCACGGCAGATATTCACCCTGAACAAACCGGCTCAAGGGCTTTGCTCAGTGCGCTGAATGAACTGCGCAGCTTGCCGACCAGCGCCATCGGTGAGGCGCGCGGCCTGCAAAATCTGGACACGCTGATGCAGACGCTGGAGGCGAAGGATGCGTCTACCGTTCTGCTGCTCGACACCGGTGATCACGCGTTGCTGATGGCCAAAGTGCAGGTGGACGGCCAGTTCGTTTACCGCTTCTATGACCCGAACTTTGCCATCTATGCGTTCGCTGAAGGTGCCCATGCCAAGCTCGCCGTGAAGCGTTATCTGGGCGCAGGCGACAGTGCGCTGGCGAAGCTTTATGGACTGGGCGACATGGCCGGGGCGAAGTTCAACGTGATCGAACTGAACACCGAGATGATCGCCGCACGCAGGCTCTCGTCGGGGTTGCGCGTGGACACTTTTCTGCACTCGCCTTCGAGCGACTCGCGCCGTGCTTCGGTCTGGGCCAGGCAAGCGCTGGCGCGCCAGCGGTCGCTCAGCGAAAACGCGCGGATGGGCGCAAGCCTGGCGCACGTGGATGCGCGTTACTGGGCACAGGCATTCAGCGATGCCACGCAGCAGTTGCGCAGTGCCCACTCGCTCGGGGGGGAATATCTGCCGCTGCTGGATACCCTCAAGCCCCAGGCGGACGGCACTTTTTCGCTGACCCTGGCCGACGCGCAGAAACCGCATCAGACACGAATGGCAAGCACTGCCGATCCGCGCTTCGAGCAGCTCAAGCAGCATCTGGAACGAATGGTCAAAGCCACAAAAGCCGCTGCTCCTGGCGAATCTGACGGCGGCAGCCGCCTGAGTTTCGCCTTTGCGCTCCAGACCCTGATCACTGAAATGCGTTATCGCGAATACCAGGCCAGCGATCAGGTGCCTGCCTTGTCGATTGCGCTGCAAGTGCAGACCTACGTCAGTTATGCGCAACTGGGTTTCGCCGTGGTCAGCGATAGCGCTCAGGTGATCAATCTGGTGCGACAAGTGGCCGCCAGTGAACAGGCACTGCGCCTGAGCCAGTCAGCGCTGGCCGGCCGGGTACTCGGGGCGGCAGCCACCGGTGTCGGCTTTGCATTTTCGCTGGTCAACATCGGCTTCGACATTTACAACCTTTCGCTGGCGGAGAATTACGAGCAGCGTTCGCGCTTATCTACGTCGCTGGCATTCAATGTCGCGGCGTTGGGGCTGGATATTGTCGCACTGGCCGCCGGTGGAGCAGTGGGCGCAGCGGCGGCTGTCCTGTCCGTGCCGCTGCTGGGTGTCGGCATCGGTGCGACGGCCATTGCCAGCAACCTGGGGCAGATCGCCGACAAGGCCACCGAGGTCGGCAATCATTTGCGTGCCATCCACAACGCTTATCAGCCAGGCGCTTTCAGGTTGACCGACGGGGTGTTGCACTTCCCGGCCGAAGCCGTGATTACCCACCTCGATCTGCAAGACCGACAGGTGCGTTTCGACAGTCAGCGGTTTTATCCGTGGAGCGGTGGCCCATTTGAATTGCCGCAGTACAACGATGATCCGAAACTGGTCCATCTTTCCCTGAACATTCGCCAGGCCTTTGGCCTGCCCGAGCGTGCAGCGCTGAACCTGCAGGCTGATACTGTGCTGTTGCCCTGCACGCCGCTGTGTTACTACGGCTACGAATACCAGTTGGGCGGTGCCGGCCATGTCTACGAGCCCCTGCCGGGCGAACAGGTCGAACCGCGCAGTGCCAGTGAACGTCCCGAGCCGAGCTGGTTTTCGCATTTCAACTCGTTGGGAGCGCTGGGCGATGCGCTGAGGGTAGAGCTGGACGAGCGCATCCACACCCGCTACCCGCAATTGCGCAACCGCCTGGCAGACAAGCTGGAATATGACGAACACGGCAGACAGCACTTTTACCTGCACAGCACGCCGTCGCTCAAACACATTCTCTACAAGCTCCTTCCTGTCTACAAACCGACGACGATCAGCGTGCAACTGGATGATCAGGTTCGCCAGATAGCGGTTGCGACCCTGCCCGATGAATGGCGGCAGAAACTCTCCTACGAAATTTCCGCTCCGCCAGGGCACCGTCAGCTGCGCCTGACTCCTGGTTTGAAGCAGGTGACATTGACCGGTTACGGCAAATGGCGGGTGCATGCGCCTTGGGTCAGTGTCGAGCAGGTCAGTTTCGGCACCACACCTTCACCGGAAGGTGATGGCGCGCGACTTTATCTGGCGGGGCGCCATTTGACGGTCGACGCTATCGTGCTGTCGGCTTTCGAGGGAACGATCGAGCTGGCCGGCGGCGAGTTGTTTGAGCTGGACTGGCAACGCAATGCATTGCGCCTGGTCTGCGTTACTCTCGGCGATACCAACAACTCAGGCGAAGTGATGGCCCGCCTGGGCAAACTGGATCGTGAACAACGTCTCACTGCGGGCTACCTGGCGCTTCAGCGATTCAACGTGCCGTTGCAACCCGCCACCCGCCCGCTGCGCACAACGGCCTACTACGACGTCGCGCAAAAGCGCCTGTTGTACGCGCGGGACGTACCGGTTGACGTCCACGAAGGCTTGTTGCTGGGTGCCGCCACCGCTGATCACGCGTGGTTCTATCACCCCGATCACGCTACGGTCTGGCGCGTCGATGCGATCAGCGGCCTGGTCGTGCGCCGCTATCGTTTACTGAGCGTCAAGTCCGCCACGAAAATCACCGCTTTCAGGCAACTCGCGGACGGCACTTTGCGTGTCTCGCAACAGTTGATTGAACGAAAGGACGTGAACGTACGCACCACGCTTGAATTTCATCTGACCGATCAGGCCGTGACGCTCACAGATATGAAGATGTGGACGGACGATCTGCAAGACTCTTTCCTGAAGCCGGAGCCGGGCACCAGAACAGCGTTTTTGCGCTACCGCCAGAAGACACGTCGCGCCTACGCTGACGGGGCCACGACCATGGCCTCGGCGATCCGCACCTGGACCTGCGCGCCCTATCTGCATGTTCAAGCTTATTGCCTCGATAAACTGCTCGAGCGAGCGTGGATCGGGGTCCGTAACGGTCGATACTTCGGGGCTGACACCGTCAGCGACACAGACCGAGTGCTGCTGATGCCCACATCGTCTGATCCGGGCACCGCGCTGCTGTTCTACAGCAAGCAAAGCCGCATGCTCAGCCACGGCATCGAACTGTCCGACAACGTTTTCTGGCACAAGGCGCTGGCCAGGGACGTGGTCGATCTCAGGCGCATCGGCTACCGCTACCTGGCTACCCTGAACGATGGTCGATTGTTCGAAATCGACCTTAACGCCAGGGACGATAACTGGCTGTCCGAAATCGACGGAAACGTTCTGCAATTCGTTGGCCTCAGCCAGCGTTGGCTGCAACACAATCCCGACTGGCTGGCAGCGCTGCCGCCGCTGGCCAAGGAATACAGCGGTGCAGCGTTTGCGATTGTTGGCCTGCACGCTCAGGCCGGGCAGCCATTTCTGGCCGCCTGGTGCATTGACGAAAAGCTCGTACTGATGGATGCCAGGAGTAGCGGCGAGCTGACCTTGTTGGGGTTGACGCCGGACCGCGAGGCCGTCTGGCTGCTGAATGCGGAAGCCGGAACATTGTGGCGCCAGAGGCTGGTGTCATTCGAAGAAGCCCGCGAGGCGTTCGGTGGCACCAGCGTTGTCCGGCATCGGCAGACGTTGCCACGGGCCGAACCGGTCTGGTCTTCGTGGCTGTTCAGCGAAGTGTTGCCCCACGGCAATGGTTTGCTCGGTCGCACGCGAGACGGCGTGACGCTGCAACTGCAAGATCGGCAACCGGCACGAATTGTCGGCACGGAAAACCACTGGTCGCACGTTCCCGGACAGACCTCTGAACAATTGCGCGAACGCCTGAAGCAACTGCTGGATGGACAAGCCCATGCTGCGTTTCTGCCCGTGGAAAATACCGGTGATCGCTATCAGTACTACGCGCCGGCGCTCGACAAGCTTTTTGTTGTGAGCGCAAGGGACGATGGCAAATGGGCGACTTTTCTCGGTACGCACAATGGTGCCGATCCGCTGTTGTTCGACCCGATCGACGGGTTGATCTTCAGCGCCGCAACGGCGGACCGCTTATGGTTGCCGAACAGCTTCGCTCAGCGTGACGACAACGTCATGTCGCTACAGGTAAGCGATGACCTTACCGATGTGCAGCCATTGCTTGTCGACGGCGTGGACACGTTGATCCTGACCTTCGGTTCGAGCACGGAGGGTTATCGTATTTCGACTGAAAGCTGGCAGCGTCTGGATTGCGTTGTTGTCGATGCACGGCGTCCATCGGCAGTGCAGGCGGCGGAGCCGGGCCTGCTGGTGCTGGATCTGGATGAATGCGGGCATTTTCTGATATCGAAGGTCGATGCCGATATGCTGTTTGCCGATCCGGACAGTGGCCACACGCTGATCGTCCGCCACGCCGAAGAGCAGGGTGCCTGTGAGCTGGCGCTCAGGGTGGCCGGTCGCCCCTGCCAGTTCGCCTTGACGCAGTGGATGCGGGCATTCGCAGCAGTGCAGGGCAGCGATGCCACTGTCAGTTTGTCAGCGGTGGTTGAGCAGTTGTCCTGACGGGGCCTTTCACCTGGGCGATAAAAAACGCCGCGGACGTTAACGTCCGCGGCGTTTTGTTTTGCATTCGGCCATACGGTGCTCGCTCAAGGCACCAGATACCCCTTCACGCCGGTAAAAATGATCTGCGCGGCCAGCGCGCAAACAAACAACCCCATCAAGCGGCTGACAATCTGCAAACCCTGATCACCGAGAATCCGCTCGATGCGATTGGACAGGTACAGCACCACACCGACAGTGAAACTGGCCAGGGCGATACTCATGATCGCGGTGAGCTTGTCGTCCCAGTGCGGCTGGCTGACGCCCATCACCAGCAAGGCGCCGATGGTGCCGGGGCCGACCGTCAGCGGAATGGTCAGCGGCACGATGGTCACGTCCTGCTGGACATTGTCGGCCTGCACCGCCGGTTTGCCCTGAGCCATGCCCAGCGCGGAAATGAACAACACGCTGCCGGCGCCAATGCGGAAGGCGTCCACGGTGATGCCGAAGACATCGAAAATCACTCGCCCGAACAGATACAGCAGAACACTGGAAATCAGCGTCGCGAGGGCGACCTTCCAGGCCAGGCGCCGCTGTTCCTTGCGCGAATAGCCGCGGGTCAGGCTGATAAAGCAGGACAACACGAAGAACGGGCTGTAGAGCACCAGCATCTTCAGGTAAACGCTGAACAACACATGGAGCATGATGCAAGCTCACTGGCGATGGAGTCGGGGGGAGTCTATCAGGCACCGGACAATCTGTCGGTTTACGACGGCTGGGTCGTGGCCCGGTTCTGCTGATCGCGTTCGGCGACCCAATGCTCGATCAGTTCACGCAGTTGCGACAGCTCAACCGGTTTCGACATGTGCCCGTCCATGCCGGCCTGGCGGGCACGTTCCTTGTGTTCGGCGAGAATGTGCGCGGTGAGGGCGACGATCGGTGTGCGGATGCGCTGATTGCTGACTTCCCAGGCGCGCAGTTGCTGCGTCGCGGAGAAGCCATCGAGGATCGGCATTTCGCAGTCCATCAGCACCAGGTCGTAACGCTGGGCCTTCATCGCTTGCAGCGCTTCTTCGCCATTGCTCGCGGTGTCCGGTTGCAGGTTGAGCTTGCCGAGCATGCCGCGAATCACTTTGGTCGAAATGGTGTTGTCTTCGGCGACGAGGATGCGGAAGTCGCTCGGCACTTTCGCCGCAGTGGCCGCCGTAACCACTTGCGGCTGGAACACCACCTGGCCCTTGTTGCGTTGATTGAGCTCGTCCGCCAGCGTGGTCTTGAGCGTATAACCGGCCACTGGTTTGGCCAGAATCCGTTTGATCCCGGAATTGCGCGCAATGATCTTGCTCGGCGCGTTGCTGATGCCGGTGAGCATGATCAGCAGAATGTCGTGGTTCAGGCTCGGGTCTTCCTTGATCTTCGCCGCCAGTTGCATGCCGGTCATGCCGGGCATGTTCTGGTCGAGCAGGACCACGTCGAAGTAGTCGCGCAGGTGCGCCTTGGTGCGCAGCAGCGCCAGCGCTTCCTTGCCCGACGGCACGGCGCTGACATTCAGGCCCCAGGCGCTGCATTGCTGTACCAGCACTTTGCGGCAGGTGTCGTTATCGTCGACCACCAATACCCGCGCGCCTTGCAGCGGGCTGTCCAGATCGGACGTCGGATGTTCGAGGCGATCCGGGTCCAGTGGCAAGGTCAGCCACAAAGTGCTGCCCTGAGTGGCGCCGCTCTTGATGCCGAACTCGCCTTGCATCAGACGAATCAGTTGGCGCGCAATCACCAGGCCGAGATTGCCGCCCAGGCGATTGGCCGAGAGGAAGTGCTTGCTGTGCAATTCGGCGTGCAGCAGTGCTTCGCGCTCTTCCGGCTCCATCGGCACGCCGCTGTCCTGCACGGCGATGCGCAGGCGCGGTTTGCTGCTGCGCTCGTCGAGGGCGACGACGATCAACACTTCGCCTTCTTCGGTTTTCTTCAGGGCATTTTCCAGCAGGCTCAGCAATGTCTGGCGCAGGCGCGTCGGATCGCCGCTGATCACCCGTGGCACTTGCGGCTGGATGAAGCTGATCAGCTCGACGTTCTGTTGCTCGGCTTTGGCCCGGTAGATGCTCAGGCAATCATCGATCAGGGCGTTGAGGTCGAACTGCACGTCATCGAGTTCGATCTGCCCGGATTCGAGCTTGGAGATGTCGAGGATCTCGTTGATCAGCGTCAGCAGTTCGTTGCCGGCGCTGTGGATGGTTTGCACGTAATCGCGTTGCTTGACCGACAGCGGCGTACCCAGCAGCAGCTCGGTCATGCCCAGTACACCGTTCATCGGCGTGCGGATTTCGTGGCTGATCTTGGCGAGGAATTCGGCTTTGGCGTTGATTTCGGCGTTGCTTGCCGCGAGGTCGCGGCTGATGCTGAAACGGCTTTCGGTGATGCTGCGCTGTCGCTCGCCCAGAGCGATGCTCATCAGCAGGCCGCTGATGCAGATGAACACCATCAGCGTCATGATCAGGCCTTGCGGCGTGACCAGTGTCAGCCCCAGCAGCGCCGGGAGGATAACCAGCGTGCCGATGTTGAACACGACCATGGCGGCGACGAACAGGCGCGCCGGGCGATAGCCTTTTTGCCAGTGATAGAAGCCCACCAGCAACATGCTCAGGCCGGCCAGTGCCACCAGTGCGTAGGTGATGATGTTCAGCGGCAAGGTGTTGACGAACAGCAGCAACAGGCTGCACGTGACGATCAACAGAATGTCGCCCCACAGCAGTTTGTTCAGCGCGTGCTGGCCCAGTGGCGCAAAGAAGCGCAGGGCGAACATCAACCCGGCTGGAGCCGTCAGCAGCAATGCCAGATAAGCGCCCGGCGTCTGAATGGCTTGCCAGTTCGGCAGCCACGGACCGGCGAGGTTGAGCAACAGGAACAGACTCAGCCCCAGCAGGCCCTCACAGATCGCCAGCCACAGACTGCTGCGCGAGCGCGAGTAGGCGTAGCGCACCAGGTTGTGCAGCAGGAGCATGGCGAGGCAGCCGAACAGCAGGCCGAAAATCAGCGTCTGCTTCTGATCGGCGGCGCCTTCGATTGCTGCTTGCAGGGTGATGTGCGGGCGCAGTTGATGGCCGGAGACCATGCGCACGTAGACGTCCAGCGGCTTGTCGGCCTGGGGCAGCGGCAGCATGAAATCGCTGCTCGGCAACGGATGTTCGGCCTGGGGCCGTTCGTTGCCGGTATTGCGTTGCTCGATCAGCCGGTCGCCGTCGAGTACGTAGAGATTGAGTTGTGACAGGTCGGGGGCAAAGATGCGCAGCACTTGTTCGTGCTTGCCCGGCGCGAGTTTGAAGCGCAGCCACAGGGCGCCCTCGGGTTCGGCCGCGGTCAGGCGGTCAAGCTCGGTGGGGCTGAATTGATTGGTGTAGCGAGCGGAACGGATGTCGCTCAGTTGCAGGATGCCCTGATCGTCAAGCAATACCGACCAGCCACTGCCTTGCGCGGCCTGGGCCGGGAGCATGCAGAGCAAGGTCGTCAGCGTGACGGTGAAGCTTATGGCAATCCTGAGCCAGCGCACGGCGAAATCCCTTCGTAGGTTGATGCCAGAATATAACGATGCGCGACGACCGAACAGCCCGGCGAGGAATGGCATCCCGCGCCGGGCCTGATGGATCGCTTACTCCTGGGTTTCGCCGCGTTCACGGGCAATGGCGCGGTAGCCGATGTCCTTGCGGTAGAAGCAGCCTTCCCAGTCGATGGCAGCGGCCAGTTTGTAGGCTTGCTGCTGCGCTTCACCGACGGAGGCGCCCATGGCAGTGGCACACAGTACACGACCACCGGCAGTTACGACCTGACCGTCTTTCAGCGCGGTGCCGGCGTGGAAGACTTTGCCTTCCAGAGCTGCCGCCGCGTCCAGACCGTTGATCGCTGCGCCTTTGGCGTAGTCGCCCGGGTAGCCGCCAGCGGCCAGCACGATGCCAACGCTCGGACGCGGATCCCACTGTGCTTCGATCTTGTCCAGCGCTTGCGCCAATGCGGCTTCAACCAGCAGCACCAGGCTCGATTGCAGACGCAGCATCACCGGTTGGGTTTCCGGATCGCCGAAACGACAGTTGAACTCGATGACTTTCGGGTTACCGGCCTTGTCGATCATCAGACCGGCATAGAGGAAACCAGTGTAGACGTTGCCTTCGTCGGCCATGCCGCGCACGGTCGGCCAGATCACCTGGTCCATCACGCGTTGATGCACCTCGGCGGTGACCACCGGGGCAGGGGAGTAGGCACCCATGCCACCGGTGTTCGGGCCGCTGTCGCCGTCGCCGACGCGTTTGTGGTCCTGGCTGGTGGCCATCGGCAGCACGTTCTTGCCGTCGACCATGACGATGAACGAAGCTTCTTCGCCGTCGAGGAATTCTTCGATCACTACGCGCGAACCGGCGTCGCCAAACGAGTTGCCGGCGAGCATGTCACGCACGGCGTCTTCGGCTTCGGCCAGGGTCATGGCGACGATCACGCCTTTGCCGGCAGCCAGGCCATCGGCCTTGATCACGATCGGCGCGCCTTTTTCACGCAGATAAGCCAGGGCCGGCTCGATCTCGGTGAAGTTCTGGTAATCGGCGGTCGGGATCTTGTGGCGCGCGAGGAAGTCCTTGGTGAAGGCTTTCGAACCTTCCAGTTGCGCAGCACCGGCAGTCGGACCGAAGCAGTCCAGGCCACGGGAGCGGAACAGATCGACGACGCCAGCCACCAGCGGCACTTCCGGGCCGACGATGGTCAGGGAAACATTCTTTTCCGCGAAATCGGCCAGTTGCTCCAGCGCCAGCATGTCGATGGCGACGTTTTCGCACTTGGCTTCAATGGCGGTGCCAGCGTTGCCCGGTGCAACGAAAACCTTCTGCACACGCGGATCCTGAGCCACTTTCCAGGCCAGAGCGTGTTCACGGCCACCGCTGCCAATGATCAAAACATTCAAAGAGAGACTCCTTCGGAGAAAGCTGCAAGCTACAAGCTGCAAGTAAGAGCGACTGCGTGGCGCTCAATTACAGCTTACGGCTTTGAATTAATAAGGCTGCACCTGCAAGAAGGAGCGACACCTGTCTGCTCTTTCTTGCAGCTTGCAGCTTGAAACTTGCGGCTGCTTCAATGACGGAAGTGGCGCATGCCGGTGAAGACCATTGCGATACCGGCTTCGTCGGCAGCAGCAATCACTTCAGCATCACGCATCGAACCGCCGGGCTGGATCACCGCAGTGATACCGACCTTGGCCGCGTTGTCGAGGCCGTCGCGGAACGGGAAGAACGCGTCGGACGCCATGACCGAACCGGCCACCTGCAAACCGGCGTGCTCAGCCTTGATCGCGGCGATGCGGGCCGAGTTGACGCGGCTCATCTGGCCGGCGCCGACACCGATGGTCTGGCGGTTCTTGGCGTAGACGATAGCGTTGGATTTGACGTACTTGGCGACTTTCCAGGCGAAGATCAGGTCGTGGATTTCCTGTTCGGTCGGTGCGCGTTTGGTCACCACTTTCAGGTCGTCGGCGCTGATCATGCCGATATCGCGGCTCTGCACCAGCAGGCCACCGTTGACGCGTTTGTAATCCCAGGCAGCGGCGCGGTCAGCCGACCACTCGCCGCAGGCCAGCAGGCGTACGTTGGCTTTCGCGGCAACAATGGCGCGGGCTTCTTCGCTGACCGATGGGGCAATGATCACTTCAACGAACTGGCGCTCGACGATCGCCTTGGCGGTCTCGGCATCCAGTTCACGGTTGAAGGCGATGATGCCGCCGAACGCCGACTCGGTGTCGGTGGCGTAGGCCAGTTCGTAAGCCTGACGAATGCCGCCTTCGGCGTCCGGGCTAACGGCAACGCCGCACGGGTTGGCGTGCTTGACGATCACGCAGGCTGGCTTGACGAAGCTCTTCACGCATTCCAGCGCAGCGTCGGTGTCGGCGACGTTGTTGTACGACAGTTCCTTGCCTTGCAACTGGGTGGCGGTGGCGATGCCGACTTCGGCCGGCTTGGCTTCCACGTAGAACGCCGCGCTCTGGTGCGGGTTTTCGCCGTAGCGCATTTCCTGGGCCTTGATGAACTGGCTGTTGAAGGTGCGCGGGAATTCGCTGCGACCTTCAGTGCTCAAGGTTTCAGCGGCCTGGTTCACGGTGCCCATGTAGTTGGCGATCATGCCGTCGTAGGCCGCGGTGTGTTCGAAGGCCTTGAGCATCAGGTCGAAACGCTGAGCGTAGGTCAGGCCGCCGGCCTTGAGGCTTTCCAGGACGTTGGCGTAATCGCTGGCATTTACCACGATGGCCACGTCTTTATGGTTTTTCGCTGCCGAACGGACCATGGTCGGCCCGCCGATGTCGATGTTCTCGATGGCGGTCGGCAGGTCGCAGCCTGGCTTGTTGATGGTCGCTTCGAACGGGTACAGGTTGACCGCTACCAGATCGATCGGCTTGATGCCGTGCTCGTTCATGATCGCGTCGTCAGTACCGCGACGACCGAGGATGCCGCCGTGGATTTTCGGGTGCAGGGTTTTCACCCGACCGTCCATCATCTCGGCGAAACCGGTGTAATCCGCGACTTCCACTGCGGCAACGCCGTTGTCACGCAGCAGCTTGAACGTTCCGCCGGTGGAGAGGATCTCGACGCCCAGCGCTTCAAGCTCCTTGGCGAATTCGAGGATCCCGGTCTTGTCGGAAACGCTGATCAAGGCGCGGCGGATCGGCAGGCGGGTAGTCTGGTCGGTCATCTCAATTTCCATCAAAAGCAAAGGAAGTCAGCAAAAAAGGCGACCGTTTTTTACGCGGGCGCCTTTCTGGTTTGATTGAATGCTTACAGCAGATCGTACTGCTTGAGTTTCTTGCGCAGCGTGCCGCGGTTCAGTCCCAGCAGCTCACTGGCCTTGGTCTGGTTGCCCTTGACGTAGTTCATCACGCTTTCGAGCAGGGGCGCCTCGACTTCGGACAGCACCAGGTTGTACACATCCGTGACGGACGCGCCCTCAAGGTGGGCGAAATAATTGTGCAGCGCCTTCTCGACACTCCCGCGAAGGGTCTGGCCTTCTTCGCTCGGCGTGTTGAGGTGCTGTTTCAAATTCACGTTGTCGCTCACGGGTGTTGTTCCACTCACTAAAGTCTCGGTCATCATCGTCATGCGGCCACCCCTTCTTCGTCCCCTGTCAGGCTCTTGTAACGCTCGGCGAAGAACTCCCGAACGTCGGCGCATTGTGTTTCCGTACCATCCAAACGATTGAAACGGGCGCGAAACTCCCTGGCGCCCGGCAAGGTTGCGAGATACCAGCCCACATGCTTGCGGGCAATGCGCACGCCCATCACGTCGCCATAGAAGGCGTGAAGGGCAGCCAGATGCTCCAGCAGGATGCGTTCCACTTCGCTCAGTTCCGGCGCGGGCAATTTCTCGCCGGTGCGCAGGAAATGTTCGATCTCGCGAAAAATCCATGGCCGCCCTTGAGCGGCTCGGCCTATCAGCAGGCCATCGGCACCGGTCGCGTCAAGCACGTAACGGGCCTTTTCCGGCGAATCGATATCGCCATTGGCAAACACCGGGATCGACACGGCCTGCTTGATCGCGGCAATCGTGTCGTACTCGGCTTCCCCTGTGTACAGATCGGCGCGCGTACGGCCATGTACGGCCAGCGCTGTGATCCCGGCCTGTTCGGCGATCTTCGCCACGTTCAGGCCGTTCTTGTTGTCGCGATCCCAGCCGGTGCGGATCTTCAGGGTGACCGGTACATCAACCGCGGCCACTACGGCCTGCAGGATCTCGGTCACCAGTGCTTCGTCTTTCAGCAACGCGGAGCCGGCGGCCTTGTTGCAGACCTTCTTGGCCGGGCAACCCATGTTGATATCGATAATCTGCGCGCCCAGCTCGACGTTGGCCCGTGCCGCATCGGCCAGCATCTGCGCGTCGCCACCGGCGATCTGCACCGAGCGCGGCTCAGGATCGCCTTCGTGGATCATGCGCATGCGCGACTTGCGGGTATTCCACAGGCTCATGTCGCTGGTGACCATTTCCGAGACTACAAGTCCTGCGCCCAGACGCTTGCACAGCTGACGAAAGGGCTGGTCGGTGACGCCCGCCATCGGGGCGAGGACCAAACCGTTCTGCAATGTATATGGGCCGATGCGTACCGCCGACATAGGACTTCCCTGAAGTGGGGCCGGATCATGAGAGTTCGAAAAAGGGTGGGCATGATACCCGCTCTCGATGACTGGTTAAAGGCTGAATTGAACAAAATCTGAACAGTTATTCTGTTATCGCCAACGGTTTGGTTGGCTGCGATCCAGTCAGAAAAATGCCGTCAATCGGGAAACGCTGAAGCGGTTCATTCCGGTGAATGGAAGTTCAGGCTGTAATTCACCGCTTTCGGCCCCGGATCGAGAATATCCAGGGCGATGTGGATCGGCGTCTGCGGCGGCATTTCCGCGAGGCCTTCGAGATCGCCGCTCAGATACTCGCCAGGTTTGAAGCGACGACTGGCGATCAGGTGACCGTTGAGGTCGGCAAAACGCAGCTCGAGCAAGGGAAACGGCTGGGAAAAGGTCGCGCGGTTGTAAATGATCGCGTCGACCACCAGCGCGCCGCTGAACTCGGGATGGCTGCGCACCACCAGGTTGCTGCTCTTGATTTTGCCGATGTCGACTTTGGACGGCACGGTGCAGCCGATCTGCGGGCAGATCTGCTGAAACCATGGGCGGTATTGATCCTGCCGCGCCAGCTCCTCGAAGTGATAGGCAACGTATTGAGCGGCAAGACCGCCGGCCGCCAACACCACCAGCAGCAGCCAGAGCAGGCGCCGGCCCCAGGGCGAACGGCGTTGCTGCCAGTCCAGTTGCAGCGGGTCGTCGGTTAGATCCTGCAAGACCTCGGCGCGCACGCCGGGCTCGGCCCTTTCGCGTTTTTTGCGCGGCGAGGTGATCAATGGCAGATCGTCGTCATCGCTGTCGTCGCTGGCCGAAAATCGCTCACGGCGGGCGTTGGGATCGATCGGATCGTGCAGGCGCAGTTGCGGGATCGGCGGCTCGTCATCCAGGTCCACCGGTTCCAGTGACAACGACGGCTCGGTGCGCTCGGGTTCGAGGGCTTCGACGCCTTCGATATACGGCTCGATATCTGGCTCGACATCCGGCGCGGCGCGGCGCTCATCGGCAGGCTCGCTGAACAGGCCATCGGGCCAGGCGCCTTCTTCCGGTTCTGCGCTGTCGCGCCGCGCACTCAAGGATTCTTCGCGGGCCCGGCCGAATTCGGCGACCGGCTGGATTTCGCGCTGTTCGAGGCGGGCGAGTTCTTCGTCCAGATCGAGGCTGTCCAGATCCAGCTCCGACGCGCTCCATTGCTTTTGGCTGGTGGCGCGCGGTGCGGGCGTTTCATTGATGGTCGGCGCGGGGCTGACGGGCGCGGGGGCGTCAGGCAGCAGCGGCGCGAGTGGCGTCACCGTATCCTTGCCGACATGTTGCTCGAGCAGCTGCTTGGCGGCATTGAACACTTGCAGGCAGGAGCCGCAACGAACCACCCCGCGGGCCACGCTCAACTGAGCATGGTTGACGCGGAAACTGGTCTGGCAATGCGGGCACTGGGTGACGAAACTGTCGGTCATGCGGCGATCCGGTTCAGGCAAGCGGTCATTTTAGCGCCGACGCCCGGTGATGCGCACCCAGCCGTCGCGATTGGCGATCGGGTCGAGCTCGAAGTCCTGCGCATAAGCGGCGGCGACTTCTTCACCCTGCTCGGCGAGGATGCCCGACAACGCCAGGCGCCCACCGCTCTTGACCAGGCTGGACAATTGCGGCGCCAGGGCCACCAGCGGGCCGGCGAGAATATTGGCCACCAGCACGTCAGCCTGAACCTGCGGCAGATCCTCGGGCAGATACAGTGGGAACAACTCGTCGGCAATGTTGTTGCGCCCGGCATTGTCGCGCGAGGCCTCCAGTGCCTGCACATCGATGTCGGTGCCCACGGCTTCCTTGGCGCCGAGCAGCAGGGCGGCGATCGCCAGAATCCCCGAGCCACAGCCGAAGTCGAGCACGTGGCAGTCTTTCAGGTCCTGACCGTCGAGCCATTCCAGGCACAGCGCGGTGGTCGGGTGGGTGCCGGTGCCGAACGCCAGGCCCGGGTCCAGCAGCAGGTTGACCGCATCAGGCTCAGGGGCGGCGTGCCAGCTCGGCACGATCCACAGGCGCTGGCCGAACCGCATCGGCTCGAAACCGTCCATCCAGCTGCGTTCCCAGTCCTGGTCCTCGATGACTTCGCTGTGGTGCTCGGGCAGCGGGCTGCCGGTGAGCAATTCCAGATGGGCGAGGACCGGCTCCGGTTGCGTGCCGCCCTCGAACAAGGCCAGCAAATGGGTGTGCGACCACAGCGGTGTGGTGTTGAGTTCCGGTTCGAAGATCGGCTGGTCTTCGGCGTCCATGAAAGTCACCGACACGGCGCCGACTTCGAGAAATGCGTCCTCGTAGGTTTCGGCTTGTTCCGGAGTGATGGCGAGACGGACTTGCAGCCAAGGCATGGCGGGCACCTTTGAAAATCTGTGGGGCAGCCCGAAGCTGCAAAAGCGCGCAGTTTACGCCAGGTCGCCGGCAAAGTGGACACGCCAGTCGGCTGTAACACATCCGCAGGTGCCATATACATATGTACGGCCTGGGCACGCTGGCCGGGAAATAGAGTGGGGGCTCATTTCCATGCAACAAAAGGCTGGACGATATGGCGGATCAACAAGGGATTGTAGAAGAAAAACTACCTGTAGCTGCGGCGCCTACGGGGTCGGTGCAGGAAATCCTGCTACGCATCACGCGCTGGCAGGTGATGATCGACAAGCGCTTGAGCAGCCAGATGACGCTGCTCGAGGCGCTGGAGCATTACGCGTTGACTGAATTGCGCATTGATTATCCCGAAGGTCATTTCGATCCGGGGTTCGTGGTTGCCCTGCTCGATGCCATTCTGCAAAAGCTTCTCGACGGCAAGCCAGTCACGTTCCTGGCAGTCCAGGACGCTCCATTTCGCTGGCCGGGAGCCGCTGACCTCGGGTTGCCAGCCAGCCGCCGGGAGCACGTCGCCCGGACGGTGGATTCCGTTTCGCTGCACTTCCTCGACCAGTACAAGAAATACCTGCGCGAACACTGGGCGACAAAAGGGCAGGAGGCGTTGTTCGATCGTTTGATGAAGCGCAAGCTGCGGCGCTATATCAAGGACATCGAGTCGCTGTTGCGTCGTGACCGGCTCGTGGGCGTGACATTGAATCAGTTGCGCCGAAAGATCGATAGAGTCCAGGCCCGAGGCACCCGTCGGTACCGGTTGACTGCATTGGCAACCGGTGCAGAGAAAAAGATTCTCGAGGCGCACTCCTTCGCGCAACTGCCGCAGTGGATGAAGGTGTTGAAGGACCCTGATCGCGCCTTGTTGCGCCATTATCAGGAGCAGACGTCACTGTCCCGGACAGCGCTCGATGAGCTGCTGCAGGGCTACGGCTCCTTGCGCGCCTTTGCCCGGCAGCAGGCCATCGAATACATTCAGCGCAAGCTCGACATGACGGTTGAACCGGATCGGATCGACGTGCGACTCAGATGGCGCTCGGCAGTCGGCGAGCCGACGCGCAATCGCAGCCTGACCGACTTGCTGGCATCCGGGCCGATCGGTCAGGACTTCGCAGCGGTCCTGTATATCGCCAGTACTGCGCCTTTGCGCAACCAGTCACTCAAGCCGACATTCATTGCCGACATGCTGGCGGAACAGGACTATCCGGCAGATTACCTGCGAGTCCTCGCCGAGCAGTACAAGCGCACAGAAGTGCAAAAGGCGCTGATCGACTGGTTCACCGCTCGGCTCCGGCAGAGCGCATACGTCGCGCGTTGTGCAGCTCATCTGTCGGAGTCCGATCATGAACTTCTGGAGCAGACGTGGTCCGGGCAAGCTGCAAGCAAGCCCCTGCAAGTGGCCGCACTGACGCTGCCCAACGGCATGCAATGCACCGATCTTCTGGTGTTCTACCATGCAGAGACTGCGCAAGCGGTAAGTAACCTGGTGCTGTACGCGCCCAACAAGCCGAACGGTCAGGAGTGGGTGCGGTTAACGTCTGTTGCGGCGTTGACCGGCGAGGTGTGGAGCTGGACGCAGAGCGAAGCCGGCCGCGAGTACCTGTTGCAGCAGCTTTCGCCGACGGCACATCGTACGGCGCGTGACTATCTTTTGGCCGTGGCGGACAACCCGGCCCTCTGGGGCATGACCAGTGACATTCGACGTGCACCCCTGTCATTCGTGGAATGCGTCGAAGCAGCTGTAAAAATGGGCTTGGCAAAAAACCTGCAGCAGGTCGAGGTGGACAACTCGCTGCGTTGGTACACAACGCTCGGTCTGGATGCGCGCCGGCGCATCAGCAGCCTGAATCAGGAATTGATTGTTCATCAGCAGGTTTTCAACGAGCTGCTGGGCGGCTTTGAAGTGTTTGTCGATTTCGCCAGGCGCACGGTTGCCGCAGCGATCGCGCCCTACATGCGCAGCAAGAACGTGCTGGAACCGGTCGACCCGGCCACTGTGTTGATCGATTACAACCCCGGCGTTGCCGATCGCAGGAAGCAGCAAGTGGCCACACTGCTTGACCTGGCGATTCACGGCTACGACGATAACTCCGGCATCGAGCACCCGAAAAAAGGTGTGCGCTCGTCGGTCGGGCAGGATTTGAGTCTGGTGCGCAGCGCCGATCTGGCGTTGTATCTGCGCCGGGCCTGGCTGGGCGAGAAATACGCCGACGAGATCCGCAGCAAATATCTCGACCCTCGTAATGCCGCCTACGAACCGCGTCGCTTCGCCTACCGCAACGTGCTGCTGTCAAAAATGGATCGTGATTTGCGCGTGGCCAGAAGTCAGGCGCGTCTGAGCGACGCGGTGTATTCAGCGCTGGTCCGCCAGGTCACACTGTTGAGTCAATTGCCAGCGCCGGGTACGCATTATCCGGGCGCCCGTATGGTTGAAAGCGACGGCGTGTTCAGGTTCACCGTGCGCAATCACGTCGTGCTCGGGGTTTACGTTCTGACTTCGTTCGACCCTGAGCCGTCCTGGTGGCTGTACACGCCTGATGCGCCCGACGGTATTGTGGTGCGTGCGTATCATTCACTTTTCGGCGACATCGCGGGAACCTTGCATGACTATCTGATGGCGCGTACGCCGGTTGCTGCACGCAGCATCGTGTCGCGCACCCTGTACGCGATTGCGGCGAAAAAACAACGCGTCGATGTGCTCTTCGAAGCGGAGCGCCTGGTTGACGCCCGCAGCGAGTTCAATGCGTACATCGAGCGCGCGGTCACGGATGTGCAAGACATCACCACCAGCCGCGCGCAAATGATCGAGCGCCAGGTGGTCAAGGGGCTGATGTTCGCCGCCGCACCGTTTTGTATGGTGTTTCCTCCCTTTGCCTTGCTGCTCGATGTCGTGTTCATTGCCATCAGCGCTGGTCAGGCTGTCGCTGCGCATCTGGAAGGCGATGTCGATGGCGCTCTCGGACACTGGCTGGAGGCCTCGTGGGGTGCGCTGTTTGCCATGGTCGGTGCCGGCAGTGCGATCAAGTTGCTGGGCGGTGCGGCCAGAAGTCTGAAACACACGATGAGGCCCGTCTCATTGTTGTCAGAGCACCTGAGTACCGTGGCTCCGGTGCACAAGGAAGCGCTGCCGGCGATCCGGGAAGTCCGCTTCCATGCCAGGCAGGCCGTCAGCAAGAGGCCCGAACGCTTGCAAAAGGTGACTGACGACGGTGTGTTTTTCGGCACTTGGCGCAGTCCGCCCAGTGCTGAACAGCCGCAACCGGCCTATTACATCCGTAACAGAGGCAAGTATTTCCTGGTCAGGGAGAATCCGCATTTCGGTGGTCTGAGCCTGGTCGATGCCCGCCGCCCGACAGCTATCTATCAGCAACCGATACGTCTTGCCCCTGGCGGCAGGTGGACACATGACCGGGTCGGGCTCAGAGGCGGCAACGTCCGCAACCTTGGGCGCGTGAACAATTTGCGTGATGCATTTCCGGCCCGTGTCGAACCATTGCTCAACCGCGGTGCGATGCAGGGCGAAGCGGTGGTGGGGCGTGCCGTTCCCGGATCGCGAGACAACTACCTGTTTTCGCTGAATGCGCAGAGTTGCGTCATTGCCTCGCTGTACAACCCGACGACGAGAACAGGGGCGGTGATTCATTTCGATCACAATATCCGCCCCCTGATCCAGCGCAGTGTAAGCGGCGTGTTGGAGCGTCTGGGGTACGCCGGCCAGGATATTCGCGCCACGCTGGTGGGAGGTGACTGGGTGTCGATGGGCGCTGACATCGGCGGCCCGGTCAGGCGTGTCCTGCGCGAACATGGCCTGCAACCGACGTGGGATTACTGGTCGTACTCCTCGTGCCTGGGCAACACTTACGGGGTAGTGTTGAATCTGAACAATGGAGTCTCGAAAGTGTTCAAGCATTCCGCTGGTCAGGTTGGTGACGTGTACAAAGCGCTTATCGACAGAGCGCCATATTCAACCGACCGACTCTCGATACGTGCCCAGAACTTCATGGACCGTGTCCGCAGTGAAGCGTTGCACGAGAATGCCGTCGGCAGCGTGGTCGATAGGGCCGGCAGCCGGGCGACCGCGGCGATGGTAGAGGACCAGGCGTTCTCGATGGTGCTGATGAACTGACGCGTCGTTCAGGCATAAAAAAACCCGATCCTCGGGGATCGGGTTTTTCCACGCCGGATCAGTCTTACGACTGCTTGGCCAGCTTGTGCTCGAGGTAGTGAATGTTCACACCACCCTTGCAGAAGCCTTCGTCACGAACCAGGTCACGGTGCAGCGGGATGTTGGTCTTGATCCCGTCGACCACGATTTCGTCCAGGGCATTGCGCATGCGTGCCATGGCTTCGTCGCGGGTTGCGCCGTAAGTGATCAGCTTGCCGATCAGCGAGTCGTAGTTCGGTGGCACGGCATAACCGCTGTACAGGTGCGAATCGACGCGAACGCCGTTGCCGCCTGGAGCGTGGAAATGCTTGACCGTGCCCGGGCTCGGCATGAAGGTCTTCGGATCTTCAGCGTTGATCCGGCACTCCAGCGAGTGACCACGAATGACCACGTCATCCTGAGTGAACGACAGCTTGTTGCCGGCGGCGATGCTGAGCATCTCCTTGACGATGTCGATACCGGTGACCATCTCCGAAACCGGGTGCTCCACCTGAACACGGGTGTTCATTTCGATGAAGTAAAAACGACCGTTTTCGTAGAGGAACTCGAAAGTACCAGCACCACGGTAGCCGATGTCGATGCACGCCTTGACGCAGCGAGCCAATACTTCCTGGCGCGCCTTCTCGTCGATGCCCGGTGCCGGCGCTTCTTCGAGAACCTTCTGGTGACGACGCTGCAGCGAGCAGTCGCGGTCGCCCAGGTGGATGGCGTGGCCCTGGCCGTCGGACAGTACCTGCACTTCGACGTGGCGCGGGTTGGTGAGGAATTTTTCCAGATAGACCATCGGGTTGCCGAACGCCGCACCTGCTTCGGAGCGGGTCAGTTTCGCCGAGGCGATCAGGTCTTCTTCCTTGTGCACCACGCGCATGCCACGACCACCACCGCCACCGGCGGCCTTGATGATCACCGGGTAGCCGACTTCACGACCGATGCGCAGCGCCGTTTCTTCGTCTTCCGGCAGCGGGCCGTCGGAACCTGGAACGGTCGGTACGCCTGCTTCGATCATCGCGTGCTTGGCCGATACCTTGTCGCCCATCAGGCGGATGGTGTCGGCTTTCGGGCCGATGAAGGCGAAGCCGGAGTTCTCGACCTGCTCGGCAAAATCGGCGTTTTCCGCGAGGAAACCGTAGCCTGGGTGAATGGCGGTAGCGCCGGTCACTTCAGCGGCAGCGATGATGGCCGGGATGTGCAGGTAAGACTGAGCGGCGGACGCCGGGCCGATGCAGACGGATTCGTCTGCCAGACCCAGGTGCATCAGCTCTTTGTCGGCCTTGGAGTAAACGGCGACGGTCTTGATGCCCATCTCTTTGCAGGCACGCAGAATCCGCAGGGCGATCTCACCGCGGTTAGCGATCAGAACTTTTTCCAACTTCGCAGTCATCAAAGGCTCTCCGCGGTTCAAACGATGGTGAACAGCGGTTGGTCGTACTCAACCGGCTGGCCGTCTTCGACGAGGATGGATTCGATCACACCGCTGGTTTCAGCTTCGATGTGGTTCATCATCTTCATGGCTTCGACGATGCACAGGGTGTCGCCTTTCTTCACGGTCTGGCCGACTTCAACGAAGGCTGGCGAGGTTGGCGAAGATTTACGGTAGAAAGTGCCGACCATCGGCGAACGGGCAACGGTGCCGTTCAGCGCGGGTGCAGCAGCGGCAGCCGGAGCAGCGGCAGCGACTGGCGCGGCAGCAGGGGCGGCGGCCGGAGCCTGCATCGGGGCTGGCGCGTAATACTGCTGCGCCGGGGTCTTGCTGTGGCGGCTGATGCGTACGGACTCTTCGCCTTCCTTGATCTCGAGCTCGTCGATGCCGGACTCTTCCAGCAATTCGATCAGTTTCTTAACTTTACGGATATCCATGAATCATCAACTCCCAAGGGTCGGTCAGGGGCGTATAGCTTGGTGTTCAAGCTGCTCTAGTGCGGCCTCCAGGGCCAGTCGGTAACCGCTGGCGCCAAGGCCGCAGATCACTCCTACCGCTACATCGGAGAAGTAGGAGTGATGGCGGAAAGGTTCGCGCTTGTGCACGTTGGACAAATGCACTTCGATGAATGGGATGCTCACTCCCAGCAGCGCGTCACGTAATGCGACACTTGTGTGCGTAAAAGCCGCCGGATTGATCAGAATGAAGTCCACGCCTTCACCGCGCGCAGCGTGGATGCGATCGATCAATTCGTACTCGGCGTTGCTTTGCAGATGCAGCAGATGATGGCCGGCTTCGCGGGCGCGCCGCTCCAGATCCTGATTGATCTGCGCCAGGGTCGTCGACCCGTAGGTCCCCGGTTCCCGGGTGCCGAGCAGGTTCAGGTTGGGGCCATGCAGCACCAGTAGCGTCGCCATCTGCGTTGTCCTTGTTATCAATGAGCAGTCGTCAGAACCCGGCGACTATGCCGCAAAGCCTTTGTGACTGTCCAGTTCCATGCAATAGGCGGCACGATGGGCGATGTTTGCGCGAAATTTGTGACCGAGGATCAGGATCCGGTCACTTGTAATGACAGGACTGCCGCCTTCGCGAGCAGGCTCGCTCCCACAGGGGGATGCATTCCAATGTGGGAGCGAGCCTGCTCGCGAAGGTGGTATGTCAGACGCGGAAGGCCTGAACGGCCGTATGCAATTGGCCGCCGAGAACCAACAGGTTCTCGCCCTGTTCGCGCCCCTGGCCGATGCGCAGCAGGTTGTCCCCACCCAATTGATGAATGCGCTCGCTGTGATCGCGGATTTCGCTGACCGCGCCACTTTGCTGCGCCGTGACATCGGCGATGCGCACGGCGGTGTCGGCGATGGTCTGGATCGCGCCGACGATCTTGTCCAATGCACCGTCGGCCGCTTGCGCCTGACTGGCCGTGGCTTCGGCGTGTTCGACCTGCGCGCGCATGCCTTCGACCGATTGCCGCGCGGCGGTCTGCAGGCCGGCGATCAGTGTCTGGATTTCTGCCGTGGCCCCGGCGGTACGTTGTGCCAGCGAGCGCACTTCCTCGGCGACTACGGCGAAACCACGGCCCATCTCCCCGGCGCGGGCCGCCTCGATCGCGGCATTCAGGGCGAGCAGATTGGTCTGATCCGCAATCGAACGAATCACCGTCAGCACGCCGCCAATGGTTGCTGATTCTTCCGCCAGATGTTCGATCATCTGCGCGTTGCCTTGAACCTCACCGACCAGCGCATGCAGCCCGGTGAGGCTCTGGCCGATCACCGTCTGGCCATGCTCGACGGCCAGTCCGGCATGACGGCTGGCGTCCGCAGCCTGCCGGGCATCGCCGGCCACTTGCTGAATCGTCGCCTCGAGTTCACCCAGCGAGTCGCGAATCAGCGCAGTGTCACCGGCCTGATGCTCGGCGCCGCTGTGCAGGTCATTGCTCAGTTCGGCGAGGGTGCGGCTGCTGCCTGCGACCTGCTCGGCGTTACCGCGAATCGTGCCGACCAGATCCACCAGATAAGCGCGCAAGCGATTGAGCGACGCTTCTATGTCGTGCAGTTCACGATTGGTCTTGCCCAATTGAATGTCGCGACTGAAATCGCCCTCGGCCCAGGTCGACAGCGCCGGGGCGAGGTTGGTCAGGGTGCGGGCCAGGCGCCGCTGCAAGGTATCGATGAGCAGGGCGATCAGCAGAATCAGGCCAATCATCACACCTTGCATCAGGCGCACTTCGCCCTGGATCTGCCCGTGCTGCGCGCGTACTACGGGTTCGAGGCCGGCGATGGCGTGTTGCACGCTGGCGATTTTTTCGTGGGTGGCGGCGCTGAGATCGGCGCGTTTCTGGATCTGCTCGCGGGTGCGCGCCAGTTCTGCCGGATAGCGGCCGAGCAAGCTGTTCAGTTCGCGCTTGAGCCCGACCCCGGCATCCTCTGCGGCGGCTTTGTCGGCGTTTTCGATGCCCATCAGCGCGGCGAAATCGTCACTGCTCGATTCGTTGCTGGCGACCACACCGAGCAAGGGCAGGGCATCGATGGCTTCGGCCTGGGCGCGCATGTTGCTCACTTCGCGCTCGACATCGGCCGCCAGTTCACTGCGCCCGCTGCTCACCAGTTTGTCCCGCGCCAGCGACAGTTTGCCCAGATGCTGCGATGCGGCGAGCAGTGGTGCGAGGTAGGCGGCGTTGCCATTGGCGTAGGTGTTGAGCTGGTCGAGGCTGGCGCTGAGTTCGCGTTCGGCCTGCAACAGCAGCGCCTGCGGATCGCCGGCCAGTTTGCCGGCGGCGAGCAGGTCGGTTTTGCTGAATCCATCAAGGCTTGACAGGCTTGGCCGCACGGTGTCGGCCAGCGTCGGGGGCAGCTCACCCAGTTGCTTGTGCACGCTGTCGATGGCCTGAGCGGCGCTGCTCAGGCGCAGCGCGTCACCGCTGGCGAGGTAATCCTCAACGTTGCGCGCCACTTCATTCTGAAATTGTTGCGACAGCCCCAGGTAACGCTCCATCAACAGATAGGGGCGTTCGAGGGCTTTTTGCGACCACCACAGCGTGGCGCCAAGGGCCACGCAGACGGCGACCAACAGCAGAGTGTTGAGATTGGTGAGCAACTTCAGGCGCATGACGGCTACCAACGGCAGAAATGGTAAGCGCCTGAATTTATTGCTGTTCTATTACAGGGTTATGACCGAATCAGTGGATTCCGATGAAAAAGTGGCACTTTGCTTTGACTGGCGCGCGGTCTGCACCCGATTGCGTCCGGCACCCTTGGCGCGGTACAGCGCCTCGTCGGCCTGGCTAGCCATCATCAGGCTGTCGGAGTCATCGCACATTTCCACCACGCCGGCGCTGAACGTGCACCACAGGTCCTGCGGCTGCGCAGGGTAATGAATCTCGGCAAAGCGCTGACGAATTTCGTCGAGGACTTTGTGCGCGGCGTCGATATCGGTGTCGGGCATGACGATGGCGAATTCTTCGCCGCCGTAACGGCCAATGAAATCGGTCTTGCGCAAACGCTGTTTGAGAAACAGCGCCAGGCTCTTGATCACCCGGTCGCCCATCGGGTGGCCGTGGCTGTCGTTGACCCGTTTGAAGTGATCGATGTCGAGCATGGCAAAGCTCAGCGGCTTGTTCTCGCGGCGCGCACGGAACGAGCAATCTTCGAGCAATTGCAGAATGTGCGTGTGGTTGTACAGGCCGGTAAGACTGTCGCGGACCATCCGCGCTTTCAGATTGCGCGCCCGAGCGGCGCGATTGCGCACGGTGGTGATCAGGTGCCGCGGCTTGATCGGCTTGGTCAAGAAGTCATCGCCGCCCTCGCTCATCGCATCGAGCTGTTTGTCCAGATCGTCCTCGGCCGACAGGTAAATGATCGGCACGCTGACGTAGCGGTCGTTGTGGCGGATGACCTTGGCCAGCTCGGTGCCGGTGCAGGCCGGCATATACATGTCGAGGATGATCAGGTCCGGCTGGAAATCCGCCAGTTCGGCCATTGCCTGAATCGGTTCGATCAGGGTGCGGGTGACAATCCCGGCGCTGTTGAGCAGGCGCTCGGTGTGCAGGGCCTGGGCGCGCGAGTCGTCGATGATCAGCACTTTATAAGGTTCGTACTGGGCGACGCAGGTCAGCACTTCGATTTTTTCCAGCAGGCTCGAGGCTTCAAGGGTGCCGGTGAGGAATTCCTGGCCACCGGCGCGCACGGCGGCGAGGCGGGTCGGGGTGTCGGTTTCGTGCAGGCTGAAGAACAGCAGCGGCAGCGGTTCTTCGAGGCCGACCTGAGCTTCGGCGGCGAGTTTCAGGCCGATGCCGGGGCCACTGAAATCCACGTCCATGACAATCGCCGCGGGCAAGCGCTCGACCATCGACGAGCGAAACGCCGCCACGCTGTCCAGTGCCTGTGCGCTCAAACCGAAAAATTCCAGCTGCTTGGCCAGCCGCTCGGCGCGGTCGTGATCCTGCAGCATCACGTAGATCGGCTTGCGCAGCGGCGGCAGGAAGGTCTGATCGAGTTGATCACCATGGCGCAGGCCGGTGCGTGACAGACGCTGCATCAAACGATTGAGATCGGTGATCAGGCCGCTGCTGAGGCGCCCACGGTTGGCATCCACCGCTTGCAGCGACTGGCTGATGTGATGCGCCAACTGAGTGTGTTCCGGCTGTTCGAAGCGCTCGGCAAAACGCAGCAGGCGCAGATTCGCCTCGCTCAGCTCGGCGAGATCGACGGAGGACCACTCACTGCGTTGCAGGCGCTGCCATATCTCAAGAATCTGACGTGCCTGATGAATTACCCGCTGGGCAAAGTGGTGCTTGAGACGCTCACGGCTGGGGTCTTCTGGCTCGGTCATATCCTGACTACTAGTTAGGGTGCATGCTGAGATCGACTGGTGGCTCTATGCTAGCACCTCTTTTCCCTTAGACGAGTGTCGTACGTCAATAATCTGCTGGACGACACGATTCAGTTTCTGACCGGGTGGTTTTGTTTTTGTATCCGATTTTGGCCAAGTGCCCGCATGCTGGGGTTTTGCGAGCAATCCTGCCAGCGCTGTCGACATTTCACCGGCCTTGATGGGCGGCGTCTGACAGCGCTTTCTGATTTTTCTTCTGCGCGCTTTCACCGGCCCGGTTGGCTGGTACGGTTCAGGGATTCCCCTAGTTGCCGTCCATCCGCCATGAGCCAATGTTTCACCGAACTCGGCAGTGATGCCCAGCGCCTCAATCACAACATCACGCCCATCGACGACTGCGCCTGCGGCGAAGAGTTGTTGTATGGCGAGCGGGTGCAAGTGACAGAGGTGCCAGTGCTGACCTGCACTGGTCTATGGCGTATCTATCAGCGCGAAGCCGAAAATATCGTTGCGCCAGACGGCGTTCTGATTGCCGATCCTGTGGAGCGTAATCAGGTAATTAATGCGGCCTATGCCCGATTGTGGTTGCAGGATTCTCGTTTTCAATGGGCAGGTTTAGCGGCGTTTGCCTCAAAACAGGTCGGTTGTGGATTGCTGCATGCTTCAAACACTGTCGATCTCATAGGGCAGCAGCGGGACCGCTCGAAGGGCTGGACCAGCTGCGCGCAGGCTTGATGATCAATCTGGACAGCGAAGTCCTGGCGCAGATCAAACAGGGTGAATGGTGCCTGATCAAAGCCGAAGCCGACTACGGCTACTGGCAGGGCGCCGAAGCGGTGTTCCCACAGGCCGTGCTCGAGCTGATGAACAACCCTCCCGAGCAGCCAACCCGCACTGCGCGAATCTTTCGTCTGGTCGACAGCGTGACCGGCGAGCCTTTGCCTGCGCAGGCCTACCACGATCGATGGAATACCCAGTCAGCGCCGAACTGACGCCCAAGGCATTGCACATCTGTTTACCGACGACCAAGTGCGGCAGCTTTCGCTGCGCATCTTCAACGTCTGAAATCTGCGTCTATCCTTTCGTTCGCGACGTCCTTCGCTTGTTTTGCGCCAGTGCCGCGATAGCGGGTGCCCGGCCTTGGCACGTTGTTGTATGGTTGTGGTCGAACCGTTGAACCCAAGTGATTGAAAGGATATCGCCATGCTGGACTGGAAAAACCGCGCGGGCAGCGCGCCTGAACGTGCCGCCGAGCCCAAGTCGGCCACCCGCAGCTATGTCGGCGGGCTGCTGTTCAGCCGGGCGCTGGCCACAGTGGTCGGTCTGTATTTGCTGGTCACCATCGCGCTGGGCTGGTACTGGAGCCAGGAACCGGAGCTGTTTCCGGTGGCGCAGAACGCCCAGGTCGCTGCCGAGAAAGAAGGCAAGCAAATGGTGGTCGGCTACACCACGGTCGAAACCCTGAAGACCGTTGCCGGTACCTTGCTCAACAAGCCGGGCGGTTACATTTCCAATGATCGTTTCCCGCCGGGCCTGTGGATGGACAACACGCCGAGCTGGGAATACGGCGTGCTGGTGCAGGTGCGTGACCTGACCCGCGCCCTGCGCAAGGATTTCGCCCGTTCGCAATCGCAGTCGGCCGAAGACGCCGATCTGGCCAAGGCCGAACCGCGCTTCAACTTCGACAACAAGAGCTGGGTGCTGCCATCCAGCGAGTCGGAATACCAGGAAGGCATCAACTCCCTGAGCCGCTATCAGTCGCGCTTGTCGGATCCGAACCAGAAAAACGCGCTGTTCTACGCGCGCGCCGACAACCTCAACAACTGGCTGGGCGATGTCGGAACCCGTCTCGGTTCGCTGTCGCAACGCCTGTCGGCCAGTGTCGGTCGGGTCAAGCTCAATACTGCGCTGAAGACCGAAGTTCCGGCGGTCGGCGAAGTGCCGCAGGTTGACGAAGAAGTCGTGGAAACCCCGTGGATGCAGATCGACAACGTGTTCTACGAAGCGCGCGGTCAGGCCTGGGCGCTGTCGCATCTGCTGCGCGCCATCGAAGTCGACTTCGCCGATGTGCTGGCGAAGAAGAACGCCACCGTCAGCGTGCGCCAGATCATCCGTGAACTGGAGGCTTCGCAAGAGCCGGTGTGGAGCCCGATGATCCTCAATGGCAGCGGTTTCGGCGTGTTGGCCAACCACTCGCTGGTCATGGCCAACTACATTTCCCGGGCCAACGCTGCGGTGATCGACTTGCGTCAACTGCTCAATCAGGGCTGATACGTGAGCCAGAGCACAAGAGAGGCGGCCCATCGCGCCGCCTCGGACGCCGAACAGATCGCCTGGGTCGACGAGCAGGACAACCTGCTCGGCGCGCTGGTGCGCTCCGATCTGCGCGAGCGCGGGCTGATTGGCCGTGGCACCTACATCATGCTGTTCAATTCCGCCGGTGAGCTGTGCGTGCACCGGCGCACGTTGAGCAAGGCGATTTACCCCGGCTACTGGGATGTTGCCGCAGGCGGCATGGTCCAGGCTGACGAAAGCTACGCCGAGTCGGCGGCGCGCGAGCTTGCGGAAGAGTTGGGCGTCAGCGGCGTCGAACTCACCGCTCACGATCACTTCTACTTCGAAGACACCGGCAACCGCCTGTGGTGTTCGGCGTTTTCCGCCGTGTGGGACGGGCCGCTGAAACTGCAGCCGGAAGAAGTCCTCGAAGCGCGATTCATCCCCGTCGAACAGGTCATGCGCGAAATCAGCGAAAAGCCTTATTGCCCGGACTCTCTGGCCGCGCTGAAGCGCTATCTCAAGGCGCAGCAAAGCGACGTCGCAAAGAACACATGAATTGGCGCCGATTGGCACTTAGCAATCGCGATTTTTGCCGTTACACTGCGCGACCTTTTCAAACTGCACCGGATAGCTTGAGGTTGGCCTGCAGATTTTGTAGGAGCTGACGAGTGCAACGAGGCTGCGATCTCTTGATCCTGATCTTTTAAAAAACAAGATCAAAAGATCGCAGCCTTGTTGCACTCGTCAGCTCCTACAGATTCAGTCCAGCGTTCAAAGTTTCCGATGCAGTAGCGCTGCCCCTGCCTGAGTGGGGCTTCGCGGTCGCTGACCTTGCCCAAGGTTGCGATCAGTCTTTGTCCTCCCGAGAGGATTGCCGGTGGCCAAGAAAGCCGCATCCTTCGCCGCCCTGGGCGGCCTGGTATTTTCCACCGACGCAGGTCGTCATTGCCCGGATTGCAGCAAGCCGGTAGACGCCTGTATCTGCAAACAAACCGTGATCCCGGCCGGTGACGGCATTGCCCGCGTGCGTCGCGAAAGCAAAGGGCGTGGCGGCAAGACGGTGACCACCATCACCGGCGTGCCCCTGGCCGAAGACGCGCTCAAGGAGCTGGCGACGACGTTGAAGAAACGTTGTGGCACCGGCGGGGCGTTGAAGGACGGCATCATCGAAATCCAGGGCGATCACGTCGAGCTACTCTTGGCAGAGCTGGTCAAGCACGGTTTCAAAGTGAAGAAGTCCGGCGGCTAGCAGCCTCTGTGAAACCCTCCGGCGGCTTGATCCGGCTTCGAGTGTTCTCGGATCCGGCGTCGTCGCCATGGTTTTCACAGAGCCTGTTCATGACCGGTTTCTAAACTCCACGCAGTCAGTGCGGTCTACCGCCGCACTGACGAACCGTCATTTTCATTCTTTAGACTGCGCCGGCCTGAACGTCAGGCGACGCACTCTGACTTCTTTATAGGGGACTTCGATGTCCGTACGACGCACACGTAAAGACGATGGCAGCCAATGGACAGTTGCGGACAGCCGCAGCGTTTACGGGATTCGCCATTGGGGGGCCGGGTATTTCGCGATCAATGAAGCCGGTCGCGTCGAAGTACGTCCGAACGGCCCGAGCAGCTCGCCTATCGACCTGTTCGAACAAGTCGACCAACTGCGCAAGAGCGGTTTGTCCTTGCCGCTGCTGGTGCGGTTCCCCGACATCCTGCAAGACCGTGTCCGTCAGTTGACCGGCGCTTTCGATTCGAACATCGAGCGCCTGGAATACCAGAGCAAATACACCGCGCTGTACCCGATCAAGGTCAACCAGCAGGAAGCGGTGATCGAGAACATCATCGCCACCCAGAACGTCTCCATCGGTCTGGAAGCCGGCTCCAAGCCTGAGCTGCTGGCGGTGCTGGCGCTGGCGCCGAAGGGCGGCACCATCGTCTGCAACGGTTACAAGGACCGCGAGTTCATCCGTCTGGCGCTGATGGGCCAGAAGCTCGGCCACAACGTGTTCATCGTCATCGAGAAAGAATCCGAAGTCGGCCTGGTGATCGAAGAAGCCGCCTCGCTGAAGGTCAAGCCGCAGGTGGGTCTGCGCGTGCGCCTGTCGTCGCTGGCCTCGTCGAAATGGGCGGACACCGGTGGCGAGAAGTCCAAATTCGGTCTGTCGGCGGCGCAACTGCTGTCGGTGGTCGAGCGCTTCCGTGGCGCCGGTCTGGATCAGGGTATCCGCCTGCTGCACTTCCACATGGGTTCGCAGATCGCCAACCTGGCTGACTACCAGCACGGCTTCAAGGAAGCGATCCGTTACTACGGCGAGCTGCGCAACCTCGGTCTGCCGGTCGATCACATCGACGTCGGCGGTGGCCTCGGTGTCGACTACGATGGCACGCACTCGCGCAATGCCAGTTCGATCAACTACGACATGGACGATTACGCCGGTGTCGTGGTCGGCATGCTCAAGGAGTTCTGCGACGCGCAGAGCCTGCCGCATCCGCACATCTTCTCCGAGAGTGGCCGTTCGCTGACCGCGCACCACGCAATGCTGGTGGTGCAGGTCACCGACGTCGAGAAACACAACGACGAAATCCCGCTGATCGAAAACAAGGAAAGCCTGCCGGAAACCGTGCAGTGGCTGGTCGATCTGCTCGGCCCGACCGACATCGAAATGGTCACCGAAACCTACTGGCGCGCCACCCACTACATGAGCGACGTGGCCGCGCAGTATGCCGATGGCAAGCTGACCCTGGCGGAAAAAGCCCTGGCCGAGCAATGCTACTTCGCCGTGTGCCGGCGCCTGCACAACTCGCTGAAGGCGCGTCAGCGTTCGCACCGCCAGGTGCTCGACGAACTCAACGACAAGCTGGCCGACAAGTACATCTGCAACTTCTCGGTATTCCAGAGCCTGCCGGACACCTGGGCGATCGATCAGGTGTTGCCGATCATCCCGCTGCATCGCCTCGACGAAGAGCCGCTGCGCCGTGCGGTGCTGCAGGATCTGACCTGCGACTCCGACGGCAAGATCAACCAGTACGTCGACGAGCAGAGCATCGAAACCAGCCTGCCGGTGCACGCGTTGAATGAAGGCGAAGATTACCTGCTGGGCGTGTTCCTGGTCGGCGCCTATCAGGAAATCCTCGGCGACATGCACAACCTGTTCGGTGACACCGACTCGGTGAACATCTACCAGAACGCCGATGGCAGCGTGTACCACGCCGGTATTGAGACCCACGACACCATCGAAGACATGCTGCGTTATGTGCACTTGTCGCCGGAAGAACTGATGACTCACTACCGCGACAAGTGCGCCAGTGCCCGCATCAGTGCCAGCGAGCGCACGCAGTTCCTCGATGCCTTGCGTCTGGGCCTGACCCGCTCTTCCTATCTGTCTTCCTGAGACCCGATAGCGTTCCGCCCGGGTTGTCCGATTTTTTTCCGCAAGCTGTGGAAAATTCGGACAACCCGGTGGGACATCTCCTGAATTTTTCACGAAAACCTGTGCTGTCACGGTCAGCAAACTCCTCTGGTCTGCTTTTCGCGTAGGTCATTTCCTAAGTTGTACTTCGCCTCTCTACTCGGCCATGCCTCTCGGCGAGAATCCCCGGCCGCCCCTCCTGTAGAGATCCGCCCATGTTCGATCCAGTCAACGAGCCGTCGTTTCGTCTCGATGTAGCGGGCCTGTCCGACCCCTTCGAAGTTCTCGCCTTTACCGGAAGGGAAGCGCTCAGCGAACCCTTCGCCTTCGAGATCGATGTGGTGATCGACGATCCGCATCTGGATCTTGCCGGCCTGCTGCATCGTTCTGCGTTCCTGTGCTTCGGCCCGCCCGGCCAGGGTGTGCACGGGCAATTGCACAGCCTTGTCCAGCATGAGCACAGCCTTGGCCTGCGCTTGAGTCGAGTGCGTCTCGCGCCGAAGCTCGGCTGCCTTGATCTGCGTTTGAGCCAGCGCATTTTCAGCGGCCGCTCTGTGCCGCAGATCATCGAACAGGTGCTGCGCGAACATGGCATTGTCGGCCTGCAACGACGTTACGAGCTGCACAGCGACTACCCGCCCCGCACCTTCTGCACGCAATATCGCGAGTCCGATATGCAACTGCTCCAGCGCCTGTGCGCAGAGGCACGCATTCACTATTACTTCGAACATCACCCCGACAGGCACTGCCTGGTGTTCGGCGACGATCCGACGCGGTTGCCGCAGGCAGAGGTGGCGCGTTATGAAACCGAACAGCAGGGCGATTGCGTCGCATCGGCCGTACGCCAATGGCAACTGCACGAAGATTCACAGGTCGACCGGCGAGGAGCGAATGCCGAAGGACACAGTGATCTGCCCGCCTTGCGCAGTGGTCAGTGGTTGCCGCTGGACGACCATCCCTTCATCGAATGCAACCGCCCATGGTTGCTGACCCGCATCGAACACCGTGGCGATCAATCTCTCGAGCCGCCCTATGGCAATCGCCTGTTCGCGGCCACGCGCTTGCCAGCCTGTGCGCCTGCCGAGACGCAACCCAAGCAACGCATGCACAGCCTGCAGCGTGCCTGGGTGGTTTCGGTCGACGAAGCGCAACCTGATCGCTCGCGGCCGGTGGCGGTGCAATTCGACTGGCTCTATCAAGGCGAGGGCGCAGCGCCCAGCCATTGCTGGCTGCCGCTCGCGCCGACCCTGAACGATTTGCCTTCGGCGGCGCTGGCCGATGGCGTGGAGGTCGTGGTGAGTTTCCTTGAAGGCGATCCTGATCAGCCAATGGTCAGTGGCGTTCTGCAACCCCCGGCGCTGGCAGAGGATGCGATCGAGGGTGACCCGCCGTCACCGCTGCCCGAGCCGCTGGTCAGTGATGGCCTGCTGCAACTGTTGCAGTCTGGCGAGCCGTTGCTGCTGCTGTGCCTGATGCCGGGCGGTGGCAGTTTCAACCATTGCGCCGAGTCCGTGTGCAGTTGCCGGCTGCTCACCGCGCTCGATCAGAGCAGCGCACGATGAGCGGCGCGGCGCTTGAGCCGATGGCGCAATGGCTGTTGCTCGATACCCCGGACGCGGCACGCGCCCTGCTGACCTTGCGCCAGGGCTTCGCCGATGTGCAGCGTCACCGGTTGTTCGACGGCACCGAATTTCAACCGGTCAGTGAGCACGGACCGGTTCTCGTCGATTTGCGCGAGAGCCCGGCATTGACCGCCCTGTGTCTGCGCGATCCGGACACCTGGCGCGGCCTGTTGCTGAGCTGCGAGATACCGGCGCAGCAGCTGCTCAGCCACTTGCAGCGCATGCTTACCGTCTCGTTCGGTTTGAATCACCGGGCCTTGCTCAGCTATTACAACCGCCAGACCGCCAGCTACTTCTTCGATGCCTGTGACGCCACGCAACTGAGCCGCTGGCTCGGGCCGATCCGTCAGTTGCGCTGGTTTGGCGGGACCTGGGCCGACCGCGCCATCGGCAGTCAGGGCTGGCAACAGCTGCGCAATCCCGGCCTGCTCGTCGAACCGCTGGGCATCGAAGAAAGCCTGACCCGGCGCCAGCGCGAACGCCTGCAAACCTGTCTGCTGGAGCAACATATCTGGCGCTGGTGCCAGTCCCTGAGCGTCGATTACCAGACGATTTCTGTGCATGTGCAACAAGGCCTGGCACTGGGTTTCAGTGATCGCGCCGTGCTGGATGGCTGGCTGTGGCTGCGCCTGCTCAATCCGCGCGCGGTGCTGGTCGTGCCGCCGGCCGGTCTGACCCAGCTGGAACGGCTCGACTTTCTGCGTCGGCAGTGGGGCGCGGCGGAGTGACTGATGCCGTCAGTGAGCTTTGCCGCTGAACCAGCCATCGCTGCGTTTCAGCCACAGGGCTTGCGCGCCTAGGGTCACGCTGCGCAAGACCATGAACAGCAGAAAAGATATCCACAGGCCGTGATTACCCAAGGCCTGCAAGAACCAGGCGAATGGCAGCAACAGCAGCACCGTCAGCAGCATGCCGTTGCGCATTTCCCGCGCGCGGGTGGCGCCGATGAACAAACCGTCGAGCAGGTAGCTCCAGACCGCAATCAACGGCAGCACGGCTAGGTAGGGCAGATAGACGAACGCCGTGTCGCGCACGCTCTGGATATCGGTCTGCATCTCGATGAACAGGTGCCCCGCGAGCAGAAACAGCACGGCGAACCCGAGGCTGGCGATCAGCGACCAGCCGCCCGCCACCACCAGCGATCGACGCAAGGCCAGGCGATCCCGCGCGCCGATGGCATGCCCGCACAACGCTTCAACGGCGTGTGCCAGGCCATCGAGGGCATGGGCCGTCAGCAGCAGGCCGTTGAGCAGCAGCGCATTCGCTGCAACGGTCGCATCGCCGAGCCGCGCGCCTTGCACGGTGATCAGGAAAAACACCGATTGCAGGGCGAGGCTGCGGATGAAGATGTCACGGTTGACCGCCAGCAGCGGGCGCCAGCTCTGCCAGATTTTCAGCGCCGACCAGATGATCTGCCCCGGATAGGCGCGTAACGCCGTGCGCGTCAGCCACAGGCCGAGCAGGGCGCCGCTCCATTCGGCGATTACCGAAGCGCGTGCCGAGCCGACCACGCCCCAGTCCAGGCCGATGACAAACCACAGATTGAGCACAATGTTGATCAGGTTGGTGCTCAGCAGAATCGCCAGCGGCGCTCGGGCGTTCTGCGTGCCGAGGAACCAGCCGACCAGCGCATACGTCGCCAGCGCTGCGGGCAGCCCGAACAGGCGCGTGTGGAAAAACTCCCGGGTCAGTAGCTCCAGCTCCGTCGACGGCTGCATGAAGTGCAGGGCAACGCCGCTGAGCGGCACGCCAAGAGTGCCGAGCACGACGGCCAGCCCCATCGCCAGCAGCAGGCCCTGCAACAGAATCTGCCGCAACGCCGCGCCATCGCTGCGCCCGGCAGCCTGGGCGGCGAAACCGGTGGTACCCATGCGCAGAAAACCCATCGCCCAGGCCAGAAAGGTGTAAAGACTGGCGCCGACCGCCACCGCGCCCAACTGATGGGCATGCGGCAGGTGACCGATGACAGTGCTGTCGACCAGCGCCACCAGCGGTACGGAAATATTGGAAAGAATCATCGGCGCGGCGAGCGCCCAGACCTTGCGGTGAGTCGGGCGGTCGCGCCAGTCGGTAATCAGAGAGGACATGCAGGCTCCTTGGGGGAGCGGGGATTGTAGCGAGTCATGCCGTTCAATGTGGGAGCGAGCCTGCTCGCGAAGACTGACCGACTTCGGCTGTGCCGGCCATTCGCGAGCAGGCTCGCTCCCACAGGGTGGCGGTGGTGTTAATGGATGATCCAGCTCAACAACCACAACCCCAGCAGCAACCAGATGATCCCGGCAATGATCGACGCGTTCATGAACGCCCGAATCGCCGACCACAGCAGCATCAAACCGACGATCAGCGCGATGATGCTGATGATCGAAGTGTCCATCCCCAGCGTCTGCGCCAGGCCGTCGACAAAGTTGCTGCCGGCATTGCTGAGCATATTGAACAGGCCACTGAGGCCGTCGACGATAAAACGGATGACCGAACCGAGTGCCTGGCCGAGCCATTCGAAAAAGCTTTCTACGCGCATGTGTGCATCCCGATGAAAGAGCTGAGCCTTGGGCCACACCGAGGGCGGCCGAGTTCCCTGCATGATAGAAGGTTTGCCCGGATCCTGTGTGGGAGCGAGCCTGCTCGCGAAGGGGGCGTGTCAGGCAAATCCGGTCTGGATGATCCACCGCCTTCGCGAGCAGGCTCGCTCCCACAATAGATCATCTGCGCTGCTTGCCTTCAGCCCGCATCCCCCCGAAGCTATGCGTCTTCAGGAGAGCCCGATGAACCTTGTAGAACTGACCGAACGCCTGCACGCCATTCGTGACCGCAATGACTGGCGGCAATTTCACAGCCCGAAAAACCTCGCCATGGCCGCCAGCGTGGAAATGGCCGAGCTGGTGGAAATCTTCCAGTGGCTGACGGAAGACCAGTCGCGCCAGTTGCCGGCGGATAAACTGGCCCATGCCGGGCAGGAAGTCGGCGATATCGTCCTGTATCTGTTGCTGCTGTGCAGCGAGTTGGGCCTGGACATGAATGAAGTGGTGCGCGCCAAGCTCGCCGACAGCGAACGGCGGTTCAGCTGATGAGCGACCGTCATTTCGATCAGTTGGCCACGCGCTTCGCCGAAAAAATCTACGGCGGCGCCAAAGGCGCGATTCGCCTCGCCGTGTTGCAGGCCGACCTGAGCGAGGCCTTGCCGGATCGTCCGCTGCGCGTGCTGGATATCGGCGGCGGCCTTGGGCACATGTCGCTGTGGCTGGCCGAGCGCGGCCATGACGTCACCTTCACCGAACCGGCGGAACCGATGCTCGAGGGTGCGCGCCAGCGTTTTGCCGAAGCCGGACACACCGCGACATTCATTCAGGCGCCGTGGCAGGAACTGCCCGGTCAGCTCAACGAGCCCTACGATCTGGTGATCTGCCACGCCGTGCTGGAATGGCTCGCCGAGCCCCACGCGATCCTGCCGGTGCTGCATCAACTGACCAAGCCCGGCGGCTGGCTGTCACTGGCGTTCTACAACCGTGATGCGCTGATTTATCGCAATCTGCTCAAGGGCCACTTCAAGAAAATGCGCAAGAACGTCATGGCCGGCGAGAAGCAGAGCCTGACCCCGCAACAACCCCTCGACCCACGGGAATTGGCAACGCAACTCGCCGGAATGTGGCAGGTCGAAAGTCAGAGCGGCGTACGGGTATTTCACGATTACATGCCGGTGGAATTCCAGGCCCGCGCCGAACTGGCGGACTTGCTGGAAATGGAACTCGCGCACCGTCGTCACCCAGGCTTCGCCGGGCTTGGGCGTTACTTGCACTGGATCTGCCGGCCGATCTGAGCGGAGCGCGACATGAAAGCTCGATGCGGGTTATTGCTGATAAGTCTGGGGTTGGCCGCTTGCCAGGGCAGCAACCCCTACGTGGCCCAGTCACGGCCCTTGCCGCCGGCACCGCCGCAAGCAGCCACTACCTTCGACCGTAGCGCCTACCCGGCGCCGCCGCGTGATTACGGGCGCTACCGCAATTGGGCCTGGCGCGACGGCCAATTACCACCGGGGACGGCGTGGGCCGATTCGGCGCAAGTGGCCGAGGCGGTCAGCAACGCCCTCGACCAACGCGGCTTGCGGCCGATGCGCGACAACCGCCCGGCTGACCTGCTGGTCAGCGCCGACCTGCGTCTGGAAACCCGTTTGCGTCAGGTGCGCGATGATTACGGCTACTACGGCGGATACGGCGGCTATGATCGTTATGGTCGCGGTTACGGCATGTACAACAGCGTGCCGGTCATGCGCACTTATCAGGAGCAGGTCGTGGTGGTGCGGGTCGATCTGTTCGATGCTGGCAATGGTCAGCCAGTGTGGAGCGCCAGCGCCGAGACCGGCACCCAAGGCAATCAGATCGAACGCGCCGATGCGATCCGCGAGGCTGTGGAAAAAGCCATGGCGGCGTATCCTCCCAGCTGACGTCGTGTCAGCAGGTTCATGTCTTCACCCGGAGAAAAATCATGTTCCGCCGTCTCGCTCTACTCGCTGTTGCCGCGCTGCTCAGTGCCTGCGCCGCCAATCAGGTCAATCACGATTTCGACGCCAGCCGCGACTTTGCCGCTTATCGCAGCTGGAGCTGGAAAGACCCGGCCCTGCAATATCGCCCCGATGATCCGCGCATCAAAAGCGACCTGACCGAACAGCGCATCCGCCAGGCGGTGTCCGATCAACTCGATCAGCGCGGTTTACGCCCGGCTGCCGGCGGCGGCAACGGTGATCTGAGCGTGCAGACCTACCTGATCGTCGAGGACCGGCAGCAGCAAGTGACGACCAATTACGGCGGCGGTTGGGGTGGCCCGTGGAACGGCTACTGGGGCGCGCCGATGTACAACGAAACGCGCAACATCACCTACAAGGTCGCGACCATTCAGATCGACCTGCTCGACGGCAAGGACGGCAAACTGGTCTGGCGTGGCAGCGATGAGCAAATGCTCAGCAGCCGCCCGAATCCCGCCGATCGCAGCAATGCCATTCGCGAAACCGTCGCAAGGATTCTGGCCAACTATCCACCGCGTTGAACCGCTCTGAACCGTCCCTGTGGGAGCGAGCCTGCTCGCGAAGGTGGTGTGTCATAGAGCATTGAATCCTCTGGCACGACGCTTTCGCGAGCAGGCTCGCTCCCACAGTGGCGGTGGTGACAGGAATGGCGCGACGCCAGCACTCTCGACCGACCGCGTCTACACTCTTTTTCATTAACGGAGGTAGCGCTCGGCACTGCGCCGGCAAAGGAGTGCGCCATGTCGCCAGGATCGCAAGGCAACGGCCCGGCCCGGCAACGCGGGGCGATCGGCTTGATGGCGGCCGCCACCCTGAGTCTGGCGCTGGTGATGATGTTGCTGGTGGTCGACAGCGGTCGCTTGTACATGGAACAGCGCAAATTGCAGCGGGTGGTGGATACCGCCGCCCTCGAAGCGGTCAGTCGCGGCGGCAACTGCCTGCCCGGGCTGACCGCCGCCAGTTATGCCGGGCAGAGTGCACTGCGCAACGGTTACGTGGTGGACGCCGCCAATACACTGGCGACCACCTGCGGCACACTGGCCACCGCTGCCAGCGGTATGCGCAGTTTCACTGTCGATGCCACGCAATCAAGCGCAGTCAAAGTCGCTGCCAGTCGTACGGTCACCAGCAGTTTTGCTGGCGGTGTGCAGGCGCTGTTCAGTGCCACGCCGGTCAGCCTCAACACCACACTCAATGCTTCGGCAGTCGCGGCCAAACCGCAGCCGACCGTCGCCCAACTGAATATTCGCAGCACCCTCGCCAGCATCGACACGGCGCAGTCGAACATCCTCAATCCGCTGTTTTCCGGGTTGCTCGGCGGCAACGTCAACCTCACGGCGGTGGGCTGGGACGGCTTGCTGCACACCGATATCAACCTGCTCAAATACCTCGATCAACTGGCCATCGACCTCAACCTCGGTGCCGGCAACTACACGCAATTGCTCAACACCCAAGCGACCGTGACGCAGTTGATTCAGGCAGCTGCGACCGTGGTGCAGCTCAACGGTGCGACCGCGCAAGTGGTCACCGCGCTGGGCCAGTTGCAGGCCGCCGCCATCAATGCGGCGCCGGTCAGACTCGGCGAGATCCTGCAGCTGCAAACCGGCACCACGGCGGCGGGGTTGGATGCCAATCTGCAATTGCTGCAACTGGTGCAGGGCGTGGTACAACTGGCCAACAGCAAGAGCGCGGTGGCGGCGAACTTGCCGGTCAACGTGCTGGGGCTGGCCGGTGTCACGGTGCGGGTCAAGGTGATCGAGCCGCCACAGTTCTCGGCGATCGGCGACCCGGCGCGGGCCAAGGCCGATCCCTTGGGACCGGACCGGATATATGTGCGCACTGCGCAGATTCGCACGATGTTATCCGTCAACCTGCCAGTGTTGTCGGGAGTGACAGGGCTAACGAACGCGGTGCTGGGATTGGTCGGTACGCTGACGCCGACGCTCAATGCGCTGTTGAGCCTGAATCTGGTGGACACGCTCAATTCAGTGTTCTGCCTGCTGGGTGCCGGCTGCCAACAGCTCGATCCGAAGCTGCTGCCCTCACCGCAGATCGACATCGCGCTGGATGCCGGCGGGGCGAAAAGCTATGTCACCGATTACCGCTGCCCGACCGACGACAGCGGCAGCAAAAGCCTTACCGCCGCCACCACAACCTCTCTGGCTGATCTCAAGCTCGGCAAGATCGATCCTGTCGCGGCGTTCTCTTCAGTCGCCGAACCAACGGTGGCGCCGTTGCCGCTGGTCGATCTTGGCATCATCACCTGCCACAGGATTCTCGGCATCGGCAGTTGCGATGCCGCCTCCCACGTGCAATACGGCGCGGGCGGCATCGCCATCAAACTCGACACCAGCGTCGCGCAGACCACGCAGAATCTGCTGTTCTCCAGCACCACACCCTTCGCCACCCCGGCCAATCTGAAACTGCCGCCGAGCCTGCTACCGGCCGCGCCGACCAGCAACATCGTCGGCAGCCTGGCGAACACGCTTTCCGGCATCAACCTGATCGTCTACAAACCCGTGGGCAGCAATCCGCTGGGCGCTATCGTCACCGGTGTGGCTTCGTTGATCAGCGACGTCAGCAACCGCTTGTTGCCGGTGGTCACCGGGTTGATCAGCCCCTTGCTCGACCCGCTGCTGAACAATTTGCTCAAAGGCCTGGGCATCAATCTGATGAACACCGAGGTGGGCGCCAACATGACCTGCGGGCAGACCGGCAAGGCCTATCTGGTGATCTGATCATCCGTGGCAATCGGCAATTCGATGCAGAACCGTGCGCCCTCCGTGGAGTTGCGCACGCTCAATTGCCCGCCCATGTTGGCGATGATGCCGTAGCTCACCGACAGGCCCAGACCGGTGCCGACGCCAATCGGCTTGGTGGTGAAGAACGGCTCGAAGATCCGCTCCAGCAAACGCGGATCGATACCGCCGCCATTGTCTTCGACCCACAGCCGCACGCTTTCCTCGTCGCGCTCGGCGTAGATCGAAATCCACGGCTTGAACGTTGAGTCGCCCTCGCGTTTGCCGAGCAGGGCGTCGCGGGCGTTGACCATCAGATTGATCAGCACCTGCTCCAACTGATCGACGTAGCCGCGCACCTGCGCCTCGAAACCGGTCTCACTGATGCGCAGATCGACACCTTTGCCGCGCATGCCTTCGGCCAGTAGCGACAGGGTGCCTTCGATGGCCTGGGCCGGGTTGAACAACTGTTGTTCGATTTCCGAGCGCCGGCCGAATACACGCATGTGGTCGACCACCTTCGCTGCGCGTTGAACCTGAGCGTCGATGCGGTTGAGTTTGTCGGTCAGGTAATCGACCTTCACATCACCGTTGCCGAGGCGCTTGAGCACGTTGACGATGGCCATGCGCATGACGTTCAGCGGTTGATTGATCTCGTGGGCAAGGCCGGTAGCCATTTCGCCGAGGGTGGCCATTTTCGCGCTTTGGGTGAGTTGCTGTTGCGAGCGGCGCACCTCGGTGTTGTCGCGGCCCACCGCTTGCACTTCGATCAACTGTCCCTGCTCATCGAACACGCCGCGATCCGACCAGACCCACCAGGCGTGTTCGCGTCCGGGCAATTGCAGGCTGATTTGCGCTGTACTCACTGGCTGTTGCGGCGTCAGTTGGCTCAAGCGCTGAACGAACGCTGCGCGCTGTTCATCGGACATCCAGCCACCCAGATCAACCCCGGACAGTTGTTCCGGGGTGCATTCCAGATAAGTCGCCAACGGTCGGTTGCCAAAGATCAGCGTCAGGTCAGGGCGATAACGGCAGATCATCGCCGGCGAGTCCTCGACCAGAATCCGGTAGCGCTCTTCGCTTTGCCGCACCTGCTCGGCGGCAAGCGTCGCGTCGGTGACATCCAGCCACAGGCCCACCGCCTCGACCGGCAGGCCGAGATCGTTGCGCAGCAGTTTCGCTTCATCGAGCAGCCAGTGGTAATCGCCACGGCTGTCACGCAGGCGATAACGCGCACGCACCGAACCTTCGCGCAACAACTGGCGGTTGCGCTGGAAATACAGTTCGCGGTCGTCGGAATGGACGTGCTCGACCAGTGTTGCTGCATCGCAATCTTCCAGCGTCCAGCCCAGCAAGGGTTGCAGGCTGGCGCTGAAAAACGCCGGGATCAGCGCGCCTTCTGCATAGCGCTGCACGTAGATCACCGCCGGCGAACTGGCGATAAGATTGTCCAGTCGCGCATGGGCGGCGGCGGCGCGCTGTTGTTGATTCTGGATATCGCTGATATCGAGCATGAACCCCACCAGACGCCGATGCTCACCGGTGCCGCTGACCTGACCCTGAATCCGATACCACGTCGCTGCTGCGCCGGCCTCCGCGCGGTGCAGACGCACGCTCAGGGTCAGCGCTTCTCCTTGCAGTTGCAGGGCGCGCAAACGGCTGCGCAACTCGTTGCGGTCGGCGGGATGAAACAGCGACAGCCAGTCTCCTACCGGCAGCAGGCGATCGCTGAGATTCAGTGCCGAGGCCAGCGTCGGCGCCAGGGCAATCTGCTCTGCGCCACTGACTTCCCACCAGCCAGTGCCAAGCAGATGTTGCAGAGAATCGAGCCGCTCCATCGATTGCACATGACGCTGCTCGCGCAAGCGGCTGAGCAGCGGCCCGGCCAGCGCGCCGGCCAAGGTCAGCCAGTCGCGATCGGTCAGCCATGGCGCCACGTTGTCGACCGTATAAAACCCGCAGAGCAGCCACGCGACCACGCCCTGGTCATTGCTGTAGGGCACGGCGAAACCGTTGGCGTTGCCGAACGTGGCCTGCAATCGCGAATGCTCATAGCGGCCCTGCGGGCCGGCGAGGCGTTGCGGCGCGCTGCCGTTGAGGCTGTCCAGCGGCGTGCCCAGCGGCTGGCCGTCCTCCCACAGTTGCGGGGCGTCGTGGCCACGAAACTGTTGATGAATCTGCCAGCCCTGGGCCTGTTCATCGAGCAGCGCCACTGCCAGACAGGGGATGTGCCAGCGCTGGGCGATGGCCTGCAATTGTTCACCAAGCACCGTCGGCAGACGCGTCAGACTGCACGTGCGCAGACGATCGCTGACCTGCGCGGCGAGGGTCTGGCAGGCGTCGCGATCGCGCGCTTGCTGACGTTCGAGCAACAGGTCGGCGATGTCGAGCATCTGCAGTTGCCAGCCATCGTTTAGTGGCTGCACCCAGCCGCGAAGGTGCAGGGGCTGACCATTGAGCCCGGAAAAGTCGAGATCGAGGAGTTGCCCCTGCCAGTCCCTCGGCTGACCTTCGATGGTCAGCAGACTGTGCGGCAGCAGATAGACGCTGAGCGGCAGCGGCTGACCCTGGGGTTTGTGCTGGGCGAGCAAATGCCGCAGCGGGCCGGCGATCTGCAATACATCGCCGTTGCCATCCAGATAAAAATGCAGGCCGATCGGCGGCGCGCCGAGGTGGTCCGGCAAGTCGTGGGCTGCGACGGGGGCGCGCTTGAGCAAGCGCCCTAAAAGCTTATCGCCTGCGGTCAAAATTGCAGGCTCGAGCTGGCGGTCAGGTGCGTCGGCAGATTGGGCACCGTGCCGATCCCGGGCAGCACCAGAAACGGCATGATCTGATTGAGCTTGCTCACCGGGTAATTGACGCTGACGGTCAGGGTGCCAGTCCCCGCGTCGTACGCCGCACTGGTGTCGGTGCCGACCACCAGATTCAAGGCCGAGGGCAGCCATTGCAGTTGTTGGGTCAGCGCGGCATTGGCGGTGTTGACCACCGCCGTCGAATAGTTCGGCGTGGCCGGGTCGACCGCAACGCTGCGGCGCACCGCCTCGGCAGTGGCCTGGTTGAACGATTGCATCATCACGAAGGGCAGGCCGTAGCTGACCAGCCCGTAAAACACTGCGAAAAAGATGATGAACACCAAGGCGAATTCGATCGCCACCGCACCTTTTTGCGACCTGCGAAAGCCGTTTTTCATGCGTGCGTCTACCCTGACAGTCACTGCGTAGTATCAGCATAGAATCAATCAGGCAAAACGGACGGCTTTCAGCGGATGCAGATTTCTCTCGTTCTGATCTGGCTGGCGATCTGCGCCGCGCAGGATGCCCGACAGCGGCGCATTTCCAACCTGTTGACCTTGGGCGCGGGCGCGCTGGCGCTGGTCTGGTTGCTGGCGACCGGCAGCACCTGGCTGGGCGCCGATGCGGGGCAGGGCGGCTGGGCTTGTCTGATCGCTTTGCTATTGACGCTGCCGGGTTATTTCCTCGGCCGCATGGGCGCTGGTGATGTGAAATTAATGACAGCCCTGGGTCTTGCGACGAACGGCGTGTTTGTTCTTGGTGCGTTTATCGGCGCGGGTGTGGCCAGCGTACTTTGGCTGCTGCTCGCGCCAAAAGTCTGGCCCCATATGGGTCAATGGCTTAGAGAGCTTTTACGCCATCTCGCCCCGGACAAGTCAAAAAAGCTGCCATTTGCGCCGTTCGTGTGGGTAGGTGTAGTGCTTTCGCTGTACTGGGTTGCCTGATCGCGGGGTGCCACTAGTCCTATGTACATAGTAGGAAAGTGGGTCTACTTTCAACGCAGGTGAATACGCCACCAAAGTGCAGGAATCGTCAGCGTTGGCCCGAGCAATGGAGTGGTTCGTGAACAAGCCTAATTCGGTAAAAATCCTCGTGGTCGATGATCAGCCGCTGATCGTCGAAGAACTCTGTGAGTTTCTTGAGAGCAGTGGCTACCGTTGCGTGCCGTGCGACTCGAGTCTTGAAGCCATCGAGCTGTTCAGGGCGGATCCGGACATCGGTCTGGTGCTGAGCGATTTGCACATGCCGGATATGGATGGCATCGAGTTGATCCAGGCGTTGCAGCGGCTGGCCGGCAAGCAGCGGGTGTTCGAAGCGATCATGCTCACCGGGCGCGCCGACAAGCAGGATGTGATCAAGGCGTTGCGCGCGGGGATTGCCGATTACTATCAGAAGCCGATTGATCTGGCAGAGTTGCTTGAGGGTGTGCAGCGCCAGGAACTGGCTTTGCAGGAACGGCAGAAGAATCTGCATCTGGGGCATTTGAATCAGAAGTTGCAGTTTTTGTCCGAGTCGATTGATGACCTTTATCAGGATCTGGACAAAGTGCGGCGCTCGCCTGCGCCGGTGGTGAGTGATGGTGAGCCTGAGTCCGTGGAGATGCCGGCGGTGTTCAGTCAATTGTCGCCCAGGCAGTTGGACGTGGCGCGGTTGGTGGGCAAGGGGCAGACCAATTATCAGATTGCCTGTGAGTTGGGGATTACCGAGAACACGGTGAAGTTGTATGTGTCGCAGGTGTTGCGGTTGACGCATATGCATAATCGGACGCAGTTGGCTTTGGCTTTGTCGCCCAGTGGGTCTGCTGGGCGGCAGCGGGTTACGGCGCATTAATCGGTGAATATCCGTTGCTGCGGTAACGGCTTCTTAGGGTTTCGCCCTTACGGCGAGTCCCTTTTGGCAAACGCCCCAAAAAGAACCAAAAGGTCTGCGCCCTGACGTTCGGCCCCTCGCTGGGGCTCGGTGTTCCTTCGCTCCGGGATCGATCCTGGCGCAGCGGCTACGGTTTGCTTCGCTGCACCTCCTTCCGCTGTGTACGACTGCGTCGTACGGTCGCTGCGCTCCCACGCCCGGATCAATCCCTCCACTCAGCCTGCCGACGGGCTCCCAGATCAAGATCAAGGTCAAAAGCTACTCGAGCTTGCGCTCATTGTTGAGTGGTGCGGCTTCGCCGCGGGCAGCTGCGCTGCTTTTGCTTTCTGTGGGAGCGAGCCTGCTCGCGAAGGCGGCCTGACAGCCGACCTGTTCTTAATTGGTACGTGATTCAACTGTAGGAGCTGCCGAAGGCTGCGATCTTTGCTTTTGCTTTTGCTTTTGCTGTTCTGTAGAGAGTGAGCCTGCTCGCGATGAGGCCAGTCGGTCCGCCGATAACTCGAAGTCGTTTAAATCTGTTTCAAAATAACCAGAACCTTCCCACAAGGTTTTCAGGTTGTCCGTCGGACGTCGGGTCACTAGTCTCTGGCTGTCGTCGAATCTTCGGCGATCGGGTGTGAGAACCCTGCTACTTATGGTCATCCAGTATCTGTGCACGCATAATCGCCGCCAGCTTGTCCGCTGTCTGCAATGTGTCATGGCGGCTGTGTGCGGGCAGACTTCGGTCTGGCCGGGTGTCCATAACCGGTATTCTCACCCCGCATACAGTTGCCACCATTTGCCCCGTGAGAATGGCATTGGGTCGCACCGCAGATTTTGGAGAGCCGTTTCAATGGACAAACTGATCCCAGACCCACCCCCATCCCCCACCACCCCGCTCGAAGACGCCATGCGCGCCGACGATCTTGTGAAAAACCGCGAAGCGATAAAACGCGCGCTCGATTTCTATCTCTGCCCCGAACCTGCAAGACCGCACCCGCCCAGCGCTGTTCATGGTGGTGCCCAATGTCGATACCGAAAGCCTGTTGGCGCATGCCTGTGAGTCGCTGGCGTCAGCGAGTGCGATGGCGAGTAATTTCGCTGGCGAGTTGAGCGGGTTTCAGCGCAGCACGGCGTTGGCGATTCAGCAGATTGTCATGCTGGCCGAGCTGGCGGTGAATCGGGCGCTGGATCGGGTTGATCCGCAGACCTGACCTGCGACCGCTTTATCGTTCTTCGCGAGCAGGCTCGCTCCCACAGGGGAAATGCATTGCAAACTGTGGGAGCGAGCCTGCTCGCGAAGGGGCCTTCAAGAACACCACCAGACTAGTTCTTGCTCTCGATCTTCCCGCCCGCATCCGGATCATAAAAATCCGGAATCTCGTATTGGTATTTCTTCAGCCAGCGCTGCATCGCCAGTTCGCGTTCAGTGGCGGTGGCGCTTTGCGGTTTCGGCGAGGCGGCTTTGTTGCGGCTTTGCAGGACAAGCCAGCCTTCGGTTTCCTGTTGTTGCGCCGAGGCCGGGCCGGTGTCGATGGCGTGGGCGCCGAGGGGCAGGGTGAGCAGAGTCAGGTAGCACAGGCCTTTGCGGATGGTCATGGCTGTCTCCTTATTCGAGCGTCGGCGGTAGCGGGTCGATGAAGGCGGCGACGCGGTCGCCGGGTGTGGCTTTGGCGTGGGCCGGGGCTTTGAGTTTTTCCGCGCGTTGCTGCGCTTCGGTGAATTGTTCCGGGGTCAGTTTCGAGCGGCTGACGATTTCCGCAGCTTGGGGCCAGTCGTTCTGGTAGAGCAGCAGGGTGACCATGTTCAGCGTCGCCAACTGATTGTTCTGGCTCAGTTCGATGGCGGTGAGGAATTCGAATTTCGCTTCGTTGAGGCGCAGTTGGTTGAGGTAGACCACGCCGAGGTCATTGCGGATTTTTTCGTCGGTGGGCGCCAGGCGCGCGGCGCGTTGCAGGTGGGCCTGGGCCTGGCCGTTGTCGCCACGGGCGGCGTAGACCTGGCCCAAGCCATGTTCGGCCTGGGCGGTGAGGCAGCCGCCGAGCAGGCTGCGGTAGAGCGGCTCGGCTTCGCTGCGACCGAGCAGGCGATAGACCTTGGCTTTGCGCAGGCGCACTTCGCTGAGGTTGTCCGGCAGGCTTTGCAGGTTGGCGAGGCTGGCGTGGAGCTTGCCGTCGCTGGCCAGATCATCGGCGAGGTTCAGCGACAGTTCCTGCTCCGACGTGAGTTTGCTGCAGCTGGACGGCGACAGCAGCGAGGTCCACGGCGCCTGGCCATCCGTGGCGCAGCCGCTGAGCAGCAACAGACTTGCCATGACTATCAGTACTTTCATCAAACGCTCTCCATGAGCCAAGGTCAGTTTGCGAACGCGCGGGCAATGGCGGTGAAGCCCGGGCCGGCCAGTACGATCAGCAGGGCGGGAAACAGAAACAGCATCATCACCACCGACATCTTCGCCGACATTTTCGAGATGTATTCCTGCAGCCGCGTCAGGCGTCGGTCGTCCAGTAATTGCTTGAGCGCCAGCAGTGATTTCATCGCACCGCCGCCCTGGTGGATCAGTTGCTGGAGGATCACGCAGGTGTCGGTAAATTCGTCCACCGCGAGCATCACCGCGGTCTTGTTCAGCTCCTGACCCAGCTCCAGACCGGAGTCGACGCGGCTGAGGATCAGGCGCAGTTCGCTGGTCAGCTCCGGCAGCAGTTTCTGCGCTTCGACGCTGAGCACGCGCAGCGCTTGTTCCACGGCCATGCCGGATTCGAAGAGGATGCGCAGCAGCGGAATGAACGTGGAGATTTCCACGGCGATGGTTTTCTGCCGGCGGGCGGCGGCGTAGGCGAGCAGGCGTTTGGGCAAGAGATAGCCGCCGCCCGCAGCGAACATCGGCGCCATCCAGCGGTGGCTGGTCTGTGGAAAAAACACTTCCTGCAAAAAGATCGCCAGCCCCAGAGCGAGCAGCGGAGTGCCGATCTGGCAGGCGGCGAAGAGCGCGCGTTCGTTGGCGCGGCGCCAGCCGAGGCGGCCGAGCAGGGTCTGGGTTTCGCTGTCGATGCTCACCGAGCCCCGGCCGAAACGGCTGTTGCCCAGCGCGCGCAGCCAGTGGCCGAAGCGGTTTTCCCGGACCAATTGGCCGTGCAAGCGCTGATGCACCTGTCGCACGCGGCGGCGCTCGGTGAGCAGGTGATTGCCCAGCAATAACAGCGAACCGAGCAGCAACAGCAACGCCGCGAGCCAGACCATTTCAAACGCTCCGCAACATGCGCCACAGCGCCAGACTGCCCAGCACCTGCAACGCGGCGGCGCTGAGCAGCATGGTCTGGCCGCTTTCGTCGTGCCACATGCCGAGCATGTAGCCGGGGTTGGTCAGCATGAAGTAGCTCACCAGAATCAGCGGCAGCAAACCCAAAACCCAAGCGGTCATGCGCGTTTCCCCAGTCAGCGCGCGCAACTGCCGCGCGCCCTGGTCGCGCTCGCGGATCAGTTTGATCAGATTCTCCAGCAGTTCACTGGCGTTGCCGCCGTAGCGATGATTGACCTTCAGGCCGAGGGCGAACATGCGCAGTTCATCCTGCTCGTAGAGTTCGGCAAAATCGCTGACCGCATCGGGGAGGTTCACCCCCAGTTGCACGTTGCGCTGCACCCGGCCCATGGCCGCTTTCAACGGATCTTCACTGGCCTCGATGCCGCCCAGCACCGCATCGCTCAGCGTGCGCCCGGACTTGAGACTGCGCACCGTGTAGTCGAGCAGTTGCGGCAGTTGTTCGATCATGCGGCGGATCCGTCGGCGGTAGCGGACGGCGATGAACAGCCGCAATGCAACGGGCGGTGCAATCAGCATGAGCACCAGCCCGCCCCAGCTCGCGGTTAAAAATCCTGCTGCCATCGCTGCTGCCCACAGGCTCAGCCATTGTCCGAGACGTTCGCTCAGCCGACCCAGTCCCGCACGTAGAAACATGCGTTCCAGTCCCACCCATCTGGTCTGCTCGACGACCAGTTGCGGTTGCCCGGCGGCGAGTCGGTTGAGAACCTTTTCCGTCGCGGTCTTGCGCAGGCCTTGCAGGAACAGATAGATCGACAGCCCGAGCAGCATCAGGCAGATGGCGATAAGAATGATCGGTCCCAGCATCTGCGTGCTCCTCGCCGTCAGCCCAGGTGAGCGTCGTGGCGCAGCTTGTCGCCGGCCGGGTTGACCGCTTCGCGCACAAAGCCAAAGCCCGTGCGACGGTCGAGGCGGAACAGGGTGTTGGTGACGTAGACATCCTCGCGAATGCCGACCACTTCCACCACTTCGCTGACGCAGCGCCGGCCATCGGGCATGCGTGTCAGTTGAATAATCACGTCGAGGGCGGCGCAGATCATCTGACGCAGGGTGCGTTCGGCGATCAAGCGCCCGGTCAGGCCCACCAGCGTCTCCAGACGCAGCAACGCGTCCTGGGCATTGTTGGCATGCACGGTGCTCATCGAACCGTCGTGGCCGGTGTTCATTGCGGTGAGCACGTCGACCACTTCGACGCCACGGATCTCGCCGAGAATGATCCGGTCAGGACGCATGCGCAGGGCGTTGCGAATCAGGTCGCTGGCCTTGACCTCGCCATGCCCCTCAGCGTTGGGGGGACGGGTTTCCAGACGCACCACATGCGGATGGCCGAGTTGCAGCTCGGCGACGTCTTCGATGGTCACCAGCCGTTCGTGCGGGTTGATCAACTGGCTGAGGATGTTCAGCAGCGTGGTCTTGCCGGTGCCGGTGCCGCCACTGATGAGGATGTTGCAGCGCCTGCCCACGGCGTTCTGCAGGAATTCGAAAATCGCCAGATCGATGGTCTGCATCGCCATCAGGTCGGTGCTCTTGAGCATGTCCTTGCGGAACTTGCGGATCGACAGGCACGGGCCGTCGAGGGCGATCGGCGGGATGATCGCGTTGACCCGGCTGCCGTCGGGCAGGCGCGCATCGACCATCGGCGAGGACTCATCGAGGCGGCGCCCAAGCGGCGCAAGAATGCGCTGCATGACCCGCTCGACGTGATGCGCGTCGATAAAACGCAGATCGCTTTGATGCAGTACGCCGTCGCGCTCGATGAACACCCGGTGCGGGCCGTTGACCAGAATCTCTGTCACCGACGGGTCACGCAGCAGTACTTCCAGCGGGCCGAAACCGGTGAGTTCGTCGACGATTTCCTCGCCGAGGCGCTCCATTTCGTAGCGCGAGATCGCCAAGTGCAAACGCGCGATGTATTCGGCGACCTTGTCGGTGACGAACTGCGCCAGTTGCTGGCGTGAACCTTCCAGCAGGTTTTTTCCTGACTCCTCGATGGCGTCGATGATGTAGCGGTGCAGCACCAGTTTCAGGCCTTCGTGATCGCTGTTGCCGATCGCTCCGCGTGGCGTCGCGCCAAAGAGTTTTTCTGCGCTCATGAGTGGCCTCGCAGACGATCGAACCAGGTGACTTTCGGTTTGCTCAGGCCTTCGGAACGCTTGGCCAGACGCTCGCCGAGGGCGCGCAGGCTCTGGGTGAGTTTTTCCCGGGGCGCCAGTTCGAAAAGGCTGACGCCCTGGTTTTTCGCGTTCAGGCGCACGTCGGGACTGAAGGCCAGCACGGCGATGACTTCCAGATTGAAGGTCTTGCCCAGGGTTTCGGCATCCGGCGCGACGTTGCTCAGGTAGCGATCGATCAGCAAGCGCCCGTGCTCGAGTTTCATGCCTTTCTCGCGCCATTGGTTGAGCACGGCAAGATTGCGTCGGCAGTTGAGGACGTTCTGGTCGGTGTACCAGAGCAGTTTGTCGCAATGACTGACGAAGGTGCGCAACGCCTCACTGTCGGCTTGCCCGGTGAGGTTCACGACAATGTGTTGGAAGTGCTGGCGCAAAGCACTGAGCAGCATGTACAGCTCGGCGGCACTGGTGGATTCCAGCGGCTCGTCGCTGTTGGCGTAAGCAAGAATGCGCAGGCCGTGGTCGGCGCTGGTGAATGCGCTGTCGATCAGCGTCGCGTCGAGGCGGCGCAAATGACGCAGGGCATCGCCGAAGTGAAACGAACTCTCCAGACCCAACAGCGCCAGACTGTCGCCACGCGGCAGACCGAGGTCGAGCAGCAGGGTTTGCTGGCCGCTTTTCTGCACGACCATGGCCATGTGATTGGCGATCAAGGCGCCGTCCGACGCGCCTTGCACACCGTACAGAACGGTGAGGCCGCCGAGCTGGGTGCTAGGTGTAACGGCCGGGAGACGCTTACTCAGGCGCCGCACCAGTCCGGCGACTTCGCTGGAACGCGAGCCATAGGCGACAAAATCCCGCGCACCGGCGCGCATCGCATTCAGCACAAGCTGATTGTCCATGCCGTCACCGAGCGCAACAATCGCCAGCATCGGCTTGGCTTCCAGCGCACCTTCGATCAGCGCGCTCTGCGCGACGACGTGCTCGCGGTCGAGACCGACGAAGACCAGACTGGCGAACGTTACATCGACCAGTGCGAGCAATTCATCGAGGCTGCCGGCACCGGCGCTGACCACCTGGCCGAGTGGCGCGAGGGCGCTTTGCAGCCATTCCAGATCGGTGCTGTTGCGGGTGATGGCGAGGAAGGTCTGACTGAGATTCTGGTTCATTGCGACAACCCGCTGCGCTTGTCGAAGTTGCCGTTCTCGAGGAAGAACATGCGATAGAAATTCGGGTCGTAATTGCGCAGTTTCTCCCCCGGCAACGACGGCAAACGCGCGTCCGCCGCCAATGGCTGGACCAGATGCGGGGTGACGATCATCAGCAGTTCGCGCTCTTCGCGCTTGATCTGCGAACCCTTGAAAAAAGCCCCGAGGATGGGAATGTCGCCAAGGCCCGGAAACTTGTTCACCTGCGAGCTGTTGGTGGTGCTGATCAAACCGCTGATGACAAAACTTTCGCCATCACCCAGCGACACGCTGGTGTCGGTACGGCGGATGGTCAGCGCCGGAACGGTGGTGCCGGCGATGTTCACCGCGTTGGCAAAATCCAGTTCGCTGACCTCCGGGGCGACCTTCAGCGCGATGCGATCGCGGCCGATGATGGTTGGCGTCAGGGTCAGGCGGATGCCGAATTCCTTGTACTCGATCGACACGCTGTCGCTGCCGGAACTGGGCACCGGAATCGGGATTTCCCCGCCGGCCAGGAAGCTCGCACTCTGCCCGTTCAACGCCACCAGACTCGGTCGCGCCAGGGTGTAGGCGAAGCCGCTGGTTTCCAGGGCGTTGATGATCGCCATGGTCTTGCCGCCGACCCAGGAGAAATTGAACAGCGAGTTATCCACCGGCAGGCGCGGCTGCGGCACGCCGTCAATCGGTGGCAGCGTGCCGGGCGAGCCGAACAGGAAATTGCCGCGCGTGCCGATCAGCGACGCCGTGGCTTCCTTGAGTTTGGTGCGGCTGACTTCGACGAAGCGAATGTCGGTCTGCACCTGCGATGGCAGGGTCGGATCGTCGGACGGCACGCTGCTGGTCAGCGCCGTGGTCGCCGCGCCCTGGACGAAGACCATGGCTTGCTGCGGCTGCGCCGAACACGCGGTCCACACCATCAGGCTGGTTGCGCCGGGGCCGACGCCCGTGAGCAGAAAGGACGAACCGCCATTGGCATGCACGTCGGCAATTTTCGGGTCGCCCACTGCCAGCCGAGTGATTGCCACAGGTGACTGCATGTCCTGCTGGAAGCCTTCACCGATCTCGATCACCGAGGGCAGGCGCGGCAGTGCCGAGCAATTGCCCACCGCCGCGAGGGCGGTATCCATCGTCAATCCCAACAACAGCAAGGCCCGGAGCGCCGGTTTCAATGTCGGTCTGAGTCGACTCTGCATGCACGTGAATCCTTGCGCAGTCATGGGGTTTGTTGGCTGATCTGGTTGCCGCGAATGATTTCCACCGCAGGCCTGGGCGCCGCGCCGGCACTGGCGGTGGCAGGTGCTCTTTGCGCGCTGCCCAGAGCGAGTTGAGTGAACTGGAAGAGCTGGCTGTTGGCGCGATCCAGGTGCGCGGGCGATTGCGCTTCGCCGGCCCAGTATTTGGCCAGCCGTTGTTCTTCGCTGCTGCGCACCGCGAGACGCAAGGTGCCGACTTGAGTGGCGAGCATCAGGCGGCTGAGCAGTTGTTCCGGCACCGCCAGCACCACGGTGCGTGCGGCGATGCGGCGCTGGTCCTGTTTGAGTTTTTCTTCGGCGCTGAGGCTGGGCGTCGCCGGTTGGCCGTCGTTGGTCAGGCCGTACTGATCACCGATCCCGAGCACGCGCAGGGCCGGAACGGCGATCTGCGCCGACTGCTGCAGATTGCTCGCGTCCTCGCGCAGATACAGCAGCACATCAACGTAATCGCCCGGCAGCAACTGCCCGGCGGCACCGATCACTTCATCGACGGCCACGGTCAGTGCGCGCTCGTCGCGGCGAATCATCCGCGCCAGCGCACCGCCGGCCTGGAAGCTTTCGTCATTGAGCCAGGTGCCGGCGCTGAGGTGGCGCCAAGGCGTGCGGCCGACTGCTTGTTCGATGCTGGTCAGGCTGCCGGCCGGTGCGCTGCGCAGTTTTTCCACGGTCACATCGGCGGCGGTCAACGGCGTGAACGGCGCTACATCGTGGAGCACGACCACCACCGGTTGGCGGGTCTGGTCTTCGGCAATCGCGACAGTCTGTTCAACGCTGGTCGCAGGGGCGACGGGTGCCTCGGCGACTGGGGCCGGCTGACGACTGAGCACCAGCCCCCAGTAACCGACAAAAACCGCACCGAGCAACAGCAACGCGGCGAGGCTCATGGTGACGCGACTGTTCATGACGGCTCTCCCTTTCCTGCTGTACAACCGACGGCATCTGCTTGTGAAGGGCTTACTCATTCGGCAGCTATGAACATGCAACTATTTCGCTATTTCCACGCTAGCTGATCCAAGCAAAAGCGCCATTAATGACAGGCAAATAACCCACCAAAAGTATGAGTCCCGGCCAATTAACGGCAGGAAGTGGCCGAGACACATTGGCATTAATGCTTTGTGATTAATGCGTTCTTACAGTTGTTGGGTGGGGGTTTGTTGACAATGCTCAAGTGGCCCGGTGGAACCTTGCCGCGGTGGTGATGTCGGCGCCAGAGGCGCGAAGGAGTGGAGCTATGTTTGGTGTGACTTTCGATTATCTGCTCGCCAGGGCTCGCGCGTTTGCCCGCAGCGAAGAGGGTGCTTCAGCGATTGAGTATGCGATTGTGGTGGCGATGGTGGCAGTTGTTGTCGTCGTGTTCGTGACGCCGATCGGCGCGAAGGTACTCGCGATATTCAACTCGGTACTGACCTCGCTGGGCGGTACAGCGCAAGTGCGTCCGACCACTTGATGGCTATCTCTTCTTCCTGTTCGGTGTCTGTGCGTAAGTGACAGGTGCGCCCAGGCATTGACAGGACCTCCGTTTGCCAGCGTCCGACCATGTCGGCGCGAGGAGAATGTCCATGCTGCTTGATTATTTGCTGACGCGGGTTCGAGCATTTCTGGCTAGCAGTGACGGTGCCTCTGCCATCGAATATGCGATTGTCGTGGCGATGGTTGCCGTGGTGGTTGTGGTGTTTGTGACACCGGTTGGCGCGAAGGTACTGGCGATTTTCAACAGTATCCTGGTGTCGCTCGGTGGCACCGCGCAGACGGCTCCGGTGCAGACGCCCTGATTGAAGTGCCGGTCGCGTCTGGCCAACGGCGCGCTACACTGAGATTTACTTTCAGTATTTCGGGGCTGCCCATGAATTCTCCCTCGCTGCCGCGCCAACAGTTGCTTCTGGTTGACGATGAAGAAGACGCGTTGCTGGAGTTGGCGGAGTTGCTGGAGGGGGAGGGGTTTACCTGTCATACCGCGACGTCGGTGAAGCTGGCGTTGCATCTGCTGACCCGGCATCCGGATATTGCTTTGGTGATTACTGATCTGCGTATGCCGGAGGAGTCGGGCATGTCGTTGATCCGGCGGTTGCGTGAGCATACGTCGCGGGAGCATTTGCCGGTGATTGTGATGTCGGGGCATGCGGATATGGAGGATGTCAGCGATATGTTGCGGTTGCAGGTGCTGGATCTGTTTCGCAAACCGATTTATCACGTGAGGTTGTTGGAGACCCTGGATAATCTGTTTCCCAAGCCTCGGGTTCAGGCTGGGTGAACTCGGCGGCCTTTGGGCCGACCGTGTTCTTGGGGGGTGGGTGAATATCCGTTGCTGCGGGTGTTACGGCTGGCGGTTTCGCCCTTACGGCGACTTACTTTTTTACAAGCGCCTAAAAAAGTAAGCAAAAAACGCTTGCTCCTACGTTCGGCCCTCGCAGGCTCGGGTTCCTTCGCTCCGGGATCGATCCGGGCGCAGCGGCTACGGTTTGCTTCGCTGCACCTCCTTCCGCTGTGTCTGGCTGCGCCAGACGGTCGCTGCGCTCCCACGCCCGGATCAATCCCTCCACTCAGCCTTCCGACGTCGCCGGTGGATCAAGATCAAGAGCACTCGAGCTTGCGCTCATTGTTGAGTGGTGCGGCTTCGCCGCGGGCAGCTGCGCTGCTTTGCTTTTGCTTTTGTGGGAGCGAGCCTGCTCGCGAAGGCGGCCTGCCTGCCAACCTGTTTCTCACTGATGTACTCGATTCAAACTGTGGGAGCGAGCTTGCTCGCGAAGGCGGCCTGCCAGCCGACCTGTTTCTCGCTGATGTACTCGATTCAAACTGTGGGAGCGAGCCTGCTCGCGAAAGCGGCCTGCCAGCCGACCCATTTCTTCCTGATGTACATCAATCCTGTGGGAGCTGGCTTGCCAGCGAAGGCGGTCAGCCAGCCAACCTGTTTCTCACTGAACGCACCCGATCAAACTGTGGGAGCGAGCCTGCTCGCGAAGGCGCCCTGCCAGCCAACCCATTCCTGCCTGATGTACATCAATCCTGTGGGAGCTGGCTTGCCAGCGAAGGCGGCCAGTCAGCCAACAACGCTCTGCCTGACTCACCACCTGCGCAATCAACCTCTTGCTCTTGTCACTCCGGCACAAGCCTGTCCAGTACGCGGTTGACCGCCAGTTCGCCCAGCATGATCACTTGCTGTATTCCCAACAGGGAATTGCGCTGTGGTCCATCGATAAATCCGGCGAGGTCGCTGGCCATGATGCTTGCCGAGGCCAGTGATTCGCAGGCATGGACCAACAGGGTTTCGTTGTCCGCAGCCGGGTCGACGATGAACAGGGTGCTGGGTTTGCGCGGTGCGGCAGGGTTTTTGATGAGGCGGGGGTTGAGGTAGTAATCGATGGCGCGGTCGGCGGCTTCCTTGAGTTTTTGCGCTTCGACGAGCGGGTCGGCGAAGGTCGGATCGGCAAGGGGTGGATCGGGCGTTATCTTTTTCACGGGCTCAGTCTCCTGATGGAGTAGGGCCGCAACCGGTTCGCGACTAAACGAAAGGGAGGCAGCTGCACGCAGGTTAGTCGACCGATGAGCCACGAAATCGGCGCGCCCGAAGGCGCCCTGCGCACAGCCACCATCATGTGCAGGTATGCAATACCTGGCTGACAGGAACCTGTGCGTCGTGGACAAGCGGGCGACTAAACCCGACCACTGATGAGCAGTGGCAGGCAAACGATAGAACCCGCGCCCCAGGCGCACAAGCCGGCGGATTCTGGCGTAGCCGTAGGCAAAGGCGCAAGGATTTGTGGGTTGTTGCGAGGTAGCGGGGCGTGTGTTTAAACGGCTGGTTTAAGTGCTGCGATAAATCGGTTGAATAGCCGAACGCTTTCGCGAGCAGGCTCGCTCCCACAGGGACGGCGGTTGTACTGAGGAACCGTGAACACCGCCGAATCTGTGGGAGCGAGCCTGCTCGCGAAGGCGGTGCGTCAGTCAAAAAAATCCTGACTGACACACCGCTCGGCCCTTACAACTGGTAACTGAAACTGATGCTGTAGCGAGGCTTGCGATTGAACGTGTCCAGCGCTTCATCGGACATGGCCTTCGCCACTTCCAGCGCGACGTTGTAGTACTTGGCATCGCCGAACCTCAGTCCGAGCGCGGTGGATGACAGGTTGTTGGCCTGCACCGGCAGTTGGTTGAACCAGCTGCGCGAGCGGTCGACGACGACGTAGGGTTGCAGGATGCGCACCCAGTTGCCGTCGCGGTTGAAGCTGTAGTTGACCTCGTAGGCCACGCCCCAACCCTTGTCGCCCGAGGCCTGGTCGTCGGGGTAGCCACGGCCGAAGTTTTGCCCGCCGAATACGGCGCGTTCGCTGTCGGGCAAGGTGTCGTCGCTCCAGTACAACGCCGCCGAGAGCACGCCTTGCCAGTTGTCGAGAAACTTGTCGCTCTGCACGCCGGACAGTCTGACGCGGAAGAAATCCAGGTCGATGTCGTCGTAGTTGGTGTGTGCGCCAAGGCTGTCGAAGCCCTGGTAGACGCCGGCACTGAGGATGCGCAGTTGGCGGGCGTCGGCTTTGCGCCAGTCGCCTTCGAAAGCCAGGGCGCGGACGTCGGTGCGTAGTTCGGTGCTGAAGGGAAAGTTGATGCCGTCGTAGCGCGTCTTGTCGTCGACCGCGTATAAGCGCGAGCCGGCGGTCAGCAGTTCGTTGGCGGAGGCGATCAGGGGCGTGCTGAAGCCGATCGAGTAGCGGTCGTTCTCGCGATGGGTACTCAGGCGTCCGCCACCGCCGACCAGCACTTCGGTGTCCGGGTCGGCGCGGTAACGCGAGGCCGAGACGTTGAGTTGCGTGCCTTCGGTATCGAGGAACTGGCTGTAGTCGAGACGGTAGTAATGCTCTTTGTCGTCGCCCGGTGGGAACAGGCCGCTGAGGCTCAACTGTTCGCCCATCGAGGTCTGCGAATTGCTGCTGATGCCGAGCAACGCCTGCGGGCCGTTGCGATTGTCTTCGGTGGTACTCAGGGTGCTGGTGAACGGTTTGCGACTGGCCTGGGCAACCAGGGTGGTCGCGCCATCGGTGGTGCCGGGCGGTGGCACTTGCGCTTGAATGGTTACCCCGGGAATGCGGCTCATCAGCGTGGTGTAGCGCTCGAAGGTCTTGCGCGTCAGCGGGCGTTCGGCCTGGATTTTCGCGGCGAGTTTGTCGAGCAGACTTTTGACCCGGCCGATGTCGCCCTGCATCTGGATATCGCGCACGTAGCCCTCGACCAGCACCACGCGGGCCACGCCATCATCGAAGTTCTGTTGCGGCAGGAACGCGTAGGACAACAGATAGCCGTCCTGCTGATAGCGGCGGGTGATGTTGCGCGTGGCTTCGATCAGTTCGGCTAGGCTGGCCTGGCGGCCGATCAGGGGCTTGTAGATTTCAGCGAGTTCGTTGAGCGGGTAGATCGTGCCGCCTTCGATCTGCACGGTCTTCAGGTTGACCTTGGTTTCCATCAGCAATGGCTGTGCGGCGGTCGCACCCGGGTCCGGCACTTGCAGCGGCGCTGCGCTCGGCCGATAGGCGTCGGCGGGCAGGTTGGGTACGGGGAGGTTGCGGATGGTTTCGTTGCTGTTGAGAAAGCTGGGCAAGGTGTCGGCGAGGGCAGCGGAACTGAGGCTCAGGCACAGCAGGGATGCCAGTACGCGCATAGGACACTCCATGGTCAGAACACAGCACAGGGCAGATTTTTCCTTAGAAAAAAGGCGGAAGACTCGTGGGAATCTTCCGCCCTCAACCAAGCGTAGGCGCTGTAGGTAAGGCCGTCGAATCGGCCAGGTGCAATTTAGCGTTGAGTGCCGCTCAACGCGCCGGTCAGGCCACCGAGTACCCCGCCCAGACCGCCAGTTGTGCCGCCAGTGGCAGTGCCGCCGTTGACCAGACCACCGACCGCTGCCACGGTGCCGCCGACGTTGGTAACCAGACCGCCGACAGCAGTGGTGACCGGATTGTTGGTTGCGGCAATCGCCCCGCCGAGACTGCCCACCGCAGCGCCGACCTGACTTGTGATACCTGCAACCGGAGTGCCGAGACCGGTAGCGGCGCCGACCTGTTGAGTCACAGTGGTGACTGCGCTGGTGACCGGATTGAGGCCTGCGCCGACTGCGGCGCCGACGCTGGCCAGCGGCGACGTGGTTGCAGTGATCGGGGTGCCCGAGCCGCCGAGTACGGTGTTGATCGAAGCAATCGTGTTGCCCAGCCCGCCAGCGGTGACGCCGCCGGCGCTGACCACGCCGCTGGTGCTGCCGGCATTCAGACCGCTGCCGACGTTGACCACCGCACCACCCACGGTTTGCAGCAGACCGGTGCCGCCAAGCCCGCCACCGATGCCGCCGATGCCGCCAGTACCCGAGCCAGTGCCATTGGACACCAGGCCGCCCGCTTTGCCGACCGCCGTGCCGGTGTTGCTCAGGGCGCCGCCGAGGGTGTTGGTCAGGGCATTGCCGCTGCCTGCGTCGGTGACTTTGCCGCCGAGGCTGTTCACCGTGCCGCCCACTTTCGAGATCACCCCTTTGAGCGGATCACCCAGGCCGGTGGTAACGCCAAGTTTGTCGGTGGTGCTTTCGACCATGGCGATCACCGGCACCAGGCCGCTGCCGACCTTGTTGGTCAACTGGCTGGTCGGGCCGCTGGTCAGTGAGGTGTTGAGGGTGTCGCCAAGCATGGTGACTTTTTCACCGATGCCATCGACCAGCGGCGCCACCCGGGTGACTACACCGCCAACGACGGGAACGCTACGGGTCGTTGTGTTCAGTTTGACGCTGAGGTCCGACACGCCGTCGCCAACATCGGAAACCGCGCCGCCAAGCGAGGCCACGGTGGTGGTCAGGCCATTGGGGTCAGTGGCCAGTTTGCCGATGCCATCAGTGACGCCATCGCCCAAGGTGCTGACCACGTTGCCGGTGGTGTTGGCCACGCTTTGGACGATGCCGCCAGCGACCGGAACAGTGCTCAGCGAATCGCCGATCTGGCCGATGCCATCGCCGACACCGCTGACGGTTTTGCCGACGTCCTGAACAAGTGTTGTGGTCACCAGCGAAGGTGCAGCGGGATTGGTCGGGTTGGTGGGATCGGTCGGGTCTGTCGGATTGGTTGGGTTGGTCGGATCGGTGCCACCGCCAGTTCCACCAGTGCCACCGGTTCCACCAGTGCCTGCGGTATCGCCACCAGTGCCACCTGTGCCGCCGGTGCCGGCAGTATCGCCGCCGGTCCCGCCGGTCCCGCCACCCGTGCCACCGCTGCCATCGGTACCCGCCGTGCCGTCCGCCGTCGAGCTGCCCGAACTGCTGCGATGGCCGCCACCGCCGCTGCTGCAGCCGACGAGTCCCACAGAAAGAATCAGTGCCAGCGCGATTGCCGATTTGGACCACATCACTTGAGTTTTCATGATTGAGATTCCTGCACCTGTCACAACGTTACGTTGCCTTCGATGGCTCGCCGATCTGTCGTCGGCGATGCCTCGTCCGTGGCTGTAATCTCAGTCGACGGCAGGGTTTTCACCATTCTCAAGTTGGTATTAACCCCTTTATATAAAGGGCTCGGCGCTATGCCGAAGGACTAATACCCCGGTAATAAACGGGCAAAAAAAAGCCTTGAAATTCAAGGCTCGGTTTTTTCCAAAGCGGCGGGCAGGGCGCGGAAAAACTTAAGTGATATATACACAATTAACGGGTTTTTCCGCCCCGCCAGATCAGGCGATCGGTTGCCATTGACCGACCATATGTTCCAGGTCGCCGGCACCGATCAGGCGCAACTCACCGCTGGAGCCTGCGGCACTGGCCAGCAATGTCACTTCACTGGGCAGGCGCACCGGTTTGCGAAAGTGCACGGCGATTTCCAGGTTGGCTTTGGGCAGGTGATCGGAGAGTGCCGCCAGTGTCCGTGCCTTGTTCCACAGTCCATGGGCAATCGCGGTGGGAAAACCGAACAGTTTGGCGCTCGCCGCACTGAGGTGAATCGGGTTGAAGTCGCCGGAGACTTTCGCATACTGGCGACCGATATCGGCCGGCGCAGTCCAGCGCGTCACTTCGTGCAAATCCTGTGACGGCTGCCAGTCCTGAGCCAACGCCTCGCCCTCGAGTTTCACGCCGCGACAGAGCATGCGGCTTTCGGCTTCCCACAGCGGCCCGAGCTGATCGTCCAGGGTAGTGAGCAGATCGAACGTCGCGCCCTTGGCATGTGGTTGCAGGTTGTGCACACGCACGCTGACTTGCGCGCGGCTCATCGCGCCCATCGGCCGCAGCACGCGGATGCGGTTGCTCAGGTGAATCAGCCCCAGCAGCGGGAACGGAAAATCCCTGGCCGTGAGCAATTGCATCTGCAAGGCGAAGGCGAGGATGTGTGGATAGGTCGGCGGCAGCAGGCCGTCATCGACGAAACCGCAGACTTTGCGATAGGCCGCCAGCCGTTTGCTGTCGATATCGACCCAGCAGCGCAGGCCGCTGTCGGGCAGTTGCGTACCGGTGATTTTGCGTCGCGTCGCTGCGCGCGAATAAAGCCCCGGCAGACTCGGTTCGCGATCCAGCGTGTGCCATTCAATGCTCATGCTCAAGCCCCCAGAACACTTTGCCCACAGACCCGCAACGCCTGCCCGGTGAACGCGCCCGTGCCCGGTTGCGCCAGCCACGCCACGGCTTCGGCGACGTCTTGCGGCAAACCGCCCTGGCCCAGCGAACTCATGCGCCGCCCGGCTTCGCGCAGGCCGAACGGAATGTGCGCGGTCATTTGCGTTTCGATAAAACCCGGGGCGACGGCGTTGATGCTGATGCCGCGTTCCAGCAGCGTCGGCGCCCAGGCCTGGGCCAGACCGATCAGGCCAGCCTTGCTCGCCGCGTAATTGGTCTGGCCGCGATTGCCGGCGATGCCGCTGATCGAGGCGAGCAGGACCACCCGTGCGTTGTCGCGCAGGGTGCCGCTGTCGAGCAGCGCCTTGGTCAGCACTTGCGGCGCGTTGAGATTGACGGCCAGTACCGCGTCCCAGAATTCCGGGGTCATGTTGGCCAGGGTTTTGTCACGGGTGATGCCGGCGTTGTGCACGAGGATGTCGAGGCCGTCGGGCAGCTGTTCGATCAAGTGCGCGGCGGCGTCATCGGCGCAGATATCAAGGGTGATCGCCCGGCCGCCGAGGCGCGCGGCAAGGGCCTCGAGGTCGGTCTTGGCCGGCGGTACATCGAGCAGAATCACCTCGGCGCCATCCCGGGCGAGGGTTTCAGCAATCGACGCGCCGATGCCGCGCGCGGCACCGGTGACCAGCGCCTTGCGCCCGGCCAGCGGGCGGGTCCAGTCAGTCACCGGCGTGGCGCACGCGGTCAGGCGAATTACCTGACCGGACACGAATGCACTTTTCGGCGAGAGGAAGAATCGCAGCGGGCCTTCCAGTTGATCTTCGGCACCTTCGCCGACGTAGATCAACTGCAACGTGCCACCGCCGCGCAGCTCTTTGGCCAATGAGCGGGAGAAGCCTTCAAGTGCTCGCTGCGCACTCGAGGCGAACGGGTCGCCCAGGCTTTCCGGAGCACGGCCGAGGATCACCAGATGCGCGCTATGGTCGAGATTCTTCATCAATGGCTGGAAGAATTCGCGCAGTTGCTTGAGCTGGTCGGTGTGTTGCAGAGCGCTGGCGTCGAACACCACCGCTTTGATTTTCGGCCCGTGGCCGGGGATCCACGCGGTGGCCAGCGAGGGCTCGGTGCCGTAGCTGTAGATCGCGTCGGTCAAGCGATTGGCAAACCGGCTGATCCGTTCGGCCAGCGGCCCGCCACCGAGCAACAGGGCGCCCTCGATCGGCCGCAGACGCCCCGCCTGCCAGCGTTCCAGCCGCACCGGCGACGGCAGGCCCAAGGCCCCGACCAGACGATGGCCGAAGGATGAGTTGGCGAAGTCGATATAGCGGTCAGACATGGAACGCTCTCCAGAAGTTGGGGTTCAAAGTGTGGACTGCCTACGGCAATCAATCGTTCGATCGGCGCAATAAGGCCTACGCTGGAACATTCAGGTTTAGCAGGTATTGCAGATTAATGCGGTTCATGTGGGAGCGAGCCTGCTCGCGAAGGCGGTGCTTCAGGCCCTGAAGTGCTGAATGTGCCGGCCTCTTCGCGAGCAGGCTCGCTCCCACAGGGATGTGCAAATTCGACCATTTGGAACAGGAGCTTTTCATGACCCAGCTGCGCCGCGTCGCGATCATCGGCGGTAACCGCATCCCTTTCGCCCGCTCCAACGGGCCGTACGCCACGGCCAGCAATCAGGCGATGCTCACCGCCGCGCTGGAAGGCCTGATCGAACGCTACAACCTGCACGGCCAGCGCATCGGCGAGGTGGTGACCGGCGCGGTACTTAAATTGTCACGGGATATGAACCTGACCCGCGAATGTGTGCTCGGCTCGCGCCTGTCTCCAGCGACGCCGGCCTATGACATTCAGCAAGCCTGCGGCACTGGTCTGGAAGCGGCGTTGCTGGTGGCCAACAAAATCGCCCTCGGCCAGATCGACTGCGGGATTGCCGGCGGCGTCGACACCACTTCCGACGCGCCGATCAGCGTCAGCGAAGGCCTGCGCAGGATTCTTCTACAGGCCAACCGCGCCAAGAGCACCGGCGACAAGCTGAAAACCCTTTTGCAGTTGCGCCCCCGGCATCTGATTCCCGAATTCCCGCGCAACGGCGAGCCACGCACTGGCCTGTCCATGGGCGAGCACTGTGAGCTGATGGCGCAGACCTGGAATATCCCCCGCGAAGAACAGGATCAACTGGCCCTCGAAAGCCACCACAAACTCGCTGCTTCCTACAGCGAAGGCTGGTACAACGATCTGATGACGCCGTTTCTTGGCCTGACCCGCGACAACAATCTGCGCCCGGACCTGACCCTGGAAAAACTCGCCACGCTGAAACCGGCCTTCGAGAAAAGCGCCAAGGGCACGCTGACGGCCGGCAATTCCACGCCGCTCACCGATGGCGCTTCGGTGGTGTTGCTGGGAAGTGAGGAATGGGCCAAAGCGCGCGGCTTGCCGATCCTCGCTTATCTGCGCGACGGCGAGGCGGCGGCGGTGGATTTCGTCAACGGTGCCGAGGGCCTGCTGATGGCGCCGGTGTACGCCGTGCCACGCTTGCTGGCGCGCAACGGCCTGACCTTGCAGGATTTTGATTACTACGAAATCCACGAAGCGTTCGCCGCGCAGGTCTTGTGCACGCTCAAGGCCTGGGAAGATCCGGAATATTGCAACACCCGCTTGCGGCTCGATGCACCGTTGGGTTCGATTGATCGCAGTCGGCTTAACGTGAAGGGCAGTTCGCTGGCGGCGGGGCATCCGTTTGCCGCGACGGGCGGACGGATTGTGGCGAATCTGGCCAAGCTGCTGGATGCGGCGGGCAAGGGGCGAGGGTTGATTTCGATCTGTGCGGCGGGCGGGCAGGGTGTCACCGCGATCATTGAACGCTGAAAGACCCCCTCACCCTAACCCTCTCCCAAAGGGAGAGGGGACTGATTGGGGGATGCTTGAAATCGACGCCGACCTGAGCGCCCTTTACCGAATCCAGAGATGCGATTCAAACCATAAGCGCTGGGGTATCTCAGGTCGATGTATACGGGAGACACCTCGATCGGCCCCCTCTCCCTCTGGGAGAGGGCTGGGGTGAGGGCAACAGAAGTTCACCGACCATGTCAGATTCTGTCGCAAATGCCCTTGCCGGCCGATACCAATCAATGCCACGGTCTCGGCTATGATTCGCCCGGGTCGCTGCGATTGATCCGGCACAGTGTGTGCATCCTCAAGGTTCACAGGTCGGCAACCCCTCCCCGTCGGGCGAGGATTGCCGTATAACGAGTGACATTCGCGTGTTTGGTAATAAAGGACCCACAATAAAAGCTGATGAAGACTCCAAAACGCATTGAACCCCTGATCGAGGACGGTCTGGTCGACGAAGTGCTGCGCCCACTGATGAGTGGCAAAGAGGCAGCTGTTTATGTAGTGCGCTGCGGCAATCAGTTACGTTGCGCCAAGGTCTACAAGGAGGCGAATAAACGCAGTTTCCGCCAGGCAGCCGAGTATCAGGAAGGCCGCAAGGTTCGTAACAGCCGTCAGGCGCGGGCCATGGCGAAGGGGTCCAAGTTCGGTCGCAAAGAGACCGAAGACGCCTGGCAGAACGCCGAAGTGGCGGCGCTGTTCCGTCTGGCCGGCGCCGGTGTGCGAGTGCCCAAACCCTATGACTTCCTCGACGGCGTGCTGTTGATGGAGCTGGTGGCCGACGAATTCGGCGACGCCGCGCCGCGTCTGAACGACGTGGTACTGGAGCCGGATCAGGCGCGCGAGTATCACGCGTTCCTGATTTCGCAGATCGTGCTGATGTTGTGTACCGGTCTGGTGCACGGTGACCTCTCCGAGTTCAACGTGCTGCTGACCCCGACCGGCCCGGTCATCATCGACCTGCCCCAGGCAGTCGACGCTGCGGGTAACAACCACGCGTTCAGCATGCTCGAGCGTGACGTTGGCAACATGGCTTCGTACTTCGGCCGTTTCGCGCCGGAATTGAAGAAGACCAAATATGCCAAGGAAATGTGGGCGTTGTACGAAGCCGGCACCTTGCACCCGAACAGTGTGCTGACCGGCGAGTTCGACGATCCGGAGGACCTGGCCGATGTTGGCGGGGTGCTGCGCGAAATCGAAGCGGCGCGCCTCGACGAGGAACGCAAGCAGGCCATTCGCGCGGCGGACGACGCGCCGAAAGGCAAACACGAAGAACCGCCTCCACCGCCGTGGATGCAGTGATCGCGTGATGAAAAATCCGGCTTCGGCCGGGTTTTTTGTTTGAGTCAAAAAGCACCCTCACCCCAGCCCTCTCCCGGAGGGAGAGGGGGCCGACCGAGGTGTCTTGAGCCATACATCGACCTGAAAAAACCGAGTCGATCATGGATTCAAAGAAAAACGTTCAGGTCGGTGTATTTCCCAAATATCCCCCAATCGGTCCCTCTCCCGGAGGGAGAGGGGGCCGACCGAGGTGTCTTTAGCCATACATCGACCTGAAAAAACCGAGTCGATTATGGATTCAAAGAAAAACGTTCAGGTCGGTGTATCTCCCAAATATCCCCCAATCAGTCCCCTCTCCCTTTGGGAGAGGGCTAGGGTGAGGGGGCTTTCGGATCCTGGCTTATTCGCGTCTACTGTCCAGCGCTCCAACCACACTCAAGGACTGAATGTGATCACCCCAAGCAACACCCACCTGATCGTAACCGCCCGGCTGATCTCCGATTTCGGCGCCTTCCTCAACATGGTCGCGCTGGCCACCTACGTCTACCTGCTGAGCAACAGCGCCATGAGCGTCGGCATTTTCCTTGCCAGCCGTGTCGGTGGCGGAATCTTCGCCAGTCTGATCGGCACACGCTTCTACCGGCGCTGGCAGGGCCGCGCGTCGCTGATTGCTTTCGATCTGTTGCGCGCCGCACTGCTGGGGCTGCTGTTGATCACACCGGCGAGTCAGCAGGCATGGCTGTTGCCCTTCATTGCCTTCGGCCTCGGCTTGGGCAATTCGATGTTCGCCATCGGCCTCAACAGCCAATTGCCGCGCTTGATCGCGCCGGCGCAGTTGCTCAAGGCCAATGCCTGGATCACCTCAGCCTCTTCAGCCGCCATGGTCGGCGGCAGTCTGGTGTCGGGGTTGCTGGTGGCTGCTTTCGGTTTTGAAACGGTCTTCGCCCTCAACGCGCTGACCTATTTGCTCGCCGCGCTGCTGATCATGCCGCTGCGTTTCGAAAAAACCGATGTCAGCGAACAGCCGGAGCGTGGTGAATGGTTTGCGCTGCGGCAAGGCCTGCGTTCGGTGCCAGTGGTCGCGGCCATGCTCGCGGTGACCATGGCCGACACCTTGGGCAGTGCCGCGCATAACGTCGGCTTCCCGATCATTTCGAAACTGCTCACGCCCGAGGCGGCGAGTACGACCTTGGGCCTGGCGCTTGCGGTATGGGCCAGCGGCAAACTGCTCGGCGCGCGCATCGCCAGTCACCTCAAGGGCTCGGAGAACAGCCACCTCGAAAGACGATTTTTCTGCGGCGTGGCGCTGATGTCCTGCGGGTTCATTCTGATGTTCCAGCAGCACAGCCTCGTGGGGCTGCTGCTGTTCGCCTTGCCGGCCGGGCTTGGTGACGGGGTTTCCGAAGTCAGCCTGATGTCACGGCTGCAACGGGAACCTGCGGCTTTGCGCCTGCCGATTTTCAGCGTGCTGACCTTGCTGCAGATGACCGGATTCGGCATCGGCATGCTGGTCGCCGCGCCGTTCTACGCATGGTGGACGCCGGGGGCCGTGGTCATGCTGTTCCACTGCATTCCCCTCGGCACCCTGTGCTTGGTGACGCTGTTGCGGATCAGGCGCGAGCGGGTTGCGCGCAGCAGCCCGACGCCAGCTCCTTGAGGATCGGGCAATCCGGGCGATGGTCGCCGCTGCAATGCTCGACCAGATCCTGCAGGGTGTCGCGCAACTCGCCGAGCTCGCGGATCTTTCGGTTCAGCTCATCGATGTGCTGGCGCGCCAGGGCCTTCACGTCGGCGCTGGCGCGCTGGCGATCCTGCCAGAGGGTCAGCAGCTTGCCGACCTCTTCCAGAGAAAAGCCCAGATCCCGCGAACGCTTGATGAACGCCAGGGTGTGCAGGTCATCGCTGCCGTACACACGGTAACCGCTGTCAGTGCGATTGGCCGCTTTGAGCAGGCCGATCGACTCGTAGTAACGAATCATTTTTGCACTCAGGCCACTTTGTCGAGCCGCTTGGCCGATGTTCATCGGTGTTCCTCCAGGTCCTTGGGTTTCCAGGTTTTCAACAGTAGCGCATTGCTCACCACGCTGACGCTCGACAGCGCCATCGCCGCGCCGGCCAGCACCGGATTGAGGAAACCGAACACCGCCAGCGGAATGCCGATCAGGTTGTAGACAAAGGCCCAGAACAGGTTCTGGCGAATCTTTGCGTAGGTCTTGCGGCTGATCTCCAGCGCTGCCGGCACCAGCCGCGGATCGCCGCGCATCAAGGTGATGCCGGCCGCATGCATGGCGACGTCGGTGCCGCCGCCCATGGCGATGCCGATGTCGGCGGCGGCGAGGGCCGGGGCGTCGTTGATACCATCGCCGACCATGGCGACCACGCCGGTTTTCTTCAGCTCGGCGACGGTCGCGGCCTTGTCGGCAGGCAGCACTTCGGCGTGGACATTTTGGATGCCCAGAGCCTCGGCCACCACCCGTGCGCTGCCGCGATTGTCGCCGGTCAGCAGGTGGCTCTGGATATCCCGCGCGGCGAGTTGTTGCACCGCTTGCAGAGCGCCGGGTTTCAGCGTGTCACCGAAGGCGAACAGGCCCAGCACCTTCGGCTGAGGACTTTGTTCAATCAGCCACGACAGTGTCCGACCTTCGCGTTCCCACGCTTCGGCGGATGTGCTCAATTCACCGGCACTCAAGGCGCTTTCGTCGAGCATCCGCCGATTGCCCAGCGCCAGGCGCCGGCCATCCAGCGTGCCGGCGATGCCGCGTCCGGTCAGCGCCTGGCTGTCGCTGACGTCGGGCACGTTCAAACCGCGTTCGGCGGCTGCATCCAGCACGGCTTTGGCCAACGGATGCTCGCTGCCGCGCTGCAAGGCACCGGCCAGTGTCAGCAGATTGTTTTCGTCGCCATCGACCGCGCTGAAGTGCGCGATACGCGGCGCACCCGAGGTCAGCGTGCCGGTCTTGTCGAACACCACACTGCTGACTTCATGGGCGCGTTCCAGCGCTTCGGCATCCTTGATCAGAATGCCGTGGCGTGCGGCGACGCCGGTGCCGGCCATGATCGCCGTCGGGGTGGCGAGGCCGAGGGCGCACGGGCAAGCGATTACCAGCACAGCGACGGCATTGATCACCGCCGTTTCCAGCGGTGCGCCGTACAGCCACCAGCCGATCAGCGTGGCCAGGGCGATCAGCAATACGGTGGGGACGAAGATCTGGCTGACCTTATCGACCAGTTTCTGGATCGGCGCTTTCGCCGCTTGCGCGTCTTCGACCAGACGAATGATCCGCGCCAGCACGGTTTCCGCGCCGAGGGCCTGGGTGCGCACCAGCAAACGACCCTCGCCATTGATGGCGCCGCCGGTGACCTTGTCGCCCGCTTGTTTCGGCACTGGCAGGCTTTCGCCGCTGATCAGCGCTTCGTCGGCGTGGCTCTGGCCTTCGACGACTTCGCCATCCACCGGGAAGCGTTCGCCGGGTTTGACCAGCACCAGATCGTCGAGGCGCAGGGCGCTGATCGCAACGTCTTGCTCACGCCCGTCGATAACTTGAATCGCGCGCTCCGGCCGCAACGCTTCGAGGGCGCGAATGGCGCTGGCGGTCTGGCGTTTGGCGCGGCTTTCGAGATATTTGCCGAGCAATACCAAAGCGATGACCACCGCCGAGGCCTCGAAATACAGATGCGGCATGCGTCCGGCCGCGCTGGCCCATTCATAGACACTCAGGCCATAACCGGCGCTGGTGCCGAGGGCGACGAGCAGGTCCATGTTGCCGGCGCCGGCGCGCACGGCTTTCCACGCCGCCACATAAAAGCGTGCGCCGAAGATGAATTGCACGGGGGTGGCGAGGGCGAATTGCACCCAGGCCGGGAGCATCCAGTGAATGCCGAACGGCTGCAGCAACATCGGCAACACCAGCGGCAGAGCGAGGGCGATCGCGCAGATCAATGCCCAGCGCTCGCGATGCAGGCGTTTTTGCTGGTCATCGGACTGTGGCCGTTCAGCTTGCCAGACGCTGGCCGAGTAACCGGCCTTGCTCACCGCGTCGAGCAGGGTTTGCGTATCGACCTGGCCGAGCAATTCGAGGTGCGCACGTTCGTTGGCCAGATTGACACTGACGCTGCTCACGCTTGGGACTTTGCTCAGGGCACGTTCAACGCGACCGACGCAGGACGCGCAGGTCATGCCGTCGATGCTCAATTCGACGGTTTGCCGGGGCACGCTGTAACCGGCGCGCTCCACGGCTTGCATCAGCGCCGGCAGGCTGTCGCCGGGTGCCTGCACCCGGGCCTGTTCGGTGGCGAGGTTGACGCTGACGGCACTGGCGCCGCTGACCTTGCGCAGCGCCCGCTCGACACGCCCGGCGCAACTGGCGCAGGTCATGCCGGCAATCGGCAGATCGAAAGTGGTGGATTCGGACATCGGTCGCGCTCCCTGTAGTGGATGTCTACAGGATCAACCTTGCCACGCGGGCAAGGTCAAGCACCATTCTTGTGGGAGCGAGCCTGCTCGCGAATGCGGTGCATCATTCAGCAATCATGTTGGCTGACCCGGCGCTTTCGCGAGCAGGCTCGCTCCCACAGGTCGAGGCGGTTGCTCAATAACCCAGTCCTGCAGGTTTCAGGTACACGCCTTCGGCATTCATCGCCAGGCGAAACTTCAGTACATCGCCGGCATGCAGCACGACTTCCTGCGAGCCCGGCGCCAGCATGCCGGGGTTGCAACCCGGTGCCTGGCCCGGCAGCAGTTTCAAGCGCAGCGAAACCTTGCCCGGCGGCAGGTTGAACGACGTGCTCTGTTCCTGGAACAGGCGCGCCGAGAGCTGGTCCTGGATGTACACGCCGATTTCGCACGAGGTCGCCACTTCGAGGCGCTCGCGGGAAATGATCAGTACCGCGTAATCCTCGCCGGCGGCTTGCACCTGCGGGACGGCGGCGAAAAGGCTGAGCAAGCCAAACAGGCTCAAAGCTGACCAGCGCATGGCTGAACCTCCTGAATTCGAGTCATTGATGCACGCAGCTTGGCCGAGCACGGCGCCGAATGCCAGCCCGGCAGTTTTTCGCAGAACTTGACCTTGCCATCGTGGCAAGCTCGAGACTGCCGACAACCTCACTCAAAGGAGTCTTCCCATGCAAGTGTTCAACGTTCAAGGCATGTCCTGCGGTCATTGCGTCAAAGCCATCACCACTGCGGTGCAGGCCCTGGATCCGGCTGCCAGTGTGCGCGTCGATCTAGCGGCCAAGGAAGTCGGCGTCGAAAGCGCGCTGAGTGCCGACCAGGTGATCGAAGCGATTCGCGAAGAGGGTTATGAGGTGAAGCTCGTCTGAAATTGATCGTTAGCGAGCTATCGGAATGTTCAAGGCGTCCGGGCGCGGCTAGACTGTCGTGCTGCGACTTGCCCACCTGGATGCCTGATGAACTTCCGCACGATTTTGATACTCGGCGCCTTGAGCGCCTTCGGTCCTTTGGCGATCGACTTCTATTTGCCTGCCTTTCCGGCCATGGCGCTGGCGTTCGGCACTGATGAGCAGCATGTCCAGCTGACGCTGGCGGCGTACTTCCTCGGTCTGTCGCTGGGCCAATTGGCTTACGGGCCGATTTCCGATCGTTTCGGCCGGCGGCTTCCGCTGCTCAGCGGCGTTGCTCTGTTCACCCTGGCGTCACTAGCCTGCGCCTACGCGCCAAGTCTGGAATGGTTGATCGGCGCGCGCTTCGTCCAGGCACTCGGTGGTTGTGCGGGCATGGTGATTTCCCGTGCGGTGGTTGCCGACAAGTGCGACGCGGTGGGCTCGGCGAAGGTGTTTTCGCAACTGATGCTGGTGATGGGCCTGGCGCCGATTCTGGCGCCGATGCTCGGTGGTCTGCTGGTCAACACCACGGGTTGGCAGTCGATCTTTCTGGTCCTGACCGGGTTCAGTGCGGCGGCGGGTCTGGCGGTGGCATTGGGGCTGCCGGAAAGCATGCCGGCCCACGTGCCGCGTCAGCCGTTGTCCGGTGCATTGCGCCAGTACGGGCGACTGGTCAAGGATTCGGTCTACCTCGGCCACGCCCTGACCGGCGGCATCGCCATCGCCGGCATGTTCGCTTACATCGCCGGTTCACCGTTTGTGTTCATCAAGCTCTACGGTGTACCCGCCGAGCACTTCGGCTGGCTGTTCGGCACCAACGCGGCGGGCTTCATTCTGGTGGCGCAGGTCAATGCGCGTCTGCTGGCCAAGCGTGGTCCGGCATTTTTGCTGGTGCGCGCGGTGTGGGTGTACTTCCTCGCCGGGCTGACGTTGCTGGCGGTGAGCGCGATGCGTCCAGAGGCATTGTGGCCGTTGCTGATTCCGCTGTTCATCTGCATTGCCAGCCTCGGCTGCATCATTCCCAACGCCTCGGCTTGCGCAATGAACGGTCAGGGCGCCCGCGCCGGCAGTGCGTCGGCGATGCTCGGTTGCCTGCAATTCAGCATCGCCGCCGGTGCCGCCGCGTTGGTGGGGGTGTTACACGATGGCAGCGCCGTGCCGATGGCCATGGTCATCAGCCTGTGCGGTCTGCTGGTGGTGAGCGTCGCGCTGCTCACCCGGCGCTTGCAGAATGCCCGGGCGCTGGCGCAAGCCCAGGTCTGAACGCTCGACTTTGGAACTCAGCCGGCGGCGCGCTGCTGGCTGGGTTCGGGAATCCGGTGGGGCGCGCAGAGTCGCGCTTCGAGGGTGCGAGTGAAGGCCAGAGCCTCGGCTTCACTGCGAAAGGTCACGACGTGCTGGTCCAGGCGCACCTGCCATTGAGACTTTGCCACTTCTTTTATCAGGATCTTCATTGCTGACCTCCCTTGCGTAAAAGATGTATCGCAGAGGCTTCGATTGTAGACCTCGATACCCGCGCAATTGTGACAAGGGTCAAGCAACCGACTGACGGCAAAAAGCCCCGCAACCGCTCTGGCATCACGAGCGTTTGCGAGGCTTTATTTTTTTAGAAACCTTCTAAAACAATTTTCCCCTTGGCCTTGCCGCTTTCCAGCAGCTCATGGGCGCGGCGCAGGTTGGCGGCGTTGATCGCGCCGAAGTGCTCGCCCAAAGTCGTTTTCAAAGTGCCGGCGTCAATCAGCTCTGCGACGCGGTTGAGCAGCTTGTGCTGTTCGATCATGTCCGGCGTTTCGAACAGCGAGCGGGTGTACATGAACTCCCAGTGCAGCGACAGGCTCTTGCGCTTGAGCAGGCTGATGTCGAGGGACTTCGGATCGTCGATCAGCGCCAGCTTGCCTTGCGGTGCGAGGGCTTCGACCAGTTGCGCCAGATGCTGATCGGTCTGGGTGAGACTGGCGACGTGGGTCACGCTGGCGATGCCGGCGCGCTTCAATTCTTCGCTCAGCGGCTGGCTGTGATCGATGACCAGATCGGCACCGAGTTCACTGACCCAGTCACGGGTTTGTGGGCGCGAAGCGGTGCCGATCACTTTCAGACCGGTCAACTGTTTGGCCAATTGGGTCAGGATCGAACCCACGCCGCCCGCCGCACCAACGATCAGCAGGCTCTGGCCTTGATCATTGCTGCCTTCGCTGATTTGCAGGCGCTCGAAAAGCAATTCCCACGCAGTGATCGCAGTCAGCGGCAGCGCAGCGGCTTCGGCAAAACCGAGGGACTTGGGCATGTGGCCGACGATGCGCTCATCGACCACGTGCAACTCGCTGTTGCCACCAGCCCGGGCAATCGAACCGGCGTAAAACACCTTGTCGCCCGCCTTGAACAGGGTGACGTCGCTGCCGACCGCCTTGACCACACCGGCAACGTCCCAGCCCAGCACTTTCGCCGCGCCGTTTTCCGGCGCCACGTTCTGCCGCACTTTGGTGTCGACCGGGTTGACCGAGATGGCTTTGACTTCCACCAAGAGGTCGCGCGGGCCGGCGACCGGTTCTGGCAGTTCAATGTCTTGCAGGGACTTGGCGTCGCTGATCGGCAGGGACGCGTAATAGGCAATGGCTTTCATAAGTGGCTCCGTACAGTTGATAGAAGGAGTAATCAGGCAATCGCGCCGAGACGCTTGAGCTGGAAGTGTTCGATGGTGTGGCCGGCGCTGGCCTGAAACTTCTGAAAATGCGCGCTGGCGTTGTGCGCCTCAAGAATCTCGTCACTGGCCCACTGTTCGATGACATAAAAAACCTGTGGATCGGCAAGGTCGCGGTGCAGGTCATACTGGCCACAACCCGGCTCGGCGCGGCTCGGTTCGACAAGGGCACGCAGCGCCTGTTCGAGAACGTCCTGCTGGCCGGGCTTGGCGGTCAGAGTAGCAATAGCGGTAAAGGGCTGTGACATGCGCGGACTCCAGAGAATCGGGATGAATTTGTCGGAGGCCATCATTGGCTATTTCTCTGCGCGATAAAACCGGCTAAAAGAGCAGTCTCTTTCAATATTTTTTTGATAATCGAGGCTGCGCATGCTGCGTTTTGATGATTTGCAGTTGTTTGTCCGCGCGGCGGATCTGGGCAGCCTGTCGGCGGCGGCACGGGTGATGGACATGTCTGCGGCGGTGGCCAGCGCGGCCTTGAAGCGCATCGAGCAGCAACTCGGTGCGCGGCTGCTGGCGCGGTCGACCCGCAGCCTGCGCCTCACCGCCGAGGGCGAAGGCTTCCTCGAATATGCCCGCGCCGCCCTGAGCAATCTCGACGAGGGGCGTCGACTGCTCGCCAGCGGTCAGGATCAGGTCAGCGGGATTTTGCAACTGTCGGCGCCTTCGGATTTCGGGCGCAATCTGCTGCTGCCGTGGCTCGACGCGTTTCAGCGTGAGCACCCTAAGCTGACGGTGCGCCTGCTGCTTGGCGACCGCATCGCCGACCTGTTCCGGCAGCCGGTGGACATCGCCCTGCGCTATGGCGAGCCGGAGGACTCCAGCCTGATCGCCTTGCCCATCGCACCGCACAATCGCCGCGTGTTGTGCGCATCTCCTGACTATCTGGCCCGGCATGGCGAGCCGCGCCAGCTCGAGCAACTGGCCCAGCACAACTGCCTTTTGTACATGCTCGGCAGCCGCGTCCACGACCACTGGAGTTTTCACGATGGCAAGCGCGAAGTCGGCCTGACCGTGAGTGGCGACCGCTTCAGCGATGACGCCGACGTCGTGCGGCTATGGGCGTTGGCCGGTGCCGGCATTGCCTACAAATCCTGGCTGGACGTCGGCACCGATGTGCTCGCCGGGCGCCTCAAGGTGCTGATGCCGGAACTGCTGTGTGAGCGCGCACCGCTGAATCTGTTGTGCGCCCATCGCGCACAATTGAGTAAGCCGGTGAACCTGCTGAGGGAGATGCTCGCCAGTCGTTGCGCCGAATTGAGTAGTCAATTTCCCGCTTTTCTCAAAGTCGATCATTAGTCGCAGGCAAATAGAGAAATTTCTGTCAGGAACAATCGCCACCTGCGCAGGCCCAGGCGCAGGACGTCTGGCTTAACCCGCTTATACTAGCGCCCGCCTCATGCCTGCACTGACACCCGGCGCGCAGACCCCGTAACGCGTTGCCGGCTTTTGGTGACGGTTGCTACTTCTGCTGCCAGGTTGTGTGCCGGAGCAGCTGGTGTCGGTGGCATCCCTTGCCACCGATCCCGGGCGATTTTCGCGTGTTGGCCGATGCCCTATAAGCGGCCAAGATGTCTCCGAGCGGTAGACGATACGATTCAACAGGGAGTGAACATATGGAACATGCACCGTGCATCAGCCAGATCGCGACATTGCTGGCCGACCCCAAGCGCAGCGCGATGATGTGGGCGTTGATGGATGGCTCGGCGCGGCAAGCCGAAGAGCTGGCGCTGCTGGCCGGGCTCTCGCCGTCGTCGGCCAGTGCGCATCTGGGGCGACTGTCCGCAGGGGGTCTGTTGAACGTCGAAATGCGTGGGCGCAAACGCTTCTTTCGCCTGGCAGCGCCGGAAATCGGCGCGGCGATCGAAGCTTTGGCCAGCGCCACCATTGCCAGCGCGCCACGGCAAGTGCCCGCTGCGCTGAAACGCACCACGCCGATGGTCAGGCCGCAGGCGGCGCCGTCTTCGCTGTTGCGCGCGCGGTTCTGCGACGACCATCTGGGCGGCACCCTGGCGGCCGACCTGTATCAGCGCCTGCTCGATGCCGGCTGGATCGAACAGCTTGAACAGCGGGTGGTGGTGACGCACAAGGGTTCCACCCAACTGGCGCAGCGCGGTGTGTTCATCCAGGCCCTGGCCCACCGCAACGTGCAGGTCGCCTGCGCCTGCCCGGACTGGAGCGAGCGTCGTCCGCACATGGGCGGCTCACTGGGTGCGGCGCTGTTGCAGTTGTTCATGCAGTCCGGCTGGCTGACCTTGCCCAACGATTCCCGCGCCTTGCAGTTGACCGCCACCGGTCAGCGCGAAATCCATCGCTTTGCCAAGGAAACCGAGCTGGAAACAGCATTCTAGAGCGCTGCTCTGCAATGAGCTGGCGGGCAGCGTCGCGCACGACTGTGAACAGGTCGCATCCAGTACGACCTCCGAATGACCATCACGCACACTCGATCCGGGGAATTTTTCGGATGGGGGAGCGCAACATGAATACACAACACTTCAGTGCGGCTGAGCGCCTGGAACGGCTACCGCTCAGTGGTTATCACCGCGTCATTTTCATCATCATTGCGCTGGCGTTTTTCTTCGATTCCATGGATCTGGCGATGATGACGTTCCTGCTCGGCTCGATCAAAGCCGAGTTCGGCCTGAGCAGTGCGCAAGCCGGCCTGCTCGCCAGCTCAAGCTTTTTCGGCATGGTGCTGGGGGCGTCGTTGTCAGGGATGCTCGCCGACCGCTTCGGGCGCAAACCGGTGTTTCAGTGGAGCATCGTGTTGTGGGGCGTGGCCAGTTACCTCTGTTCGACAGCGCAGACGGTGGAGACATTGACGCTGTTCCGCATCCTGCTGGGGATCGGCATGGGCATGGAGTTTCCCATCGCACAGTCGATGCTGTCGGAATTGATTCCGGCGCAACGACGCGGGCGCTACATCGCCCTGATGGACGGCTTCTGGCCGCTGGGGTTTGTCGCGGCGGGCGTGCTCTCGTACTTCCTGCTGCCGCTGATTGGCTGGCGCGATATCTTCCTGGTACTGGCGGTGCCTGCGGTATTTGTCCTGGCGATCCGCTTTTTCATCCCTGAGTCACCGCGATGGCTGGAACAGGCCGGGCGCGACGCCGACGCGGACAAAGTGTTGAACGGCATTGAAGCGCGGGTGCGTGCTTCGCTGGGCGGTGCGGCGTTACCGGAACCGGTTCGTTTGCCACGCACGGTGACGCCACCGGGCAATTTCTTCTCGGCACTCAAGCAGATCTGGTCGCCGCAATATCGCCAGCGCACGACGATGATCTGGAGCCTGTGGTTCTTCGCATTGCTGGGGTTCTACGGGCTGACTTCCTGGCTCAGCGCATTGCTGCAACAGTCGGGTTTCGCCGTGACGCAATCGGTGTATTACACCGTGCTGATCTCGCTCGGCGGGATTCCCGGCTTCCTCATGGCGGCGTGGCTGGTCGAGCGTTGGGGGCGCAAACCGGTGTGCATCGTCACCCTGCTCGGCGGCGGGGTGATGGCGTTTCTGTATGGGCAGAGCGCGGTGTTCGGCGGCAACGTGGCGCTGCTGATCGGTACCGGATTGTTGATGCAGTTTTTCCTGTTCGGCATGTGGGCGGTGCTCTACACCTACACGCCGGAGCTGTACCCGACTTCGGCACGGGCAACCGGCTCGGGATTCGCCTCGGCGATCGGCCGCGTCGGCTCACTGCTCGGGCCACTGGTGACTGGGCTGGTGTTCCCGATTACCGGGCAGGGCGGGGTGTTCGCGCTGGGCGCGGCGTGCTTTGCGATAGCGGCGGGCGTGGTGTGGCTGTTCGGGATGGAGACGCGGGGCAAGACCTTGGAAGAGCTTACCGAGTGAACATCGATATGAATGTGGGAGCGAGCCTGCTCGCGAAAGCGGTGTTTCATTCAACGAAAATGTTGACTGACTCTCCCTCTTCGCGAGCAGGCTCGCTCCCACATTGGTTTTGCGGTGTTGCTTACGGTTTCACCAACCGCGCATCCAGGCTGTTCTGCGCCAGGCGCTTGGCCTGATCCTGGGTCATCCCCAGATGCTCGTGCAGCGCATGGAAGTTCTCGGTCACGTACCCGCCGAAATACGCCGGGTCATCGGAGTTCACCGTGACCTTCACGCCGCGCTCGAGCATGTCGAGGATGTTGTGCTGCGACATGTGATCGAACACGCAGAGCTTGGTGTTCGACAGCGGGCACACGGTCAGCGGAATCTGCTCGTCGATGATCCGCTGCATCAGGCGCTCGTCTTCGATGGCGCGCACGCCATGGTCGATGCGCTGGATTTTCAGCAGGTCGATGGCTTCCCAGATGTACTCCGGCGGGCCTTCTTCACCGGCGTGGGCGACGGTGAGGAAGCCTTCGTCGCGGGCGCGATCGAAGACACGTTTGAACTTGCTCGGCGGATGGCCCATCTCGGAACTGTCGAGCCCGACCGCGACAAACGCATCACGGAACGGCAGCGCCTGATCGAGGGTTTTCTGCGCTTCGTCTTCGCTGAGGTGGCGCAGGAAGCTGAGGATCAAACCGCTGCTGATGCCCAGTTGCGTCTCGCCATCCTTGAGGGCGGCGGCGATGCCGTTGAGCACCACTTCGAACGGGATGCCCCGGTCGGTGTGAGTCTGCGGATCGAAGAACGGTTCGGTATGAATCACGTTCTGTGCTTTGCAGCGCAGCAGGTAGGCCCAGGTCAGGTCGTAGAAATCCTGCGAGGTGCGCAGCACATCGGCGCCCTGGTAATACAGGTCGAGAAATTCCTGCAGATTGTTGAAGGCGTAGGCCTTGCGCAGGGTTTCGACGTCGCTCCACGGCAGGGCGATCTTGTTGCGTTCGGCCAGGGCGAACAGCAGTTCAGGCTCCAGCGAACCTTCCAGATGCAGGTGCAGTTCGGCTTTGGGCAGGGCGTTGAGCCAGTCGTACATAGTCTTTTCTCATCAGGTGCAATGCCGGCATTCTACAGAGGCTGGCCGCAACAATTGGCAAAACCTGACCAGGTGATCGATCAAACCGCCTCTTGCTCGCGACGATAGGCATAGGTATCGGCGAAGCGCGACAGCAGGAATTGCGCACAGGTGGTGGTCGGATATTTCGCCGGGTGCTGTGCGTCCTGGCAACCGGGCAGGCATTCGATGCGCGTGTCCGGGTGCGGTTCGGCGAAGAACGGCATCGAATAGCGATCCACACCCAGCGGGCTGATCACCCGGTGCGGCGTCGAGCGATAACGGTCGTTGCTCCAGCGCGCCATCATGTCGCCTAGGTTGACCACGAACGTGCCGTCAATCGGTGGCGCGTCGATCCATTCACCATTGACGTTCTTCACCTGCAAACCGCCGGCGCTGTCCTGATAGAGCAGGGTGATGCAGCCGTAATCGGTATGGGCCCCGGCACCTTGTTGCTCGGCGGAGCTGGCGGTGTGACGCGGCGGATAATGGATCATGCGCAACACGCTGACCGGGTCGACAAAGCGCGAATCGAAGAAGTCGCGCTCGATGCCCAGCGCAATGGTCATCGCCCGCAACAGGGTTTGCGCCAGCGCCTGCATGTCGAGGTAATGCTGCTCCATCAGGGCTTCCCAGCCGGGTTGCGCCGGATGCCGATTGGGGCCGCGCAAGGGTTTTTCCGCGAGCACCTCGGGATGCTCGTTCGGCAGGTGCAGGCCCATGTCGAAGGTTTCTTTCAGATCGCTGGGTTTGTCCGGGTCCAACTGCTCGGTGGCGATCGCACCGTAGCCGCGATGATGGCGGGTCTGGGTGATGTCGATCTTGAGTTTTTCTGCGGCGGGCAAGGCAAAGAAGCGCTGGGCGTGATCGAGCAGGGCGTCGATGCGCTGCGCCGAGATCGGATGGCCCTTGATGTAGAAAAAACCCCATTCGCGACAGGCTTGGTCGATTTGTTCGGCCACCGCAGGCCAGGCGTTTTCGTCGTCGCTATAGAGCGGGCTGATATCAATGATCGGAAGCTGATCCATACACAATCCTTGAATACGCTGTGTTTCCAATGTGGGAGCGAGCCTGCTCGCGAAGAGGGAGTGTCAGACAACATTTTTGTTTAATGACACACCGCTTTCGCGAGCAGGCTCGCTCCCACAGGGTTCTGTGTGGTGAATCGGGGGACTACTTCGGCATCTCGGCCTTCATGCCCTCAACGTAATAATTCATCGAAGCCAGTTCCGCATTGGTCGCGCTCACGCCCGCGGGGATTTTTTCCACACCGGCCTGATCCTTGATCGGCCCGGTAAACGGCTGCAATGCGCCGCTCTTGATGTCGGCGATCAACTGCTCGGCTTCGGCTTTCACCGGCGCCGGCACCAGATCGCTGATCGGCAGTTCCACCGTGCCTTCCTTCAACCCGCCCCAGTAATCCTGGGATTTCCAGGTGTGGTCGATCACGCTCTGCGTCGCTTGAATATAGTGTGGCGCCCAGTCGTTGACGATCGAGGTCAGCACCGCTTTGGGGCCGAAGTGGGCCATGTCCGAGGCATAGCCCACGGCATACACGCCGCGCCGTTCGGCAGCCTGAATCGGCGCCGGGCTGTCGGTGTGCTGGAACACCACGTCGACACCTTGATCGATCAGCGCGTTGGCGGCGTCGGCTTCCTTACCCGGATCGAACCAGGAGTTGACCCACACCACTTTGATTTCGGTGCCAGGGTTGTACTTGTTCAAGGCCAACTGGATGGCGTTGATGTCGCGGATCACTTCCGGAATCGGGAACGAGGCGACGTAGCCGATCTTCTTGGTCTTGGTCATCTTCGCCGCGAGGAAACCGCCGACGTAACGGCCCTCGTAAGTGCGCGCCAGGTAGGTGCCGAGGTTCTTGTCCTGCTTGTAGCCGGTTGCGTGTTCGAAAGTGACCTTGGGGAATTGCTTGGCGACTTTCACTGTCGGGTTCATGTAGCCGAAAGACGTGGTGAAGATCAGGTCGTATTTGTCCTTGGCCATGTTGCGGATCACCCGCTCGGCGTCAGCGCCCTCGGCGACGTTTTCCACGTAGTTGGTGGTGATCTGCGTGCCGAGTTTTTCCGCCAGGGCCTTGCGCCCCTGTTCGTGCTGATACGTCCAGCCGTGGTCACCGATCGGGCCGATGTAGACGAAACCGACCTTCAGCGGATCGGCAGCGCTGGCGCTCAGGCTGATTCCCAGACCGATGGCGGCGTACAGCAGTTTGTGCAGCGGACGTATTGGCATGAACCCGAACTCCATTTTGTTGTGTGTGCCCAGGGCCAATGCAAATTGCTGACCAACAGGACAACAAACACATTTGAAAACGCGGCGCGGCCTTCGCGAGCAGGCTCGCTCCCACAGGGACGCATTTCAATGTGGGAGCGAGCCTGCTCGCGAAGAGGCCGGCAAGGCCAATAAAAGTGCATGCCTGAATCCAGCTGCCATCGCGTGGTGCGCAAAGATGTAACGAAACGTTAGCGCCGCGCGGCAGTCAGTAGCTTCATCAGCTCTTTTCGGCAAAAGGCCCGTCATGCTCTCGATCCTCAAACAAGAAAGCTTCCTGCTGCTGGCAGTCCTTGCCGCGTGCGTCGCTTATCCACTGGAACATTGGATGCTGCACAGCGGCCAGATCGTCGCGCTGGGCGGCGGCCTGCTGCTGATCGCCTTTATCGTCGCCGCTTCGATGCGCGTCGCCCATCACGCCGAATTGCTCGCGGAAAAGGTCGGCGATCCCTACGGGACGATGATCCTGACATTGTCGGCGGTGCTGGTCGAAGTGGTGATCCTGGCGATCATGATGAGCAACGAAGCCTCGGCGACGCTGGTGCGCGACACGATCTATTCAGCGGTCATGCTCGACATCAACGGCATCCTCGGCCTCGCCGCACTGATGGGCGGGATCAAACACGGCGAGCAGTCCTACAACGACGACTCGGCGCGCAGCTACAGCGTGATGATCCTCACTGCGATGGGCGTGTCGATGGTGGTCCCGGAGTTCATTCCCGAGGCCAACTGGAAGATGTATTCGGCGTTCACCATTGGCGCGATGATGGTGCTCTACGCGCTGTTCCTGCGCATGCAGGTCGGCCCGCACAGTTACTTTTTCAGCTACAGCTATCCGGACAAACGGCGCAAGAAGGAGCCGGTCGAGCAGGAGCCGAAGCCGGTAAGCCTGGCGCTGTCGATCGGCATTCTGGTGTCGGGGGTAGTGATCATCGGCGCACTGGCCGAGGTGATGTCCAAGACTCTCGATCTGGGCCTGGAAGGCACGGGCGCGCCGCCGGTGATCACGGCGATTCTGGTGGCAGCGATTTCCGCCGCGCCGGAGATTCTCACCGCACTGCGTGCGGCACTGGCCAATCGCATGCAGTCGGTGGTCAACATTGCGATGGGCGCGTCACTGTCGACGGTGATTCTGACCGTACCGGTGATGGAAGCGATGGCGCTGTACACCGGCCAGCCGTTTCAAATGGCGATGACCCCAGTGCAAACGGTGATGATCTTCATCACCCTGATCGTCAGCGCGATCAACCTCAATGACGGCGAGACCAACGCCATTGAGGGGATGACGCACTTTGTACTGTTTGCCACGTTCATCATGCTGTCGCTACTGGGCCTTTAGGGCTGACAGATACCCATGTGGGAGCGAGCCTGCTCGCGAAAACGGTGTGTCATCCAACAAACATGTTGTCTGACACTCCTTCTTCGCGAGCAGGCTCGCTCCCACAGTTTTGAACGGCGGTGAGTCAGGTCCCGGCGATCAGTTGGCGAGCGGCTTGACTGTGATCGGCGATCAAACCTTTCAGATCCAACCCTTCAACCTGACCACCAACCACACGCCACTTGCCGCCAATCATCACTCGATCCGCCCGATCCGCGCCGCACAACAACAGCGCCGAAATCGGATCATGGCTACCGGAGAAGCGCAGTTCATCGAGCTTGAACAACGCGAGATCCGCCTGTTTGCCGACGGCAATTTCGCCAATGTCGGTGCGGCCCAAAAGGCTCGCCGAACCCTTGGTCGCCCAGCCCAGCACGCGCTCCGGGGTGATCTTTTCGGCGCCGTAGCGCAGGCGCTGGATGTACAGGGCCTGACGCGCTTCGAGGATCATGTTCGAGGCATCGTTGGACGCCGAACCGTCGACGCCAAGGCCGAACAGCGCGCCGGCGTCGGTCAGCTCGATGCTCGGGCAGATGCCGGACGCCAGGCGCATGTTCGAGCTTGGGCAGTGGCAGATGCCGGTACCGGCCTGGCCGAGGCGGGCGATTTCGTCGGGGTTGAAATGGATGCCGTGGGCCAGCCAGGTACGTGGGCCGAGCCAGCCGACGCTGTCCAGATAATCAACCGTGCGCAGGCCGAAGCGCTGCAGGCAGAAGTCTTCCTCATCGAGGGTTTCAGCGAGGTGGGTGTGCAGACGCACATCGAGCTTGTTCGCCAGATCAGCGCTGGCCGACATGATTTCCGGAGTCACCGAAAATGGCGAACACGGCGCCAGGGCAATCTGGATCTGCGCGCCGTCGCCACGCTCGTGGTACTCGTGAATCAGCCGCTGGCTGTCGTCGAGAATCACCTGACCTTCCTGCACCGTTTGTTGCGGAGGCAGGCCGCCGTCCTTCTCGCCAAGGCTCATCGAGCCGCGCGTGAGCATGGCGCGCATACCCAGTTCACGCACCGTTTCGACCTGCACGTCGATGGCGTTTTCCAGACCGTCCGGGAACAGATAGTGATGGTCGGCAGCGGTGGTGCAACCCGAGAGCAGCAATTCGGCCAGCGCCACTCTGGTGGCGAGGGCGAGTTTTTCCGGGGTCAGCCGCGCCCATACCGGGTACAGGGTTTTCAGCCACGGGAACAGCGGCTGATTGACCACCGGCGCCCAGGCGCGGGTCAGGGTTTGATAGAAGTGATGGTGAGTGTTGATCAGGCCCGGCAGGACCACATGCTCGCGGGCATCGAACACTTCATTGCACGGCGCCGACGGCTGCTGACCGGCAGCGAGGACTTCGACGATGACACCGTCTTGCACGACTAGACCGCCACGGGCATCAAGCTCGTTGGAGGTGAAAATGGCGAGGGGATTTTTTAACCAGGTACGGGTCGCAGGCATTGTGGCCGGCTCCTCTGAAAGTTGGGTTCAGGGTTGCCAGCTCAGTGTTGCCCTGTCTGCTGATCCAGGGTCGCCGCGAAGGACGAGGCGCGCAGTTTCAAACAAATCGCAGCGCCGGGCAAGCGCCACCCGACCATTCACCATCATCCCCCTGTGGGAGCGAGCCTGCTCGCGAAGGCGTCATGTCAGTCGATACAGATTTACCTGACAGATCGTATTCGCGAGCAGGCTCGCTCCCACATCGGGATTTTCAGTGCTTACCAGGCAATCGTTTCACCCTTGTAATTGACGAAGTGATGCCCGCCCTTGCCGGTGAATGCAGTGACCTGATCGATCAGCCCGCGGGTGCTGGTCTCGACGTCCAGGTCAGCACCTTCGCCGCCCATGTCGGTCTTCACCCAGCCCGGGTGCAACGACAGTACGGTGAGTTTCTGTTCACCCAGTTGCGTGACAAAACTGTTGGTCATCGAATTCAGCGCTGCCTTGCTCGCCTTGTACAGCGCCAGTTCCGGCGCATCCGGTATGGTCACGCTGCCGAGCACCGAGCTCATGAACGCCAGCACGCCGCTGCCGTCGCGGATCTGCCCGACGAAACGCTGAGCCAGATTGATCGGCGCCACCGCGTTGGTGAAAAACAGTTGCCCGACCTCGGCCAGGGTCGCGCCGCCCGGGGTCTGTACTTCCGGGCCTTTGACCCCGGCGTTGACGAACAACAGATCGAAGGTTTCGCCCTTGAGTTTCTGGCTCAGAGCGATCACCGCTTGCTGATCGTCCATGTCGAGCTTCTCGATGCGCACGTCACCCAGCGCTTGCAGCGCCTCGGCCTTCTGCGGATTGCGCACCGTCGCGGTGACCTGCCAGCCATCGCCCAGCAGAGTCTTCACCAGACCGAGGCCCAAGCCGCGGGAGGCGCCGATGATCAGTGCGTTTTTTGCCTGAGACATGATGGGTTTCCTTGAAAGTCAGCATTCAGGATTCAATGGACACGCCTGACCGCGCCACAGTTGCAGCGCTTGGCGAAAACAGGCTTTGACCCCGGAGCATACTCCAGGCTTCTTGAGTTTCTCGAGGGTGTTTGATCAGAAATAGTTGTGGGTCGTGGTCCAGGTGTTGCCGGTGCGGACGCCTTCGCGAGCAGGCTCGCTCCCACATTTGCCCGCGTTCACTCAGATCCCCTGTGGGAGCGAGCCTGCTCGCGAAGAGGCCCGCTCTGACAACGATCAGTGTCCCGATTGCCACGGCTGCCCCAACGAAACCGGCGCATACAACCGCGTGCGCACGGCATCGCGGGACAGCAGCACCAGCACCAAAATCGTCGCCACATACGGCAGCATCGCCAGCAGGCTTGAAGGAATCGCCAGCCCCAGCCCCTGCGCCACCAAATGCAGGATGCTGGCGAGGCCGAACAGATATGCCCCAAGCAACAACCGCCACACCCGCCAACTGGCAAACACCACCAGCGCCAGGGCAATCCAGCCGCGCCCTGCGGTCATGTTTTCCGCCCACATCGGCGTGTAGGCCAGCGACAGATACGCCCCGGCCAGCCCGGCCATTGCTCCGCCGAACAACACCGCCAAGGTGCGTACGGTCAGCACCGGCAAGCCCATGGCGCTGGCCGCATCCGGGTTTTCACCGACCGCTTGAATGATCAGGCCGACACGACTTTTGACGATCACCCACGCCACCAGCGCAAACAGCGCAAACGACAGATACACCAGCAGATCCTGGGCAAACAGCATCCGCCCGATCAGCGGGATCTCACTCAGATACGGAATCGCCAAAGGCTCGAAACCCGCCAGCGGCTTACCCACCCAAGCCGCGCCGACAAATGTCGACAGGCCCACGCCGAAGATCGTCAGCGCCAAACCGGTGGCCACCTGATTGGCGTTGAACACCAGCGCGACCAGGGCAAACAGTGACGACAACAACATCCCGGCCAACATCGCCAGCAGCACACCCAGCCACAGGTGGCCGCTGTTCAGCGCGACGATAAAACCGATCACCGCACCGAACAGCATCATGCCTTCCTGGCCGAGGTTGAGGACGCCGCTTTTCTCGCAGATCAACTCACCCAATGCCACCAGCAGCAGCGGCGTGCCGCAGCGGACCATGGCATAGAAAATATTGCTCAGCAGATCGATATCCATCACAGCGCTCCGGCGGTTACGGCAGGGGTCGAGGCGCGCCGGGTCCAGCGCAGTTTCAGGCGTGGCCGATAGAGAATCAGCACGTCACAGGCGAGCAGGAAAAACAGCATCATGCCCTGGAATAACTGGGTGATTGCCTGCGGCAGGTTGAGCGACATCTGCGCGCTCTCGCCGCCGATGTACAGCAATGCCATGAGCAGACTGGAGAACAGAATGCCGAGCGGATTCAACCGTCCGAGGAACGCCACGGTGATCGCCGCGTAGCCATAGCCCGGCGACACTTGGGGCACCAGTTGGCCGATCGGCCCGGTCACTTCGCAGACCCCGGCGAGTCCGGCCAGACCGCCGCTGATCAACAGCGCCAGCCAGATCAGGCGCTTCTCGCGAAAGCCGACAAAACCTGCCGCTCGCTTGTCCAGCCCGAGCACTTTGATCTGGAAGCCGATAAAGCTTTTCTGCAACAACACCCACACTGCAACCAGCGCGAGCAAGGCGAAATACACCCCGGCATGCACGCGGCCGTCCTCCAGCAGCAGCGGCAAACGACTAGCGTCGCCGAACATCGCCGACTCGGGGAAATTGAAGCCCGCCGGATCCTTCAACGGCCCGTGCACGCAGAACAGCAGCAGGTTCAGCGCGATGTAGTTGAGCATGATGCTGGTGAGGATTTCGTTGGCGTTGAAGCGCGTGCGCAGCCATGCGGTGAGCCCGGCCCATGCGGCGCCCGCCAGCGTCCCGGTCAGCAGAATCAGCACCAGCGCCCAGCGACTTTGCATGTCGATAACGTTCACTGCCAGAGCACTGCCGGCCAAGGCGCCAAGTAGAAGTTGGCCTTCGGCGCCGATGTTCCAGATCCGCGCCTGATAGGCCACGGCCAGGCCGAGTGCGCAGAGTAGAATCGGCAGCGCCTTGACCAGCAATTCAGACACGCCATACAAATCGCTGACGGGCGCGATCAGCAGCGTGTGCAAGGTTTGCAGTGGGTCGTGGCCCAGCGCGATGAACAACAGCGAGCCGCAGCCGAGGGTCAGCGCCGCCGCCAATAACGGCGAGCACCACAGCATCAAGCGCGATTGCTGGCCACGGGGTTCGAGAGAAAGCAGCATGGTTGAAACTCCGTTAAACCGAGGCGGCGCGAGGTGAGTGATCGAACTGGCCGGCCATCCACGCGCCGACATCGCTCAGTTGTGTAAGGCCGGTGTCTTGCAGTGCCGACAGACGCCCGCCGCACAGCGCGCCGAGACGATCGCTGATCTGGAACAGCTCATCGAGGTCTTCGGAAATCACCAGAATCGCCGCGCCGGCATCGCGCAGCGCGATCAAGGCGCGATGGATGGTCGCGGCGGCGCCAACGTCGACGCCCCAGGTCGGGTGCGCGGCGATCAGCAGTTTCGGTTGCTGAAGAATTTCCCGGCCGAGGATGAATTTCTGCAAGTTGCCGCCGGACAGGCTGCGCGCAGCGGTTTGCGTGTCCGGGGTCTTCACGCCGAAACGCTGGATGATCTGCTGCGCGAGAGCTTCGACTTTGCCGCGTTGGATCAATCCGTGGCTGACCAGTCCTTGCTGAAAAGCACTGAGCAGGGCGTTATCGGCCAGACTCAACTCCGGCACCGCGCCGTGGCCAAGGCGTTCGGCCGGCACGAAGGCCAGACCGAGTTTGCGCCGCGCGTCCGGGCGCAGATCGGCAACGTTTTTCTCTGCGAAGCGAAGGGTCGCCGCTTGCGCCCGGGGCAAGGTTTGTTCGCCACTGAGCAGGGCGAGCAACTCATCCTGACCATTGCCCGCGACCCCGGCGATGCCGACGATTTCACCACTGCGCACTTGCAGGTCGATGTCTGTCAGCGAGCAACCAAAAGGGTCCGGGTTGTGCCAGCTCAAACCCTGCACCTGCAAAAACGCCGCGCCACCGCTGACCTTCGGGTACTCGCCAATCAATCCCGCCGCTTCGCCGACCATCAGTTGTGCCAGTTGCTGATCCGTACATTGCGCCGGCAGGCAATGCCCGGCAACCCGACCGCCGCGCAGCACCGTGGCGCTGTGGCACAAGGCGCGCACTTCACCGAGCTTGTGGCTGATAAACAGAATGCTGCAGCCCTCGTCGGCAAGCCGTCGCAGGGTGATGAACAATTCGTCCGCCTCTTGCGGCGTCAGCACCGAGGTCGGCTCGTCGAGAATCAGCAGGCGGATGTCCTGCATCAGGCAACGGATGATTTCCACCCGCTGGCGCTCGCCGATCGACAGGCTGTGGACAAGTCGCTCCGGTTCCAGCGCCATGCCGTAACGCCGCGAGACTTCGCGAATCTTCGGCTCCAGTTGCTTCGGCGTGCCGGCCGCCGCGCCCATCGCCAGGGCAATGTTCTGCGCCACGCTGAGGGTTTCGAACAGCGAGAAATGCTGGAACACCATGCCAATGCCCAACTGCCGCGCCTGCGCCGGATTGCGCATCTGCACGCGCTGCCCCTGCCAGAGCATTTCACCGCTGTCGCACTGGGTGACCCCGTAAATGATCTTCATCAACGTACTTTTGCCCGCGCCGTTTTCACCGAGCAGGGCATGGATCTCCCCCGGCGCGATGCTCAGGTCGATGGCGTCGTTGGCCAGACAACCGGGGTAGCGTTTGCTGATCTGGCGCAGTTGCAGGCGCGGTGGCGAAGGGGCGATGGACATGACAGGCTCGACTGGCTTGGAGTTGTGCCTGTGGATAAAGCAATTTCCTGGCCATTGAGTCAGGAACGCTTGCGGAGCCAGTCCGCAAGTGCCGACAGCAGCGCATCGGCGGGCGTTTTGTCTTTGGATCAAGCACCAATTCAGCGCAAAGCCATTGAACAGGCTCCAGTTTTGCCCGCTTGCAGTTGGTTAAAAAACGAGCAACTGCCTGAGAGCCAGACAGATCCAGCGGCTGCGGCGGTCATGAACGGCTTATCCACAGGTTGCTCCACAGTAATTGTGCGCAAGCGCCGAGGGTGGGCATAAGCACTGCGATGCTTTGTTCTAATGGTCATAAACGATGGTAACTGTTTGTTTTTACGCTGGATTTCCCTTTCATCGGGTCAATTGAACGAAAATTGAACAAATCGCGCAAAGCCGCATGACAGAAGGGTTACAGCGGTGTGTGCTCAGGTTATCCACAGTCGGGTGCACAGCAGGTGTGGGCAAGTCGTGAGTTTATGAAAGTACGAGTGATGCCCCAAAAAGATCGCAGCCTTCGGCAGCTCCTACAATTGGAATGCGATCCCCCTGTAGGAGCTGCCGAAGGCTGCGATCTTTTGATCTTCCACTCTCAACGCTGCAACAAAATCCGCCCACGGCTCAGATCAGCCAACTGACTCTGCAACAACTCGATCTGCGCTTCCCCCACCGCCAGCTTCAATTCAACGCCATTGGCCGTGAAGTTCTCCTCCACCACCAACCCACCCAGATCCGCCACGCGCAACTTCACCAGCGCCAATTCGGCAAAACCACAGGTGCAGCTCAGCGGCACGCGGCTGATCAACTCGATTTTTTCCGCCGCTTGCAGGCACTTGTTGGCGCCGCCGCCATAAGCGCGGGCCAAACCACCGGTGCCCAGTTGGATGCCGCCGTACCAGCGGATCACCAGCACTGCGACCTGATCGCAATCCTGCGCTTCGATCGCCGCGAGAATAGGGCGCCCGGCAGTGCCGCCCGGCTCGCCGTCGTCAGTGCTGCGGTATTGCGCGCCGAGTTTCCACGCCCAACAATTGTGCGTGGCATTCAAATCGCTGTGCTGCTCGAAAAACGCCTGCGCATCGGCGGGGCTGCTGATCGGCGTCGCCAGAGTGATGAAGCGGCTTTTGCGAATCTCTTCGCGGTATTCGCAAAAACCGCTGAGGGTGAAAGGCATAAACGTCTTATAGAGAAGGAGTGAGGCCGCAGCCTTTGAGGATGATGCGGATCAGGTTGTTGCCGGCGTCTTCCATGTCCTGCTTGGTCAACTTGCTGCGTCCGGTGACGCGGCAGATCTGCGTGGCGAAGTCGGCGTAATGCTGGGTACTGCCCCACAGCAGGAAAATCAGGTGCACCGGGTCGACCGGGTCCATTTTGCCCGCATCGATCCATGCCTGAAACACCGCCGCGCGCCCGGTGAACCAGGTGCGGTAATCCTGATTGAAATATTCGCTCAGGCATTCGCCGCCGCTGATCACTTCCATGGCAAAGATTCGCGAGGCCTGTGGCTGGCGCCGGGAGAATTCCATCTTCGCGCGGATGTAGCGGGTCAGCGCTTCGGCCGGGTCATCCTCGGCAGTGAGGGTGTTGAAGGTGCTGTCCCACAACTCGATGATGTTGCTCAGCACCGCCACATACAAACCGAGCTTGTTGGTGAAGTAGTAATGCAGGTTGGCCTTGGGCAGCTCGGCATTCTGCGCGATGGTGTTCATGCTGGTGCCTTTGAACCCGTGACGGGCGAACTCGTCTTCGGCGGCTTTGAGAATGGTCTCTTCGTTCTTCTGACGAATGCGGCTGGCGGGTTTGCCGCCGTGGGCTGGGACTTCAAAGGTCATAGGCACTTCCGGGATTGTCTGTGGGTGCAACCAGTTGCGTTGATAGCGCACCCACAGGCATCCGACAAGTCCTTGCGCGGAAAAACAGTTACGCCTGTTCGATCTTGTTCAATGAAGCGGGGCTTTTTGCCTCAGCGGTTTTGCCTTCCGGCAACAACAGACACAGGACGATTGCCGTCAGCCCGCCGCTTGTGATCGCCGAGTCGAACAGGTTCTGCACCAGTTTCGGCAGCAGGTGCAGCAGGTTCGGTTGCGCGGCGATGCCGAGGCCGACGCCGAACGAAGTGGCGATGATCAACATGCTGCGCCGGTCCAGCGGTGACTGCGCGAGAATACGCACGCCCGCCGCCGCCACTGCGCCGAACATCACCAGCGTTGCGCCGCCCAGCACCGGTTTCGGAATCTGTTGCAGCACCGCACCGATCATCGGGAACAGGCCGAGGCAGAACAGGATCGCGCCGATGTACAGGCCGACGTAGCGGCTGGCAACGCCGGTCAATTGGATCACGCCGTTGTTCTGCGCGAACGTTGTGTTGGGGAAGGCGCTGAAGGTCGCCGCGATCATGCAACTGACACCATCACCGAGCACGCCACCGCGCAAGCGGCTTATATAAGAAGGGCCGCTGATCGGTTGGCGGGCGAGCATGCAATTGGCGGTGAGGTCGCCGACGGTTTCGATGGTGCTGATCAGGTAAATCAGTGCGACCGGCAGGAAAGCGGTCCAGTCGAAGTTGAATCCGAACTTGAACGGCGTAGGAAAACTCACCAGCGGCAAGTCAGGCAACGGCTGCGGGACCAGTTTCCCGCTGAACCACGCCGCGAGGCTGCCGAGCACCAGTCCGATGATGATCGCCGACAGTCGCACCCACGGCGTATTCGAGCGGTTGAGCAGAATGATCGTCAGCAGCACGAACACGCCCAAGGCCAGATTGCCCGGCGCGCCGAAGTCCGGCGCGTTGAAGCCGCCACCCAGATCGGTGATGCCGACCTTGATCAGGCTGATGCCGATCAGCGTGATGACGATGCCGGTCACCAGCGGTGTGACCACTCGGCGCAACTGACCGATGAAACGGCTGAGCACGATCTGCACGATTGCGCCGAAAAAGCACACGCCGAAAATCATCGCCAGAATATCTTCCGGGCTGCCGCCGCGCTGCTTGACCAGAAACCCGGCCGACAGCACCGCACCGAGAAACGCGAAACTGGTGCCTTGCAGACAGATCATCCCCGCGCCAATGCCGAACGGTCGCCGCGCCTGGATAAAGGTGCCGACGCCCGAGACCATCAGCGCCATGCTGATCAGGTACGGCAGATGCGCGGTCAGCCCGAGCGCCGAGCCGATGACCAGCGGCGGGGTGATGATGCCAACGAAACTGGCGAGCACATGTTGCAGTGCGGCGAGAATGGCGGCGAGTGGTTTGGGGCGGTCGTTGAGGCCGTAGATCAGTTCACTGGACGAATCGGAATCTGGCTGCATGGGCTTTGGCTTCTTGTTGAAGGACGAGTAGCCTTTCTCTGCAAAAAACTGTCCACTTGCTCAACTTTCTGAAGCAACGACTCCCAAAGGTAGGAGCTGCCGAAGGCTGCGATCTTTTGATCTTGCTTTCAGCGCGTAGCCGCCAGACTCTCCAAAAAGCTTTCCAGCACCAAATGAGGGCGCCGCCCCTTGCGCGTGACCGATGCCAGACTCAAATCGTAAAAACGCGTGCCGGCCTTGAGCGCACGCAAGCGCCCCTGCTGCACCCAAAGATTGGCGTAGTGATCCGGCAGGTAACCGATGTAGCGCCCGGTCAGAATCAGAAACGCCATGCCCTCACGGTCAGAGGCACTGGCGGTGCAGTTGAGCGCTTGGTAGTGCGCCTGAATCTCTGCCGGCAAACGAAAGGTCGGCGCAATCGCGTCCTGACTGTCGAGGCGTTGATCATCGAGTTGCTTGTCGTCGACATAAAACAGCGGATGACCCACCGCGCAATACAGCAGCGAACGCTCGCTATACAACGGCTGATATTCCAGTCCCGACAAGGCGCTGGCCTGCGGCACCACGCCAACGTGCAGGCGCCCGTCGAGCACACCTTGTTCGACTTCGTTCGGCGCAATCATGCGAATCTGGATCTGCACATCCGGCCCGCGCTCCTTCAATTGCGCGAGGGCGTGGGTGATGCGCATGTGCGGCAGGGTGACGAGGTTATCGGTCAGGCCGATGATCAGCTCGCCGCGCAGGTGTTGGTGCAGACCGTTGACCTCAGTGCGGAAGCTTTCCAGCGCACTCAACAATTGCAGCGCTGATTGATACACCTCACGACCTTCCTCGGTCAGGGAAAATCCGGCCCGGCCACGTTGACACAAGCGCAAGCCGAGGCGCTGCTCCAGATCGCTCATCTGCTGGCTGATCGCCGAGCGGCCGATGCCAAGCACGGTTTCCGCTGCGGAGAAGCCGCCACACTCCACGACACTGCGAAAAATCCGCAGCAGGCGAATATCAAAATCACTGACCTGGGCCAGTGGATCGGCGCGGCGGCTGCTCATTTTTTGTTCTCTTTGTTTAGCGATGATCTAACTGAAGGTTAGAAGAGTTGGATTTCACCGACTTTATCGCCGTGGCAATTTAGCTGCAACAACGCTTTCCATCTCCCTGACGCTTATGCCCTGCGAGGTTTTGCCCGATGAACATGCCTGAAAACGCGCCGTCGCCACTGGCCAGCCAACTGAAGCTGGACGCGCACTGGATGCCGTACACCGCCAACCGCAACTTTCAGCGCGACCCGCGTCTGATCGTCGGTGCCGAAGGCAGTTGGCTGTTCGATGACAAGGGCCGCAAGATCTACGACTCGCTGTCCGGTCTGTGGACCTGCGGCGCCGGGCACACCCGCAAGGAAATTCAGGAAGCCGTTTCCAAACAACTGGGCACCCTCGATTACTCGCCGGGCTTCCAGTACGGCCATCCTCTGTCTTTCCAGCTGGCTGAGAAAATCACCGAGCTGACGCCGGGCAATCTGAACCACGTGTTCTTCACCGACTCCGGCTCCGAATGCGCCGATACCGCAGTGAAAATGGTCCGTGCCTATTGGCGCCTGAAAGGTCAGGCGACCAAGACCAAAATGATCGGCCGTGCCCGTGGCTACCACGGTGTGAACATCGCCGGCACCAGCCTCGGCGGCGTCAACGGCAACCGCAAGCTGTTCGGTCAGGCAATGATGGATGTCGATCACCTGCCGCACACGTTGCTGGCGAGCAATGCCTTTTCCCGTGGCATGCCGGAGCAGGGCGGTATTGCTTTGGCCGATGAGCTGCTCAAGTTGATCGAACTGCACGACGCTTCCAACATCGCTGCGGTGTTCGTTGAGCCGATGGCCGGCTCTGCCGGGGTATTGGTTCCGCCGCAGGGTTACCTCAAGCGTCTGCGCGAGATCTGCGATCAGCACAACATCCTGCTGGTGTTTGACGAAGTGATCACCGGATTCGGTCGCACCGGTTCGATGTTTGGCGCCGACAGCTTTGGCGTGACTCCAGACCTGATGTGTATCGCCAAGCAAGTCACCAACGGCGCGATCCCGATGGGCGCGGTGATTGCCAGCTCCGAGATCTACCAGACTTTCATGAACCAGCCGACGCCGGAATACGCCGTGGAATTTCCCCATGGCTACACCTATTCGGCGCACCCGGTGGCTTGTGCCGCCGGCCTCGCAGCACTCGATCTGCTGCAAAAGGAACACCTGGTGCAGAGCGTCGCCGAAGTCGCGCCGCATTTTGAAAACGCGTTGCACGGTCTGAAAGGCTCGAAGAACGTCATCGACATCCGCAACTACGGCCTGGCCGGCGCGATCCAGATTGCCGGGCGTGACGGTGATGCCATCGTGCGTCCTTTCGAAGCGGGCATGGCCTTGTGGAAAGCCGGGTTCTACGTGCGCTTCGGCGGCGACACCCTGCAGTTCGGCCCAACCTTCAACAGCAAGCCGCAAGACCTCGATCGTCTGTTCGACGCGGTCGGCGAAGTGCTGAACAAGCTCGACTGATTTTTCCCTCTATATATACCTACACAAACGGGCGCTCCTTTGCGGGTGCCCGTGGACAAGAATTCAGGAGTGTTCGATGAGTGTTATCCCGCATTTGATCAATGGCGAACTGGTGACCGAGAACGGTCGCGCGGTGGATGTGTTCAACCCGTCTACCGGCCAGGCGATCCACAAACTGCCATTGGCCAGTCAGGCCACCATTCAGAAAGCCATCGATGCTGCCAAGGCTGCGTTCCCGGCCTGGCGCAACACGCCACCGGCCAAACGCGCCCAAGTGATGTTCCGCTTCAAGCAACTGCTGGAGCAAAACGAAGCACGCATCTCGCAGCTGATCAGCGAAGAGCACGGCAAGACCCTGGAAGACGCTGCCGGTGAATTGAAGCGCGGTATCGAGAACGTCGAGTTCGCCTGCGCCGCCCCGGAAATCCTCAAGGGCGAGTACAGCCGCAACGTCGGCCCGAACATCGATGCCTGGTCGGACTTCCAGCCACTGGGGATTGTTGCCGGTATCACCCCGTTCAACTTCCCGGCCATGGTGCCGCTTTGGATGTACCCGCTGGCGATCGTCTGCGGCAATTGCTTCATCCTCAAGCCATCCGAGCGCGATCCAAGCTCGACGCTGCTGATCGCTCAACTGCTGCTGGAAGCCGGGCTGCCGAAAGGCGTGATGAGTGTGGTCCATGGTGACAAGACGGCGGTGGACGCGTTGATCGAAGCGCCGGAAGTCAAAGCGCTGAGCTTCGTCGGTTCGACGCCGATTGCCGAATACATTTACGCCGAAGGCACCAAGCGCGGCAAACGCGTTCAGGCACTGGGCGGCGCGAAGAACCACGCGGTGTTGATGCCGGATGCCGATCTCGACAATGCGGTCAGCGCACTGATGGGCGCGGCCTACGGTTCCTGCGGCGAACGCTGCATGGCGATCTCGGTGGCCGTGTGTGTTGGCGATCAGGTCGCGGACGCGCTGGTGGCGAAACTGGTTCCGCAGATCAAAGCGCTGAAAATCGGTGCCGGTACTTCTTGCGGCCTGGACATGGGGCCGTTGGTTACCGGTCAGGCGCGTGACAAGGTCAGCGGTTATGTGGATGACGGTGTGGCGGCGGGCGCGACCCTGGTGGTCGATGGTCGTGGTCTGAGCGTGGCCGGGCATGAAGAAGGCTTCTTCCTCGGTGGCTGCCTGTTCGACAACGTCACTCCAGAGATGCGCATCTATAAAGAAGAGATCTTCGGGCCGGTGCTGTGCGTGGTGCGGGTGAACAGCCTGGAAGAGGCGATGCAACTGATCAATGATCACGAATACGGCAACGGCACCTGCATCTTCACCCGTGACGGCGAAGCGGCGCGGCTGTTCTGCGATGAGATCGAAGTCGGCATGGTCGGCGTCAACGTGCCGCTGCCGGTGCCGGTGGCTTATCACAGCTTCGGCGGCTGGAAGCGTTCGCTGTTTGGCGACCTGCATGCGTATGGTCCGGACGGCGTGCGCTTCTATACTCGTCGCAAGGCGATCACCCAGCGCTGGCCGCAGCGTGCGAGCCATGAAGCTTCGCAGTTCGCATTCCCTAGCTTGTAAGTAGCTGGATATGCAGAAGGCCGACCTTGATAGGTCGGCCTTCGCGTTTTCGGGGCTTTTTGACCGATATGACAGAAATATGAAAATAGGTGTTGACGGCAGATTCCAGAGGTCTATAATTCGCCCCACTTCCGGCGCAGTCGAAACGGAAAACTCCTTGAGATTCAAAGAGTTACGTAGTTTTCGGCAGCGGCTTGCTTCAGATCATCGAAGCCTGGAAGGAGTTAAAAGAGCGGTGATGTTTGGCTCTTTTAACGGTTCGATCTTCTCGATCGAAAGCGGAGAAAAAGAGGTGTTGACAGCAG